>CAVVAL010000035.1:0-76965 GCA_963746095.1 uncultured Actinomycetota bacterium | reverse complement strand
TATGGTCGGGCGCGCGCCTCCAACCGGAGCTCGTGTTGTGACGTTGCGAGGAACGACGATGGTCTCGCCCCGACCGACCCGGACGGACGCCACGAAGCAGAAGCTGTTCGCGGCCGCGCTGGAGTTGATGGGCGACCGCGGACCGGCCGGCGTGACGGTGGACGAGATCGCCGCCAGGGCGCACGTGGCCAAGGGCACCGTCTACTACAACTTCGGCAGCAAGGACGGCCTGATCGACGCGCTGCTGCGGCACGGCGTCGGGCTGCTGGCGGCGCGGCTGGGCGAGGCGGAGCGCGGCACGATCCGCTCGCGGCGGTGGAACGCCTGGTGGACGGCGCGCTCAGCTTCGTGGCCGAGTATCCGGCCTTCGCCCAACTGCTGCTCAGCGAGATGTGGCGGACCCCCGGACAGTGGCACGACACGATGGCCCTGCTGCGGGACAACCTGATGACGGTGTTCAAGCAGATCATCGGCCGACTCGCCGCAAACGGTCATATTCCGGGCCCGACCGAGATCGACACGGCCGCCGCCGCGCTCTTCGGCACCTTGGTCGTGGTCACGCTGGACTGGCTCACGTTCCACCCCGAGCGCCCCAAGGAGGACGTCCGCGAATCGGTGATGTCCCTGCTCCTGGGCCTGACCGGCCACGCGGGCCAGCGCTGAATCGGGACCCGGCCGGCTCATTGTCCCTGCCACGGGCCGTTCCAGCTCACGCAGGGTTGCCGTCACTCACCGTGTGAGTCGTCGCGCGGCCAGGCTCGGGTATCGGCGACCGTATGTGAGCTCATCCCCGCACGATCGGTTGTAATGTGGCAAGCTGAAGAGCCATCACTGCTAAGGAAACGGTTGGAGAGTGCGGTGGCTGACACCAACACGAGGTTCCTGCGGCTGTCCGATGTCGCCGAGATCCTCAACATCTCAGCTTCACAGACTTATGCGCTGGTGCGCGCCGGCGATCTTCCCGCGATCAAGATCGGTGGGCGGGGCCAATGGCGCGTTGAGCGTGATCAGGTCGAGGAGTACATCACCCGGATGTACTCGGAGACGAAAGACTTCGTCAAGGCTCACCCGCACACGTACGAAGCCGAAGACAGCACCGCTGAACTCAGCTGACATCTAGTTGACTGCGCCCCGTCACCGGTAGGCGACGGGGCACGCTCAAGCGCGGGCGGAGTACGTCCCCGACACCTCGTATAGGGCCCGGCCGCACTCCTTGGCCTGGTACATGGCGGCGTCCCCGGCCCGCAGTAGCGCGCTGGGCTCGACGTCGCGGTGGCGAGAGCACGAGCCCGATACTCGGCGTGACCAAGACGTGGTGCCCGTCGACCTCGATGGGCGCCTCGCAGGCGCTGAGCAGCCGGCGGGCGATCTCCGCGGCACGTTGTACGTCGCCGATCTCGTCCGCAAGCACCACGAACTCGTCGCCGCCCAACCGGGCCACCAGGTCGGTCGGGCGCACGGCGTGCAGCAGGCGCTGCGCCACCGAGTGCAGCACCCGGTCCCCCGCCTCGTGCCCGTACCGGTCGTTGATCGACTTGAAGTGGTCCAGGTCGAGGAAGAGCAGCGCCATCGGCACGCCGGTCCGGTTGGCCCGGGCGATCGCCCGCCCCAGCTCGTCGTTGAGGTAGGTCCGGTTGGGCAGGCCGGTCAGGTCGTCGTGGTTGGCGCGATGGGTCAGGTCGTCCTCGCGCCGCTTCCGCCAGGTCACATCGGTGTGGGTGACCAGGACGCCGAGCGTCGGGTCGATCATCGGGACGACGCTCATGTTGTGCCAGCGCGGCCCGTCGCCGGACTCGGTCCGGTAGTCCAGCTCGAGGATCGGCCGCCGGCCGGCGAGCACCTCGCGGATCCCGGCACCGGCCTGCCGCCAGGCCTCCTGATCGGCGCGTGCGCAGGCAACCAGGTAGTTGTCGCCCTCGCCGATCAGCGGGCGCGATGCCGTCGGCCAGGTAGGCCTCCCAGGGCGCGTTGACGGCCACGATCGTGCCGTCCGGGCTGAGCACGGCGGTGCGCGCGTCGGCCGAGTCGACGATGCTCCGGGTCAGCTGCTCACGGGCGGCGAGCTCGCGGTACTCGGACATGTCCCGGTTCACCAGCACCACGCCGATCGGGTCGCCGGCGTCGTCGGTCCTCACGGTCATCGAGCAGGTGACCTCGATGAGCTTGCCGTCCGCCCGCCGCTCCCGCAGCTCGCCGCTCCAGCCGCCGTGCGACCGCAACGCCTCCCGGACCGCCGTGCCCGTGGTCCGGGCACCGCCGGGAAGCAGGAACGAGGTGACGAGCAGCCCGTCTAGCCGCGCACCCACGGCCGCCGCCGCGCAGTGGCCGTAGATGGTCTCGGCGGCGGCGTTCCAGCTCTCGATCCGCCACTCCAGATCGGTCGAGATGATCGCGTCCGAGACCTGGTCGACCAGCCGGGCGGTGCCGCGCAGTTCGGCCTGGGCGGCGCGGGCGTCGGCGAGCAGCTGGGCGTGGTCCAGCGCGATCGCGGCGAGGTCGGCGAGGACCTGCATGAAGCTCACGTCGTCCTCGGTGAACGCCGCCGAGCCGTGTGCGGGAGGCCCCGATCACCGCGATCACCCGGCCGCGGGCGGAGACCGGAGAGACCGCGATGCTGTGCACGCCGTAGCGCTCCATGTAGGGCAGGATCTCGGTGTTCGCGTCGTTCCGGTTGTCGTCCAGCGAGAAGTGCGGAGTGAGCGTGGGCCGGCCCGACTCCACAGTGGGCCAGAGCAGGCCGTCGCCGCGCTCGTACCGCATGCCGCCGACGATGCTGGTCAGCATCCGCAGCGCGTCCGGGTCACGGTGGCCGACGCCGGCGCACTCCATCGCCGAGCCGTCCGGATTGAGCACCCACATGGTGACCTCGTCGCCGACCAGCGCGGCGAAGGCGTCGACGACCATGCCGGCCAGCCGGCGCGGATCTTCGACGGACTCGGAGAGGGAGCGGGCGACCTGGACCAGGACCGCCTGGCGCTGCGCCGCGGCATCCTCGCCGGCACGGATCAGACGCCGACCGGACCGGCCCGCCATCGGATCCCCCTTCTCCCCGTGCAGCGGCGCATCCCGCCGGCGCGGGTGTCCGAGCCGGCCGAGCCCCCACCGCGACGCGGAATCGTCACGACGAGCGTACGCCAGCACAACCGCCGACCGCCCGCTCGAACAGCTGCCCGATTACACCCGATGTGTCACCGGGAGTACCTCGGCCGGCCGCTGTTGGATCGCGCCCACGACCTTGCCCACTCGGTCACGATCCAACCGTAGTGGCGCTGTCGTGTCAGCCGTTGTCGTGCACCCATGCACCGATCAGGCCGCGGAAGTGCGCGACGAACCGGTCGTGCTCGGCCGCCGGGTAGCTGGCCCTCACGGTCTCGACCAGCATCGCGTCGAAGTCGGCCGAGCGCACCCAGTCGTGCACCAGCTCGTCCACGTGCGGCAGCCGGGAGGCGCAGAACTCGGCGTACCGCTCGGTCTCGAAGTACTCGTCGGCGAGCTGGCGGTAGCGGCCGAGCTTGTCCTCATAGGAGAGATCGGTCCGGTCGGCGATCTCGAAGTACCGGGCTGTCTCCAGGTCGATCCGCGGCCGGCGTCCGGTCACCGTGCAGAACGCGGTCCAGCGCAGCAGCGCCTTCATCGCCCACGGGAAGTAGTAGTGCAGCGAGGTGAGCGCCACGTCCGGGCAGGCGTTGGCGTAGTCGATCGGGTGCACCTCGGTGCCGCGCACCAGCGACTCGCAGGAGTTGAACTCCCACCGGAAGAACGCGTTCACCAGCCGCGAGATGGTCACCACCTCGTCGCCGGTCTCGGCGGTCAGGAAGTTGTGGTCCACGGCGTACCGGTCGTGCATCGGCAGCTCGGGCCGGAACTTCATCACCATCGTCTCCGGCGCCGATCGACAGCGAGCGGGCGAACGCGTCGTACCCCTCGACCGAGGCCTGCAGGTGCATCAGCCGGGCACCGGACTCGTCGTACGCCGCGTGCAGTTCCTCGTCGTTCTTGATCCGGGAGACGCCGACCCAGGCGCCGCCGTCGTACGGCTTCATGAACAGCGGGTAGCCGATCCGGCTCGGCCACCTCGTCCAGGTCGAACGGCACGTTGTACCGGGCCGCGGTGTAGGCGTACCGGGCATTGTCGAGCGGGTTCTTGTACGGCACCAGCGCGGTCTCCGGCACCTTGAGCCCGAGCCGCATCATCGCGCAGTACGCGGCGTGCTTCTCCATCGACTGGAACGTGAACGGGCTGTTGAGCAGGTAGACGTCGTCCATCATGGCGATCTTCTTCAGCCACTCGCGCGGGTGGTAGTACCAGTACGCGAGCCGGTCGATCACCAGCGCGTGCCGGGGCTTGTCGCGCAGGTTGAACGGCTCGATGCTGACCCGCTCGGTGGCCAGCCGGTGGGTGCGCCCGGTGCCGTCGACGACCGGGCCGAGGCGGCGGGTGAGCTCCTCGAACGCCCGCGGCCAGTCGTCCTCGGTGCCCAGCAGCAGCCCGATCAGGTGCGTTGTCTCCGACATGGATCCCCCAGGGCTCGCGGCGAACGGAACGGCTTTCAGCAGAAACGAGGTAGGTGGTGCGCCCACTGCGCGCGCCAGGACGGCCAGTCGTGCGGGACGTCGTGGCCCCACAGGTCGAGCTCGTGGCGGATGCCCTTGGCGGCGAGGAGCCCGGCGATCCGGCGGGTGGAGTCGAGCGAACCGGTGGTGTCCTCCCACTGGCCCTGGCCGCAGACCAGCACCAGCGAGAGCCGGGAGCGCAGCCAGTCGAGGTGGTCGCCGTTCAGGTTGGCCACGTAGTCGGTCGGGTTGTTGAAGTACGTCGCCTCCCCGCGTTCGCCCCAGCCGTGCCACGCCGACGGGTCGTAGTTGCCGGAGAAGCAGAGCGCCAGCGGGAACAGGTCGGCGCGCTGGAAGGCGAAGTTGAGCGCGTGGAAGGCGCCCAGCGAGACCCCGGCCGTGGCGATCTCGACCGGGCCGCCGCCGCAGTCGTCCACGATGAACGGAGCCACCTGATCGACGATCCAGGACTGGTAGCCGCCGTGCCGGCGGGCCCGGTCCTCCAGCGAGAGGCCGCGGTCGGCCCAGGTCTGCCCGTCGTAGGAGTCGACGCAGTAGAGCTTCACCCGGCCGGCCTCGATCAGCGGTCCGACGGCGTCCACCATGCCGTTGTCCGCGAAGTCGCCGGCCCGGCCCTGCTCGGCGGGGAAGACCAGCACCGGCCGTCCCCAGTGGCCGTAGACGGCCACACCGGCGGCGGCACCGATCGCCGGCGAGTACAGCTCCACCCTGCGCACGGCTCCCCCTCTCCGGTCAGGCCCACACCCCGGTCAGCAGTTCGGTCAGGTGCGGGTCGAACGCGTCCCGCCAGCCTACGTAGTTGTGGGCGTCCGGCACCTCGCGAAGCGAAACCGGATACCCCTGATCCGCCAGCGCGGCCGCCATCAGCCGGTTGTTGTGCAGGTTCTCCTCGCCGAGTCCGCAGGTCACGACCGTCGGCACTGGGTGAGCCGAGGCGGCATCGGCGGTGCTGCCGACGAACCGCACGATCCGCCGGTAGCCGGAGAAGCCGCTCTCGTGGCGGTCGTACCGGGGCACGAAGAAGCTGCCCGACTGCAGGAACAGCCCGGCGAAGGCGGCCGGGTAGCGGCGCTGCGCGTACAGCATCGCCAGCCCGCCGAGGCTCGCTCCCATGCCGATCACCGGGCCGGCGGCGTCCAGCGCGGGGAGCACCTCGCGGACCAGCGCCCTGGCGTACCCGGGGTCGGCCGCGTACCACCGGTTCCGGTCACCCGGTGCGAGCAGCGCGAGCCGGAACGGGGGCACCCGTCCGGTGCCGACCATCGCCGCGGCATAGCGGCCGAGGCCGGCCAGCCGGTCGTACTCGGGGCCGTCGTTGGCCACCAGCAGCCGGCCCCCGGGGTCGGCCGCGGGCGTCCAGAGCCGGGCGGCGATGTCCGCGCCGAGCGCCCGGGACGGGATCGCCAGCTCGCACCACTGCCCGTCCGCGCCGCTCGCCGTGAGCCACCCGGGCGGGCGGTAGTCGGGAAACTCCGCCACCGACTTGTCGCCGAACGCGCCGGGTGCGCGGCGTGGATTGGCGGCGTCCACGACGGTCTCGGTACTGCCGTCGCGGTGTCGCAGTTCGAGGAGGTACTCCATCCGGGCCACCGGCGGCCGGGCCAGCCGCAGCGACCATGCGCGCTCGGCATCGTCGTAGCGGAAGTCGAGCGCGTCACCGGGGACGCCGACCTCCTGGCGGAGGCGGACCCCGGCCAGCCAGCGGTCGGGATCATCGTGGCGGAAGGTGACCGTGTCGTCGTCCGCGGCCGGCGTCGTCACCGACGCAGCGTACCTACCTGTCTGGTGACGTAGGGCCGTGCGGTGCTGGGCATATGTCTCGACTGGGCTGATACTGTCCCACCCCACGCCGGATCGGGGAGTGCACCCTGCCCACCACCTTGGCACCAGAAGAAACCGCTGGTCAGCACGGCCGGAGCCAGCATGCCGCAGTGGTGAGAGGCTGCGCGGCGGACGCCGCAGTGTTACTTTCCCGTTTCCCGGAGATTGCCCCAGGTAAAAAGTCGGCGCCGTCCGACGCGAATTCCGGAGTTATGCGGTGACCGAAGTCGAACCGCCAGCGGAATGCCTCGATCCGAGGCTGTGGATGATCGCCCAGGAACTCGCCGAACAGCACGCCGCCGAGCAGGGCCGCTGCCCGGTCTGCGCGTCGCCGTGGCCGTGCCGCAAGGCCGAGGCCGCCGAAGAGGCGCTCCGACGCTCGATGCCGGAACTGGCCCCGCCCCCGCTCCCGCCCCCGCCGGCCCCGATTCCGGACGTCCAGGCCGCGGCTCCTATGCTCCCCGTACTCCCCGTGGCACCCGCCTCCGTCGGCGCGCGCTTCGCGCGCGAGAGCCGGACCGGCCGGCGCCGACGCAACGGGTGAAGTCTGCCGTCTGACGGCGACCTCTGTCGCGAAGTCAGCGGCATCCGCGCCTCCGACACCAGCGGAAACGATCAGGAAACTTAAATTGGTCTGGACCTATTGACCCTAGTGGTCTAGTCCATCTAATGTCCGGTCCACATTCAGGGGCGCCTGCCCGGAATGGGGAGCGCACCTCTCCCAATCGACTCATCTGTTCTCAGCCCCACCGTCGGGCGTGTCGTGCGGGGCGCGCCCCTTTCCTCTTCGGGAGAACGATGTCCAGACTGCGTACGCGCCGAGTCTTAGTACTCGGCAGTGCACTCCTGATGGCGGTGACCGCGACCGCGGTTTACGCCTCGTCGGCCTCCGCTGCCGCGGTGACCGCCTCCTGCGTGAAGACCTCCGACTGGGGCTCCGGCTTCGAAGGCAAGTGCACGGTCACCAACGGGACCGGCGCCGGCATCACCAGCTGGAAGGTGGAGTTCGACACCGCGGCCGGTGCCGCCATCACCTCCAGCTGGGACGCGGTCCGGACCGACTCGGGCAGCCACCACACCTTCGTCAACAACGGTTGGAACGGTTCCGTGCCGGCCGGCGGCACGGCGAGCTTCGGCTTCATCGGCTCCGGTGGCGGCGCGCTCTCCAACTGCAAGGTCAACGGCAGTGCCTGTGACGGCACGGGACCCGGCCCGGACACGCAAGCCCCCACCGCGCCCAGCAACCTGACTTCTCCCGGCAAGACCGCGACCACCGTCTCGCTGGCGTGGACGGCGTCCACCGACAACGTCGGCGTCACCGGCTACGAGATCTTCCGCGGCGGCGCCTCGGTGACTCACCGTCGCCGGCACCACCGGCACCGTGTCCGGCCTGACCGCGAACACCGCGTACGCGTTCACGGTCAAGGCGAAGGATGCCGCGGGCAACGTCTCCGCATCGTCCAACACCCTGAACGTCACCACCGACACCGGCGGCGGCACCGACACCCAGGCGCCGACCGTGCCGGGCAACTTCCGCTCCACCGGCAAGACGTCCAGCAGCGTCTCGCTCGCCTGGAACGCCTCGACGGACAACGTCGGCGTCACCGGCTACGAGATCTTCCGCGGCGGCACCTCGGTGCTCACCGTCGCCGGCACCACCGCGACCGTCGGCAGCCTCGCCGCGAACACCGCGTACACCTTCACGGTCAAGGCCAAGGACGCCGCGGGCAACGCCTCCGGCGCCTCCAGCGCGGTCACCGTCACCACCGACAACGTGGTGATCCCGCCCGGCGGCCGCAAGAACATCGGCTACTTCACCGAGTGGGGCGTGTACGACCGCGCGTACCACGTGAAGAACATCGCCACCAGCGGCTCGGCCGCGAAGCTGACGCACATCAACTACGCGTTCGGCAACGTCGTGGGCGGCAACTGCGTCGTCGGCGAGGCGTTCCCGGACTACGAGCGCTCCTACACCGCCGCCGAGAGCATCGACGGCGTGGCGGATGTCTGGGACCAGCCACTCAAGGGCAGCTTCAACCAGCTCCGCAAGCTCAAGGCCGCGAACCCGCACATCAAGATCCTCTGGTCGTTCGGCGGCTGGACCTGGTCCGGCGGCTTCGGCCAGGCGGCGCAGGACCCGAGTAAGTTCGCGAACTCCTGCTACAACCTGGTCGAGGACCCGCGTTGGGCCGACGTGTTCGACGGCATCGACATCGACTGGGAGTACCCGAACACCTGTGGCCTCAGCTGTGACACCAGCGGCCAGGCCGGCTACAAGAACCTGATGCAGGCCCTGCGCGCCCGGTTCGGCACCGGCAACCTGGTGACGTCGGCCATCACGGCGGACGGCACCAACGGCGGCAAGCTCGACGTCGCCGACTACGCCGGCGCGGCGCAGTACGTCGACTGGTACCTGCCGATGACGTACGACTACTTCGGCGCCTTCGCCGCCCAGGGCCCGACGGCTCCGCACACGCCGCTCACCGCCGTCCCGGGCAACTCGCAGAGCCAGGCTGGATTCAACTCCGACGCGGCGATCCAGAAGCTGAAGAGCAAGGGCGTCCCGGCCAACAAACTGCTGCTCGGCATCGGCTTCTACGGCCGCGGCTGGACCGGCGTCACTCAGGCCACGCCCGGCGGCACGGCGACCGGCCCCGCACCCGGCCGCTGGGAAGCCGGTATCGACGACTACAAGCTCCTCAAGACCCGCTGCCCGGCCACCGGCACGGTCGCCGGCACCGCGTACGCCAAATGCGGCAGCGAGTGGTGGAGCTACGACACCCCCGCGACGATCGGCGGCAAGATGTCGTACGTCAAGGACCAGGGTCTCGGCGGCGCCTTCTTCTGGGAGCTCCAGGGTGACACCACCAACGGTGAGCTGATCACCGCCATGAAGAACGGTCTCAGCTAGCCGCACCATCCTCGGCGCCAGCCGAGGTGACAGGCCCGGGGCCCGGGGAGGCGCGCATCCGCCTCCCCGGGCCTCGCGTCTTGGCTCTGACGGGCCGCCACCCCCCTTGCCGCTTAGCGCCCACTTGCCGGAACGCCACCCCTTGCCGCTTTGGCGCCCACTTGCCGTGCCGGGCCGCCACCCCCTTGGCGCTTTGGGCGACATCTTCGGGGCTATAACCTGAAATGTCGCCCAAAGCCGAGGGTTGGCGGCGGTGCTTGCCAGCGCGACGGGCGGCGGCCTAGCGTCTGGCCGTGGCCCATCCCAGGATGTACCGCGACGACGACCCGCACCTCGCCGAACTGCGCGAGGTCTGTCTCGCGTTCCCCGAATCCGCCGAGGTGGAGGCGTGGGGACGGCCGACGTTCCGCGCCGGCAAGAAGATCTTCGCAGTCTTCGAGGGGAACGACGAGCACCCGTACGCCGTGATTTTCAAGCCTGACGCCGCCGAACGCCCGGCGCTGCTGGAGGACGCCCGGATCTACGTTCCGCCCTATTTCGGCCCCAGCGGCTGGCTCGCCCTCGACCTCACCGTCGCCGCCGTCGACTGGGACGAGATCACCGAACTGATGGAGAGCTCGTACCGCCAGGTTGCCCTCAAGCGAATGCTCACCGCGCTGGACGCCGAATGACGAACATGGCGCGGCTCGAGGCGCTGGTCAGCCGGCTGCCGGAGGCCGAGCGGGTGGACGTGGCCGAGTGGGGCGACCATCCGACGTTCCGGGTGCGCGGAAAGAACTTCGTCTTCAGCGACGCCGAGGCGGGCAACCTGAGCCTGAAGCTGGACAAGGAGGAGGCGGCCGCGGTGGTGGCCACCGATCCGGATGCCACGCCCACCGGGTACGGGCTGGGCCGGCACGGTTGGGTATCGCTCACGCTGCCGCCGGAGCTGGACGGCGAGCGCTGGGCACAGGTCGAGGAATGGGTGCGCACCTCGTACACCCTGGTGGCGCCCAAGAAGTTGGCGCGCCAGGTACTCGACGAGGACACCACCGACTAACGCCCGCCGCTCGCCGCCTGAACCGGCGCCGGCCGCCCGCCACCCGAACCGGACTTTCGGGGTTTCTGGGCATACAACAGGCAGGCGTAGCCCCGTTTTCCCCGAAAGTCCGTTTCACTCCGGACAGCGGACCGCGGCCAGATGTCCACCAATCCAGCGGCCAGATGTCCACGAACCGTGCGGCCAGATGTCCACAGAAACGCTCTACCAGCAGATATGCTGACGCCGTGGACGTTGACGAACTGCTACCAAGAAGAGCATTGGCGCTCGTCGCCGACGCGCTTGCCGACACCAGGGTCGTCACCATCAACGGGGCACGGCAGGTTGGCAAAAGTACGCTGGCCAGAATCGTGGCGGCGAACCGGCCAAACCCGCTGATTCGTCTGCTCGATGATGCGGCGACGCTCCGGGCGGCCCACGACGACCCCACCAGTTTCGTCGACCACGACGGACTGCTGGTCATCGACGAGGTCCAGCTGGCAGCCGAGCTGTTCCGGGCGATCAAGGCGGTCGTCGACCTCGACCCCCGCCCGGGTCGGTTCCTCCTCACGGGCTCCGCACAGATCCTGGCATTGCGCGATCTCCCCGACGCGCTGCCCGGCCGGATGGAGATCGTCGAACTGTGGCCGCTCTCCCAGGGCGAGATCGACGACACGCCGGATCAATTCGTCGACGCCGCGTTCCGGCACGGCCCAGCGGTCGAGCGGACCTCCACGCTGCGCAAACGCGACTATCTCGATCGCGCGGTCCGGGGTGGCTATCCCGAGGCGGTACGCCGATCGCCGCGCCGCCGCACGGCCTTCTTCGAGTCCTACCTGACGACCCTCATCGAACGCGACGTGACCGAGCTCGCCGTGATCGAGCGCCGAGGCGAACTACGCAAGCTCCTGGCATTGCTGGCGGGAAGATCCGGCGGCCTGCTGGTGCCGAACACGCTGTCCACACAGTCCGGAGTGCCCAGGACAACGCTGACTCGCTACCTCGAGCTGCTCGCTGCGGTCTTCCTCATCAAACAGATCCCGGCCTGGTCCACAGGAAATACGCAGCGGGCCATCGGCACTCCCAAGCTGGCCTATGTAGATACTGGCATCGCGTGCCATCTGCTCGGCCAGGACTCCAGTCGGCTGAACGAACCGGACGGCGCCGCCGGTTCGATGCTGGAGAACTTCGTCCTGATGGAGTTGGCCCGGCAACTGACCTGGGGCGACGAGCGCGCCCGGCTTTACCACTACCGAACCAAGGACAAGGTCGAGGTCGACGCCGTCATCGAGGCGGCCGATGGCCGAGTCGTGGCGGTCGAGGTCAAGGCTGGTGCCACCGTACGGGCCGAGGACCTAGCTGGCCTGCGGCATCTTGCGAACCACCTCGGCGACCGCTTCGTTGCCGGCTACGTGCTGTACACCGGTCAGCAGACGCTGCCCTTCGGCGACCGGCTCCGCGCCCTTCCGATCGACGCCCTTTGGACCCTCAGTCCGTAACCGACTCCTCGCGACGAAGCGTGCAGCTCAGCTGGATGTGACAGCCCGACTCGCTGATTTCACCGAGACGACACTTCGGTCAGAAATACTGGACTAGCCGCCGGAGCTATTTATACTTTAAATCCGTTCTGTCCGGATCGCGATTCGGAGTTGGCCATGCCGAGCAACCACCCGCTGACCATCTCCTACTACCGCGAGCCGGATCGACTGACGATCACGCTCGGTGGCGATCTCGACGATGCCGTGCGTGATCAGCTCGTCGTCATCAGCCGCTACATCGCCGGCCTACAGCCGCTGGACGTGACCGTCGACCTCGGCGCCGTCACCGGGCTCTCCGGCACCGGGCTCGGTTTTCTGGCCGGGCTGCGCAACACCGTGCAGGCTGGCGGGCGGATCCTCGCGCTCACCACGGTGCCGGAGGCGATCAAGGCGACGATCAACGCCAGCGCGCTCGGCCGGGTCGCCGACGACGCCACGGTCGCCTGGCCGGTCAGCCACTGGTTCGGCTGACGCCAAACCCCGTCCCCGGCTCAAGGGCGGTCGGGTGAGGACTCCTCCTCGGGGCCGGTGAACGCCTCGCCACGCTCGCGGCCGGCACTGCTCCCGCTGAACACGTGCGCGTCGTCCTCGTCGGCATCGCCCGTGGGTTCGGGCCGGGACGGCAGCTCGGCCGGCCGGCCGGTTGGCTCGTCGATCGGTTCGGTGCGCAGCCGCGGCAGCGCGTCCGGATACCGCTCGTGCAGCCACAGCACGAGCGCCTCCCGGACCAGGCAGCGCAGATCCCACAGCGTGGGCGCGTCCGGGGCGCTGACCAGCGCGCGCAGCCGCACGTACGGCCCGAGTACCTCGGTGACCTGCAGCACGCCGACCCGGCCGTCCCACAGCTCCGCGCCATCGAGGATCCGGGTCAGCTCCTGCCTGGCCTCCTCGACCGGCAGCGACCAGTCCACGTCCAGCTCGACCGTGCCGAGCACCGCAGCCGAGGTCCTGGTCCAGTTCTCGAACGGCTTCGTGGTGAAGTACGAGGTGGGCAGGATCAGCCGCCGGTCGTCCCAGATGTGCACGACCACGTAACTGAGGGTGATCTCCTCGACCCGGCCCCACTCCTTCTCGACCACCACCACGTCATCGAGCCGGAGCGAGTCGCTGAACGCGATCTGCACGCCGGCGAGCACGTTGCTGAGCAGGCTCTGCGCCGCGAAACCGGCGATCACGCCGGCGACACCGGCCGATGCGAGCAGGCTCGTACCCGCAGCGCGCGCGGCCGGGAAGGTCACCAGCATCGCCCCGAACGCGACGACGGACACCACAGCCACGGTCACCCGGCGCACCACCGTGACCTGGGTGTGGATCCGCCGTGCGTGCCGGTTGTCCTCCACGTCGGTCCGGTACTGGGCGAGCGCCACGTCCTCCATCACCAGCAACAAGGACGCGATCAGCCAGGCACCGGCCGCGATGATGGCGAGCCAGAGCAGGTGCAGCAACGGCCGACGCCAGTCGCCCGTGGTCGTCGTGGCCTCGATCGCCACCTCCAGGGCGACCAGCGAGGCGGCGAACTGGGTCGGTCGATGGGCCCGGGAGGCGAGCTCGCCGAGCAGGATGGAGCGTCGGCCGAGCCGCTGGAAGATCACGTGCGCGATCTGCACGATGACCAGGGCGGCCAGCACCGCCGGAACCACGACGACCGCGACGCCGAGGACGTCCGAAACTGAGTCAGGCATGTCCCAACCCTCCCCGGTTTGGGCGACATTTTCACGGCTATAACCGCGAAGATGTCGCCCAAAGCATCGGATGGGGCCGGCCGGCGGGCGGTGGGGCCGGCGGGCGGCTAGGTGGTGGCGTGCCAGCGGGTGGTCAGGGCGGTGCGGCCCGAGTCGGTGAGGGTGCCGAAGAGGCGGAGCCGGGCCATGCCGCCGTCGGGATAGATGTCCAGCCGTACCTTGGTCGCCGCCACGGGGCTGTCCAGCAGGAATCGGTGCCGGGTGTCCGGCTGGAGCCGGGTCCTGGGCAGCAGCGGGAACCAGTCGCCGTCCGTGTGGCCGCGCAGTTCCGCCCAGCCCGGCGCGTTGCCCTTGAAGTGGGTGGTGTCCAGCTCGGCGACCCGTACCTCGCCCCCCGCCGCCAGCTGGACCACCACCCACTCGTTCCCGTCGCCGCGTCGCCGCGCGGTCTCCCAGCCGTCGCCCATCGAGCGGGCCTCGCCGGGCGAGATCAGGTTCGCGGGCGTGGAGTAGAACGCGTTGCTGCACGCGGCGACGCGGCCCCCGTTCGCCAGCGCGGCCAGGTCGAGCGGCCCACCGCCGAGGAACCGGGGGTCGGCGACCACCTCCCCGTGCACCCGCAGCCGAGCCACGCCGCCGTCCGGGTGGATCGACAGCCGCACGTGGGTGAACCGGCGCGGCGAGCTGACCGGGAACGGGTGCTGGGCGTCGCCGGTCAGCGGTGACCGTGGCACCAGCGGTTCCCAGGCGGCTGCGGCGAGTTCGGCCGGCGACGGATAGCCGTCCACCGCGAGGCCCTCGACGGCGCACTCGGCCGGATAGTTGCCGGTGAAGAACGCGGTGTCCACGATCACGCCCCGGATCACGCCGACCAGCCCGAGCCGGACGATCGCCCAGTCGTGGCCGGGCTCGCGCCGGCGCCGAGTTTCCCACCCGTCGTAGAGCTGGCCCTTGTGGGTGAACGTGTGCGGCGAGAAGACCGGCGGGGCGGGCGTGACCAGGTTCTCCTTGTCCGCGAAGAACTCGTCGTTGGCCGCGACGACCGCACCGCCGAGCGCCCGCGACGCCAGGTCGGGCAGCGCCTCAAAACCAGCGCCGAAGTCGGTCACGAGAGCCCCCGGGTCAGCAGCGCGCCGGCCGGTTCGGCGCCGATCCGCCGCCCTCGCAGCCAGCTGCCCCGCACCACGCCGGTCAGCTCCCGGCCGGCGTACGGCGTGACGGGGTGCTTGTGGGCCAGCGCCGCCGGGTCCACGACGAACAGCGCGTCCGGCGCGAAGACGGCCAGGTCGGCGTCGTACCCCGGCTCGATCCGGCCCTTGCGCGTCAGCCCGGCCAGCGCGGCCGGCGCCTCGGCCATCCAGCGCACCACGTCCACGAGGGAGTGGCCGCGCCGGCGGGCCTCGGTCCAGATCAGCGGCAGTCCGAGTTGGAGCGACGCGATGCCGCCCCACGCGGTGCCGAAGTCGCCGGTGGTCTTCAGCGCCGGCGTGGCCGGCGAATGGTCCGAGACGACGCAGTCCAGCGTGCCGTCGGCGAGTGCCTGCCAGAGCTGCTCGCGGTTGTCGGCGCCGCGGATCGGCGGGCAGCACTTGTACTCGGTGGCGCCGTCCGGCACCTCCTCGGCGGTGAGCGTCAGGTAGTGCGGGCAGGTCTCGGCGGTGATCGCCGCGCCGCTCGCCTTGGCCGCCGCGATCGTGGCCAGCGCGGACGCCGACGACAGGTGCAGCACGTGCACCCGCACCCCGGTCTCCCTGGTCAGCGCCACCAGAGAAGCGATCGCGGAGTCCTCGGCCACCGCGGGCCGGGACCGTAGGAACGCGTCGTAGCCGACGCCGGCCGCGTCCAGCACCAGCGCAGGGTCCTCGGCGTGCACGATCAGCGGCGCACCCAGCCGGGCCAGCTCGCGGGCGGCCTCGGTCAGCTCGACGCCCACGAGCGGCGGGAACTCGGGCACGCCGGAGTCCACCAGGAAGCACTTGAAGCCGTAGACGCCGTCCTCGTACAACGGCGCCAGCTCGGCCAGGTTGCCCGGGACGGCACCGCCCCAGAAACCCACGTCGACGAAGCACTGCCCGGCCGCGGCGGCCCGCTTGAGTTTCAACGCGGCCGGGTCGATGGTCGGCGGGATCGCGTTCAGCGGCATGTCGATCAGCGTGGTCACCCCACCGGCGGCGGCTGCCCTGGTGGCGCTGGCGAAGCCCTCCCACTCGGTCCGGCCCGGCTCGTTGACGTGCACGTGCGTGTCGACCAGGCCGGGCAGCAGTGCGTCGGCGCCCAGGTCGACCACGAAGTCCGCCTCGATCACCGCCTCGTACCCCAGCACGTCCCGGATGACTCCATCGTGGACACACACGGTGGCCGGCCGTTCCACCCCGCCGGTCAGCACCCGGGCGGAGCGCAGCGCGAGGTCGTACGTCACGGCCGTTCCACGGTCAGGTGCTCGGGCCGGATCGGCACCCTGGTCAGCGCCAGCCCGGTGGCCGCCCGGATCGCGGCCACCACGGCCGGCGTGGAGGAGAGCGTCGGCGGCTCGCCCGCTCCGCGCAGGCCGTACGGCGCGTCCGGGTCGGCGTTCTCCAGGATCTCCAGCCGCATCGGCGGCATGTCCAGGATGGTGGGGATGAGGTAGTCGGTGAACGACGGGTTCCGGAGCTTGCCGTCCGCCAGCTGGATCTCCTCCATCACGGCCAGGCCCAGGCCCTGCGCGGTGCCGCCGTGGATCTGCCCCTCCAGCGAAAGCCGGTTCAGGATCTTCCCCACGTCCTGCACCGCGGCCAGCTCCACGACCTTGACCAGCCCCAACTCCACGTCCACGTCCACCACGGCCCGGTGCAGGCAGAACGCGAACTGGACGTGGGAGTTGCCCTGGCCGGTGGTCGGGTCGAGCGGCCCGGTCGGGCGGTGCCGGTACTCCCGGGTCTCCTCGATCGAGTCGTCGCCGAGCACGTCGACCAGTGCCAGCGCGGTGCCGTCGGCGGCGAGCAGCATCCCGCCAACCAGCTCCGGGTCCGCCAGCCGGCGCCCGTGCCGCTGTTCGGCCAGCGCGAACACCCGCTCGCGGACGGCCTCGCACGCCGTCTTCACCGCGCCGCCGGACATGTACGACTGCCGGCTGGCCGAGGTCGAGCCGGCGCTGCCGACGCTGGTGTCCGCCGGCGCCACTGTGACCTGGTCCACGCCGAGCTCGGTGCGGGCGATCTGGGCCTGCAACGTGACCAGTCCCTGTCCCACCTCCGCCGCGGCGGTGTGCACGACCGCCACGGCCTCGCCGCCAACCACCTCCAACCGCACCTTCGCCGTGGAGAAGTCGTCGAACCCCTCGGAGAAGCAGATGTTCTTGATGCCGACGCCGTACCCGACCCCGCGCACGACGCCCTCGCCGTGCGTGGTGTTCGAGACCCCGCCGGGCAGCGCGCGCAGGTCCGGTTCGCTGGCCAGCGCAGCCGGCAGCGGCATCGCGGCCAGCCGGCGGGCCATGTCGCGCAGCGGCGCCGGCGCCTCGATGAGCTGGCCGGTGGGCAGCCGGGAGCCCTGGTCGACCACGTTGCGGCTGCGCAGCTCCAGCGGGTCGAGGTCGAGCGCGGCGGCCAGCTTGTCCATCTGCGACTCGTAGCCGAAGCACGCCTGAACCGCGCCGAAACCGCGCATCGCGCCGCACGGCGGGTTGTTCGTGTAGACCCCGTACGCGTCGATCGACACGTGCGGCGCCTCGTACGGCCCGACCCCCATCGACGCCGCGTTGCCGACCACGGCCCGGGTGGTCGAGGAGTACGCGCCGCCGTCCAGCACGATCTCGGCCCGCACGTAGACCAGCTTGCCGTCCTTGGTGGCGCCGTGCTCGTACCGCATGGTGGCCGGGTGCCGGTGCACGTGGCCGTAGAACGACTCTTCCCGGTTGTAGACCATCTTCACCGGACGTCTGGTACGCAGCGCCAGCATGCACGCGTGCGCCTGCATGGACAGGTCCTCCCGGGCCCCGAACGCGCCGCCCACGCCGGCCAGCGTCAGCCGCACCTTCTCGGCCGGCAGCCCGAGGCAGGGCGCGAGCTGGTCCCGGTCGACGTGCAGCCACTGGGTCGCCACGTACAGGTCGATGCCGCCGTCCTCCGCGGGCACGGCCAGTCCGGACTCCGGTCCGAGGAACGCCTGGTCCTGCATGCCGACCTCGTACTCGCCGGTGACCACGACGTCCGCCTTGGCGTTGTCGATGTGGCCGTACCGGATCGGCTGGTGCCGGACCACGTTCCCGTTGGCGTGGACCTTGGGTGCGGCCGGGTCGAAGGCGGCCTGGCGGGCGTCGGTGAGCGGCTTCTGCACCTCGTACTCGACGGTGATCCGGGCCAGCGCGCGGCGGGCGGTCTCCGGGTGGTCGGCCGCCACGATGGCCACCGGCTCACCTTGGTACCGCACCTGGTCGACCGCGAGCACCGGCTGATCGGGGTCGTCGAGGCCGTAGAACTTGGTGCCGGGCACGTCTTCGTGGGTGAGCACCGCGTAGACGCCCGGCAGCTTCACCGCCTCGGTGAAGTCGACACTAAGGATCCGTGCCCGTGGATGTGGACTCCGGAGGGTCGCGCCCCAGAGCATGTCGTCCATCCACAGGTCCGAGGAGTACGCGAACTCGCCCTTGACCTTGAGGGTGGCGTCCGGCCGGCGCGGGCTGTCGCCCACTCCGCCCGCGACGCCGGTCTCGGTCCGCACCGGCTGGCTCATCGGGTGCCTCGCATCAGTCGTCGGTGGGTGGCGGCCGCCTCGGCCGCCAGCGTGGCCGGATCGGCGGTGCGGAGTTCGCCGCCCTCGACCACCGTGCGGCCGCCGACGGTGAGCAGGGCCAGCGGCGCGGGCGGGCCGAGCACCAGCGCGGCCACCGGGTCGGCGATGCCGGCGTGGCCGAGCCCGTCCAGCCGCCAGAGCGCCAGGTCGGCGAGTTTGCCGGGCTCGATCGAACCGAGTTCGCGCTCCCGGCCCAGGCAGCGGGCGCCGCCGATGGTGCCCAGCGCGAGCGACTGCCGGACGCTGAGCGCCGCCGGGCCGCCGGCCAGCCGGGCCAGGTAGAGCGCCTGCCGCAGCTCCTCGACCAGCAAGCCGGACTCCTGCGACGCCGGCCCGTCCACGCCCAGCCCGACCGGCGCGCCGGCCTCGACCAGGCCCCGCACCGGCGCGATCCCCGCCCCGAGCCGCGCGTTCGAACTGGGGCAGTGCGCGACGCCCGTGCCGGTGTCGGCGAACCGCTTCACCGCGTCGCTGGAGAGGTGGACGCCGTGCGCCAGCCAGACGTCGTCGCCGAGCCAGCCGAGCGACTCCACGTACTGGGCGGGGGTGCGACCGTGGGTGGCCTGGCAGAACTCCTCCTCGTCCAGGGTCTCGGCGAGGTGGGTGTGCAGCCGCACCCCGCGCGCCCTGGCCAGCGCCGCGGCCTCGGTCATCAGCTCGGAGGAGACCGAGAACGGCGAGCACGGCGCCACGGCCACCCGGACCATCGCGTTCGGCGCCGGGTCGTGGTACTTCGTGATCGCGTCGTCGGTGGCCGTGAGGATCGCGTCCAGGGTCTCGACCACCTCGTCCGGCGGCAGCCCACCGTGCGACCGGCCGCGGTCCATCGAGCCACGGCACGGGTGGAACCGCAGCCCGAGGTCGCTGGCCGCCTCGATCTCGGCGGCCAGCACGTCGCCGCCGTCACGCGGGAACACGTAGTGGTGATCGGTGCTGGTCGTGCAGCCGGAGAGGGCCAGCCAACCGAGGCCGGCGCGGGCCGCGGCGCCGACCGCCTCGGCGTCGATCCTCGCCCAGATCGGATACAGCGCGACCAGCCACTCGAACAGGGTCGAATCCTGCGCCAGCCCACGAGTGACCCACTGGTACAGGTGGTGGTGGGTGTTGACCAACCCGGGCGTGAGCAGACAGCCGGTGCCGTCCACGTAGTCGTGCGGCAACCCGCGTGGGGCCGGGCCGGCGCCGACCGCGGTGATGTACTCGCCGTCCACGATCACGTGCCCGGTGGCGTGCTCGGTGCCGGCCGCGTCGACCGTGGCGATCGCGGCGCCGTCGATGATCACGCGGGCCGCCGGGTTGCCGGCCCGCTCGCGGCGCTCATGCCGGCCGCCGCGAGGACGCCAGATGGACCGCGTCGAGGATCTTCTCGTAGCCGGTGCAGCGGCACAGGTTGCCGGCCAACGCCTCCCGGATCTCCCCGTCCGACGGGGTCGCGTTCCTGGCCAGCAGGTCGTGCACGGTCACCACCAGGCCGGGCGTACAGAATCCACATTGGACCGCACCGGCCTCGACGAAGGCCTCCTGGACCGGGTCGAGCGCCTCCGCGCCGGACAGCCCTTCGACCGTGACGACCTCGCGGCCCGCCGCCTGAGCGGCCGGCACCAGGCACGCGCACGCCGGCACGCCGTCCAGATAGACCGTGCAGGAGCCGCATTCGCCCTGTTCACAGGCGTTCTTCGAACCGGGCAGGCCGAGCCGCTCGCGCAGCACGTAGAGCAGGCTCTCGCCGGGCCAGACGTCGTCGGCCTGGCGTGGCTCGTCGTTGACGGTCAGGTTGACGCGCATCGGCTACTCCCGCAGGTACTGCGCCCACGCCCAGCTGAGCGTGCGGCGGGCCAGGACGGACAGGGCGTGCCGGCGGTACTCGGCACTCCCCCGCACGTCGTCGATGGGGTTGGCGCTCGCGCCGACCAGTTCCCCGAACTCGCGGGCGAGCGGCTCCGGCAGCGGCTGGCGGCTCTCCCACGGCAGGTCCGCGGCGAGCCGTTCGGCGGCGACCGCCCGGACCGGGGTCGGCGCCGCCGAGCCGATACCGGTACCGATCGTGCGCGCCTCCCGATCGAGCGCCAGGCCGAACGAGCAGACCGCGATCACCATGGCGTTCCGGGTACCGATCTTCGCGAACTGCTGCGGCCCGCGCGCCGGCGCGACCAGGACGGCACGGATCAACTCGTCGGGCGCCAGCGCGTTCCGCTTCACCCCGACGAAGAACTCCCTGGCCGGGATGAGCCGGACCCCGCGCACCGATTCGACCTCGATGATCGCGTCGGTGGCGAGCAGCGGCGGGTGCGCGTCACCGGCCGGCGAGGCCGCACCGAGGTTGCCGGCCACCGTGCCCCGATTGCGGATCTGCGGCGAACCGACCGTCCGCGCGGCCATTGCCAGACCGGGCACCGCCCAGCCGAGGTTGTCGATGACCTGCGTGTACGTGACGGTGGCACCGATCCGGAGCTGCCCGTCCCGGGTGCCCCACTCGGCCAGTTCACCGATCCGGGTCAGGTCCAGCAGCGCGGGCGGGCGGCGCCGGTCGAAGTTCAGCTCGACCATCACGTCGGTACCGCCGGCGACCGGCAGGGCGTCCGGGTGCTCGGCCTTCGCGGCCAGCGCCTCCGCCCAGGTGGCGGGAGAGAGGAAGTCCATCCCGCTCACCCCCACGCCGGGCCGGCGTCGGGGGCGTCGTCGCGGGCCACGGTGCCCTCGATCAGCCCGTACGGCCGGTCGGCCGCGACGAACACCTCGTTCGGGTTCGTCAGCCCGAACGGCGTGAGGTCCACCAGCAGGTGATGCCGGTTCGGCAGAGTCAGCCGCACCTCGCACAGCTCCGGCCGCTGTTCCAGCACCCGGCTGCCCATCGCGTAGAGGGTCTGCTGGAGCGAGCGGCTGTAGGTGCCGGCGAACGCCTCGATCAGCTGCCGGCGGGCCTCCCGGTAGGACTTGGCGAAGTCGCCGGCGGGCTCCCGGTGCCGCCAGCGCGCGGTGACGTCGGTGGCGAGGATGCGGTCGTCCGTCTCGGGCAGCGTGGTGTAGCCGTCCTTGACGTACCCCTTGAACTCCGACGCGGTGGAGTTGAGCAGCGTCAGCCCGGTCAGGCCGGAGACCACCCAGGCCCCCTGCCCGTCGTAGCTGACCGTCGCGGTGCGGACCTCCTGGCCGGCCCGGACGAACGAGTGCGGGCTGGCCGGATCCGTGCGGTCCCAGGCGTACTGCTCGATCTTCACCCTGGCCCGGTGGATCGCCGGATGCGCGTCCACGAAGTGCCTGGCCAGCCGGAGTCCGAACTCCTCGATCTCCCCGACGCCGTCCTTGGCGAACGCGTAGACCGTGTTCTTCTGCGTGTCGGTCGGCAAGACGTCGGCGTTGTCGCCGGTCAGATGGGTCGCGGCGAGGTCGCCGGCGAGCGCGACGCTCACGTTCAGGTCGACCAGGTCGTGCCGGTCGCCTTCCCGGAACACCCGGACCATCCGCACCTCGGCCTTGCCGTACTCGTTCTCCCGCAGGCTGATCCCCGGGGCGCCCGCCGTCGTGGGGTTGCGGTCCATTTGCGACCCCTGAGGGCGCAAATGGACCGCAGCCTGGGCCGGTGCGCCGGCGAAGAGTTTCTCCAGGCGGAGGGCGGTGATCTCGATCAGCTCGGTGCGGACCACCTCGCGTTCGGTGGCGTCGTCGTGGTCGAGGCGTTGCCGCAAGTCGGCCAGCATGTCCTCGGCGTCGAGGCCGGTGGCGCAGATGAGGAAGACGTGGCCGAACCGTTCCTCGTACGCGTGGTTTCCGGCCACCAGCGCGGCGGCCACCTCGGGGTCCGCGCCGGCCGCGCCGGACTGCTCGCCCCGGGACCAGGCGGCCTCCTTACCCGTGCCGTCGGCTCGCTCGCCGATCCGGGGGTGCGCGGCCAGCGCCTCGGCGAGGTCGTCCCAGGTCAGCGTGGAGAGGATCTCGGCGGACGCGGCCACGGCTGCGGCGACGCTCGGGTACGGCCGGCCAGCGGCCATCCGCTCGGCCCAGCGCCGGGACGCGTTGCAGGCCAGGAGTTCGGCCGCGGCGCTCCCCTGGTCAGTCGCGTTGAACCGGTCCAGCTCGTCCACGCTGCCCCCTTTGGCCGTCTACGCCATTCCAGCCTTCCTACTGTGACCTGGCTAGCGTCTGGAACGCCGAAAAGAAACGCTGGTCAGGGGCACCAACTTGGAGGTTCCTCCAAGGCCGGACGTCGGCCGCGCCATGATTGAGCGAGATGACCGGATCGGAGGTGTCCAGCCGTGCTACTTCGTAACCTCCTGGACCTCGACGAACTCCGCCTCACCCTGATCGCCGGTCACGAGGAGCTGGATCGGCCGATCCGCTGGGTGGTCACCACCGACATGCCGGACCCGAGCCGCTACCTGGCCGGCGAGGAACTCGTGTTGAGCGGGCTGATGTGGCGGCGTGACCCAGCCGACTCGGAGCCGTTCGTCGCCGCGCTGGCGGCCGCCGGGGTCTCCGGGCTCGCCGCCGGGGATGCCGCGTTCGGCGCCGCGCCGGCCGATCTGGTCGAGGCGTGCCGGCGGCACCGGTTGCCGCTCTTCGCGGTGCCGGTGGACGTGTCGTTCGCGACCGTGACCGAGGCCGTGGTCCGGCGGCTCTCCGCCCAACGGGCCGGCGACCTGGCCACCGTGCTGGACCGGCACCGCCGGCTGCTCTCGGCCGGCGCGGACGGCGGCGGCGGGCTCGACGCGGTGCTGGAGCTGGTCGTCCGTGACCTGGGGCTGGACTGCTGGGTGCTCTCCCCCACCGGCCGGTGCGTTGCCGGCCCGCCGACCCTCTCCCCCGCGTTGGAGCTGCGGCTGGCCCGCGAGTTCCTGCACGCCGACCCGGCTGCCCGCCACGGTCACGCTCGCCACCGGACAGGTCTTCACGGTGTTGCCGGTGACGCCCGGCCCGGGTCACCGGATCGCCGACTGGTGCCTGGCCGTGGAGAGCGACTCCGCCCGCTGGCCGCCCGAGCGGTGGCGCCTGGTCGACGAGCTGGTCGCGCTGGTCGGCGCCGAACGGGACCAGCTCGCCCGCCGGCTGCACCATCCGCTCGCCGCCGAGGTGATCGAGCTGGTCACAGCGGGCGCCGAGGTGCCGGCGTTCCTCCCCCAGCTGCGCTCCTGCGGCCTGACCGCGGACGGTGCGTACCTCGTGGTCGTCGCGGCCGTGCCCGGGGCCGCCGAGTTCGCGCCGGCCGTGCTGGAGGAGCTGATCCGCCCGCACGCCGTGCTCGCCCCGACGCCGCAGGGCGCGACCGCGCTCGTCCCCCTCACTGACGAGTCGGCCGACCGGCAGGCCCGTGACCTGGTCGAACACCTCCAGACCGCCACGCACGCGATCGAACCCGGGCTCGGCGGGCTCCGGCTGCTGCTCGGCATCAGCGGGATCGCCGCCGGCGCGGCCGGGCTGCACGGCGCCGCCGAGGAGGCGAGGTACGCCTGCCAGCTCGCGGCGCTGCGCGCGGGACGGGCGGTCGTGGTCGGCGACGACCAGCTCTCCTCGCACCTGCTGCTCCTGGCCGGCGTCCCCGACGACCTGCGCCGGACGTTCCGCGCCAGGGTCATCGGCCCGCTGCACGAGTACGACCGCGAGCACCGCTCCGACCTGGTCCCGACCCTGCGGGCGTTCCTCGATTGCTCCGGCTCGTGGACCCGCTGCGCCGAGCTGCTGCACGTCCACGTGAACACGTTGCGTTACCGGATCCAGCGGATCGAACAGCTCACCGGCCGGGACTTGAGCACTCTGCCGGACCGGGTCGATCTCTTCCTCGCCCTGCGCCTCGACTGACGGGTTCGCGGCGCCGGATCGGGTGGCGCCCGGTACACCGGCAGTTCGGGTCCGCGCACCAAACCCCTTCCGCTTTGGGCGACATCTTCTCGGCTATAGCCGGGAAAATGTCGCCCAAAGGGCGAGGGTCGTGCGGCGCGCTTCCCTTGTGGAACCGGGCTGGCCGGGGTGGAATCTGCCCTAACCAACTGAGGAGCGATCCATGCGCGCGGTGACCCAGCAGGAGTTCGGCGGCCCCGAGGTATTGCGGCTGGTCGAGTCCGCCCGGCCGGATCCCGAGCCCACCGAGATACTGGTGCGGGTGCGTGCGGCCGGGATCAATCCGGTCGACTGGAAGTCCCGTGCGCAGGAGGTGTTCCTTGGCCAGCCGCCGTTCACGCTCGGCTGGGACGTCGCCGGGGTCGTCGAGGAACTCGGCTTCGGCGCGACGGGGTTCGAGGTCGGTGACGAGGTACTCGGGATGCCCTGGTTCCCCCGGGCGGCCGGCGCGTACGCCGAGTACGTCACGGCGCCCTCCCGCCAGTTCGTCCGCAAGCCGGCGTCGATGTCGTTCGAGGAGGCGGCCGGGCTGCCGCTGGCCGGGCTGACGGCGTGGCAGGCGCTGGTGGACGTGGCGAACGTGCAGCCTGGCCAGCGAGTGCTGGTGCAAGCCGCGGGCGGCGGGGTCGGCCACCTGGCGGTCCAGGTCGCCAAGGCGCTTGGCGCGTACGTGATCGGCACGGCCAGCCCCGGCAAGCACGATTTCGTCCGGTCGCTCGGCGCCGACGAGGTGCTCGACTACGCCGCCGAGGGCGCTCCCGGCTCGGTGCGCGACGTGGACGTGCTGCTCGGGCTGGTGAGCTCGGCCAGCGACCTGGCGTGGCTACCAGTCCTGCGCGAGGGTGGCGTGCTGATCGGGGTGCCCGGCGGGGTGGCCGGACCGGTCGTCGGCGAGGCCGCCCGGCTCGGCGCCACCGCCCTGGCCATGTTGGTCGAACCCGACCCGGTGGGACTGCGCGGCCTGACCGCCCTGGTCGAGAGCGGCCAGCTCAGGGTGCACGTCGATCAGGTCTTCCCGCTGGCCGACGTGGCCAAGGCGCACGAGCTCGGCGAACGCGGCCGCACCACCGGCAAGCTCGTCCTCCAACTCTGAGCTGCCCTCAGCCTCCGCTTTGGGCGACATTTTCGGTGCTATAGCACCGAAAATGTCGCCCAAAGCGCAGTGGGGTTAGCCCAGCTGGCGTCAGGGGCGGGGGTCGCCGGGGCGTGGGCCGGCGCTGCGGAGCCGTTTGCGGACCTCGCGACTGCGCAGGTAGGCGGCCACGTCGGCGTACCGCTCGGCCTGGTTCGCGAACTCCACGTACGCGGCGGCGCGATGCAGCCAATCCAGTGTGGACGGTCGCACCGCGTCGACGGCCCGTTCCAGCGCGGGCATGCCGACCGGTGGCTCGCCGCCGGTGCGCAACGCCTCTTCGATCACCTCGTCCACCGCACGCTGCACCACCGCACCGAGGTCGGCACCGCTGAACAGCGGGGTGAGCTTGGCCAGCCGGCTCGGCTCGACGGCCTCGGTGGGGACATCGCGCAGCAAGACGCCGGTGATGTCGCAGCGGGCGTCCTCGTCCGGCGGCGGCACGAACAGGGTGCGGTCGAACCGGCCGGGCCGCAGCACCGCCTCGTCGACGTCCCAGGGTGCGTTGGTCGCGGCCAGCACCAGCACGCCCTCGTTGTCCGAGCCGATCGCGTCGAGTTCCTGCAGCAGCACGTCGACCAGGCGGCGGGCGTCCGAACCGTGGTGCTTGTGCCGGGCGAACGCCAGCGCGTCGAGTTCGTCGAGGAACAGCACGCACGGCGACTGTGCCCTCGCCGTCTCGAACGCCAGGTGCAGGTTCCGCTCGGACACGCCCTGGTAGGGATCGACGATGTCCTCGATCCGGACATTGACGAACGGCAGCCCACACTCGCCCGCCGTGGCCCGGGCCAGCAGCGTCTTGCCGCAGCCGGGCGGGCCGTAGAGCAGCACGCCGCCGCCGATCTTCCGGCCGTAACGGGCATACAGCTCCGGCCGGGACAGCGGCAGGATGATCATCCGGTGGATCACCTGCTTGATCTCGGTCATGCCACCGACCTGGTCGAACGTGGTGGTCTCCTCGACCCGGCCGGCGGGGGCAGCCTCCGCCGACCCGCCGCGCCCGTCCGCCGGCACCTTCACGCGGGCATCGAGCAGCCGGTCGACCACGCCTTGCAGCCGGCTGACGCCGTCCACCACGCCGGCCTGCCGGGCCGCCTCCAGACAGCCGCGGACCAGATCGAGCCGGCCGCCCTCGCCCGCCAGTTCGCCGACCGCGACCAGCGACTCGGCCGGCAACGCACCGCGCTGGAGCAGCACCTCGAACTGCGTCAGCGCGCCGTCCCGGTCATCGTCGGCGGCCAGCGCCTCGGCCAGGATCAGCCGCAACGTGTCGTCGTCCGGGCTGGCCTCGACCGCACGGCGCAAGGAATCGAGCCGGTCGCTGTTCATCGGTTCCTCCGTAGCCAACGGCCGACCAGCGGCGGCGCGATCCAGCTGTAGACGCAGTAGACGACCCACACCAACCCGAACCCGAGCGCGATCATGGGCAGGCCCAGCGCTCGCAGCCCGAGAATTGTCCCGACCACCGCCAGCCAGGTCGGGAACGGGCCGAACCGGTGCAGTGGCCGCAGTGGCCAGAGCAACGGATGAGCGTTGACCCGGGCCTCCCGCGCCGCCTCGATCAGCTCCGTGTTCCCCGGCTCGGCCGCGGCGGCCCGGCGGTACGAGCGCGCGGCGGCCGCCACGTCACCGCGGACGCTGGACGCCATCGCGAACAGCGCGTGGTTGGCCGCCTCGTCCGGACCGATCCGCAGTGCCTCCCGGCTGCGCCGCAACGCCTCGTCGTCCTGGCCGCTCGCATAGGCGACCAGCACCCGGACGTGCGCGACCAGGTCGTCCTCGGGGTCCTCGCTCGCCGCCCGCTCGACCAGCCGGCGGGCCTTCTCGACCTGGCCGACGTCCAAGCACACTCTGGCGTACGTGCAAAGCAGGTAGACGCTGGTGGGCGAGAGTGCCAAGCCATCGAGGAGGGCACGCTCGGCGGGCTCGTACTGCTGCGCCGACCGTCGCGCCGTGCCGAGCATCGCGAGCAGCTGTGGGTCGGGGCCGAACCTGCCCAGACCGGTCTCGGCGGCCGCGGCGGCGTCCTCGTACCGGTCGAGGTCGTGCAGGGCGGCGGCGCGGAGCACGAACGCGTCCAGGGACAGGGCCTCGTCGGCCGGCAGCCGGGTGAGCTGGTCGAGTGCCTGGTCTGCCCGGTTCACCTGCAGCCAGTGCCGAGCAAGGGCCAGCCCGGATCCGTCGGTCATCCGACCGTCCCGGCGAGCACGGCCAGCGCGACGGCCTCCACGACCCCGAGGCCGATGACCGCGGCGAACCCCGGTAGCCAGAGGGACGCGTACGTGCCGTCACGTAGCTGGAACGCCCGATCCAGCGGACCCAGCACGCGAGCCTGCGCCAGATAGCCCAGCATCGCCACGACCTTGGCCGCGAACCGGTAGGTGCTGCGGCTTTCGCCGTCGTACAGCACGATCACGAGCGGCACCGTGATGGCCAGCGCCAGCACGCCGATGCCGACGATCAGCCAGCGCTGTCGCGGTGTCGCACCGAGCCGGCCGGCGTTGAGCAGGACCATGACCGTGCCGGCCACCGCGCCACCGAAGAAGGTCAAGAAGCCGAGCGAGGCCAGTCGCCACGGCGGACTCCCGGTCGTACGCGGCTGCCGCACCGTCGGCCGCAACAGGTCGTCGTCCGCCGCGTCATTTCCCAAGGTCACGAGGCGCAGCCTAAACGCCGCAAGCAACCGCGTTTCGCTCGGTCCGCAACACGCCGCTTGACAATGCCCGGGCTAGCTCTACGGTCTGCACTCGACCACGGAGTGACCACCGACGCGGACGTTGTCGACGAGATGGCGCCGTTACGCAAGTTCCCATCGATAGATCCTGGCGGAACGCGATGGATCGTCGACGACGTTATAGGTGAATCGACCGAATCCCAATCCTCTGGCTCGATGATCGGAGTTACCTCACCCATGCCTGGAGCTCAATACGATGCTTCAGCGTGAACGCTTATCGATCGATTTCTCCCATGGTCCATCATTGACTACCTTCCGTATTGCGCAAACTCACCAAGATTGCGGTGGCCTCACGAGCGGCTATGAGCAACGCCGACCTCTCGCTGTCAATCCTTGCAACCCTTCCGCCCACCAAGCGATGAGCCTCCTCAAAATCAATCCATGCCTCGTACAAGATGCGCACGGCCTCGGAGGCTGCCCGCCCGAGAGCGAATTGCTTTCTGAGCGTCAAGGGCGGATCGAGATACGCCACCCACAACTCGAGGCGTGCCTTCGCCGCTATGAACTCCGCGATAACTTCGATTATGTCATTTCCGACTATATTACTACCGATCACTTGCATGGCAAGATTCAGCTCCGCTGATCTGGTGGGAGCTCGCAGACGCTTAGGAGCTTCCCAGCTCGGCGGCTGCCCCTCCAGCCCTCCCCATCCCTCAGATGTCACAACTGCATCTCCTTTGCGGGTAGGAGGCGTTCATTATCCAGCTTCACCATGTCACTAAAATTGACTTCCGGAATGCGTACCCCTCATCGAGAATTCTTACACAGTAGTTACGCAGTTGTTTCCATTCGAATCACGGGCTCCAAAATTATAGTCTTCCATGGACCTTTGCGCCGACTGAACACTCCTGGCATTGGGCAGCGGAATCCCAACGACAGTAGTCCCGGGCGAATGCACCTTCGTTTGAACGCTCGCAATTGGGCCCGGTCCCGGTGTCGCCGCCAAGCTTGTAAAGAGATCGGCCGCCGCTGCGCTCTCGGCTATAACCGGGAAGATGTCGCCCAAAGCGCTGAAGGGCGGCTCGGCAACGGCGGACCCGTCAGGCCAAAGGGGGGCCCGGCAAGCGGGTCAGGCGAGGCGGCGGCGGTGCGGCAGCGATTGCCGGCGAGACAGGGCGGTCAGCTCTTCCACGTCGAGCCCGGTGAGCCTGGTCAGCTCGGCCGCGTCGGCGGCGCCGCACTCCAGCGCACGGAGGAACGAGCGGGACATCGCCTGCGCGGTCGCCGGTTCGTCCGCCACCTGCCCTCCGGACTGCGTCAGGTAGTTGCGCAACCGGGCGGCCTCGGCGGCGAACCCGGCCCGGTAGAACGTGAAGCCGGCCGCGTACCGGGTGACGAGCTGGCCGGGATGCAGGTCCCAGCCCTGGTAGAAGCCGTGCGACAGGGACCGCTGGACCAGCGTGAAGTGGCTGCGCCAGGCGGCCACCACGGCCCGCCGATCCCCCACCGGCAGCACGTTGGACGAGCCGTCGCTGACCCGGACCCCGGTCTGCGCGGCTGCGAGCTGCATCACGTGCCGGGCGAAGTCGCAGGCGTCGTGCCCGAGCTGCTGATCGGCCGCACCCAACCCAAGCGCCGCCGTGTAGTCGTAGGTGCCGAAGTGCAGCCCGCTGACCCGGCCAGCGCCGGCCGTGATCAGCCGGGGCAGCGCGAGCCGGCCCTCGGCGTCCAGCACGGCCTGCGCGGTCTCCACCTGGAGCTCGATCCGCACCGCACCGTCCGGCAGCCCGAGCTGACCCTCCAGCAGGGACAGGAGCTGGGCAAACACGTCCACCTGCGCCACGTGCGTGACCTTGGGGAAGGTCACCACGAAGCCCTCGGGCAGACCGCCGCCGGTGGCCTCCAGCAGCGCGGTCAGGAACAGGTCCAGCGTACGGATGCTGCGGTCTCGCAACGCGGGCGTGTCGAACGACTTTACCCGCAGCCCGAACCACGGCGGCGCACCGTGGCTTGACCGCCAGGCCACCGCCGACCGCGCGGTGCGCACCGCGTCGGCGTCCTCCACGGCGTCCTCGGGCGCGCCGTAGCCGTCCTCGAAGTCGATCCGCAGGTCCTCGACCGGCTCGCGGCCGAGCTTGCGCAGCACCCTGGACAGGATCCCCTGCGGCACCGGACCGGGACCGTGCTGGTCCAGCAGCGCCAGCGCCGCCGCTCCCCAGGCCCGCGGGGTGTCGTCGGCGATCCGCCCGGCCGGGACGTAACAGGTGTGCACGGGCTGCCGCTCGCCCGAGTCGCCCGGATGGCGCAGCGCCCGCTCGGCATCGGCGTCGGCGAGCCGGGCGACGATCGCCGCCACGACAGCAGGGTCCAGCGACGTCATCCGTCGAGCCGTTCGTACGCCGGGATGGTGAGGAACTCGACGTACTCGTCCGCCAGCGCGACCTGCTCGAACAGCTCTCTGGCGTCCTTCCATCTGCCGGCCTCGAAGGCGTCGCCGAGCTCACCCCGGAGCCGCTCGATCTCGCTGGCCACGGTCGCTCGCACCAGGTCGGTCGTGATCGGCGTGCCGTCCGCCAGCCGGACCTCGCCACGCACCCACTGCCAGAGCTGGGATCGGGCGATCTCGGCGGTCGCGACGTCCTCCATCAGGTTGTCGATGCCCGCCGCGCCCACTCCGCGCAGCCACGACTCGATGTACCGCAACCCCACGTTGACGTTGCTCCGCAGGCCGTCCGCGGTCACCTCGCCCGGGGTCGACCGCCACGTCGAGCAGCCGCCCGGCGGACGCCTCGACCACGGGGCGCTGCGCGGTCGAGCTGGTTCGGGCCGGTCCCCCAGCGTGCGGTCGAACACCTCGCGGCAGACCGACACCAGATCGGGGTGAGCCACCCAGGACCCGTCGAACCCGTCGCCGGCCTCCCGCTCCTTGTCGTCGCGGACCTTGGCGAGTGCGCGCTCGTTCACCTCCGGGTCACGCCGACTCGGGATGAACGCCGCCATCCCGCCCATCGCGAACGCGCCGCGCCGGTGGCAGGTCGCGACCAGCAGTTCGGTGTACGCGCGCATGAACGGCGCGGTCATCGTCACCGCCGCACGGTCCGGCAGCACGAACCCGGCGCCGCGCTCGCGGAAGTTCTTGATCACGCTGAACAGGTAGTCCCAGCGGCCGGCGTTCAGCCCGGAGGCGTGGTCGCGCAGCTCGTAGAGGATCTCGTCCATCTCGAAGGCCGCCGTGATCGTCTCGATCAGCACCGTCGCCCGGATCGTGCCGCCCGGGATGCCGAGCTCCTCCTGGGCGTGCACGAACACGTCGTTCCAGAGCCGCGCCTCGAGGTGGCTCTCCAGCTTGGGCAGGTAGAAGTACGGTCCGCTGCCCGCGTCGAGCAGCCGGCGCGCGTTGTGGAAGAAGTACAGGCCGAAGTCGAACAGCGCGCCGACGACCGGCTGCGCCGTCGACCAGCAGGTGCCGCTCGTCCAGATGCCAGCCGCGCGGCCGGACACGATGCGTCGGCAGCGCGACCGTCGGCCAGCGCGTACTCCTTGCCCTCGGGCTAGGTGAAGGACAATCGTGCGGCCGATGGCGTCGCGCAGGTTCGCCTGCCCGCCGACCACGTTGTCCCAGTGCGGGGCGTTGGCGTCCTCGTGGTCGGCGAGCCAGACCTTGGCGCCGGAGTTGAGCGCGTTGATCGTCATCTTGCGCGTCGGTCGGCCCGGTGATCTCGACCCGGCGGTCGAGCAGATCGGCCGGCGCGGGGGCGACCCGCCACTGGGCACCGCGGATCTCGGCGGTCTCCGGCAGGAAGTCCAGCTCACCGGTGGACGCGATCGTGCGCCGCCGCTCGGCCCGCCGCAGCAGCAGGCCGTCCCTGGCCAGGCCGAACCCGCGTTGCAGGTCGGCGACGAATGCCAGCGCCGCCGGCGTCAGCACCTCGTCGCCATGCTCGACCGGCGGACCCTCGACGACGATGCCCTCGACCAACTCGGCCATGATCAGCTCCCTCGGTACGTGGAGTAAGCGAACGGGCTGAGCAGCAGCGGCACGTGATGGTGCCCGTCGTCGGCGGTCGTGAAGGTGATCGCCACCTCCGGGTAGAACGTCGCCACCTGCTGAGTCGCGAAGTACCCACCGGTGTCGAACGTCAACCGGTAGGTGCCACGGCCGAACGTCCCCGGCGGGAGCCAGTCCCGCAGCCGACCGTCCCCGTCCGTGACGCCGTCGCCGACGAGCTCCCAGTCCGGGGCGTCCAGTCGTTCCAGGCGTACGTGAACGTCCACGGCGGGGACGCCACGGGCGGCGTCCAGGACGTGGGTCGACAGGCTCATCCTGCTCATCCTAGGCAAAAGAGCCGGCGCGTCGGTGGACGAACTCCGACGCGCCGGCCCTGTCACTCAGCGCGCTTAGACGCAGGTGCCGCACTCTCCGATGCCGCCGTCCCCGGGAACGCCCGCCGGCCGCTGGATCCGCCCCAGCACCTCGGGGATGCCCGGCCCACCTGACTCGCCGTCGATCTTCACCGTGACCTTGAAACAGGACAGCGCGAAATTGAGGTGATTGACCAGACAGACCGCGGACGTGCCCGCGCCGAGCGAGAGGCTGCTGTCGAAGACGGTCTCGACTCCCACTCCCCCGGCCACCGGCACGAAGGTCTGGCCGGTGGTGGGCCGCTGCTCCTTCGACCAGGCGTCCGCTTCGGTCGCGTAGCCGACCAGGTAGGTGCTGCCGGCGCAGTACGTGCGGCCGGCGAGCGGGCGCCAGGAGACCTTGCCGGCCGCCGTGACGGTGCCGGGGCCGGTCGGGGTGACGGTGCCGATGGAGGCAGACCACCAGGCACACACGGGCTCGGCGTGGGCCGCCGGAGCCGGCGCGATCGCCAGCCCGGCTACCACCAGCGCGACGCAGCCGAGCCAGCGAGCCACGCCGGCCGCGAACTTCCTACTCATCCGCTCCATCGTGGATCCGGACGGAGACACCCGGTGCCGGGCGTGACGACGCTCAGACACAGGTACCACACTCGCCGCCGCCATCTTCCGACTTCCCTGCCTTGTCCACTGGCGCGCCGACCCAGCCGGTGATGACCGGGGTGCCCGGCTGGCCGGTCGCAGGGTCGATGGCCACCGTGACGCCGAGGCAGTCCAGGGCCACGTTGGCGGGGGTGACCACGCAGACCGCGTGCGTTCCCACGCCCAGTGTCAGGGACCGGTCGAACTCGACATACGACTTGCCCTTCGCGGCGACGTACTCCTTACCAGTGAGCGCCTCCGTGTACCAGTCGTTCCAGTGCCCCTTGGACTCTTTGGCCGAGTAGCCGACCAGGAAGACGCTGGCGCTGCACGCCGGCAGCGCGCCCTCGTGCGCCGCCCGCCCTTCCATCCGGACCTGTCCAGGCCCGATCGGGGTGACCGCCTCGATCTTGCCCTCCCAGCGGAAGCACTCACTGGGTTCTTCCGTGGCCAGCGCCCACGTCGGCGCCGCCACCAGCAGGCCGGCGACTAATGCCGCGGATCCGAACCAGCGCGCCGTACGTGCCCAAAACATCTTGCTCGACACCGTTCCCCCAGCTTCCGTTGTTAACGACTAGATGCAACCACGCCTGCGGGACGACGTCAGCAGCCAGCCCGCTACGTTGGCAGCCCATTGCCGGATTACGCAACGCCGATCGGACGAAAGCACCTAGACGGGACGTCGGGGCCGCCAATGGGGTGATCTTGGGCCCGAAAATTGTCGCGAGGTCATGCTTGAATCGACGAGAAAGAGGGGGACGGGTGTTTGCCGGAAGCGACGCGGCTGTGCCGGTCAGTGCGGTCGTACCGTCGTTGGTCCGATGGGGCGTCTCGCCTGACGCAGATCTCGTCTACCGGGCGCTGGTGACTTTCGGGCCGCAGACCCGCAGCCAGGCCGCCCGTGAGCTCGGTATGTCGGCGCGCCGGATCAGTGACGCGCTGGAGGAGCTCGCGACCGAGGGTGCCGCCGGCGTGGTGCCCGATGGTCGGCGCGGCCGCCGAGCCAGCGACACGAGCGTGTGGCGGGCGGACCCGCCGGAGCAGGTGGTCCAGCGGTTGCGCCGGAGCCGGCTACGGCTGGTGGATCCGTGGGAGCGGACCCGCGTCCACCTCGCCACCGTCGCGGGGCTCGACCTGCCGACCCACTCCGACGGCGACGGCGAGAATCGGCAGATCCGCACCCTGCGCGGGATCGAGGTGATCCGGGAACGGGTCGCCGAGCTCGCCGCCCTCGAGCGGTACGAGCACCTGGCGATGAACCCGGAGCAGGTTCTGCACGCCTCCTCGGTGGCCGCGGCGGCCCCATTGGACCGGGCCCTGCTCATGCGGGGCGTCCGGCTGCAGACGCTCGGGGTGGTGCCCGCCGACGGCGATGCGAGCGGGGCCCACTCGGCCGAGTTGCGCCGCCTCGGCAGCCTGCACCGGGTGGCCGATCAGCTTCCGCTCAAGGTGATGACGTTCGACCGCAAGGTCGCGCTGCTCCCCCTCGACCTGAACAACATGGCGAACGGAGCGCTGGAGGTCACCGACCCCGTCCTGGTCCAGAGCCTGGTCAGGGTCATCCTCGGCGAGTGGTCCACCGGCCGCGACCCGCAGCGGGCCAACGTGCCGAGCGTGGCGCTGACCGAGCGGGAGCAGGTCCTGATCGAGCTGCTCGCCGCCGGCCACACCGACGCCGCGGTCGCGCGCCGGCTCGGCATGAGCGCCCGGACCATCGGCTACACGCTGCGTGGCCTGATGGACCGGCTCCAGGTGGAGAACCGCTTCCAGCTCGGGCTGGCGCTCGGCGCCCAGGGGGCGTACCAGCTGCCCAAGCCGGGGCTCACGAGCGCGCCCCCGCCTCCTCCAGACCCCGAGTCTCGGACATGACGTGCTCGACCAGGGTGATCAGCACCTCCTTGACCGACTCCTTGTCCCGCGCGTCGCAGAGCACCACCGGCACATGCGGATCGAGATCGAGTGCGAGCCGCACCTCCTCCGAGCCGTAGCGCGGTGCGTTGTCGAAGCAGTTCACGGCGACGATGAACGGCGTCCCGCGCCGCTCGAAGTAGTCGACGGACTGGAAGCAGGTGGCCAGCCGGCGGGTGTCGGCGAGCACGACGGCGCCCACGGCACCGAGCGCCAGCTCGTCCCAGACGAACCAGAAGCGGTCCTGGCCGGGCGTGCCGAACAGGTAGAGCACGACCTCCGTGCCGAGCGAGATGCGACCGAAATCCATCGCCACGGTCGTGGTCGTCTTCTGCTCGACGCCGGACGTGTCGTCGACGCCGATGCTCTGCTCGGTGAGCAGTTCCTCCGTGCGCAGTGGCTTGATCTCGCTCACCGCGCCCACCAGGGTGGTCTTGCCCGCGCCGAAGCCGCCCGCGATCAGCATCTTGACGGCAACAGGTATGTCGGTCTCCATGGCGTCAGAGCGACCGGAGGCCATTGATCACCGCCTTGAGGATGGGCTCGCTGGGCAGGTTGGTCAGCTTGCGCGGCTCGCGGGTGAGGATGAAGCCGCTGTCCAGCAGGTCACCGAGGAGGACCCGCACGATCCCGACCGGCAGGTCGAGGTGCGCCGAGATCTCCGCCACCGAGAGCGGGTGTTGGCACAGGCCGATGATCGTGGCCTGTTCCGGGCCGAGCTGGCCGCTGACGGCGGCCACCGGCTGGATGGACACGATGAGCGCGATCAGGTCGAACTCGCCGCTGCTGGGCTTGGTCCGGCCGCCGGTCATCGCGTACGGACGCACCACCGGGCCGGCGTCCGCGTCGAGCCACACATTCTCAGGCTGATCCCCTGGAGAGTCCATGCCGAACGTCACCCGCCCCCGGATTGGCCGACGTTGACGCGCGCCGGTGTGGATAGGTACTGACCGACCCTGGTCACGAGCATCGCCATCTCGTATCCGATCAGCCCCATGTCGGCGTCCTCGGAACTCAGCACCGCGAGGCAGGCACCGTGGCCGGCCGCGGTGACGAACAGGAAGGCCGTCTCCATCTCGATGATGGTCTGCCGGACCGCGCCGCCGCCGAAGTGCCGGCCGGCCCCGCGCGCGAGGCTCTGGAAACCGGAGGCGACCGCGGAGAGATGCTCGGCGTCCTCCCGGCTCAGCGCGCTGGAACCGGCGATGAGCAGGCCGTCTGCGGAGAGGACCACGGCCTGCCGAGCCTGTTCGACGCGGGCGACCAGATCATCGAGCAACCAGTTCAGGTCGCTGACCGAGCTTGTCTTCTCTAGCACTGACTTTCCTCTTTCTACCGGTCGCCAGAGTTCTGGCCGGTCTCATCGGTCTCCGCGTCGCCCTGGTCGGCGTCGGTCCGACCCCGCACCGTGCCCCGCTGGTACGACGCCAACCGCTGGCGGGTCTCCTCGGGCGCACGGGGCGCGGCCAACGCCGGTTCCTGGTCGTCCACGGGCGGCCCGTCGCCGCGCAGCGGCGCTGCGAGGCTGGCCTGCCGGACCCGCCTGGGCAGGCCGGACGGGGTACGGCTCTCGACCTGGGCCGGGCGGGTCGCCCCGTACGGCAACGGTGTGCCGCTCAGGGTGTCCGCCGGCATCACGATCGCTTGCGTCTCTGCCACACCGGGCTCGGCCAGCGCGGTCTCCTCCGGTCGGGGCTGCTCGGGCCTGGCCTCGGTGGTGACGGCAGTCTCGGCAACGGTTCGCACGGGTAACAGCTGCTCGGTCGGCGCCTCGGTGGTCCGGGCGGCCGGTTCGGCAACGCTGGGGGTGACCTGCTCGTCGGTGCTGGGGCCGGCCGGTTCGGCGGCGCCAGGGACGGCCGGTTCGGGGGTGCGCTCCGGCGGGAGCGCGGTCAGCGCACGTGCCGCCGAGGCGTCCCGGACGCGAGGAATGCCGCGTTCCCGACGGCCGCCAGCGAGCGAGGCGGTGTCGCCAGGTCCGTCGGGGGTGCGCAAGCCGGCGGCACCTTCCAGTGGCTGACCGGCCAGAATGGCGGCCCGAGCGGTGGCGAGCCGGTCCCGCTCCGCGGTCGGCAGGGTGTCCGACGGCTGCGCGTTGACCACCAGCGCGGACGGGATCAGCACGACCGCCGTGACGCCGCCGTAGGGCGAGGTGCGCAGCCGGACCCGGAGCTGGTGCCGCTCGGAGAGCCGGCCGACCACGTACAGGCCGAGCCGGGCGGTGCTGGTGAGGTTGAACTCCGGCGGGTTGGCCAGCTGGGCGTTCGCGGCGTCCAGGTCGGCCTCGCTCATGCCCAGGCCTCGGTCCTCGATCTCGACCGCGAAGCCGTTGCCGACCAGCTCGCCGCTGACGTGCACCATCGTGTGCGGCGGCGAGAACGACAGCGCGTTCTCCACCAGCTCGGCGAGCAGGTGGATGATGTCACCGACGGCGCGGCCGGCCAGCGAGGCGGAGCCGATCTGGGCCACGGTGACCCGCTCGTACTCCTCGACCTCGGCCACCGCGCCACGCACCACGTCGACCAGCGGCACCGGGTTGCGCCAGCCACGGCCGGGCACGGCGCCGGAGAGGACGATCAGGTTCTCGGCGTTGCGGCGCATACGGGTCGCGAGGTGGTCGACGCGGAACAGGTTCTCCAGTTCCTCCGGCGAGGTCTCCCGACGCTCCATCGTGTCCAGCAGCGTGAGTTGGCGGTGCACGAGCGCCTGGCTACGCCGGGCCAGGCTGAGGAAGACGTCACGGACGCCCTTCCGCAGCGCGGCCTGCTCGACGGCCACCTGGACGGCGGTCTCCTGGACCAGGTTGAACGCTCGGCCCACCTGGCCAATCTCGTCGGTACCGAAGGCGAGCGGCGGCGCCTCGGTGGCCACGTCGACCTCCTCGCCGGCGCGCAGCCGTTCCACCACGCGGGGCAGCCGTTCGATCGCCAGCCCGAGTGCGGCGCCGCGCAGCTTCTCCAGCTGGCGGACGAGTGACCGGGCGGTTGTGATCGACATCACGATCGACGCGACGACGGCGAGCAGACCCAGACCACCGGCCAACAACAGCCGCACGATGACCCAGAGCGCGGCCGGCATGGCCTGCTCCACCAGGTCATCGGCGGATGACAGCTCGACCTTTCGACGCTCCTCGAACATCGGATCTACTGCGGACTTCCAGTTCGCGGCATCGACCGGCAGCACCGCCCCGGCGGTGTTGGCGGCGACGATCTGGTTTTCCAGAGTGCGGAACCGGCTGACCACCGGGCCAAAGTCGAGATCCTCGTAGCGCTGGCGGTCGGCCTTGCTCAGCTCGGCCAACGCCTCGTCGTAGAGCAGCCGTTGGGCACCGACCAGTTGGACGAACTGCTGGTACTCGGCGCCTTCGAAGACCCGTTTCGCGGCGAGCACGCCAGCGAGCAGGGCGTCCTCCTGGGACAGGATTTCGCGGGACCGGCTCATCGCGACCAGCGTGCGGGAACCCTTGGCGATGTCCTCGTCATCGAGCGTGGCCATCGAGCCGTAGATCCGGAAACCGGAGTCGATGATCTCGGTGTACAGGTTGGCCGCGCTGCTCCGTTGCATGTTGCGGGTGTCGATCGCGGCGCGGACACGATCCAGCCCGGAAAGGCGCTCGACGGTGTCCTTGATCCGGGCGGTCAGCGCGTCGCTGGCGGCGGCGTCGATCGAGCTGCCCTGCGCGAGCCGCTCGAACTTCTTCCGGTCCGCGTCGGTGCGCGCCCGCTGATCATCCAGCTCGGCCCGTTGGAATGCGGTTCCGCCGCCCACGTAGACGAGCGACAGCCGTCGTTCCTGTTGTAACGACGCCAGCAGAGACTCGGTCGGCACGCCGAGGTTGTCCTTCATGGAGCTGACCCAGAGCAGGTTCAGGCCCTCACGCACAGTGACGCTCGCTGCGAATACCCAGAGTGCGATGAGCGAGCAAAGCATGGCGATGACCTTGATCCGCAAGCTCGAGCTGCGGGAACTCATCCGACCCCGTCCCAGTGAAGGCCAGCGGAACGGGTAGCGCTCTGTTCCGGGCTGGCTGATTAAACAAATCGATTGGGCACGACGGAATGAAACCCGTTCACCACCCGTGCGCAAACGGGACGGTAGCAGTCACCGGTGTCCCACTCAATCGGAACTTTTCGTGTTCCATCCGTCATCTGCCCATCTAGCAGCCAACTTGTTTGTCTCTCCATACTGGACAGTTGCCGGGGCAAGCAGGATCGTGGCAAGCTTCCGCCCCGCCCGGGCCCCTCCGGATACCTCCACGTCCTCCTGGTCGCCGCGTCGGTCCTGGCTGGACGCAAGCTGGGAGAGGTTCCTCTCGTGCGTGAAACACGGCTGTCTGGCGGGCTTCAGTCCTTCGCCGCAACGGCGCTACTCAAGGAGATCCAAGCCGATCCGTGGGGGCAGGTCTCGCTCTCGATCTACGAGACGGCGCGCCTGGTCTCCCTGGTCCCGTGGCTGGCCGGGCATGCCGCCCGCCTCGAGTTCCTGTGCGGACACCAGGCCGACGACGGCAGTTGGGGCGGAGCCGACGGGTACTCCTTCGTCCCGACTTTGAGCGCCACCGAGGCGCTGCTGGCGAGCTTGCGCCGGTCGCCGTCCGGCGTGGGCACGGAGCGTGACCGGGTGGTCCGCGCGGCCGCTCTTGGACTCCGGGCGTTGACGCAATGGCTTGAGCCGACCGCGACCTTCACGATTCCGGACACGATCGCCGTCGAACTGATCACGCCGGTCCTGATCGACGCGATCAACACCCATCTGGACCACCTCGCCGACCACCTCGCCGACCACGGCGTCGCCGCTGCGACGACCGGAGGTCGTCTCCGGCTTCCGGCCGGCTTCGAGCCTGTGTCGTCCGCGTCGCTGCGCCCCGCCCTGACCACGGGCACCGCTCACGCTCAGAAGTTGTGGGCATCGCTGGAGTCGTTCGATTGCACTGCGATCGAGGCTCCGTTCGTCCGGCCCAGTGGTGGGGCGGTGGGCTGCTCGGCGGCGGCTACCGCGGCGTGGCTGAACGCGTCACCGACCCGAGATCCCGAGGCCGTCCGCTTTCTCGAACAACTCCAAGCCCGTGGCGACGGGCCGGTCACCGGGGTCACGCCGATCACCTATTTCGAGCCAGCCTGGGCGCTGATCAACTTCGCCACGGCCGGCCTGCGGTACGAGGACCCCACCGCCCTGCTTGACACGCTCGACGCCGGTCTCGGCGCGGACGGCGCACCGGCAGCCCCAGGCCTTCCACCGGACGCCGACGACACCGCCGGGGTGCTGTACGCGCTGCTGTTGCACGGCCGAATCCGGTCGCCAGAGAGCCTCCTGCAGTTCCGCTCGGACGGGTACTTCTCCTGCTTCGTGGGGGAGCGGACACCGTCCACCAGTACGAACGCCCACGTCCTCGAGGCGATTGCCGGCTATCTGGAGCGGCGACCGGCGGACCGTGCCCGCTTTGGCGCCAGCGCGGATTTGGCCGCGACCTGGCTACTGGATGTGCAGCAGGGCGACGGCAGTTGGCACGACAAGTGGCACGCATCGGCCTACTACGCGACCGCATGCTGCGCTCTGGCACTAGCCGACTTCGACCGTGCACGATCGGCGCACGCCGTGGCCAGGGCGGTCGAGTGGGTGCTCGGCACCCAGCGCGCGGACGGCTCGTGGGGACGTTGGCAAGGCACCGTTGAAGAGACGGCCTATGCGGTACAGATCCTCCTGCGCACTGGCACCGCAAACCGGGCGCCTGCCGCACTGAGGGCGGCCACGCGGGGCGCGGCGTTCCTGTCGAACGCGGACGACCCTCGCCACTACCCAGGCCTGTGGCACGCGAAGGATCTGTACGCACCGATCGCGGTCATCCGGGCCGCACGACTCGCGGCGCTCAGCCTCACCGAGGACGCTCTCCGGCTCATTCGATCACGCTGACCAGCCCAAGAAATTGGTCTACTCCAATTGGCTACATCACGTCTAGTCAGCACACCGAGACTGCCCGTATGCTCGTGACGCTCCGATGACAGATCGTCATGGGCGTCCTTTGCCGTTTGCCTCCTCTCCCACCCCCAAGGAGTACCGGTGTCCGGGTCGGCAGAACTGAGCAATGTAGACAATCACGGCGCCGCAGCACAGGTACGGGTCTCCAGCACGCTCGCGGAACTCAGCGAGAATCCCCTGGCCACCTTCGGGCGACACGGCGACGGCGTGATCACCCGATTAGTCCACAAGGACCCGGCGACCCTCCGGGAAAGATTGCTCAACCGCCTGGTGCCGCCCGCGGACCGGCCTCGAGTGCAGGCCACCGCCGAACGGCTCTCCCAAGACGCGCGGACCTGGGCCAGCCCGATGCACGCGCATCTGAGCTCCCAGCTTTACGACAGCCTGGGCCTCACTGTCGCCTCCACCGCACCGGATCTCAACGACTTCCGGCTCCAATTGCTGGTCCGGTACGGGCTCTGGTGTTACCTCCTCGACGACCTGCTCGACAACTCCGGCAACGTGCCACCACACGAACTCGCCGAGCGGGTGGAGTGGGTGCTCACCACGGACCGGTACGCCAAGGAAAGCTCACTGGAGGACAGTCTGGCCGGGCTTCTCGAAGCGTTGCGCCAGCACGACCACTCCGGCCTGCGGATGCCGCGCTTCACCGCCGGGCTGATCGATGCGGTGACTGCGGGCGCGGCACACGTGGAACTTTCCCAACGCGTTGCGGCAGGCGTCAGCGAACCGCCGACCGCCGAGGACTACTTGGACCTGGCTGCCCGGCACATCAACTACCGGAGTTTCGCACTCGCGCTCCTGGTCGTCGTGCCCGAGCGGCCGTCCACCGCTGCGCTCGACCGATGCGACGAAGCGCTGGAGTGGGCCTCGATCGCGATCCGGCTTGCCAACGATCTGAGCACGGTGGACAAGGACCGGCACGAGGGCAGTCTCAACATCCTCACCCTCCGCCGACGGAACGGCGCCGCGGTGACCATTCAGGACGTCGAGTACGAGATCGACAGGCACGTGCGCCGCCACGACGCGATCCTCGACGATCTCGCCGCATTCGGTCTGCGGAAGTCTGCCAGCGCGCTGCGCAATTCGCTTCGAGTGGCCATCGGGGCGTATCGCGTCGCCGATCTGAAGTAGACCGGTCAACGCAGGATCAGCGGGACGGCGTCGACCGAGCGGAGCGACAGGCTCGGGCCGACCAGCAAGGTGTCCGCCGGGACGGCAAGTCGCAGCCGGGGAAAGCGGTCGAAGAGCGACCGCAGCGCGATCTGCGCCTCCAGGCGGGCCAGCGGCGCGCCCAGACAGTAGTGCACACCGTGTCCGAACGCGAGATGTGAACCGGAACCCCGTCGGATCTCCAACCGGTCGGGATCCTCGACGTACCGCGGGTCGTGATTAGCTGCCCCGAGGACCACCATGACCACGCCGCCGGCCGGGATACGCACACCGCCCAGAGTCAGATCCTCAACGGCCCAACGCGCAACAGCCATCTCGGTAGGTCCGTCGAAGCGGAGCAACTCCTCGACCGCCTTGGCGATGATGGCGGCGTCCGCCCGCAACGCCGCGAGCTGCTCCGGGTGACCGAGCAGAGCCACCGTCGCTGAGGCGATCAGATTCACCGTCGTCTCGTGCCCGGCGATCAGCAGCAACGTCACCGTCGAGAGCAACTCGGCCTCGGTCAGCTGGCGATGTTCGTCTCGTGCGGCGATCAATGCGGAGACGAGGGCATCATCGGGAGCGGCCCGCTTCGCCCTCACTAGATCCGCGAGGTACGCGGTCAACAATTCACCCGCCGCACGCGCCGTCGCATGCTCTGCCGATGGCCCGAAAAGATCCCGGATCCAGCCACGGAAGAAGTTCTGATCAACGACCGGGATGCCCAGCAGTTCGCAGATGATGGCCACGGGCAGCGGGAACGCGTATGCATCGATGAGCTCAGCGGTACCGTTGCCGGCCATCTCGTCCAAGAGCGACTCGGTGACCGCCTCGATCCTGGGCCGGAGCGCTTCGATGCGCCGCGGCGTGAAGGCGGCGGAGATCAGCTTGCGCAGTTTGGTGTGCAGGGGTGGATCCGCCGCGAGCATCGAACGGTGCAAGCCCAGGGCCGCGAGCGGCTCCGCCGGGCGGCCGGCGGCGGGCAGCTTGCTGACATCCCTGGTCAGGCGAGGGTCGGTGAGCGCTTGACGTGCCTCCTGATAGCCGATGACGTACCAGACCGGAGCGACTGCGCCAGGCTGCCTTGTCTCATGCACAGGCCCCTTGCCATGCAAGAGCGCGTAAGCGGCGTAGGGCGATCGCCGAAGCTCGGACGAACCCGTGGTCCACACGTCGAGCGGGTTCTGCATATCCACTGCTTTCCCGAGGTCACGTCCGGAGCATCAGCTCTGTCCGGGCTTTACCGCTGCTGGACAGGCCGGATCAAGAACTCGTCGTCGACCACGGGGAGCACGTGGCGAACGAAACGCGACTCCAACTGGCGGGAGACCGCGCAGAGGAACCGCACATCCGCGATGAGCGTTGCGTGTGCCGAGCTGCCCAGACGTCCGACCGGCGGATTCGTCTCCGGCATCGGACCGGTGACATCGCGTTTCCGACGAAGCGCCACCGCCAGCCGAGCCGCCGCCAATGCTGCCTGCTGGTTCCGGCCGCTCGGCGCGCTGTGTTCGGCCAACCGGTCGATCAGCGCGACGTCATCGGCGTTCAGGTAATGCCTCAACTGCAGCCAGCCGTCGTGGATCTCGACCGGAAGCCGCTCGGCCATGAGCCGCTTACCGTGCGGCGACGCGGCCAACAATTCGCGGTCGAGAACGACGCCGGGGTAGGCCTGCGTGACGATCCGCCACAGTCGTCGCAGACGACGCGTCGCCTGCTCACGGGTCAGCCGCCAACAGAGCGCCTCCAGCCCGATCCACCGGCCCCACGCAGGCAACGTGATGCCGATCACGAAGGTCGTCGCGCCGGCCGAATAGAGCGGCCGGCCAAGCACCGGCGATCCAGGCAGGCCGAGCGCCAGATGCCCATCGACCAGGTAGATCAGGATGATCGGCAATCCGATCATGCTGAACAGACAACCGGTGGCGGCCATCCGCAGCCCAAACCGCATGATCGGCACATCCGTGACGGCCGCGAAACGCCACGAAAGTAGGGCCACCGGCAACACCATGTAGATCACGTACGGCAGGTAGACGTAGGTGTAGACGCCCGCGAACTGCTCGCCCGGTTGCGCTACGGGGTGATCCAGAGCGAAGAGCACCAGAATCGCCACGACGACGGCGATCAGGACCCGACGCTGCCTCACCACACGTGCTCTGGCCTCTTCCTGCCCGCGACTCACGTACAGGAGCCACGCCATGACGGCCAGGCAGGCACCCATCGAGATGACGTTCTCGATGAGCCGGGCCGTACCCGGCAGGCCGACCAGTGAGTCGATGCCGGATGCGATCGGCGCTGGATCGAGGGTCATCGCGAGCGCCAGCAGGCCGATCACCACGACCAACGCACGGAGGGCCGGAGCTCCTGGTTCGGTGGACCGCTGGCGGAGGTGGCGCAGCTTGTAGGCGAACCCGACCCAGCACGCCAGCGCGACCAGCAGCATGGCCAGGTCGCCGATCATCCGGCCACCTCGGGCATCCGCGCCACCGGTCGAGGCCGGCTTGCCGCCAAGACGTCGCGCACGAACCGGGACCGGAGGGCGTCAGAGACCGCGCACAGGAAGCGCACCTCGGCGACGAGCGTCCGGTTGGTCCCGCGGCCGAACTGCTCGATCACGGGCACCGGCCGCGATGGCGGCCCGATCGCGGTGTCCTTCCGATGCACGGCGACCGCCACCCGGGCAGCCGCGACCAGTGCGTCCCGGTCGGCGCCGAGTCGGGTGGCCCGCCCGTCGATGAGCTCCACGTCCGCCGCGTCCAGGTAGTACCGGAGCACGAACCAGGCGTCGTAGATCTCCACCGGCAGCCGCTCGGCCGCGAGTCGCTCCCCGACCGGAGACGCGGCTAGCAGCTCCCGATCGAGCACGACGCCGGGGCAAGCCCGGGTGACCGTGGTCCAGAGCAGCCGGAGCCGCCGCGTCGCGCGCCGACGAGTCACGCGCCACCACAGCGACTCCAGCCCGATCCACGGCCCCCAGGCAGGCAGCGTCATCCCGACCACGAACAGGATCGCGGCCGCCGTGTACAGCGACCGGGAGACTGCCGGTGGGCCGACAAAGCCGACCCGCAGATCCGCCTCCACCTGGTAGCTCACCTCGGTCAGTACCCACAGCAAGCCCACCACGTTCGCCACCGCCACCGTGCGCAGGCCGATCCGCAACAGCGGCGCCTCCACCATCGCGGCGTACCGCCAGGAGAGCAGCACCAGGCCGACCTCGGCGTAGGCGAGATAGGCCAGCACCAGGTACATGTGCGCGCCGCCGAACTCCCGATCCGGCGTCACGGGCGGATGGTCAACCGCAAAGAGCATCAGGACCGCCGCGACGAACACCGCCAGGATCCGGCCGTGCACGACCAGATGCGCCCTCGCTTCCGGCGCCGGCCGGCTCAGGTAGAGCAGCCAGGCGAGCACGGCGAGGCAGGTGGCCATCGCCAGGAGATTGGCGGCCAACCGGCCGATGCCGGAGATTCCGGCGACGCCGTCGATGGCGGTGCCGACCGCGGAAGGCAGCAGGGTGAAGACACCGCCCAGCAGGCCCAGCAGGATGACGAGGGCCCGAAGCGCCTGAGCCCCGTCGGCGTCGGCGTCGGCGTCGGACGAGCGGTGGCGCAGATGGTGCAGATGGTGCAGTTTGTAACCGAAGGCTGCCCAGACCAGCGCAGCCGCGACGAAGACTCCGGCGTCACTCATCCGGTTTGCCGGACGCGGTCGAGCCGAGCGCCGAGTGCAGCCGGAGCAGGTCCGCGGGTGCGTCCGGGGCAAGCGGCCCGGCCCGCCAGCCGAACGCGCGATCGAGGAACCGGGCGCCGATGTACTCGGCTTCCTTCTCCCGCGGATCGTCGTACGCCGACGGCTCACGGGCGCAGCCGAGGGTCCGCCGGATCAGGCCGGGGTCCAGCGTCGGCATGAGGTGCTCGACGAGTTCCCTGGTGTCCAGCGGTAGCTCGGTGTCGCCCACGTGGCCGAGCATCCGATGACCAATCTCGTGGAAGATCATCTGCGCCTGGTGCCAGGGGGTGGCGTCACGCTCGTAGGCGAAGACGTCGTAGAGCCGCGGGCCGATCTGAAGCGAGACCCACATGCCGCAAGGTCCGCTCGGCGCGGTGCGGGTCGGGTACAGGCAGACGGTGGAGCCCCAGACCTCGCCGAGCCGGTCGCAGAGCACTCGCATGTCGAACGGCTCCGGCAACTCGACCTGGTCGATCAGCGACTCGCACCGGGCCACGATCGCGGCGGCGCTCGTCATCGGCTCGTGCCGGCAGCGTCGGCCAGGCCGGCAGAGGCCACAGGGCCGGCGAAGGCAGCCGAGCCGGCCGGCACCCTTGAGTCGCTCACTCCCACTCCCCGTGGTCGGCCGATCTCGTTCCCGTGCGACCCCAACGATAGGAGGCCCGGCAATCAGCGCTCCGGATCCGCCGCCGGACGTTCGCTCTCCGCGAGCCCTTCCAGCAACCGGACCTGCTTGATCACGCTCAGCACGGTCTCCTGGCTGGCCGGCGAGAGGCCACGCGCACCCAGCGCGATCACCCGCACGTCACCATCCCGCAGCGCCGCGAGGAGTTCGAGATCCCGGTCGACCCGCTCGGCCGTCGCGTCATCGACGAAGTAGCCCGGCGGTACCCCGAAGACCTTCGCCAGGGCCTGCAGGCAACGCATGCTGGGATCGTCGGTCTGGCCGTTGAGCAGCCGGGCCACGTACGTGTGCGAGATCTGGTAGCCAGCCTCGCTGACCTGCTGCGCCAGCTCACGAGTGGTGGGTGGCTTGCCGCCCGGCGCGGTCGTGGTGGCCAGGAGGTGGTTGAGCCTCTGCGCGAGACTCTGCCCCGAGCCGACGTCGCTCATCCAGTACTCCTCCGGTGCCTTGTTGCCCAGTTGATACAGCGATCCAGCCCCGTGTATCCAAACGTTGACGCAAAGTCGCGTTCGCCGATAAGGTCTCATTCTGTCGCCGTCACCCCAGAGTTACAAGCCCCACAGTTCTGTAACACCGCGCTTACGGACCTACCGCCGGAGAGGGAGATCAGCGATGCCGCAGCGGATCTGCCCGGGGTTGGCCCTGACGGCCGCGTACTGGGCGGCGCCGCCCCCGCCGGCCGAGCCGATCGACGATCCGGAGTTGGCGGCGATCATCGCGGCCGAAGCAGCGGCATTCCAGGTGCGCTGCAGCCATCCCATCGCGCGCCCGCGACAGCGTGAGTCCGCCCGTCGCCGCCGGGTCTGAGCACGCCCCCGAGGCCACATCGGTGTCTTAACTATTGGTAGCCGATCAACTACTCGGAGCAATTTCTCTGGCCGTCTGGCCCCTGCCCTCGCGCCACGCACTTCTCCATGCTTCTGCCCTACGGGCGGCCCGGGGCCGTGCGCCCGCAGTTCGGCGCGGAGGAACCTAGCGTGGAAATCAGCCATTTCAGCTATGGCCTGGTCAATCCGGTCATGGCTTACGCCGTCTCGTTCCTGGGCTCGTTACTCGGGCTCATCTGTACGGCCAGGGCGCGAAGCCCGCTGGCGGCGGGTCATCGGCAACGCTGGCTGCTCGTGGCCGCCATCGCGATCGGTGGCACGGGCATCTGGCTGAGCCACTTCATGGCCATGCTCGGCTTCACCGTGGTGGGCGGCAACGTCCACTACGACGTGTCGCTCACGGTGGCGAGCGCGCTAACCGCGGTCGGCGTCGTCTGGGTCGGCCTGCTCATCGTCGGCACCGGCGCCACCTCGCCCCGCCGGCTACTCATCGGCGGCCTGGTGGCCGGGCTCGGCGTCGCGAGCATGCATCACCTGGGCATGGCGGCGATGCGGATCGACGGCGATCTCGGCTACCGGCCGCTGCTGGTGCTGGCCTCGGTGGCGATCGCGGTGGTCGCGACCACGGGCGGGCTCTGGTTCACGATCGTCGTCCTGCGTCCGCTGACGATCACGCTGGCCGCGCTGCTGATGGGGGCCGCCGTCTGCGGCATGCACTACGTCGGCATGGCCGCGGTGCGGGTGCATCCCCACGACAGCGTCAGCAGAGTCGGCGGCGTGGATCCGTTCAGCTTCCTGATGCCGGTGGTCCTCACTCTCGGCATCGTCATGATCGTCGTCTTCTACACGGTGCTGACCGCGCCCGAGGCGGACCACCGCGAACCGCGAACCGTGGTCAATGCCTGAGCCGAACGACTTCCCGATCAGATGGGGACGATTCGCCGGCACCACGCTCGTGAACAGGAAAAATTAACCTTGTAGCCCCTTGCTCGCGACTGCAATGGCTACTCATGCTCCGTAGGGGGCGGCGGGGGGCCGCGCGCCCATCCGCGCATGGCTGGGGGGACTAAGTGGAACTGAGCCATTTCACGTACGGCTGGGTCAATCCGGTCATGGCGTTCGGCATCTCGTACCTCGGCTCGCTACTCGGCCTGGTCTGCACGGCCAGAGCCAGGCGGCAGACGGCAGACGCCCATCCGGCGCGCTGGCTCGTGCTGGCCTCGGTCGCGATCGGTGGTACCGGGATCTGGCTGATGCACTTCATGGCGATGCTGGGCTTCACCGTGGTCGGCCAGGACGTGCGCTACAACGTGCCGCTCACGATCGCGAGCGCGCTGGCGGCGGTCGGGGTGGTCGGGGTGGGCCTGTTCACGGTCGGCACCGGCAGACCCACCGCGCTCAAGCTGCTCGGCGGCGGGGTCCTCACCGGGATCGGCGTGGCGATCATGCACTACATGGGCATGGCGGCGATGCGGGTCGGCCGCGGCGAAATCGACTACCGGCCCGATCTGGTCATCGCCTCGGTCGTGATCGCCGTGGTCGCGGCGACGGTGGCGCTGTGGTTCACCGTGGTCGCCGCACGGCCGGTGACGATCACGCTGGCGGCGTTCATCATGGGCATCGCCGTCTGCGGCATGCACTACACCGGGATGGCCGCGCTGAAGGTGCACGAACACACGGGCGGCAAGCTCACCGGGGCGGACCCGTTCCAGCTGCTGATGCCCGTGATCCTGCTGGTCGGCATCGTCATGATCATCGTGCTCTACGCCGTGCTGACCGCGCCAGAGGACCTGACGAGCGATCCGCGCGCGCCGGTCCGCGCCCGACCCGCCGATCGGGCGTCGGCGGCCTCACCCGACCGTGATCCGGTGCGGGCGCCGTCTCCGTGACGGCGCCCGCACTGGCCGATCAGGCCGCGCCGGGTCTGGGCCCGTACTACGCGGTGGCGCAGATCACGGCGGCGTTGAGGCCCCAGCTCGGGGTGTAGCCGTCGTCGTCCTCGTTCGAGATGTGGGTGACGCCGTTCTCGCCGATACCGAAGTAGTTGAGGTGGGCCTGTCCGTCGCCGCCCATGCCCCACCCCTGGCCGAGCGCCTTCTTCCCGGCCGGGCAGTTGGCCGAGACGAGCTTCTGAGCCGAGGAGTCGTAGGCCGAGGCAGCTGTCCGGATCTCCAGCCCGGCCAGCGCGTTGGCGCAGACCGCGTAGGCCGTTATCGACCAGCCCGCGCTGTAGCCGTCCTGGTCGTCGATGCCGTACGCGAAGGCTGCGGTGTTGCTGAGCGTGAGGTTGCCGACCGAGATCTGGCCGAAGCCGTTGGCGAGGGCGGCACCGGTGCCGATCAGTCGCTTGCCGGCCGGGCAGGTCGCGGTGGCGTTCTTCCCGGTGCCGACGCCGAACGCCGAGGTGACGGTCACGATCTCGATCCCGGCCGGCGCGGTGGCACAGACCGCGAGCGCGGTGACCTTCCAGGTCGCGGCGGTCCCGTCCTGGTCCTCGCCCGCGCCGACGGTGACACCGGTGGCGGTCGGGATCAGGTCGTCGAGCACGATGTCGCCCTGCGCGCCCAGCAGGTGGAACCCGGTGCCGATCACCCGCTTGCCGGCCGGACAGTTCGCGGTCACCGACTTGTAGGTGGCCGAGTCCAGGACGCTGGTCGCCGAGACGATCTGGTACCCCGGTACCGCCGCCGAAGCCGGTGCGGCTCCCCCGAGCTGCACCAGCACCTGAGCGCCCAGGACCGCGACGGTCGCCCCGAAGACCGCGGACCAGCGACGCACCTTGCGTGTGCTCATTGAGTTCCCTTCATGACCGGCACAATTGCCGGCCGTCGCGGTCCGTGCGGAGCCGCGGGTAGAGGTGTCGAGTCAGGGCGCGGCCGTTGGCCACCCCAGGACGGGAGCCTGTCTCGCATGCCGGGAGTCGGCATGGGGGCAAAGCCCCCAAATTCGCTCTGTTGCCAGCGGCCGGGCGAAAGTTGTGGCAAGGACCGCGGGTGGGGTAGCCGACGGTCGCTCTGGCGCCGGCGTACCCGGGCGGAAGCGGACGAGTCATGGCAAGCTCGGTGCCATGGACAGGGAGCGAGTGGCCGACTGGGTGAGGGTGTACGAGCGAGCCTGGCGGACGCCGGGCACCCACCTGCTCAGCGCGCTGTTCGGTGCCGACGCGACCTACCGGCACTCCCCGTACGCCGACCCGATCGCCGGGCTGCCCGCCATCGAGGAGATGTGGGAGGCCGAGCGGGAGGGTCCGGACGAGCCGTTCCAGCTGACCACCGAGGTCGTGGCGGTCGACGGCGCGATCGGCGTAGTGCGGGCGGAGGTCCGCTACGGCGACCCGGTGAAGCAGGAGTACCGCGACCTGTGGCTCATCCGGTTCGACACCGACGGGCGTTGCGTGGCGTTCGAGGAGTGGCCGTTCTGGCCGAACCAGCCGTGGAGCGCCAGCGACGCGGCGGGCGCTTAGCGGAGCTGGCTGGCGGGCTGCGGTAGCCAGCGACGCGGCGGGGACTTAGCCGCGCTGGTTGGCGGGCTGCGGTAGCTCCGCCTGCACGATCTCGCCTGGCTCGGCGCCGGCCTGCGCGGCCACCGAGCCGTCCGGCGCCCACACCCCCGACCGACCGATGGTCTCGGCGTAGTCGCCGGCCAGCCCCGCGAAGTTCGCGTTGGCCACCCAGATCCCGTGCCGCACCGCCAAGTCACGCATCCGGTCCTGGTAGCGGTTCTCCTCGCCGGGCACGAACAGGCTGCCGGCCAGGTAGGCATCGATCCCGAGCGCGGCCGTGTCGACGGCGTGCTGCGCGACCCCGGTGTCTCGGCAGATCGCCAGGCCGAGCCGCCAACCGTCCACGTCGATCACGGCGGGCTGGTCACCCGCGGCGAACCGGTCCGGCTCGGGCGGGTGCAGGTAGATCTTGCGGTACGCCAGCGTGACGCCGGCCCCGTCCACCGCCAGGGTCGCCAGGTAATCCCGGCCGTCGTCGTCCCGGACCGGCGCACCGACCAGCGCCAACGCACCGGTTTCCGCGCACGCCTCGACGATCGGCGCCAGCCTGCGGTCGTCGGTGGCGATCGAGGGCGCGGCGAGGACGTACCCGGTGATCGAGAGTTCGGGGAAGACCACGACCCGCGCGCCGGACGCCCGGACGGTCTCGGCGTGCACCAGGGCATTCGCGGCGACGTCACGCGGCACGCAGACCGGCTGAGCCACGGCAACCGTCAACAGAGCACGCACGTGACCTCCTGGAACAGGCGAACCGTCGCTGCCGACCCTATCCAGCGCCCCAAGCCGGCCGGCTCAGTCCGTCGCCCTCGGATGCCGCGTGCTGGCATACATCACGAACGCTCACGCGCCGGCGATCGACGCCGGAACCGGGCCGTGGTCCTCAGCGTCCTGACGAAGCGCCGCCGCCAGCTCGGGATCGGCATGCACCTCGGCGGTGTGCTGCCACTCCGTGATCAGAATCGCCACCGGTGCGAAATTCTCCAGATCGTCGGCGCCTTGCAAGGTCTCCACCAGTTCGATCAGAAACTCCTGGACGTCCTCGGCCGGGAGAAACCGGGCCCAGGGAAAGACCTCGGGCAACGCCTTGGCCATCAGTCTCTGCAGAAGCTCCTCGTCCCGGAGCACCGCCGCGAAGAGACGGATCGCCGCGGTGATGACGGCATGGTCCTGGTCGTAGCGGGTCGCCGTGGTCAACACAAGATCGACATCGTCACGCCGGCGAAGTCGGACCGAGCGCGCCGACGAACCCGTCAACGCCTCGACGGTGACCCGTGGCTTGTTGATGAGGTCTGAGAAGTTCTTCTCCAGCAGCGACATACTTTGAAGGTACTTTGAAAGTCTGTGGTTGTCGAGAAAATGCCGACGGGGCACAGAGGTTCGCTCTGTGCCCCGGGCCAAAAATTTGGACGGGAGCAACCCCCGTCACACGCTCAGACGAGGTGGTCGAACTCGCCCTTTTTCGCGCCGTCGATGAACGCGCTCCACTCTTCGGGGGTGTAGAAGAGGATCGCGCCACTCGGGTTCTTCGAGTCGCGGACCGCGACCATGCCGACTGCGGGAGCAACCTCGACGCATGCGCCGTTGTGCGCGCTCCGGGTCGCCTTCTGCCAGGCCATACCTGTGCGGGAATCCGTCGTGGACATCTTTGTCACTCTGCTTTCGTCGGTGTTCGTCGATTCCCCTCTCCGGCCAGCGGTACGCGACCTCGGGCCTTGCCGGTTCATCGGAGTTGAGTACTGCCGATTTGCTCGATCAGGTCGATCGAGCGCTCTTGGTTGAGCGCCACGCCGCGCAAGTCCTCGAAGAACTGGGCGTAACGATCAAGATCCGCCGGACGGTCGAGATACATGTTCCCGATCAGGCCCTCGACATAGACCACGTTCGAGTCCATCGCCTCGTCGAAGTCGAGGATCATGAACGTGCTGTCCTGGCCTGGATGTGCGCCCGCTTCGAACGGAATGATCTGGATGGTCACGTTCGGCTTGGCGGCCCGTTCGATCAGGAATTCGAGCTGAGCCCGCATGATTTCGGGGCTGCCGACCACCCGACGCAGTGCGGCCTCGTCGAGGATCGCGTGGAACTGCGGTGGATTCGGCCGGAGCAGGATCTTCTGCCGGGTCAGCCGCGCGTCCACTGCCTGCCGGACCATCGCCGCGGGGAGCCTCGGCACCATGCCCCGCGTCAGCTCCCGCGCGTACTCCTTGGTTTGGAGCAGACCGGGCACCAGCCCGGATTCGAAGTCACGGATCGACTGGGCGGCCGTCTCCAGCCCGATGAACTGCTTGTAGGGGACGTCGTAGTCCTCCCACCAGGTCTGCTGCTTGCTCTCCCTGACCAGGGCCAGTAGGTGTTCGCGCTCGCTCGGCTCGACGCCGTAGGCCTCGCTCAGGTCCCGGACGTCACGCAGGCTGACTCCGCGCGCACCCGTCTCGATCCGGCTAATCTTGGCCGGCGAGCACTCGAGCACCTCGCACGCCCGGTCGACGCTGAAACCTGCCTGATGCCGAAGGTCCCGCAGCCGGTAGCCCAGCTCTCGGCGGCGAAGGACGGGGCTCGAATTATCCACCACTGGCCCCACCTACCTCCAGAACCTCAGCCACAACAGTGGGGCCTGCAAACGGCAATCACCAGAGGCAACGATGTTTGGCAATTACCAAGGATGGTACTTGCCAACGGCAAGAACGTCGCCCATCCTAGCCACAGAGACGCCGATAGCAAGGACGCGACCGTAACGATTTGAACCACCCCGGACGGCCGCCGGCCTCGCGCATCGTGCACCGGACGTCGCAGGGAGGTCGCCATTGGGAAATCTGCAGATCGCGGGCCCGCAGCGGGCCTGACCGGCCGAGGCGCCGCACGCGCCCGCGACACACCGCGGACATGCAGCGCCTCAGTCATCGCCTCTCGGTCTGGCGAGCCAGCCGCCAGAAGAACCGATCGCGTCGGGCAGATGTTGGTGTATCAACCCGACCGGTGCATACCGCCCAACCAGTTACTGCGAGAGCAGAGGGGTGCACCGTGTTCACCACCGTGACTCAACGGATCCAGCGGATCCTTCCCTGGCTTGAACGTCAGGCCCGGCGCGCCGGGTCCGTCCTGTTCGCCGAGTCCGACCAGCACGCACTGATCCACAGCTGGGAGATCACCCAGCGCGTCGGCGGCCTGAGCCGCACCTACCGCGACCCGCGCTTCGACCAGCTCAGCCGCTGTTACCAGTGCGGCGGCACGGGCGTCAGCCGGCACTCCGCCCTCCGCAGCTGCTTCATCTGCTGGGGTACCGGCCGCCTCATCGAGACCAGCAACGGTCTCCGTGCGTGCTCCGGCACCCGCACCGGACGTCGCGGCCGCACCGGCCCGGCTGCCGCCCACCAGCGCGCGTCATGATCGGCGCCCGAGCCCAGCGGCGGAGCGAGGGCAACGTCGTCGCCGGGCTCGAACAGATCCTCGTCACGGTCGCCCGGCCGAACCCGATCGTGCTGCTCTGGCGCTGGCGGTACGAGGTCGCGCTGCTCACCGGCACCGTGCTCACCGCTTGGCTGCTGGTCCGCGGGGCCGGTGCGGTGGCAGCCTCGGCACTCATCGCCGCGGTCACCCTGTCGTCGGGGATCGCAGTGGCGATGTCGCCGGGGCTGCGGCGCTTCGTGGCCGCCCGGGTCTGGTGTGTCATCACCCCGCACCGGGTGCGGACCGGCTGCGCCCAGGCCCGGATCCACTCCCGCCAGGGCCGACTCCCGTTCGTGCTGCTCACGAGCGCTGCGCCAGACGGCGAGCGGGTGCTGCTCTGGTGCCGGGCGGGAACGTCCATCGAGGACTTCGTGGCCGCCCGGCCGCTGCTCACGGCCGCCTGCTGGGCCGCCGAGGTGCGCGTGACGCCGAGCGGCCGGCACGCCCAGCTGGTCGTCCTCGACGTGGTTCGGAGTGAGCCGGCCAGCGCGGAGTCCGCCGAGCCGCTGCCCGGTCAGCACGTGCTGCCCCATCCCGCCGCGCCGTCCACGCCGAATGCGCCGAGCCCGGCGCCGGCCGGTGACGACCAGCCGCTGACGCCGCTGATCCCGAAGCCGCGCCAGCCCGCCGAATAGCAGCGCCCAGGGAACGCCGCCGGCCAGCTAGACACTGCGCCGGCCCCGCGCGCCGTCGCGCCCCCCGCCGACCCGGACATCGAGATGCAGCCGAGGATGCCGCACCGATCCGACAAGTTCACGCGGGTGGCACCGCCGTGGTACCGCTCCCGCTAGCGTGTCCACCGGAGGGGAAACTGTGGCACGCGAAGACACGACGCCGGCGCTGATGCGCACGGCAGCGACCGCGCTGCTGGGCGGGTTGGACGACGCGCAGCGCGAGAAGGCGCAGCTGGCCTTCTCTGACGATGCCGCGCGGCGCCACCTGGAGTACCGCCCCCGGCCCCGGCCCGGCCTCGCGCTGGCCGACCTCGGCACGTCCAGCCGCAAGGCCGTCCATCGGCTGCTGGCCACCGCCCTCAGCCCGCACGCGTACGCCCAGGCGATGACCATCGTCGCGCTGGAGGAAGTCCTCGACCGGGCCGAAGACTGGCGGCGGGGCAGGCACAGCAACGATTACTGGGTCACGGTCTTCGGGAGTCCGGCGGCAGACGACGTCTGGGGCTGGCGCTTCGAGGGCCACCACATCTCGGTCACGATGACCGTCCTCGGTGATCAGATCGTGCCCACCCCGATCTTCTTCGGCGCCAATCCGGCCCGGACCGACTACGCCGGCCGGCCGGTGGTCCGCCCACTCGCGGCCGAGGAGGACCTGGCCAGAGCCCTGCTGGCCGAGCTCACGCCAGCGGCCCGGATCGAGGCTGTCGTCGCCACGTCGCCGCCGTCGGACATCCGCACGTCGGTCAGCCCACGAGTGGACGGGGTGCTCGCACCGCTGGGCGTCGGCAGCGGTGTGCTCGGCACCACCGCGCGCGGCTTCCTGGAACAGCTGGTCAGCGCCTACCTCGACCGGCTCCCCCCGGCACTGGCCGCCGTCGAACGGGCTCGAGTGACCGGCGCGGAGCTGTTCTTCGCCTGGGAGGGATCCGAGCGGGTCGGCGCCGGCCACTACTACCGCGTGCAGGGCCCGGACCTGCTCATCGAGTACGACAACACCGACAACGACGCCAACCACGCGCACACCGTGCTGCGCCGGCCATTGAGCGATTTCGGCGGTGACGTCCTGGCGGCGCACCGCGCCGACGTGCCCCATCCGGAATGACGGTTGTGATGAGCGGACAGCCCCCCGAAGATGAGCGGATGGATTCCGACCGTCCGGTGGAACCGCTTGCAGGTGAGCCGGCCCAGGCTCGCCGCTGGCTTTCGGTCGGAATGTCCACTGAGGACGATTCTCGCTCGGCTGGTCGCGCCGCCGCAGGTCAGGCCATCGCCGGCCGCGCCGCCGCACTCCTCATCGTGTTCTGCACACCGCACCACGACCCGGCGGCCGTGCTCGCCGGCATCCTCGAGGTCGGCGCCGGTACGCCGCTGATCGGTTGCTGCACGGCCGCCGTGATCACCGCCGAAGGGCCGGCGAAGCACGGCGTGGTGGTCACCGCGCTCGGCGGACCGGGCTTCTCGGTCGCCACCGCCGGCGCGACCGGCGCGGCCACTCGGCAACGGGCGGCCGGCGCGCAGGTGGCCGCCAGCGCCATTCGGGTCCAGGAGCGGCCCCATCAGGTGTTGCTCCTGCTCACCGACGGGCGGTCCCAGGATCAGGAGGAGATCCTCAGCGGCGCGTACGACGTGGTGGGAGCGAGCATGCCCCTGGTCGGCGGCGCCGCCTGCCCCGACCTGACGACCCCGGACACCTTCCAGTTCCTCGACGACCAGGTCCTCTTCGACGCCGTGGTCGGCGCGACGATCGCCTCGGATTCGGTGCTGGGCATCGGTTTGCAGCACGGCTGGCACAAGGTGGGCACGCCGATGATCGTGACCAGCAGCGCCAACGGGCAGGTCCGCACGCTCGACGACCAGCCCGCGTTGGAGGCCTTCCTTCGCCGCCTCGACGCGCCGGCCGAGGCCTACAGTGACCCGGTGGCATTTGACCAGTTCACCCGGACGCGCCCGATCGGAGTGCGGCGCCGGAGTGGCGAAGAGGTGCGCAACGTCAGCTCGGTGGAGCACTTCCGGGAAGGTTGGCTTCGGTCCAGCGGCGAGATTCCCGAAGGCGGGCTGATCTCGGCGATGGAGGCCGACGAGGAATCGGTGCTGGCCGCGGCCGTGACCGCGTGCCGGTCCGCGGTCGAGGCACTGGACGGCGCCGCCCCGCTCGGCCTGATCGCCTTCGACTGCGTCTCCCGCAGTGACCTCCTCGGCGAGGCCGGAGTGAAGCTGGAGGTGGAACGGTTGGTCACCGAAGCGGACGGCACACCGCTGGCCGGCCTCTACACGTGGGGCGAGATCGCCCGCACCAAGGGGATCAACGGCTTCCACAACCACACTCTGGTCATCCTCGCGGTGAGCTGATGCTGCCTCCCACCACTGCGGTCTCGGCCCAGCACCTCGCGGAGTTCCTCGCGTTCGTCTCCGGGGTGCCCGACGCCGTGGCCGCCACCCGAGCCGCGGTGGAACGGGCGGCCAGGGTGCTGGAGGCCGAGGTCGCCGCGGTCGTGTCGGGCGAGGCCGTGGTGACGGCGGTCGGTTTCCTGGCCGGCCGGACGCCCGAGGCGGACCTGGTGGAGGTCGCCGCCGGGGAGCGCCGCTCGCTCCAGGTGGTCGGCGCGGGTACCTGCAGCGCGTTCGCGGCGCCGCTGTGCACGCCGGATCTCGCGCATCTGGTGGTGGCGCGGTCCGGGGACGACGGTTTCAGCGTCGACGAGATCAGCCTGATCCGCGGCATGGCCCGGGTGCTGGAGCTGACCCTGGAGACCCATCGCACGCTGGCCGCCGAGCGCCGGCAGGCCGCCGAGAACGCCCGGCTACTCATCTCGTTGCAGGCCCGGCAGCGGTTACTCGAACAGCTCTCCACCATCCAGCGTGCGATCGCGCGCCGGGCGCCGCAGCAACAGATCTTCGACGCCATCACGTCGGGCGCCCAGGAACTCCTCGGCGACGAGACGGTCGGGCTGCGGCTCCTGGACACCGACGATCCCGACATGCTGTTACTGGTCTCCAGCCAAGGCATCCGGTCCGACCTGGCCAAACGCCTGTGGCGAATGCCCGCGCCCAGTTCCGGCGCCTCCGGGCAGGCGATGCTGCGGGACGAGCTGGTGGTGATCGAGCGGTACGGCAGTTCGCCGCACGGCATGCCCGACTTCGCCGACGCTCAGCTCCAGTCCGCGATGGCCGCGCCCGTGCACGAGAACGGCACCACCGTCGGCGCGCTGGTGGTCGCCTCCTACGTACTGGGCCGCACCTACAGCAACGCCGACCGCGAGGTGCTGCTCGCGTTCGCCGAGCACGTCAGCCTCGCGGTGACCGACGCCAAGACTCTGCAGGACATGCACGAGGCCTTCCACGATTCGCTCACCGGCCTGGCCAGCCGCGCGCTCTTCCTGGACCGGCTCGACCACGGGCTCGCCTGCGCCGCGCGGGAGCACAGCCAGATCGCGGTGCTCTTCGTCGACCTGGACCGGTTCAAGGCGGTCAACGATTCGCTGGGCCACTCGGCCGGCGACGCGCTGCTGGTGGGGGTGGCCGAGCGGATCCGGTCCTGCCTGCGGGAGACCGACACGGCCGCCCGGCTCGGCGGTGACGAGTTCGCCGTGCTGCTCCAGGATCTGCCCACCCCGCAGCAGGCCACGGTGGTCGCGCACCGCATCATCGCAGCGCTGCAGGCGCCGTTCGTGATCCGGGGCAAGGAGATCTTCATCGACTCCAGCATCGGCGTGGCCTTCAACGGCGCCGGTGGCCAGGACGGCGAGGCACTCATCCAGAACGCCGACCTGGCCATGTACCGAGCGAAGAAGGACGGCGGCAAGGGCCGCTGCCAGGTGTTCGAGCCGGCCATGCAGGCGTCCCGGCAGAAGAGCCTGGAGATGGAGTCGCGGCTGCGCGGCGCGATCACCCGGGACGAGCTGCGGCTCTGCTACCAGCCGATCGTCGACCTGCGGACCGGCTGCATCACCGGCGTGGAGACCCTGGTGCGCTGGCAGCACCCCGAGCGCGGGCTGGTGCTGCCGCTGGAGTTCATCCCGCTGGCCGAGCAGACCGGTCTCATCCTGCCGATCGGGCAATGGGTGCTGGCGGAAGCCTGCCGGCGCGGCGGTCAATGGAACGCCCGACGGGAGGGCAAGGCGCCGCTCAGCGTCAGCGTCAATCTCTCGGCGATGCAGCTTCAGCAGCCCGATCTGCCGGCCACGGTCACCCAGGCGCTGGAGGACGGCGGGCTCGACCCGCACTGCCTGATCCTGGAGATCACCGAGTCGGTGCTGCTCCACGACACCGACACCGACGCGGTCAATCAGCGACTGCACGCCCTCAAGGCGCTCGGCGTGTACCTGGCGATCGACGACTTCGGCACCGGCTACTCCTCGCTCGCCTACCTGCGGCGTTTCCCGGTCGACATCCTCAAGATCGACAAGTCCTTCGTGGAAGAGGTACAGCACGGGTCGCCGGCGTCCGCGCTGGCCCGCGCCATCGTGAACCTGGGTCACACCCTGGAGCTGGCGACGGTGGCGGAGGGGATCGAGACAGCCGAGCAGCTGGTCGAGGTCCGGGAGAGCGGCTGCGGCTACGGGCAGGGGTACTACTTCGCCAAGCCGCTGCCGCTGGAGGACATCGAGGCGTTCCTGGCCGACGGCCGTACCGCCGCGTTCGGGCTCGGGCTCAGCCCGGCCGGCCGCCACCCCTGACCGCTCAGTGCCACTCACGCACTTTGGGCGACATCTTCGCGGGCAGAGCCGTGAAGATGTCGCCCAAAGCCGGTTGAGGGCCTAGCTGGTTGGGGGCCTAGGTTAGGTGGAGGCCTTCGGGCGGTCGGCGGGCTCGTCGGCCGGCGTGGTCGTCCGGGGCCGCTCGTCGGGCCGGCGGGTCGCCCGCGCGGGCTGCTCGTCCGGCCGCGGGTACGTGGTGGCGGCCGGCCGTTCCTCGGTGCGGTCCGGCGTCGGGTCGACCGGCCGGGTCACCACCGGAGTACCGGTCTTCGCATCCTCGTCCCTGGCCCTGACGGCCTCGGCGTCCCTGGCCTCGACGTCCGCATTGGCCTCCTGGTCGCGCTCCGCGGCACGCCGTTGGGCGTCCCTGGCCAGCGCCGTCTCCAGTGCTGCCTGCTCGGCGGCTTCGCGTTCGGCCAGCGCCACATCCCGGGCACCGACCACGGTGAACCGGCCGAGAGCGAGCGCGGAGAAGAAGATGATCGCGGCACCGAGCCCGGTGAAGAAGCCGAGCTGGGCGAGCGCCTGGGTGGTGGTCGAGCCGACCGGCGTACCGGCGGCGTTCGACCCGTCGGCGGTCCACAGCGTGCTGATCGGTCCGCCGATCACGAACCACACACCGCTGATCGCGGCCAGCCACGCGCCGATCACGGCGATCGCACGGTTGGCACTGAAGAAGACGATCAGGCCACCGAGGACGGTGAGTGCGCCGGGCACGAGCGAGAGCCAGAACCGCCCCGAGTTGAAGGCCCAGGTGCGGTCGGGGCTGTAGGCGTAGTCGAAGTACGGGCCCAGGAACGGGATGAGCGCACCCCAGGCGCCGAGCAGGACCAGCAGCGCACCGCTGAGCGCGCCGCGGGTGCGTGGAACTCTGAGCATGCCAGCCACAACAATCACTCCTTGTGCAGGGGGCCGGACGGTAAGTCCCTGATACCCCCTGCGCGGAGTTCTCAATCGCGTACTGGCGTGGCTGGCATCGCTCAGAGTCAACGGCGGGTGGCGGTTGGTCGACTACTCCGGCTCGGGGACCAGGAGCGTCGCGCCGCCGCGCTGGTGATCGCGGAACGCGGTGACCGGCGTCGGGGAGAAGCCTGGCGGATAGCCGGCATGGGTGGTCAGGACGTCCCAGGCCTTGGCCTCGATCAGGCGGTGGCAGTCCATGCACGTCGTCCAGAACGCGGCAGGAATGGTCTCCTCGTCACCGCCCACGGTGATGGCTGCGACCGGATAGGCGTAGAGCGCGTTCGGCGCCTCGCAGAAGTCACAGACAGGGACCGCGGAGAGGACCTGCTCGGTTATGGGGGCATCTGGAGTTGTCTGCACGGGTCAGTCTTACCCCGTCAGTGGGATGTTCACACATCTCCACGCCGACTGAATGAGTCGTCCGGCGCGGCGCCACGCCTGACCACAGTTAAACACCGTTCAATAGATTAGGTTCGCCTAATTGCACCGCTTGGCGGGCCTTCAAGGGGGCGGCCCGCCAAGCCGCGAACCCGCCTACGCTTGAGCGATGAGGCTGCCCAGGACGGCGCTCGTCGCCGCCGGTACCGCGATCGTGCTCTGCGTGACCGTGCTCTCCCTCGGCTACTGGCAGGGCTGGTTTACCGACCCGAGTGTCGACGACGCCCGTGAGGTGCGCATCCCCGCCGATTCGGCACGGACTCTGGTCACCGGCCTCGAAGCGCCGTGGGGCGTGGCGTTCCTGCCGGACGGCACCGCACTGGTGACCGAGCGGGACAGCCGGCGCCTGCTCTCGGTGGACCAGGACGGCAAGGTCACCGAGATCCAGCGGATCATCGAGGCGGAGCCGGGCGGCGAGGGCGGGTTGCTCGGCGTGGCCGTCGCCCCGACCTACGAGCAGGACCGCTGGGTCTACCTCTACTACACGACCGCCGAGGACAACCGGATCGCCCGGCTCCGGCTCGGCGAGCGGCCTCAACCGATCCGCACCGGCCTGCCCAGGGCCAGCAACCACGACGGCGGTCGGATCGCGTTCGGCCCGGACGGCCTGCTCTACGCCGGCACCGGCGACGCCGGCGATCGGGACGGCGCCCAGGACAAGGAGTTCCTCGGCGGCAAGATCCTGCGGATGACTCCCACCGGCGAGCCGGCGCCCGGCAACCCGTTCGGCGACTCCCCGGTCTACAGCTACGGGCACCGGAACGTGCAGGGGCTCGCGTGGAGCCGTGCCGGCCAGTTGTTCGCCACCGAGTTCGGGCAGAACCGGTACGACGAGCTGAACCGGATCGAGGCCGGCAAGAACTACGGCTGGCCCGAGGTCGAGGGCGACAGCGACGGCAGCCGCTTCGTGGCACCGGTGGCGACCTGGAACACCGACGACGCCTCCCCGAGCGGGCTGGCCGTGATCGCCGACCGGGCCTACCTGGCATGTCTCAAGGGCGAGCGGCTCTACCGCGTGGGGCTGGACGGCCAGTCCGCGGAGGCCCTGGTGACCGGGCAGTACGGCCGGCTGCGGCACGTCGCACCGGCGCCGGACGGCTCGGTCTGGCTACTCACGTCCAATCGCGACGGACGCGGCAACCCCACCCCCGACGACGACCGCATCATCCGTCTGACCCTGAACTAGAACGCCGCCGCTCTGCGCTTTGGGGGTCAGAGAGATGTGAGACGGACCTCGAGGCCGTCCAGGCAGCAGGTGATCGCGTACTGGTAGAGCTGGTCGCAGTGGGCGTGCCGGTCGTCCTCGACCGCGATGAGCTGGCAGGCCGTGCTGAACAGCACGCTGTACGCCAGCACCACCTCGTCGCCGAAGCCCGCCCGCGCCAGTACGTGCTGGCCACTATCGATGATCCGCGACGCCGACGGCACGGTCGCCCCGCAGCGCGCGAGCCGGCCAGCCACGCCGCGGTGCGCGCGCAGCACCGGGCGGGCGACGGTGAGCAGTTCGGTGAACCACGCCCGCCAGGGCAAGTCGGCGTCGGGTAGCGGGATCGTGGCGACGACCCGCTCGGTCACCGCCTCCAGCACCGCGTCGCGCTCCCCCACGTGGTGGTAGACCACGGCCGGCCAGACGCCCAACGCACTGGCGAGCTGCCGTACAGACCAGCCGTCGAGGCCGTGTTCCCTGGTCAACGCGGTGGCCGCGGTGACGACCTGGTCGGCCGTGATCGCCGGCAGCCCGGCCGCCAACCGCGACCGACCGCCCGAACGTGACGCCATCCGCCCACCGTATCGGCCCCGCGTCGGCGCGCCGGCGCGCCGCGACCGGGCGGCCGCCTGCTGCGGTCCATTCGCGCCCCAGGAGGGCGCAAATGGACCGCAAAACCCCACGAGCACCGCGCTGGCCTGCGCATTCAACCGTTCTCCCCGGTTGTGCGTACTACGGGCGACGGCGTATCCAGGGCACGCCGCAGCCGACCGGGAGGTCAACGGCGATGCAGCACGCCAGGTCCGTCCAGTGAGCGTCGGGACAGCCGGTTACACCGCGGCCTTCGCGGGCGGCATCGTCTCGTTCCTCTCCCCCTGCGTACTCCCGATCGTCCCGCCGTACCTCTCGCTGATCACCGGCCTGGACGTGGCGCAGTTACGCCAGGGCGGCCGGATCCACGTGGGCCAGATCCTCCGCCAGACCGGCCTGTTCATCGCCGGCTTCTCGGCGGTGTTCATCGGCCTCGGTCTCTCCGCCACCTCGCTCGGCCGGACGCTCGCCGAGAACCAGGGCGTGCTCACCCGGATCTCGGGGCTGGTCGTGCTGTCGATGGCGCTCTACCTGCTGGTCTCGCTCGTGGTCAGCGTGCCGGTGCTGGAACGTGAGGCCCGGTTCCACCCGAAGTTCACCAAGTACGGGATGTTCGCGGCACCGGTCGCCGGCGCGGCCTTCGGCTTCGGCTGGACCCCGTGCATCGGACCGGTGCTCGCCTCGGTGCTCGCGGTCGCGGCCACCCAGAGCGAGGCGACCCAGGGCGGCGCGCTGCTCACGGCGTACTCGCTCGGCCTGGCCGTGCCGTTCCTGGCCATGGGACTCGCGTATGGGCGGCTGCTCGGGGTGCTGTCGTGGGTACGCCGGCACACCCGAGGCGTGACCCTCACCTCCGGGCTGCTGATGGCCGCGTTCGGCGTGCTGCTCGCCGTGGACCGGCTCACCTGGGTCACCAGCCAGCTCCAGAACCTGGCCGCCGCGGCGCGCCTCGATCCACTCCTCACTCTCGGCTGAAAGGACGCGCCCCATGCTGACCGACCCGACGGTCGTCACCCGGTCGAAGGCGAAGACCGGTCTGTACATCAAGCTGGCGGCCGTCCTGGTCGTTGTCCTGGTCGCGGCGCTCGCGTTCCGCGGCGGCGGCGACAAGCCCAGCGGCACGTCCACCTCGGCGGCCTCGTTCGAGCTGCCGGCCCTGAAGGGCTCGGAGACGATCAAGCTCTCCGACTACCGCGGCAAGCCGGTCGTGGTGAACCTCTACGCGTCCTGGTGCTCGGTCTGCGATCTGGAGATGCCCGACTACGCCAAGGCGTCCGAGAAGCTCAAGGGGAAGGTGACGTTCATCGGCGTGGCCTCGATGGAGACCGGCGACCCGAGCCTGATGCCGCAGCGGCACGGCATCGGCTGGTGGCCGCTCGCCCGTGATGTCGGCGGCTCCAAGAACAGCGGCCTGCACGACGAGTACGCCAGGGGCTTCGGCATGCCGGTCACCGCGTTCTACGACGAGGACGGCAAGCTGCTGCGGGTCCGCACCGGCGGGCTGGTCGGCATCGACCTCACCGATTCCCTCAACGAGCTCTACGACATCGACATCAAGCTCTGACAGCTCCACTTTGGTGCTTCGGGCGACATCTTCGGTGTTACAGCACCGAAGATGTCACCCAAAGCGCGGATGAGGGCCGCCCGCCGGAAGCGAGCGCGCGACGCGAGGACGGGCTGGCGCGGCGGTGGACGATCAGTCGAGCCCGCCGCCCAACACGTAGACGCCGAACCCGCCGAAGCTGAGCAGCAGTGCCACGAGGGCCACCATCCCGATCACCAATCCGGCGTTCGACCGGCGGCGCTGCGGAACGGGAGGCCGGTAGCCCAGGAACGGACCGGGCGGAGGTACGTAGTGCGACGACATCGGTCATTTCTCCTCGGGCGGTGCTGGCGCCGCTCCAGCCTGGCCCGCGCACGCCCGCCCGTCATGGGGGCCATGCCCCCAGATTTCCGGGCGAACCTCCCATCCTGCCTGCCGGGCGCTGCGGCCTTCGGGCTACGCTGCATCGCCTCGGGATGATTTGCGGCATTAACGAGGGCGATCGAATGTCACTGGTGTCTCCCGTGCTCGTGGGGCGGCATGCGGAATCAGCCGCCATCGTCGGCGCGGTGACCGCCGCACGCGGTGGTCACGGTGCCGCGGTCTTCGTCGTCGGCGCGGCCGGCATCGGAAAGTCGCGGCTGGTCGCGGACGTGGTGGCCGACGCCGCCCGCGGCGGTACCCGGGTGCTGCGCGGCCGGGCCTCGGCCGGCGCCTCGGCGGCACCGTTCCGGCCGCTGACCGAAGCTGTCTTCTCCGCCCTCCGCACCGAGGGGGCGCCCGGCAGTGCCGACCTCGGACCGTACTGGCCTGCGCTGTCCCGGCTGGCCCACCTCGAACCGCCGGACGCCTCAGGTCCCGCCGACGAGTCGCTCGTCATCCGCGCGGAGGCCGTGCTGCGGCTACTCACCCTGCTCGGCGCGGAGTCCGGCTGCGTACTGGTGCTCGAGGATCTGCACGAAGCGGACGCGGACACGCTCGCCGTCGTGGACTACCTGGTCGACAACGTTGTCGATCAGCCGGTTCTGCTGCTGGCCACGCTGCGCACCGAGCCGAGCGACGCCCGGAACCTGGCCGACGCCGCGACCGCCCGCCGCGCCGCCCGCATCGTCCAACTCGACCGGCTCGACGCGCCGCAGGTCTCCCAGCTCGCCGCGCACTGCCTCGGCACCCGGGTGGGCGATCTCCCGCCCGCCGCTTTGCAGCAGCTGCACCAGTCCGCCGACGGCACCCCGTTCGTGGTCGAGGAACTGCTCGGCGCGATGGTCCGGAGCGGCAGCCTCACCGCCGACGGCCATCGGTGGGGCTGGGACGCGACGATCACCACCGCCGTCCCCGACTCGGTGACCGCCGCCGTACGGCAACGGGTGGAGCGGCTCGGGCCGGCGTCCGTGGCGGTGCTGGAGGCGGCGGCCGTGCTCGGCCCACGGTTCCCGATCGGGATCGCCGCCGAGATGGCCGGCGTGGCCGCGCTGGACGCGTTACGGGTGCTCCGCCCCGCGTTCGAGGCCGAGCTGGTGATCGCCGACGAGAGCGGCGACCCCGGCTGGTACGCGTTCCGGCACACCCTGGTGGTCGAGGCGATCCTCGGCCGGCTCCTCCCGGGCGAGCGGGTGGCGCTGTCCCGGACCGCCGCCGAGGCGGTCGAGACCGGCAGCGCGGACCTGCGGGAGGACTGGTGCCAGCTCGCGGCCGAGCTGTGGACGGCCGGTGGCGAGCGGGAACGCGCGGCCGCCCAATTCGCCAGGGCCGGCCGGGAGACCGCGGCCCGAGGTGCCCTGATCAGCGCGGTTGGGCTGCTCGATCGTGGCCTGGCGTTGTCGGAGGGCCGGGACGCGCCGCCGGACGTCGTCGCCGACCTGCTGGAGACGCTGGTCACGGTGCTCGGCCTGCGCGGCGACGCCGACCGGGTGATCGCCCTCGGCGACCGGCTGGATGCCGCTCTGATCGCGGCCGGCGCCCCGGTCGCCCGCCGGGTGGCCGCCAAGGTGGCCAGGGCCAGGGCCAACGCGGCCGGTGGCCGGTGGGACGACGGCCTGGCGCAGGTCGCCGAGGCCAGGCAGCTCATCGAGGCCGCGGCCGGTGCCGGCGCCGTGGCCGAGCCCGCGCTCACCGCGCCGATCGACGCCGTCGCCGCGTACCTCGTGCTCAGCTCGCCTCGGCCGGATCGGCTGGAGGCCGCCGCCACGCTCGCCCAGCGCGCGGTCGAGGCGGCGACGGCGGCGCCGCTGCCCGAGGTGGCGTGCGAGGCGCTGGAGGTGCTGGCCCGCTGCCGCCGCTTCCACGACTTCACCGCCGGCGAGGAACTGTTCGAACGGTCGCTCGCGATCGCCACCACGCACGGCCTCACCACCTGGCGGATCCGCTGCGAGCTGGAGCTGGGCATCATCGAGAAGCTCCGGCACCACGGCACCGACCGGCTGCACCAGGCCCGCCGGACCGCCGAGGACGCCGGCGCCATCATCGTGATGGCCTGGATCGACCTGCACCTCGCGACCATCCACATCGACCTCGGCGAGTACGAGGAGGCCCTCGCGTGCGCCGGGCGGGCCGGCGAGCTGGCCCGCCACCTACGCCTGCGCGAGCTGGAGCTGCTCGCGGCCGGGGCCAAGGCCGGGGTGGCCGCGGCGCGCGGCCGGCGGGCGGAGATGGAGGCGGCGCTCGACGAGCTCGGCGACTCGGTGCTCGGGTACGGCGTCGAGGTCTGGGGTCACGCGCGGGGTATCTGTGCGCTGCTGGAGGAGGAGCGGGCCGAGGCGTTCGAGCACTTCCGTGCCTCCGCCCGGGCCGAGGCCGCCGTGCCGAACATCCGCGCCTCCGGCTACCGCGGCGTCTACCTGCTGCTCCGGGCGATCGAGGGCGAGGCCGGCTGGCCCGAGTACGAGGCGCTGGCCGGGTCGGCGCTGGCCCAGGTGGACATGCACCGACCGTTCCTGGCGTGGAGTCGTGCGGTGCTGCTCGGACGGGATGGTCGTCAGGAGGACGCCGACGCGGCCGCCGCCGAGGCGCTGTCCTGTTCGGAGGGGCAGCCCACCGCCCGCTTTCTCGGCGGCCGGCTCGCGGCGGAGGCGGCGCTGGCGGACGGCTGGGGCGATCCCGTCGGCTGGCTGCGTGCGGCCGAGTCGCACTACCACGCCCAGCAGGTGCCGAGGCTGGCCGCGGCGTGCCGGGCGCTGCTCCGCCAGGCCGGCGCCCAGGTGACCCAGCGGCGGCGCGGCCACGACCGGGTGCCGGCGGTGCTGCGGCAGCTCGGCGTGACGGTCCGGGAGTTCGAGGTGCTCACGCTGATCGCCGACCGGCTCCGCGACCGGGAGATCGCCGAGCGGCTGTTCCTCTCCCCGCGCACGGTGGAGAAGCACGTCGCCAGCCTGCGTGCCCGCACCGGCCAGGCCGACCGCGCGGAACTGGTGCGGTTCGCGCGGCAGCACCTCGCGAACTGAGGCCGCACCGGCCGGCCGCCGCTGCACTGAACGGTGCCGCCGGACCCCACGGGACGTCCCGCTACCCGCTCCGCCGACCGTTGAACGGCTGCGGATTACCGCTGGGCGCAGATTCGGCGCCGGTCGTCGCGAGTTGTGGTGGAATCGGGGCGATATCACCCCCTCGTTGCCGGAACATGCCCCGCACCCGTTCGACCGCGTTTCAACGCTGAACGTTCTGGAAAACCGCAGGTACGCGGCGTCTGGCGGACACCCCGTCGATCGCCCGCCCCGACCAGGGAGGCCACCATGACCCTGCCTACCGCGCTCCGCGAGAGACTGACGCTCAAATCCGTGCTCATCTGGAGTGCCGTCGCGATCGCCGGTGCGGTCGCCTGGGGCGTGCTCGCCCTCGCGCGCGGTGAGAGCATCTCCGCGATCTGGCTGGTCGTCGCGGCCCTCTGTTCCTATGCGATCGCCTACCGCTTCTACTCCAAGTTCATCGCGAACAAGATCCTCAAGGTGGACGACCGGCGGGCCACGCCGGCCGAGCGGCTCGACAACGACGTGGACTTCCAGCCGACCGACCGGCGGGTGCTGCTCGGGCACCACTTCGCCGCGATCGCCGGCGCCGGTCCGCTGGTAGGCCCCGTCCTCGCCGCCCAGATGGGCTACCTGCCCGGCACGATCTGGATCATCTTCGGCGTCATCTTCGCCGGCGCCGTGCAGGACATGGTCGTGCTGTTCTTCTCGATGCGGCGGGACGGCAAGAGCCTCGGGCAGATGGCACGCGAGGAGATCGGTCCGTTCGGCGGCGTCGCGGCGCTGGTCGCGGTGTTCTCGATCATGATCATCCTGCTCGCCGTGCTGGCGCTGGTCGTGGTGAACGCGCTCGCGGCCTCCCCGTGGGGCACCTTCTCCATCGCGATGACGATCCCGATCGCGCTGTTCATGGGCTTCTACCTGCGGGTGATCCGGCCCGGCAAGGTGCTGGAGACGACCGTGATCGGCGTCAGCCTGCTGATGCTCGCGATCGTGGCCGGCGGCTGGGTGCAGGAGTCCGGGCTGGCCGACACGTTCACGCTCAGCGCGAAGACGCTGGTGTTCTGGCTGATCGCCTACGGCTTCCTGGCCTCGGTGCTGCCGGTGTGGATGCTGCTGGCGCCGCGTGACTACCTCTCCACGTTCATGAAGGTCGGCACGATCGTGCTGCTCGCGATCGGCGTGATCGTGGCCTCGCCGATGCTGAAGAACGAGGCGGTCACCGACTTCGCGACCTCCGGCACCGGCCCGGTGTTCGCCGGCTCGCTGTTCCCGTTCGTGTTCATCACGATCGCCTGCGGCGCGCTCTCCGGCTTCCACGCCCTGGTCTCCTCCGGCACCACGCCGAAGATGATCCAGAAGGAATCCCAGGTCAGGATGATCGGCTACGGCGCCATGCTGATCGAGTCGTTCGTGGCGATCATGGCCCTCATCGCGGCGTCCATCCTGGACCCGGGGCTGTACTACGCGATGAACGCGCCGGCCGGCCTGCTCGGCACCACGGCGGAATCCGCCGCGACGGCCGTGACGAACCTGGGCTTCAGCATCACGCCGCAGGACCTGCAGGGCGCCGCGTCGGCGGTGGAGGAACAGACGCTGGTCGCCCGGACCGGTGGCGCGCCGACCTTCGCGCTCGGCATGTCGGAGATCTTCTCCCAGTTCCTCGGCGGGGCGTCGATGAAGGCGTTCTGGTACCACTTCGCGATCATGTTCGAGGCGCTGTTCATCCTCACCACGGTCGACGCCGGCACCCGGGTCGGCCGGTTCATGCTCCAGGACACGCTCGGCAACGTGTACAAGCCGCTGGGCCAGGTGAGCTGGAAGCCGGGTCTGTGGGCCACCAGCGCGGTGGTCGTCGGCGCGTGGGGCTACTTCCTCTACGCCGGCGTGACCGACCCGCTGGGCGGCATCAACCAGCTGTTCCCGCTGTTCGGCATCGCCAACCAGCTGCTCGCGGCGGTCGCGCTGACCGTGTGCACGGTGATCCTGGTCAAGTCCGGCCGGCTCAAGTGGGCCTGGGTGACCGGTATCCCGCTGCTCTGGGACGCGGCGGTGACGCTGACCGCGAGCTGGCAGAAGGTCTTCTCCGACGACATCCGGCTCGGCTTCTTCGCCCAGCGCGAGCGGTACGCCGACGCGCTCGACCGCGGTGAGGTGCTGGCGCCGGCCAAGAACCTGGACGAGATGCAGACCGTGGTCACGAACACCACGGTCCAGGGCACGCTCTCGGCGTTCTTCGCGATCCTGATCGTGATCATCATCCTGGACGCCGCCAGGGTCTGCTACCAGGCGATCCGGACCGGAGGCGAGCTGACGACCGCGGAGACGCCGTTCGTCGAGTCGAAGATCGTGGCCGGCTCCGGGCTCTTCCCGACCGCGGAGGAACGTGAGCTGGTCGGGGCCGGTTCCCGCGCTGGGGCCGGTACCGACGAGGGCACCGAGGCGCCGCCGGAGAAACGATGAGCGCACGCACGCTGGCCGGTCGGCTCTGGTGGTACCTCCGCGAGGTGAGCGGGGAGACCAAGTACGACCAGTACGTCGACCGGCAGCGCCGCGACCACCCCGGTGAACCGGTGCTGTCGAGGCGGGAGTTCGAACGGCACCGATCGGACGCGCGCGGCCACGACCCCGGCTCCCGCTGCTGCTGAGCCCGACAACCTTCGCGCTTTGGACTCCCCGCTTTGGGCTTCGCGCTTTGGGCGACATGTTCACGGCTCTGACCGTGAAAATGTCGCCCAAAGCCGTAGGTGGGCCGGCTGCGGGAAGCCGGGCGGCGCGCCTACGTGCCGTCGGCCCAGAACTGCTGCAGCCGGGCTGCGGCCTCGGCTTTGGTCATCGCCGCCACCGAAGACTCATCAAGCCCGACCTTGGTGATCAGGAGGTAGACCATCTCCGCGGGCAGGGCCTCGGCGGGCGCCTCCGGTGGACCGCCGCGATCGGGCCGGACGCCGTCCTGCACGCAGGCCCAGAACGCGTCCTCAGCGACATCCAACTGGTCGCGAAGGATGTGGCCCCACATGCTGCGGCCGTAGTCGGTGCGGTCGACCGGATGCGAGATGCGGGTGCGCAGGATGCGACCGTCGGCGAGCGGCAGTTGGTAGGTGACGTGGTGGGTGCCGGTGCGCCCCCGCGCGTCGCGGATCTGCGTCCACTCCTCGGTACGGCAGAAGGCTTCGTGGTCCTTGCGGGTAGGAGGCGGCCATGTGGTCACCGAGGGCCTCCCACCAGCCACTCAGCCAGCTGCGCGTCGTCGCTGAGACCGATCAACTGCACGAGACCCCAGTTGTCTCGATGGTTCGGCGCGTGCTGAAGCTCGTCCTGCCAGTCATCGGCGTACTCACGCAACGCGTCGATCATCTCGGTGATCGCTTCGTCGAACGTCGCACCGTCCGCGGCCACCGGCAGGCCGGGAATGAACACCGACCAGCCGCCGCCCTCGGCGACCACCTGGGCACCCGACGGGGCGACGGAGGCGAGGTAGTGCCGGAGCCGCTCCACATCGACGAACGCGGTCCGTGAGTCGTCTCGGCGCATGGTCGCCACCCGCCCCTGCTTTGCTGCGTCGATGAGGTCGCGGAAATGAACACGCGCCGCGGTGAAGGAGTCGTAGTGAACAGCTGGCATGCGGTCTCCTCGGGTGTGAGCTGCCTCAATTCTGAGCAAGTACCTGATGTACGTCAAGTACTTCATGTACCTGTCGCACGCGCCTTCGGTCAGGTGCCGAGTTCGTCGGCGAGGCGGGCCAGGTAGCGGGCGAACTGGTCCCGATCGGCGGGCGGCCAGTCGGCGGTCAACGCGACGAAGGCGTCACCCTGCCAGGCTCGGGCGCTGGCCAGCAGAGCCCGACCCTCGTCGGTGAGCGCCAGTACCGTGCGGCGCGCGTCGGCGGGGTCCGCCCCGCGATCGAGGTACCCCTCGGCCACGGCGTCAGCGACCATCCGACTCGCGACCGAACGGTCCAGACCGAGCTGGTGCGCGACCGCGCCGATGGTGGGCTCGCCGGCAGCGGCCAGCGCCTCGACGACGAGCACCCGCTGTACCTCGCGATCGCCGCCAGCCTGCGACGCCCACCGGCGCGACCAGTACCGAACCAACCGGAACAGCGCCGGGCCACCCGCACGAGAAGCTTCCATGGACGCGTGCATATCACACAGGTATTGTGTGCAATATGCACAGACTATCGAAGATTGACGACTTCCACCGTGCGGTGAACGCCCGTGACGCCGCCGCGGCGGCCGCTCTGGTCACCGAGGACGTCGAGGTGGGCGGGCCACGTGGCAGCGGGCGCGGCGTCGAACTGGTGCGCCAATGGGCGAGCGGGGCGGGCGTCACGCTCACGCCGGCGCGGCGGTTCGGCCGCGGCCCGCTCGTGGTCGTCGAGCAACGCGCATGGTGGGCCGGCGATCCGGAGCCGCACGACATCGCCACGGTCTTCGAACTGGCCGGCGACCGGATCAGCCGCCTCACCCGCTACGACAGCCTCGCCGACGCGCTCGCCGCTGCCGGGCTCACCGAAGCGGACTGAGCCGGCGAACGCGAGTGCCGGCAACCCGGGCGATAGTCGATTCTCGACGTGGCGTGAAGCCTAGGCTCGCCGCATGCAGCTGTCCCTGCTTCTGCTGTTGGTCCTGTCCCTGCTGATCATCGTCCTCAGCGTGGTCACCGCTCGATCGCTGAGGAACTCGGCGCCGCGGGACAAGGCGCCCACCCGAGCGCGGAGAGAGTCCCCTCGTGCGCGCGAGGTACCGGCGGCCTCGGACCGGTCCGCGATCTGGACCTCGCCGATCTGGAACGTGGCCGGCGTCGTGGCCGGCATCGTCGGCGCGATCGTGTCGGCCATCGGGCTCATCAAGTAACGAGCCGGAACAAGCCAGACAGTCAGTTTGGGTGACATTTTCACGCCTATAGCCGCGAGTATGTCGCCCAAATGCCGAACGGGTGACTGGCTCGGTGCCGTGAAAAGGCCCGGTCGCCACGAGCCAACGGGGGGAAGCGGGCTGGCGACGACCGGGCGCCCGGGAAACTGGCTGGTGCGGCGGACGCAACCCCACGCAGCGTCCGCCGCACCAAGTACATCGAGGTCGACCTGGGCCGACCGCGAACTGCTAGCCCACGCAGAGCTTCTGGTAGGCGCGCCGCGTGTCGTCCATCTGGCGCACGATCTTCGGGTCGTAGGTCTGTCCGTTGAAGCGGATCCGGACGTACCCGATCGAGGTCACCAGGTCCTGGAGCGGCTTCTGCAGCTGCTCCGGGGCGTTGGCGCGGAACTGGGCGATCCGGGCCTGCCGGTCGCGCAGTTCGCCACGGCCCTTCGCGTCGACCGACTCGGCGGACGCGATCTTCCGGGCCAAGGTGGCCAGGCCCAGCACGTCCTGGGCGGTCGACGCGCAGGTGCCGGCCGCGAACGCCGACGCGGCGGGGAGTTCCTCCGGCGCCAGGTCGGACTCGTCGGCGTTGGCCGCCGTGCAGGCCGCGAGCGAGCCCGCGATGAGCGCCAGCGCCGTCAGGCGATAAATGGTGAGGTTCTTACGCACCTCATCCTCCTTCAGCTAGTTGAGAGCGGATCAGCGAGCGGATCAGCTCTCGTTGACGGCCTTGACGTTCGAGACGGCGACGTACGGGAAGTGGTTGCGGAAGTTCTGCTCGTTGGCGTCGACGGCGTCGCCGAGGCCCTTGACCGCGTCGGCGGCACCGGCGAGCAGCGCGCCCTCGGCTGCCTGCAGGGTCACGTCGATCACGTCGTCGGCGAGGCGACGGCCGTTCGGGAAGCCGGCGGTGTCGCCGCCGAGCACGCCGAGCCGGTTCGGAGCCTTCGCCGGTGCGATCGACATGTTCAGCCGGAGCTGCTCGCTGGGCACGAACCGCGCCCGGTCCACGTCCTGGTTGAGCAGCTGCGAGTTGAGGTCCACCGCGATCGGACCGCCGCACGCCTTGCAGACGCCGGTGAGGAAGACCTCGACCAGGTCGGCGCGGGGCGTGGCGGGCGCCGGGATCATGTAGATCTTCTCGATCAGCTTCGGCACCTCGGGGTCCTGCACGAAGTCGAGGAACTTGGCGTCGTCCTTGGGACGGCTCGCGTTGAACTCGTCCTTCTTGCCGACCGGGATGACGACCTCGTTGACCAGCGGCATGCCGAGCCGGGAGACCTGCACCAGGTCGTCGGACTGCTCGCGGACGTTGTTCCGGCCGATGACCTCGGTCTTGGAACGCGCCGTGCTCGCCCACATGCCGATCACCGGGTTGCGGACGGGGTCACCGTTGATCGCGATCGCCGACTTGGGCACCTGGATCGCGAGCGTGTTGACGTTGTAGCCCTTGAGCGTGTTCTGCCCGACCTCGGACAGGTCCGCGCCGTAGAGCAGGTCGAAGACCCGCAGGTCGGCGAAGAACGCGTCGTCGGACTGGCCGGCGAACGCCTTGATGCCGGAGCCGGCGTTCACCACGGCCTGGTTGGAGAGCCGCTCGTAGTTCGGCATCGAGGCCTCACCCACGCGGGACGGCGCCACGATGCCGTTCTGCACCAGGTTCAGCCGGCCGTCCCTGGTGATCCGGTCCAGGTTGTACGTCTGGACGAAGTTGAGCGTCTCGTCCGTGAGCTTGTTCACCACGCCCGTGTTGTAGAGGAACGTGTTCTGGTCCCGGAAGTTGTCCTTGAAGGACCACCGGTAAATGATGTCCGGCTGCGCGTCGCCGTCGCTGTCGATGTTGATGTCGTACGCCGTGTTCTGGGCGAAGCTGTAGAAGTTCGGCCCGCCATTCGGCTCCTGGAACGGAATGTAGTTCGCGATCATCGTGACGGTGTCCGGGTGGTCCGGGCTCACGAACGCGTAGAAGTCCGAGTTGTCCAGACGGGGCTCACCAGCGACCAGCGGTGCTTCCCGGTGGCTGGACGCGGTGCTCGTCTGCGGCGCGAGGGTCGCGATACCAGCAGCGGCGGTGGCGATCGCTACCGCTCCGACGAACAACCGCCGTCGCGGTATTCCACTGTTGCGTTGCTTCATAGATTCCTCTTCCAAGGGGCGCACACATAGCGGCGACGGACGGACGCGAGCCTGATCGCGGGCATGGCTACCAGCGGTATCGCGGGGAAACCAGGCGCACCACCTGGCCGGTTCTCCGGGCTCAACGCCCCTCCTTCGTCGCGTCGGGACAACAACACCGTGCGGCGGACCGCAGCGCTGATGGGTACGTGGGACTTCGCCAGAACGTTCGGTTCGAGCGGCAATCGATTTTGAATCGGCCGAAATTTGCCGCCGGAGTGAACCAACGAGGGGCGGTCTCCGAACACCTGAGAGAACGACCGCTCGACCCTGCCGTCACCAGGGCCGCGGACGTAGCCAGGGAGGGCTCGTGCGAGGACTGTCCGTAACTCGCGCCCGCGTGATCGGGGCGGCTGTGGTGGGGGTGCTGCTGGTGCTCGGTGCCGGCGCCGCGCTGCAGCCCCGAGGGGACGGGTCGGCCGCCGAGAGCACCGGTCCGCGCGCGCGGGCGGTGAGCCAGAACGGCCCCGGCCAGGATCTCGGCGCCGCCGTCAAGCAGGCCCAGGAGCACCTCCGGAAGTTCCCGGCGGACTGGAGCGGCTGGGCCGGGCTGGGCATGGCGTACGTCCAGCAGGGTCGGATCACCGCCGATCCCGCCTACTACGCGCAGGCCGAGGGGGCGCTCCAACGTTCGCTGAAGGTCCGCCCCAAGGACAACGCGCTCGCGCTGGCCGGCCAGGGCGCGCTCGCGGCGGCTCGGCACGATTTCCCCGAGGCGTTGCGGCTCGGCAAGCTCGCCGCGACCGCGGACCCCTACCTCGCCACCGCGCACGGCGTGGTCGGCGACGCGCTGATCGAGCTGGGCCGGTACGACGAGGCGTTCCAGGCGATCCAGCGAATGGTCGACGCCAAGCCGGACACGTCCTCCTACAGCCGGGCGTCCTACGCCTGGGAGCTGCGCGGCGACACCGCCAAGGCCAGGGCGGCGCTGGAGCAGGCGCTCGCGGTCTCACCGAGCGGTGCGGACGCCGGTTTCTCCCTCTTCTACCTGGCTGAGCTGGCGTTCAACGCCGGCGACCTGAAGACTGCCGCGGCCCGTTACGAGGAGGGGACGCAACGGGCCGCGGAGTACCTCCCGCTCAAGGCCGGCGCGGCCAAGCTGCTCGCCGCGCAGGGGAAGACCAAGGAGGCCATCGCCGCGTACCGCGCGGTGGTCGCCCGTCTTCCGCAGGCCGCGTACGTGAGCGAGCTGGGGGACCTGCTGGCCGCGACCGGCGACAAGGCCGGCGCGGAGCAGCAGTTCGCACTGGTGCGCGCGGAGCAGAAGCTGCTCGCCCAGAACGGGGTGGCGACCGACCTCGAGCTGGCGCTGTTCGACGCCGACCACGGCCAGCCGAAGGCCGCGCTGGCCAGCGCCGAGAAGGCGTACCAGACCCGGAAGAGCATCTTCGGCGCCGACGCGCTCGCCTGGGCACTGCACGTCAACGGGCGCGACGCCGAGGCGCTCGGGCACGCCCGCGACGCCGTCCGGCTGGGCGCCCGCAACGCGCTCCTCTACTACCACCTGGGCATGATCGAGGCGGCGCTCGGCCAGCGCGACGCGGCCCGCACCCACCTCGATCAAGCCCTCAAGATCAACCCCCATTTTTCGGTACGCCATGCCCCACTGGCCCGCACCGCGCTGGCGGCTCTCGGTGGTGGCCGATGAACCGCCGCGCGCTCTGGAAGGCCACGGCGGTCGGCATCGTCGGACTGGCCATCGGTGCGGTGGTCGGCGTGCAGCCGGCAGCCGCCCACCCGCTGGGCAACTTCACCGTCAACCAGTACGCCGGGGTACGGGTCGCGCCCGACGAGGTGCGGGTGGACTACGTCGTCGACATGGCCGAGCTACCCACGTTCCAGACCAAGAGCTCGGCCGAGCTGGATGCGGACGGCAACGGCACGATCGCGGCCACCGAGCGGGCGACGTTCGCGACGAAGACCTGCGCCCAGGTGCTGGCCGACACCCGCGTCGAGGCCTCTGGCCGCGCGGTGAAACTGGCCGTCGACGGCACCAAGCTCACGTTCCCACCGGGCGCCGGTGGCCTGGAGACCCTGCGGCTCGAGTGCGGACTGCGCGGACCGGCCGACGTGGACGGCGACACCGCGATCAGCTATCGCTCCAGCGCGTACGGGGACCGGATCGGCTGGCGTGAGGTCACCGCGATCGGCGACGGCACTCTTGATGCCACTCA
>CAVVAL010000034.1:0-39608 GCA_963746095.1 uncultured Actinomycetota bacterium | reverse complement strand
AGTACGACGAGGCCCCGGAGCAGACCGCGGCGATCGTGCCCGAGTTCGCCCAGAGCGGCATGGTGAACATCCTTGGCGGCCGCCGCGGCACCACGCCCGAGCACATCAGCGCGATCGCCGCCGGCATCGAGGGCTGGCGCCGCGGGTTCCGTCCGAGCGCGAGGCGGCCTGCCGGCTCTCCGGGCTCGAGCCGCTCACGATCACGCCGACTCGCTCTTCGTCAACGTCGGCGAGCGCACCAACATCACCGGCTCGGCGAAGTTCCGCAACCTGATCCGCGACGGCGACTACAACGCCGCGCTGTCCGTCGCGCGCCAGCAGGTCGAGAACGGCGCGCAGGTCATCGACATCAACATGGACGAGGGGATGATCGACGGCGTCGCCGCGATGGACCGCTTCGTCAAGCTGATCGCCAGCGAGCCGGACATCAGCCGGGTCCCGCTGATGGTCGACTCGTCGAATTCGAGGTCATCGAGGCCGGTCTGCGCTGCGTGCAGGGCAAGCCGATCGTCAACTCGATCTCGATGAAGGAGGGCGAGGAGAAGTTCCGCGAGCAGGCCCGGCTCTGCCGCAAGTACGGCGCGGCGGTCGTGGTGATGGCCTTCGACGAGGACGGCCAGGCCGACAACCTCGAGCGCCGCAAGACCATCTGCGAGCGGGCCTACCGGATCCTGGTCGACGAGGTCGGCTTCCCGGCCGAGGACATCATCTTCGATCCGAACATCTTCGCGGTCGCCACCGGCATCGAGGAGCACGCCAACTACGGCCTCGACTTCATCGAGGGCACCCGCTGGATCAAGCAGAACCTGCCGGGCGCGCTGGTCTCCGGCGGCGTCTCCAACGTGTCGTTCTCCTTCCGCGGCAACAACGCCGTGCGCGAGGCCATCCACGCCGTCTTCCTCTACCACGCGATCGCCGCCGGCATGGACATGGGCATCGTCAACGCCGGCGCGCTGGTCGTCTACGACCAGGTCGACGCGCGGCTGCGCGACCGGATCGAGGACGTCATCCTCAACCGCCGCCCGGACGCCGCCGAGCGGCTGCTGGAGATCGCCACCGAGTTCGCCGGCGCCGGCAAGAAGACCGAGGCGATCAACGACGAGTGGCGCGCGCTGCCGGTCGACGAGCGGATCACCCACGCACTGGTCAAGGGCATCGACGACTACGCCGAGACCGACACCGAGGAGCTGCGCGCGCTGATCGAGGCCCGCGGCGGCCAGCCGATCGAGGTCATCGAGGGCCCGCTGATGGCCGGCATGAACGTGGTCGGTGACCTGTTCGGCGCCGGCAAGATGTTCCTGCCGCAGGTGGTGAAGTCGGCCCGGGTGATGAAGAAGGCCGTCGCCTACCTGATCCCGTTCATCGAGGCGGGCAAGTCCCCCGAGGACGCCGGCCGCAGCAACGGCACGGTGATCATGGCGACGGTCAAGGGCGACGTGCACGACATCGGCAAGAACATCGTCGGCGTCGTGCTGCAGTGCAACAACTACGACGTCATCGACCTCGGCGTGATGGTCCCGGCCCAGAAGATCCTCGACGCGGCCAAGGAGCACGACGCCGACGTCATCGGCCTGTCCGGGCTGATCACCCCGTCCCTGGACGAGATGGTCAACTTCGCGACCGAGATGGAACGCCAGGGCCTCGAGATCCCGCTGATGATCGGCGGGGCCACCACGTCCCGCGCGCACACCGCGGTCAAGGTCGACAAGAAGTACCACGGCCCGGTGATCTGGGTGAAGGACGCGTCGCGGTCGGTGCCGGTCGTCGCCGCGCTGATGTCGGACGAGCAGCGCCCGGCATTGCTGGCCGAGATCCAGACCGACTACGACTCGCTGCGGGAGCGCTACGCCGCCCGCAACGACGCGAAGGTCATGCTGCCGATCGACAAGGCGCGGGAGAACCGGACCCCGATCGACTGGACCGGCTACCGTCCGCCGCGGCCGCGGCTGCTCGCCCAGCAGGCGCCCGACGTGCACCACGACGGTGAGCGGTCCGTCCGGCGCGAACCAGTTCGTCAAGACGTTCCGCAACTACCCGCTGGCCGAGCTGCGCGAGTACATCGACTGGCAGCCGTTCTTCAACGCCTGGGAGATGAAGGGCAAGTTCCCCGACATCCTCAACAACCCGGCGTCGGGTGAGGCCGCCCGCCGGCTGTGGGAGGACGGCGCAGGCGATGCTCGACAAGCTGATCGACGAGAAGTGGATCAGCGCGTCCGGCGTGATCGGGCTGTTCCCGGCGAACATGGTCGACGACGACGACATCGAGGTCTACACGGACGAGGCGCGCACCGAGGTGCTCACGACGCTGCACGAGGTGCGCCAGCAGTCCGAGCACCGCCCCGGCGTGCCGCACCGCTCGCTGGCCGACTTCGTGGCGCCCAAGGAGACCGGGCTGCACGACTACGTCGGTGCCTTCGCGGTGACCGCCGGGCTCGGCATCACCGAGAAGATCACCGAGTTCAAGGCGGCGCTGGACGACTACAGCGCGATCCTGCTGGAGTCGCTGGCCGACCGGCTGGCCGAGGCGTTCGCGGAGCGGCTGCACGAGCGGGTCCGCACCGAGTTCTGGGCCTACCAGCCCGACGAGGACCTGGACAACGAGGCGCTGATCAAGGAGAAGTACGTCGGCATCCGCCCGGCGCCCGGCTACCCGGCGTGCCCCGAGCACACCGAGAAGCAGACCATCTGGGAGCTGCTCGACGTCAAGGCCAACACCGGCATCGAGCTGACCGAGAGCATGGCCATGTGGCCGGGCGCGGCGGTCAGCGGCCTGTACTTCTCGCACCCGCAGTCGCAGTACTTCGTGGTCGGCCAGATCGGCCGCGACCAGGTCGAGGAGTACGCGAAGCGCAAGGGCTGGACCGTGGCCGAGGCCGAGCGTTGGCTCTCCCCCAACCTCGGCTACCGCTCCGACAACGAGTAACGCTCCGACCTCTCCCGCTTTGGGCGACATTTTCAGTGCTATAGCACTGAAAATGTCGCCCAAAGCGCGTTGTTGAGGTGTCGACGTTGCCGGGCTACCCCGCCCCGAGCCCGGTCATCGCCCGGTCGAGCTGCGCCGCCCTGGCCTTGTCGGTGCGGGTGGTGACGAGCTTCAGGATCACCGCGTACTGCTGGGTCTTGGTGAGCACCTCGAACGCCCGCGCCGCCTCTGGGCTCGCCGCCAGCGCGGCCGCGAGATCCGGCGGGATGGTGGCGTTGCGCTGCGACGCGTAGGCGGCGTCCCACCGGCCGTCCGCCTTCGCCGCCTCGACCTCGGCCCAACCGGACGGTCGCATCCGGCCGGCCGCGGCCAACTCCGCCACCTTGTCCACGTTCACCTGCGACCAGCGACTCCGGGGCCGGCGTGGCACGTACTTCTGCAGGTAGTACACCTCGTCGAGGGATTTGCGTTGGCCGGAGATCCAGCCGTAGCAGAGCCCCACGTCGACCGCCTCGTCGTCGGTCAACGACGGGACGCCCGAGTTCTTCTTCGCGATCTTCAACCACACACCGACCGCCAGGTCGAGATGCTCGTCCAGCCAGGCCTCGAACTCGGGGGCGTCGCGGAACGCGATCACCTCGGCATCGGTGACGGCAGGCTTCGTCGACATTGCGGGCTCCTCGCGGTCGGAGTGCGGTGGCTTAGAGCGTCCGTCAAGAGGGGCGGTCGAGCGAGGCGGATGTCAGAGGTCGTCCGGCAAGGCGGAGGAGGTCATGCCGTTGTTGCATGGCCGACGACCACAACGCCGCCGGGTGGCCTCCGGCGCCGGCGCCGGCGCAGCCGATCAGCGCCCTATTGACGGACGCTCTTACTTGGCTTCCGGGCGGGTGGCCAGGATGTCGAGGTAGTGCTGGTTGTACATGACGCCCAGGACGTTGCCGAACGGGTCGACGACCGAGGCCGTGACGAAGCCCGGACCGTGCTCGGTGACGCCCTGGTACTCCTTGCCGCCGAGCGAGACCAACCGCTCCAGCGCGCCCGCGACGTCGTCGACGTGCCAGTACGTGATCACGCCACCCGGACCGGCCGCGAACTCCGGCGGAGCGAACCGCCGATCGATGAGCCCCAGCTCGTGCTGGTAGTCACCGATGCGGAACTCGACGTACGCCGCCTTGCCCGCGACCTCCCGGACGAAGTACGGCTCGATGCCGAGCACCTGGGTGTACCAAGCGGCGGCGGCCGCGACATCGTCGACGTACTGGTTGGCGGTGGTGAGCCCTCGCAACATCGGTGGTTCCTTCCCTAGTGGGTGACAAGGTCCATCCTCCGGCACAAAGTGCTCACCAACTGATCACTTTTCCGAAGCTGCGGACATCCGCAAGTGCTGGGCCGGTTCCGGCGATGCGTGGAGCAGGTAACGATCGTTATTGATGCGCAATATGCGGTGGTTACGCTCCGGTGTACCTGATCGGCTGCCTGGGGAGTCCGGCACATGACCAACGTCCACGCGCAGGCTGTGTTCAGCGCCGAGCCCGACCGGCTGCACATCCGGTTGCACGGCGAGATCGATCTGAGCGCCCAACCACTGCTGGACAAGACCTACAACCAGCTCGTCGCGGCCGAACCGGCGAACCTCACCATCGACCTCACCGAGGTCACGTTCCTCGCCTCCAACGGCCTCGCCCTCCTCGGCATGGCACGGGAACACCTGCGCGCCAGCGGCCACGACGTCATCCTGCGCGGACCGGACTCCGCCGTGCAGCGCGCCCTGCGAATCATGGGCTTCGACCGGTACTTCACGATCACCGCCGCCGAATAACGACCCCGCTTTGGGCGACATCTTCTCGGCTATGACCGTGAAGATGTCGCCCAAAAGCAGCTAAAGCACCCGAGGAGACCGGCGCCGACCTTGACGACAGATACTGGGTATGCATACTCAGTATCTATGTCAGTGAAACACGGCCTGTTGGCCCTGCTCAGATCCGAACCCAAGTATGGCTACCAGCTGCGCGGGGAATTCGAGACCGCGACCGGCGCGACCTGGCCGCTGAACATCGGCCAGGTCTATACGACGCTGACGCGACTCGAACGCGACGGCCTGGTCCAGTCGACCGGCGAACCGGTGGACGGGCGGGCGCGCTACGCCATCACCGACGCCGGCCGCGCCGAACTCACCAGCTGGTTCGACACCCCCGTGGATCGGCAGTCGCGGCCCCGGGACGAGCTCGCGATCAAGCTGGCCCTGGCGTTGGCCACCCCCGGTGTGGACGTGGCGACGGTGGTCCAGCGGCAACGCGTGTCCACCATGGGCTCGCTCCAGGAGCTCACCCGACTCAAGCGCGGCGGCGGCGAGGGCGAGATCTCCTGGCTCCTCGTGATCGAGTCGATGATCTTCGCCGCCGAGGCCGAGATCCGCTGGCTCGACCATTGCGAGTCGATGCTGGCCCGGCACCGCGGCAGTCCACAGCCCGCTGCCGCCACACCGGTCGAGGCGGCACCGCAGCCGACGGCGGTCGAACGATGACCGCCGTGCTGGAACTCCACGGCGTGAGCCGGGTCCACGGCACCGGCGAACGCACCGTGCACGCACTGCGCAGCGTCGATCTGGCCGTGTCGGCCGGCGAGTTGGTCGCCGTGATGGGTCCGTCCGGATCCGGCAAGTCCACGTTGCTGACCTGCGCGGGCGGGCTGGAGCGGCCGACCGAGGGCGCAGTGCTGGTCGACGGCTCGAACCTCGTGACGCTGGGCCGCAACGCGGTCGCGGCCCTACGCCGCCGCCGGATCGGCTACGTCTTCCAGGACTTCAACCTGATTCCGGCCCTGACCGCCGCCGAGAACGTGGCGCTACCGCTCGAACTCGACGGGATGCGAGCGCGCGCCGCCCGCAAGCACGCCGAACAGGCGCTCGCCGAGGTGGCCATTTCCGAGCTCGCCGATCGGTTCCCGGACGACATGTCCGGCGGCCAGCGCCAACGGATCGCGATCGCCCGCGCCATCGTCGGCGACCGCACGCTGCTGCTCGCCGACGAGCCCACCGGCGCGCTCGACTCCGACACCGGCGAGGCCGTGCTGCGGCTGCTCCGGGACCGCTGTGACCAGAGCGGGATCGCCGGGGTGCTCGTCACCCACGACGCCCGGCACGCCGCCTGGGCCGACCGGGTGGTCTACCTGCGCGACGGCGTGCTGGTGGGCCAGGCCGGGCCGCTCGACTCGGCCGACACGCTGCTCGAGGACGCCCGCTGATGAGCCTGCTCCGAGGCTGGCGACCCCCGCTGAAGATCGCCCTGCGGACCGCCCGCCGCTCCCCCGGCCGCACCCTCCTGGTCGCGGCCCTGATCGGCCTGCCCGTACTGGGCACCGGCTGGTTCGGCGTGCTCACCGCCAGCGCGAACCCGACGGCCGAGACCCTGGCCACCGAGCTGATCGGCCGCGCCGACGCCCAACTGGAGGTGACCGGTTACGCCGGCATCACCCTCGGACGCCAGGTGCGCGACGGTTCCCTCGACTACCAGCCGGCAGGCGAGACGCCTCGTCCGGCGGCCGAGGTCGACCTGCCCGCGCTGCTCCCTTCCGGCAGCACCGTGGCGGGCCGGACCCAGTCCGCCGGCAGCGCGGTCCTGCGCACCGAGCGCGACACCAGCACCTACCCCGCGCTGGCCGTGGACGGCACGAACGACCTGTCCCGCGGCACCTACCGACTGGACAGCGGCCGCCTGCCCCGCACGGCCCGCGAGGTCGCGCTCACCCCCGCGCTCGCCGACCGGCTCGGCCTGCTGGACGGCGGCAAAGTCCGCGCCGGCGCCGAGGTCGTCGCCGAGGACGGCATGAAGCACCCGGTGGTCGGGCTCGCCCGGCCGATCGTCGATCCGCGCCAACGTGCGCTCTGGGCCCCGCCAGGCTCGCCGCTCGTCACCGCGCCCGACCAGGATCCGCGGTTCGTCGCGGACCTGCCCGCCGGCACGGACCTGGCCGCGTTGCAGGCGAAACTCGCCGGCCAGGGCGTGGTGCTGACGCCCAGGGCCACGATCGTCGATCCGCCCGACACCGGCCTGCGCAACGACGGCGGCACCGCGGGCTGGGCCATCATGGTGCTCGCGATCGCTTTCGGTGTGCTCGAGATCGTGCTGCTTGCCGGCGCCGCGTTCGCGGTCGGCGCCCGCCGCCAGAGCCGTGAGCTGGGTCTGGTCACCGCCGCCGGCGGGACCGCACGAGACGTCCGGCGGATCGTGCTCGCCCAGGGCGTCTGCACCGGCCTGCTCGGCACGGCCGGCGGACTGCTGGCCGCCGTCGGGCTCGCGATCGGCGCCCGACCGCTGTCGGAGCTGGTGCTGGGCCGGCTCGTGACAGTGTGGCGGATCCCGTGGGGCCAGCTCACCGTGATCGCCGTGGTGGCGGCGGTCGCCGGGCTGCTCGCGGCGGCCGTGCCGGCCATCGCCGCCGGTCGGCTCACCCCGATGGCGGCGCTGGGCGGACGATTCGCCGGACAGGACCTCCGCACGCGGCTCCGGCGGCCCGCACTGATCCTGGTGGCCGGGGGTGTGGGCGCCGTCCTGCTCGGCAGCTCGCTGATCGCCAGTGCCTACGCGGAGTCGCAACGCCAGGCCGCCGCCGACCCGACCCTGCTCGGCGGTGGAATCACGCCCGAGGGGCCGATCGCGCTGGTGCTGCTCGGCATCACCGCGGCGATCGCCGGTCTGGTCTGGCTGTTGCCGAACCTGATCGCCAAGGCCGCGCTGGTCGGGAAGTTCCTGCCGCTCAGCGGCCGGTTGGCACTGCGGGACGCGGCCAGGCACCGGCACCGCACCGGGCCGGCCACGGCCGCGATCATGATGGCGGTCGCCGGTACCGCGGCTCTGGCGTTCGCGCTGGCGAACTCGTTCGCCGCCGACGCCGAGGGTTACCTGCCGCAGACCCGCGACGGCGACGCCGTGGTCCGGTTCCTCCCGCCCGGCTTCGCCCGGGACGTGCCGGGCGTGACCTACTCGCCGGCGCTCGTCGACCAGGTCGCCGCCGCCCTCCCCTGCACCGAGAAGTACGCGATCGCCACCCTGACCGCGTTGCCCGCGGCCGGCGCCGGCCCGACGACGTTCCAGCCGATGGTGATGGTGGTGGCGCGCGAGGACGCGACCATCGGCCCGCGCGAGATCGTGCCCGTCGACTCCGGAATCTACGCGGTCGATCCGGCCTTCCTCGACGGCCTCGGCGAGGCCGGGTCCCGGGCGGCCGCGGCCATCAGGGCCGGCAAGGTGGTCGTCCCGTCGAAGGATTACCTGACCGCCGACGGCCGCACCTTCGTGGGCAACCGGACCGACGGCGGCGGCCGCGACGGACACGCCATGCCGGCCGTCCTGCTGCCGAAGGTGCCCGACGTGCGGATCCTCCAGGACTCCGCCAGCTTGGTGAGCGTGGAGACGGCCCGCACGCTGGGCACCATCCAGGTGCAGGAGGTCCACTTCGCGCTCACCCGCGATCCGACCGGCACCGAGCGGAACACCGTGGCGGACCTGCTCGGCGACGACCAGTTCTTCGCGGTCGAACACGGCTACCAGGATCCGGCCGGCACCGCGACCGTCACCCTGCTCATCGCCGCGACCGTGGTGACCCTGCTCGGCGTCGCGATCTCGGTCTCGTTGTCGGCGGCGGAAGGGCGGGCGGATCTCGCGACCCTCGCCGCGGTCGGCGCCAAGCCACGCCAGCGGCGCAACCTGGCCGGGGCGCAGGCCTGGCTGCTCGGGCAGATCGGGTGCGTGCTCGGGGTCGGGGTTGGAGCTCTCTACGGGTACACCGCGTACGTGGCGTTCGGGTCGCCGTACTTCGCCGTCCCGTGGCGGCTGATCGGCGGCGTCGTCCTCGGGGTGCCGGTGTTCGCGGGGCTGCTGGCCTGGCTGATGACCCGGTCGCGGCTGCCGATGGTCCGGCGGGCGGAGTAACGCGAGCTAGCGGTCGGGCGGCGTCCAACGGGGGGCGCCGCCCGCCCGACGGTCCGTGCTGAACCGGTACGGCGGCTGATTCGGGCCCAGCGGGTCCGCTCAAGCCCTACTCTCCAGTAATGGGAATCCGGGTGTTAGTTCCACGCCGGCGCGTCACCGCGGCCCTGGCCGTCCTCGCGCTCGTCCTCGCCGGGTGCGGCACCGGCGCGAGCGATCGGAACGACGAGGCGAAGCCCGCCGCCGCGAAACAGCAGGGACACGTGCACCCGTCGACGCCGGTCCCGACGTTCCCGATCCGCGCCGGCGAACGGACCGTGTCCCTCGCTCTCACCCGGCCGTACACGCCGAGCGCCCCGCACGGCGGCACGGACGACTACCGCTGCTTCCTGCTCGACCCGAAGCTGACCAGCACCGGTTTCCTCACCGGCTTCGGCTTCCTGCCCGGCAACCCGGCCGCCGTCCACCACGCGATCCTGTTCCGGGTACCCCCGGACCGCCTCGCCAAGGCACAGGCCGCCGACGCCCGCAGCGCCGGTGACGGCTGGAGCTGTTTCGGCGGCAGTGGCGTCTCCGACGGCGGTCCGGGCGCGGAACTCAACGACGCGCCGTGGCTCGCGGCCTGGGCGCCGGGCGGAAAGGCACAGACCCACCCCGACGGCTTCGGCGTCCGGGTCGCCGCCGGCACGCGGATCGTCCTGCAGGTGCACTACAACCTCCGGGTCAGCCGCGACGCCGACCAGACCGGACTGCGGCTGCGGGTGTCGCCGGACAGCCCCAAGATTCGTCCGCTCGAGACGGTGCTGATGCCGGCCCCGGTCGAGCTGCCGTGCGCGCCGGGCGAATCCGGCCGGCTCTGCGAGCGCGAAGCCGCGGTGCTCGACGTCATGTCCCGCTTCGGCTACGGCGCCGGCGCGACCGTCGCCGGCCTCCAGCTGCTGTGCAAGGGCAGCATCACCAAGCCGAAGGCGGGGATCACCCAGTCCTGCGACCGCGTCATCGACCGTCCGACCACCGTGCGCGCCGCGGCCGGCCACATGCACCTGCTGGGCCAGTCGATCCGGATCGTCGCCAACGCCGGAACCGCACGCGAACGCCTGCTTCTCGACGTGCCGGTCTGGGACTTCGACAACCAGGGAGCCGTCCGGCTGCCGACCCCCGTGAGCCTCGTCAAGGGCGACACCGTCCGGGTGACCTGCACGCACGACGCGAAGAAGCGGAAGCTGAACCCGTCACTCGCCGACACGCCGCCGCGGTACGTGGTGTGGGGCGAGGGCACCACCGACGAGATGTGCCTCGGCACGATGATCGTCACCCGCCCCTGACCGACCCCGACCGCGGTTGGATCGCACACGTTCCACCGCAACGGTCACCTTAGGTAGGCGTTCGCTCGCTGAATGTAGTTTTCCTGCTGGTCTGGCTGAACCGGCCCCGCGGACTCGCCGTACCCCATCCTGAGGTCGGGTTGCCGGGTCCGATGTCGCCTGTATCAGACCTAGGGAGCGAACGATGTCAGATCCTGAAAGCGCTCGACCTAGCCGTCGTTGGATGGCGTGGGCGGTGCCAGTCGTACTGATCCTCGGGTTGGGGGCCCTGGGTACCGGGATCAGTAACGCCTCGTCCGGCGCGGGCGAGGTGAACCGCGTCGACGCGGCAGCAGCCTGTCAGGCGCTCGAAGACCAGATCGAGGCCGGCCGAGAGGTCGACGCGGCGGCCGCCATCGAGTGCGACCAGATCGAATTCGACGCCGCGGCCGAAGCGCGTGATGCCGCCCGCGCCCAGGGCCAGGACGTCGCGCTGGAGAACAGCTCGATCTGCGAGGCCGTCAACGAGCGCGCCGCGCAGTTCGACCCGAGGCTCCCGCTCGAGCTCGCGCTCACCTGCCAGCAGCGGGAACTGATCGTCAACAAGGTCAACGGCGAGCGGGAGCTCAGCTCGCTCAGCCAGGGCGTGCAGGCGCAGAAGGCGCGCGGCGGCCAGGTCGCCCCGTACCTGGAGCAGTTCTGCCGGGACGAGTCCCTGGCGCTCGCCGACGTGGACCTCCTGGAGAACGCGTACCAGGACGTCGCCGAGGACGCCTACGCGAACGACGAGGCGGACTACGCGGACGCCGATGCCAACGTCGATGCCTACGACTACGAGGACGCCGCACGGGCGGCCGAGGAGTACGCCGAGGCCGACGAGGACGACGCCGACGAGAACGGCGATGCCAACAACATCGACGTCGATGTCGACGTGGACATCGCGGCCGGCGCCAACGGCAGCTACGACGCCAACCAGGTGCAGGTCGACGTCGACGTGGACATCGACGTCAGCGCCGACAACGGCGACGAGGACGACGACCAGAACCAGAATGACGAGGACAACGACGACGAGACGAACACCAAGGTGAAGGTGAACGTCGAGATCAACTAGCAGCTGCCTGGCGCCGGGCCGTCTCCCGTTCTGGGAGACGGCTCCGCGCTGTCGCGGGTGGCGTCTACTGCCGACGGTTGACGCGGTAGCGCAGGTGCTGCACACCCGGCGCGCCCAGGGCCCGGACCAGTTCGAGCTCGACATGGTCGGGCGGCAGGTTGTCGAACAACCGCCGGCCCTGTCCGAGCAGCACCGGCACCACGTGCAGTTCCAGCTCGTCCAGCTCCCCCACGCGCAGCAACGCCTGCGCGGCCCCGGCGCCATGCACCATCACGTCACCGTCTCCGGCCGCCGCGCGAGCCTGCGAAGCACACTCGCGGACGTCGGTCACGTAGCGCGCGTGACCGGGGGGAGGTTCGGCGGGTGGGGCGTGGGTCAGCACGAAGATCGGCACGCCGTCGTGGTGATCGCCGGCCCACCCGCCGGCGAAGTCGAAGGTCCGCCGGCCGGTGATCACCGCTCTCGTGGCCATCATCTCGTCGAACACGGTCGCGCTGGGTCCGTCGACGGGCCGGTACGAACTCGGATCCGCGCCGCCGTCGCCCAGCCAGTCGTGCAGCCGCTCCCCGCCGACGCCGAGTCCGTGGTCCTTCCCGTCGTCCGGGCCGGTGATGAACCCGTCCACCGACATCGACATGTCGAGCACGACCTTGCCCATGAGCTGTCCGCCCTTCGGCGTAGCGGTGAACTGCCGCTTCCGACCGTAGAGCACCGGGGTTGTTGGTCAGCTGGCGTCGGCGTCGCGGCTGACGTGGAACCCCTCCAGCAGTCCGAACATCTCGACCAGGCCCAGCAGCCGCCGGCTCGGATTGTGCAGCGTGAGCGTGCCGTGGTCGCCGTCGGTCACGGTCTGGAGCAGCCGCGCCAGGAAGCCGAGCCCCTCGGAGCCGAAGAAGGTCACCGCGGTGACGTCCACTCGCACGTCGCCGGGCATCGACCTCAGGACCGCCGCCACCGCCGCGTCGAGCTTCTGGCGGCTGGCCAGATCGATGTCACCCGCGAGCGTCACGACACAACCGCCGGGTACGCGCCGGCAATCGACCTGACCGCGGCGCCGGTCCGGCAGGTAAGAGATCATCGGCACGGCGTCCCTCGTTCCTCGGGTAGGGCGGTAGCACGCCGGACGGCACCTCAGCCGGTGCCGCCAACCGCGCGGCGCCGCTCCAGCATCTGCCGGGACCAGCGCACGTCCGGACACGGCCACCGCCGCAGGCACCAGTGGCAGATGGATTCCGGCACGCCGATCCGGATGTGCAGCTCGAGCAAGCGCCGTGCGGTCGCGACCCGCTCCGTCGTCGGCACCAACGACTGCAGCTCCGGTTGGACAGTGGTCATGGGCAGCCCCGTACTCGAGGAGATCCGTCACCACCGTCAGCGCACGACAGTCCGGCCGTGTCACACCCTGCCCTACTCGGCCACTAGCCGGCGGGTGCGGTCGACCAATAGGATCTCCGTCGCACATCGGTCCTATCGGGGCAAGCCAGGAGGCATCGTGTCCGTGCTGGTGACGATCGGCAGCGTCGTTCTCTCGTTATTCGCCATCCCGACGGCCGCGCCAGCCGCGGTACCGCCGCCACCCAGCCCCGTCGTCGTCGAGGTGGTGAAGATGAACGGCTCGGGCTGCCGCGCCCACTCGGCCGTCGCGGCCTTCTCCGCCGACCGGACGGCGTTCACGGTCACCTACAGCGAGTACCTGGCCCAGGTCGGCGGCGGCGTGAAGCCGAAGGAGGCGAGCAAGAACTGCAACCTCGACGTGCGGTTCGACTTGCCGGCGGGCTACAGCTACGCGGTGGCCAACGCCCAGTACCGCGGCTTCGGGCTGCTGGAGAACGGCGCACGCGGCACCCAGGTCGCCAATTACTACTTCCCCGGCCCCAAGCCGGCCGATCGGGTCCACCAGTTCGCCGGCCCGTTCGACGACCAGTGGGTCCACAGCGACACCGTGAGCGCGGCCGACCAGCGCTGGGCGCCGTGCGGCAAGTCCCACAAGCTCCAGATCGACACCGCGCTGACGGTGGAGGCAGGCACCTCCGACCCGGCAACCACGCTCAGTCTGCTGACCATGGACTCCAGCGACGGCGTGCTGTCCAGCACGTACAACCTCAACTGGAAGCGCTGCTGAGCCGTCGGCCCGGAACAGACCCGCGCGCCTCGCCAGCGGAAGCCGGCGAGGCGCGCGATTGTCGAAGAGCCCGTGTCAGTGCAGCAGGACGGGCGCCTTGGTCTCGCCCTCCACCGGGCCGGCCATCTTCCGGCGCGGCAACAGCAGCGCCGACACGAACGTCACCACGATCAGCGCGAACGCCACCATGAACGTGGTGGCGAAGGCCGACGCCGCCTCGTCGAATCCCTGCGCGAGCGCGGCGGGCGACAGGCTCTTGGCGATGTTGGGGTCGGACTGCGAGGCGATCGCGGCGCCGGCGACCTTCGAGTCGACGAGCTGGTTGGTCAGCACGACCGACATGATCGCCGTGCCGACCGAGCTGGCCACCTGCTGGATGATGTTCATCAGCGTCGAGCCACGGGCGATCATGTGGTCGGTGAGGGTTGTCAACGCCGACGTCATCATCGGCATCATCGTGGCGCCCATGCCCATGCCCATCACGAACAGCGCGCCGAGCAGCAGCGCGTACGACGTGTCCGGGCCGAGTTGGGTCAGCACGCCCATGCCGCCCGCGATCAGGACGAGTCCGGTGAGGACGATCCGGCCCGGGCCCATGTTGTCGGTCAGCTTGCCGGCGAGCGGCATGGTGAGCATGGCGCCCAGCCCCTGCGGAGCCAGCAACAGCCCGGCCTGGAGCGTGGTCTCACCGCGTACCTGCAGGAAGTAGCTCGGGATCAGCAGCATCGCGCCGAAGAAGGCGACCGCGAACAGGAACATCGTGATGACCGAGACGGTCAGCTGCCGGTTCTTGAACAGCCGCAGGTCGACCAGCGGATGCTCGGGCCGGAACGAGTGGAACACGAACGCCGTGACCAGCGCGGCGCCGATGGCCGCGGGCACCAGCACCTTCGCCGCGAGGACCGTGCCCTCCTCCGGGATCGAGGAGACGCCGAACAGGAACAGCGCGAGGCCCGGCGACATCAGCAACATGCCGAGGAAGTCGAACGACTCGGACGGGGTCGGCGCGTCCTTCGGCAGCACCATTGCCGTGGCGATGAGCGCGACGATGCCGACCGGCACGTTGATCAGGAAGATCCAGTGCCAGCTGAGGCTCTCGATCATCCAGCCGCCCAGGATCGGGCCGCCGATCGGGCCGAGCAGCATCGGAACGCCGAGCATGGCCATGACCCGGCCGACCCGGTGCGGGCCGGCGCTGCGGGTCAGGATCGTCATGCCGAGCGGCATCAGCATGCCGCCGCCGAGGCCCTGGAGCACCCGGAACGTGATCAACGACGTGATGTCCCAGGCCGTGCTGCAGAGCACCGAGCCGAGGACGAAGAGCACCAGCGCCAGCATGTAGAGTCGCTTGGTGCCGAACCGGTCGGCCGCCCAGCCGGTGACCGGGATGACCGTGGCCAGGGCGAGGGTGTAGCCGGTCATCGTCCAGGCCGCGGTGGAGTAGCTCGTGTCGAAGACGGTCTGGAAGGTCGGCAGCGCGACGCTGACCACCGTGATGTCCAGGATCGACATGATCGCGCCGAGCACGACCACACCGGCCGCCTTGAGGACGCTGGCGTCGATCTTGTCGGTTGCGGCGGGCCCCGCGGGAGCGGCGGTCATGGGCGAAGCTCTCGGGAGTTCAGCAGCTCGGCAACGACGTCGAGGATCATTCGCGGTTCTCTCCTTGCAGGGGCCGCTCGGCCCGTACGGCGGACAACAAGGTTGCGGCTCAGCGTACGTCGGACGATTTACCGGCCTGTGACGCACCCCGGGCCGTCAAACAGGGTCGGCGCCGGCCTATTTTTGACACACCCTCGTCGTACACTTGTTCGAACGGCAAGAACCCCTGGCTACCCCGGCTTCGAGGAGCACGCGTTGACCAGAGCCGCCAATCCAGCCCGACCGCACACCACGCTGCAGACGTTCTCCCGGTTCGCCGGCGAGACCGGGCCTGCCAAGACGAACATCGCCGCCGACGCATTTCGCCAGCAAGGCAGCAATCGGCGCTTCGCGCCGGCTTATCAAACCGTGCTCAATGCCATCCGCCTCGGTCACGAGTGGGGCGATTACCAGCAGCGCGTCGATGATGCCGTGCAGCGAGCCAAGGCCGGTTTCGGCCCGAAGTATCGAGAGGCGGCCGCGGGCTGGTCCGAGCATGTGGCCGCCGAGCCGGTCAGCGAACTCAAGCTCGCGCCGTCAGCGGTGTGGTCCGCCGCGGGGCTCGACGTCAACGTCAACCCGCACTTCGTGGTGCGCCGGTCGGAGACCGACGCGATCGAGGTGATGCGGGTGTGGGTGACCGACAAGCCGCCGTCAGCGCTCACCGTGGAGGTGTCGTTGGGCCTCATGGCCATGTGCATGGACAAGCTGTGTCCCGGCGGGACCCCGACGCTGCTCGATGTGCGGCGCAACGAGGTCTACCGCACGCGCCGGTACAGGGATCGGCAGCTGACGCGCTGGCTTCCCGGCGAGGCCGCCGCCTTCGCGTCGACCTGGCCGAACGCCGCCTGAGCGAAAGCAACCCAGCCTGCCGCACCTAGCAGGAAGGCTTTGGGCGACATCTTCTCGGTCATAGCCGAGAAGATGTCGCCCAGAGCGCGAAGGTGCGGGTCCGGTCAGCAGCTCAGGTTGCCGCCGGGGGTGGTGCCGAGAATCTGGACGAACCGCTGGTAGGCGTTGATCCGGCTCTGCACCTGGGCCGGGTTGCGGCCGTTGCACTCCAGGCTGCCGTTGATGCTGCGGATCGTCTCGCCGAAGCCACGCTGGTTGACCATGGCGTTGTGCGGGGTCATCGTGCCGGGGCCGCTCTGGGTCATCCAGTACCAGAGACCAGTCCTCCAGGCCACGGACGCGTCCCGCTCCACCAGGTACGGGTTGGTCAGTAGCGGCAGGCCGAGGGCGTCGCCGGCCGCCTTGTAGTTGAAGTTCCAGCTCAGCTGGATCGGCCCGCGGCCGTAGTAGCCGTAGGTCCCCGCCGGGCAACCGTAGGACTGGCTCTCGTCGCAGAGGTCGTTGCTCTTGTTGATCTCGGTGATGTAGACCAGACCGCCGGTCTCGTGGTTGGCGTTGGCCAGGAACGCCGCCGCCTCCTGCCGCCGGATGGTGTCGCTACCGGTCTTGGCGAAGGACGGGAACGCGCTCAGCGCCGCGGTCAGGCCGGCGTAGGTGTAGAACGGGTTCCGGTTCGGGAACATCGAGTTGAACTGCGCCTGGGTCACCACGAAGCCACCAGGACTCGAGGTCGGGGTCGGGTTGGGGTTGCCGCCGCCCGTGCAGACGCCCTGGTCCGCCCAGACACCCCACTGACCGGTCGTGCCGGGTGTCTCGTTCTGCGTCCACCACTTCGCCGACCAGTTGTGCGCTGCGTGCGAGACGACCATGTTGGCCGTGTACACCGAGGACGCGTTCCAGCCCGGTGCGCAGGCCGCGGCCGCCGCCGGTGAGGTCACGCTGACGACCGCCAGCGCGCTGGTCAGCGTGACGGCAGCCAGCGCCGCCAGGATCCGTAACTTGAACATGTGACCGCTCCTTCTCGGGAAGGGACCGAACCGTGCGTGAGCCGTCGCGCCCCGGCCACCGGTTCGACGCAGCCACCCGCGGAGGTGGTGGACACCGAGGGACACGTTTGGTCTACATCTGTATAGGTGTAGACCATTATTTCCGCAAGGTCTAGACCACGGGCAATCAGGATCGCTTCCGCGGTACGCCGTACGGACGCGGCCGCCGGCCGAGGACAGGCCCTAAGGCAATTGCGCCAGCTGGGTCGCCCGAGCGCGCTCGATCGCGGCGGACAGCGTCTTCGTGGGCTGGTCGGCTCCGGACGTGCGCTCGCCGCGGCAGAGCACGATGCTCTGCTGGAAGTGCTCACGCAACCGCGCGGTGACCAGCGGGCCTAGCGCGGCGGCCCGAGCCTGTTCGACGGCACGCAGTTCCTCGGCGGTCACCAGGCCGGGCAGGTCGTGCCCCTCGTGCACGTTGGTGGCGGGCAGTCCCGCCCGGGTACGCAGTGCCCGGAGCTGCTCGAGCTCGGTGCGGAGCGTGGCGGCGACCTGCTGCCCGAGTCGGCTCGTCGCCGGGTCCGGGCTCCGCGCCGGGACGAGCTCCAGCACGCCCAGTGCCTGCTCGTGCATCGGGATCATCAGTTGGAGCCAGGCCCGATCCGTGCTGTTGAAGCCGCTGCTGGCCTCGGACGCCACGGTGTGCACCCGTTCGGCGGGGTGGGCCGGCTCGGGCGGCGCCTGGCCGCAGCCGGCGACGAATCCGAGCACCAGCAGCGCCACCAACGATCGTCGCATCATCGCGCCCCTTCCTCACGTCACCCGGACCGGGCAGGAGCCGGAACTCAGCTCCCGCCCGGCTACCTGCCCTAGTCGGCCGTACGCGGCTCCGGGCTCAGGACGGGCGACCGTCCGCGCCGCACTTGATGACCGGACGGATGCAGTCCCGCACCCGACGGTCCATCTCCGCGGTCGGCCAGGCGTTGAAGAAGTCGCCGTGCATGGTGAAGCCCTGCCCTGACGACAGCCGGAACTGCGCGGGGTTGCCGCTCACCGGGTAGCGCAGTACCTGGCGCAGCTTCGGCACGGGCACCGGGTGCGACGCCGGGCAGGCGTTGTTGACCGGGTACGCCATGTGGCTCTTGTGGTTGGCCGAGTCCAGGTCACGGCCGTTCCAGCACTGCGGGAAGTCCAAGTAGGACTCCAGTTGGGTGCCGGCCGGGCAGTTGACGAAGTTCTTGCCCACGATGTTCGACGGGCCGTGCAGGCAGGACCAGCGCGCGTTGCTGCTCGCGTCGGGCGCGGTCGCCGTCGAGTTGCCGGCGACGATCCGCAGGCCGAGCGGCAGCGACTGGGTCCGCGCGACGATGTCCTCCCGGACGCCCTCGCCCAGGTAGTAGAACGTGGTGATGTTCGGCTCGACGGGCACGTTGTTGGCGTACAACGTCGGCACCCAGTACGAGGAGAGGTCGACGCTCGGGTTGCAGTTGCTCCGGCCGTTCAGCAATGAGTTCGAGGTTGGTGTGCGCGTTCGTCGAGGTGGCGCCGAAGAAGCTGTGCATGTGCGAACCGCCGGGCAGGCCCGGGGCGACGATCGGATCGTCCGGCAGGCGGTGGCTGTACGGGCAGTCGGCGAGGAACTCCGACACCCGCACGAGCTGCGCCGATGGGCCGGCGTTGGCCGCCGCCGCGCGTCTCTGTGACCGGTGCGCGTCCGCCGCGCTCGCCACCACGGCGGAAGCCGCGATCAACGTCGCCAGCGCGCCCAGCAGCGCCACCAGGCGTAAGCGACGGCGGCTGACGCCGAGGGGTGCAGTGCGATTCATGGTGACTCCTTCGGTCAGTGAGACAAAGACCCAGGCATGTCCGGACCATTTCGCGACTGTTACGAAGAGAGCGCTCTCTGGCAATATGAATGCTGCGGTGATTATTGTCAATATCTGGCGATATTCCACAATGGAGGATGTTCCTCCGGGTTGTGCGCGATTCGCGCGTTCCGCCGCTGACGCACTTTGGGCGACATCTCGGGTGCCACGGGCCCGAAGATGTCGCCCAATGCGGGCTCGACCGCGGCTAGCGGCGGCCGAGGGCGTCGACCAGGATGGTCGCGGTACTGGCGATGACCGCGTTGTCGACGACGCCGTCCGGGGCGTCCCGGTTCGTGTAGACCGAGATGATCAGCGGCGCGGCGTGCGGCGGCCAGGCGATCGCGAGGTCGTTGGCGGCGCCGTACGAACTCGAGGTACCGGTCTTGTCGCCCACCGTCCAGGTCGCGGGCAGGCCGGCGCGGATCCGGGTGTCGCCGGTGACGCTCGCCCGGAGCCAGCCGATCAGCCGCTCGCGATCAGCCCGGACCAGCCCGTGGCCGACGGTCAGCGCGCGCAGGTTGGCGGCCATCGCCGCCGGCGTCGTCGTGTCCCGCCGCTCCGCCGGGTGCCAGTCGTTGAGCTCGACCTCCCAGCGGTCGAGCCGGGTGACGGGATCGCCGAGCGACCCGGCGAATCGGGTGATCGCGGACGGCCCGCCGAGCTGCCTCAGCATGAGGTTCCCCGCCGTGTTGTCGCTGCGGGTGATCGCGGCATGGCACAGCTCCGCCATCGTCAGCCCGGTGTCGACGTGCAACTCGGTGACCGGCGAGTAGGGCACGAGGTCCGCCGCCGTCCACCGGATCAGCCGGTCGAGCAGGCCGGGATCGGACTGCCGCGCGGTGCGCAGGATCGCGCCGCCGGCCAGCACCTTGAACGTCGAGAGCAGCGGGAACCGCTCGTGCAGCCGGTGACCGACGGTGGCCCCGGTGCCGGTGTCCAGCGCGAACGCGCCGATCCGTCCGGTGTAGGAGCGTTCGAGTTCCCGCAGCCGGGCCCGCGCCGTCCGCCGCCGATCGTTCGCAACGGCCGGCGCGGCCGGCACCAGCAGCAGCGCCGAGGCCGCCGCCCCGGTCAGCAGGCCACGACGTGAAAGTTTCGCTCTCATTCATGCCTCCGATCTCTGGTTTGTCCTTTTTCCAGGCTGGCACAGCGCGGCAAGGCGGCACGGGTGTGACACAACCGGAGCCGCGTGCGCTGGGAGTTGTGTCGGCGTCTACCTACCCCTGGAGGGATCGCGCGTGATTCGTAGCTTCGAGTTGTCGCGCCCGCCGGGTGCGGGGTCGTTCCGGGACGCGGTGCGGTGGGCGCACCGCGTACCGGAGTTCGTCACAGCAGCCCGGGCGGCCGCATAGATGCGCAGGTGGACGCCGGTATGCGCCCGACTCTGCCCAGGCGGAGGCGCATGATAGCCAGGATGGAGAGCACCCCGAGCCGGTCGGCGGAGGCGTCGGATCGGACCGACGCCGCGTCCACCCTCAAGCTGAGCACGGTCGCGATCGCGATCGAGTGCGCGCGGGGCGGCGACGAGGACGGCTTCCGGCGGCTCTACCGTGCGGTGCAGCCTGGGCTGCTCCGATACCTGCGCGCGCTGGTCGGCGAGGACGCGGAGGACGTCGCGTCGGAGACCTGGCTACAGATCGCTCGTGACCTCGGGTCCTTCCACGGCGACGAGGACGGTTTCCGCGGCTGGGCGGCCACCATCGGCCGGCATCGCGCGATGGATCATCTCCGCCGGCAGCAGCGCCGACCGCGGGCCGCCGCGGGCGTCGACCAGCTCACCGACCTACCGGCCACCGACGATACCGCCGGCCGCGCCCTGGAACGGGTGGCCAGCGACGAGGCGATCGCCCTGATCGCCACCCTTCCCCGGGACCAGGCGGAGGCGGTGCTGCTCCGGGTCGTGATGGGCCTGGACGCCGAGAGCGCCGGCAAGGTCCTCGGCAAGCGCGCCGGCGCGGTCCGCACCGCGGCGTACCGGGGCCTGCGCAAGCTCGCCGACCGACTCGGCCAGGACGGCGGGGCGGTGACGCCGCGATGAACCCGACCGGCGACAGTGACACGGGCGGCCGTGACGGCGCTGAAGGATTTGAAATGAGTACACGACGAAACTCCCGAATCGACCGGGACACCGCAGAGCAGTTGCTCCGGGGCGCCGCCATGGCCCGGCCCGGTGCCGCCGCAGACGTGGCCCGAGTGCTCTCCGCCGCCTCCGCACCGCCCAACGCGCGCGAACTCGCCGGCGAGGAGGCCGCGGTGGCCGCCTTCCGCACGGCGCGCCTCGGTCCGGTCGCCGCGCCTGCGGGCCGCTCCCGACTGCAGGCCGCCGGCCGGAGGCTGACGACCATCCAGGTCGCGGTCGTGGCGCTGGCCACCACGTCGGTGCTGGGCGGGGTCGCGTTCGCCGCCAGCACCGACACCTTCCCGTACCAGCGTGACGAGCGCCCGCCCGCGAGTGTCACCCCCGACCCGGCGCGCCCGTCCAGCCAGCCCACCCCGACCGGCCCCGACGACCGCCCGTCGACCACACCCCCCGGTGCCGTGCCGAGCGACCGGCCGGCACGGACCGGGCCGGCGCCGTCGCTGGTCGGCCAGTGCCGTGCCTACGAGGCCCGACCGCCCGGCAAACGCCGCAAGGCGCTGGAGAACCCCGCGTTCGGCGCGCTGGTCGCCGCCGCGGGCGGCCCAGACCGGGTCGCCACGTACTGCACCGCCGTGCTCGGACCGGACTCCGGCAAGCCGGGGAACGAGCCGAAGCCCGGCAAGACCCCCAAGACCAAGCCCTCCCCGCACGGCAAGACAAAAGGCACCGACCGCTGACCGGGTGGGAGGCGGCTAACCCCCGAGGCCGCCTCCCACCCACTCCCATTCCCATACGAATTCACCGACCCACCGGCGGGCGGTACCAACCCCGGAAGGGCGCATCTCTGTGAAGACCTCGCTCGCCTTCGTCGGCCTCACCGCAACGCTCCTGCTCTGCGCCGCTGCCCCGGCACACGCGGATTCGACCACCACCGTTTCGCTCCGGAGCCAGCACGCTCCCGTCACGGCGGCCGGCTTCGACGCGCAGGCCTGCGGACCGACCGGAGCCAGTCAGAGCCGCGACCGCTGGTTGTTCGCCCTGCCCGCGGGGCGGTTCGCCTTCACCAAGGTGACCGCGCGGTTCGCGCCGAGCCGGGACGCCCGCACGGCCACGCTGGTCGCCAGCGCTCCCGGACCGCGTGGGGTGGCGACCGTGACCCGGGCGACCATCTCGACGCCGCGTGGCCTCTGGCTCATCGGCGCCACGGCGACGGTGCGCGGCAAGGGCAAGAAGCCGACCCAGTTCACGCTGTTGCGCACGTGCGCAGCCAAGCCGCTCCGCCAGGCGCCCGACCGGCCGGCGGCTCCCGTGGCCGCGCCCGAACCGGACCATGTGGTGGAGTCCCCCACCGTCGAACCGCCGGCCGCCGAGTACCCCGCCGCCGAGCCGTCCGCCGCCCCCGAGACGGCGCTGCCGTGGCCGTCGGAGGACGCGTACGCACCGGAGGAAGAGGAGCAGGAGGCCGCGAGCCCGTCGCCCAGCCCGGAGGCCGACGCCCTGGCGACGCGCGGTGACTCCCGTGACGGTGGCTTCCCGGATGGCTTGGCGCTGGTCGGGCTCCTGGCGGCCGCCGGCCTGGCCTCCAGCGGCGGTGTGCTCGTGACGGCCCTGGTCCGGCGCCGCCGGAACGCGACGCCCGCGGACGATGCGACGCAGGACCTCCCGGTCCAGCCCGCCGGCGCCTGACCGCCAATCCCCCGCTTTGGGCGGGAGCGCCGATCGTGCCCGGGCCCGGGCCCGGCGAAGCGGGCGGCACGCCCGCCGAACCCCACGCTTTGGGCGACATTTTCTCGGTTATAGCCGAGAAGATGTCGCCCAGAGCGCTAGGTGCGGGCGGTGTCAGGACACGGTCGGGGCGCCCGGCTTGGTCGGCGGTCGGCCGGCCTGGACCGGCACGGCCGGTGCGGTGTCCCGCCGGTCGTAGGCGAGGAACACGCTGTACGCGCTGAGCACCGGAGTCGCGACGAGCTGGACGTTCTCCGAGGCCAGCAGCGCGCCGGTCACCGGGTCGAAGACCAGCACCGAACGTCCGCCGGCCTGGTCACCGGTGATCGCGACGCCCTTGCGGCCGGCCCGGTCGGTCACGGCACCGCGCCACCGGAACCCCGGCTGGTCGGCCAGGATCTCCAACACCGTCGCCCTGGTCGCCCGAGACAGCGGGTAGCGCGAATAGATCGTGTCGACCGCTTTGGCCATGTCGCTGGGGCCACGGCTCAGGTGAAGTCGCTCGGCGAGTCCCGCCCGGCTGGTCGGCAGCGTGCCCACCGCGTCGAGCGTCATCGACGACCGGCCAGGAACCGGCTGCGGGTTGTCCCTGAAGTAGTCCCGGGAGGCCCGGTCCGGGTATTGGAGCGGGAGGTTCGTCGTGCGCTGAACCCCGGTCCCGGCCGCCGCCTGCCAGGTCTCGTCCTGGTGCGTGGCACCGGCGGTGTACTTGCCGCCCTCGGTGGACATCTGCGGGTCGCCCCAGGTCTTGCTGTGCACGTAGGCATACCGGCCGGTGCGCGCGTCGTACGGCGCGTCCCGGATCCGCTTCGCCAGCGCCCGGAGCTCGGCCGCTGCGCCAGGCGGGTTCGTGGTGATCGTGTACGCGATCGGGGTCACGACCAGCGTGGACTCCTCAGCCGGCGGCGCGCTGGTCGAGGGCCGGTCAGCCTGCGGGCCGCGCGCCGGTGCGTCCCCGGTGCCGTTGACCACGACGACGGTGACGGCGGCCGCAGCGGCCAAGGCGGTCGTCGCGGAGAGCGCGAAGCGGAGCGGGCGTCGCGCGGTCGGACGCCGGACCGGAGCGAGGCCAGCGTCGGCGGTCCGCTCGGCGCGGTCGATCAGGGTCATCGCCGGCACGCGGGGCGTGGGCTCGGGCACGCCGGCGGCGGGGTCGGCCGGCGCGAGCAGGGCTCGGGTGGAGCGGGTGTCGAACATGCGGTGTCCTTTCATGACGGGATCGCCGCCGGCCTGGGGATGCTGGTGGCCGTGGTGGAGTGCGCCACGGCCGCGGTGAGGCGGCGGCGCGCGCGGTGCAGCCGGACGGCCGCGGTGGTGCGGGTGCATTCCAGTACGGTCGCTGCTTCGCTGACCGTCAGTTCCTCCCAGCCGATCAGGCGCAGGATCTCCTGGTCCCGCTCCGACAAGCCGGCCATCGCCGCTCGCACCGCGGCCAACTCGGCGGCCGCACCCTCCGCGGCGCGCTGGTCGTTGCCCTCCTCGTGGCCGAGCAGCGGCACGTGGACCGGCCTGTTGCGATCGGCCCGACGCCGGTTCGCGAGCAGTCGCCGGGCCACGCCGTACAGCCACGGCAGGCTGTGATCCGGTACCTCGGCGCGGCGGCGCCAGGCGACGACGAACGCCTCCTGGGCGAGCTCGACCGACGCGTCGGTCGAGCCGAGACGGCGCAGGCCGTACTTGACGATGGCTGCGTAGTGCGCGGCGTAGGTGGCGGTGAACCAGTCTTCGCCACGGTCCGCGGGCGGGGGCCCCATGCGTTCTCCAGATGATCGTCGGCAACGGTCACCCACGTATGTGTCAGCCGCGTCCCGATGATTACGCCCGGACGCAATCTGGGCGACATCTCCCGGTCAGAGCCGAGAACATGTCGCCCAGCCGCGATGCCGTGGCGGCCCCAGTTCACTCGTTGTGCAGCACGTCCGCGATGGTGGCCCGGGCCGCCGACCTGGCCGGGATGAGCGCGCCGAGCGCGGCGATCCCGATGCCGGCCAGGGCCAGCAGCACGAGGACGGGCCACCGGTACACGTCGAGCATCGAGTCGGGGAAGGCGACCTGGGCCGCCCGCGCCATCGCCGGGAAGACCACCCGGTGCGCCACGATCCCGAGCGGGACGCCGACCAGCGCCCCGAGCGCACCCAGCGCCGCCATGGACGTCACCACCATCACGGTCACCTGACCGGGCGTCATCCCGATCGACTTGAGCATGCCCAGGTCGCGGCGGCGCTCCCGGGTGTTGAGCACGACCGTGTTGAAGACGCCGAGCGCCGCGACCGTGCCGAGCATCAGCGTGAGCAGCGTGACCGTGACCAGCACGATCGCGATGAACGGATCCTCCTGCTCCTGCGGCATCGCCGTCAGGCCGGGATCCCCCGCCCGCACGCCGGCGATGTAGGCCTGCTCGTCGCTGCCCGGTTCGAGCTGGACCTCGTACAGCTCGGCCCGCGTCTTCGGCGCCACCAGCTCCAGCGTCTCCCAGGTGGACAGGATCTCGTCGTCCTCGTTGAACAGCACCTTCCCGACGATCTCCAGTCGCGTGGTGTGGCCGTTCACGTCGACGGTCAGGGTGTCGCCGACCGCGAGACCGCGCTGGCGGAGGAACCGCTCGGAGACCGCGACCTGGTTCGGCCCGTCCGGCCAGTGCCCCGTCAGCACCTGATACCCGAGGCTCGTGGTGTCGCCGCGGTAGAACCGGATCCGCAGCGGACTGGTGCTCCCGACCGGCCGTGCCATCAGGCCTCGCGCTGGGCGTCACGTGGACCGCGCCGGGCAGCGAGCGCAGCATCGACTCGTCCGCCGCGTCGCTCAGCGTGGCTCCGCTGCTGGCCGGACCACGGCCCGCGAGCACGGTGACCTGAACCGCGTCGGTGCGGTCCGCGGCGTCCTGGTAGCGGATCACCGACTGCCCCAGCCCGGCGGAGAGCGCCACGCTCACCACGCCCAGGATCACGGCCGCCATGGTCAGCGCGCTGCGCGCCGGCCGCGCGAACGGCATGCCCAGGCCGAGGCTGACCGACCGCGGCAGCCGGGTCCCGCTCAGCCAGCGCTGGATCAGCAGGCCACGGCCGGTGTGCTGCGCGCTGCCCGCGCTGATCGCCTCCGCCGCCGACAGGCCACGAGCACGCAGCGCGGGCACCAGCGCCGACAGGGCGACCACGACCGGCACCCCGACCAGCGCCCCGACGTCCACCCACAGACTGATGCCGAGGTCGCCGGCGCCGAGGTTCTCGAAGGCCCTGGTGAGCAGTGGCCGCGCCAGCAGGTTGCCGAGGACGGTGCCGATCAGGCAGCCCACGATCGCCGGGATCGACACCATCGCGAGGTAGACCGCCAGCACCTGCGTCGGGGTGAAGCCCAGCGCCTTGAGCACGCCGATGTGCCGGAACCCGGCCACCACCGCCCCGCTGACCACGTTGGCGACGATCAGAATCGCGACCGCCAAGCCGAGGATCCCGAACACCAGCAGCAACGGGACGAACGTCCCGAGCTCGGACGCGGCGGCCTCCTTGAGCGCGAGGTAGGACTGGGCCCCCAGCAGCGCCCGCGCCGGCAGCCCGGCCGTCACGGCGGCCTGACCAGCGCTGATCTGCGCACTCGTGGCGGCATCGGCGAACCGGTAGAGCACCTGGTACGCGGTCGGTTCGAACGCCGTCATCTGCTCGGGGGTGACCCAGCCGTCGGCCGATCCGCTCACCGTGTAGGCGAAGCCGACGACCGTGAGCGAGCCGCTCCCCGGCAGGCCGATCTCTCTACCCAGGCCCAGCTGCGTGGGCGAGACTGGATTGCGGTTCAGCACGATCTCGCCCGGCTTGGTCGCCCATCGGCCCTGCCACACGTTCAGCCGGTCCACCGGCCCGTCCGGGTCGGCCCGGCCCACCACGGTGAGCGAGATCGGTGGGCCGCCGACCGACCCGAGGTCGAGGTCGAGGGCCGCCTGCCCGAACGGCCCCGCCACGGCCGTCGTCCCGGGCTTCCGCGCGGCCTCGGCGAGCTGGGCACTCGACACCCGCTTCGCGTCGAACGCCGCCACCAGGTGGGCGCCGCGTTGCTTCGCGTAGGCCTGGTCGAAGGGGCCGGACGCGGTGGTCAGCAGCCCGAGCGCGACCACGATCATCGTGGTGGCCAGGCCGACCACGACGCCGATCACGACCGTCTGGAGCCTTCGCCGCCGCACCGCAGCGCGCGCCGCCCGCCACACCGCGCTCACGGCGTCCGCTCCAGCGCGCGCTCGGCCGCGACCTTGCCGTCGACGAACTCGATCAGGCGGCTCGCGCACCGGGTGGCGAGCCGCTCGTCGTGCGTCACCAGCAGTAGCGTCTGGCCGATCTGGTGCAGGTCGAGCAGCAGGTCCATCACCTGCTCGCCGGCCCGGCTGTCCAGCGCACCGGTCGGCTCGTCGGCCAGCAGCAGCGCCGGCCGGTTCATCAGCGCCCTGGCGACCGCGACCCGCTGCCGTTCGCCGCCGCTGAGCTGGGCCGGATAGGTGTTCCGGCGGCTGGCGATGCCGAGCTCGTCGAGGAGTTCCAGCGCGCGCCGGCGGGCCTGGGCGGCCGAGACCCCGGTCAGCTGCGCCGCCAGCGCCACGTTGTCGAGGGCGGGCAGATCGTCGAGCAGGTTGAAGAACTGGAAGATCATCCCGATCCGGCGCCGGCGGAACAGCGCCAGCCCGCGCTCGTTCAGCCGGTCCAGCTCTTCGCCGTGCACGGTCACCGAGCCGGACGTGGGCCGGTCCAGCCCGGCGACGAGGTTGAGCAGCGTGGACTTCCCGCTGCCCGACGGCCCCATCACGGCCACCGCCTCGCCGGCGTGGATCTCCAGCGACACCCCGTCCAGGGCGACCGAGTCGCCGTATTCCTTCCGCACGGCGGTGAGCCGCACGACCGCCGGTTCCTTCTCGTCTGCACTGGTCATGGCCGTCACGCTAGGGGCCGGCGGCCGGGCCGGGCATCAGCCGCGCGAGGTAGCCGCGCGCCGCGCTCATCCTGGGGATGTAGGCGGTGAGCCTGGGGGATGATGCCAGGAGGAGGGGGTCTTGGCACAGTGGACGCCGTGCGGGAATCGGGAGTGGTCTGGCTGATCGTCGCGGCGGTGGCGTGCCTGGCCGCCGTGCTGCTGGCGGTCGCGCTCGTCCGGGCCCGGCGCGCGCTGGCCACGGCGCTGGAGGAACGCGGCTGGCTGCTGGAGCGTGAGCGGGAGAGCGCGGCGCAGAACGCGGTCGACGTGGAGCGGGCCAGGATCGCCCAGGAACTGCACGACATCGTCAGCCACAACGTGAGCATCATGGTGATCCAGGCCGGCGCCGCCCGCCAGGTCCTCGACGCCGAACCCGCCGACGCCGCCGAGGCGTTGCTCGCGGTCGAGGCCGCCGGGCGGGACACGATGACCGAGCTGCGGCACCTCCTCGGCGTGCTCGCCCCGCCGGCCGGCGGCGCGGACCACGTGGACCTGTCGCCGCAGCCGAGCCTGAGCCGGCTCAGTCCGCTGATCGACCGGATCGCCTTCGCCGGCCTGCCGGTGGAGGTCCGCATCTCCGGCGAGCCCCGACCGCTGCCCTCCGGGATCGACCTCACCGCGTACCGGATCATCCAGGAGGCGCTGACCAACGCGCTCAAGCACGGGGACGGGGTGAAGGCGGAGGTGACCGTGCGGTACGCGCCGCGCTACCTGCGGGTCGAGGTGCTGAACAGCGGTCCCAGCGTGCTGTCGGGCGGCCGGCCGGACGGCGCCGACCGGAGCCCGGCCCGGCGGGACGCCGACGACGGGCGCGGGCTGCTCGGCCTGCGGCAGCGGGTGGCCGTCTACGGCGGCGATCTGGACGCCCGGCGGCGGCTGGGCGGCGGCTTCCGGGTCCGGGCGCGGCTCCCGCTGGAGCGCCCGTGACCTCGGGGCTGGCCGCGCCGCGCGTCGTCATCGCCGACGACCAGGCCCTGGTCCGCACCGGTTTCCGGATGATCCTGACCGCGCGCGGCATCGACGTCGTGGGCGAGGCCGCGGACGGCGCCGAGGCGGTCGCCGCGGTACGCCGGCTCCGGCCGGACGTCGTGTTGATGGACGTCCGGATGCCGACCATGGACGGGCTGGAGGCGACCCGGCGCGTGGTGGAACAGGCACCCGAGTGCCGGGTGCTGATCCTCACCACGTTCAACCTGGACCGGTACGTCTACGCCGCCCTCGCCGCCGGAGCCAGCGGCTTCCTGCTCAAGGACGTCACGCCGGAGCACCTGGCGGCCGCGGTGCGGCTGGTCGACACCGGTGACGCGCTCCTCGCTCCGTCGATCACCCGGCGGCTGGTCGAACGGTTCGCGTCCGGCGACCCCGGCCACCGCTCCCCCGCCATCCACCGCGACCTCACCAGCCTCACGCCCCGGGAGCTGGACGTGCTGACCCGGATGGGGCGCGGCCTGTCCAACGCCGAGCTGGCCCGCGAGTTGAGCCTGAGCGAGGCGACCGTGAAGACCCACGTCGCCCATATCTTCGGCAAGCTGAGCCTCCGCGACCGCGCCCAGGCCGTGGTCCTCGCCTACGAGACCGGCCTGGTCTCCCCCGGCGACCACACCACCGACGACTAGCTCCCGCCTGACTTCCGCTTTGGGCGACATCTTCCCGGCTATGACCGGGAAGATGTCGCCCAAAGCCGGGGTTCCGCGCGGAGTCACGGTCCTGGGCGCCGCCGGCTGGCTACCGGTTCGGATCGCGATTGAACAGCGCCCCCGCCGCCAGGTAGCTACACAGCGCGATGCCGGCGAACCACGCCATGGCGACCACGCCGTTCATGCCGACCGGCTGGCCGAGCAGCAGCCCGCGCAGCGCCTCGATGACGGAGGTGAACGGCTGGTGCTCGGCGAACTGGCGCAGGCCGGTCGGCATCGAGTCGGTGGGTACGAACCCGCTACCGAAGAACGGCAGCAGCACCAGCGGCAGTGGGAGATTGCTCGCTCCCTCGACGGTCTTGCTGACCAGGCCGAGCGCCACGGACAGCCAGATCAGGCCGAACGTGACCACCGCGAGCACGCCGAACGCGCCCGCCCAGGCCAGCACGTCGGTGGTGGGCCGGAACCCGATCAGCACCGCGACCCCGAGCACGAGGAGCAGGCTGAACATCGTCTGCGCCAGGCTGCCGAGCACGTGCCCGGTCAGCACCGAGGAGCGCGCGATCGCCATCGTGCGGAAGCGGGCGATGATCCCCTCGGTCATGTCCATGGCGACGGACACCGCGGTCCCCTGCACCGCCGAGGCCACCGTCATCAGCAGGATTCCCGGCGTGACGTAGTTGACGTACTCGGCACGGCCCCCGCCGGCAGGGCCGCCGAGCCCGGCGCCGAGCGTGCCGCCGAAGACGTAGACGAACAGCAGCAGGAACACGATCGGCATGCCCGCGAGCATCAACGTCATCGACGGGTACCGGCGCATGTGGCGGACCTGGCGGCCCAACATCGTCGTCGAGTCCCGCAGGGCGTAGGTGAGAGTGCTCATCGCAGCGCTTCCGTTTCTTCCTTCGGGCGACCGGTGAGGGCCAGAAAGACGTCGTCGAGGTCGGGGGTGTGCACCGACAGGGCGTCGATGCCGATGGCGGCGCGGTCGAGCCGGTCGAGCAGGTCACGCAGCGCGCGGACGCTGCCGTCGTTGGGCACCTGCAACGTGAGCTCGTCGCTGTCGCGAGTGGATTCGCCGACCGTGTGCACGGCCCGCTCGAGGGTGGCCGGGTCGGCGAACCGCAGGCTGAGGTGCCCGCCGGGGACCATCCGTTTGAGCTCGGCGGCGGTGCCCTCGGCGACCAGCCGGCCGTGGTCGAGCACGGCGATCCGGTCGGCGAGCTGGTCGGCCTCCTCCAGGTACTGCGTGGTGAGGAAGATCGTCACGCCGTCGGCCACGAGGTCGCGGATGGTCTGCCACATCGCGCGGCGGCTGCGCGGGTCGAGGCCGGTGGTCGGCTCGTCGAGGAAGACGATCCGCGGGTCGCCGACCAGCCCCATCGCCAGGTCGAGCCGGCGCCGCATCCCGCCCGAGTACGCGGCGGCCAGCTTCCCCGCCGCGCCCTGGAGCTCGAACCGCTCCAGCAGCTCCCGTGCGCGCCGCCGACCCTCCGGCCGGGGCAGGTGCTGCAGGTCGGCCATCAGCATCAGGTTCTCGGCGCCGGTGAGCAGGTTGTCCACCGCGGAGAACTGGCCGGTCACGCCGATCGCGGCGCGCACGGCGTCGGGGTCTGCGGCCAGATCGCGGCCCGCGACCCGGACCTCGCCGGCGCTGGCGTGGATCAGCGTGGAGAGGATCTGCACGGTGGTCGTCTTGCCGGCGCCGTTCGGGCCGAGCAGCGCGAAGATCGTGCCCTCGGCCACGTGCAGGTCGATCCCGTCGAGCACCACGTGATCGCCGAAGGATTTGCGTAGCCCCACCGCCGAGATGGCGGGCTGGGCCGTCGAGGTCGTCGTCATGTCGTCTCACTTTCCGGACAGTTGGACCGGGCTGAGGGCGTGCGGGATCGCCGGACGGCAGAGCGCCCGGGAACTGCGGGGGTTTCAGCGCCGCCGGCCGCGCCCGACCAGCGGGTCAGGCGCGGCCGTGCGGGTCAGCCGCGGTGGATGACGATGTCGCCGTACGAGGTACGCGCGAGCACCTCGACGGTCTCGTCGCCCTGGCCGGGCGCGTCGGAGGCCTCCAGGCGGTTCAGCACGCTGCCGAACTGGGTGTGCAGGTCCAACTTGGCCGCCGTGCCGGCGCGGACGCCGATCTCCAGCGCGCCGCAGGCGGACTTCACCGAGACCGCGCCGCGCCGGATCGCGCCGATCCGCACGTCTCCGTTGGCGGTGGTGGCGTTGACGTCGGCCTGCGCTTCGTCGACGACGATGTCCCCGTTGGCGGCCTTGACCCGGAGGTCGCCGGTGATCCTGCCGATCCAGCTGTCGCCGTTGGCGTTCCTGATCTCCGCGGCGCCGTCGATCTCCCTGAGGCGGACCCGGCCGGTCCCGCTGCTGATCTCGGCCCGACCGGCTACGTGGTCCACGCTCACCGCGCCGGCCGCGGTGCTCAGCTCGAGCGTGCCGGTGTGGCCGAGGTTGACGTCGCCGGCCGCCGTCTTGAACCGGCAGTCACCGAGCCGGCCCGCGCAGTGGAAGGCCGCCACGCTGGCGTCACCGCGGACGTGCGAACCCGCCGGCAGTCCGACCGTCACGTCGATGGATCCCGGCTTGCCGAACAGCCCGAAGCCGCGCTGCTTCGGGCCCTTGATGAGGAGCCGGCCGTCGGCGTACTCGACCCGGGTCTCCTCGGCCGCGCGCACGTCGGCCTCGGCGGAGGTGTTGCTCGGGCGCACCTCGACGACGGTGTCGGTCCGGTCGCCGGCCGTGATGCGGATGTCGCCGAGCCCGACCTCGATCGTGGCCGAGATGGGTTCTGGGGTGGTGAAAGTAGGCATGACAAAGGTCCCCTCCTGCTGGGCAGCCGACGTTCCTGCCGGGACGAGTGATGGAAAGGCGAAGGTTCGGGCTGGGCGGCGCCGGCTAGCGCACCCAGCCGGTGTACCGCTGCCCGCCACGGGGAGCGCGGCGCTCCGCGTGCTGGGCCGTCTCGGCCGGTGCCGCGGCCGCGGCGGTGGCTGCCCGGACCAGCCAGGCGTTCACCGAGAGGCCGTCCTGGCTGGCGGCTTCCTCGATCCGGCTCTTGAGGTGGTCGGAGAGGCGGAAGTTGATCCGGGATGTCGCGCTGTCCTCAACGTCCGGCTGGGACGCTGGGGCCGGGGTGACACCGGCATCGAGGGCGTGCTCGGTCGGCGGCGGCGTCACCACGAAGCTCGGGTCCCGGCCGCGCAGCCGGAGTTCGACCGAGCCCGGCGCGAGGTCCTGCGTGATCTCGGCGGCCGCCACGGACAGCGCGTCGAGCAACGCGAGCCGGAACGCCGACTCCAGGGGGCCCGTCAGTCGCTCGGCCAGCGCGCGAGCGTCCTCACCACCGAGCTCGGCGGCCCCCGCGAGTTCGTGACGGACGTTGTCGACGTACGACGTGAGATCCATGGCACCACTATGGCACCACACTGGCGCCACGGCAAGCCATCGTGGCTCACCATGGCGCCATGGGCACCGCGTCAATGACTCAGGGGCAGGTCAGGAGCCCTCCCAGACCGCCTTCGCGCCGGTGTCACCCGTGCGGATCACGTAGTACAGACCTACCACGGCCACCACCACCGACAGCACGGCGAGCACCAGCGGCAGCACCTTGGCCATCCCGGTCGCCCCGGCGGGCCCCGTCACCGGGGCTCCCGGTCCGACCTTGTAGACCAGCACCAACGTGAGGATCGCCAGCACGACGGCGACGATGAGCGTCATCGTGCCCAGATCCTGGTGCTCCTCCAGCCGCGGCAGGAACTCCGCCGAGACGCGGCCCTTCTCCTGCAGCCGCGACAGGAACGCGTCACCGGAGAGCTTGGCCGCCAGCGCGGCGAGCGGGGTCGCGATCGCGAGCAGCCCGAGCACCCAGCGGACGTGCGGTCGGACGAGAGGCACGAGGGCGTAGGCGATCGTCAGTACCGCCAGTAGCGGCACCAGCACCACCGCGGCATGGACCAAGAGCGGGTGGGCCGGCACACCCATGACTTCCTCGAACACCGTCGCCTCCTCAGTCGGTGACAAATCAGCGAAGATCAGACACGCGCGTAGCGTACGGTCGCCGCAGCCCACGGGACGTGCGACGCAGCCAAGCGTGATCAGGTGTTGATCTGCACCCCGGCCACCGTTCGCGCTTTGGGCGACATGTTCGGTGCTCTGACACCGAAGATGTCACCCAAAGGCGGGGAGGGACGGGCGTCAGCGGGCGGTGACGCCGTCGATGGCCTCGCGAAGCAGGTCGGCGTGGCCGTTGTGGCGGGCGTACTCGCCGATGAGGTGCACGTAGGTCATCCGCAGCGAGTACGCGTCGCCGCCGACGTCGAAGGTGTGGTCGAACGGAACCCCGGCCACGGCCGCGTCCGCGGCCCGCCACTCGTCCTCCAGCCGAGCGAAGTCGGCCGCCGCGGCGGCGGGGTCGGTGTCGTCGAAGTCGTGGTCCTTGCCGAGCGCGAGGTCATAGAGCGGCTCGATCGGCTCGCCGGCGGCGAACTTGCGTAGCCAGATGCGTTCGACCTTGGCCAGGTGCCGGATCAGTCCGAGCAAGGACAGGTTGGACGAGGCCAGCGGCCGGGCGGCGAGCTGCTCACCGGTCAGGCCGGCACAGATGTTGAGCAGGGTGGCCCGCTGCCAGCCGAGGTAGCCCTCCAGGATCGGGCGGTCGTCGCCGGTCAGCGGTCCGTCGATGGGCTTCGGGGTGGGTGCGATCCAGGTCATGCCCAAATCCTTGCACGAGCGGGGCAATTGCCGGCCAAGGTCGCCAGATCCGCCAGGCACCGTGGGCAAGAGCGCTCTCCGCCACTGCCATTGCTCATTGGCGCCCAGGCCGATCGCCGACACACGTAACGGGTCAAAAAGTCACTCTTGTTAACGGAGAGCGCTCTCCCGTAACCTTGCGGACACGTTTTCGTGCCGACCGCCACCGAAGCCCCGGGCGCCTCACGCCACGGGCAGCCAGTCGGCAGCTTCTCCCCTTCGTGCGCCCCACCATCGCTCGCTAGGAGTAGACATGGGAGTCGTCGCAACTGCTGTCCGTGGAAGATCCCCGTCAGCGAAGCGCTGGCGCGTCGGCGCGGTGACCGGGGTGATCGTGGCCGCGCTCGTCGCCAGCTTCACCCTGATCACGCCGCCCGGCGCGGTCGCCGCCGACACGCTCATCTCGCAGGGCAAGCCCGCCACGTCGTCCTCGACCGAGAACGCGACGCTGCCCGCCTCGAACGCGGTGGACGGCAGCACCACGACCCGCTGGTCCAGCGCCTTCAGTGATCCACAGTGGATCCAGATCGACCTCGGCACCAGCTACACCCTGGGCCAGGTCGTGCTGAACTGGGAGGCCGCCTACGCCAGCGGGTTCCAGCTCCAGACCTCCACGAACGGCTCCAGCTGGACGACCATCTACTCGACCACCGCCGGCACCGGCGGCATCCAGACCCTCACCGTGACCGGCAGCGGCCGGTACATCCGGCTGAACGGCACCGCGCGGGCGACCCCGTGGGGCTACTCGCTGTTCGAGTTCCAGGTCTACGGCAGCCTGCCTGGCGAGCCCACGCCGACGCCGACCGGCGGTCCGATTCCCGGCGGCGGACCGCTCGGACCGAACGTGATCGTGTTCGACCCGTCGATGTCGACCGCGACGATCCAGAGCCGGCTCAGCGCCGCCTTCAGCCAGCAGGAGACCAACCAGTTCGGCACCCAGCGGTACCAGTTCCTGTTCCGGCCGGGTGCGTACAACGGCCTCAACGCGAACGTCGGCTTCTACACCTCGATCAACGGGCTGGGCCGCAACCCCACCGACGTCCAGCTCAACAGCAGCAACGTGACCGTGGACGCCGGCTGGTTCGGCGGGAACGCGACCCAGAACTTCTGGCGTTCGGTGGAGAACTTCTCGATGACGCCGCCGGCCGGGGTCGGTTACGCGCGGTGGGCCGTGGCGCAGGCCGCGCCGTTCCGCCGGATGAACGTCAACACGCACCTGAGCCTGACCCCGACCGGGTTCGGCTGGGCCAGCGGCGGCTACATCGCCGACAGCCGGATCAACGGTCAGCAGATCGCAGTCGGCTGCAGTGGTGCTCGGGGCGCCGCCGCACTGCTGCTCGAGCACCGCCCGAACCTGACTCCGGACCAGGTCAAGTCCTTGCTGCGCAGCACGGCCTCGCCGATGCCGAAGGCAGATGCCGCCGGGCGTGGTGCCGGCGGGATCAACGTCGCCGCAGCGGACAAGGCGGTCGCACCCTCCTACCACCCAGGGCTTCGCTCCGATCGACCGGGACCGGTTCGCTCGAGGCCGCTCGCGGAAAGCTCGCACGTGGCCGACGAAGACGCCGAGCTGACCGTGAGCCGGACATTCTCGGACCGTGGAACGCAGCCAGGTGGTCCGTCGGCAGCAGCGTCGGAGACTCGTGGGTCGGCGGGACCTGGAACGGTCGCGATTGGACCTCAGGGTGCTGGTGTGGTGAGTCGTGGGCTGGCCCTTCGTGGGAGGGCCGTGCCTGGGCAGGCAACTCCTGGGCGGGTCGTGCGTGGGCCGGCCGTGCATGGGCGGGTCGTGCGTGGGCCGGTCGTGCGTGGGCGGGTGATGCGTGGGCGGGTCGCTGCGTGGGCCGGTCGTTCCTGGGCCGGGCAGCAGTGGTCCTAGCGTGGCGCGGGTACGCCCACGGAAGCGACACGTGACATGAGTCCGCGATGATGCGTGCTCGCGTGGGAGCCATCTGGGTGTTCGTCACCCTGATGGCCCTGTGCGCGTTGGCGGTGCACGTGTTCGCGGTGGTCCCGCTGGTCGACAAGACACAGTCGTGGCCGGTGGGCCTGGTGGCTGGCACTGACCTGTGTCTTCGCGGCCACCGAGCTCCGTATGGGTGCACCTTCGGCTCGGACGGGAGGCCTACGCATTCTCGATGATGGAGCTGCCACTGGTCGTCGGGCTGTTCTTCGTACGCCCCGACCTGCTCGTGATCTCGCGGGTGCTCGGCTTTCTGCCCGCGTTCGTGATCCAGCGCAAGGACGTCCAGAAGATGGCGTTCAACTGTGCGATGTTCGCGCTCGAGACCTCCCTGGCCGTTGTCCTCTGGCACCCTCGTCCTCGGGGATGCCGATCCCCTCGGACCGTGGGGATGGCTCGCGACGCTGGTCACCGCGCTGTCCATCAGCCTGCTCGAGCTCCCTGCTGGTCAGCGTCGTGATCACGATCGCGACCGGCAGCCGCCCTCAGGTCTTCGGCCAGGTGGTCGGTCTCGGCCAGGCGGGCGACCTGGCCAACGCCTGCTTCGCGCTCGCTGGGGTCTGCATCCTCCCGCCGACTGCGCGCGTGCTGGTTGCTCCAGTGCTCGCCGCCGTCCTGCTCTCCGCCTCTCGGTCCTCGAGGCGGCCCGGCAGCGACCGGAGAGCCTCGAGCAGGTGAACCGGTTCATCGAGCTGGTGGGCCCCAGGTCGAGCTCGAAGCCGTTGTGCCCACGTCCTGATCGAGGTGCGCGACGCCGTTCGAGCTGGGCTGGTCCACCTGCGATGACGGACGACGACGGCACGCCCCAGGACTGGCTGCTCGACGGAGAGACCCTCCCCGCAGGGCTCCTCACCTCTGGCCGACGCATTGGCCGGAGAGGCCGAGCGGACGGTCCTGTTGATCCCGCGCCGGACGCGCGACCTGGCTCAGCAGGAGGTGCTCGGGAGGATCGGGTTCGCGACTGCCTCCTGGTCCCCCTTCGGAGCGAGGGCAGGGCCGTGGTCAGCCTCGTGGTCGCCGACAAGCTCGGCGACGCGGAGACCTTCACCGCCGAGGACCTCAGCCAGCTCCACGCCCTGGCCAACCACGCGGCCGTCGGCGATCGAGAACGCACTCCGGGCGCACCTGATCACGGCAGGCCGGGAGCGCGAGCGCCTCGCCATGCACGACGACCTCACCGGGCTCGCCAACCGCCGTTCCTGGCATCCGCATCGCGAAGCCCTGGTTCGGCGACCAGTCGCGGTGCTGATGATCGACCTGGACCGCTTCAACCAGGTCAATGACACCTCGGCCATGGGGTCGGAGACCGGCTGCTCTGCATGGTCGCCATCGGCTCCGCAGTCCGTGGAGACCGATGCCCGCTGGTCGCCCACTTCGCGGCGACGAGTTCGCCGTACTGCTCCCCGGCGCCGATGACCTCCGGGCCCCGCGTGCCTCGCCGGCGCGTAGACGGCCCTTGCCCGCCCTTCGACCTCGACGGGATCCCCGTGGGTGTCGAGGTCAGCATGGGAGTCGCCGCGGCCGGCCGGGGTCGTCCGGCGGTCACGGTCCTGCGCTGGGCCGATCTGGCGTTGTGCTGGCGAAGGACCAGTTCCGGCTTCGAGGTCTACCGCCCCGAGCTCGACCTCCAGGACGCCTCGCGGCTGGGCCTGCTCGCCGACCTGCGGAACGCGATCTCCGCCACTCCCTATCCGTGCACTACCAGCCGAAGGTCGACCTGGGCACGGGCCGAATGAAGGGCGTCGAGGCGCTGGTCGCTGGCAGCACCCGGAGCTCGGCACCCTCGGACCCGACGAGTTCATCCCGCTTGCCGAGCACAGCTCGCTGATCACGCCGCTGACCATGCTGGTGCTCCGGACCGCCCTGCGTGACTGCGCCGCCTGGCAGGCCTCCCGAGCGGAGCCGTTCACGGTGGCGGTGAACATCTCGCCGCGCAGCCTCCTCGACCCGAGCCTCGTGGACGACGTGTCCCGGGCCCTCTCCGCGGGGGTGTCGGCCTCCGGACCTGACCCTCGAGATCACCGAGACCAGCCTGATGCCGGACCCCGACGGGCGATGGCCGCCCTGGACAGCCTCCGGGAGCTGGGGGTGTGGCTCTCGATCGACGACCTTGGGCACCGGGTACTCCTCACTCGCCTACCTCCAGCGGCTCCCCGTCGACGAGGTCAAGATCGACCGGACCTTCGTCGCCGGCGTTCCCCGACTCCGCGGCCCGAGGCGGTCGTCGGGGCCATCGTCGACCTCGGCCACCGGCTCGGACGTCGCGTCGTGGCCGAAGGTGTCGAGGACCTGGAGGCCTACGCGCTGCTCGCAGACCTGGGCTGCGACAGCGCCCAAGGCTACTGGTTGGGCCGACCGGTGTCGGCCACGGGTTCCTCGAGCTCCTCGGACGTTGGTCGCCACCCAGCCTGGCGAGCCGTCCCCTCCCCGGAATTGGCCTGACCCCGGCTGACAGTGCGGTGCTTGACTGGCCGACATGACGAACTCGTGCGACGTGGTGGTGGTCGGTCTCGGGCCGGGTGGTGAGGCGACGGCGGCAGCGCTGGCGAAGGCCGGGCTCCTCGGTGGTCGGAGTCGACGAGCGGCTGGTGGGGGGTGAGTGTCCCTACTACGGCTGCATCCCGAGCAAGATGATCATCCGTGCCGCTGACGTGCTCGCGGAGGGCCGGCGCATCGGCGGGCTCGCCGGAGAGGCCGAAGGTGCGGCCGGACTGGAGCGAGGTGGCTGCGCGGCTCCGCGACGAGGCCACCGACGACTGGAACGACCAGGTGGCCGTGGACCGGCTCGAGAACGCGGGGGCCCCGGTTCGTGCGGGGCCACGGGCCGTCTGACCGGCACGCGCACGGTCCCAGGTCGGCGGCGACATCTACGAGGCATCGCGCGGCGTCGTCCTCAATCCCGGTACGGCGCCCGCCGTCCCCGCCGATCGACGGACTCGCGGACACGCCCTACTGGACGAACAGGGACGTGATGCGGATCGAGTCGCTGCCGGGCCTCGCTCGTCGTCCTCGGTGGGGGAGCGATCGGCGCAGAGCTCGCGCAGGCGCTCGCCCGCTTCGGCGTTCGCGTGACCGTGCTCGAGATCGGCCGACCGGATCCTCGCGCCCGAGGAGCCCGAGGCCCAGTGCGGTGGTCGCGAAGGCGTTCGCCAACGACGGCATGCAGGTGCTGACCGGCGTGACGATCGACTCGGTGTCGTACGACGACGGCCGCTTCCGAATCGTCGTCGACGGCCCAGGACCTCGACGCCGAGAAGCTGCTCGTGGCCGCGGGACGGCGACCCAACCTCGGCAACCTGGGTCTCTACTCCGTCGGACTGGATCCCCAGGCGCGCTCCATCGAGGTGGATGAGCGCATGCGTGCCGGCGAGGGGCTCTGGGCCATCGGCGACGTAGACCGGCAAGGGCGCGTTCACGCACGTCTCGATGTACCAGTCGGCAGTGTGCGTCCCGCGACATCCTCGACCAGGACGGGCCGGCGGCCGACTACCGCGCCCTGCCCCCGGGTGACCTTCACCGACCCCAGGTCGGCTCGGTGGGGATGACCGAGAAGCAGGCGCGCGACGCCGGTCTCAGTGTGCGCGTCGGGCAGACCGACCTGTCGCTACCTGACACGTGGCTGGATCGCCAAGGGCCAGGGCCTGATCAAGCTCGTCGAGGACGCCGACCGTGGTGTGCTCGTCGGGGCGACAGCGGTGGGCCCCAGCGGCGGCGAGATCCTCTCGATGCTCACCACTGCCGTACACGCAGAGGTCACC
>CAVVAL010000033.1:0-73917 GCA_963746095.1 uncultured Actinomycetota bacterium | reverse complement strand
CCGACTTTTTACCTGGGGCAATCTCCGGGAAACGGGAAAGTAACACTGCGGCGTCCGCCGCGCAGCCTCTCACCACTGCGGCATGCTGGCTTCGGCCGTGCTGACCAGCGGTTTCTTCTGGTGCCAAGGTGGTGGGCAGGGTGCACTCCCCGATCCGGCGTGGGGTGGGACAGTATCAGCCCAGTCGAGACATATGCCCAGCACCGCACGGCCCTACGTCACCAGACAGGTAGGTACGCTGCGTCTGTGACGACGCCTGCCGCGGACGACGTCACGCTCACCTTCCGCCTCGGTGATCCCGACCGCCGGCTGGCCGGCGTCCGGCTGCTGCAGGACGTCGGCATCCCCGGTGACCGGCTCGACTTCCGCTACGACGGCGACCGGGCCTGGCGACTGCGCCGCTCGGCCGGCGCGGTGGCCCGGCTGGAGTACCAGCTCGAGCTGCGACCACCCCGACGGCGGCACCGAGACCGTCTGCGACCCCGCCAACCCGCGCGCGCGCCGGCGGCGCGTTCGGCGACAAGTCGGTGCTGGAGTGCCCCGACTACCGCCGACCCGGCTGGCTCACCGCCCCGGCGCGGAGGGCACGTGGCGCGAGCTGACCGTCCCGTCGCCGGCCGCTCGGCGCCGACGTCGCGTCCGGATCTGGTCGCCGCCCGACGCCGGCCGACCGGCTGCTGCGTCGCCACACGACGGCCCCGAGTACGACAAGCTGGCCGACCTCGGCCAGTACAGCGCGGCGATGGTCGGCGCCGGGCGGCTGCCCCCGTTCCACCTCGTGCTGCTCGCCCCGGGCGACCGCAACGAGTGGTACTCGGCCAACCCCGCGTACGCCCGGGCGCTGGCCGCGACGGTGCTGCCGCGGCTGCGCGCCGAGCTGGCCCCGCCGGCCCGGTCGTCGGGCATGGGCGCGAGCCTGGGCGGGCTGGCCATGCTGCACGCGCAGCGCCGCTACCCGGCCGCCTTCGCCGGGCTGTTCCTGCAGTCCGGCAGCTTCTTCCGGCCGCGGCTACGACCGCCAGGAGTGCGGCTTCCGCGGTACCGGCGGATCGTCCGGTTCGTCGGCCGGTGTCGCCGGTGCCGCGTGCCGGCCCACCCGGTGCCGACGTCGCTCACCTGCGGCACTCGTCGAGGAGAACCTCCACAACAACCGCGAGATGGCGGCACGCTGCTGGCCGGCAGGGCTACCCGGTCGCGCTGGTCGAGGTGCCCGACGCGCACAACTTCACCGCCTGGCGGGACGCGTTCGACCCGCACCTGACCGACCTGCTGCGACGCGGCTGTGGGCCTGACCGGTGAGCGCGGGAGCCGTGCGCACGGGTCGAGCTGTTCTCGCCGGCGATCGGGCGCGCCGGCACCGTGGTCGGCTACGGCCACTACGGCCGGCCGGTGCTGGTGTTCCCGTCCGAGCAGGGCCGGGCCGGCGACTTCGCCAGACAACGGGATGGTCGGACGCGGTCGGGCCGCTGATCGACGCCGGCCGGGTCAAGCTGTACTGCGTCGACTCGCTACGACGGGGCGTCCTGGGCGGCCCGCGACCTGCCGCTGGAGGAGCGGGCCCGCCGGCACGCCGCGCTACGAGTCGTGGATCGTCGACCAGGTCGTGCCGTTCATCGCGCGACGACTGCGGCGGCGGCCGGCGAGATCGTCACCACCGGCGCTCGATGGGCGCGTTCCACGCGCTGAACTTCGCCCTCAAGCGCGCCGACCTGTTCCCGCTGGCGATCTGCCTGTCCGGCAACTACGACCCGTCGGCGTGGCACGGCTGGGGCGAGCGGGGCGACGCGGCGTACTTCAACAACCCGGCCGACTACGTCGGCCAACCTGCACGGCGACCACCTCGACTGGCTGCGGTCGCGGCTGTCGCGTGCTGCTGGTCTGCGGGCAGGGCCAGTGGGAGGACACCACCGGCTCGCTGGACTCCACCCGGCGGATGGCCGGGCTGCTCGCCGCCAAGGGCATCCGGCACGAGCTCGACCTGTGGGGCCACGACGTGCCGCACGACTGGCCGTCGTGGCGCGCGCAGTTCGCGCACCACCTGCCGCGGTTCTGCTGAAGCCGACCGTCGAGGCGAGCCCCGATGGCCGACGTCGGAGCACCATCGATCGGACTGCTGCTGGGCACCGAGGACGACTGGCCGCGGGCGTACGAGGCGCTGCTGCGCCGGCTCGGCCCGGTCACCGACGGCGCCGGGCGCACCCACCGGCTGCGCACCGTGCGGGTCACCATCGAGCCGTTCAACCTGCGCGACCAGCCGCGCCACGACCTGGTCATCGACCGGCTCGCGTACTGGTACTACCACCCGCGCGAGTGGCTCAAGAAGATCGCGCTGATGGACGACGTCTACCTGCTGAACAGCCCGTTCACGTTCCAGTCGATGGAGAAGCACGCCGCGTACTGCGCGATGATGCGGCTCGGGCCTCAAGGTGCCGGAGACGGTGCTGGTGCCGTACAAGAACCCGCTCGACAACGCCCGGTACGCGTACACCGCGGCCCGCTACAACCAGCCGTTCGACCTCGACGCGATGGCCGAGCAGTCGGCTACCCGCTGTTCATGAAGCCGTACGACGGCGGCGCCTGGGTCGGCGTGTCCAAGATCCGCAACGGCGACGAGCTGCACGCCGCGTACGACGCGTCCGGCGAGCGGCTGATGCACCTGCAGGCAGTCGGTCGAGGACTACGACGTGTTCGCCCGGTCGCTGACGATCGGCGCCGAGACGATGGTGATGAAGTTCCGGCCCGAGCTGCCCATGCACGACCGGTACGCGGTCGACCACGACTTCCTGACCGCCGAGACCGGCGACGAGGTGGTCACCATCTCCCGGCTGGTCAACGCGTTCTTCCGGTGGGAGTTCAACTCCTGCGAGTCGCTGGTCCGCGGCACGCGAGGTGCTACCCGATCGACTACGCCAACGCCTGCCCGGACGTGGCGCTCACCTCGCTGCACTACTACTTCCCGTGGGCGATGACGGCGCTGCTGCGCTGGACCGTGTTCTGCGTGGTGACCGGCCGCCGGCCGCGGCTCGACCTGGACACCGCCCGGTACTTCGCGATCGCCGACCGCGACCGACCTCTCCTACGAGGAGAAGCTCGGCCGCTACCGCCAGCTCGCCGACGACTACTTCGAGACCGAGCGGTACGCCGAGTTCTGCGCCTCCCGGCTGCCGCACGTCGACGAGATGGTCCACGACTGGGTGCGCTCGGCGGAGTTCGACGCGCTGCTGGTCGAGACGGTGCGGGCCACGCTACCCGGCGCACGAGCACGACCGGTTCCTCGCCCACTTCCGCGGCCTGATCGGCGCCTGGGTGCGCGACCACGGCTGACACGGCAGCGCCACTACGGTTGGATCGTGACCGAGTGGGCAAGGTCGTGGGCGCGATCCAACAGCGGCCGGCCGAGGTACGCCCGGTGACACATCGGGTGTAATCGGGCGCTCTTCGAGCGGGCGGTTGGCGGTTGTGCTGGCGTACGCTCGTCGTGACGATTCCGCGTCGCGGTGGGGGCTCGGCCGGCTCGGACACCGCGCCGGCGGGATGCGCCGCTGCACGGGGAGAAGGGGGATCCGATGGCGGGCCGGTCCGGTCGGCGTCTGATCCGTGCCGGCGAGGATGCCGCGGCGCAGCGCCAGGCGGTCCTGGTCCAGGTCGCCCGCTCCCTCTCCGAGTCCGTCGAAGATCCGCGCCGGCTGGCCGGCATGGTCGTCGACGCCTTCGCCGCGCTGGTCGGCGACGCGGTCACCATGTGGGTGCTCAATCCGGACGGCTCGGCGATGGAGTGCGCCGGCGTCGGCCACCGTGACCCGGACGCGCTGCGGATGCTGACCGGCATCGTCGGCGGCATGCGGTACGAGCACGGCGACGGCCTGCTCTGGCCCACTGTGGAGTCCGGCCGGCCCACGCTCACTCCGCACTTCTCGCTGGACGACAACCGGAACGACGCGAACACCGAGATCCTGCCCTACATGGAGCGCTACGGCGTGCACAGCATCGCGGTCTCTCCGGTCTCCGCCCGCGGCCGGGTGATCGCGGTGATCGGGGCCTCCCGCAGCCACGGCTCGGCGGCGTTCACCGAGGACGACGTGAGCTTCATGCAGGTCCTCGCCGACCTCGCCGCGATCGCGCTGGACCACGCCCAGCTGCTCGCCGACGCCCGCGCCGCCCAGGCCGAACTGCGCGGCACCGCCCGGCTGGTCGATCAGGTCTCGGACGCGATCATCTCGACCGATCTGGAGTGGCGGATCGAGAGCTGGAACGCCGCCGCCGAGACCATCTACGGCCACGGCGCGGCGGCGGCCGTGGGTGCGCGACTAGACGGGCTGCTCGTCACCTCGTTCCTGCTTCCCGGCGGTGCCCGGACCACGGGCACGGCGGTCCGGGAGGCGTTGCGGTCGCACGGCGGCTGGAGTGGCGAGCTGCGGGAGCGGCGGGCGGACGGGAAGCTCATCGAGGTCACCTGCTCGATGACCGTGAGGACCGATGACGCCGGCGACCCGATCGGCGTGGTGCTGGTGAACCGGGACATGTCCGAGTACCGCGAGCTCGCGGCCCGTGAGCAGCTGACCCGGAGCATCATCGACTCGGCCGACGCGCGCACCGCCGTGCTCAGCCCGGACGGCACGATCGTGGCCGTCAACGCGCCCTGGGAGGCCTACCTGGCCGACGGCGTCGGCTGCCCGCTGATCGGCGAGGGCGACAACTACCTGGTCGCCTGCGCGCGCGCCGATCAGGAGGCCTGGCGGCAGGCCGGTGCCGGGATCCGCGAGGTGCTCGCCGGCCGGCGGCCGATCCTCGAGCTGGACTACCGGACCGAGGCCGGCGACGGGCCGCGCTGGCACAACATGAGCGTCGTCCCGATGATCGACCCGACGCTCGGCGTCCTGGTCACCCACACCGATGTGACCTGGCGGAAGCGGCGCGAGGACGACCTGACCCATCGCGCCAACCACGACGACCTGACCGGCCTGCCCAACCGGACCTACCTCAACGACGAGCTGGGGCGGGCGATCGCCCGGGCCAACCGGACCGGCGTGCCGATGGCGCTGCTCTTCCTCGACCTGGACCACTTCAAGTCGATCAACGACCGGTACGGGCACGAGGTCGGGGACCGGGTGCTGCACTCGGTGGCGCAGCGCCTGCTGCACGCCGTGCGCCCGACCGACCTGGTGGCCCGGTTGGGCGGCGACGAGTTCGTGGTGCTGGCGGACGAGATCGGCGACGTACAACGTGCCGCGGAGATCGCCCGCCGGCTGCTCAGCGCCTGCGAGGCGCCCATCGAGGTCGACGGGCACCACGTCTTGGTCACGCCGAGTATCGGGCTCGTGCTCTCGCACCGCGACGTCGAGCCCAGCGCGCTACTGCGGGCCGCGGACGCCGCCATGTACCAGGCCAAGGAGTGCGGCCGGGCCCGATACGAGGTGTCGGGGACGTACTCCGCCCGCGCTTGAGCGTGCCCCGTCGCCTACCGGTGACGGGGCGCAGTCAACTAGATGTCAGCTGAGTTCAGCGGTGCTGTCTTCGGCTTCGTACGTGTGCGGGTGAGCCTTGACGAAGTCTTTCGTCTCCGAGTACATCCGGGTGATGTACTCCTCGACCTGATCACGCTCAACGCGCCATTGGCCCCGCCCACCGATCTTGATCGCGGGAAGATCGCCGGCGCGCACCAGCGCATAAGTCTGTGAAGCTGAGATGTTGAGGATCTCGGCGACATCGGACAGCCGCAGGAACCTCGTGTTGGTGTCAGCCACCGCACTCTCCAACCGTTTCCTTAGCAGTGATGGCTCTTCAGCTTGCCACATTACAACCGATCGTGCGGGGATGAGCTCACAGACGGTCGCCGATACGCGCGCCTGGCCGCGCGACGACTCACACGGTGAGTGACGGCAACGCTGCGTGAGCTGAACGGCCGTGCAGGGACAATGAGCCGGCCGGGTCCCGTTCAGCGCTGGCCCGCGTGGCCGGTCAGGCCCAGGAGCAGGGACATCACCGATTCGCGGACGTCCTCCTTGGGGCGCTCGGGGTGGAACGTGAGCCAGTCCAGCGTGACCACGACCAAGGTGCCGAAGAGCGCGGCGGCGGCCGTGTCGATCTCGGTCGGGCCCGGAATATGACCGTTTGCGGCGAGTCGGCCGATGATCTGCTTGAACACCGTCATCAGGTTGTCCCGCAGCAGGGCCATCGTGTCGTGCCACTGTCCGGGGGTCCGCCACATCTCGCTGAGCAGCAGTTGGGCGAAGGCCGGGTACTCGGCCACGAAGCTGAGCGCGCCGTCCACCAGGCGTTCCACCGCCGCGAGCGGATCCTGCTCGCGCTCCGCCTCGCCCAGCCGCGCCGCGAGCAGCCCGACGCCGTGCCGCAGCAGCGCGTCGATCAGGCCGTCCTTGCTGCCGAAGTTGTAGTAGACGGTGCCCTTGGCCACGTGTGCCCTGGCGGCGATCTCGTCGACGGTCACGCCGGCCGGTCCGCGGTCACCCATCAACTCCAGGGCGGCCGTGAACAGCTTCTGCTTGGTGGCGTTCGTCCGGGTCGGCCTGGGGGCTGTTCTGGGGATCACCATCGTGGTTCCTCGGAACGTCACAACACGAGCTCCGGTTGGAGGCGCGCGCCCGACCATACCCGGTGCTTGCGGCCGGCGACCGTGGCGAGCAGCAGCCCGGCGACCAGGTAGCCGGCCAGCACCGCGACCGCCGTCCAGACGTTGGCGAGGTCGCCGCCGTAGAGCAGGTGCCGCAGCCCGTCCACCACATAGGACAGTGGGAGCACGGTGTGCAGCGGGTGCAGTGCGGCCGGCGTGGTCTGCCACGGGAAGGTGCCGCCGGCCGTCGTCAGCTGCAGCACCAGCAGGACCAGCGCGACGAACTTGCCGGCCGGGCCGAAGAACGCGTTGAGGCCGTGCACCACGGCCGTGAAGGACAGCGCGGTGAGCAGCAGGAAGGCGATGGTGCCCAGCGGGTGGGCGGAGTCGACGCCGATCACGAACGTGGCGAACGTGAAGAGCAGCAGTACCTGGGTGAGCCCGAGCGCGGCCGCCGGGAGCCAGCCAGCCAACGCGACCCGCCGGGCCGGCTGTCCGGCCGCGAGTGCCCGCCGGGACAGCGGCCGGACCAGCATGAAGATGACGAACGCGCCGACCCAGACCGCGAGGCCGAGGAAGAACGGCGCCAGCCCGGCACCGTAGGAACCGGCGGTCGCCTGGCCCACCGTGCGGGTCGCCACCGGGTCGCCGATCACCTGCGCGGTCGCGGTCCGGACCTGCCCGTTCGGGTGCGGGATCTGGCCGGCGGCGGCGTCCAGCCCGGCCGACAGCGTGCGCGAACCGTCCGCGAGCTGCTTGTTGCCGTCCCGCAGGGTCGCCGCGCCGGCCGCGAGCTGGTCGGTGCCGACGACCGCGGTACCGAGGTTGTCCCGCAGGGTCTGCGCGCCGTCGTTCACCCGGTCCGCGCCGGCCGCGAGGGTGTCGGCGCCGGTGGCCAGCCGGTCCGCGCCGCCGGCCGCCTGCCCGATCGCGCTGGTCAGCTGCGGGGTGGCGGCGGCGAGCTTGGCGGCGCCGGCCGAGACCTGCTGCGCGCCGGTGGCCAGTGCGCCGATCTGACCGGCGGCGCCCTGGATCTTCTGGTTCGCCTGGTCGATCGGGCCGCGGAGCGTCTCGAGCAGGGTCAGCACGCGCTGGACCTGGTCCTCGGGGATGCCGAGCGCGCGGAGCTGCTGCGCGACCGCGGCCTGGTTGGCGTCGAGCTGGTCGACCAGTTTCTGGACGGTGCCGGCCAGCGCGGTGGCCTGCCCGGCGAGTTTCGCGTTGCCGGCCGCGACCTGCCGTGCGCCGCCGGCCAGCTGCGCGGTCTGGCCGGGCAGGCTCGCGGTGCGCCGCTGGAGCGTGTCCAGGCCGCCGGCGAGTTGCCGGGCTCCGCCGTCGAGCTGGTGTGCGCCGCCGGCCAGCTGGCCGGTGCCGGTCGCGAGCCGCTTGCTGCCGTCGTACAGCTTGCGCTCGCCGGTCGCGAGTTCCCGGCTGCCGTCTGCCAGCTTGGCCGCGCCGTCGTCAGCCCGGGCGGCACCGTCGGCGAGCTTGACGGCGCCGTTCGCCGCCTGCTGGGTCTTCTGCTGGATCGTGGAGAAGCCGACCAGCAGCCGGTCGGCGGCCTGGGTGCCGGCCTTGGCCGCGACGGCCCGCCGCACCTCGTCGACGACCTTCTGGCCGATCGAGCTGCCCACGTAGCCGTTGGCGTCGTTGGTGGTGAGGACGATCATGCCCTGCCGAGCCTTGAAGTCGGCCGGGGAGGCGATCGCCGCGGAGAAGTCCGCCGGCAGCGTCACGGCGAACGTGTAGCGGCCCTTGCGCACCCCGGCGTCGGCCTCCTCTGCCGAGACCGGGTGCCACTCGAACGCGCCCTTCTTGGCGAGCTGGTCGGCCACGTCCTTGCCGACCTGTACCCGGCCGCCGTCGGCCGTGCTCGCGCCGCGGTCCGCGACCACCAGCGCGGCCGGGATCTGGTCCAGGTTCTTGTACGGATCCCAGTTGGCGTAGAGGTAGAGGCCGCCGTAGAGCAGCGGTACGAGGATGACGGCGAGCATGGCCAGCCGCGGCAACCGGCCGGTGGTCAGGCGGCGCAGCTCGTTGGCGGCGAGGCGGAACGTGATCACGGCTTCTTCTCCAGCGGGGTGGTGGCAGGCGCTTCTGGTGCGGCGGGGGTGGCGGGGTCGGCCGGCAGGGTGGCGGCCGGCTGCGCGGGCGCGGGCGGCAGGGTCGCGGGTGGCGCGGGCGGTGCCGGCAGGGTCGCGGGCGGCGGTGCGGGCGGTGCCGGTGGTGCCGGCGCGGCGGGGGTGAGGGACGAGGGTTGCTCGTGCTGGCCGAGGCGGGCGGCGGGCACGCCGAGCAGTTGGGCGGAACTGTTGTTGCAGAGCACCACGACCGCGATGCCGCGTTCGGCGTGAGCCCGGGCCAGGTCCCACCAGCTGCGCACGTCGTCGGTGTGCCGGTCGGGGCAGTCCAGGATGAGCACCTCGATGCCGGGGCGAGCGGCCGCGAGTTCGACCAGCAGCCGGGTGCGCACCGCGGGTGGCAGGGTCTGTACCCGGTCCCGGGCGTACTGGGCGCCGTCCCGCGCGGCGAGCCAGCCGGACACCGCGCGGCGGCCGGAGGCGGCACCGGTCAGTGCCAGTTCCTCGGCGATCACGGCGGCGAGCGGGAGTCCGTCGTCAGGCTCGGTCACCTGCGGGGCGTCCACGACGGCGACCCGCCGCAGCAGCGCCGCCCGGTCGGGCCGGCCGTCCACGAGCACCTCGCCGGTGTCCGGGCGGAGCTGGCCGGCGAGCGTGAGCGCCAGTGCGGTGTGCCCGCGACCCGGTTCGCCAGCCACCAGCGCGAGGTCGCCGGGGCGGATCCGCAGCGAGGTCGGCCGCAGCAGCGGACCGTGCGAGCCGGTGACGCCGACATGGCGGGCGTAGATCTCCACGAACACACACTCCTTAGACTGACCAGTCAGTACAAATAGTGGTGGTCGGTGGGGCGGCAGGGCAACCGAATGTGGGTGTGATGTGCACCGCGCCCGGCCGAAAGTGCAGTCCGCCGGAAGAAATACCGTGTACTTCCCGCACGACATGGGGGCCCCGACGCCCTTGACTTAGGGCATGACCAACGGGACCTGTCTCTCACCCGCCGACGTCCACACGCAGCAGCCGAGCACCGACCCGGCCGCTCGGCCGCACTCGGTGGCCGTCGCCGAGCGGACGGCGCCGATCTCGATCTGGTGCTTCGGCGGCTTCCGGATGGCGATCGGGGACGAGCCAGTCGACCTGTCGCCGGTACGCCCGCGAATCCGGAGCGCGCTGCACCTGCTCGCGCTGCGGGCCGGCCAGCCGGTGCACCGGGAGGTGCTGATCGAGGCGCTCTGGGCCGAGCTGCCGCCCCGGGCGGCCACCAAGAACCTGCACGTCGCGATCTCCAGCCTGCGCGGTCACCTGGAGCCGGGGCGGGAGCGCGGCAAGGCTCAGCTCGTGGTCCGCGCCGGGGAGGCCTACGCGCTGGCGCTACCGGCCGGTGCGTACGCCGACACCGCCGTGTTCCAGCACGAGCTCGCCCGCTGGCGGCAGGCCAGGATCGCCCAGGACGAGGTGGAGGCGGTCCGTGCGCTCCGGGCCGCGCTCGCCGCGTACGGGGGTGAGCTGCTGCCGGAGGACGGCCCGGCCGAGTGGCTGCTGCCCGACCGGGAGGCGTTCCGCCGGCAGGCCGCCGCCGCGGCGTGCGCACTGGCCGCGGCCGAGCTCACCGCCCAGCGCCTGGACGAGGCCGCCGCGGTCGCCGAGCACTGCGTCGCGATCGATCCGTACCACGACGCGGGCTGGCACGTGCTGCTCCAGGCGTACGAGGGCAGCGGCGAACGGGCCGCCGCCGAGCAGGCCCGCCGCCGCTACACCGCCGTGCTCGCCTCGCTGGGCCTCCCCGGCTGCGGTCCATTCGCGACCCCAGAGGTCGCGAATGGACCGCAGCGGGTGCCGGCCGGTCCGCAGCGCGTGGTGGCGGCGGCTGGGGCGCGGCGGGTGCCGGCCCAGGCGGGGCAGGTCAGATGAGGCCGTGCCGCAGGGCGTAGGCGACCGCGTGCGACCGGTTCCGGAGCTGGAGCCGGTTCGTCACGTCGTGCAGGACGTTCTTCACGGTCCGCTGCGAGTACGCCAGCTTGGTCGCGATCTCCGCGGTGTCGAACCCGTCGGCGACCAGGCGCAGCACCTCGATCTCGCGCTCGGCCAGCCCGCTGAACGTGAGGCCGCGCGGGCTGAGCACCTGGCGCTGGAGCCGGCCCACCTGGTCCAGCAGGCGACCCAGCAGATCGTGCGGCACCGCGCCCTCGCCGGCCGCGGCCGCGGTGATCACCGAGATCAGTCGCTCGGGCGTGGCCTCGCTGCGCCGGATCAGGCCTGCGGCGCCGGCCTCCACGGCGGCGAGCAGGTCGGCGTCGTCGAGCTGACCGGCCACCAGCACTGCCCTGGCGTTGCCGGCGCGATTCACCGTCCGCAGCACCCGGAGGGCATCGTCGGTGACCCGATCGGTCACCACCACGGCGACCTTGGCGCGGTCACGATCGTCGAACGTGAGTATCAGGACCTCGGGCCGGGGCCGGAGCTGGGCAGCCACGCCCACCTGGGAGATCGGATCGTCGGTGTGGACATAGACCGGAATGCGTTCCATCGGTGGACCCCCGTCCTGCTGATGCGCCAGACCGTCGGGCGCTGGACGCGAGGATGGCAGGGCGGTCTTAGCGTGCGATTAACGTGGACTCAACGGGCGACCGCGACTGCCTCAAGAGGTGCCCCTCCGGCCTGTCGCCTGGCCCCACCATTCTGGTGCTCTGGGCGACATCTTCAGTGCCATAGCACCAAAGATGTCGCCCGAAGCGGAAGGTTTGTCAGTGGCGGAGGGCGGCCTGGACGAGGTTGGCGACGGTCTCGGCCAGGGCGGTGAGCTGATCAGCGTGGCCCTGCTCGACCGTGTGCAGCACGAGCTCGTTGATGCCGCCGACCAGGGCGATCGACATCGCCGGGCTGAGTGACCGGACCTCGGGGTGGTGCAGCCGGCCCTCCTCGACGAGTTCGCGGAGCAGGTCGGCGAAGCGCTGCAGCACCGTGCGGCGCAGCGCCAGCGCGCGCGGGCCGGCGGCGTGCACCTCGACCAGCAGGGTCCGGGTCAGGGTGGGGTTGGTCTGCAGGGCCAGCAGATAGGCCTGCGCGGCGGCGCGGACCTGCTCGGTCCAGGGGCCGTCGCACTCGGCGGCCACCTTGACCGAGTCGAGCGCGAGTTCGCTGCCGTAGGTGTAGCAGGCCAGGAAGCACTCCTCGCGGTCGGCGAAGTGCTCGTAGAACGTGCGCTTGGAGACCCGGGCGTGTCGGACGATGTCCGCGATGGTCGTGCCGGCGTACCCCTTCTCGTCCACGGCGGCGACCATGCCCTCCACCAGGCGCAGCCGGTGCATGGACATCTCGGGCATCAGAAGGGTGTTCTCCATCGTGGTACCAGATGGTACCGTGCGATTTCGTGCCCGCGTGGTACTGCGCGGTACCAGAGGGAGTAGCCGATGAATGGCGAGACCGATCACCTGCGCGTGGCGATCGTCGGCAGCGGATTCGGCGGGCTCGGGACCGCGATCCGGCTGAAGCAGGAGGGCATCGAGGACTTCCTGGTCTTCGAGAAGGCGGACGACCTCGGCGGCACCTGGCGGGACAACTCCTATCCGGGCTGCGCGTGCGATGTGCCGTCGCACCTCTACTCGTTCTCGTTCGCCCTCAACCCGGACTGGAGCCGGTCCTTCTCCGGCCAGGCCGAGATCTGGTCCTACCTGCGCAAATGCGTGGAGCGCTTCGGCATCGGCCGGCACCTGCGGTTCGGTCACGAGGTGCGCTCGGCGGAGTGGGACGAGGCGGCTCAGCGCTGGCGGCTGGAGACCGCGCGGGGCGTGTTCACCGCCGACGTCGGTGGTCGCCGCCGCCGGCCCGTTGAGCGAACCGACCACGCCCGACGCTGCCCGGCCTCGACTCGTTCGCCGGCACGGTCTTCCACTCGGCCCGCTGGCGCCACGACCACGACCTGTCGGGACGCGAGGTCGCCGTGATCGGCACCGGCGCGTCGGCGATTCAGTTCGTGCCGGAGGTACAGCAAAAGGTGGACAGACTTTCGCTTTTCCAGCGCACGCCGCCCTGGATCATTCCGCGCGGCGACCGGCAGCTGACCGGGCGGGAGCGCGCGGTGTTCCGTGCGGTGCCGGCGGCTCAGCGGCTGGTGCGGCTGTCGATCTTCCTCACCCAGGAGCTCTCCGCGGTCGGCTTCCTGCACCCGCGGGTGCTGCGGGTGGCGCAGCGGGTGGCCGAGCGGCACTTACGGCGCTCGGTGCCCGACCCGGACCTGCGCGCCCGGCTCACCCCGAACTACACGATGGGCTGCAAGCGGGTGCTCCGCTCGGACGACTACCTGCCGGCGCTCACCCAGCCCAACGTGGACCTGGTCACGACCGGGATCCGCGAGGTCACGCCCGGCCGGGATCGTCACCACGGACGGCGTCGAGCACCCCGCCGACACGATCATCTTCGGCACCGGGTTCCACGTCACGGACCCGCCGATCGGCGAGCTGGTGCGGGGCCGCGACGGCCGCAGCCTCGCCGACGTCTGGCAGGGCAGCCCCGAGGCCTACCTCGGCACCAGCGTGGCCGGCTTCCCGAACCTGCTTCCTGCTGCTCGGCCCGAGCACCGGCCTCGGCCACACCTCGGTGGTCTACATGATCGAGGCACAGCTCCGGTACGTCCTCGACGCACTCCGCTACCTGGGCCGCGACGGCGTGGGCGCGGTCGAGCCGAAGCCGGAGGCGCAGCGGGCGTTCCGGGCCGAGATGGACCGGCGGATGCGCGGCACGGTCTGGGCGACCGGCGGCTGCGCACAGCTGGTACATCGATCGGACCGGCCGCAACTCGACGATCTGGCCCAACTTCGCCAGCGCGTTCCGGCGCCGGCTGCGGCGGTTCGACCCGAGCCAGCACCTGACCACGCCGGCCAAGGGCCGGGTCGCGGCGCGCAGCGAGGCTCCGCGGTGACGGCCGTGCCGCGCTTCCTCGATCGGTTGCAGTACGTGGCGGCGCGCGGGCTGCTCCGCGCTGCCGGTGAGCTGGCAGGTGCGGCTCTCGGGCGGCCAGCCGATCGTGCTGGACGGCGACCCGCTCGACCCGGGGCTGCAGTTCCTGCTGGCGCTGCGGCGCCGGCGCGGGGAGACGCCGTGGCCCGACGCTGAGCCCGGTGCAGGCGCGGCGGCGGTCCCGGCAGCGAGTCGGACGCGGTCAGCCGCGCGGCCGGTGCCGGTGCGGTCGGTCACCGAGCTCACCGTCGACGGGCCGAAGGCCCGCTGGCGGCCCGCCACTACGTTCCGGACGAGCCCGGCGGACCGCACCCGCTGCTGGTCTTCTTCCACGGCGGCGGCTTCGTGATCGGCGATCTGCAGACCCACGACCAGGCCTGCCGGCTGCTCGCCAAGCACGCGGGCGTGCAGGTGCTCTCGGTCGACTACCGGCTGGCGCCCGAGCATCCGTTCCCGGCCGCCGGGGAGGACGCCTGGGCGGCCGTGCGCTGGGCCGCCGCGCACGCCGCCGAGCTGGGCGCCGACCCGGACGCGGCTGGCGGTCGGCGGCGACAGCGCCGGCGGCAACCTCGCCGCGGTGGTGGCACAGCGGGCCGCCCGGACCGGCGGCGCCGGCGCTCGCGCACCAGCTGCTGCTCTACCCGGGGACCGACCGGGCGGAGACCTACCCGTCGCACGAGCTGTTCGCGGACGGCTTCTTCCTCACCAGCGCCGAGATCGACTGGTTCAACAGCCACTACTCGGCCGGCGTCGACCGCGCCGACCCGCGGCTCTCCCCGCTGCGCGCCGCGGACCTGTCCGGACTGCCGCCCGCGCTGATCGTCACGGCCGGCTTCGACCCGCTCCGGGACGAGGGCGAGGCCTACGCGGCGGCGCTTGCGCGCCGCCGGCAACCAGGTGCGGCTGCGCCGAGAGGGCCCGCTGGTGCACGGTTTCATCAATATGGTCGACATCAGCACCGCGGCGAGGGCGGCGCTCATCGATGTGGCCGGGAACGTCCGCACGATGCTCGCGATGACCGCGAGACCGCCGACAGGGACGGCCGACAGCGCCCGTGACGGTCCCTTGAGAGGGAGACGCCATGACGAAGTCACCGCTGTCCGGCCGGACCGTGCTGATCACCGGTGCGGCCCGGGGGATCGGCGCCGAGACCGCCCGGCGCGCGGCCGCCCGGGGCGCCCGGAACTCGCGCTGCTCGGGCTGGAGCCGGACCGGCTGTCGATGCTGGCCAATTCGCTCGGCGAGGAGCACGTCTGGTCCGAGTGCGACGTCACCGACCAGGCCGGCCTGGACCGGGCCGTGGCCGAGACCATGGAGCGGCTCGGCCGGATCGACGTGGTGGTGGCCAACGCCGGCATCGCCAACAACGGCACGGTCGCGATCAGCCCGGTGGAGGCGCTCGCCCGCACCATCGACGTGAACCTCACCGGCGTGATCCGGACCGTGAGCGCGACCCTGCCGCACGTCACGCCCCGGCGCGGATACTTCCTGCTGGTCTCCTCGGCGGCCGCGTTCACCGTGCTGCCGGGCATGGCGGCGTACTGCGCGGCCAAGGCGGGCGTCGAGCAGTTCGCCAACGCGCTCCGGCTCGAGGTGGCGCACCACGGCGTCGGCGTCGGCAGCGCCCACCCCTCCTGGATCGACACGGACATGGTCCGGGACTTCCAGGAGGACCTGCCGTCGTTCGCCGAGACGATGGACAAGCTGCCCGGGCCCGCTGAGCTACGTCACCTCCGTCGAGGCGTGCGCGGACGCGTTCGTCCGGGGCATCGAACGCCGGCGCCGGCGGATCTACGTGCCGCGCGCGCTGGCCGCGGTGCAAGCCGCCCGCACGCTGGTCCTCGGGCCGGCCGGCCAGGCCGTCCTGCGGCGGCAGGCCCGCACCGCCGTGCCCGAACTGGAGCGCGCGATCTCCGCGCTCGGTCGCTCCTTCGGCCGGCACAGCACCGGCTAACCTCTGCGGCTTTGGGCGACATCTTCACGGCTATAGCCGAGAAAATGTCGCCCAAAGCGCGGGGTGTTCCGGGCCGCGGCGTCGGGGCCGGCGCGCGGGTGTTCGGCCGGGTTATTCGGGGGTGGCGGGGGCGAGCTCGGGTTGGCGCTCCAGTTGGGTCGAGACGGTCTCGCTCATCGCGGCGGTCTGCACCCACATCGCCTCGGCCAGCGCGCTGACCCAGCGAGCCAGCTGATCCAGCTCGGCATGGGCCCGGCCGCGGTCGTCGACCCGGACGAGGAACGCGCGGATGGTGTCCTCGACCACGATCCGGGACCGGAGTTGGGCGTGCAGCAGCATCTCCTGGGCCTGCGGAAGCTGGTCGACGGTGACCATCTCGGCGTAGGCGTCGGCCTGCGAGACCTGCGTCTCGACGTACCGCTGCACCTCCCGGATGAGCCGGTTGGGCAGCTCCGGGGCCGACCATTGCGGCCGGTCCACCGAGTGGTCCACGTCGGTTCCGTGCCGGCGGTAGAAGTTCCGTAGCCGGTCGATCTCGGCGCGCTGCGCGATGTTCTCCCGCTGGACCTCGTCCACCGTGCGGGCGGCCCTGGCGACGAACTCGTCGACCTCCTGCTCGGAGTAGCCACGCCAGGCCAGCGGCGACTGCTGGAAGGTGATGGCCCGCATCTCGTCGGCGGTCATCACGTGGCGTGACTGATCCTCGTGGTCCGGTAACTCGGGTCGGTTGCTCATCTCTGTCTTCTCACTCTTCCCAGGGCAACGGCGTCCTACGTTCGGAGAGCCTTCGTCCTGGTGCGGCAAAGGCTTTCCCGGGCGATTCACGACGGAACCGGTGGTTCCGCCAGCGCCGGAAGAGCGTGCCTGATTCCGGCGCGCGAGACTGCACGAGCGATCAGACCGTAGGTCCTGGTTGAACGCAGTGTCAACGATCGGAGCGCGGCTCGCGTTTACCGCTCCGGGCCGCCCTGGCGGGCGAAGCGCGGCAGCTCCGGCGACGCCGAGTCGACGGGCACGGCGGGTGCGCGAACCAGTCCCAGCTGCACGAGCTGGCGCGGCGCCGCCGCGTCGAAGAGCCAGTTCGTCGCGACCCTGGCGCGGTTCGCCGGCGAGGACAGCAGGTGGTACCCGCGGGTGACCGCCTTGGCCGGCAGCCCGGCGAGCGGCACGCCGAGCGGGTTGGCCGCCGCGTCGGTGCCGCCGAGGTCGACCACGAAGCCCAGATCGTGATGCCGGTACGCCTTGCGCCTGCCGTGCCCGTAGGAGGCGGCGATGTTCCGCGCCGCGGTCCGGCCCTGCCGTTCGGCGTGCTGGGCGGTCATCGCGGTCACCTCGCCCGGCCTGGTCAGATCCGGCACCGCCGCGGCGTCACCGCAGGCGTAGATCTCCGGGTGCCCCGGCACGCTGAGGTACTCGTCCACGACAGCCGGCCGCCGTCGGTCGGCAGCCCGAGGTCGTTCACCACCGGGTCGGACCGGACTCCCACGCACCAGATCAGCGAGCGGGTCGCGATCGTACTCCCCGTCCGTGAGCCGGACGCCCTCCTTGGTGGCCTCGTCCAGCGACGTCCACATCCGGACGTCCACGCCGCGCTCGCGCAGCACCCGGTCGGCCACCCGGGAGAGCCGCTCGTCCAGCTGGGGCAGTACCCGCTCGGCCGTGTCCAGAAGCAGCCAGCGCAGCTGCTGGCCCTCGCAGGCGGGCGTGCGTCCTGGCGATCTGCTCGGTGAACAGCACGCCGTGCGCGGCCACCTCGGTGCCCGTGTAGCCGGCGCCGACGACCACGAACGTGCAGCGGGCGGCGCGCTCGGCCGGGTCCTCGGCTGGCGTCGGCCAGCTCCAACTGGCGGATCAGGTGATCGCGTAGGTAGACGGCCTCGGGCAGGCCACGGAAGCCGCGCGCGTGCTCGGCGACCCCGGGGATCGGCAGCAGCTTGTTCACGCTGCCGACCGCGATCACCAGCCGGTCGTAGCCCAGGCTGCCGGCGCCGTTCCTCGGGGTCCACGTAGTGCACGGTGCGCCGGTCGAGGTCGGTGCCGGTCACCTCGCCGAGCACCAGCCGGACTCCGGGCAGCGCAGCGGACAGCGACGTCGCGACGTGGCGCGGCTCCAGGATTCCGGTCGCCACCTCAGGCAGCAGCGGCACGTAGAGGAAGAAGTCCGTCGGGTTGACCAGCACGATCTCGGCGGCTCCGCGGGCCAACCGGCTCAGCGTCCGGGCGGCGTGGAAGCCGCGAAACCGGCTCCGACGATGACGATGCGCGGTGCCGGCATGCGGGTCCCCCTCGGCGCGGGCGCGACTGCGGTCACTACCGGCGCTACCCGACCGGTCTGGCGGCAAACCTCGCCGGCGGGGTGTCGACGGCCGCATCGCCGGGTACCTGCCGCCCATGGTGACCTTCGGCTACACCCTCATGACCGAACAGACCGGCCCTCGCGAGCTGGTCCGCGACGCCGAGCACGCCGAGCGGGCCGGCTTCGATTTCGAGGTGATCAGCGACCACTACTTCCCCTGGCTGGACACTCAGGGCCACGCCCCGTACGCCTGGTCGGTGCTCGGCGCGGTCAGCCAGGTGACCCGCGAGATCGAGCTGATGACGTACGTGACCTGCCCGACGTTCCGCTACCACCCGGCCGTGGTGGCGCAGAAGGCCGCGACCGTGCAGGCGCTGTCCGGCGGCCGGTTCCTGCTCGGGCTCGGCGCCGGCGAGAACCTGAACGAGCACGTGGTCGGCCGCGGCTGGCCGGCGGTGAACGTGCGGCACGAGATGCTCACCGAGGCCGTGGAGATCATCAGCGCGCTGTTCGCCGGCGAGTACGTCAACTACGTGGGCGAGCACTTCCGGGTCGACTCGGCCACGCTCTGGGACCTGCCCGGCAGACCGCCGAAGATCGGGCTCGCGGCCTCCGGCGATCAGTCCGTGACGCTGGCGGCCGAACACGCGGACGCGCTGATTGCGGTCGAGCCCGACGCCGAACTGGTCACGGCGTTCGACCAGGCGCGCGGTGCCGAGCGGGCCGGCGCGCGCAAGATCGGCCAGGTGCCGATCTGTTACGACCCCGATCCGGACGTGGCCGAGCGGCGGGCGCACGAGCAGTTCCGCTGGTTCGCCGGCGGCTGGAAGGTGAACGCCGAGCTCCCCGGCACGGCCGCCTTCGCGGGCGCCACCCAGTTCGTCCGCCCGGAGGACGTGGCCGAGGCCATCCCGTGCGGACCGGACGTGGAGCGGCACCTGGCGGCGGTCGAACCGTTCGTGGCGGCCGGCTTCACCGACGTGGCGCTGGTCCAGGTGGGCGGGGAGAGCCAGCCCGCCTACCTGGACTGGGCCGAGCGGACCCTGCTGCCCGCGCTGCGCGAACGGTTCGGCAAGACCGGCAGCTGACCTCAACCCCGGCCCGGAGCGGGATCGGCCGGCTACTTGGCCCAGCGGTAGCGCAGCAGCGCGAACCCGTTCGGGTACACCTTCTGGCCGGTGAGCTCGGTCAGCCGGGGCCCGACCGGGCCGTCGAAGAGGGGCGCGCCGGCGCCGAGGACGAGCGGGTTCACCTTGAGGATCAGCTCGTCGATCTCGTCGGCCAGGCTGGCCGCCAGCTTGCCGCCGCCGAGCAGCCAGATGTCCATCCCGGGCTCGGCTTTGAGTGCCCTGACCCGCTCGACCACATCGCCGGACCACACCTCGACGGCCGGATCGATCGTCGGGCTGAGCGTGCTGGACGCGACGATCTGGCGCAGGTGCGGGTACGGGCTGGTGATGCCGAGGGCGGTCGCCAGGCCGTAGCTGGTGCCGCCACTGGCATGACCGTGTCGAACCGCTGGTTCTCGGCAGTGACCCCGACCGGCCCGCGGAGGTGCCCGGGGAGCATCTCGGGGAACTCGGCGAGCAGGTCCGCGACCTGGGGCCCCTCGAACGGGAAGAAGTCTGGGTCGCCCCGGTCCTCGGCCGCGATGTAGCCGTCGAGTGTCTGCGCCACGAAGTACACGAGTGATCGCATTACGGAATTATCCCTTTCCTCTGGGCGAGCAGGAAGCAAGTTTTGACGGTAACGGCTCCCCTCAGCCGGAGAAATGTGGGGGAGGAACCCCGATGTCACGGGCCGCCCACCGGCGCAGGGTGACCGGTGACGCCGCCAGCGACGGTGGCGAACCTGGTGGAGGAGAACGATGTCCGATGGCCCGCAGCAGCCGCTCCCGACCGGCGGACCAGCCGCCGACCCCGAACCCGGCGCCCTGCCGTCCGCGCGTCGGGTCCCGGCGCGGACGCCGCCGACCAGCCGCAAGGCGACCGTCATAGCGTGGATGTTCCTGGCGGTCTTCATCGCCGGGCTGGCCGGGGTGGCCCACTACTTCCGCACGCACGACGCGAGCGTGGCCAAGGTCGGCGACTGCGTCACCAAGACCGGCGGCGACGGCATCGCGATCACCGGCTGCGACGACTCCGACGCGGACTTCACCGTGGTCGGTCGGGTCGAGAACCAGTCCGAGATCGCGGCCTCGATCAGCGCGTGCGGCAAGTTCGACGACGCCACGTCGTCCTACTGGGAGGGCAAGTCCGGCGAGAAGGGCACGGTGCTCTGCCTGGCGAAGAAGGGCTGACCGGCCGCGGCGGCGTTTCCGGATCGGCTCCCTGGGTACTGGCTGTGCCATGACCACCGTCGACGCCATCGTGATCGGCGCCGGTCACAACGGCTTGGTCGCCGCGAACCTGCTGGCCGACGCCGGCTGGGAGACCCTCGTGCTGGAGGCCGAGCCGGAACCGGGCGGGGCCGTGCGGACCGCGGAGATCACGGCGCCGGGTTTTCAGAGCGACCTGTGCAGCGCGTTCTATCCGCTGGGCGCCGCGTCGCCGGTGCTGCGCCGGCTGGAACTGGAGCGGTACGGCCTGAGCTGGCGGCACGCGCCAGCCGTGCTGGCACACGTGCTTCCCGACGACCGGTGCGCGGTGCTGCATCGGGACGTGGACCGCACCGCCGAGTCGCTGGCCCAGTTCGATCCGGCCGACGCCGCCGCCTGGCACGCCGAGTGCGCGCGCTGGCGGCGGCTCGGCCCGGCCCTGCTGGACGCGCTGTTCACCCCGTTCCCGCCGGTCCGTGGCGGCGTCCGGCTGGCTCGCGCGCTCGGCGTGGCGGAGGGGCTGCGGTTCGCCCGGTTCGCGGTGGAGCCGCTGCGCCGGTTCCTGGACGAGCGGTTCGCCGGCGCCGGTGCGAAGGCGCTGTTCGGTGGGAACGCGCTGCACACCGACCTCGGCCCGGAGAGCGCCGGGTCGGCCCTCTTCGGCTGGCTGCTGGCGATGGTGGGTCAGCACAACGGCTTCCCGGTGCCGGCCGGCGGTGCGGGTGCGCTGACCGCGGCGCTGGTGGACCGGCTGGCGGCGAGCGGTGGCCGGGTCGAGTGCGGCCGGCCGGTCGAACGGGTGCTGGTCGCCGGTGGCCGGGCGCATGGGGGTGCGGGACGCCGGGGGTGGCCTGATCCGGGCCCGGCGCGCGGTGCTGGCCGACGTGGCCGCACCGATCCTCTACGACGAGCTGGTGGACCCTTCGCACCTGCCGGCCCGATTCCGCGCCGACCTGCGGGACTTCCAGTGGGACAACGACGTGGTGAAGGTCGACTGGGCGCTGTCCGCGCCGGTGCCGTGGACGGCCGAAGGTGCCAGGGATGCCGGTACCGTCCACATCGGTGCGGACCTCGACGGGCTCACGTCCTACTCCGCCGACCTGGTGCGCCGGAAGCTGCCCCGGAACCCGTTCGTGTTGATGGGCCAGATGACGACGGCCGACCCGACCCGTTCGCCGGCCGGCACCGAGAGCCTCTGGGCCTACACCCACGTGCCGCGCGGTCGGGACTGGACTCAGAGCAGCGCGAACAAGCACGCCGACCGGATCGAGGAGCTGATCGAGCGGCACGCCCCGGGCTTCCGCGGCCTGATCAAGGCCAGGGCCGTGGCCGCGCCGGGAATCGGTGGCCACGGTCGGGTGGTGGTGAACGGCGGCACCGCCGGCCTGTTCCAGCAACTGGTGTTCCGGCCGGTGCCTGGCCTCGGCCGAGCCGACACCCCGGTGGACCGGCTCTACCTCGCGAGCGCCTCCGCGCATCCCGGCGGTGGCGTGCACGGTGGGCCGGGGGCGAACGCGGCCGCGGCGGCGCTGGCTCGGGCCGGCGCGTTCGGCGGGCTGTACGCGGCCGGCGTCAAGGCCGCCCAGCGCGCCATCTACCGCTGACCATCACCCGTTCGACGCGCTTTGGGTGACATCTTCAGTGCTATAGCACTGAAGATGTCACCCAAAGCGGGAGGGCGCGGGCGGGAGCGCGGGACGGCGCGGGAGAGGCGGGCGCCGCGGGGGCGGTGGCGCTTAGGAGTCGGTGTCGGGCTTGGCCGACTTGGCTTCCTCGCGGCCGAGTGCGATGTCGATCAGCCGGCGCAGCGCCTCCCGGTTCCGGGCTCGCAGCAGCGGATCCTGGACAGCCTCGGGGATGAGCTTGCCGGGTCCGTCGACGACCTTCTCGGTCATCCGGACCCTGGTCCGGCCGTTGGCGATCGACTGCAGCTCGACCACGACCCGGGCCCGCCCGAGCGGCCAGGCTCTGGCGTCCAGCTCCAGCAGCCGGTCGGGCTCCATCCGTTCCACCGAGGTGGTGTCCTTGATGGGCACCGGCCAGAGGCCCACCGTGTGATGGATCCGGGAACCGGGCTGTGGCCAGTTCTCGTCGACCTTGCGGATGTGAGAGGCGCCGACGACCCAGCCGGCGTACGACCAGCCGTCGGAGAGCACGGCGAAGATCGCCTCGGGAGTGGTGGGCGCATCGAGCTCGATCGTGGTCACCCAGCGAGTGTTCCCATTCGCGCGGGATTGACACCTGCCCACGCGTGATCTGCCGGAGAACGGGTAACGAGACGGCAGGATCGGGTTCGGTGAGAGGTGTCGGCATGGGGATCATCGACGAGTACCAGCCTGCGGAGCGGTCCCCGGCGCCTCGATCGAACTCCGAGGTGATCATCGCGCTCCAGTCGCTGATCGAGGACAAGCTGGGCGGCTTCGCCTACGACCTGATGCCCGACGAGTTCGACACCAGCCTCCCGGTCGGCGGCCTGGCCGGCCTGACCACTGGCCAGTCGGGCGGTGAGCCGCGGCCGTGCGTCTTCGTGCGCGCCGACATCCCCTCCGATCTCCGGGTCGACCTGTGGGGCTTCTGCACGGCGCTGGCCGTCTGCGCCTGCGAGGGCACCGTGCGCCTGGACGAGGCCGGGTTGACCCTGGTCGGCCTGGAGCGGCGGCCGGTGACCAGGCAGGGACCGGCCCTGCTCGGGGCGATCCTGATGCGCCGATTAGGGCGTGACCCCGGCGACTGCGACTTCCCGGTCTACCTCGAACCGGGCGAGGTCTCCGTCTCCGCGTAGGTCGCCGAAACCCCGTGCGGTCCATTCGCGCCCTCCGTGGTCGCGAATGGACCGCACGCGTGTGTCGTGAGCGCGGCGCGAACATTTCCGCCTTGAGCCCATCCAAGAAGCCGACTCGGCCGAACGTGGTGGTAGCCGGCGGCTACCCCGCAGAGGTGGCGGCCGCCAGCGATCGAGCGCGAGAGGGGGAGCTGCGGCGCGCCGGAGGGGGCCGCGCCTGGTGATCCGCGCCGCGCACACCTCGGCCGCCCAGGCCCAGGTCGATTCGGCGTGCGCGCGTGTCGCCCCAGCAAGTCATTCGCGGCAGTACGCCGCAGCCCGTGCGTCCCTGAAGGGGGGAACTCATGTCCGATCGTCGACTCCGCTTCACCCGACGACGAACGTTCATTTCCGCCGTGGTCATCGCGACCGCAGCAGCAGGTCTGGTCTCGCTCGCACCGCAGACGGTGGGGGCATCGAGCCACCGTGAGGCGCCGCTGATCGGTGCCGAACCTCAGCTCGACAACACCGACGTCTACGCGTTCGTCAGTCCGGACAAGAAGGACTCGGTCACGCTCATCGGCAACTGGATCCCGTTCCAGGAGCCGAACGGTGGTCCGAACTTCTACGCGTTCGCGGAGAACACGGCCTACGACATCAACATCGACAACAACGGTGACGCCAAGCCGGACATCACGTACCGGTGGTGGTTCAAGAACAACTACCGGAACAAGAACACGTTCCTCTACAACACCGGTCAGGTCACCTCGCTGAACGACCCGGACCTGAACTTCTACCAGACCTACCGGCTGGAGAAGATCAGCAAGTACGGCACCAAGGTCCTGCTGAAGGACGCCAGGGTCGCCCCGTCCCGGGTCGGCGCGGCGTCGATGCCGAACTACCAGGCGCTGGCCAACGCGGCCATCACGCCGGTGGCCGGTGGGGGCAAGTCGTTCGCCGGTCAGGCCGACGACCCGTTCTTCCTGGACCTGCGGGTCTTCGACCTGCTCTACGGCGCCAACCTGTCCGAGGTCGGCCAGGACACGCTCCGCGGCTACAACGTCAGCTCGCTGGCGTTGCAGGTGCCCAAGAGCGAGCTGGCGCTGCTCGGCAACCCGACCCGTAACCCGGTCGTCGGAGTGTGGAGCACCACCTCGCGCCCGCGCGTGCAGGTGGTGGGGCAGGACAACAAGCGGTACTACTCCGGCGGCCTGACCCAGGTCTCCCGGCTCGGCATGCCGCTGGTGAACGAGGTCGTCATCCCGGTCGGGAAGAAGGACGAGTTCAACGCGACCAAGCCGGTCGACGACGGGAAGTTCCTGCCGTTCGTCACCTCGCCCGAGGTGCCGAAGCTGATCCAGGCGATCTACGGCATCCCGGCGCCGAAGACCCCGCGCGCCGACCTGGTCGAGGTGTTCCTCACCGGCGTCTGCAAGGCATGCGGACCGGTCAAGGCGGACCTCAACTCGCAGCTGCTGAACAAGGACGTCAACCCGAAGTGGTTCCGCCCGAGCGAGCAGCTGCGGCTGAACATGATGGTGCCGCCGACCGCCAAGCCGAACCGGCTCGGTGTCGTCGGCGGTGACCTGGCCGGCTTCCCGAACGGGCGGCGGCTGGCCGACGACGTCATCGACGTGACCCTCCAGGCCGCGGAAGGTGTGCTGCTCCCGGGCGCGCCCGCCGCGGTGAAGGGCCTCGGCGACGGCGTCAACGCCAACGAGAAGGCGTTCGGCGGCACGTTCCCGTACCTCGCGCTCTCCAACGGCGTCGCGGTGAACCAGAGCTAGTGCGGTGTCCACTGACGTTTCCGGGGCTTTGGCCGGCCCGGGACGACGCTCGCGGCGTTGTCGTCGTCGCGCATACAACACCGGTATGCGCTCCTCCTCCGCCTTGCGAGCCTCGACCTGAACTCGGCCTCGGGCCCTCGAACTTCAGTGGACACAGCACTAGTGCCGTGCCGGCCGGGCCCGCGCGATCGGGCCCGGCCGGTCCTCCGCTCGGAAGGAGCATCCCCATGACCCCGCGCGCGCTCGTGACGACGCTCGCCGCCCTCTTCGTGCTCGGCACCGCGGCCTGCTCGGACGCGGAGGCGTCGAACCGGCCGGAGAAACTGCCGGCGGCAGCCGACTTCATGGCCGGCAGCTGCCGGTCCGCCGCCGAACCGGTGCTGGAACTCGCCCGGATCGCCGGCCGCAACGACGGCGCGGCGTCGCTGTCCCAACCGGACCGCGCCACGTTGGCCACCCCCCAGCGCGAACTGCTCGCCCTGACTCCTACCGCCGATGCCGCCCTGCGCCCGCGGCTGACCGCGCTGACCACCGCGATCGGGTTCGTCCGGCTCCGGTCGGACAGCAAGACCTACGAGCCCGCGCTGCTGGCCGAGATGGACATCGCCCGTCGAGCCGTCCAGGCCAGCTGTGTCGGCAAGGCCCAGGGCTGACTGGCGTGTGACGCTCGGCACCCGCACGGGCAGGCCGGCCGCCGTCCTCAGACCGGGAAGTAACGTGGAGGCAACCTATGAGAATGGCGGTATCTCCTTCATGAAGCCCGGCGACCTGGCTCCCGATTTCGAACTGCCCGACCAGGACGGCGTGCCGCGCAAGCTGAGCACCTTACTGGCGGACGGCCCCGTGGTGCTGTTCTTCTACCCCGCCGCCATGACCGCCGGCTGCACGGCCGAGGCGTGCCACTTCCGCGACCTCGCCGCGGAGTTCAAGGAGGCCGGCGCGCAGCGAATCGGGATCAGCCTGGACGCGGTCGACATGCAGAAGAAGTTCGCCGAGCAGAACCAGTTCGACTACCCGCTGCTGTCTGATGTGGATGGTGACGTCGCGCGGGCGTTCGACGTGAAGCGCAAGCTGAACATCACCCCGGTCAAGCGGGCCACGTTCGTCATCGACACGGACCGCAAGATCCTCGAGGTGATCACCAGCGAGATCCGGATGGCCGTGCACGCGGACAAGGCCCTCGCCGCCCTCGCCAACCGCTGACCCCACCGCACTCCGGCGCCTCGAAACCCCTCGCTTTGGGCGACATTTTCTCGGCTATAACCGAGAAAATGTCGCCCAAAGGCGCTGGGTGGGGGTGTTGGGTGGGGCGGCGGCGCGGCGTTGTTCAAACAACTACCAGTCGACGCCGCGGCAGCCGGGTGCGGCGTCGACCGGCTCCACCTGGAGCGTGGCGTGGTCGATCCCGTACCGCTCGTGCAGCCGGCCCTTGGCCGCGACCAGCACGCCGCCGAGCGCCGACTCGTCGCGGATCGTCAGGTGTGCCGAGGCGACGTCCATGCCGGAGGTGAGCGTCCAGATGTGCACGTCGTGCACGTCGATGACGCCGTCGATTTCGGTGAGGTCGCGCGCCACCGTGGCCATGTCCAGGCCCTTCGGTGCGGCCTGGACCAGGATCCGCAGCGCCTGCCGGCCGAGCCGCCAGGTGCGCGGCAGGATCATCGCGCCGACCGCCACCGCGATGATCGGGTCGGCGTACTGCCAGCCGGTGAACTGGATCACCAGGGCCGCGACGATCACGCCGACCGAACCCACCGCGTCGGCGAGGACTTCCAGGTACGCGCCCTGAACGTTGAGGCTCTCCTTCGCACCGGCCCGGAGCAGCCAGAACGCGACCACATTGGCGCCCAGACCGGCGATCGCCACGGCCAGCATCGGCCCGGCGATCACCGGGTGCGGATCGGCGAACCGGCGCACCGCCTCGACCACCACGTAGCTGGCCACGCCGAACAGCAGCACGGTGTTCGCCAGTGCGGCGAGCACCTCGAGCCGGTACAGCCCGAAGGTGCGGCCGGGATTGCGGGTGCCCATCGTGGCGGCCTGGATCGCGGCGAGCGCCATCCCGATACCGAGTACGTCGGTGAACATGTGGCCGGCGTCCGACAGCAACGCCAGCGAGCCGCTCCACAGGCCGGCGACGACCTCGGCCACCATGAACACGGCCAGTACGCCGAACGCGGCCCAGAGCCGGCCGCGGTGCCGTGCGCCTGCGCGCATGACCTGCTGACCATGGTCGTGCCCTGCGCCCATCGGCTCGATCCCTCTCACGTGCTCGTGGCCGGCGACGCGCCTGCTGGATCGCCTGCGCGGAACCAACGTATGCACACATTGCAATGTTTGCAACTATGGCAATGACTACGAGTTTCATCGCCGTCCCGCCAGCCCGCCTGCGGTTGGATCGTGCTCTCCGAGGGCACGATCCCACCGCAGCGGGTTTGCCGGCCACGGGCGGCCGGTGTGCGGTTCAATGGCGCCCGCACGGGTCGCAGGAACCGCACGAGGTCGGGGGAGCCGATGGGTCCGCTACAGGGTGTCCGGGTGGTCGAGATCGCGAGTCTGGCGCCAGCGCCGTTCGGCTGCATGATCCTCGCCGACCTCGGTGCGGACGTGCTCCGGATCGACCGCGCCGGTCGCGCCACCGGGATCGGCGCGCCGCTCGGGCGGGGCCGGCGGTCGGTCGGGGTGGACCTCAAGCACCCGGACGGGCCGGCGGCGGTGCTGCGGCTGGTCGAGTCGGCGGACGTGCTGGTCGAGGGATTCCGGCCGGGCGTGGCCGAGCGGCTGGGCATCGGACCAGCGGAGTGCGCCGCCCGCAATCCCCGGCTGATCTACGGGCGGATGACCGGCTGGGGTCAGGACGGCCCGCTGGCCGATCGGGCCGGCCACGACATCAACTACATCGCGATCGCGGGCGCGCTGGAGCCGATCGGCCGGGCGGGGGAGCCGCCGGTGCCGCCGCTGAACCTGGTCGGCGACTTCGGCGGCGGCGGAATGCTGCTCGCGCTCGGGGTGCTGGCGGCGCTGTACGAACGGGAGCGGTCCGGCCTCGGGCAGGTGGTGGACGCCGCGATGGTCGACGGTGCGGCGCTGCTCACCACGTTCCTGCACGGCATGCGTGCCGGCGGGATGTGGTCGGCGCCGCGCGGGGAGAACCTGCTCGACGGCGGCGCCCCGTTCTACGACACGTACACGACCGCGGACGGGAAGTACGTCAGCGTCGGCGCGTTGGAACCGCAGTTCTACGCCGCGCTGCTGGCCGGGCTCGGGATCGGCGCCGAGGAGTTGCCGCCGCAGCTCGACCGGGCCGGCTGGCCGGTGCTGCGGGCACGCTTCACGGCCGAGTTCGCCAGCCGCACCAGGGACGAGTGGACCGCGGTCTTCGACGGTACGGACGCCTGCGTGGCGCCGGTGCTCGCGCCGGCCGAGGCGCCGCGGCATCCGCACAACGCGGCCCGCGGCGTCTTCACCGAGGTGGACGGAGTGGTCCAGCCCGCGCCCGCACCCCGATTCAGCCGTACCCCGGCCGCCCGGCTCGGTGGCCCCGCGCCGGACGACGAACCGTGGGCGGACTGGGGCGTCGAGCCGGCGGAGTTGGCAGCCTTGCGCACGGCCGGCGCGGTCGCCTGAGCGACTCCATGTCGCATGTGGAATATGCGTAAATACGCACTGAGCAAGGACTTCACAGCGCCCACACACCGACCGACCCATGCTTGGTGAGGCAAGGAAACACCAACCACAGGGAGATCATCATGGCGCTCGCACGCACGAAGCTCGGCACGGCACTCGCGCTCGGAGCCGGACGGATCACGTCCCGCCCGGCCAAGCGCAGCGGTGGCTGTTCCTACGTCATCACCCAGAGCAGCCCACGGCCGCGGTCGGCGAGCTGAGCCGTGGCGCGTCAAGGACATCGTGCTCGGCATCGGTGCCGGCAACGAGGCCTCCGGTGCTCCGGAGGAGATCTGGCTGTACGCGTACACCGTCAAGCACGACAAGCCGAAGCTGATCGGCTTCGTTACCGCCGGCAGGCTGAACCAGCCGAACCGTCGTAGCGATCAACGAGCTGCGGGCCGACGGCGGCCAGGTGATCCGCCGAGCAGTACCTCTGGGACACCAGCGAGCTCGCAGAAGCGGCACCTTCACGTGGAACGGCTGCGCGGTTCGTGCCGAGCGAGGCCCCGCTCGCGCCGCGGGCCGACGTCCGTCCGTAGCTCGCCGGCCTGACCCGCTTTGGGCGACATCTTCTCGGCCACGACCGTAAAGATGTCGCCCGAAGCCGCAGGTGGTCGAGGTCGCGGCTGTGGCTGCCGCCGGAAAATGAGGCGCGCCGCGCCGCCGGTCGGCCTACTTTCACGACATGTTGATCCGTGAGTTCGAGCCGGCGGACGCCCCGGCGGTCGCCCGGGTACGCCAGGCCGCGCACCCGCACCAGATCTCCACCGCCAGAGCTGATCGCCTGGCAGGTGCGCGAGTCGCCGGCCGCCCAGCGCCTCCGGCTGTACGTCGCGGAACTGGACGGCGTCGTCGCCGGCGCGGCCAAGGCCGGCGTGGCCTGGGACAGCAGTCTGCCCGGCCGCGGCCATCTCCACGTCTACGTGGATCCCGCCCGCCGGGGTCGCGGGCTCGGCGCCGCGGTGCTGGCGGTCGCGGAGGAGTATCTGCGCAGCGTGGGGGTGGACACGGTGCACTCCTCGGTGAACGACGACGCGGTGTCCCGGCGGTTCGCCGAGCGGCGCGGCTACCGGCTCAGCCGGCAGTCCCGGTTCCTCGGCCGCAAGCTGGACGAATCGCTGCCGCCGATCCCGGCCCTGCCCGCCGGCGTGGAGCTGCGGTCGGCCGCCGAGTACGAGGACGACCCCCGGCCCTTCTACGCGGCGGACGTGGAAGCGTCGCTGGACGAGCCGGGTGATCTGCCCGCCGACGCGATGAGTTACGAGGGCTGGCTCGCCGCCGTGTGGAACCGGCCGGACCTGGACCGTGGGCTCACGATCGCCACGGTGGTGGACGGCACGATCGCCGCCTTCTCCGCCGCGCAGACCGACGGTCGAGGGCGCTACTGGTCGGCGATGACCGGCACCCTCCGCGGCTATCGCGGCCGGGGACTGGCCAAGCTCGCCAAGACGGCGTCGCTGCACCGCGCCAGGGACGCAGGCTACTCCGAGGCGTTCACCAGCAACGACGACGACAACGCGCCGATGATCGCGATCAACAGCTGGCTCGGCTACGAGCTGACCGCGGTCGAGTGGAGCAGCATCCGCGAACCCGGCCCGGCCTGAACCCTCGTGCGGTCCATTTGCGACCCCAGAGGGCGCAAATGGACCGCAACGGGTGTGCGGTCAGCGAACGCCGACGAGGTCGACCACGAAGATCAGCGTCTCGCCGGGCTTGATCTTGCCGCCGGCACCGCGGTCGCCGTAGCCCAGGTGCGGCGGGATGACCAGCTGACGCCGGCCGCCGACCTTCATGCCCACGACGCCCTGGTCCCAGCCGGCGATGACGCGACCCGCGCCGAGCGGGAAGCTGAACGCGTCGCCACGGTTCCAGGACGCGTCGAACTCCTCGCCGGTCGAGTGCGACACCCCGACGTAGTGCACGGTCGCGGTCTGGCCGGGCTGGGCCTCGTCACCGTCGCCGATCGTGATGTCCTCGATGACGAGTTCGGCCGGGGGCGTGCCCTCGACCGGGTCGATTTCGGGCCTCTCCAGAGCCATGCGAATCCTCCAGTGGTGCGAACGGGGTCGAACCTGACCAGACCATCTTTGCTCAGGTCACCGGCCCGCGCCGGCCCACCCCCACCGGGGCTGCGGTTGGATCGTGCCCGCCAGGAGCGCGATCCAACCGCACGTCGTTCTAGCGGCGCTTGGGCTCGCCGGCGCCGTCGATCAGACCGGCCCGCCGCAGCGCGTCCGCGAGTGCGCCGCCGCCGGAGTTCGCGCCGCTGCTGCTGCTCGACCCGCCGCGGCTCTGGCCACCACCGGAACCACCCCGGCCACCACCAGCGCCACGACCCTGTCCGCCACCGCCACCACGACCCTGCCCACCGGCCACCGCCCCTGACCGCCAGCGCCGCCGCGACCCTGACCGCCGGCACCGCCGCTGACCGCCGGCACCCGAGCCACCGCGGGCCTGGCCACCACCACCTGCACCAGCAGCGGCGCCGTCCCGCCGACCGCCACCCTGACCGCGCTCGCGCGGACCGGTGGCCTCGTCGTCCAGGCGCAGCGTCAGCGAGATCCGCTTGCGCGGGATGTCGACCTCGAGCACCTTCACCCGCACGATGTCGCCGGGCTTCACCACGTCGCGCGGGTCCTTGACGAACGTCTTGGACATCGCCGAGACGTGCACCAGGCCGTCCTGGTGCACGCCGATGTCGACGAACGCGCCGAACGCGGCCACGTTCGTGACCACGCCCTCCAGCAGCATGCCCGGGCTCAGGTCGTTGAGCTTGTCGACGCCGTCGGCGAAGGTGGCGGTCTTGAACGCCGGCCGCGGGTCGCGGCCGGGCTTGTCCAGCTCGGTGAGGATGTCGGTGACCGTCGGCAGGCCGAACTTGTCGTCGACGAACTCGGTCGGCTTCAGCGCGCGCAGCGGCGTGCTGTTGCCGATCAGCGCCGGCAGGTCGGTGCCGGTGGCGGCCAGGATCCGGCGGACCACCGGGTAGGCCTCGGGGTGCACGCTGGAGGCGTCCAGCGGGTCGTCGCCGCCGCGGATCCGCAGGAAGCCCGCGCACTGCTCGAACGCCTTCGGGCCGAGCCGCGGCACCTCCTTGAGCGCGCTGCGGCTGCGGAACGGGCCGTTGCTGTCGCGGTGCATCACGATGCTCTCGGCCAGCGTGCCGCCGATGCCGGAGACCCGGGTCAGCAGCGGCGCCGAGGCGGTGTTGACGTCGACGCCGACCCCGTTCACGCAGTCCTCCACCACGGCGTCGAGCGAGCGGGACAGCTTCACCTCGGACAGGTCGTGCTGGTACTGGCCGACGCCGATCGACTTCGGATCGATCTTCACCAGCTCGGCCAGCGGGTCCTGCAGCCGGCGGGCGATCGAGACCGCGCCGCGCAGCGAGACGTCCAGCTCGGGCAGCTCCGCCGAGGCGTACGCGGACGCCGAGTAGACCGAGGCGCCGGCCTCGGACACCACGATCTTGGTCAGGTTGGCCTTCGGGTGCAGCTTGATCAGCTCGCCGGCCAGCTTGTCGGTCTCCCGGGACGCGGTGCCGTTGCCGATCGCGATCAGCTCGACGTTGTGCTGCTGCGCCAGCGCGGGCGAGCACGGCGATCGACTCGTCCCAGCGCCGGCGCGGCTCGTGCGGGTAGATCGTCTCGGTGGCGACGACCTTGCCGGTGGCGTCGACCACGGCGACCTTGACGCCGGTGCGCAGGCCCGGGTCCAGGCCCATCGTGGCGCGGCTGCCGGCCGGTGCGGCGAGCAGCAGGTCGCGCAGGTTGGCGGCGAAGACCCGGACGGCCTCGTCCTCGGCCGCCTGCCAGAGCCGCATCCGCAGGTTCGACGTCGAGGTGGACCAGGATCCGGGTGCGCCAGGCCCAGCGCACGGTCTCGACCGAGCCAGCGGTCGCCGGGGCGGCCCTGGTCGGCGATGCCGAACCGGTCCGCGATCCGCCGCTCGTAGTCGGTCTGCACGACCGGCGCCAGCGGGTCGACCGGCTCGTCGGGCTCCAGGCTCAGGTCGAGCACGCCCTCCTTCTCGCCACGGAACATGGCCAGGATCCGGTGCGACGGCAGCTTGGCGAACGGCTCGGCGAAGTCGAAGTAGTCGGAGAACTTGGCGCCGGCCTCCTCCTTGCCCTCGCGCACCTTGGACGCCACATGCCCGCGCGACCACATCTGCTCGCGCAGGTCACCGATCAGGTCGGCGTCCTCGGCGAACCGCTCCACCAGGATCGAGCGGGCGCCGTCCAGCGCGGCGGCGACGTCGGCGACGCCCTTGTCGGCGTCGACGAAGGCCGCGGCGATCGTCTGCGGGTCGTTGCTCGGGTCGTCGAGCAGGGCGTCGGCGAGCGGCTCCAGGCCCGCCTCGCGGGCGATCTGGGCCTTGGTCCGGCGCTTCGGCTTGTAGGGCAGGTAGATGTCCTCCAGCCGCGCCTTGGAGTCGGCGGCCATGACCTGCGCCTCGAGCGCCTCGTCGAGCTTGCCCTGGGACCGGATCGACTCCAGGATCGCGGTCCGGCGCTCCTCCAGCTCGCGCAGGTAGCGCAGCCGCTCCTCGAGCGTGCGCAGCTGCGCGTCGTCGAGCATGCCGGTCGCTTCCTTGCGGTACCGGGCGATGAACGGCACGGTCGCGCCGCCGTCGAGCAGCTCGACCGCGGCCGTCACCTGCCGCTCGCGCACGCCGAGTTCGTCGGCGATCCGCCGGTCAATTGAGGTCGTCACGATGCTGCTCCGCCTTCTCGCTGAACGTCGGGGTGCATTGTGCCGGGGTCCGACCCCGGTTGTCGTGTCGCCGGGCAGGGCGCGAGTGGTGCGGTACGACGACGGGCGTTGAGAAGCATGCGCACAGCCTGCCCGACTCGGCCGCCGGCCGGGCAACAGGGATCCAGGTTTGGGGCGGTGCGCGCGTTGGGTAGCGACAGGGCGTTATGAGTAACGAAGAGACGCCCGAGAACCAGAGCCGACGGGCGGCCGGCGACGTTCGACGTCTGCTGGACCGACCGGGGTTGCAACATGCTGTCGCGCTCGCGCGGCAGTTGGCCGAGCGGTGGGAGCACGACGAGCCCACCGATCACGGCCGCTTCGCCGAACGGGGGAGAAGAAGGCCACCGCCGCTCGCCGGCAGTTAGAGCACCGCGGGGTCGGCCAGGGCCGCCCGGCTGACCGGCCCTGGCAGGAGACCGAACAGGTAACGGTCCGGGCGGACCACCGCGCAGCCCGCGCCACGCCAGCCAGCACGGCCCCGCAGCAACGCCAGCACCGTGCCGTCGAGATCTTCGACCACGGGACCGGTCAGCGTGGCCACGCCTCGAAGCCCGCCGGGCGCGACCACGGTGAGTGCGGTGACCGGCCGCTCATGCGCCCACGCGCGCGCCGAGTCGGCCAGCAGGTCCCACGGGTCCCGGTCGAGCGCGAGCAGGGTCCAGGACTGGCCGAGCAGGTTGTCCAGGCGTTCGACCCGGCCGCCCAGGGTCCGCACCCATGGATTGGGCAGCACCAGCCCGGCATGGCGGGCCGTGCCGGGCGCGGGCCGGGACCGGCCAGGCCGCGGGCGGGCCCGGTCGCCGCGGATCGCCCTGCGCAGGAACTGGGTGGCGTTCATCGTGCGCAGGGCCGCGCGTCCGAGGCGGGCGGCACGGGGATCGGTGGTCTGGACGATCCTGCCGATCCGCAGGGCGGTGGCGATGGCCCGCTCGACGTGCGGCCGCCGCTCCCGTTCGTAGCCGTCGAGGATCGCCGGATCGGCGAGTCCCCGGGTGACTTCGGCGAGTCGCCACGCCAGCGCGACGGCGTCCCGGATGCCCTCGTTCACTCCCTGGCCGGCGAACGGCGGCACGGCATGGGCGGCGTCGCCGGCGAGGAACACCCGGTCGGCGCGCCAGCGGGTGGCCGTGCCGGCGGAGTGGGTGAAGACCTCGGCGCGTTCGACCTCGACCTGCCCGGATCGACCCAGCCGGCGAGCAGCGTGCGCACGGCCGCAGGTTCGGTCATCGCGGCCGCGTCCTCGCCGGGCAGCAGCATGAATTCCCAGCGGTGGCCGCCCGGCATCGGCATCGTGACGAACGGCCGCCGCGGGTCGCAGCCGAACGAGAAGTACGGCAGCTGCCGCAGCGGCGCGGAGGTCCAGGCGTCGATCGTGAGCCACGGCTGGGCGAACGCGGTGCCGTCGTAGCCGATGTTCGCCAGGCCGCGTACCGCGCTCGCGGCGCCGTCGCAGCCGACGACCCAGCCGGCCCGGATCGTGCTCCCGTCGTCCAGGCCGACCGTGACCGCGTCCGGCCGCTGGGCCAGCGACGTCACCGCACGGCCGAGCCGGGTCGACACCGTCGGCAGGGTGGTGATGCCCGCGCGGAGCGCCCGCTCGAAGCTCGGCTGGTGGAAGGAGGCTGCGGGCGGGACGCCGAGCCGGCCCTCGCCCAGGCCGAGCTCCAGCAGGACGTTGCCCGTCGGGCCGAGGAACGCCGACCGCTGGGTCACCTGCACCATGTCGAGCAGATCGGCCAGGCCGGGTAACCGGACCGCGGTGCGCAACGAGTCCTCGTCCAGCACGGCGGCGCGGGGCAGCGGGTAGGGCGCCGTGCCGGGATCGACGATCGTCACGGCGACGCCGCGCTGGCCCAACAACGCGGCGAGTACGGCACCGACCGGGCCGTAGCCCACCACGACCACGTCCGCGTCGACCCCGTCCCCAGGCATGGGAACAGAATACCCAACTTGTCTACGTGGCGTAGAAGTGTTTCAGGAAGTCTTAAGTCTTCGGGTACCGCGGTGACGAACGGTGACTTGCTACCGTGCCCGGATGGATGTGGCGGCGCTGACGGAATCCCTGCGTACCGGGGGCGAGGGAGGCGTCGAGAGCCTTTTTGACCGCTTCGCACCTGGCCTGTACGACTACTGCCTGACATTGCTGGACCAGCCGGAGCCGGCTGGAGAGGCGGTCTGCAACACGCTCCTCGCCGCGGTGGACAAGGTGGGCCAGCTGGCCGACCCGGAGCGGCTCGAGGTCTGGCTTTTCGCCCTGGCCCGGAACGAGTGTCTCCGGACGGCCCGGCGTGCCCAGGCCGCCGGCCGGTTGAACCTGGCCAGCGTGACCGGGGCGTACCAGCGCATCCGCCACCCCGCCGAGCAGGAACTCCGTGAGGTGAGCGCGCTCGTGCGCCGGCACGGACTCGATCACCGCGGGGTCGCCGCCGTGTACGGGATCCCGCGGTGGCGGGCCAAGTCGCTGGCCACCCGGGGTGACGCCGGGGGCGACCGCCGCATCACCCTGCCGCCCGCCGCCGAGTTACCCGCTGACCTGCGCGACCGGTTCCTCACCGACGTCGCGATCCGCAGCAGAGCCGCCTACCGCGGCGAGCTCGCCGGCCCCTACCGCCGCCAGTCCGGTTTCCCGGTGCCGCTGGATCGGGGCGGGGCCACTCAGCGGAACGTCCTGGTGGCGGCCGCGGTGGTCGGCATCGTCACGGTCGCACTGTTCTCCACGTTGCCGTTCGGCACCCGCTCCGAGGTCGTGCTGACCGTCGGCAAGCCGGCCAACGAGGCACCGCTCGACCTGATCACCCCGGCCCGGCCGGCCACCTCGAGCACGTCCGCCTCGCCGAGCCCGACCGCGTCCCCGCCGTCGCCGGCCCCGACCAGCGCCAAGCCCTCGCCGACGGCCGCGCGCACCACCACGCCGCCGTCCGGCGTCAAAGCCCAGCCCGGTCACGCCGCCGCGCATTCCGTCCCAGCCGTCCACACGGTCGGGCGCGATCAGCGGCGACGGCAACCTGTGCGTCCAGGTGGTGTCGGAGTACGAGGTCGAGGCCAGGTCCTGCAACGGCGGTGCCAACCAGCGCTGGACCTCGTTCGGCGACGGCACCATCCGGGCCTACGGCAAGTGCCTGAACCTGGGGGATGGCGGCTACACCGACGGCACCCGGATCGACCTCTGGTACTGCAACGGCGGCAGCTTCCAGCAATGGCGCTACCGGCCCGAACGGATCACTGGTGAGCATCGGGACGCGCAAGTGCCTGGACGGGCCGAACAAGTCCAGCGATCCGCGGTTCCTCGAGCTCTGGGGCTGCAACGGCGGCTTCTACCAGCGCTGGTCGGCGCCGTAGCGCCCAGGGTCGTCGAACAGGCCTAACCGCAGCAGCCGCCGCCGCAGCACCCGCCGGACGGTGCCGCGGCACCGGCTGACGCGGCGCCCGAGCCGATCGTGGCGACCGCGGACCAGATCCTGGCCACGTCGCCGTGCCCGTCCGGGCAGCGCACGTCGGTCTCCTGCGCGGTGATCGACCGGCGGGCCTCGAACACGCTGTCGCACGTCCGGCAGCGGTAGTCATAGGAAGCCATGGCCGCGATCCTAGCGGTGGCTCGCCGGCACATCCTCCCCACTTCGGGGGTCTCCATGACGGCCCAGACTGCGAAGAATTTCACTCCGATGCGGTCAGACGTGCCGGGCGCGCGGGTAGAGGACGGAAATGTCCTTTTCACATCCGTCACTGTGGTCACAGCGGTCGCTACCATTGCGGAAATGGATCCATTAGCTCTGGTCGAGGCTCTGCGTGGCAGGGCGGATGGAGCCGTGGAACGGCTGTTCGACCGCTACGCCCCGGCGCTCTTCGAGTACTGCGAGGCGCTGCTCGGCCAGCCCGAGCCCGCCGCGAGCGCGCTGAGCAGTGCGTTGCTCGCCGCCGGTGGACCGGATCGACCGGCTGGCCGACCCGGCGCGGCTGGAGCTCTGGCTCTTCGCGCTCGCCCGCAACGAATGCCTGCGGCTGGCCCGGCGCGGCCCCGACGACCGGTTCGCCGGCACTGTCGCGGCGGACAGCCTTCGATCCGGCCTCGACGGTGTGGCCGGACGCGCGCGGCGGCTCCGCCGGCCCGCCGAGCACGAACTGCGCGAGGTCGGCATGTTCGTCCATCGGCACGGCTTCGACGCCCGTGGCGTGGCGGCCGTGGCGGGCCTCCCGCGCTGGCGCGCCAGGTCGGTCGCGGCCCGTCGGCGACACCGCCGCCGAACCGGTGCCGCTCGAGGAACCGCCCAGTCCGCTTCCGCCGCGGCTGCGCGAGCGGTTCGTCGCCGATGCGGCGTTGTCGGTCCGGACGGCGTACTGGGGCGAGGTCGCCGGGCCGTTCCGGCGATCGGGATTCCCGGTGCCGTCTGGACCGTCCGGTCCGGGCGCGCCGAACCCTGCTGGCCGCGGCGTCGATGGTCGTCCTCGTGCTGATCGGGCTGGCCGCCTATTCGGTGCCGCGCGGCACGAGCAACGAGTCGGTGCGTTCGTCCGGGCTGGTGCGCATCGAGCCGACGGTGGCCCCGGCGGCGCCGCCAGCTTCCGGCTCACCGCCGCCGTCCGCGTCGGTCACGACCAGCCGTCCGAGCGCCGCCGTGCGGTCGACCCCATCGGCTCGCCCGACGGCGGCGCCATCGACACCGCCGCCCGTGCCACGCCCACCGCGTCGGCTCCGGCCCTGCCGACGCCGGAGGTTCAGTCCGGCCGTCAGGCCGCACCGGACGCCAGGCCGTTCCCGAGCGCCATCATGGGTGCCGGCGAGATGTGCATCGAGGCCATCGCGGAGTTCGAGGTGAAGACCAAGAGCTGCGCGAACGTCGCGGCGCAGAGCTGGTCGGCGCCGGGCGACGGCACGATCCGGATCGCCGGCAAGTGCCTGAACGCCGCCGGCGGCGGTAACAACGGCACCCAGATCGACCTCGCGAACTGCGACGGCTCGGCCGCCCAGCGCTGGAACGCGGGGCTGGCCGGGGACTTGGCGAACGTGGGCTCGGGCCGGTGCGTGGACGGGCCGAACGAACTCACCTCCGGCCGGCTGGAGACCTGGGACTGCAACGGCAAGGAGTTACCAACGCTGGGCCGGCCCGAGCTGACCGCAACCGCCGCAGCCTGACCGAACGCGCCTAAACGCCGGTCGCCGCGTCCCGCTCCGGTTTGGGCGACATCTTCAGTGCTATAGCACCGAAGATGTCGCCCAAAGCGCGGAGGTTGGCGGCGCGGAGATTGAGGCGGAGGGGCTCAGCTCGGCCAGGCGATCTGGGGTGAGCGGTAGAAGTTGATGCCCTGGACGGTCCAGCGCGGTCCCTGGGCGGCGAGCCGGGTGCGGAACGAGGCCCAGTCGTGCGTCGACCACGGTGACCAGCCGAGCTCGGCCAGCGCCGGCAGCCGCGGGAACGCCATGAACTCGATGTCCTGGATGTCCTCCAGGGTCTCCGACCAGAGCGGTGCCTCGACGCCGAGCACCGAGCGTCTCGGGCAGGCCCTGCAGGTAGTTGCCGGGGTCCCAGCCGTACGCGTCGGCGACCTCGATCAGCGCGGCCCAGTCCTGGCCGAGCGGCGTGTTCTCGTCGTACTTCATGTCCAGGTACGCCTTGTTGGCCGGCGACATCAGCACCTTGTTACCCCTGGCCGCGGCGGCGACCACGATCGGCTCGGTGTCGTCGGTGCCCCAGAACTGCGGCAGCGCGGAGGCGGCCGGCGCGGACTTCACGAACTCGTGCCAGCCGGCCACCTTCTTGCCGTACTTGGCCACGATCGGCAGCACCCTGGCCATGAACTTCAAGTAGTCCGGCTCGGTGGTGGCGTGCGCCTCGTCCCCGCCGATGTGCAGGTACTCGCCGGGCGTGATCGCGGCGAGCTGGCGGATCACGTCGTCCAGGAACCGGTAGGTGATCTCCTTGTCGACGCAGAGCGAGCTGAAGCCGACCTCGGTGCCGGTGTAGAGCGGCGGCGCGATCCCGTCGCAGTTCAGCTCGGCGTACGAGGCCAGCGCGGCGTTCGTGTGGCCCGGCATGTCGATCTCGGGGATCACGGTGATGTAGCGCGCCTTGGCGTACGCCACGAGCTCGGCGTACTCGCGCTGGGTGTAGTAGCCGCCGGGGCCGCCGCCGACCTCGGTGCTGCCGCCGTAGCTGGTCAGCCGGGGCCAGCCGGCGATCTGGATCCGCCAGCCCTGGTCGTCGGCCAGGTGCAGGTGCAGCCGGTTCACCTTGTACTGCGCGATCTCGTCGATGTACCGCTTGACCTCGCGGACGCTGAAGAAGTGCCGGGCGACGTCCAGCATGGCGCCGCGGTAGGCGAACCGGGGCTGGTCCACGATCCGGGCCGCGGGCACCAGCCAGGGGCCGGACTGCCGCCGCTTCGCCTCCACCGTGGCCGGCAGCAGCTGGCGCAGCGTCTGCACGCCGGCGAACAGGCCGGCCGCGGTCCTGGCCCTGATCACCACGGCGTGCCGGTCCACGTCGAGCTGGTAGCCCTCCGCGCCGACGCCCGCGGTCGGCGCCGCTGAGCAGCAGGGAGATGCCGCCGGCTGGCCGGTGCGCGGCGCGGACCACGGGCAGCCGGTAGCCGGTCGAGGGCCGCAGGATGCCGGCCAGGTAGGAGCCGACCGAGGCCGAACCGCGTTCGGTGCGGATGACGGTGTGCCGGTCGATCCGGTAGGCAAGACCGGACCGAGGCCGGACCGACGCGGGAGCCGGCACGAGTTGCGAAAGCCGGCTCGCGGCGAGGGTGCCGGAGCCGGCCGGGGAACTGGCTTGGGCGGATGAGGTGGGAACGGACGCCGTCAGACCGACGGCGAGTAACGCGGCGAGTAGGTGGCGGGATCCCATCGACTTGTTCACAGGTCCTCCAGATCGCGCGGCGACACTGGTCCCATTAGGTATAGACCAATGGCGATCGCACCACAATGTCCTGGAGTGACCCGTCCGCGCCGGTCAGCGGCGCCGCACGGAGAGAAAGCAACGGGGGAGCGGCCCGCCGTGACGGCCTGGACGCTCCCCCGTGCCGATGCTGACTACGGGTTGTAGTGCCGCCTCACGAGCTGGTCGATCGCACGGCCGAGCTTGCCGTACTTCTCGCTGTACGCGAGCGGGTAGATGCCGGGCGCGTCGGCCGGCCGGTTGACGTCGATGTACCGGTCACCGAGGTTGGAGTGGATGACCACGATGAAGTGCCGGCGGGACTTGCCCGGCAGGTTCTTCACGATGCCGGCGTCGTTGCCCGCGGTGTCGACCAGGCCGGTCTTGTGCGCGAACGTGACCTGCGCGGTCTCCTGGCACGGCCGGACGTCCTGGCCGTAGACGCGGCCGTCGACCGTCATCGTGCCGTCGACCGGGTTGATCCAGCGCTCGGCCGTGCGCTGGGGGATGCCCGGCGCCGGGTAGGACTTGCCGCACCAGTTGGTCGTCGAGAGGACCTGGTTCAGCCCCTGCTCGTGCAGCTCCTTCAGGAAGAAGGCGCGCGAGCTGTCGCTGAGCAGAGCCTTGGTCACCCGGGTGCCGTCCGGCGCGTGCCACAGCGTGCCGGGGCCACCGTTGACGATGAGCAGCAGCTTGGCGGTGTCCAGCGCGTTCATCTGGGTCCAGCCCCAGCCGCCGCCGTCGACCTTCCGGGTCTTGATCAGCTGGAGCATCGGCAGGCCGAGATCCTTGAACTGCTGGTTCAACGGATCCATCGCATTGTGGTCGTGCAGCAGTTTGATCAGTGCGCAGGTCGATTCGTTCCTCGACACGGTGATCATCTCGTCGAAGAACTGCCGGATCGGCTTGGTGACGTTCAATCCGCAGGCCGTGTTCGGGGCGCCGGTCCGGTCGAACGCGTAATTGTCGTCGAGCGCGATCTCGCCGCGATCCACGAGCTGGAGAATGCCGAATCCGACCATCAGCTTCAGCACGGAGGCCGGATAGGGCGACATGAAGTCGAGCGCCGCGTTCTCCCGGCCGGGAATCGCGTCGACCGTGCCCTGGCCACCGTTGGTGTCCCACTCCGCGTCGTCCCAGGCGCGCCAGCGCACCTGGTCGGTCGCGAGGTTGTCATCCAGCGGGACGACCTTGCCGTTCGGGTACTGCGGGCTGAGCAACACGTTCGCCGCGGAGAGCGTGCGGCCGTTGCTGGCCAGCTCGATCACGGTGGCGTCCACGTTCGGCGTCTGGTGGATCGGCGCGGGCGCGGCGGCGGCGGCGAATGCCCTGCTCTTGGGCCCCGGCACGTGCTCGTACTTGTCATCGGCGGTGGCAGCCAGCCGGAACGCGGCGGCGGTGCCGACCGGTGCCTTGTCGAGGATGTCCTTGAAGTTCTGCTGCTGGATGGCGTGCCGGAGCTCGAGGGCCAAGCGCAGGTTGCGCAGGTCTCCGCTCACGTTCTCCTCCGACTTCGCCTGCGCCGGCGTGGCGAGTCCCGCGGCCAGTATCGCGCCGATGCTGAGACCGGCGAGCGCGCGCCGTCGGTATCCGGACAGTGTCATTCGTCCTCCATTGTGCAAAGGGACTCCCGCGCGACGACAGGCCGTCGAGCGGGGTAGGGAGCGGCAGAGCAATGGCTGTTCGGGGCAGAGTCGTCCGGTCATTGGAATCAATTGGAATGACGACGAAACGAATGCGCGTTTGTCGGCGGGCGCCGGCTATCTTCGGCGCACGCTCGCTGCTGGGCCTTCCGTTCCTTCGTCCTCCCCGCCCGACGATGTGAGCGTATAGGCCCTTGCAAGGCGCGCCAGGTCGGCGAGCCGCCGCTTGCGCGATTCAGCAACTCGCGGTGTTGGTGGGGCGGTTCGGGCCCGGGGTTGGAGGCTTCCGGCCTGTGTGGCGCGGATCCGGGAGGTAACTCCCCCGCCAGGAGTGGAGTTCGACCCATTCTGGCGGCGTCGCGTCGGCGGAAGGCTGTTCGGCATGAACCTTCACCTTCTTCGACCACCGCGGCGACTCGCCCTGGCTGGTGCCCTACTCGGGCTGGCCAGCACGCTCACCGTTCCGCTCGCCGCCGCCGCCACCCCGCTGGCGGCCGGCCACACCAGCGCCGGCGCACCCGTGGACGGGGTGTGGCGCACCGACGGCTACGGCTCGATCGTCACGATCCGCGACGGCAGGGCGCAGAACTACGACACCACCGCGATCAGCTGCGTGCGGGCCGATCCCGCCACGCAGGTCGGCGCCGGTGGACCCCGATGGCACGGTGCACTTCGCCGGCCCCCAGCGGACGTTCAACGTGCGGCCGGCACGGGCTCGTGATCGTGCCGTGCTCACCTTGGACGGCTCGATCGGCGACCGGAACCTCCGACGGCTGCGGGGGCTGCCGGACGTCTGCACCCGCCCGGGCGCGACCGGTCCGCTGGCCACCTTCGACCAGTTCTGGACCACGTACGCGGAGAACTATCCGTTCTTCGCGGCCAAGGGCGTCGACTGGAAGGCGGTCCGGGACCGCTACCGGCCCAGGGTGCGGCCGGGCATGTCCGATGACCAACTGTTCGCGCTGCTGAGCGAGATGATCGCGCCGCTCGGCGACGCGCACACCGGGATCAGGGACGGCGAGGACCGTGAGTTCGTCGGCCACCGTCCGGGCACCACGTTCCCGGACGAGAAGCTGGAGGCGCGGATCCGGCCGTTCGTCGAGCGGCGTGACCTGCGCGGCCCGATGCAGACCTTCGCCAACGACCTGATCGGTTACAAGGACCTGCCGGGACACCTCGGCTACCTGCGGATCGTCGCGTTCGCCGGCTACACCGAGGACGGCCCGTACAGCGCGTGGGAGGCCGAGCTGAACCGGGCGCTGGACACGATCCTGACCAAGCAGCGCACGGCGTCGCTCCGGGGCCTGATCATCGACCTGCGGATCAACGGCGGCGGCGCCGACCCGCTCGGGCTGGCGGTGGCCGCTCGGCTCACCGCCAAGCCGTATCTCGCCTACGCCAAGCACGCGCGGAACGACGCCACCGACCCGAACCGCTTCACCCGCCTGCAACGGCTCTGGGTACGGCCGGCGAAGGCACCGCTCTACACCGGACCGGTGGCCGTGCTGACCGGCGGCTCGACGATCAGTGCCGGTGAGACGTTCACCCAGGCGCTGTTCGGCCGGTCGCCGGCTCCGATCCGGATCGGGGAGAACACCCAGGGCGTCTTCTCCGACACGTTGGAGCGGACGCTGCCGAACGGCTGGCAGTTCATCGTGCCGAACGAGGAGTTCCAGACCGCCGACGGCCGGACCTTCGACGGCCCCGGCATCCCGCCGAACCTGCGCACCCCGGTCTTCACCGAGGAGGAGTTCGCCAAGGACCGTGACTCCGCCTTCGACCGGGCGGTGGCCCTGCTCCGGCACGGCTGACCTGCGACGGACCCCGCTGCGGTCCATTCGCGACCCGAGAGGGCGCGAATGGACCGCAGCGGTTCCAGCGGGCCGGATGCCGCGCGCCGTGCGAGCATCACGGGAGGCAGCGTTCGCCGCACCGGATCGGAGCGAACCGCGATGAAGAACACGGCGTTCATCGGGCTCGGGGTGGTGCTGCTCCTGGCCGGCGCCCTCTGGACGTTTCAGGGCCTGGGCTATGTCGGGGGTAGCGCCATGACGGGGGTGACGATCTGGGCTGTCATCGGTCCCGTGGTCGCACTGGTCGGGCTGGTGATGCTGACGCTCGGTGTGCGCGGAAACCGAACCCCGCGGTAGCGCTGCCCCGTTGTGCTGTCGAGCTAGTGCCTGCTGGTGCGCTCTTCGCCAGCGTCGGCTTCGATCTTGCCGTCGTAGTCGGCGGAGAGTTCGTCGTTCCAGGAGCTGAACGAACCGGTGGCGAACGAGTCGCCGTCGTCCAGTTCGGGGCTCACCGGGTGGTCGGACAATTCAGTCACCCAGGTGAGCAGTAAGTCGTCATTGATGGTTGTGCTCTGCATCGTCTGGCCTCACGGTCTCGGACTAGGAGCGGTGCGTTGGACATCCACTATTACGCGCGCCTGGCCCCCGAGCGTCAACTCAAGGCCCGTTAAGAGACATGCATCACGCCACATTTGTCCTCTTTGCCCGGCAGTGAAGTCGACGTAAGTTTTCCGGGATCACGAGGCTGACCTGGGCTTATGCATTTTAAACCTGATCTACGTCACGAATCTCGAAATCGACTCGCGGCCTTCTTGGTGATTCGGGCTAGAAGTCTGATTTGCTCGACGAGCGGGGTCGTGCCGGCGCCCCGACCGGCTGGCCGCACCAATCGGTCAGCGCGGCACGTACCGCCGTGGCCAGTTCGGCCGGCTCGGTCTGGTCCGTGGCCCACGCGACGTACCCGTCGGGGCGCACCAGCACGGTGGTGCCGGTGGGCCGTGCGGGGTGCTCGACGCGGACCCGGTCGTGCCATCCGCCGGCCGCGGCGTCGGCCGGCGCCGCGCCGGGCTCGGTCACCAGGACGAACCGGCCGTCACGCAGCGTTTCGTAGAGCCGGCCGCCGCCGGCGAGCGCGACATCCGTCGCCCTGGTGCCGGTGAGCTCGTGCGCGCCGGCCGGCGCCGGGTAGGCGATGCCGATTCCGGTGACGGTCTTGCGGAGCTTCCGCACGACCGGCGTGAACCTGGTCAGCACCTTGGCGATCAGGCCACGGGCGGCCCGGGTCGCCACCGACTCGCCGAGCGCCAGCCGCAGCAGGTTGCCGCTGCTGCGCAGCACCTCGCGGCCGACCGGGTGTCGCTCCTCCTGGTAGCTGTCGAGCAGGCCGGCCGGCGCCCAGCCGTGCACGGCCGCGGCGAGCTTCCAGCTCAGGTTGGCGGCGTCCTGCAGGCCGGTGTTCATGCCCTGGCCGCCGGCCGGGGAGTGCACGTGCGCGGCGTCGCCAGCCAGGAAGACCCGGCCGACCCGGTACCGCGGCGCCTGCCGCTCGTCGCTGTGGAACCGGGACATCCAGCGCGCGTCGTGCATGCCGTAGTCGGTGCCGAGCGCGAGCCGCACGGTCCGGCTGATCTCGGCCAGCTCCACCGGGTCGGTGTCCGGGCGCTGGCTGTGCCGGTCCCAGGCGATGACCCGGTACCAGCCGTCGCCGAACGGCGCGATGAACGCGAAGCCGTCCCGGCCGGCGTTGACGGTCAACGTGGACTCCGGCGCCTCGGCCAGCCGCACGTCCGCGAGCATCACCGACGACACCGCCGTCTCGCCGGGGAACTCCAGCCCGAGCGCCGTGCGGATCGCGCTGTGCACGCCGTCCGTGCCGACCACGTACGCCGCGCGCCGAACGGTCGGCGTGCCGCCGATGCGGACCTGGACGTCGACCCCCTCGGCGTCCTGGCTCAGGCCGGTCACCTCGGCGTCCCTGACAAGCTCCGCGCCGAGCGCCACGGCCCGCTCCGCCAGCACCCGCTCGGTGTTGTACTGCGGCGTGACCAGCAGGAACGGGAACCGGCTGGGCAGCGGGGAGAAGTCGACCGCGGCCCGGCCGAAGAGTCGCAGCTCGGTGACCTTGGTGCCGGTGGTGATCAGTTCGTCGGCGAGGCCGCGAGCGTCGAGCAGCTCCAGCGTGCGGGCGTGCACGGCGAAGGCGCGGGTCAGGTTCGACTCGTCGCGCCGGCGCTCGAGCACGGTCACCGACACGCCCGCCGCGGCCAGGTCTCCGGCCAGCAGCAGCCCGGTCGGGCCGGCGCCGACGATCAGGACGTCCGTGCGCTTGGCGCTCATCTCTGTCTCCTCGTGTCAACACTTGTTGGCCTACGCTTGTTGACACGGTAGACGCGCCCTAGCTTGGCTGTCAACGGCTGTTGGCCTACAGTCGTTGACATGACCGAAACGGGGGCGCTGCGGCGCTCGGACGCCACCAGGGCAGCGATCCTCGGCGCGGCGCGTGAGCGCTTCGCGGCCGACGGGTACGAGCGCGCCACGATCAGGGCCATCGCCGCCGACGCGGCCATCGACCCCGCGATGGTGATGCGCTACTTCGGCAACAAGGAGAACCTGTTCGCCGCCGCGGCCGACTTCGACCTGCGGATCCCGGACTTCGTCGCGTTGCCGGGCGAGGCCCTCGGCGCCGCCCTGGTCGGCTACTTCTTCGACCGTTGGGAGGGCGACGACACGCTGAAGGCACTGCTGCGGGCCGCGGTCAGCTACGACCTGGCTGCCGAACGGATGCGGCAGATCTTCGCCCAGCAGGTGGCCCCGATCGCGCTGAAGTTCGGCCCCGATCCGGCCGATGCTCCGCGCCGGGCCGGCCTGGTCGCGACCCAGATGATCGGGCTGGCGATGACCCGCTACGTGCTGCGCCTACCGCCCGTGATGGCCCTGGACCGGGCCGACATCGTGGCCTGGCTCGGCCCCACCGTCGAGCGCTACCTCACCGCCCCGACCCCCTGACCAGCTGCGGTCCATTTGCGACCCAGGAGGGCGCAAATGGACCGCAGCCGGGTTAGCGTGGGGCCGGCGAGAGGACGGTGCGGCATGCCCAGGTACGCGGCGTTGCTCAAGGGAATCAATGTCGGCGGGAAGAAGAAGGTCCCGATGGCGGACCTGCGGGCAATGTTGACCAAGCTCGAATTCACCGATGTCGGCACGCTGCTCCAGAGCGGCAACGCGGTGTTCTCCGCGCCGAAGACCAAGCCGGAGAAGCTGGCCGAGCGGCTGGAACGGGCCATCACGGACGAGTTCGGCAGCTCCGTCCGTTGCCTGATCCGGACCGCGCCCGAGCTGCGCGCTGTCATCGACGAGTACCCGCTGGGCGACCTGGCGACCGAGGGATCCAAGACGCTCGCGCTGTTCCTCTCCGAGCCGCTGGACCCGGCGCTGCTGGCCGAGAACGATCCGACCGCGCTCTCGCCCGAGACCATCCGGCTCGGCGACCGGGTCGTCTACCAGTGGTGCCCGGACGGGATCCTCAAGGCGCCAAACGTGGCCGACTTCGTGGAGCGGCGATTCAAGCTCATCGTCACCGGACGGAACTGGAACACCGTGACCAAGCTCGGCGCCCTGCTGGAGGCCTGACCGCCCGCCCGCCTGACCGCCCGCCTGCTTGGCGCTTTGGGCGACATTTTGTCGGTCATAGCCGTGAAGATGTCGCCCAAAGCCGGAAGGTTGGAAGCCATGACCACAGCGCTCATCGGGCGTGATCATCCGGCCGGCGTGCTGCGCGCCGAGCTGGACCGGGCGGCGGAGAGCCACGGCGGGCTGGTGCTGGTCACCGGGGAGGCCGGGATCGGCAAGACCACCCTGGTCACCGGCGCGGTGGACGAGGCCAGGCGGCGCGGTGCGCTCGTGCTCAGCGGGTCGTGCTGGGATTCCGACAGCGCGCCCGGGTACTGGCCGTGGCTGCAGGTGATTCGCGGGCTGCGGCGCACCGCCGATGCCGAGGAGTGGGCGGCGATAGAGAAGGTCGCGGGCGGCGGCCTGCCGGTCCTGCTGGGCGAGGCCCCAGGCGGCGGTAGCCGGGCGGCAAGGGGCGAGCCGGTCGGTCCGGCGGCCGACGGATTCCCGCTCTACGACGCCGTGACGACCGCGTTGGTGGCGGCCGTCCCAGCGCCGGCCCGTCGTGGTCGTGCTCGACGATCTGCACTGGGCCGACACCGCCTCGCTCAAGCTGCTGGAGTTCGCCGCCCAGCACACCTGGTTCGAGCGGCTGCTGCTGATCGGCACGTACCGGGACGTCGAGGTGGAGGCGGCCGGGCATCCGCTGCGGCCGTTGCTGGTCCCGCTGGTGGCGAAGGCGACCACCGTGACCCTGACCGGGCTGAGCCGGGACGACGTCGGCGCGCTGATGGCCAGGACCGCCGGCCACGAGCCCGATCCGGACCTGGTCGGCGAGGTGCACCGGCGTACCGGCGGCAATCCGTTCTTCGTCGAGCAGACCGCGCGGCTCTGGCACAGCGGCAGCTCGGCCAGCGCGATCGCACCAGGAGTCCGGGACGCGTTGCAGCGGCGGTTGTCGCTCCTGCCCGCCGCGGTCGTGCAGTTGCTCACGGCCGCCGCCGTGCTCGGCCGGGAGTTTCACCGCCAGCTCCTCGCCGCCAGCGCCGCGGCGCCGGTGCCGCACGTCGACCGGCTGCTCGACCAGGCCGCCGCGGCCCGGCTGGTCGTGGTGCTGGGAGCCGGCCGGTTCGCGTTCACCCACGATCTCGTGCGCGAGTCGCTCTACGGCGGGCTGGACGAGGCCGAACGGCGCGCCCGGCACGCGGCCGTGGTGAACGCGCTGGACCGGACGCCGACGCTGGCCGAGCAGGTCTTCCCGGCCGATCTGGCCCGGCACGCCCACCTCGCCGGCGACGAACTCGACGCCGACCGCGCCGTCGGCCTGCTGCTCGACGCCGCCAAGGACGCCAGCGCCCGGCTGGCCATCGAGGAGGCGCTCGGGCACTACCGTCGCGCCCGCGAGCGCGCCAGCGGTGGCCCGCACCGCCAGCGGGTGATGATCGCGCTGGACCTCGGCCAGCTGCTGCGGCACTTCGGTGAGCGCGAGCAGGCCAGGCCGATGTTCGAGGAGGCGATCGCCCTCGCACGGGAGGCGGACGATGCCGAGTTGCTGGCCCGGATCGCGCTCACGCTGCGTCCGCTGGGTCCGCGCCCCGAAATCGAGGACCCTGGCTCCGGGCTGCTGGCCGAGGCGCACCGCCGGCTGATCCGCGGCGGCGCGGCCACGGACACCCCGCTCGCGCCGGACCGGATGGCCGAGGAGCTGACCGTCCACCTCTCCATGAAGGCCCGGCTCGCCGAGGACGACAACGCGCTGGTCTTCGGCCTCTGGGCCCAGCACGACGCGATCTGGGGGCTGGGCAGCGCCACCGAGCGGGCGGCGCTGACCGAGGAACTGATGGCCGTCGCTCACCGGGCCGGCGACGGCGAGGCGGAGAGCATGGCGTCGTCGCTGCGCTGGGTGGCGTTGCTGGAGCTGGGCGACCCGCGTTACCTCGACCAGGTCAGCGCGTTCGTGGCGCTCACCGCCCGCGAGGATCTGCCGCGCTCCCGCTTCATGTCGGCCGTCGACCGGAGCATCATCGCCGCGCTGGCGGGGCGGTTCGACGAGTCCGAGCGGCTGTTCGAGGAGACCCTCGACGGCCTCTGCGGATCACCAGCACGACCAGTTCAACTACATGATCGAGCACATGCGCTGGGCGCTCTGGCAGCTCGGCGGGCGGTTCGAGGAGCTGGCCGAACAGGAGAGCAGGCTGGTCGAGCACGGGTATCCCTACCCTCGGCTGCTGGCCGGGATCACGGCCCTGCAGCGCGGTGACCTCGACGCGGCGCGGCGGTACCGGGACGAGGTCAGCCCCGGCGGCGAGCCGTACCCGCGGTCGTTCGCCCCGCTGGTGCTCCGCTTCCAGGCCCAGCTCGCGGCCGGCCCTGTGCGACCACGAGCTGTGCGAACGGACCCGCACCGCGCTCGCGCCGTACCGAGGCCAGTGGCTGGTCTCGCTCTACGGCTGCGACATCAGCGGGCCGGTGGACCTGTGGCTGGGCATCATGGCCGCGGCCGAGGAACGCTGGGACGAGGCGGTCGAACTGCTCACCGCCGCGCACCGGTCGGCCGATCGGATGCAGGCCCCGCCGTGGTCGGTCGAGGCCAGGGTGGCGCTCGCCGAGACCCGGCTCGGCCGCGGCGCCGGGGAGGCCGAGCGCCGCCGCCGCGCTGCTGGCCGGCGCGGAGCGGGAGGCCGCCGAGATCGGCATGCGGCACATCCCGGCCCGGATCGCGCGGATCCGCAGCGAAGGTGGGCCGCACGCCGGCCGCGACGGCCGACGGCAACGAGTTCCGCCGTGAGGGCGCGGTCTGGTCCGTCGGGTTCGGTGGCCGGACACGTCCACCTGCCGGACGCCAAGGGCCTGCGCGACCTGCACCTGCTGCTGAGCCAGCCCGGCACCGAGCTGCCGGCCGTCCAGCTGCTCAGCCCCGAGGGCGGAGAGCTGGTGCTGGCCGCGCGCGGGCTGGGCGGCGACGCGATCCTCGACGACGAGGCCAAGGCACGGTACAAGCGCCGGCTTGGCCAGCTGGACGAGGAGATCGACCGCGCGGTCGAGCGGTCCGACGATCGCCGCGCCGCCGAACTCGACCGGGAACGGGACGCGCTGCTCGGGGAGCTGCGCGACCGCCGCCGGGCTGGCCGGACGCACCCGCCGGCTCGGCGACGAGGCCGAACGGGCCAGGAAGACCGTCACGGCACGGATCCGCGACGTCCTGCGCAAGCTCGACGACCGCCACCCCGAGCTGGCCGCCCACCTGCGCGCCTCCGTCACCACCGGCGCCACCTGCCGCTACCAGCCCGAAACCCCCACCCGCTGGCAGCTCTAATCCCACCGCCCACGGCGCTTTGGGCGACATTTTCTCGGTTATAGCCGAGAAAATGTCGCCCAAAGCCGGAGTACCGCGTTACTTGCGGTTGTAGAGGCGCATGGTCAGCGTGCCGAAGACGACCGTGATGATCGCGCCGGAGATGAGCACCCAGCTGATCTCGCCGGTGTTCCAGTCGCCCGCCATCAGGCTCCGCACGGCGGCCACGAGCCGGGTGATCGGGTTGACGTCCACGAACACCTGCAGCCAGCCCGGCATCGTGTTCGGATCGACGAACACGTTGCTGAGGAACGTGAGCGGGAACAGCACCATCATGCTGACGCCCATCACGGACTTCTCGCTCCGCAGCAGCAGCCCGAACATCGTCCAGATCCACGAGAACGCGAACGAGAAGACGACCAGCAGCGCCACCCCGGCCAGCACCCCGACGACCCCGCCCTCGGGACGGAAGCCGAGCACCAGGCCGACGATCATGATCGTGGTCGAGGCCAGCACGTACCGCAGCACGTCGCCGAGCAGGTAGCCCACCATCGGCGCCGGCCGCCAGATCGGCAGGGTCCGGAACCGGTCGAAGACGCCCTTGGTGATGTCCGTGTTCACCGCGACGCCGGTGTACATCGTGATCATCACGACGCTCGTCACCATGATTCCCGGCAGCAGGAACTGCAGGTACTCGCGGGTCGAGCCGGCGAGCGCGCCGCCGAACAGGTAGGTGAACATCAGCGTCATGATGATCGGGAACGCGGTGACGTCGAAGAGCTGCTCGGGGACGTGCTTGATCTTCAGCACCGCGCGCCAGCCGAACGTGATCGACGCCGAGAGGGCGCTCGGGCGGGGTGGCCGTTCGCCGGGCGCGAGCACGGTTTTCAGCGTCTCGGCCACCGGCGTGTAGACGTTGGTGGGTTCGGTGGTCGTGGCGGTGGTCATGCTGCGTTCTCCTCGGTCTCGGTGCTGGCGGGCCGGTCGGTCAGGGCCAGGAAGACCTCGTCCAGGCTGGGCTGGCCGAGGGAGAAGTCGTCGACGGTGATGCCCGCGTGGGCCAGCTCGGCGAGCGCGCGGGAGGCCTGCTCGGCGGGACCGGAATCGCCACCCTCGGCCGAGACGCGCGCGGTCAGGGCCACCGGATCGGCGTCCAGCTGGACCGGCATGTCCAGCGCCGTGGCCAGCACCTGCTGGGCCTCCGACCGCCGCGCGCGGCGTCACGCAGTCGCAAGTGGACGGTTCCGGCGCCGACCGACGACTTGAGCTGCCCCGGCGTGCCCTCGGCGATCACCTTGCCGTGGTCGATCACGGCGATGCGGCCGGCCAGCCGGTCGGCCTCGTCCAGGTACTGGGTGGTGAGCAGCACCGTGGTGCCGTGCGCGACGACGGCCCGGATGATGTCCCAGACCTGGTTGCGGCTGCGCGGATCCAGGCCGGTGGTCGGCTCGTCGAGGAAGAGCAGGTCCGGGGTGTTGAGGATGCTGGCGGCGATGTCGATCCGCCGACGCATGCCGCCCGAGTAGTTCTTCACCTGGCGACCGGCGGCTTCGGTCAGCCCGAACGCGTCCAGCAGCTGCGCGGCCCGGTCCCGGGCGGCCGGCTTGCGATGGCCGAGCAGCCGGGCCAGCAGCACCAGGTTCTCGGTGCCGGTCAGGTCCTCGTCGACGGACGCGTACTGACCGGTGAGGCTCACCCGGCTGCGGACCGCGTCGGCCTCCCGCAGCACGTCGTGGCCGAACACGCGGGCCTCGCCGCCGTCCGGCCGCAGCAGGGTGGCGAGCACCCGGACCGCGGTGGTCTTGCCGGCGCCGTTGGGGCCGAGCACCCCGTACACGGCGCCCACCGGCACGGCCAGGTCGATGCCGTCCACCGCCCGGGTCTTGCCGAACGTTTTGACCAGCCCTGACGTTTCGATCGCCAGGCCGGTGGTGCGGTTGTTCATGAGCTGTCGTCCTTTCGGTTTCGCGGAATCAGGAGACGTACGGGCGGCGCAGGCGGGCGTCGCGCAGGGCAAGGCCCCACCAGCTGAGTTCGTCGAGCAGGGTGCCGGCCGCCTGACCAGGCTGCGTCGGGATCCAGCGGGCGGCCGGTGCCGTCGAAGGCGTCGTCGAGGAGGTTGAAGCTGACTCCGTCGCGCATGGTCACGGTGTGCAGCTCGGTGAAGATCGTGCGGAGTTGCTCCACCGCGTAGAGGCCCTCGGACCGGCAGCCGTAGGAGACGAAGCCGACCGGTTTGGTGCGCCACTCGTCGTAGGCGTAGTCGATCGCCTCCTTCAGCGACGCCGGGAAGCTGCGGTTGTACTCCGGCGTGACCACGACGAACGCCTCGGCGCGACCGATCTCGGCGGCGAACTCCGCGATCTGCGGCGAAGCCTGGAGCGGGTAGCGGGCTGGGAAGGTGAAATCGGCGAGATCGAGCACGGTCAGCGCCAGCTCGGCACGCTGTTTCGCCTGGTCAGCGAACCAATGGCCGACGGCGTCGCCGACCCGCCCCTCGCGGGTGCTGCCGATGATCACCGCGACCCGCAGTGGGGCCGCGACGTCGGGTGGGGTCATCGTGGCGTCCTCTCCGGCTCGCGCTGTCACCCCAGAGGCGCGAGAACCGGGCCAGCCGTCGCTAGATCCGATCTAGCGGGCTGGTCTTCCACGGCTGGCGAGCGGCGCACCGGCGGCTTCGCCGTAGACCGGCGGTTGCGCCCCGGACCGGCGGCTTCGCCGCCGGTTGCGGTTCAAATGCGCCCTCCCAGGGCGCATTTGAACCGCAACCCTTACGGCGGGCTGCGGTTGGATCGCGCCCTGGGAGGGCACGATCCAACCGCAACCGGGCCGAAGGCCCGGCCGGGGCAGCCGGCGAGGGTGCGGCGCGGCGCGGCGCGGTCCGGCGCGGTTCGGCCCGGTCTGGCGCAGCCTGCGCGGCGGGTGGCGCGGCCCGCGTGGCGATCCGCGGCTGGACGCGCGATGGGCGCCAGCCGAAGCTGACGCCCACCAAGATCATTGTTGCCCGCTGCGCCGGGACGTAAACATCGCCGTGGTCCTGAACCCTTAGGGGTGGTTTGCCGGGGTCAAGGTCCGGTGGTTCCCGGATGCCCGACCGGCGCGTGATCGACAGGGTTGGTGCTGCCGAACTCGTCGCCGTCCATTCCGGAGGAACCAGGGTATGCGCATCACCCGTACCGCCATGGCGCTCGCCGTCACATCCGCCACGCTCGCCGCGTTGGCCTTACCCACGGCGGCCGCCGCCGCTCCCGCCAAGCCCCGTTGCGGCACCGCGCCCACCGTGCCGACGACCCTGCCGCCGCTGCGGGACAGCGTGTTGCGGGGCATCATCGCCGGCCTGCCGAACGAAGGGGCGACCGGCGCGATCTTCCAGGTCCGCGGCACTGCGGGCTGTTGGGAAGGCACGAGCGGCGTGGCCGACCTCGCCACCGGGCGACCCGTGCCGCAGGACGGCCGGTTCCGGATCGGGAGCGTCACCAAGACGTTCACCGCGGCGACCGCGCTCCAGCTGGCGGCGGAGGGCCGGCTGGACCTCGACCGGACCGTGCAGCACTATCTGCCCCGGCTGCTGCCGGCGTCCTACCCGCCGATCACGGTCCGCCAGGTGCTCACGTTCACCAGCGGGATCAACCTGGTGAACGTGCCGCACAAGACGCCGGCCTGGTTCTTCGCCCACCGCTACGACACCTGGGCGCCGGGCAGCCAGCTCGACCTCGCCGGCCCGCTGGCGTTCCAGCCAGGCACGATGCAGCGCTATGGCAACGCCGACTACATCGTGGCCGGCCTGCTCATCGAGCGGGTCACCGGCCGCACCTGGACCCGCGAGGTGACCGACCGGATCATCAGGCCACTGCGGCTCACCGGCACGGTCGCGCCGGGCACCGACCGGAGGATCCACGGCCCGCACGCGCACGGCTACGAGTCGATGCCCGACGGCACCTGGGTGGACGTGACCGAGGCGAATCCGTCGCTGCAGTGGTCGGCCGGCTCGATCATCTCCACCGCGCCGGACCTCGACCGCTTCCTGGCCGCCCTGTTCGCCGGCCGGGTGGTGCCCGCGAAGCAGCTCGCGCTGATGTTCACCGTGCCGAAGGTGCCCACCTTCGACGGCGACGCGGACCCGTCGAACGACCAGCCCGCCGTGCACAGCGCCGGCCTGACCGACCTCGGCTCCGGGCTGTGGGGCAAGAGCGGTGACCGGCCCGGCTACACCGGCGGCATGGGCGGCACCCGGGACGGTTCCCGCCGGCTCGTCTACTCGATCAACACCACCCACATGGGCGGGGCGCAGCCGGAGTTCGCGATGCGATTCGTCGGCGCGCTCTACCTCGCCGGCTGACCGCCACCCTCTGCGCTTTGGGCGACATCTTCTCGGTCATAGCCGAGAAGATGTCGCCCAAAGGCGGTGGTGGTGGGAGCGTCATGCTCTTACGGAGTGGGCAGGAGGAACTCGCGATCCGGGATCTTCCACAACGCCGTGTTGAGCCCGGCCGCGGCCATGGCGACGTCGTGCTGATGACCGGGCCCGTGCAGCAGGGCGCAGGCGTGGGCGGCCGCACGCGCGGCGCAGAGCAGTTCGACCCGCTGCTGCGGATCGTCCGGCCGGGGCGAGGGGCCGTCAAGCTCGTCGATCTCCCGGGCGATCCGGGCCAATCGGGCGATCGGCGGTCGAAGCATCGACCAGTACGGCGACGATGTCGCTGTGCTCCACGCTCCGATCGCGTTGAGCAACTGAGCAACGCTCAACCGCACCGTGACCCACCGATCTTCGACCTCGCCAACAACCATGGTGTCGAACATATGTTCGAGTGAAGCCGCTGGTCAACCCCACTTTGGGTGAGGCGACCTGCGCTCCACGTTACGCCGGCGCGATGCCGTGGCCCGCGAACACGTTCCGTGAAATAGGTCTAGACCTTGCCGTTTCAGGTTGGACCGGCGGGAAATGTGTCGGCAACCGGTAAAACACGAACTATTGACATATGTCGTGGGTCGCTCGATTCTGAGAGCGCTCTCACAGTGGTCTAGACCTAGCCTCGGAGAGTGTGCGGCGTACGGGCTCGTGTCCTGATCGACCAGCTAGAGGAGTTCCTGATGCGAACAACCCGGAGAATGCTGGCCAGCCTCGCCGCGTTGGCGGTGATCGTCTCGGCCGGCGGCACGGTGGTCACGGTGTCGGCCGCCGCGGCGGCGGTGCCCAACACGATTCCGCTGACCATTACGAACAACTCGGGCCGGAGCGGCGCGGTCTACCTCTACGTCCTCGGCCAGAGCCTCACCACGAACCGGCTCGGCTACGCGAACGCCAGTGGGGCGTTCACCCCGTGGGCCGCTGGTGGTCTGCCGCCCACGCCCGCGCCGGACGTGTCGATCCCGGGGCCGGCGAATGGTCAGTCCAAGACGATCCAGATCCCCAAGCTCTCTGGCCGGGTGTACTTCTCGTTGGGGGAGAAGCTGAAGTTCTTCCTCACCCCGACCGGGCTGGTGCAACCGGCGCCGTGGGCCGTGGGCGACCCGAACCGCAACATCCTGTTCGACTGGAGCGAGTACACGCTCAACGATGGTGGCCTGTGGCTGAACAGTTCCCAGGTGGACATGTTCGCGATCCCGCACGCGGTGACCGTGACCAACACCGCCAACCAGACCTCGCGGACCGGGGATCTGGTGGCCGGCGGGCGGAACAGGGTGCTGGACGCGATCAAGAACCAGCCCGGCGGCTGGGCGAACCTGATCCACACCCGCGCGGACGGCACCAGGCTGCGGGCGTTCGCGCCGGGCAAGGGGATCGATGCCGGATTGCTGCCCGGCAACGTGATGCAGTCCTACATCGACCGCTCCTGGAACGCCTACACCGGCGGCCGGGTGCTCACGGTGGCGCCGTTCCAGGGTCAGGCCGTCCGGTACTACGGCCGCACCTCGGGCAACACGATGAACTTCACGAACGCCGCCGGCCAGCAGGTCGCCTCGTTCCAGAAGCCGTCCACCGCCAACGTGTTCGGCTGTGACGGTGCGCTCGGTGCGCCGAACGACCTGATCGTCGGGCCGATCGCCCGCACGCTCTGCGCTGCGCTGAACCGGTCCACGCTGGCCACGATCTCCACCCAGCCGAGCTACGACGCGGCGCAGTTCTACCAGGACGCCGTGACGAACCACTACTCGCGGAAGATCCACGCCCACATGCTCGACGGCAAGGCGTACGGTTTCGCCTTCGACGACGTGGGCGCGTTCGAGTCGCTCGTGAAGGACCCGAACCCGCGGGCCGCGGGTCTGGTGCTCAGCCCGTTCTGAGCCGGACGCTCCGAACTGAACAGCACGCTGGTGCGCCGGAAGATCGCTTCCCGGCGCACCAGCGCTGTGCTTGCCCTTGCGCGGTAGAGCGCTCTCAGGAGTCGAGCTGGCACTGGCGGGTCATGCTGGCCGAGCAGCGTTTCGGATGGGTCGCTACGTGTCTTACCCGACCGAGGACGGAAGGAGCGGTGAGCACATGGCATTCCTACGGCTTGGCGGCCGGCGCGAGTACGAGGACGAGTTCGTCGCGTACTACGCCGCCCGAGCCGGGCAGCTGCGCAAGACCGCGTACCTGCTCTGCGGTGACTGGCACCTGGCCGAGGATCTGACCCAGGTGACGTTCACCAAGCTGTACCAGTCGTGGCGCCGGATCGAACGGCACGACGCGCTCGACCAGTACGCCAGGACCGTGCTGTTGCGGACGTTCCTGGACGAGCGGCGCCGGCCGTGGCGCCGCGAGCACTCGACGTTGCCGGACAGCCCGGCGCTGGACTCCGTGAGCCATGACGAGTCCGGGTTGCCCGACCGGATGCTGCTGCGGACCGCGCTCACCCGGATCCCGAAGCGGCGCCGCGCGGTGCTGGTGCTGCGGTTCTGGCTGGACCTGTCCACGGAGCAGGCGGCCGACGTCCTCGGTTGCTCGACCAGCACCGTCCGGAGCCAGACCTCGCGAGGACTGGACGACCTGCGCGACGTGCTCGGTGGAGTCCTCGACGACCTGAAGCGACCCCTGCGAGGAGGAACGTCATGAACGACGTGAAGGAAATTTGCGACGTGATGCTGGAAGTACCGGAGCCACCGCTGCGGACCGGCGCCGAGGTACTGGCCGTCGCCCGGCGTTCGACGTCGCGGCGGACCGGGCTGCGGGTGGCCGGCGCCGGGCTCGCCGCCGCGGCGGCGGTCGCGGTGGTGACCTCGGCGCCCGGCGTGCTCGCCCGCTCGGACCCGGCGGATGCGCCGCTCGCGGCGACGAGATCGAAGGCGCCCGCGCCGGTGGTGGTGCCGCCGGTGTTGCCCGGGTGGCAGCGGACGGACGCGCACGGCGACAAGGTCCTGCGGCTCCTGCTCGACGCGGTGCCCGCCGAGTACACGGCGCGGCCCGAGTACGGGGACAGCGACAGCACGGCCACCATCCAGCTCGGGCGGCCCGGTGCGGGGGAGACGCCGCCGTACGCCTCGTCCACCAGCGTGCTGGTGGCGGCCGGTGGTCGGGAGGGCCGGCTCGCGGCGTTCCTCAGCTCCGACGGTAAGCCGGCGCCGACCGACGAGCTGTGCTCGGCGGCGGTGGCCGCGCGGATGACCCCGATGATCGGCCCCGCCGATGCCGGCTGCGAGGTGATCACCGTCGACGGCGTGCAGATCCGGGTCAGCGCCCAACTCGACCCCGAGGTGGGCCAGGTGAAGGCCGCGACTCGGTTTCTGACCGGCGGTTACCTGACGATCTTCGTGCAGCAGGGCACGCCGGCCTACCAGCCCGACGACAGTCAGCCGCCGCCGGACGCGATCCGCAGCCGCAGCTCCGACGCGACCGGCAAGCCGCGGCTCGGCGAGCTGCCGCTCACGTCGGCCCAAGCCGCCGCCGTCGCCGCCAACCCCGCGATCCTCCCGTAACGCAACAGATCCCCGCTTTGGGCGGCATCTTCACGGCTCTGACCGCGAAGATGCCGCCCAAAGCGCGTGAGTGGGGCGGGGGGCCGGGTGGCTCGGGGTTACCAGGCGCGGGGGGCGCGGCCGGAGCCGTCGCCGGGCGGGCGGTGCTGCGCCGCGATGCCGAAGCGCTGACCCTCGGCGGGCTGTGACGTCACCGGCTCGCTGGTCGGGTCGGCCCCGATCCGGATCACCGTGCCGGCGTCCGGCTGGTCCAGCGCCTCCAGGCGGGCGAGGTCCTCGGCGGGGATTATCGCCGCGATCGGCTTGCCGTGGCGGGTCACCACGATGCGCTCGCTCCCGTAGACGACCCGGTTGACGAGGTCAGCGAACTCGGCCCGGGCCTGCGTCACCGGAATCTCCTGTGCCATGGGCTCATGGTAGCGTCTTGTATATTCTGTACGTCCTGTACATTTTGTAAGTAGGAGGCTCCCATGCCCAGCCAGCAGGGCCGGTACGTGCTGCCGACCGTCACCGAGCGGACCAGCCGCGGCGAGGTCTCCATGGACCCGTACTCCAAGCTCCTCTCCGACCGGATCGTCTTCCTGGGCACGCAGGTCGACGACACCTCGGCGAACGACGTGATGGCCCAGCTGCTCTACCTCGACTACGACAATCCCGAGCGCGACATCTCGCTGTTCATCAACTCACCGGGCGGCTCGGTCACCGCGATGATGGCGATCTACGACACGATGCAGTTCGTCGCCTCCGACGTGCAGACCGTCTGCCTGGGCCAGGCCGCGTCGGCCGCCGCGATCCTGCTCGCCGCCGGCACGCCGGGCAAGCGGCTGATCCTGCCCAACGCGCGCGTGATCATCCACGAGCCGGCGATGGACGTCAGCCAAGGCGTGACGGCCGACCTGGAGATCCAGGCGAACGAGATCTTCCGGATCCGTGACGTGATGACCGAGATCCTGGCCAAGCACACCGGCCGGAGCGCCGAGCAGATCCGGACGGACATCGAGCGGGACTCGGTGCTCTCCGCCGACGAGGCCATCAAGTACGGACTGGTCGACCAGCTGACCGAGTCGCGCAAGCTGGCCCTGCTGGCCAAGGCGAGCTAGCCGTGGCCCGCCGCCCCGAGGAGGACGCGCCGCTGCCCGCGCTGACCAGCGCCGAGGCCGTCCTGCTCGATCAGTATCTGGCCGCGGTCGACAGCCTCGCGCGGATCAATCCGGCCCGGGCCCAACACGTCTACGGCGCGTTACGGTCCGCCCAGGCGCTGGTCGCCCAGGCCAAGGAGCTCCGGGACGCGCTCACGCTGATGTTCGAGCGCGGCGAGACCGAGGTGCACTCGGCCACGTTGGGACGGGCCCTGCGCGTGCTCGGCGGCGACCGCCGGGTCGGCCAGCTCACCATCCCCGAGTGACCGCCCACCCCGCGGTCCATTCGCGCCCTCAGGGGTCGCAAATGGACCGCAGCCCTGGCGCCCGCCGATCGCGACCCGCGGCCGGCCGCCACGCGTCAGCTCCGGCGCAGGTCAGCCCGGTTGCGGTTCAATTCCGCCCGCCAAGGGCGGAATTGAACCGCAACCCGGGGTGGCGGCGGTCGGCACGTTCAGGCGGGGAGGCGGAGGGTGAAGGTGGCGCCGGCGCCGGGCGGGCTGGTCACGGAGATCGTGCCGCCGTGGGCCTCGGCGAGCTGGCGGACGATCGCCAGCCCGAGGCCGCTGCCGCCGGTGTGCCGGCTGCGGGACTTCTCGGCGCGCCAGAACCGGTCGAAGACCTTGGGTAGATCCTCGGCGCCGATCCCGGACCCGGTGTCCGACCACGTCGATCGTGAGCTGACCGTCGGCGAGCTCGGACCGGATCGTCACGCTGCCGCCGTCGGGGGTGTGCCGCACGGCGTTGGAGACCAGGTTGCTGACGGCCTGGCGCAGCCTGACCGGGTCGGCGTTCACCTCCGGATCGCCGTGCATGTCGGTGCTGAGCGTGACGCCGGCGGTCTCGGCCCGGCCACGGTGCGCGCCGGCGACCTGTTCGAGCAGGTCGTTGACGTGCACCCGCTCGGGGTGCAGGCGCAGCGTGCCGGCGTCGGCCGCGGCCAGGTCCTGCAGGTCGTCCACGATGTGCTGGAGCAGCAGCGCCTCCTCCAGCAGCAACGACATCAGCGCGGGATCGGTCTTGGCGAGCCCGTCCTCGGCGGCCTCCAGCCAGCTGCGCATGTTGGTCAGCGGCGTGCGCAGTTCGTGCGCCACGTCGCTCACCATGGCCCTGCGCTGCTGCTCGATGCTCTCCCGGCGTTCGGACAGGTCGTTGAAGGCGGCGGCCAGGTAACCGATCTCGTCGTTCCGCTTGATCGGCACCCGCACGTGTTGGTCGGCCCGGTTCTGGGCGGCGGCGGTGAGGGTACGCAGCGGCCGCACCAGGCGGGTGCCGACGATCACGGTCACCGCCACGGCCAGCGCGAGCACCAGCCCGGTCACGCTGATGATCCGGATCTTGTTGGTCCGCGACAGGTCGAAGTCCGGGGTGGGGGTCTTGCCGGGGCTGGTGACGTAGAGCAGCGCGGCGGGGGCGACGTGCGGCCGGAGTTGTTCGCGCCGGCCGGCATCGACACAGGCCTGGATTGCCTTGTCCCCGGCCGCATCGGGGCGCACCTTCGAGGGCAGCCGGTACCAGGAGAAGTCGATCAGGAGCTCGACGCCGGTCATGCCCTGGCGTTGCAGGCACGAATTGACCAGGATGTTGAGCGAACTCAGCGCCGGTAGTTCGCTCCGGGTGATCGGCCGGAAACCGCGGCTCCCGCACACTTGTTCGGCGAGGCTCTTAGGATCGGTGCCGGCCACGACGACTTCGGGACGGCCGCCGGGAAGGGTCACGATCCGGGCCGCCAGCCCGATCTCCTCGAGGCAGCCGACCCGCTTCACCGCGTAGTCGCGGAGTTGCTTGCTGTCCGCGGGGCTGAGCACGAACGGGCCGACGGCGCGTGGATCGATGCGGTCGTCGCCGGACTTGGCCGCCAGCACCGGATCGGTCTGGAGCGGGTCCACGATCGCCGAGGGCTGAGCCGGCAGCGGCGCGTGGCCGGAGTCGGAGTCGGCGAGGGTCCGGCTCTCCAGGGTCAGCACGATCCGCCGGTTGGTGTGCGCGGCCAGCGCGTGGATCGTCGGTCCGACGCCGTCCCAGTTCTTGTGGGTCGCCGCGTACGCGACCAGGGTGTCGTAGACGCTCGCGTCGCTGGAGAGGGACTGGCCCTGCTCACGTTCGATCGCCTTCGTGGTCGTCTGCACCGCCAGCCACGCCGTCGCCGCGATCGAGCAGAGCGCCACCAGGATCGACGTGGCCAGCAGCCGGACCAGCAGGCTCTTGTGCAGCGGCACCCTACGGCGCACGGTCGGCTGCCGATCCGTCGGTCAGCTTGTAGCCGATGCCGTACACGGTGACCAGGTAGACCGGGCGGCGCGGCTCGGGCTCGACCTTCTTGCGCAGGTTCAGCACGTGCATGTCGATCGCACGGTCGGTCGCGTAACCCCTCGTAGCCACGGGTGCGCTCCAGCAGCTGTTGCCGGCTGAACACCCGATCCGGCTGGGCGGCCATCGCGGCCAGGATCTCGAACTCGCCCGGCGTGCACTCGACCGGCCGCCCGCCCGCGGTGACCAGATGGCGCAGCGGATCGACCATGATCGCGCCGACCCGCAGCGCCGCCTCGGGCTGGGCCGGGGTGGGCCGTACGCGGCGGAGCAGGGTCCGGGTCCTGGCCATCAGCTCGCGGGGGCTGTACGGCTTGGTCAGGTAGTCGTCGGCGCCGAGATCGAGGCCGAGCAGCAGGTCGTCCTCGGTGGCGCGCGCGGTGAGCATGAGCACCGGCAGGTCGCTCTCCCGGCGCAGGATCCGGCACACGTCCAGCCCGTCGACCTGCGGCATCATCACGTCGAGGATGAGCAGATCGGGCGGGCGGCGGCGGACCTCGTCGATCGCGGCCCGGCCATCGTGCACCACGAAAGCGGTGTGGCCCTCGTTCTCCAGGTACCGGCGGACCACCTCGGCCTGCCGCCCGTCGTCCTCCGCCACCAGGACGTATGCGCACATGCACCGACTATAGGCAGGCGTTTCGAGGACTCGCGAAAACCTGACAATGCCTAGACAAGTGGCCCACTGACCCGCCGCGCTTTGGGCGACATTTTCTCGGCTATGACCGAGAAAATGCCGCCCAAAGCGGGGCGGCCGGCGGGGTGGGCGGCGGCCCATTTGCCGTGACGGTGGGCGGGTTGGGACGGCGGCCGATTCGTTCAAGACCGTGGCGCGGCACGCCGGGCAGGATGGCGGCATGACGGATCTGACTGCGGCGGCCACGTTCATGGCGACCCACGCGCGGTTGCTCGATCGTCGCCGCTTCGATCTGCTGACCGGCGCGGGCGGCGCCGATGCGGCGCTCGGTGCGCTGGCCGCGTACCGGAACCCCGATGGCGGCTACGGAAGCGGCATCGAACCGGACCTGCGCGCGGTGGCCAGCCAGCCGGTCGGTGCGCTGCACGCGTTCGAGGTGTTCGAGGACATCGCGCCCGTCACCAGCCCGGAGGCGGCGGCGCTCTGCGACTGGCTGGACACGGCCACGCTGGCCGACGGCGGGCTGCCGTTCGCGCTGCCGATCGCCGACCCGGCCGGCTCCGCATCGCTCTGGACCGAGTGGGACCCTGCCGTGGCGTCGCTCCACCTGACCTGCACGGTCGCCGGCATCGCGCACCGCGTGGCCGGCCACGATCCGGCCGTGCGCGACCACCCCTGGCTCGCGAGGGCCACGGCGTACTGCTGGCGGGGAATCCAGTCGATGGACACCGTGCGGCACGCGCTGGAGTACCGCTACGCCCTGCAGTTGCTCAGCGCCGCCGAGGGCGTGCTGCCCGGCGCCGACCGTGAGCTGCGACGGCTGGGGGAGTTCCTGCCGGCCTCGGGGGTGTTGCCGGTCGCGGGTGGCGCACCGGACGAGGCGATGCGCCCGCTGGACTTCACGCCGCGTCCCGGCGAACCAGTGCGGGCGCTGTTCTCCGCCGGGGCGATCGCCGCCGATCTGGAACGGCTCGCCGCCAGCCAGGAGAAGGACGGCGGTTGGCGGGTCGACTGGGAGGCGTGGTCGCCGGCCGCCGATCTGGAGTGGCGCGGCTGGGCCACCGTCCGCGCCGTCGCCATCCTCCGCGCCAACGGTCGGCTCTGACCCCACCAACCTCGCGCTTTGGGCGACATTTTCTCGGCTATGACCGAGAAAATGTCGCCCAAAGCGGGGGAGGCGGCTAGTACCCGTCGCCAAAGCGCAATCCGGGAGGCGGGCCGCCCGGAGGGCGGGATGGGGTCAGTGGCAGAGGGCCTTGCTGAGTAGGGCCTCCACCTGGGCTTCCGGTTCTTCCGGTCCCCACGGCGTGTAGGAGACGGTCACGTGCCGCCGGTTGTCGTGGCTCGCGTAGGAGTAGGTCAGGTACCCGAGCGCGTCGCCGTCGTTGCCCAGCGCGGGTTCGGCGCAGCCGGGTAGCGACTCGCGGCGGATGCCCAGGCCGTGGCGGGACGGGGACGCCGCCGTGATCATCTCCGCGAGTTCGGCCGGTGGGAGCAGATCGCCGCTGAACAGCGCGTCGTAGAACCGGTTCAGATCGGCGGTCGTGGAGACCATCTCGCCAGCCGACCCCATGATCGACGGATTCCGGGCGGTGATGTCGACCGGCCGCGGCGACTGCCCGTTCTCGGCCACGGGCAGGTAGCCGTGCAGGTGTGGCCCGACGAGGAAGGGGAAGGTGCCGGGCAGCGAGGTGTTCCGCAGCCCGAGCGGACGGATGATCCGGCGCCGTACCTGCTCGGCGGACGACGTCCCGGTGGCCTTCTCGACCACGAGTCCGAGCAGGAGGTAGCCCGTGCTCGAGTACTTGTAGGCCGCGCCGGGCACCGGATTGGTCGGCGGCAGGCTGGTGGCCCGCGCGATCAACTCGGCGGGGGTCCACGTGCGCCAGCGCACCTTCAGGTACTCCGATGGCGGGTTGATCGGCAGCGTGGGAACGACGTCCGCGATGCCGCTGGTGTGGCTGAGCAGGTGCCGCAGGGTGATCCGGTCGCCGTTCGGCACCATGCCGGGCAGCCAGCGCTCGACCGAGTCGTCCAGCCGTAGGTCACCGGAGGCCACGAGCTGCAGCACGACCGTGGCCAGGAACGACTTGGTGACGCTGCCGATCCGGGTGAGCGAGCCCGGCGCGGGGCGACCCCTGCCGAGCGCCGCGACGCCGCTGCTGGCGCGCCAGCGGCCATGCTCGTCCCGCACCTCGGCGATCGCGCCGATCCCGCCCGCCGCGACGAGTTCGTCGAGTGCGCGCTGTAACTCCGCGCGGTGGGCGCGGTCCGAGCCCCGCGCGGTGGCGGCGAAGGTCGGGGTCGCGGTGCTCACGACGGCGACCGCCGTCGCCGTGGCGAGCAGGTATCGGTATGTGCGCTTCATGCTGTTCCCCCGTAGCCCAGGCGGTGTTGCTCTCTCACCCTGTCCGCGCGGCGCGGCGCCGCCTATCGGGATCCGCCCTGATTCCGCCGTGCGGGTCATCCCTGAGTGGGGACACTTGGGCCTGCTCCGCTGAACGGGTGGCTCGGTCGGCTGAACGGTTCGTTGCCGGCCGAGTGTGCGGACACGGCCGGCGCGCGGCGCGATCCTCGGAGGCCCGATGGAAGGACAGCGGCCATGAACCGGCCCGTGGAAGACCCGTACAACCCCCGCGTGCTCAGGCATCCCGAGTACGTCCGCTCGTACCAGCGGTACCTCGGCCAGGGCGCGTCCTCGGACGAGGCGGCTCGACTTGCCTACGCGTGGACCCGGCGGACCGTGCCGCGGCTGCGCACGCCGGCCGCCACCGTGCGCAGCCAGGCCTCCTCAGGCGCCCTCGCGTGACCGTTCCGCGGGGTCGGCGCTGAACCGGGACCGGCGCGGCGGCAGCCCGCGGCGCCCACCCACCCACGGCACGGGCTGGCGGCGGCGAGCCGGCGAATCCGGCTGGGGAAGGCCCGTCGGCGACCTCGGCAGGCGGTGGCCGGCCGGCGAGGTCAGGCGCCCCGGACCTGCTCGGCCAGGGCGTCGAACTCGTCCCGGGCCGTCGTGACCTCGTCGATGTGCGACTCCGCCCAGCCCGTGATGCTGGCCATCACCGGCAGCAGCGTGTTGCCGAGTTCGGTCAGCGCGTAGTCGACCCGGACCGGCACGGCTGGCGTCACGGTCCGGGACACGATGCCGTCCCGCTCCAACGTCCGCAGCGTCTGGGTGAGCATTTTCTGGCTGATGCCCGCGATGTATCGCCGCAGCTCGGAGTAGCGGCTTGGGCCTTCGGACAGCGCCTTGATCACCATCGAGACCCACTTGTCGCTGAGCATCTCCAGCACCTGCCGGGACGGGCAGTTCGTGTAGAAGACGTTGTACGCCACACGGGCCTCGTCGCGCCGTTCCGCCACCGATCTCGTCGCCATGACGCCCCTTTTCGTATCTAACGCACTTCTAGGTGCCTACTTACTAAACCACAGTACTGATCATACCGTTCGTTCTGGCAAGGAAGTGGCAGGCCAGAGTCTTGGAGGAACGACATGAGCAAGGCAGTTGTGGCGAACGGGTTCGGCGGACCGGACGTGCTCGAGGTCATCGACCGGCCGCTGCCCGCGCCGGGTGCGGGACAGGTACGGGTTCGGGTCGAGGCGGCCGCGCTGAACCCAGTGGACGTGGGGGTGCGGGTCGGTGCCTTCGGGCTGACCCACCTGACCGAGCCGTACATCCTCGGCTGGGATCTGGCCGGCGTCGTCGACGCGACCGGTGAGGGCGTCACCGAGTGGGCCATCGGTCAGCAGGTGATCGGCTTCGTGCAGTGGCTCCAGGAGTTCTCCGGCACCCACGCCGAGCACGTGGTGGTGGCATCGAACGCCCTGGTCGCGGCGCCGAAGTCGCTCTCCTCGGCGGAGGCGGCGACCCTCCCGCTGAACACCCTGACCGCGGTGCAGGCGCTCAACCTGTCCGGCCTGACCAAGGGCCAGAGCGTGGTGATCACCGGCGCGGCCGGCGCGCTCGGCGGCTACCTCACCGAGGCCGCGGCCCAGCGTGGGCTCCGGGTGATCGCGGTGGCGCGGGCCACCGACAAGGACTGGCTGCGGGCGCGGGGTGCGGCCGACGTGATCGAGCGCACCGACGACCTGCCCGCCGCCGTTCGCGCGCTGCTGCCCGACGGTGCGGACGGTCTGCTCGACCCGGCGGCGATCGGTCAGGCGGCCATCGGGGCCGTGCGCGACGGCGGTGTCTTCGTGGGGGCGATTCCGCCGCTGCCCGTGTCCGAGCGGAGAATCCACGTCGACCGGGTCGAGGTCGTGCCGAACCAGGAACAGCTCGCGGAGATCGCGGCGGCGGCCGATCGTGGCGAGTTCACTCCCCGGGTCGCCGAGCTGTACCCGCTGGATCAGGCCGCGGCGGCGCACGCTCGGCAGCAGCAGGGCAATCTGCGCGGTCGGATCGTGCTGGTGCCCTGAGTCAGGGTCGTGCCTTCCGAAGGGCTCGCTGTTCGCGGCGGGCCCTTCGGGCTGTTCGCGGTCTGCCTGGTGGCGCCGACGGCACGGTCGACCAGGCTGGCGCTGTGGGCCGGACGGGGCGCGCCCAGCCCCGAACGGGCGGGGCCGCTGGGCTGAACGGGTCGTTGTGCGGCCAGCCGGAAACGCCGCCGCGAGCGCACGCGATGGCGCCGGTAGGACCTCCACGGAAGGACTGCGGCGATGACCGCTCCCGCACCGTACGACCCGCGCGTGCTCCGGCACCCCGAGTACGCCCGCTCCTACCACCACTACCTCGGCCAGGGTTCGCCGCCGGACCGGGCAGCACGGCTGGCCTACGACTGGACCCGGCGGTCGGTGCCCGGGCTGGCGATGCCGGCGCCCTCGGACCGGGGTCCGCTCCTCGTCATCGGCGGGATCGGAGCCACCGCGTTCCTCGCCATCGTGATCGCCGTGGCCGCGCAACCGTCGGGCCCGCCGGACACGATCGCCGTGCGGCCCCAGTCGAGTGCGGCGACCTCCCCGGCGGCAGAGCCCTCCGCGTCGCCCTCGCCCTCGCCGAGCCCAAGCACCGAGTCGCCATCGCCGAGTGCCGTGCCGACCACCGTGCCGCCCGTGCCGGCGCCCGTGGACGTCGCCCCGAAGGTGACCGTCCCGAAGCCGACCGCGGCGAGGCCAGCTCCGCCGCGGAAGACGGTGCCGAAGCCGCCGGTCAAGCCGCAGGGCAACTGCAACCCCGCCTACCCGACCAAGTGCCTGAAGGACGGGATCGGCGACTACGACTGCTCGTCCGGCAAGGGTAACGGCCCCAACTACGCGGTCGGACCGCTCACCGTGCGTGCTCCCGACCCGTTCGAGCTCGACTCCGACGGCGACGGGATCGGTTGCGAGCGAGGCTGATAACCACCGCCCTCTGGGCGACATTTTCTCGGCCATAACCGAGGAAATGTCGCCCAATGCGCAGGTGGGGACAACTCCGCCGGAGGTGCCTGCTGCTGCATCGATCAAGACCAGAGTGACGACGTCAGCGGGCGTACGGTCCGGAACGGGCTGCCACGGGGGGTGGTGGCCACTGGTGGAGGGGGAGCGATGGGTAGGTTCGGAGGTAGCCGCAGCACCGTCCTCATTGGAGCTACGGTGCTCGGCCTGGTGGCCGGCGCGGCGGTGGCGGTACCGGCGCAGGCCAAGAGCGAGGGGCCCGGCGCGTTCGGGGCAGGGGGGCGGAGCGTCGCGCACAAGTGGACACCACCGAAGGGTCCGGTCCCGGTGGTGCGCAAGCTGAACAATCCGCGCCAGCTCGCGTTCAGCACCGGCGGCAGCCTGCTGATCGCCGAAGCAGGCAAGGGTGGCCCGGCGTGCGATCCGAGTGGCGAGACGTGCATCGGCGCGACCGGTTCCGTGTCCTGGGTCCCGGCGCCGTCCGTGCAGAAGAACGGCAAGCCGCTGCGCGTGGTCAAGGGACTGGTCTCCGCGGCCGGTCCGGACGGCACGTTCGCGGTCGGCGCCGACGGCGTCTCGGCGCGGTCGCTGACCAGGATCTACTCGATCGTCACGTTCGCCCCGCCGGAGATCGTGCCGCCCAGCACGCCGCCGAACCAGCTCGGCAAGCTGCTGGTCACCCGGCCGTGGGGCAAGCCCAGCGTGGTCACCGACGCGTCCGCGTTCGAGGCGGCCAAGGACCCGGACAAGCAGGGTGTCGAGTCCAACCCGTACGCGGTGCTCCAGCTCGCCGACCGGATCCTGATCGCCGACGCCGCGGGCAACAGCATCCTGCAGTTCAAGCACGGCAAGCTGAGTCTGTTCAGGACGCTGCCGAACGTCCAGGGCGGTGCCTGCGCCGGCCGGCCCAACGACGCCGGCACCACCGGCTGCGACGCGGTGCCGACCAGCCTCGCCGAGGGCCCGGACGGCTCGATCTACGTCGGCGGGCTCGGCTCCGAGGCGCCGGGCGCCGGGCGGGTGTGGAAGCTCGACCGGCACACCGGTGCGATCAAGAAGACCTGGCGTGACCTCACCGCGGTCACCGGTGTGGCCGTCGACCGCTGGGGCAGCGTCTACGCCAGCCAGCTGTTCACCGCGTTCGGCCAGCAGGGCCCGGAGATCATGTCCGGCAAGCTGACCCGGATCGCGGCGAACGGAGCCCGGAGGAACGTCGCGGTGCCGCTGCCGGCGGGCGTGGTCGTGGACCGGAACGCCACCGTGTACGTCTCAGCCTGGTCGACGGCGTCCGAGTCCGGCGCGTTCGGCATCCCCGGCAGCGACGGGCAGGTGTGGCGCCTGCGGTTCTGACCTGTCTCGTGTTGACCCTGGCGGGGCTGCCACGCCTGACCCGCCTCCCGGGCTTTGGGCGACATTTTCGCGGTCATAGCCGCGAAAATGTCGCCCAAAGCGAGAAGGTCCGGGGCGGGCGGTGTTCGATGGGGGGATGACGCAGCCGGAGCCCACCGGGCCGACGACCGTGTTCAGGAATGGGCCGGTATGGACCGCCGATGCCGCCGGCTCGCTGGCCTCCGCGGTGGCCGTGACCGGTGGCCGGATCGTCGCGGTGGGTGGTGACGAGCAGATCGCGCCGTACCGGCGCCGCGCCGACGAGGTCGTGGATCTGGACGGCCGGCTGCTGCTGCCGGGATTCGTCGACGCGCACGTGCACCCCGTGCTGGGCGGCCTGGAACGGATCCGCTGCGACCTCACGTCCGCGGTCACGATGGCCGACTACGCCGAGCTGATCGGGGCGTACGCGGCGGCGAATCCCGATCGGGACTGGATCCTCGGCGGCGGCTGGTCGATGGAGGCGTTCCCCGGCGGTCGGCCGACTCGCGCGCAGCTGGACGCCGTGGTCAGCGACCGGCCCGCGCTGCTGCCCAACCGTGACCACCACTCGTCCTGGGCGAACACCCGCGCGCTGGAGCTCGCCGGCATCAGCCGGGGCACCCCCGACCCCTTGGACGGACGGATCGAGCGGGACGCCGACGGGGAACCCACCGGCCTGTTGCACGAGGGCGCCGCCGACCTGGTCCGATCGTTCGCCCCCGAGGACACCCAGACCGATCTCGACGACGCGCTGCGGGAGGCCCAGCGGTACCTGCACTCGGTCGGCATCGTGGCCTGGCAGGACGCCTGGGTGGCCGTGCACGAGCCGGGTCCCAGCGTGCACGAGTCCTACCTGCGGGCCGAGCAGGAAGGCTGGCTGACGGCCAGCGTCGCCGGCGCGCTGTGGTGGGAGCGGGGCTGCCCGAGCGACGCCGTGGACGAGCAGGTCGCCTGGCTGGCGCAGGTCCGGGAGGATGCCGGCGGTGACCGGTACCGGGTCGGCACCGTGAAGGTGATGCAGGACGGCGTCGTGGAGACGTTCACCGCGGCGATGCTGGAGCCGTACCTCGACCGGTGCGGCCACCCGACCAGCAACTCCGGTCTCAGCTTCCTCGAACCCGATCTGCTCCAGCAGGTCACGGTCGCGCTGGACGCCGCCGGATTCCAGGTGCACTTCCACGCGCTCGGCGACCGGGCGGTGCGGGACGTGCTGGACGCGCTGGACCGGGCCAGGGCTGTGAACGGCACGGCGGACCGGCGGCACCACCTCGCGCATCTGCAGGTCGTGCACCCCGACGACCTGCCGCGTTTCCGCCGGGTCAACGCTGTGGCCACGCTGCAACCGCTCTGGGCCAGCCACGAGCCGCAGATGGACGACCTGACCATCCCGTTCCTCGGCAGCCCACGGGCCGACTGGCAATACCCGTTCGGTGACCTGCACCGCGCCGGCAGCACCCTGGCCATGGGCAGCGACTGGCCGGTGAGCAGCCCGAACCCGTTGCTCGGCCTGCACGTCGCCGTGAACAGATCTCATGTGGACAGTCCGGCTGACACTCCGCCACTCGGTCCCGAGCAGGCGCTGCCGCTGGACGTGGCACTGCGCGCGTACACGGCCGGTGCCGCGTACGTGAGCCGCCTGGACGCCGAGATCGGCACGATCGCGGTCGGCCGGAACGCGGACCTGGTCGTGCTCGATCGAGATCCGTTCGCCGGCCCGGACAGCGCGATCGGCGAGACCCAGGTGCACCGCACGTACGTCCGGGGTCGCGCCGTCCACCGCGCGGACTAGCCCCTCCGCCGTTTGGGCGACATCTTCCCGGTTATAGCCGTGAAGATGTCGCCCAGACCTGGGGGTTGGGCGGGTTGTGGGGCGGCGGCGGCGGCGGGTGGCGTGGTTGCGGCGGCGGCCGGCTGGGTTGGGGCGGCCGGTGCGGCGGCGGGCGGGGGAGCGGTGGGATCGATCCGGAACTCGGTGAGGGCCTCGGCGAAATTCGGGCCGCCGTACTGGGTGTAGCCGCTGACCGTCAACCACATCCGCTGTTCGTCCGCGAGCCGATGCGGCAGTTGCAGCCCGAGCTGCGCGGCCAGGGGCTTGCGGCCGACGTCGACCAGCGTGGTCACCGCGCGGTACCAGTCGTTCACGTTGGCCACCGCCCGCTGGTACGCGCAGATCGCCACCAACAGGCTCAGCCCGGCCAGCACCAGCGGGCCGACGTGAAGCCGGGCCGGATCCACGGTCAGCCAGACGGTGACCGCGCTCGCCGTGCTGACCACCGCGAGCAGTGACGATGCGGCGACCGTGCCGATGAAGAATTCGACGTTCTGCCTGGCGTCCTGGATGTTCTCCAGCAGTTCCTGCGGCGCCACCGAGACCAGGCCGAACCAGAGCGTCATCGTCTCCAGCCCGTACCAGTCCCGGCCGTACGCCTCGAACGCGCGGATCCGGTTGCCGAGCTTGGTCGGCAGCGCCAACAGCGGGTCGTTCGGGTAGTGCGTGGTGACGGTCAGCACGCCGCGCGGCCGGCGGTTACGGCGACGCCGCCAGGGCAGGAACAGCCGGGCGGACCGTTCGGCGAGCCGCTCGGCCGAGGCGGTGCGGGCCGCCGCCAGTTCCCGTTCCGCCGCCGCGAGTTCGGCCTCGAACTGGGCTCTGAGCTGTGCGTTCCCCGCCGCGGCCACGATGTCGGCGCCGATCCCCAGGCAGAGCGCCTCGGCGGCCAGGACCCGTTGCTCGGCGGCGAGCAGGCGGAGCTGCGTGCGGTGCGTCTCGGCTCGCCGCCGGCCGAGCCAGCCCCACCCGTGGTAGCCCTCCAGCACGCCGTAGATGACCCGGTTGTTCAGTGCGAGCACGAGACTGACCAGCGCCGTGCCGCCGAGCGCCACCCAGAGCCCGCTGACGCCGAGGTCCGCGAGCCGTTCCCGCAGCGTGACGATGGCCGGCACGCGCTGCACCGACTCGTACCCGACCACGATGTAGAGGAAGGTCGCCGCCGCGGTCGGCACCACCCAGGCGAACAGCATGCCGACGAACGCGCGTGCGGTCGTGAACGACTTGAGCAGCTCGCCCACGGCGTCAGCTCTCGGCCTCGCCGAATTCGTCGTGCCGTTGACCTCTGCCGATGTGTCGCAACCGTACAGCCGCGTGACGCTGATGGGCCGGCTCGCGCCCGGCGTGTCACTGGGCGCCGCGATCGACGAGGCCAACGTGATCGGCAACGCGATCTGCCCGCCGCTACCGGCGAACGCGCCTCCTCTGGCCGTAGCGCGATTCGAAACGCAGGTTCTCAAGGACATCGTCGTCGAGGACATGCGACCCGCGCTTCGCGTGCTGCTCATCGCCGTGGCGGTCGTTCTGCTGATCGTCTGCGCGAACGTGGCGAACCTGTTGCTGGCGCGCGGCACGGCCAGGCAGCGGGAAATAGCCGTGCGTTTGGCCATCGGCGCCAGTCGAGGGCGCATCGTCCGCCAGGTGCTGACCGAATGCCTGGTACTCGCGATTGCCGGCGGCATGCTCGGCGCGCTGTTGGCAGCAGCCGGTGTCATGCTGGTCAAGCGACTGGCCCGATCGAAGCGCCGGGCATCTTCCGTCTGTCCCTGGGTCTCGGTCCTGCCCGCGGGCAAGAAGTCGGCGTCGACCTGACGATGTTCGGCATCGCGTTCGAGCATCGCGGCCCTGACGAGCGTGGTGGTGGGCGTGTTGCCGGCGCTGCATCTGTCGCGCACGAGCTCTCCTGAACGTCATGAGCTCGCGCGGCGGCGGTTCCAGCCGTGGAGCGTCGCGGGCACGCGCGGCGCTGGTCGTCGGCCAACTTGTCATGGCCACCGTCCTGCTGGTCGGCGCCGGTCTGCTGATCCGCAGCTTTGCCAGCTTCGGCGGTCGACCGTGGCTACGACCCAGACAACGTGCTTGCCTTCCAGCTGGTGTTCCCCGCCGACTACTCCGTCACGCGGAAGACCGACACCATCGAAGCACTTTTGGCGCGGCTCCGCGGTGTTCCAGGCGTCGAGGCCGCGGACTTCACCCGGGCGGGGATGCTCATCGGCGAGCAAATCACCGTTGGCACGTTCGTGCCGCAGGGCGGACGCTCGAAGAGATGCGCGCCTACGCTGTCGCCTTCTCTTCGGCCCGTGAGCGCCGGCTTCTCACCGCCGTCGGCGCCCGTGTGCTCGAGGGCCGCGAGTTGACGCCAGCCGACTCCGACGCCGCGACGCCGGCGATCGTGATCAGTCGGAGCGTCGCGCGGCTATTCGGCCAGGGCAGCCAGGTCGGTCGACTCGTCGACTGGCACTGGGCAAGGGGCCAGCCGTCCCGCTGCGGGTCGTCGGCGTCGTCGAGGATTTACGCAACACTGCGGCCGACCGCGAGCCCTATCCCGAAGTCTTCATCGACTATCGGCGGTTGCTGGCGCTTCAGCAGCAATGGGGCGATCGGCGCTGCGGCAGAACGAGCGCGCGCTCGGCCTGCTGTCGTTTGCCGATCCGCACGCAGCGGCCGCGGCGCGGCCATTCCGGCGGTGAGCCAGATCGTGCGTGCCGTCGATGCGAACGCCGGCATCGACGCAATTGTTCCCCATGGATCGGCTGGTGGCGAGCTCGGTCGCGCGGCCACGCTTCTATGCGGTGATGCTTGGCGTCTTCGCGGCCGTCGCCGGCTTTCTGTCGGTCGATCGGCATCTACGGCGTGCTCTCCTATGCCGTGATGCAGCGAACACAGGAGATTGGCATCCGCATGGCGCTCGGCGCACAACGCGGCCAGATTCTGGCGCTGATGCTTCGCCGGGGCTTGCTGCTCGCGGCCGTCGGGGTCGCGCTCGGAGTGCTCG
>CAVVAL010000032.1:0-14346 GCA_963746095.1 uncultured Actinomycetota bacterium | reverse complement strand
TGGCGCCGGGCGGCAGCTCGCCGAGGGCGGCGCTGAGCGTGGCCCGGCCGTCCCGCCAGCGCTGGAGCAGCGCGGCAGGGTCGCCGTCGGCTCCCTCGGCGGCGCCGGCGTCGACGTACCCGCTGGCCTCGCCGAGCGCGGCCTGCACCGTGGCAACGAAGGTGTCCGGTTCGGTGGCCGCGAGCAGCGCCAGCCGGTCGGTCCAGGCCAGGTGCGCGATCTGATGGGCCACGGTCCAGCCCGGGGCGGGGGTGGCCATCGCCCAGCCGAGCGCCGGGAGCCCGGCGACCAGCGCGTCCAGCTCCTCGCTCTCGGCTCCGAGGTCGGCGAGGAGTGCGGTCAGCAGTGGGGCGGGGTCAGCCACGGGCAGCCTCCAGGGCGGCATCGAGGGTGGCGGCCCATTGGCGCAGCAGGCGCTGGCGACGGGCCGAGTCGTCGGTGAGCAGGTTCGCGACGCCGAGGCCGCGCATCAGATCGAGGGTGGCCTGCACGGCCTCACGGGCGCCGGGCTGGCTCTCGTCCACGCCCAGCAGCTCCACGGTGAGCCGATGGACCTCGCGGCCGACCTTGACCTCGACCGGCACCAGCACCTCGCGCAGCGCCGGATCGGTGCGGGCCGCGACCCAGACCTCGAGGGCCGCGGTGAACAGCGGGCGGTGTGCTGGGCGGCGAGGATCTGAGCACCGCCGGGGTGCGGTTCGGACCGGCCGGCAACGCGTCCGCGGCGCGCCGCATCTCGTCCTGGCGGAGCGTGGCGGGTGTGGGATCGCGGCCACCACCAGCGCGGCCTTGCTGGGGTAGTGGTGCAGCTGCGCGCCGCGGGAGACGCCGGCGCGTTCGGCGACCACGGTCGTGGTGGTGCCGGACCAGCCGAGTTCGGCGAGGCACTCGACGGTCGCCTCCATCAGCCGGGTGCGCGTGGTGAGGCTGCGCTCGGCGTTGGGGGTCGGGGCGGCGCGGACATGGGCGAGCCTGCCGGCTCGCACACAAACAGTCAAGCCTGCATGTTTTTCAGTTGAGTGCCCGGCGCCCGTGCGGCGGGTCGGGCTGCGGTTGGATCGTGCCCTGGAAGGGCACGATCGACCGCACAAGGCTCTGCAAGACTGGCCCCGTGAGCCCCGACCGTGACGTCGAAGCGCTGGCCGGCCGGCTGCGTCGGGAGCTGCGCGGCGAACTCGACTTCGGCACCTCGGCCCGCGCGCAGTACAGCGCGGACGCGTCGAACTACCGGCGGGTGCCGCTCGGCGTGGTCTGGCCGGCGGACACCGACGACATGGTCGCCGTGGTGGCGGCCTGCCGGGAATACGGCGTTCCGTTGACGCCCCGCGGTGGTGGCACCAGCGTCGCCGGCAACGCGGTCGGCGGTGGCGTGGTCATGGACACGTCCGGCACGTCAACGCGTGGTCGAGCTGGATCCGGCGCGCCGCAGCGCGGTCGTCCAGCCCGGCCTGGTGCTCGATTGGCTGCGCGCCGCGGCGGCACCGCACGGCCTCACCTTCGGCCCCGACCCGTCCACGCACAGCCGCTGCACGCTCGGCGGAATGATCGGCAACAACGCGTGCGGCTCGCACTCGGTGTGCTGGGGCAAGACCTCGGACAACGTGGACTCGCTGGACGTGCTCTGCCCGGACGGCACCCGGCTGACCGTCGGCGCGGTGGGCACCGCGGGTTCGCTCAACGGCAGCCACCGTTCGGCGCAGATCCACCACGCGCTGCGGGACCTCGCGGACGGCAACCTGGCCCTGCTCCGGCAGCGGTTCGGCCGCCTGGTGCGGCAGGTCTCGGGATACGCGCTGGACGAGTTGCTGCCCGAGCGCGGGCACCATGTCGCGCGCTCCCTGGTGGGTACCGAGGGCACCTGCGTCACGGTGCTGGGCGCCACGGTCCGGCTGGTCGAGGCGCCGGCGGCCAGGGTGCTGCTGGTGCTGGGCTTCGCCGACGACAGCGCCGCCGCCGACGCGGTGCCGGTGATCCTGCCGCACCATCCGCTCACCGTGGAGGGCATCGACACCGACCTGGTCACCGGCCGTTCGACCCCAGCCGATCTGCCGGCCGGCGAGGCGTGGCTCTTCGTCGAAGTCGGCGGCGAGACCACCGAAGCCGCCGTGGCCGCCGCGAACCGGCTAGCCAGGGATCTGGACGACTCCGACCACCGGCCGCGCGCACGGGTCGTCACCGACGCCGCCGCGCAGCGCGCGCTGTGGCGGATCCGCGAGGAGGGCGCCGGCATCGCGACCGGATGCCGGACGGCGCCGAGGCGTGGCCTGGCTGGGAGGACGCCGCGGTACCGCCCGAGCGGCTCGGCGAGTACCTGCGCGAGTTCCGGGAGCTGAAGCGGCGGCACGGGCTCCGCGGCGTCACCTACGGTCACTTCGGCGAGGGCTGCATCCACGTCCGGCTGGACTTCGATCTGCTCACACGGCCGGCATCGGTCGGTTCAAGCGGTTCGTCGAGGAGGCCGCCGACCTGGTGATCGGGTACGGCGGCTCGTACTCCGGCGAGCACGGCGACGGCGACGCTCGCTCGGAGCTGCTGCCGAGGATGTACGGCTAGACGTGATGGCGCTGTTCGGGCGGTTCAAGGCCATTTGGGACCCGGACGATCTGATGAATCCCGGCGTGATCGTCCGTCCACAGCGGATCGACGCGAACCTCAAGCTGGACCATGCGCCCCGCGAACTGCTCACCGTCTTCACCTACCCGCATGACGCCGGCGACTTCGCGCAGGCCACCCGGCGCTGCGTCGGCGTGGGGAAATGCCGCAACGCGGCCGGCACCCCGATGTGTCCGAGCTACCAGGTCACCGGTGAGGAAGAGCACTCGACGCGGGGACGGGCCCGGCTGCTGTTCGAGCTGGTCCGCGGCGACCTGGTCACCGACGGCTGGCGGTCGACCGAGGTGCGCGACGCGCTGGATCTCTGCCTGTCCTGCAAGGCGTGCAAGAGCGACTGCCCGGTCGGCGTCGACATGGCGACGTACAAGGCCGAGTTCCTGCACCACCACTACGCGCGGCGATTGCGCCCGGCGTCGCACTACTCGATGGGTTACCTGCCGCTCTGGGCCCGGCTGGCCTCGGCGGCGCCCCGGCTGGCGAATCTGGGCGCGCGGCTGCCCGGCCTCAAACGGCTGGCCGGCGTCGCGCCGGAACGCGATTTGCCGACCTTCGCGCCCGAGCCGTTCACCCGCTGGTTCCGCCGCCGGCCCGCTTCTGCCGGCACGGGTCGGCGGGTGGTGCTCTGGCCCGACACGTTCACGAACTACCTCACGCCCGAGGTCGGCCGGGCCGCGGTCGAGGTGCTGGAGTCCGCCGGCTTCGAGGTGACGATCCCGTCCGGGCGGGTCTGCTGCGGGCTGACCTGGATCTCGACCGGCCAGCTCGGCGTGGCCCGCCGGGTCGCCGGCCGCAGCCTCGACCGGTTGGCGCCGGACCTGGCCGCCGGCGCGCTCGTGGTCGGGCTGGAACCGAGCTGCACCACCGCACTCCGCTCCGACCTCCCCGAACTGCTGCCAGCGGACGACCGGGCCCAGCGCCTCGCCGAGCAGACCGTGACGCTGGCGGAGCTGCTCACCACGCACGCGCCCGACTGGAAACCGCCGCAGCGAGCCGGTGACGCCCTGATGCAGACGCACTGCCACCAGCGCGCGGTGCTGGGCTCGGCGCCGGACGAACGACTCCTCGCCGGCACCGGGCTCAGTCAGCAAGCACTGCCACCGGGATGTTGCGGCCTCGCCGGGAACTTCGGGTTCGAGCGTGGGCACTACGAGGTGGCGCAGGCGGTCGGCGAGCAGGGGCTGCTGCCGGCCGTGCGGGCCGCGTCACCGGAGACGGTCGTGTTGGCCGACGGCTTCAGCTGCCGCACCCAGATCGCGCACTCCACCGGCCGCCGCGCCCTGCACCTCGCCGAACTGCTCGCCGGCCGCGAGCCGGCCTGACCGTCAGCCGCGAGCCGAACTGACCGGCCTGAGGCGCCCGGCCGCCGGACGGGTTGTGACGCTGGCCTCGTTCGCCGTGCAGCGGTTGCGTGAGTGTCCGCACCGGACGGAGGATGCGCTGTTGGGGGTGCGGGATGCGCTACGGCAGTTATGTCGCGTTGGGAGACAGTTTCACCGAGGGCATGGACGACGCCCGCGGCGATGGCACGTATCGGGGCTGGGCGGATCTGGTGGCCGGGCGGCTCGCCGAGGAGGTCGACGGCTTCCGGTACGCGAACCTGGCGATCCGCGGCAAGACGCTGGAACCGGTGATCGAGGAGCAGCTGCCCGCCGCGGTACGGATGAAGCCCGATCTGGTGAGCTTCTCGGCCGGCGGCAACGATGCGCTGCGGCGCCGGTTCGATCCGGAACTGGTCGGCCAGGCGTACGACGGAGCCATCGCCCGGCTGCGGGCCACCGGCTCGGACGTGCTCTTGTTCACCCCGGCGAACGGCACCGATCGGCTGCCGGCGAAGAAGTACCTGACCCAGCGGGTCGAATCGATGCTCACGGTGGTCCGCCGGACCGCGGCCGCGCAGGGCGCCATGCTGGTCGATCTCTGGTCCGACGACAACCTTCGCGACGCACGGATGTGGGCCCCGGACCGGCTGCACCTGAGCCCCGCCGGCCATCACTGGGTCGCCGCGAACGTGCTCGACGTGCTCGGCATCGAGCCTCCGCAGAGCTGGCGAGGCCCGCTGGACCCCGCCCGGCGCGGCAGCTGGATCGGCGCCCGTCGCGAGGATCTGCGCTGGGCAGGCTCGCACCTGGCGCCCTGGATCGGTCGGCGGCTGCGTGGGCGTTCCTCCGGGGACACCGTGACCGCGAAGCGCCCCACCCTCGACCCGCTACCCCGCGCCGACGCCTGACCCGCCACCCCACACCCCGCCCACACTCCGCTCCACCCCGCGCTTTGGGCGACATTTTCTCGGCTATAACCGAGAAAATGTCGCCCAAAGCGGCTGGGGTTGGGTGGCTTAGCGGGCGTTGAGAGCGGCCGGTGGGTGGTACTTGTCGGCCAGGTCGAGCCGGGTGGCCAGCCCCTTGAGCTCGACCTCGAACATCGGCTCGACGTCGTCGAGCGCGAACCCGAGATGGCCGAAGACCTCCATCGAGACGATCCCGTACAGGCGGATCCAGCAGGACAGGAACACCAGCCCGACGCCGTCCGGCAGGGGCACCGGCAGCTTCTTGCTGAACCTCGCGAGCTGGGCTCGCAGGGCCGGGTCGATCTCGTCGGCGGCGGGGATCGGGAACGGCTTGGCCAGATAGTTCTGGGCGATCAGACCGCCGAACACGCCGCCGAAGCGCCGGCCGGCGTCCTCCTCGTCCTCGGTGAGCCCGGCGTCGTCCGGCTCTGGCGGCGCCGGAGGGCACGCTGCCGTCGAGCCGCCCACGGGGCTGCCGAACATCAGCCCGAACTCGGGCCGGTGGCTGATCGCCCAGTCCCGGAAGGCCCGGCTCACGGCCATCAGCCGCTCCGGCGCCGCATCCGCCGGCTGGGCGTCCCGCGCGGCCTGCATCACGCCCGTGACCTCGTCATACAGGTCACTGATCAGGTCCTGGAGCAGCTCCTCACGGCTCTCGAAATAGCGATAGAGCGCCGGGGCCGACATGCCCATCTCCCGGGAGATCGCCCGCAACGTGATGGCGGGCGGACCCTCCGTCACCAGGATCCGTCTGGCCGTGTCCTTGATCTCCTGAACCGTCGCCGCACGGATTCGATCGCGGCGACTTCCTGGCTCGGCCACGCAATCGCCTCCTGAAAGAGTCTTGACGAATGTGAACGTGCGATGCAAAGTTTACAGGCGTAACCATTGCGACGCTGAGTCGCAGTATACCGGTTGAGGGAGAGATCATGTTCGAGCGATTCGGGCGGCTCATGTACCGCCGTCGACGGTGGGTCGTCGCGGCAGCGGTAGCGCTGATGGTCTTCGCCGGAGTCTGGGGCACCCAGGTCTTCGGCAGCCTGACCGGGGCCGGCTTCGAGGACCCGGCAGCGACAGCTCCAAGGCGGCCGAGGTCGCGGCCGAGGAGATCGGTGGGACGACGCGGACGTGGTCGTCCTCTACCGCAGCCACGACGCAGACCGTCGACGACCCCGCCTTCCAGCGGGCCGTCACCGACACGCTCGCCGCGCTGCCCGACGACGTGGTCGACCGGACGATCACCTACTGGAGCACGGCTCGCCCGACCTGGTCAGCCACGACCGGCACGCGACCTACGCGGTGCTGGGCTGCGCGGCGACGAGGACCAGCGCGGGGAGGCGCCTCGACGAGATCGAGGACGCGCTGGCCGCGCCCGGCCTCGACACCCGGGTCGGCGGCTACCACGGTCAACCGCGACATCAGCGAGCGGGTCGGCGCCGACATCGCCCAGGCCGAGACGATCTCCATCCCGATCCTGCTCGTGCTGCTCGTGCTCGATCTTCGGCAGCCTGGCGGCGGCGAGCCTGCCGCTGGCGATCGGCGGCATCGCGATCCTCGGCGCGTTCACGGCACTGCGGGTCTGACCTACTTCACCGACGTCTCGATCTTCTCGGTCAACGTGGTGACGATCCTCGGGCTGGGCCTGGCGATCGACTACGGCCTGTTCATGGTCAGCCGGTTCCGCGAGGAGATGAAGCGCTCGGCGAGCTCGAGGACGCGGTGGCCCGTACCATGGCCACCGCCGGCCGGACCGTCGCGGTCTCCGGCGTCACCGTGGCGATCTCGCTGGCCGGCCTGCTGATCTTCCCGCAGGTCGTTCCTCCGCTCGATGGGCTGGGCGGGGTGGCCGCGGTGCTGATCGCGATGCTCGCCGCGACGGTGCTGCTGCCAGCACTGCTCGGCATGCTCGGGCACCGGGTCGACGCGCTCTCGGTGCGCCGGCTGTTCCGCCGGAAGGCCGCCGCCACGCCCGCCGCCTCGGACCGGCCGGCCGACCACGGCGCCTGGTACCGGATCGCGCACAGCGTCATGCGCCGCCCGGTGGTCTACGCCGTCGGCGTTCATCGCGGTCCTGCTCGCGCTCGGCCTGCCGTTCCTGCGCGTCCAGTTCGGCGGCATCGACCCGCGCGTGCTCCCGGAGGGCACCGAGAGCCGCGTGGTCACCGAGACGATCGACCGCGACTTCGCGCCCAACTCCAACCGCCCGATCGAGGCGATCGTCACGCTGCGCTCGGCCCGACGACAAGGCCGCGCTGGACGGGTACGTCGCGTCCGCGCCAGGTGGACGGGGTGACCGGCGCCGAGGTCACCGGCGCGGCCGGCGACACCGCGCGGGTCAGCGTGCTCTACCAGGGCGAGGCCATCTCGGACGAGGCACGGGCGCTGGTGGAGCGGATCCGCGACGTGCCGCCGCCCGCCGGTGGCGAGGTGCTGGTCGGCGGCAACAGCGCGGAGCTGGTCGACCTGCTCGACAGCCTCGGCGACCGGCTGCCGTGGATGGCGCTGATGGTCGGGCTGACCACGTTCATCCTGCTGTTCCTGGCGTTCGGTTCGATCGTGCTGCCGATCAAGGCGATCCTGATGAACGTGCTCTCGCTGAGCGCCTCGTTCGGCGCCCTGGTCTGGATCTTCCAGGACGGCCACCTGTCCGGCGTGCTCGGCTTCACGTCCACCGGGACGCTGGAGGCCACCCAGCCGATCCTCGTGCTGGCGATCGTCTTCGGCCTCTCGATGGACTACGAGGTCTTCCTGATGTCGCGGATCCGCGAGCAGTACGACCTGACCGGCGACAACACCCAGGCGGTCGCGGTCGGGCTGCAGCGCACCGGGCAGATCATCACCAGCGCGGCACTGCTGCTGATCGTGGTGACCGGCGCGTTCTCGCTCTCGGGGATCACGTTCATCAAGCTGATCGGCGTGGCCATGATCATCGCGATCATCGTGGACGCCACCGTGGTGCGGACCCTGCTGGTGCCGGCGACCATGCGGCTGCTCGGCAACGCGAACTGGTGGGCGCCGCCCGGGCTGCGCAACCTCTACGCGCGGTACGGCATCAAGGAGTCCGACGGGGACGTGGTCTCGGCTCCGGAGACTTCGGTCAGTGCCAGCCGTTAGGCCCTGAGCGCCGGACGTGATCTGACAAGGCTTGCGGGTTTGGGTTTTGGCCCAAGCCCGCAAGCCTTTTGCGTCACGCGCTGAGCCCGTGGAGGCCGGCGACGATCGTGACGATCCGGCTGCGGCGCACGGCCGGGTCGCTCGCGTCGGCGAGGTAGCCGAGCAGGTGTCGACGTTCGCGCTGGTCGAGGGCCGCGAGGTCGGCGGGGAGACCGGCGGCGGTGAGCGCGTCGGCGAGATCGGCGGGCATCGGCTCGGCCCGGCGCCTGGCGGGTGGGCGGAGCCGGCCGGACCAGCTCTCACCATCGGCGCGATCGATCGCCGTGCCGCGGGCGGGGTGCAGGACCGTGGTGTCGTCGAACGTGTGCACGCGGACCCTCAGCGCGGCGTCGCTCGGGGCGAGCGTGAGGTCGGCCAGGAGGAACGTGTCGTAGCCGTCGAGCCGCTCTTGCAGCACGAGCAGGGGAACGCCGCTCTGATGGCGCACGACGCCTCGGACCGGAAGCCAGGCCATGTCAGATCCGCGGCCCGGCGAGCGGCGTGCCGGCGTACTCGAAATACCACAGTGGACGGTAGTTCCGCCACGACTCGGGACGCAGACCGAGCGGCGCGAAGACCTTCTCCAGCTCGCGTCGGGCCTGAAGGTAGAACTCGAGTTCGCCGGCAGCGGGCGTGCGCAGACTCTCCATGAACCGGGTGTGCGCCTGGAAGACCTGGAAGTTGGGGAAGACGCTGACGTGCCGCGCGAGCCGGCGGACGTGCTCGCCGACGGCGCTCAGCGCGTCCAGCCCGACGACGTAGTTGAACGACGCGTCGAGGCCGGCCTGCCGCGCGCGCCGGAGCACACCGGGGACCTGCTCGGCGGTCAGCTCGGCCTTGGAGGACTTGAGCAGCAGCTCGCGACGGGTGAAGCACTCCACCGTGACGTACAGGAGCATCGGCGCCACGTCGGCGGCCAGCGCGGCGAACGCCTCGTCGCTCCGCAGCACCGAGGAGAGGAAGCCGACCCGCGCGTCCAACCCCTCGGCCGTGAGCACCCGGCGCAGGCTGCGGAGATGGTGGATGGCCATGTCCTCGCGCTCGAGACAGCCGGTCGAGACCGTCACCTCGCGGACCCCGGCGAGCGAGCCGCCCGGCGCCTGGCTGGCGAGCGCGCGGAGCAACTCGGCGAGCTCCTCGTCGGCGCTCAGCCGCGGATCGGCCGCGACCTCGAGCGTCGTCGGGCAGAACGCGCAGCCGGTGCAGCGGCTGCGGGGGTTGGGGTTGAGCGTGAGCACGCCGACGGCCCGGAAGTAGCCGCCGATCGCGGCGTCCGCGTCGACGCTGTGCACCTCGGCGACGACCTCGTCGTCCAGCGTCAACGTGTCGCCGTAGAGCCGGAACGGGGAATCCGGGCGGTTCAGCGGGACGACGACGAGGAATCGGTCGTCCGGCGCGCGGGTCAGGCTGAGCGTGAGCCTGGCTCGGTTGTGCGCCTCGAACGAATCGACGCCGTGCAGGTTGAGCGCGATGAGGATGACGTCCTCGATCGGCACCTGATACCGCCGCGCCAGCCGGCCAACCTCGTCGAGCACGGTCGTGCCCCAGACTCAGTCTGCTGCGTCATCCGGTGTCAGACACCTCGCCCTGGTCGAAGGTGAGTCCCGATCGTGCTCGGTGACGCTGGGCTACCGCCGCGCCGCCGCCTCGCCAGCATGACAACCCTTCGCCACTCGTGCGGAGTGCCCGCTTTGTGCGGGACCGTATGAGGCTAACCGCCGATTTGCACTTTGAGTGCAACGATTGCATTCAGGTGACAGTGCGCGTCGAGGTCTGTGCCTAGCGCGACGAATCGTCGCTTGTGGAGTCGCTTGGGCAGCGACTTGTTCACGCTGAGTAAAGGCTGGTTCTCCGGGCCGCGTGGCCGGCTGGCAGGCTGGGCAGCGCTCGCCTGGCGGGCTGGCGGTCAGGGCCTTGCGGCGCCGTCAGAAGTCGCCGCCGCCGAAGTCGCCGCCACCGAAATCACCGAAGCTGTCGCCACCGCCGTAGTCGCCGCCGCCGCCGAAGTCGTCCCCGCCGCCGGCCAGGTCGTCACCGCCCACGTACTCCGCCGTCGCCGTCGTTGCCGTCGTTGTCGCCCCAACCGCCGCCCCAGCCGACGCCGGCCATGCCGCCGAACAGCGAGCCGAACAGCAACGCCGAACCCGGGCCCCAGGCGCCGCCCATCAGGGCGGGCTTCCCAGAACGGCTCGCTGTACCAGCCGCGGGGGACCGGCCGGCCGGCGATGACCCCGCCGGGGTAGTAGTGCGTGGTCCGGTCCGACGGCTGCGGTGAAGCGGCGTACCGGTGGTCCTCCACCGCGACCTCGCGGCTCTCGGTGACCTCGCCCGCGCTCTGCTGACCAGGCGTCGGAGGCAGCGCGGGGCCGGGGTCCATGCCGAGCGCCGAGCGTGCGGTACGCCACGTAGTAGAGCCCTTCGAGGGCGGTCTGCCGGGCCAGCACGGCCTGGGCCGCATCCGGGCCTGATCGAGCTGGCCACCGGCGGCGTTGTATCGCTCGCCCGCGTCGGACAACGCCTGCTGGGCAGCGGGATTGCCGTTCGCGGTGAGGTTGAGGACCTGACCGCCGAGCCGCTCGTACCAGCGCCGGGCGTCCGGATCGCGTCGGCGAACTGCTGCTCGGTACGCGCCTTGTTGCGCTGAATCGCGAACGCGACCAGGGCGACGATGCCGGCGAGAAGTACGACGACCAGGAGCAGCGTGACGGCCTTCATGGTTCCTCCAGCTCGTGGCGTAACTCCATGCTGCCCCGGGAAAGCGGTGGTAGCGAGCGGAGTGGTTGCGTTCACAACATTTCCGGCGTAACCGGTCGGGTCTGTCCTCAAAGCTCATAGCATCGCTCGCATGCCGTTTCGCCGTAACGAACTCGACACCCTGCCGCGCGACCCCGAGCCGACGAGTACCCGATGCCGGCCGTTCCGTACGGGTGGTACGCCGTGCTGCGCAGCGCCAAGCTACGACCGGGCAAGGTCGTCAGCCTGCACTACTTCGGCCGCGCGCTCGATCGCCTTCCGCGGCGCGGACGGGCAGGCCGCCGTGCGCGACGCCCACTGCCCGCACTACGGCGCGCACCTGGGCGTCGGCGGCAAGGTCGTCGACGGCACCGTCGAGTGCCCGTTCCACGGCTGGCGATTCGGCGCGGACGGCCGCTGCACGCACGCGCCGTTCGCGGCCGCGCACCCCCAAGGTGTCCCTCGGCGGCTTCCCGGTCCGCGAGCACAGCGGCCTGATCTTCGTCTACACCGGACCCGACGCCCCGTCGTGGGAGGTGCCCGAGATCCCGGAGACGACCTCGCGGGACTTCGCGACGCCGATCGACGACGCCTGCCGCGCGCGCATCCACATCCAGGAGATGCGCGAGAACATCGTGGACGAGTCCCACTTCCACTTCATCCATGGCCAGAGCGAGCCACCCGGTCCAGGACCTGCGGCCGGACGGCGCCTTCGCCGAGGTCCGCGGCCGGATCCAGCGGCGGGTCCTGGGCTGGGACATCGACAACACCTTCGACGTCTTCATGTACGGGCCGGGCGTCATGGTGGTCCGCGTCCACGGCCCGGTCCTGTCGGTGACCGCGGTCGCCCTCACCACCCCGGTCGACGACCGGACGAGCGAGCTGCGGATGCTCTACTACGTCCGCAAGCCGGCCCGGCTCCCCTTCCTGACACCCGTCCTCAAGCTGGTCTTCCGCGCGGCGGCGCTCGGGGAGGTGCGTGAGGAGGTACGGATCTGGGATCACAAGATCCACCGGCCGCCCCGTGCTGCTTCCGCACGAGAAGGGCATCAAGGCACTGCGCCGCTGGTACGCCCAGTTCTATCCGCCGGTTCCGGCTGATGACTGAGCGATGCCGGCCTGGGCCCGGGTACCTCGCCGGCGCGGCGGCGGCCGTGAAACACTGGACGCCGTCTCCGGGTGACCGGGGTAGGGCCGTCGGGCGTCCGGCGCGTCACCTTGGTTCAGGCCGTTGCGGGTGGCGTCTTCGCTGCTCAGGGGGGCTCACCTAGTGGTCGATGGCGGTTGCCGCCGTGACAGAATTGGCGGATGGCTGACCCTGACGTAACCCGGCGAGTCGTGACCGATTTCCTGGACCGTGTGCGATCTGGCCGTGAACCACATCGTGCATCGGAGTACATGGCACCTGTTGTCCTGGCCCACCAGGTGCAGTCAGAGGACGAAGTCACGATCGAGCGCAGCCCGGATGACTATGCCGATCATGTGCGCGAGATGATCGCTACGTGGGGCCAGTTCGACCTCACGATCGATGAGTTCCTGGTCGATGGGGCTCGGGCCTATGGTCAGGCTGACTACGGTAGGACACCGCCGGGGTCCGTTTGATGGCCGTCCAGCTAGTGGGCGGCTAAGTTCAGGCAGATCAATGCCGTCGTCTATCACGTTGAGGCCGGCCTAATCACCGAGTACTGGATGCAGGATCAACCACCCACTCTTGGTCCAGCGACTTAACCCAGGTAAATTCGGTCTGGTGCCACGTCGGCGTGAGTTCTTGGCAAGCGGTCGGGGGGCGGGGGGACCGCTTGGGGGCGGCCGGGCACTGTCTGCGCGTACATGCCGTAAGGCCGCGTTGACTCAGGACCACATTATTCACCGCCCCTGGCGCACCAGCCCTGCGACCTCCAGCCATACACGGCCATCTCGCTGTCGCTCAACACGGGGGTGGCCGCAACCGAGGTGGCGCGCCGGGCCGGGCATGGTGTGGCCGTCATGCTCCAGGTCTACGCCTACTGCATCGACGGTGAAGAGGAGACCTACAACGAGCGGATTGTCCCGGCGCTCAAACCGGCGGCTGCGTCCGTGAGCAGCGGCATCGAACGTGCGAGACTGAACGCCGTCTCTGGGGAACCGGAGTCGGAGCCAGCGGGCACATCACGGGCAGACGGTCAGTCCTCGGATGGTCGTAAATGATGTTTCCGCAGCTCAGGAGGGCTCGCCTAGTGGCCGATGGCGGCAGTCTTGAAAACTGCTGACGAGGGGTGGCCCTCTCTCGTGGGTTCGAATCCCACGCCCTCCGCTTTCGCCAGATTGCCAATCAAGGCTCGCGACCGCGACGAGGTCGACCTGGGCACCGGTCGGCCGAGCCGAGGCTGATGCCACACGGAAGGTCTTTCGCGCAGCCGGGGTGGCAGCGCACCATGAAGCCATGCCCTTCCGGTACAGCGTGGACACGAAGGCGGCGCCTGACCAGGTGTTCCGTGCTTTCACCGACTTCAGCGACCGTCGCCTGGAGGTCTGGGCGAAGACCCTCGATCCGAAGAAGTACGAGCTCCGTGAGCACGGCGACAACTGGGCCGTCGTCAAGGAGGGCAGCGCCGGCACCAAGATCTGGGTGCTCCTGCGGTACGAGTGGCAAGAGCCGGGCACGGTCCACTGGTCGCTCGTCGACAGTGACCACTGCGATGGCGGTACCGGCGACATCACGATCGTTCCGCGGCCCGGTGGGGGCAGCACGCTCAACGTCGTCATCGATCACCAAGATCCGCGCGGGGTACGGGGACGCGGGATCTTGCTGATGCAGCGTCTCGTCGGTCCGATCGCCTTCCCCCGACTGTGGAAGTCGGCGCTGGACCGGCTCGCTGAACCCAAAGCCTAAGGCGCGATCGCGCCGGTCTCACTCGTGGTGCTGTCCGATCTAGTACCGCAGCTTTGTCCGGGAACAGCGTTGCGCGGAATCGGCCGCGCCGATGTCGCCTGTGTCGACCTGAGAGTCATCCAAGAGTCCGCCCGCGCCAAGACGACAGCGCGTTCCTCGATGATCCGCATCCGCGCGGCATGCTCGATCGGATCCGTATGAGCCGCCTGACTGGTCGCCTGGCCGCGCCACTTGCGGTAGAGCAGCCCGGGTTCGCCGATGAAGTAGCCTTCGCTCACCGCGTCCAGGGCGAGGAGCAGCCCCGTGTCCTCGGACGCCGGAAGGGCCATCCAGCCGCCGAGCGCCACGAGCCGTGAGCGCCGCACGCAGAGCGTCGCCGGATGGACGGGCAGCCGATAACCGCGGTCCAGCCACGCCTGGAGAACCGTCCCTCGCTTCAGCCGGCCGGGTGCCGGATCGCCGGGAAAGCCGGCCGTCGACCCGTCGGGCAGCAGATCCAGCGCCCGCGACGTCGTCCAGCCGATGTCGGGCTCGGCGGCCAGAACGGCGATGTCGCGGGCGAGCGCATCAGGCGTGAGCTGGTCATCCGCGTCGAGGACCTTGAGTAAAGATCCGTCGGCCCGAGCGAGCGCCATCGTCCGCGCGACGCCCGGCCGGCCCTGCCGCCCCATGCCAAGTCGGATCCGTG
>CAVVAL010000031.1:0-382855 GCA_963746095.1 uncultured Actinomycetota bacterium | reverse complement strand
GTCTACGAGGCCGGCGAAACGGGCGACGGCCTCGACCAGGTCATCTAAGATCACCGACCACCAGGTCCCCGACAGCCGGCAAGCGCACGCTCTTCTACTCGCTGTCGGTCCACGGCAACGAGCGCGGCGGCCTCGAGGGCGGCCTGCGCACCGCCGAGGACCTCGCGATGGCCGCGACGAACGGCGGCACAGATCGCCGACGGCGTCGACAACTACGAGTCGACCACCGGGCGCGACGCCGGTCTTCCACTCCTACGAGGCCGCGCGAGCTGCTGGCCAAGCAGGTCGTCTACCTCGTCGACTTCAACGTCGACGGCTGGGCGATCGGCGACCTGTGGGCCGTGCCGCCGCTGCCGTACTCGCGCGGCAACAGCATCGGAACCGACCTCAACCGCCAGATGCCCACCGTCGGGCGCATCGACGTCGACCGCAACCCGCTGCAGGAGAGCGAGATGCGCTACGGCGACCGCTTCATGCGAGGACGTCGCCAGCGCCGGCGCGGCAAGCTGCATGGACTACGGCGCCGACGTGCACGGCGAGCTCACCTCGCAGGCCTACGTCGACATCATGTACCCGGCGGGCCAGTTCGACTCGGTCGATCACCGGCGGCTGATGGCGATCGCGGAGCGGACGAAGTCGGTCATCGACGCGACCCTCTACGCGGGCATCGTCGACCAGATCGAGGAGCCGACGGGCGGCAACGAGGGCGGAGGCTCGGCGCAGTCCCGGCGATTCCCGACCAAGCCCGCGCACTGGGCCACGGTGTGGGACACCCTCGGCTACACCGACACCGGCTTCATCGGCGACTACCTCGCCACCGACCTCGGCGTGACCGGCATGGACTACGAGATCTTCCTCAACCACACCGTCCCGGAGAAGGCCTGGAACGTCTACCTGCAGGAGAACCACATCAACGCCACGCGGGCGATCATCAAGACCTCGATGGCGTACGCGCATGACGCAGGAGCACCGAGTTCAACGACGGCAACGTCGGCAGTCGACCCGGTGGGCCGCGCCGGCTACGTCGTCAACCCCGACAAGGTCACCGACGCCGACGGCGGCCGGCACGCGGCCCGGCCCGACAAGAACGGCAACGGCGCCGACGGCAAGCCGGTCGAGCAGCGCCGTACTCGGCGACGAACCAGCAGTGGTTCGCGGACACCAGCCGCCTGATGCCCAAGCCGTTCGTTCGGCTCGCCGCCGCGGACGTCGCCCGCCGACGCGGACTCGCTCGACGCGGTCGACACGCTCGTCCTCGCCGACGTCGCCGCCGCCGCGCGACGCGCGCAGCCGCGCCGTCGACCGCGGCGAGTACTTCGCCGCATCAAGGCCTGGGTGCAGCGCGGCGGCAGCCTCGTCCTGACCGACCGCGCGCTGCACGCCCTCGGCGATCTCGGCCTCGTGCCCAAGGACGCGGTCGCAGGACATCCGCGTCTACCAGCCCTACGCGAACATCACCGACTTCGCGCACGCCGCTCGCCAAGGGGCTGCGCGCCAACGCCCGGCAGCTCGTCGAGGCGCCGGCGCTGGGCTACGAGATCGGCAACGACGCCTCGCCGATGACGATCGTCGACCGCGCGTGGCCGTGGCGAGGGCGCCGGCGGCACGACGATCGGCACGACGGTGCGGCGACGGGCCGACGGGTCGCAGCGTCGATCGGCGAGCTCGCGCTCGGCGAGGGCATGGTCCGCATCGTCGGCGGTGCGCTGCCGACGCCGACCGAGGACAACGACCACCGCTACGGCCTGCGCGACTACGCGATGACCTACACCGGCCTCTTCATCATGGAGAACGCGATTCGCACGACGCCGCCGGCCTGGGCACGGCGGCCAGGCCGGGTTCAGCCCGGTGCGCCCGCCGGTGCGGCCGAAGCCGAAGCCGGGCAAGCCGCTCGCCGCGACCGGCGGCGACTGGGAGATGGCCGCGCTGGGCTCGTGCTCCTGCTCGCGCTGGCCGCGCGGCACCGGCGCCGCCGCCGCGCCGCCGCCTAGTCCTCTCGCTTTCACCTGACGCCGTGACAGTCAGCCGCGCCGGACGGCAGCCGCGCCGCGTCCCGACGCTCGAGCCGCTCGCCGGCGCGCTGATCGCCGTCGGCGCTAGTGCGCACGACGCCTGGCCGGACGCGTTCGACCGGCCTGCTGCTGCAGACCTGGACGACCGATCTTCGTCGCCATCTGCATGCAGGTAATGCCGTTCCTCGTCCTCGGCGTCGTTGTCAGCGGGGCCATCGCCGGCGTCGTGCCGAGCGAGGTGTTCGCCGGCTCTGGCGGACCGGCCCGGCCTCGGGTGCCGATGGCCGGCTGGCCGGATTGGCGCTTCCGGGCTGCGAGTGCGGTTCGGTGCCGATCGCCGGACGGCTGGTCGCCCGGTGCGCCCCGCGGCCGCGCTCGCGTTCCTGCTCGCCGCACCCGCCATCAACCCGGTGGTCCTGGTCGCCACCGCGGTCGCGTTCCCCGGTCAGCCGGCGATGGTGCTCGCGCGATTCGTCGCCTCGCTGGCCATCGCCGCGTGGTCGGGCTGCTGTGGGCCGCCTCGGCCGCAGAGCTCGGTGGCAGCGGGCCGCGGCGGGCCGTGCACAGAGGGCGGCAGCCGCTGGGATGTGTTCGCGCGTCGACCGCACAGCACGACTTCCTGCACGCGGGCGGCTACCTGGTCGTCGGCGGGCCGCGGCGGCCCGCTGCACGTGGTCGTCCCGCGCTCGGTGCTCGACTGCCGTCGCGCGAACGGGCGCTGCGGTGGTCGCGCTGGCCCTGCTGGCGGTCGTGATGGCGCATCTGCTCCGAGGCCGACGCGTTCGTCGCGGCGAGCCTCACGCAGTTCTCGATGACCGTCGCGGCTGGCGTTCATGGTCGTCGGTCCGGCTGTCGACATGAAGCTCGTCGCGCTGCAGGCCGGCACGTTCGGCCGCGCGTTCGCCATGCGCTTCGCCCCGTTGACGTTCGCCGTCGCCCTCGTCTCGAGCGCCTCGTGGTCTTCGCCAACTGGCTCTTGTGAATACCGCGACCGGAGGTCGGCTGCTATGAACACGAAGTCGCCGCACGGGATCCTGTGCTGCTCGTCAGTGCGGCGATGCTGCGGCTGGCGCTCACCGATGCGTATGCTGCGCTATGTCAAGGAGAGCATGCGGCCCTGGCTCGTCGTTGCCGGCCTGCTGCTCGGGATGCTCGGCGTCGTCGCCCTCGTCCGCGCCTCCGCGCCGGCGCCCCCGGCCCGACGCCGGACGCACGACGAGGCCGAGCGCTCACGACCACACGGCATGCCCGCTGTCGGCTGGTTGCTGACCCTCCGGGCTGGCCATCTTCCTGGTCGCGCCGGGGTTGCTCGGCTCCTACGCGGCGAGTCGGCAGGACGTGCGGGCCAGCGCCCCGCAGGCGGCTTCCCCGAGCTGCCCGCGGCAGTCGACGGCGCGTCCCGCTGACGCCTGCAACGAGTACACGCTGCGCACGCTCTACGACGAGTCCAAGGCGATGGAGCCGTACCGGGTCCGGCTCGTGGGGTTCGCGTTCGCCGGACCCCAACAGCAAGGGCGACACCTTCCTGCTCAGCCCGCTGCGCCTCAGCTGCTGCGTCGGCGTCGGCGGGGCACTGAAGGTGGTCGTCCGCGGAGCCCTAATGCCCTTGCCGCCGAGCGACATCCTGCCTGTCCGTCGTGGGGGAGCCCCTTGCCCCCGAACGTACGGGCGACGGCCGCGTCATCGAGTCGCGGCTGCCGGTGTCGTGGCCGCGCAGGCAGTGATACGGATCGCGGAACCCAAGGACCCGTACCGATCGCCGTGCGATCCTGAGCGGGTGAAGACCCCTGCTCGTGCACTGCTGCGCACCCTCGTCGTCGGCACCGTGCTGACCACCGCCTGGTCGTCCCCGGCGCCGCCCACGCGGCCGACGCGCCGAACGCCCCGACCGCCGGCATGGCCGCGTCGCCGAGCTACGCGTGGATCGCGGAGTCGCTGACCGCCGGCGACGTCGACTGGTACAAGTTCGTGCTCCCGGCGGGGCGGTGGACGACAGTGATGCTCGGCGACCTCACCGCCGACCTCCGCCTCGACATCTACGACGCGAAGCTGCGGCTGATGCGCAGCGCCAACGCGCCGGGTACGCAGTTCGAGGACATGCTCGTCCCGCTGGCGGCCGGCACCTTCTTCGCCCGGGTGATGGGCATCACCGCATCGGTGAAGACCACCGCGCCCTACGTCGTGCGGTTCCAGCCTCGCGCGCAGGGCGTCTTCCCGACGAACGTCTACGCGCACAACGACGAGAACGGCGCGTGGCGGGTCACCGGTGAGGTGCTCAACAACACGCCCGGCTGGATCACCGCGGTTCGCGTGCAGCTCTCCTACTACGACGTCAAGGGCAACCTGGTCGCCGCCTACGGCAACCGCACCGTGCTGCCGCTGATCGGTCCGCGTCAGGTCGGCCCCTGGCAGGCGGCGGTTCACACGCCGCCCCCCGACTTCGGGCGCTACGTCGTGCAGGTCATCGGGTACACCGCCACCACGCGAACACCAACGGGCTCGGCGCGACAGTCGTATGACCAAGAACTCGAAGACCAGCCGGCATACACCGGCACCGTGGGCAACTCGCGTGACGTGCACGTCGTCGACGTGCGGGTGGCGGGCACGTTCTACGACGCCCGTACGCGGGTCCTGAAGATCCTCATGGTCGACCAGCCGGAGAACGAGATCCCGGCCAAGGGCAGCTGGACTTTGCGTTCCCCGCCGGCAAGCCGATCGACAACCGGGTCAGGCTGTCGCTCTACGCGCGCTAGAGATTGCCGCGGCGGGCCTGTTCGCGCTCGATGGCCTCGAACAACGCCTTGAAGTTGCCCTTGCCGAAGCCCTCGAGCCGTGCCGCTCGATCAGCTCGAAGAACACTGTCGGCCGGTCCTGCACGGGCTTGTGAAGATCTGCAGCAGGTAACCGTCTTCGTCGCGGTCGGCCAGGATCTTGTTGTCGCGCAGGTGTCGACGGCACGCGCGTCTCGCCCACCCACTGAACCAGCGTCGTCGTAGTAGGAGTCCGGGGTGTCGAGGAAGTCCACACCCGCAGCGCGCATGGCTTCGACCGAACCGACGATGTCGTTGGTCGCGAGCGCGATGTGCTGTACGCCGGGACCGCCGTAGAACTCGAGGTACTCGTCGATCTGGACTTGCGTCTGCCGATCGCTGGCTCGTTCAGCGGGAACTTCACCTTGCGGCTGCCGTCCGCGACGACCTTCTACATCAGTGCGGAGTACTCGGTGGCGATGTCGTCACCGACGAACTCTTCATGCTCGTGAATCCCATGACCCGGCGTAGAAGTCGACCCACTCGTCCATGCGACCGAGCTCGACGTTGCCGACGACATGGTCGATCGCCTGAAGAAGCGTTGGGCTGGCGGCTCGCACCAGTGGCTCGCGAGCAAGAAGCCAGGGAAGAACATTCCGCAGTACGCCGAGCGCTCGACCAGCGAGTGCCGCATGTCGCCGTACGTCGCGATTGCGGCGACGACCACCTTGCCGGTCTCGTCCTCGAGGATCTCGGCTCGGAAACACCGCGGGCGCCGCGGATACCGCGCGCTCATATGCGCGGGCCGCGTCGGAACGCGCAAGGCGATGTCCACCACGCCGTCACCGTGCCGGGAGACGGACTCACCGATCGACGTCCCGCGTGCGACCGCGCCACCGATGACGAACCGGGCCTTGCCCTGACTCCAGGACGTAGGACGCCGTGTCGCGCTCGCCGTTCTCCGGACCGGAGTAGGCAGTGACCCGCATGCCGAACGCCGTGGAGTAGTAATGCGCGGACTGCTTCGCGTTGCCCACTGCGAAGCGGACGTGGTCGATCCCCTCGAGCGGGAAACGTCCTGGCCCCATCGCAGTGCCCTTCAACCGGGCCAGAGCGCGATCTCCGAGATCTCCAATGACGTCTCGCCACCGCGGGGCAGCTGGAACGTACGCCTTGTCACCGACGTGCCTCCCGATCAGCGACTTGCCCAGCGGCGACGACGGCGAGTAGATGCTCGTAGCCCTCGACGCGGTCCTCGCGCGAGCCGAGCAGGAACGTCTCGTGTCGCCGTCGCCCTCGAACTGCACGGTCACGACGCTGCCCGGACCGGCGACGTCCCGGCTGCGTCGGCGCCTCGCCGACCTTGGCGTCGCGGAGCAGCTGCGTGCAGCTGGCGGATGCGGGCCTCGGCTTTGCCCTGCTCCTCCTTGGCCGCGTGGTAGCCGCCGTTCTCCTTGAGGTCACCCTCCTCGCGGGCCGCCTCGATCTTGTCGATGATCTCCGGCCGGCCGACGGTCGAGCAGGTCGTCGAGCTCGGCCTGCAGCCGCGCGTGCGCCTCCGGGGTCAGCCAGGTCTCGGCGGTGGTGGTCTTGGTCACGCGGCTCCAGGGGAGGAGAGCACCCGACGACGTCGGTGCCCAATGGCTCTGAGCTCGCCTCGACGCTAGCACTCTCGGCGCACCCGACCAGAGGCCGCGGGAGTGCGCAAGATCAGCGGACGAGCTCGAGCTGGCAGGTCGCGACTCTTGCCTCGGTCGCGGGCTTGTGCGTGCGGATCACGAGGACCTACGCATGACGCGCTGGTCGTCCTCGCGGCGGCCCGAACACGCATGTTGGCGAGCCGACCGACGACGGAAGCCGGACTTCGGTGAACGCGGTCACCTCGCAGATCGCCCTCGGCCGCGGCGGCTTCTCGACCTCCAGCGTCACCTTGCAGCTCGACGTCACTGCCGGTGCCGACCTGCGCCACGATGCGCGACGCGAGGTCGGGGGCTGCCGTCGCCGGGCAGCGCGACGAGCACGGCATGCACCACGAGCAGCACGGCCCCGATCCGATCGTGACGACCTTCGCCACGTTCTCGGTGCGCATGCGGTGCTCCTCGGTCCGGCGATCTCGTGGGACGGCGCGTCGAGTATCGCCTGGCAGAATGGACGCCATGGACGCCCGAGCGCTGCGGCTGATGGCCGTGCACGCGCACCCCGACGACGAGTCGAGCAAGGGCGCGGCGACGATGGTGCGCTACGCCCGGCGAAGGCGTCGACGTGCTCGTCGTCACCTGCACCGGCGGTGAGCTCGGCGACATCCTCAACCCCGCGATGAACCGCCCAGAGATCATCGCCGACCTCACGGGCGTTCGCGCGCCGCGAGCTGGTCCGGGCGATCAACGTCCTGGGGTCCGCCAGGTCGACCTCGGCTTCGTCGACTCGGGGCTGCCCGAGGCGCCGGAGGGTGGCGAGCCGCCGCCGCTCGACCCCGGCTGCTTCGCGATGCGGCCACTCGACGAGCCGGTCGAGGCGCTCGTCCGGCTGATCCGCGAGCAGCGGCCGCACGTCGTGCTGACCTACGACGAGAAGGGCGGCTACCCGCATCCCGACCACGTGAGGTGCACACGGTGTCGATGGCGGCGTTCGACGCCGCGGGCGACCCCGAGCGCTTCCCGGACGCCGGCGCGCCGTGGCAGCCGCTGAAGCTGTACTACTTCATGACGTTCAACAAGGAGCGGGTCGCGGCGTTGCACGAGGCGGTCCTCGCCCGCGGCCTCGACTCGCCGTACCAGGAGTGGCTCGACCGCTGGGCCGACGAACCGGACGACTCGAACCGCATCACGACGCGCATCACGTGCGGCGAGTTCTTCCCGGTGCGCAACCGAGCGCTGCTCTCCCATGCGACGCAGGTCGACCCGGACGGCTTCTGGTTCCTGGTCCCGATCGAGGTGCAGCAGGCGGCGTGGCCGACCGAGGACTACGAGCTCGCCCGATCCCTCATCGACAGCCCGCTGCCCGAGGACGACCTCTTCGCAGGCGTCCGCGAGTCGCTGTGCAGGCGAGGCGACTCGGCGCGGCAGTCGCGGTCGCCTTCCTGCTGCTCTGCGGCTGCTCGCTGATCGACGCCGAGCTCGACGAGCTGGCCGCAGGCGCTCGGCAGCCGCGGTTTTCGCAGTGCCCCGTCGGTCGACACGGCGGTTGACGACGGCCTCGTCACCGTCGACGTCACCTACGACAGTGCGCCCCGCGGGCAGAGACCACGGGACGCGGCGGAGATCGTGTGGCACACGCTGGCGATGCTGCTTGCCATTGGGATCCTGAATCCAGCCGTTGTCGGTCACGTAGACGACGATCGTGTTGTCGGCGAGTTCGCTTCTGTCGAGATAGTCGAGCAGTTGCCGCAGGTCTCGTCGAACCACTCGCACATCGCCCAATACTCGGCGACGTGCGGCGATCGGCCGTCGTCGCGTGTACTTCTCCAGCAACCGCTCGGGCGGATTGTGCGGCGAGTGCGGCATCATCGGCGCGTACCAGACGAAGAACGGCTTGCTCGCCGGCCGTGCGTCGATGAAGTCGAAGATCGGCTGCATCGTCTCGCGGCCGATCTTCAGGCCCTCGTCGCCGTGCCGGCCGCCGCGCGCGACGTCGCCGTGCGTCATGCCGTGGGTGAAGCCGCCGTCGCTGAAGTTCCCTTCCCACCACTTGCCCGATTGGAAGCTCAAGTACCTTGCTCGGCCAGCAGCCGCGGCAGCGTGGGCACGCGCCGCACGTGCTTGAGCAGCCGATTGCGGTCGCTCCCCGCCGGCAGCGGATCGTTGCCGGTTGTTCGTGGTCCAGATGGGCACCCAGCTGGACGCGCTCCAGGAGCCGGGCACCCGGTCCTACCTGGAACTGCCGTTCTACCACTCGATCGACGGGTTCTGGCAGGTCGTGACCCTGCTCGGACCGCCGCAGTCGGCGCTGATCGTGACCAGTCTGGCGCTGCGGTACCGGCGCGGCGGCGAGCCGAACGCCGGCAGCTGCTCTGGCTGGTGCTGGGGTCATCGTGGCGTTCGCGCGAACCTGCAGCGGTACGTCACCGGCGACGGCCCGATCCTGCTGCTGCTGTCCTTCCAGCTCATCCCGGCGGCGGTCGCGATCGCGATCGTCCGGTACCAGCTGTTCGACATCCGCCTCGTGGTCTCCCGCACGGTGCTGTACCTGCTGCTCACCCTGGGCGTGATCGCCGCGTACGTGGCCCTGGTCGCCGGGCTGGACGCGGTGCTGCGGCGCGGGGCCGGCAGCTCGGTGCTGGCCACGATGGCGATCGCGGTCGCGTTCAACCCGGTGCGGCTGCGCCTGCAGCGCCTGGTCGACCGGCTGCTGTACGGGGACCGCGCGGACCCGGTGCGGGCGATGTCCCGGGTCGGTGACGGCTGGTCGCCGGCGACGGGGCGGACCGGCGGCTGGTCCTGGACGCGCTCCGGGACGCGCTGCGGCTGCCGTACGCGGCGTTCCAGGCCGACGAGCGGGTGCTGGCCGAGTCCGGCGGCGGCCGGCGAGGTGCACGCGGTGCCGCTGCGGATTGGCGCGGAGGACCTCGGTGAGCTGGTGGTCGGGGTCCGCAGCGGCGAAACGCCGGCTCGCCGCGGCCGACCTGCGGGTGCTGGAGCTGGTGGCCGGCCCGCTCGCGCTGGCGTTGCGGTCGGCGTCGCTCGCGGCCGAGGTGAAGGACTCCCGGGAACGGATCGTGGCCGGGCGGGAGGAGGAACGCCGCCGGCTCCGCCGGGACCTGCACGACGGCATCGGGCCGACCCTGACCGGCGTCGCCTACAAGCTGGACGCGGTCCGCAACGTGCTGCGCGAGGACCCGGACCGGGCGGCCGCCATGCTGACCGAACTGCGGGCCGCGACCGGGCCGCGCTGGACGACGTGCGCCGCGTGGTGCACGGGCTGCGGCCGCCGTCGCTGGACGAGCTCGGCCTGGCCGGCGCGCTCCGCCAGCAGGCCGCGCAACTCGCGCTCCGGCACGACGGTGCGCCGATGACGGTCGCCGTGCTGGCCCCGGCGCCGATGCCCGAGCTGCCGGCGGCGGTCGAGGTCGCGGCGTACCGGATCGCGGTCGAGGGTCTGACCAACGTGGCCCGGCACTCCTCCGCCACCGGCGCCGAGGTACGGCTCGCGGTCCTCGACGGCGCCCTGCACGTGGACGTCACCGACGACGGCGCACCGAACGGCGCGTGGCGCACCGGGGTCGGCCTGACCTCGATGCGCGAACGCGCGGCCGAGGTCGGCGGGGTGTGCGACGCCGGCCCGGTCACCGGCGGCGGCCGCGTCCACGCCGTACTCCCCACATAAACCTGAACTAGAGGGTAACCCTGGCGGCCCTCAAGCCGTCTCACCCCCCTGCGGTTGGATCGTGCCCTGGGAGGGCACGATCCAACCGCAGCAGGTCGGCGTCGTGGGGGGTCGGCGTGGCACCATGCCCCGGTGACCTCGACCTGGCGCCCGCCGATCGCGTGGCGGCTGCTGCTGCTCCTCGCCCGGTTCGGCGTGCCGCTGTTCTGCCGGCTGCGGGTCACCGGGGACGTGCCGGCCGGGCTGCGGCACGGTCCGCTGGTGCTGGCCGGCAACCACATCGGCGTCTTCGACCCGCTCGCGTTGGCGGCTGCCTGCCGCAAGCGCCGGATGGCGCCCCGGATCATGGCCACCGCCGGCGTCTTCCGGGTGCCGGTCGGCGGGGCGCTGCTGCGCCACTGCGGACACATCCGGGTGGACCGGTCCGGCAACGGCGGCGGCGAGGCGCTGGACCTGGCCGTGCTGGCGGTCCGACAGGGCTCGGTCGTCGCCGGCTACCCCGAGGGCCGGATCAGCCTCGACCCGGCGTTCTGGCCCGAACGCGGCCGCACCGGCCTGGCCCGGCTGGCGCTGGTCACCGGCGCGACCGTGGTGCCGGTCGCGCAGTGGGGCGCGCACGAGGTGCTCGCCTGGGACGGGCTCGGCGCGATGGCGTGGAGCGCGGTCACCGCGCTGTGGCGGCGGCCGGTGGTCCGGGTGCATTTTGGTCCGCCCGTCGACCTGACCGGGCTGACGGCCGGCGTACCCGGGCACGCCCGGCGGGCCACCGACCGGATCTCCGAGGCGATGATCGCCGCGCTGGTGCCCCTGCGCGCCGACGAGCCGGGCCTCCCCCGCCACCTCGACCCGAGCCGGCCGGTCTCCACCGCCCGCACCTACCCGCGGCGGCGCACGTACTCCACCACGGCCTGACGGGTCGTCCGGACCCCCAGCGCCGCCCTGGCCTGCGCGATCCGCCGATTCGCCGTGCGCAACGACAGGAACTCGGCCTCGGCGGCGCCGGCGATCGAGTCCCCGCCGGCGAGCCGGTCCAGCAACGCGCACTGCTCGGCGGTCAGGAGCGGCGCGGGAGCGGCCGCCGAGTCACCGGTCGGCACCGCGGCGAGGGTGCCGATCCGCGCCAGGTCGGCGCGGAGCACCGCCCCGATCGGGGCATCGTCCTCGACGGTCGCGACCAGCCCGGCACCCCGGGCGGCGGCCAGCACCGCGTCGGCTGCCGACGCCTCGTCGCTGACCAGACCGACCAGCACGGTCCGGCTCGCGCCCACGTCCCACGGCCGGTCCGGCAGCGCGAACCCCTCCCGGACCCGCCAGCCCTCACGTTCGAGCCGGCGGGCCAGCGCGGCCGCCTGGGTTACCGAGCCGACCACGTACAGCGGCGGCGCTCATGCCGGCCCGCCGAGCACCAGGGTCGCGGCCTCGGTGCGGGTGCGGGCGCCGAGCTTGCGCATGCCGGCCCGCACGTGGGTCTCCACGGTGTCCCGGGAGATGCCGAGCTGGCCGGCGATCCGGCGGGTCGGCTCACCCGCGGCGACCAGGTGCAGCACCTCGACCTCCCGGGCGGTCAGCGTCGGCGCCGAGGATCCGGGGGCGCCGGTGGCGCGGGGTACCGCCTCGCGGCGGACCGCGAACCGGCGCAGCGCGCGGTGCACCCGGCCCAGCAGCACGACCAGGCCCGCCTGCTCGGCGGCCCGTTCGGCGTCCAGCAGCGTGCTGAGCCCGGGGCCGGCGGCGCTGGCGGTGAGCCCGGCGGCGAGCAGGCAGCGGACCTCCTCGCGCAGCGCGCTGCCGTGCCACGCCCGGGCCGCCGCGGTGAACGCGATCAGGCTGTCCCGGCCGGCATCCACGTCCCGCCACGCGGTGAGGGTGGCGCGGACCGGCTGGGTCACGCCGTCACCCTCGCGGTGCTGGTCGGGCGCGGGCTGGCCGAGGTCGTGGGCGGCCCAGCGGCTGGTCACCCGGTGCAGCCCGCCGGCCAGGGAGGCGTGGCCGCGCCGGTCCGCGCCGGCGGCGAGCGCCGGCTGGCCGTCGAGCCAGGCGACCTCACGGTCCACCCAGCCGAGCAGCGAGTCCGGGTCGACCCGCTGCTTCTGCGGTCCGGCCGAGGCGTCGATGCGGGCCCGGGCGGCGGCGAGCGCGCCGGTGTCGGCGAGGGTGAGGCAGGCGGCCGCGAGCGCGTACGCGCGGGCCTGCCGGGGCAGGGTGCGGTCCAGCAGGTCGACCGCGCGGCGGGCCACCGTGTCCAGGTCGTCGCCGCGCAGCGCCGCGCACCACAGCCAGGCCGCCAGGAAGCGGGTCTCCCAGCTGTAGGCGTCCTGCTCGGCGGAGCGGCGCCGGAAGGTCTCGGCGTGCGCGGCGGCCTCGCCGAGCCGGCCGTCGGTCGCGAGGGTCTCCACCAGCAGCCAGCCGCTCCACCACTCGTCCAGCGGCCGGCCGGCGCGGTGGGCCTGGTCGGCGGCGGCGACCAGGGACTTCTCCCAGGCGGGCGCGCGCCGGCTGGCCGCCGCGGCGGCGAGAGCGACCTGGACCGGTGCGACGTCCCGGTCGGGGAGCGCGCCGGCGTACTGGGCGAGTTCGGCGGCGACGGCCGGGTCGTGCTGGAGGGCGGCGAGGAGGCTGGCGCGGACGTGTTCGTGCCGCAGCGGGCTCGGGGCGGCGGGCAGGTCGGGGTCGGCCCGCCGCACGGCGGCCAGGGCGCCGGCGCCGTCACCGGTCTGCAGCAGCGCCTCGCTGCGCAGTACCGCGGCGCGGACCCGTTCCCCGGCGGCGGCCGGCGCGAGCGCGTCCAGGGCGTGCAGGCAGCCGGCTGGCCGACCCGCGGCGAGCGCGGCCTCGGCGGCCCGGAACCGGACCGGGGTCGGCACGGCGACGTCGAGGCCGGCGGCGAGCAGCAGGTGCCCGGCGCGTTCCCCGGTGGTCGTCGCGGCGTCGGCGGCGGCGAGCGCCCGCTGGTAGGCCTCGGGGTGGGCGCCGGCCGCGCGCAGGTGCCTCGCTGCTTCCCCGTCGGGGACGAGGGCGGCGAGGCGCCGGTGCAGCGCGGTCCGTTCGGCGGGCGGCAGCAGCGCGGCGGCGAGTTCCGCGACGTAGGGCGGGGTGGGCGCGGCGGTGCCGGCGGTGACCTCGACCCAGCCGGCGTCGACCAGTTCGGGGACACCGGGGCCGAGCAGCGTGACCGGGGCGGGCCGGCCGAGCAGTCCGAGGGCAGCGATGGCGGTCCGGCCGGGTCGGGTGAGGGCGGCGATCGCGGTGGCGACGGCGTGCTCCACCCCGGCGGGCGCGGCCACGGCATCCCCATCGACCGGGCCGCCGGCGGTCGCGGCGAGGGCGCGCAGCGCGAGCGGGTTACCGCCGCCCCGCCGCAGCACCTCCCCGAGTGCGGCCGGGCCGAGACCGGGCGCGACGCCGCGCACCAGCGCCTCGGGGTCGACGGGCGCCGGCACCGCCGTCCATGACGTTGCGTGTTCGCGCAAGGTGCGCTCCACCGCGGCCGGCAGACCGGACGGGGTGCGCAGCGCGGCCAGCACCCGGCAGTGCGGCGCCAGCAGCGGCAGCACGGCCAGGGTGAGCGGGTCGGCCCAGTGCAGGTCGTCGAGGACCAGCAGGCCGCCGCCGACCCGGGCCCGGACCGCCTCGGCGGCGAGCGGCAGGTCGTTCTCGGGTAGCCGGGCGTGAATAGCCCTGGTCAGCGCGATGCCGGGGAGGTGGCGCAGGGTGGCGAGCCCGCCGCCGGCGAGCACTGGGCCGGCCGCGGCGGCGGCGAGGGAACGCAGCGTCGTGCTGCGGCCGCTGCCCGGCCCGCCGAGCAGGACGGTGATGCCCGGTTCCGCGAGTCGGGTGTGGATACTGTGCAGCGCTGGGTGCAGCGCGTCGGCCACGTCGTACCTCCCCCGAGTTGTGGCACGAAACCGGGATGGTGCGGCCGCAGGATATGCCTAGGGTCGTGGGGACAGATCACAGACCGTCAGATCTTCGCAGGAGGGGAACGTTCGTGAGTGACTTCGAGACGGACACGGGGGCCGACACCACGGCGGTCGACTACGACCACGACGGTGACACCGACGGCGCGTACCACGAGAACGCCGACGGCAGCGCGTACCAGGTGACGGACACCAACGACGACGGTCGCGCCGACACGGTGCTCTACGACCGGGACGGCGACGGCACCGCCGACGCCGCGGTGTACGACACCGACAACGACGGCAAGGCGAACTACGCGGTGGCCGACACCGACGACGACGGCCGCGCCGACGTCGCCGCCTACGACCGCAACGAGGACGGTCGGGTGGACGCCTACGCGGCCGACACCAACCACGACGGCCGGGTCGACTACGCCGTGGTGGACACCGACTACGACGGCGACGCCGACGTGTCCTATCGCGACACCGACGGTGACGGCGACGTGGACTACACGAACACGAACCCGACGACCACCAACGCCTGACCGCGATGGGACCTGGTCCGCTCAGCCACCGCGTGGCCGGCCTCTGCGAGGAGGTCGGCCCGCGGCTCGGTGGCGTGGCCCGGGGCGGGGTCGCGGATCTGCGCCGCCGGCTCGGCGAGCCGCTCCGGGTGGCGATCGCGGGGCGGCTCAAGTCCGGCAAGTCGACGCTGGTCAACGGCCTGATCGGGAGGCGGGTGGCGCCGACCGAGGTAGGCGAGTGCACCCGGCTGGTGACCCAGTTCCGGTACGGCACCGCCGACCGGGTGGACGTGGTGCGGCGGGACGGGCTGCGGGTCAGCCTGCCGCTGGACGAGGCCGGCATGATCCCGCAGCGGCTCGGCATCCCGCGCCAGGAGGTCGCCTACGTCGACGTGACGCTCACCAGCGACCGGCTGCGTGACCTGACCGTCGTCGACACCCCCGGGCTGAGCTCCACGAACAGCCAGGTCAGTGCCGGTACCCGGCGGTTCCTGTTCAACGACGCCCCGGTGGACGACGACCTGGACGCCGACTCCCAGGGCGCGCTGAGCGGCGCCGAGGCGATCATCTACGTGTTCACCCAGTCGGTGCGCGAGGACGACATCGAGGCGCTGGAGTCGTTCCGTTCGATGTCGGCGCGGCTGTCCAGCAACCCGATCAACTCCCTCGGGCTGTTCAACAAGATCGACAAGCTCGGTGGCGGCGGCGACCCGTGGCCGGTAGCCGAGCCGCTGTCCCAGGCCCAGGCCCAGGTGCTGCGCCGGCAGGTCGCCGACGTGGTGCCGGTGGTCGGGCTGCTCGCCGAGACCACCGAGGCCGGGCGGCTCACCGGCGCGGACTGCGCGGGGCTGCGCGAACTCGCCGCGCTCTCGACCGTGGAACGGGCCGTGCTGATGGCCTCGGTCGACCTGTTCACCAGCCGGGACTGCACGGTCTCGGCCGAACAGCGCGAACGGCTGCTGCGGCTGCTGGACCTGTACGGGATCCAGTTCGCGGTGGCCTCGCTCGCGGCGGACCCGGCGCTGAGCAACGGTGACCTGATCCGCCGGCTGTTCCTCGCCTCCGGGTTCCCCCGGGTGCGGCAGACCCTGGACCAGGCGTTCCGCTGGCGTACCGATGCGATCAAGGCCGGCTGGGCGCTGACGGCGCTGGACGCGATCGCGTCCAGGGCGAACAACCCGGCCGACCGCGAACTGCTCCGGGACGCCGTCGAGCGGCTCCTGCAACAGCCCGAGTACCACCAGCTGCGGCTGCTCGAGGTGGCCCAGCAGGTCACCACCGGGGCGGTCGAGCTGCCGCCGGTGATGGAGTCCGAGCTGACCAGGCTCGCGCTCTCCAGCGACCCGGCGTTCATCCTCGGCCTCACCGGTGCCAGCACCGAGCAGCTCACCAAGGCCGCGCTGGAGGCCGCGACCCGGTGGCGGTCGTTCGCCGTCGCGGGCGCCAGCCCGGCCCAGGCCCGGGTCGCGCACGTGGCCCACCGCGGCTTCCACCTGCTGTCCCAACGCGTCCGCGCCGCCCACTGACCCACCCGCCCCCCACCCGCCCCGTCCCGTTCGTCCGTCGTTCGTCCGCAGGGAGCATCACCACCATGTCGACCAGTCACCTGCGGCTCGTCGCGGCCGGGCTGAGCCTGATCGTCGCGGTCCTCGCCGGGCTGTTCACCGGGTTCGCCGGCGCCAGCGAGGCGTGCACCACGATCACCCAGAACCCCGCCACCGGCCAGGGCCAGCCGCCCACCCCGACCCCGACCCGCAGGACGAGGGCCCGCCCAGGGCGGCCGCACCGATCCGGCGAGCAGGCACCGCAGTCCGCGCCGGCGAGCGCTGCGACACGTCGTTCTCCGCCACGTCCGCGCTGGTCGGCTTCACCGGTGCGCTGCTCGCCGCCCTGGTGGTCGGCGGCCTCACGCTGCTGACCCCGCGCCGCGACGAGCCCCGCAGCCGCCCCGTCGTCCGGCCGCCGCACACCCCCCCGGTCCAGCCCGTCCCGGTCCGCCGGTGCGGACAACCCGAGCAGGCCCGCAAGGACCGCGCCACCCTGATCGAGACCTGCATCTACGTACGGGACCGGGCCACCAGCAAGGCCATCGCCGACCGGCTCGGCTGGGCGTTGCAGCAGTCGGGGTGGCGGAGGTGCGCCGACCGGGGTGCCGTTCGACGCCGCGCACCACGAGGCCGGCGGCTCGGTCGCCGCCGAGGACCCGCGGCACGCCGGCACGGTCGCCGCCGTCGAGATCCCCGGCTACACCGACCGCGGCGCCGTGCTGCGCGCCCGGTCGTCACGGTCTACCGCGGCGACCAGCGTGCCTGAACAACGGCCGCCTCGGCCGGCTCAGCCGCCCGCGACCGGGCCGGCGCTGGAGTCGCAGCTGCGCACCGCCATCGACAACGGGGTGGCGCACCTGCGCCGGCTGGACCCGACGCCGCCGCCGACATCGACGCGCTCCGCCGCCAGGGCGCGGGCCAACCGGCGATCGTCGTCGTCGGGGAGACCAAGCGCGGCAAGAGCTCGCTGATCAACGCCCTGCTCCAGGCCCCGAACCTCTCCCCCGTCGACGCCGCCGTCGCCACCAGCGCCTACCTGGAATTCAAGCACGGCCAGCCTGGCGCCATCGCGCACGTGCCCGGCCAGCCCGCGCCGGTGCCGATCGACCTGGCGGACCTGCGGGACTGGGGCACCGTCCTCGGCGCGCTCCCCGACGGCTACCGGCCGCCCCGGCGGATCGAGGTGTTCCACCCCGCGCCGCTGCTCGCCAACGTCACGCTCATCGACACGCCCGGCGTCGGCGGCCTGGACTCCGCGCACGGCGAGATCGCGCTGGACGCGGTCGAGCAGGCCACCGCGCTGCTGTTCGTCGTCGACGCCTCGGCCCCGTTTGCCCAGCCCGAACTGGACTTCCTGATCGAGGCCAGCAGACGCGTCAACCTGGTCGTGTTCGTGCTGACCAAGACCGACGCCTATCCCGGCTGGCGGACCGTGCTGGAGGACAACCGGGCCCTGCTGCCGCCCACGCGCCCCGGTTCGCCGCCGCCCCGTTCTTCTCCGTCTCCGCGCGGCTCGCCGAATTCGCCGAGACGCTCCCGTCGCCCGAGGCCGCGGCGGAGGTGCGCCGGGAGTCCCGGATCGCCGAACTGCAGGCCGCGCTGCAGACCCAGGTCGCGGCCAGAGCCGAACTGCTCGGCCAGGCCAACGTGCTGCGCGCCGTCCGGTCGGAGATGGTCGCCGTCGACCAGGGCATCGGCGAACGGATGCGCGCCGCCGACCCGGACCCGGCCACCCTGCAGGGCCTCAAGGACGAGCGGGCCGAGTTCTCCCAGCGCAAACGCAAGGACGCCGCACCTGGAGCCTCACCCTCAACACCGAGACCCGCCGGGCCCGCACCGACGCCACCGGGCTGCTCCGCGAACAGGTCCAGCAGACCCAGGAGTGGTTCCTCAACACGATCGACAAGGCCAACGCCGACCGGATCAAGGCCCTGCCGTACGAGCTGGACCGGGCCCTGCACGCCATCTCGCTCAAGCTCTCCGCCGAGCTGGAACACCGGTTCCGCACGATCGGCCACCGCGTGCTCCGCGAGGTCTTCACCGACCAGGAACTCACCAGGGTGCTGAGCCGGCTCAACGCCCGGCTGCGGATGGAGGTGAACTCCCGGCCCCGCCGCGACGGCAGCGGCGCCGACCAGACCCTCGTCGTCACCTCCGCCGCCGGCACCGCCATGATGGCCGGCCGGGGCGCCACCATCGGCGCGACCGCGCTGGTCGGCAGCGGCGGCGTCGCCGGCCTGCTCGTGCCCGGCCTCGGCATCGGGCTGGGGCTCGCCGCCGGCGCGTTCATGCTGTACCGGCGGAAGGTCTCCGGCGACCGGCAGCAGGCCCGGGTCTGGCTCAAGGAAGTGCTGTCGGAGGCGCGCGCGTCGCTGAACGAGGAGATCGCGCACCGCTTCACCGACTTGGAGTTCGCCCTCACGGTGGCGCTGGACGAAGCCGTGGAGCGCCGTGTGGAGCAGCTCGACGCCCAGATCGGCCAGATCGACCAGGCGCTCGCCGAGGACAAGGCGGTGCGCAACCGGCGCAAGGACGCGCTCAAGTCCGACCGGGACGCCGTCCGTGGCCGCATCTCCAAGCTCGACGAGGTGCTCGGCCAGGTACGCAAGGCCACCAAGATCACCGTTGACACGCCCGAGGCCGCCGGGACAGGGCGCGGGTGACCCGGCCGTGGAGTCCGACTTCGACGGTCCCGACGAGCTGCCCGACGTCCCGGATGACTGGGCCGACGATCCGGACCTGAGCACGGACGACCTGGGCGAGCCGGCCGGACGACGAACCCGCTGACCCTCTGACTACGAGGAACCGCCCGATCCGGAGCCCCGAGCCGAGCCCTGCTGCAGCGCCGACTATCCCGACCTGGACGACGAGCCGGCCGACGAGCTCCCGGACGAGCCGCCTTTGATGGCGGACATCGTCGGCGCCGACCCCGACCTGGTCGACGCGGACAGCATCGACGACGACTTCCCGCTGCCGACCCTGCACCTGGACGACCTGCCCACCCCGGCCGGCGGACCGCCCTGGATCGACACCTCCCTGCTCGGCTCCGCCGACCCACCCGTGGACCCCGCCGCCGCAGACCTGTCCGGGACCCCGGAGGGCGCCCGCGCCGACCTGGCCGCGCTCGACGCCGACCCGGACGCCAGCTGGGAGACCCTGCGCGACGCCGAGGACCCCGCCGTCCGCGCCCTCACCCGCCTCTGGCACCAACCCGACTGACCCCAGCCCACCTTGCGCGGCCCCACCTTGCGCGGCCCCACCCAGCGGCTTTGGGCGACATTTTCTCGGCATAGCCGAGAAAATGTCGCCCAAAGCGCGAGGGTTAGCCGGTGGGTCAGGTGCGGCCGGAGTTGCCGTTGGCGATCGTGATGATCAGCAGGATCACGAAGCCGATCACGACCGCGGCCGCGATCAGGATCGTGATCACCACCGCCGGCTCCTGATGCCACTTGCGGCTCGGGGGGCGGGCGTGGCCGGCCGCTGCGCGGGCTGCTGACGCTGCACGGGCTGCGGCACGGGCTGGAACTGCTGCTGGACCGGGCGCTGCGGCGGCGCGCTCAGCGGCTGGATCCGCGGCCGGCCGGCGGTTGTTGGGGGGTGGCCCGGCGGGCCGGTACGCGGGCTGGGCCGGACGCGGCGGCATCGGCCCCTGTCGAGGCCCGGGGCTGACCGGAGGCGGAGCGCTCACCGGTCGACCCGGCGCGTACGGCCCGGGACGCTGCGGCGGACCGGCCTGGCCCTGCGGCACGGGAGCGGCGCCGGCGCGCGGCGGCGGACCCACCGGCCGCTGCTGCTGCGGCTGGGGTGCCTGCTGCTGGGCCGGGCGCGGCGGTGCGAGCGGACGCTGGGCCGGCGGCGCGGAGCCGGGCCGGTTGGCCTCGGCGTCCGGCATCGTGCCGACCCGCAGCGCGCCCTCGGCGACCACGGTCTCCGGCTGCTCCAGCGTGGTCGGCGCCACGCCGAGCTGGCTGTGGATCAGGTGCGCGGCCAGCGGGATCCGGCTCGACCCGCCGACCAGGAAGATGCCGACCAGGTCCCGGGGCTGCAGGTGCGCGTCGTTGACGGTGGTGACCAGGCATTGCACGGTCCGCTCCAGGTGCGGGCGGATCAGCTGCTCCAGCTCCTCCCGCACCACGTGCGCGTCCACCTCCAGCGCGGGCAGGTGGATGTCGGCGCTGGACGTGCGGGACAGCATCTCCTTCGCGCCCCGGACGTCCTCCCAGAGCATCCGCCGGTGCCGGCGGTCGCCGCCGTCGACCGGGGTCTGCAGCCGGTCCCACTCACCGGCGTGGGTCGCCGAGTACGTCTTGCCGAGGTGCTGGATGACCGCGTGGTCGAAGTCCAGGCCGCCGACGTCGGGCAGGCCGCCCTCGGCGAGCACCTCGAACCCGCCGGCGGTGCGGCGGACCACGGTCGCGTCGAACGTGCCGCCGCCGAGGTCGTAGATGGCCAACGAACGGCCGACCGGCACGGCGGTGCCCAGGACCGCGGTGAAGTACGACGCGGCGGCGACCGGCTCGGCGATCAGCTTGGGCCGGGGCAGGCCGGCAATGGTGGCGGCCTCGACCAGGATGCTGCGGCGCCGCTCGGCCCAGCGTGCCGGGTGGGTGAGCCGCACCTCGTCCGGGAGGGCGCCGAGCTGGCGGCGGGCCTCGCTGGCCACGAGCTCCAGGACCGAACCCATCACCCGGGCGACCGGGATCTCGCGGTCGCCGAGGAAGACCGACACGTCGTCGATGCGGCGCTTGGGATTGGGCTCGAACCGGCTGGGATCCACCCGCGCGTTGCGTTCGGCGTCCCGGCCGACCACGGTCCGCCCGTCGGTGCCGAGGTAGACCGCGGACGGAAGCAGCGGCGAGCCGTCGAAGAGCAGCGGACGCACCCGACCGTCCGGGGTGCGGAGCATCGCCACTGTGTTCGACGTGCCGAAGTCGATGCCGAGCACGCGCATGAAGGCTCCCCCCTTTCGCCGACACACCCTACTGTGCACGGTCGTCGGGGTCCGACCGTCGCCCCCGGTTCCACCCGTTCGGCGGGTACGACGCAACGTCGCGGGCCTCAGCGCACCGATCCGACGCGGTCCGCGCGCCGGTCGGCATACTTCGGTCATGGCCACCCCTCGCCGGCGAGCGCGTTCGCGTACCTCGACAGCCCGCTACCGCTCGCGTTCGCGCACCGTGGCGGCGCGGCGCCGGGCTGGAGAACACGATGACCGCGTTCAGACAGGCCGTCGACGCCGGCTACCGCTACGTGGAGACCGACGTGCACGCCACCGCCGACGGGGTGCTGGTGGCCTTCCACGACCCGACCCTGAACCGGGTCACCGACCGGGTCGGGCGGATCGCCGAGCTGCCCTGGGAACAGGTGCGGCAGGCCAAGGTCGGCGGCCGGGAGTCGATCCCGCTGCTGGAGGACCTGCTCGGCGCGTGGCCGTCGCTGCGGGTGAACATCGACGTGAAGGCCGACTCGGCGGTCGGGCCGCTGGTCGAGGTGGTCCGGCGCACCAACGCGGTCGACCGGATCAGCGTCGGCTCGTTCTCCGACCGGCGTACCGCGCGAGTCCGGGCCGCGCTCGGGCCGCGGCTGTGCAGCTCACTGGGGCCGCGCGGGGTGATCCGGCTGCGCCGCGCGTCCCGCCGTGGCCTGCCCGGGGTGGGCGGCACCGACGGCGTGCCGTTGGCGCAGGTACCGGCCCGGTTCGGGGTGACCGTGGTGGACCAGCGCTTCGTCGACCACGCCCACCGGCTGGGCATGCAGGTGCACGTCTGGACCATCGATTCGCCGAAGCAGATCAATCGGCTCCTGGATCTCGGCGTGGATGGCATCATGACGGACCGGATCGACACGTTGCGTGAGGTCTACGTCGCCCGTGGCCTCTGGGCCGCCTGAACTTCCCGAGCGAGGCACAGATGGTGGCCACCGGCCCAGCAGCGGGGTCCGGCGTGGACGTGAGCGGGTACGGAACGGCCAGCGAGCGGCGCGGCTGGTACTTCTACGACTGGGCCAACTCGGCGTTCTCCACCACCGTGGTCACGGTCTTCCTCGGTCCGTACCTGACGTCGGTGGCGAAGGCCGCGGCCGTCGACGGCTACCTGCACCCGCTCGGCATCCCGGTCCGCGGACACGGTCGTTCTTCCCGTACCTGGTGTCGCTCTCGGTGTTCCTCACCGTGTTCGTGCTGCCGGTGGTGGGCGCGATCGCCGACCGGTCGCCGCGCAAGAAGCAGCTGATGGGCCGTGTTCGCCTACGTCGGCGCCGCCGCGACGATCCTGCTGCTGTTCGCCACCGGCGAGCGGTACCTGCTCGGCGGCGCGCTGTTCCTGGTGGCGAACATCGCGTTCGGCGCCAGCGTCGTCGTGTACTACTCGTTCCTGCCGCAGATCGCCGAGCCGGACCGACCGCGACTCGGTCTCCAGCATCGGCTGGGCCATCGGCTACCTCGGCGGCGGGCTGCTGCTGGCGCTGAACGTGGTCGCGGTGCTGATCGAAGGACTCGCTCGGCCTGTCCACCGGCGAGGTCGCCCGCTACAGCATCGCTTCGGCCGGCGTGTGGTGGGCGGTGTTCACCACGATCCCGCTGCTGAAGCTGCGCAACCGGCCGCCGATCGCCGGGGCCCGCGGATCGGCAACGTCGCTCACCGACGGGTTCCGGCAGCTCGGGCACACCCTGCGGGACCTGAAGAAGTACCCGCTGACGCTGTTCTTCCTGGTCGCGTACCTGGTCTACAACGACGGCATCCAGACCGTCGATCACGCTCGCCGCGACCGTACGGCACCGAGGAACTGGACCTGTCCGACGAGGTGCTGGTGCCGACGATCCTGATGGTCCAGTTCCTGGCGTTCGGCGGCGCGCTGCTGCTCGGCGCGCTCGCCAAGCGGATCGGCGCGTGGAAGACCGTGCTGCTCAGCCTGTGCTGTGGATCGGTCGTGCTGGGCATCGCGTTCTTCCTGCCGGCCGGCCAGGCGTTGCCGTTCGTGGCGCTCGGCGGGCTGATCGGCCTCGTGCTCGGCGGCAGCCAGGCGCTGTCCCGGTCGCTGTTCAGCCAGCTGATCCCGGCCGGCAAGGAGGCCGAGTACTTCGGCATCTACGAGATCAGCGACAAGGGCACCAGCTGGCTCGGCCCGCTGCTGTTCGGGCTGGCGTACACAGTGACCGGCAGCTACCGGGTGGCGATCATCTCGCTGGTCGTGTTCTTCGTGGTCGGGTTCGTCGCGCTGGCCGCGGTGCCGATCCGCCGGGCCATCGAGCAGGCGGGCAACACCCCGCCGGCCGTGCTCTGAGCCTCCCGTAACCTTCCGTCCCGTGAGCAACCCCAGCGACCCGACCAGCGCCCTGTCCGCGGTGCCGGCCGCCGGCGACCGCCGTTCCACCCGGCTGCGGGCCGCGCTCAAGTTCTTCTACGGCCCGATGGACTGCGGCAAGTCCACGCTCGCCCTGCAGATCAACCACAACCACGCCCGCCAGGGCCGGCACGGGCTGCTGCTCACCAAGCTGGACCGCTCGCACGCGCCCCGGATCACCAGCCGGATCGGGCTGGCGCCACCGCGGTCGAGGTCGACGACGCCATGGACCTGCGCGAACTGGTCCGGTCCCGGTGGGCGCGCGGCGAGCGGGTCGACTACCTGATCTGCGACGAGGCCCAGTTCTACACCGTCGAGCAAGTCGAGCAGATGGCCGACCTGGTCGACTGCTCCAGCGTCGACGTGTACGCGTTCGGGCTGGCCACCGACTTCCGCAGCGAGCTGTTCCCGGCCGCCCGCGCGGCTGTTCGAGCTGGCCGACGAGCTGCTCCGGCTCCAGGTCGAGGTGCTGTGCTGGTGCGGCCGGTACGGGCAGCTCAACGCCCGCGTCGCCGGCGGCGCGGTGGTCCGCGAGGGCGACCAGGTCGTGGTCGCCGACACCGGCCCGACGAGGTGGAGGTGCGGTACCAGGTGCTGTGCCGGCAGCACTACCGCGCCGGCGACCTCGGCCCCGCCGACACCGTCACCGGCCAGCTCCGCCTCCCCTGACCCCTTCGACCTTCCGCTTTGGGTGACATTTTCTCGGTTATAGCCGAGAAAATGTCACCCAAAGGCGGGGGTGGCTGCGGGGCGCGGCGGCCAAGGGAGGGGCTGCGGTCAGTGGTCGGAGAGCTCGGGTTGCTCGGCGCGCGGCCTGGCCGAGGGCCTCGGCGTCGGCCTGGGTCTGGCGTCCGACCTCGGGGTGACCACCCTCGGCACGACCGGCGGGGGGTTCGGCCGCGACCGGCAACGCGTCGACGGGCTCGGGCTCCGGCTCGGGCGCGCGGACGATCAGCCGGCCGTGGTGCTGTTCGTGCAGCTCGGCCAGCCGGCCCCGCACGTCCGGCCAGGGCGTGAGCCGCAGCAGCCGGGCCATCGGGTCGCCGAGCGGGAACACGGACACCTCGGTCGCCTGGTACCAGCTGGTCGCCCACTCCGGCTCGTGCCCGAGCTGCTCCAGGAACGCCCAGCCCTGCCGGGACCCCAGGCAGAGGAACTCGTGCAGCGTCCCCCCGACGATGTGGTTCGGCTCGGCGGCGAGCGGCACGGTCATCACCACCGGTGAGGAGTCGAGCGGTTCGCCGGGTACCGCGAGGAAGCCGAAGTGGACCCCGCTGACCCCGGTGCTCGCGAACGTCACCGTGTTGGTCGGGGTGGCCTGATAGATGTGCAGGACGTCGAGCGGGCCGATGATCAGCCCGGCGTCCTCCAGCATGGCCCGGTGCTCCGGCGCCTCGGCGAACTCCACGAGTCGCGGCCAGAGTGAGCCCACATTGTCTACGGTCGGTAATCCCACCCTTCGATCATTACTCGGAAACCCGAGGTCGCCGAATAAATTGGGTCGAATTAAGGATCACTTTGCGTGAGATTGCGCTACCGAAGGTGATTTCCGTGCCGGTGCGGGCCCGGACGATGCCAGACTGCACGGATGGAGAGGTTCGTTCAGTCGTTCACCGCCGCCCCTGACCTCTACGCCACCGACCACGCGCTGCGCGCCACCCTGGACCGGCTGCTCGGCGCCGACGGGCACGCCGCCGCGAAGGGGCAGCTCCACGCGCTGGCCGCCGACGCGGCCGGGCCGCTGCGTGAGGCGCACCTGGACGCCGAGGCGCACCCGCCCGAGCTGGTCCAGTACGACGGTGGGGTCGGCGGGTCGACCAGGTGCGCACCTCCACCGGCTGGGAGACGCTGCGCCGGGCCGCCGCCGAGTACGGCCTGGTGGCGGTGCCCTACGACGACGACGCGCGCAAGACCTGGGGCGCCGGCGCGCGGGTGGTCCAGCTAGCGCTGCTGCACCTGTACGGGCCGGAGTCGGCCACGTTCACCTGCCCGGTCGCGATGGCCGACGGCGCCGCCGCGCTGCTGTCCCGGCCGGACACCGACCGGGCCGTGCGGGAGGAGTGGCTGCCCCGGCTCACCTCCCGCGATCCCGAGCGGGCCACCTGCAGCGGCCAGTGGATGACCGAGACCACCGGCGGCTCGGACATCGGCGGCACCGGCACCGTGGCCCGCCAGGACGAGCAGGGCCGCTGGCGGCTCACCGGCGAGAAGTGGTTCTGCTCGGCGATCGACAGCCAGCTCGCGATCGCGCTGGCCCGGCCCGAGGGCGCCGCCGAGGGCAGCCGCGGCCTGGTGCCGTTCCTGGTGCCCCGCTACGCCGCCGACGTCCCGCGCGGCTTCGGCGCCCAGCAGCCCGGCGCCCCCCGCGCCCTGGCGCCCGGCGACACCGCGCCCGGCCTGCGACTGCACCGGCTCAAGGACAAGCTCGGCACGCACGCCGTGCCCAGCGCCGAGGTCGGCCTGCAGGACGCCTACGCGGTCCCGGTGAGCGATCCCGGCGCGCCCGGCCTGGCGAAGATGATGACGTTGGTGCAGGTCACCCGGTTGCACAACGCGGCGGCCGCGGCGGCCGGGATGCGCCGGGGGCTGGCCCAGGTACGCCGGCACGCCGAGACCCGGGAGGCGTTCGGGCTGCGGCTCTGGCGCCAGCCGCTGCACCGGGAGACCCTGTCGTGGCTGGCGGTCGACGCCGAGGCCGCGTTCGCCCTCTCCGCGCTGTGCTTCTCCGCGCTGGGCAAGGTCGAGGTGGACGCCGACCAGGACGCCGCCGCGCTGCTGCGCCTGGCCGCCACGCTGGCCAAGGCCGGCACCGGCAAGCTGGCCGTGGCGTCGGCGAGTGAGTACCTGGAGTGCATCGGGGGCAACGGCTACATCGAGGACACCGGCTACCCGCGGCTGCTGCGCGACGCCCAGGTGCTGCCGATCTGGGAGGGTACGACCAACGTGCTCAGCCTCGACGTGCTGCGCGCGCTCGCCAGGGACGAGGCCGTGCTGCCCGCCTACCTCGGCTACCTCGACCAGGCCTGCGAGGCGGCGAGCACCGGCCAGCCGTGGCTCACCGGCGTCGCCGACGACCTAACCAAGGTCCGCGCCGACCTCGCCGAACAGGCCGCCGCCGCGGGCAAGGACGCCGGTAGCGACAAGGCCCAGTCGCGGGCCCGTGGCCTCACGCTGCGGATGGCCTACGGTCTCGCCGCCGCGGCGCTGCTCGAGCAGGCGGCGTTCGAGGCGGGCCGCGGCGACGCCCGGACCGCGCTGGTCGCCGGCCTGTTCATCCGTCGGCGGCTCCTCGGCGAGGACTGCGACGGCGAGGGCCACCGCGGCTTCGCCCACCTCGTCGACGGCGAACCCCTCTGACCGGGCCAACCGCCAACCCCGCGCTTGGCGCCGGCCGCCCGTCCAACCCTGCGCTTTGGGCGACATCTTCGGTGCTATAGCCCGGAAGATGTCGCCCAAAGCGCGAGGGAGGCGCGACCGGCGCGGGGACGCGCGGCGGCGCTGCGGCGCGCGTCAGGGCGTGCGGCCGGTGAGGGCCAGGAACCGGTCGCGCCAAGACGCGTCGTCGGTGACCGGCACCGGCGAGCGGTAGATCCCGTACTGGCGCCAGGTGTCCGCCTCCGGCACGGTGCCTTCCCACATGCCGCGCGCCAGTTCCTCCGACAGCGGGCAGTCCACGCCGAGGTGGCGGGCCACGTCGACCGCGGCGACCGTACGGGCGATGTTGAGTTGCCAGAAGTAGTTGTCGGTCGGCGCGTCGCCCCAGGAGCAGTGCACGGGCGCGGCCGGATCGGTGACCTGCTTCGCGGCGTCGATCGCCGCCCCGGAGATCCGGGCGATGTTGCCGCGCGGGTCGTCGCCGAGCAGGTCACCGTCGAACCGGTCCTTGCCGACCTCGTCGATCGTCCGGCCGGCGAGCAGGTCCGGGACCCATGCGTTGTCGTAGGCGTAGTGGTTGACCGCCTGGCGCAGTGGCATCGGTTGGTCGGCGCCGGGCATGTCGAACAGCGGCGGCAGCACGGTCTCCCACTGGTCGGCCCGGATCTGCCCGAACACCCGCACCGCGGCTTCGTCGGCCAGCATGAACAACTCCGCCTCAGGAATCACAGCCCGCTCCTTCGCTCCGAGGTCTCCGTCCCCGCCGACGCTAGGGCGAATTGAGGTCAGTTCCCGGCCGCTAGGATCGCCGCTCGGCCAGTTTGTCGTGCGGGGCGGCCGGGAACTCGACCGAGAGCCGGAACCAGCGAGCGACGGGAGAGGACATGACCAGCCGGATCGCGCAGTGGACCCTGGACGTGCACGACGTATCCCGCATGGCCGATTTCTGGTCCCAGGTGCTGGGCTACGAGATCGAGCAGACCGACCACGACTCCGTGCACCTCTACCCGCCGGAGGGCGCGGACCCGGCCGCCCTGAGCGTCTGGCTCCAGGCCAGCGCGGCCACCAAGCGCGACAAGAACCGCAACCACCCCGACCTGCGGGTCGACGGCGAGGACCTGGACGCCGAGGTGGAACGCGTGATCGGGCTCGGCGCCCGGCACGTCGACGTCGGACAGACCGGCGAGGAACCGTTCGTGGTGCTCGCCGACCCCGAGGGCAACGAATTCTGCATCCTGCGCGACAAGCCCCTGAACGCCTGACCCCACCAGATCCGCAGGTCACCCGGGTTGCGGTTCAATTCCGCCCGCCACGGGCGGAATTGAACCGCAACGGGCGTCGTCGGCCGAGCGGCCGTCGCGTGCCGTGGGGCGGGTGGGAATGCGGCTGCCGGGAGCGGGGTTGGCGAAGGAGTGCCCGCTGTCCCGCGCGGCTCGACCCTGCCCTGAGGAGACCGCGTGACGCAGGCCGCCGGCGACGTGGCCGCGCCGGTCCACCCGAGGCGCTCCACCCTGCTGATCGTCGTGATCCTCGGCACGCTGATCGCCATCGGCCCGCTCGCCTCCGACCTCTACCTGCCGGCCTTCCCCCAGATCGCAGCGGACCTCGGCGCGCGCGAGGCGCAGATCCAGCTCACCCTCACCGCGATCATGGTCGGCATGGCACTGGGCCAGCTCGTGGTCGGGCCGCTCAGCGACGCGTGGGGCCGCCGACGCCCGTTACTGGTCGGCGCGGCGCTGTTCACGCTCACCTCGGTCATCTGCATGGTCGTGCCGTCGGCCGAGTGGTTCATCGCGGTGCGGTTCCTGCAGGGGCTGGCCGGCGCGGCGGGGCTGGTGATCGCCCGTGCGGTGGTCCGGGTACGAGGGGGACGCGGTGGCACGCATGTCCTCCCGGCTGATGCTGGTCGTCGGGTTGGCGCCGATCCTGGGCCCGATCGCCGGCGGGCAGCTGCTGCGGGTCGGCCCGTGGCAGCTCGGCTTCGCGGTGCTGGCCGGCGTCAGCACATTCAGCGCGGCGATCATCTTCTTCTTCCTGCCCGAGAGCCTGCCCGCGGTGGCACGCCGGCCGCTGACCCCGGGGGCGCTGGCCAGGACCGTCTCCGGGCTGCTGCGCGACGCGCGGTTCGTCAGCCCCGCCCTCACCCTGGGCTTCTGCTTCGCGATGATGTTCACCTACATCTCGTCGTTCTCCCTGGTCTCCCAGAACCAGTTCGGCGCCACGCCGCAGCAGTTCAGCGTGATCTTCGCGATCAACACGGTCGGCCTGATCGCCGGCAGCCAGGTGAACGGCGTGTTGATCGGCCGCATCGCGACCACCCACCGGCTCCTTGGCGGGCTGGCCGGCTCGCTGCTCGCGGTGCTGGCGCTGGCCGTGCTCGGCCTGACCGGTATGGCCGGCCTCACCTCGCTGACCTGCACGTTCTTCGTCATGATGTTCTTCGTCGGGCTCGTCTTCCCGAACGCGACCACGCTGGCGATCAACAGCCAGGTGCCGTCGGTGGCCGGTACCGCGTCGGCGCTGCTCGGCTCGTTGCAGTTCGCGCTGGGCGGGGCCGTGCCGGCGCTCGCGGGACTGACCCCGAGTGGCGACGCCACCCTGGCCAGCATGACGATCGTGATGGCCGCCAGCGGGACGATCGCGCTGACGGTCTTCCTGCTGCTCTGGCGTCGCAGCGCCTAACCCCTCCGGCTTTGGGCGACATCTTCTCGGCTATAACCGAGAAGATGTCGCCCAAGCGCCAAGATCTGGGCTCAGCGGCCGAGCAGGTCGACCAGGTGGGCGGCGTACCGGGCGGCCGCGGCGGGTTCGTCGCGCAGGAACAGCTCCGGCTCGATGAGCTCCAGTTCCATCACCAGCGGGTCGTCCAGGCGCACCAGGTCGATCCGGGCGTAGCTCAGCACGGCGGCGGGCGCCTCGGCCAGCGCGCGCCGGGCCACCTCGAGCTGAGCCGGCGTCGGCGGGTGCGGGATGACCGAGCCGCCGTACTCGCGGTGCACGCGGTAGTCGCCGGTGGCGGGGACCTTGCGGATGGCGTGGCTGAACTCGCCGCCGAAGTAGATCAGCGACGCCTCGCCCTCGGTGAGCACGGTGGCCTGGAGGGGTTGGACGAGCACGTCCTCCCTGGCGGCGAGCGTCGCGAGGTGTGCGGCGGCGGCCGGGGAGGACGGGTCGGCGCGGATCGCGTTGAACGCACCGACGGACACCGCCAGGCTTGATCACGATCTGCTCCGGGCCGTACTGCGCGAGCGCGTGGCGTTGGACGTCCGCCGCCGCGCCCTGGGCGACCAGCGTGGTCGGCACCACGGGGATGCCGCGCCCGATCAGCTCGACCAGGTAGCGCTTGTGGCTGTTCCAGGCCAGTACGTCGGCCGGGTTGCGCAGCGCGGTCACCCGCTCCACCCGCCGGGCCCAGTCCAGGAACTCCTCGCGGCGGTCGATGTAGTCCCACGGGGTACGGGCGATCACCAGCGGCACCGCGGCCCAGTCGTAGGGCTCGTCCCACGGCACCAGCACCGACGTCGTGCCGAGCTGGTTCAGGGCCTCGATCAGGAGGTGCGACTCGGGGTCGGGTACCGGCATGTTTCTGCCGGTGGCCAGCACAATGTCGGTCACGCGCTGCTCTCTCGTCGGGTTGGCGGGCTGGCGGCCGTCAGGAGGCGGTGTCGGCCTTGGGCTGGCCGGCTGACCACTTCTCCCAGAAACCGCTGGTGGGGCGGCCGCTGAGGTCGGTGAAGCCGTACTCGGCGGCGAGGTCGACCACGGTGCGCAGGGTTCCGGTGTGCCGCATCACCTTCGGGTCGGTGGCCAGGGCGGCGACCGCGCGGCCGACGAACTCCGGCGACTCGGTCTCGGCGGCCTGGGCCGGGCTCAGGTCCATCGCCTCGGTGTTCATCCAGCCCGGGGAGACCGCCACCGCGGCCACCCCGTGCGGGCGCAGCTCCTGGGCGATGCCGATCGGGATCCGGTTGATCGCGGTCTTGATCACGTCGTAGTAGAGGTGCTCGTGGTACTGCCGGCCGACCGCCCAGGTGGTGAGCACGACGAGCGCGTCGCCGGTGTCGATCATCAGCGGCGCGGCCCGCTGGACCGAGAGCAGGTGGGCGCGCAGACCGGCGCGGAACATCAGGTCCAGGTGAGTGGGGTCGAGTTTCCAGAACGGCTCGACCCGCACCTCCCGCTCGTACCCGCCCCAGGCGTTGGAGACCAGCAGGTCGAGCTGCCCCTGTTCCGCGCGGACCCGGTCGAACAGCGCCCTGACCTGCACCTCTTCGGTGTGGTTGCAGCGCACCGGGATGCCCTTGCCGCCGCGGGCCGTGACCTCCTCGGCGGTGTCCTCGATCGTCTCGGGGCGGCCGGTGGGGCTCGATCCGCCGCGCGCGGTGCGGCCGGTCACGTAGACCGTGGCGCCCTCTTCGCCGAGTACCCGGGCGATACCCCGCCCAGCGCCCCGGCTGGCGCCCGTGACCACCGCAACCTTGTCGCGCAGCCGCATGCCCGACTCCCCTCGTCCGCCGCCCGACGCTGACGTTGTCACGGACCCCTGCCCAGGTCCAGCGGACGTGACGTTCTCAGGACGGCCGGTCGCTGCCGGCACGGGAGTCGATCAGCACGCCGAGCCCGTCGAGGACGCGTTGGAGGCCGAACTCGTACGCGCGCTCGGGACTGAACGCCGACTGGTAGGCCTCGCCGGCCGCGGACCCGACCCGGGAGGCGAGGGGGTACTTCGACGCGTCGTAGACCCGTTCGAGCAGCGGCGAGAACCGCTCCCACCACTCGGCGTCGGTCTGCGCGGTGTCCAGCTGAGAGCGCTCGGCCTCGAACGCGGCGGCCACGGCCGACTGCACGAACGACAGCAGATAGGTGAGCGCGGCGTCCAGTTCCAGGTCGTCCAGGCCGAGGCCGTCGAAGGCGCCGAGCTCGTGCTCGTACTTGGCGATCAGGCCGGGGCCGAGCGGCGGCCGGATCGTCGAGACGGCGGCCACCCACGGGTGCGCCAGGAACATCGCCCGGTTCTCCGCGGCGACGGACTCCACCCGTGCCCGCCACGGCTTGCCCGCGTAGTCGGCCAGCGGCAGCTGACCGAACACGGTGTCGAGCATCAGGTCGAGCAGCTCAGCCTTGCCCGGCACGTAGGTGTAGAGCGACATCGGCGCGACGCCGAGCTCCTGGGCGATCCGGCGCATGGTCACCGCGTCGAGCCCGTCGGTGTCGGCGAGCGTGATCGCCGTGGTGACCACGCGGTCGACGGTCAGTCCCTGCTTCGGCCCCCGCCCGGCGGTGCCGTGGCCGGGTTCCCGCCAGAGCAGTTCGAGGGTGCGGGTGGGGTCGCCGCCGCTGGTGCGTTCTGTGGACACCCGGACATCCTCTCGCATGCTCGAAAAATTGCCGCGCCCCCGCCGGGAACAAACTCCGTACGCCGTACGTTAGCCTGGCCGAGTTACTCCGTACAATGTACTGAGATTGGGAGTGCGGCATGGGATCGACTGACTACGCGGTGCGTGCCGAGGGGCTGCGCAAGCGGTACGGCGACCGACGCGGCGACACCGCGGCCCTCGACGGGTTCGACCTCGCGGTACCCGCCGGCACCGTGCACGGCCTGCTGGGCCCGAACGGAGCCGGCAAGACGACGGCCGTGCGCATCCTGGCCACGCTGCTGCGAGCCGACGCCGGCCGGGCCGAGGTGGCGGGCCTCGACGTGACCAGCCGGCCGTTGGAGGTGCGGCGCCGGATCGGCTTGGTCGGCCAGCACGCCGCGGTGGACGAGGTGCTCACCGGCCGGCAGAACCTGGTGCTGTTCGGCCGGCTCTACCAGCTTCCGGCGCGTACGGCCCGGCGCAGGGCGGACGAGCTGCTGGAGCAGTTCCGGCTCACCGACGCGGCCGCCAAACCGGCCAAGCAGTACTCCGGCGGCATGCGGCGGCGGCTCGACCTCGCCGCGAGCCTGATCCTCGCGCCCGCCGTGCTGTTCCTGGACGAGCCCACGACCGGGCTGGACCCACGGAGCCGGAACGAGGTGTGGGAGGCCGTCCGCACGCTGGTCGCCGACGGCACCACCGTCCTGCTGACCACCCAGTACCTCGACGAGGCCGATCAACTGGCCGACCGGATCTCCGTGATCGACTCCGGCCGGGTGATCGCCGAGGGCACACCGACCCAGCTCAAGGCCACCCTGGGCGGCGACCGGATCGACGTCGTCCTGCACAGCGCCGACGAGCTGGACACGGCCGCCGAGCTGGTCGCCCGCACGATCGGCGCCGAGGCCGCCGTCGACCGGGACAACCGCCAGGTCAGCGCGCCGGTGCGGGATCGGGTCGCGGCGCTGACCGACGTCGTACGGGCGCTCGCCGACGCCAACCTCACCGCCGAGGACATCGCGCTGCGCCGGCCCACCCTGGACGAGGTGTTCCTGCACCTCACCGGCCATCCGACTGCCCCGGCCGGGACGACAAGGAACGACGAGAAGGAAGAGGTGCCGGCGTGACGCTCGCTGCCCCAGCACTCCCCCGGTCCCCGTTCGGCCGGTTCCGGCGGGCCTCGATCGACGGCTGGACGATGACCCAGCGCGACCTCCTGCACTGGTCCACCCAGCCCAGCAAGCTGCTGATCGACCTCGCGTTCCCCGTGATGCTGCTGCTGATGTTCGCCTACCTGTTCGGCGGCGGCATGTTCGTGCCGGGCGGCGGTGACTACACGGCGTACCTCGTGCCCGGCCTGTTCGCGATGACCATGCTGTTCCGGCTCGAAGGGACGATGCTGTCGGTCACGACCGACGCGGCCCGCGGCGTCACCGACCGGTTCCGCTCGATGCCGATGGCGCCCTCCGCGGTGCTGGTCGGGCGGAGCGGCGCCGACCTGCTCCGCTCCGCGATCGTGCTCGCCGGCATGATGCTGGTCGGCCTCGCGATCGGCTGGCGGGCGAGCGGCGGCCTCGCCGACACCGTGCTCGCCGTCGGGCTGCTCCTGCTGCTGAGCCTGGCGTGCATCTGGGCCGGCATCTACCTCGGGCTGGTCATGAAGAACCCCGAGTCGGTGATGGCCGTGCAGGTGCTGGTGTGGCCGTTCAGCTTCCTGTCCAACGCGTTCGTCGCACCGGAGACGATGCCGGGCTGGCTCGGCGCGGTCGCCGAGTGGAACCCGATGTCCTCGGTCGTCTCGGCCACCCGTGAGCTGTTCGGCAACCCCGGCGCCACCGAGGGCTCCTGGGTCGTCGAGCACCCGGTGCTGATGGCGGCGATCTGGTCGACGCTGCTGATCGCGGTGTTCTTCCCGCTCTCGGTCGCGCGCTACCGGCGGCTCGACCGCTGACGGGCCGGGCCGGCCACGCTCGATCGGGCCGGCCGGCGGATCGGGGGGCCGGCCGGCCCCCCGACCCGAACCGGACTTGCGGGGATTCCGTGCCTACAACGGGCGCCCGTAGCCACGTTAGTCCCGCAAGTCCGGTTCATCCCCACGGTGCGCCGGCCGGCCGAACGGCGGCGGGCCGGCGCGGCGGGATTGGCCGGCGCCGCCGGCGCCGGGTTACATGGAGAGGACGACGATTGATCGAGATCCACCACGCTGGACGGGAGCCGATGACACCGAGCGGGGCCGAGCTGGCTCGATGCGCTGCAGTGTTCGCGGTCGCCGACCCGCCCCGGGCCGGCACCATGGCGTTCTGGGCCCAGGATGGCGCCTTGCCGGAGCTGGGGACGCCGGGCGTGCTGCGCCTGGCGGTGCCCGAGGAGCGGACCGTGCCGGTGCGGCGGCTCGCGGTGGCCGGCGCGATCCCGGCGCTGCTCGGCGCGGCCCGCGATCCTGGCGCGAGCGCCACGGTGGCGTTCTGGGGCGCGGCCACCGCGATCGCGCTGGACCTGGTCGCGCGGGGCCGGCTGCTGCCCGGCGTCACCGCCGACGAACACGACGCGTGGCGGGTCGGGCCGCTGGACACCGCCGACGTCGACCGGCTCCAGGCCCTGGCCGCCGCGATGCCGGCCGACGCCCGCGCACTCCCGATCCCCGACTCGGCCCCGCCGCTGCTGCCCGACGCGTACGGGCTGATCCGGGCCTACCTCGACGCGGTCGCCGACGCCTTCGTCCGCAGCCCCGCGGCCGCCGCCGCGGCGGGTGCCCCGGTGTTCGCGGCGCCCGCCGTGCAGCACGTGCCCGAGCTGCGGCGCTGGGCGGCGGAGACCGCGGCCGGCCTCGACGCGGGCGTGCGGATCTCGCTCCGGATCGAGGCGCCCGAGGAATGGACCGGCGGCGAGCCGTTCCGGGCCGTCGTCCAGCTGCACAGCCTCGCCAACCCGACACTGGTCACCGACGCCGCCGCCCTCTGGGCGACCCGTGACAGTGCCCTCTGGGCTACCGGCGACAGCGACCTCGGCGCCGACGGCGGGCACCACGAGTTCGGCCCGCGGGCCCCGATCGACGCGATGCTCGCCGTGCGCCGGGCCGCGCTGGCCTGGGCGCCGCTGGATCGGCTCCTGCACGCCGCCGTGCCGGACCAGGTCGAGCTCGGCGACGACGAGATCCAGGAACTGCTCGGGTCCGCGTCCGAACGCCTCGCCGCCGCCGGTGTCGCGGTGCACTGGCCCCGCGACCTGGTCCGCGACCTCACCGCCAGCGCGGTCGTCAGCGGCACCGACGCGCCACCGTCGGACCTGGAGTCGTTCTTCGGCGGCGACGCGGTGTTCGCCTTCGACTGGCAGCTCGCGCTCGGCGGCGCACCGCTCACCGGCGAGGAACTGGACCGGCTGGCCGAGGCGCACCGGCCGGTGGTCCGGCTGCGGGACCAGTGGACCCTGATCGACCCCGAGCTGGCGCGCAAGGCCCGCGAACGGCAGCTCAAACCGCTCACCGCCATCGACGCGCTGAGCGTCGCACTGGCCGGCAGCACCGAGATCGACGGCGAGCGGGTCCAGGTCGCCGCCAACGGCTGGCTGGAAGGGCTGCGGCAGCGGCTCGCCGATCCCGACGCCGAGAGCCCGGAGCAGCAGCCCGCGGCGCTCGCCGCGACCCTGCGCGACTACCAGCTGCGCGGACTGCGCTGGCTGGCCCGGATGACCTCGCTCGGCCTCGGCGGCTGCCTGGCCGACGACATGGGCCTGGGCAAGACGATCACGCTGATCGCGCTGCACCTGCACCGCCAGGCCGGCGGGGTCACCGGGCCCACGCTGGTGGTCTGCCCCGCGTCGCTGCTGGGCAACTGGGAACGGGAGATCCACCGGTTCGCCCCCGGCACCCCGGTGCAGCGGTTCCACGGTGCGAAGCGCTCGCTGGCCGACGTACCGGAAACGGTTTCGTCCTCACCACCTACGGCACGATGCGCCTGAGCCCGCGCCAGCTCGGCGGGCAGCGCTGGGGCCTGGTCGTCGCGGACGAGGCCCAGCACGTGAAGAACCACCGCTCGGGCACCGCGAAGGCGCTCCGCGCGATCCGCGACCGGCGCCCGGGTCGCGCTCACCGGCACCCCCGTGGAGAACAACCTGTCCGAACTGTGGGCGATCCTCGACTGGACCACGCCGGGGCTGCTCGGCACCCACACCGCGTTCCGCAGCCGCTGGGCCAAGCCGATCGAGGTCGGAGTCGGCGCCGCGGCGACCCAGCCGTCGCCGAGCGGCTCTCCCGGCTGGTGCGCCCGTTCCTGCTGCGCCGCCGCAAGTCCGACCCGGGCATCGCGCCGGAGCTGCCACCCAAGACCGAGACCGACCAGCCCGTCTCGCTCACCGCCGAGCAGGTCGGGCTGTACGAGGCGGTGGTCCGGGAGACCCTCGCGCTGATCGGCGCCAGCGACGGCATCGAGCGGCGCGGCCTCATCCTCAAGCTGCTCACCGCGCTGAAGCAGATCTGCAACCACCCCGCGCAGTACCTCAAGGAACAGCAACCCCGGCTCGACGGCCGCTCGGGCAAGCTGGAGCTGCTCGAGGAGCTGGTCGACACCATCACCGCCGAGGACGGCGCCGTGCTGGTCTTCACCCAGTACGTGGCGATGGCTCGGCTGCTGGAGCGGCACCTCGCCGGGCGCGGCGTGCGCCACCCAGCTGCTGCACGGCGGCACCCCGGTACCGAAACGGCGAGGAGCTGGTGGACCGGTTCCAGGCCGGCGAGGTGCCGGTCTTCCTGCTCTCGCTCAAGGCCGCCGGCACCGGGCTGAACCTGACCCGCGCCGACCACGTCATCCACTACGACCGGTGGTGGAACCCGGCCGTGGAGGCCCAGGCCACCGACCGCGCCTACCGGATCGGCCAGACCCGCCCGGTGCAGGTGCACCGGCTGATCGCCGAGGGCACCATCGAGGACCGGATCGCCGCGATGCTCGCCACCAAACGCGAGCTGGCCGACGCCGTGCTCAGCGGGGGCGACGCCGCCCTGACCGAGCTGACCGACGCCGAACTGGCCGATCTCGTCGAACTGAGGAGTGGCCGATGAGCCCGGATCGGGTCCGCGGCTTCCCGGCGTTCCCGCCGCCGAAGGGCCGCGGCAGCAGGGGCACCTCGTGGTGGGGCAACGCCTGGGCCAAGGCCATGGAGGACACCTCGCTCGACTCCGGCCGGCTCAGCCGCGGCCGCTCCTACGCGCGCGGCGGACAGGTCGGCGTCGATCACGGTCAGCCCGGGCCGGCTCGAGGCCGCCGTGCAGGGCAGCGACTTCGAGCCGTACCGCACCAGGGTCACGGTCGAACAGCTCACCGACGCCGAATGGGACCGGTTCCTGAACCAGGTCGCCGGCCGGGCCGGGCACATCGCCGCGCTGCTCGACCGGGACATGCCGCACGACCTGGTCGACGCCGCCGCAGGACGCCGGCATCCGGCTGCTGCCCAGCGGTCGGCGACCTGGACCCCGAGTGCAGCTGCGCGGACTGGGGCTTCCCGTGCAAGCACGCCGCCGCGCTCTGCTACCAGGCGTCCTGGCTGCTCGACTCGGACCCGTTCCTGCTCCTGCTGCTGCGCGGGCGGGGCGAGCGGGAACTCCTGGACGAGCTGCAGCTGCGCAACGCGGGTTCAGCTCGCTGCCGCTGAGGTGGCGCCGGTTGCCGGGGTGCCGGCCGTCGAGGCCTATGCCGCGCCGGTCGGGGCGCTGCCCGGAGCTGCCGCAGCCCTTCGCCGGCGTGGCGTCGACGCTGACCGTGCCGGCCGCGCCAGGGCATCGATCCGGACGCGCTGCGCTGGCTGGCCGCCGACGCCGCCGGCTCGGGCCCGGGACCTGCTCGCCGCCGCCGAACCGCCGCCCGCGCCACTCCGTGGCAGGACACCGTCCGGATCGCGGCCACCGTGGAGCCGGGTGCGGAAGCCAGCGCGCGGATTATCGACCGGCTCCGCCGCGCCGGCCGCCGTCACCGCCGAGCTCGACCGCGCCGCGCGGGCCTGGCAGTACGGCGGACCGGCCGGCCTCGACACGCTGGAGCAGCCCTGGAGCCCGCCCAAGCAGGACCTCGCCCGGGCCCGCACCGCCATCGACGCTGCCTGGGAGGGCACCGCGCCGCCCGAGCTGGACGTCGCGCGGAACCGCTGGACCGTGACCGGGCGGGGCGTTCAGCTGCGCTACGGCCGGGACGGACGCTGGTACCCGTACCGGGAGGAGGCCGGCGAGTGGTGGCCGGCCGGGCCTCCCGAACGTGACCCCGCGACCGCCCTCGCCGAACTCCTCGCCGCCTGAGCCCGCCTGCCGTTCCCGGGCGCCCGCCCGCGCCGTTTGGGCGACATCTTCTCGGCTAGGACCCCGAAGATGTCGCCCAAAGCTGGGGGTTTAGCCCGGGCGCGGGGTGAGGCGCGGGCGCGCCACCTCACACGCATGTCTGGTCCGTTCGTGCAAGACGAGCGTCTGAAACCGTCGGTATGCTGACGGCATGGGAAATCGCGAGGATCTGGTGGCGGGCGCCAAGCGGTGCCTCTTCGAGAAGGGATACGCGCGCACGACCGCGCGTGACATCGCCTCCTCCGCCGGCGTCAGCCTGGCCGCCATCGGTTACCACTTCGGCTCGAAGGAAGCCCTCCTGAACCTGGCCGTCTACCAGGCGACCGAGGAGTGGAGCGCCGAGCTGGGTCAGGCGTTGGCGGCCGAGTACGTCGGCCCGCCCGGGTCGATCGAGCGCTTCGAGGCCACGTGGGACCGGGTGATCGAGCTGTTCGCCGCCCACCGGCCGCTCTGGGTCGTGCAGTTCGAGGTCCTCGCGCAGCTCGAGTACGTGCCGGAGATGAAGAAATTCTTCGCCGACGCCAACCAGGAGGCCCGGTACGGGTTGGCCGCTCTGTTCCAGAGCATCGACAGCGGCGCGGACGAGGAGTCGGCGCAGATCGTGGGCTTCCTCTATCAGGCGATGTTGACCGGTGTGATCGCGCAGCTGCTGGTCGATCCGGAGCGAGCCCCCTCCGGCCGTGATCTCGCCAGGGCGCTGCGCTGGGTCAGCACGCCCGCGACGTCCTAGCGCCGCCTTCCCGTCCAAGCCCGGCCCGCATTTCCCGGAAATTCCCGCGAAGACGTCGCCCGCCGCACGTGAAGCGCGACACAGCACCCAGTCGGCTGACTGGTCGGACCGCCGAATACGCCCTTCTCAAAACGCTGATCCTGGATGGAAGCGACGTTCAGCACACACAAACGCCTACTTGTCCGCGCCGCCCCGGCATGCGGGTGACACCGCGATTCCCGGGGTGATCGGAGACACCTGACAGAGCGGTTGACAACGAAGCGAACAGGCCGCGTCCAGCTATTGACAGTTTTCCCAATCACGCGGACCCTGTTGCTTCCATCCAGCCACTGCTGCCCCAGTGGTCCCGCGAGTGTGAAGGTGCGCCGCCATTTCTCCCTTCCTCCGCCTCCCAAGTCGCCCTCGGCGCCTGGGCCGCTTACTCACCACCCTCGCAGTGCTCGTCCCGGTGGGCGCCTTCATCGTCACGACCATCCCCGAGGCGTCGGCCGCGACCAAGATCAGCACTGCGGCCGATTCCCTCGACGGTGTGTGCGCCGCGTTAGAGGTCTACGACGGCACCAAGCCCCTCGGCTACGTGGTGCGCAGCGGGGACGGCTACGCCTTCACCTCCGCCAGCTCGGCGGCCACGCCGTTCCGCCTGGAAGCCACCCAGCTCTCCCGCTACGAGCTGTTCGACCCCACCGGCGCTCCGGCGTACCAGAGCGTCGTCGGTTTCATCCTCGCCGGCGGCGCGTACGGCGACCGGGCCGACTTCACGGTGACCGCCGAGCGGTGACCGGTACCGCTTCACCGCCACCGCCACCGGCCAGATCATGGGCTCCTTCCTCGTGGCGCGCTCGGCGCGGGCGGCTCGTCCAACACGGTGGCGCTGACCGCGGCCACGGGCTGCTACACCCCGCCCGACATCGACACCGGCGTCTCCGGCACCGCCGCGCCCGGGGTGGACGGCAGCGGCAAGATCGTCGGCACCATCGACGCCCACGCCCACGTCACCGCCGCCGCCGCCTTCGGCGGCCAGCTGCACTGCGGCGACGCGTGGGCCCCCGGCGGCGTCGCAGGTCGCGCTCGCCGGCTGTGCCTCGCACTCCAGCTTCAGCCTGGGCGCGCTGCTCGAGGGCATCATCGGCGGCACCGACGCTGGTGCAACTCCGCGAGAGGACGGCTGGCCGACCTTCGGGGACTGGCCGCAGCACAACTCGCTGCTGCACGAGCAGTCCTACTACCGGGGCATCGAGCGGTCGTGGCGCGTCCGGACAGCGCGTGCTCAACGCGCTGCTGGTCGCGAACCGGATCATCTGCGAGCTCTACCCGTCGCGGGACACCTCGTGCGACGAGATGGAGCAGATCCGCGCCCAGGCCAAGTACCTGTACTCGATGCAGGACTACATCGACGCCCAGAGCGGCGGCGCGGGCAAGGGCTGGTTCCGCATCGCCACCACGCCGGCCCAGGTGCGCAGCATCGCGGCCCAGGGCAAGCTGGCCGTGACGATCGGCGTGGAGAACTCCGAGATCTTCGGCTGCCGCGAGATCAAGGACGTCGCCGCAGTGCACCACGGCCGACATCGACGCGGGCCTGCGACGAGCTGCAGGCCCTCGGCGTCTCCGGCCTGTACCCGGTGCACAAGTTCGACAACGCGTTCGGCGGCACCCGGTTCGACGCCGGGGTCACCGGCGCGGCGCTCAACGTGGGCAACCTGCTGTCCACCGGCCACTGGTGGACCGCGACCAGCTGCACCGGCCCCGTCCGACAACGAGCAGCCGCTGGTCAGCGACGACTTCGCCAAGCTGCTCAAGCTCGGCCCGCCTGAACCTGCCGGCCGGCGCGATCTTCCCGGTCTACCCGAGCGGCAAGATCTGCAACACCCGCGGCCTGACCAGCCTGGGCACGTACCTCATCCAGCAGATGATGGCCCGCGGCATGATCATCCACATCGACCACATGGGCGTGAAGACCGCGCAGGCCGTGCTCGACCTGGCCGCACGCGGCCAACTACCCCGGCGTCACCTCGGTGCACACCTGGGCGGACCGCGCGATGGTCGACCGGGTCCTCGCGCTCGGCGGCTTCGTCGCCTCGTACGCCTACGCGGCGCACCGACGCGGGCAACGGCGAGCCGGACTTCCTCGCCGAGTGGCGCGCCAACCGGGCGCTGGCGCACGGCGGTTCGATCACCGGATACGGGTTCGGCAGTGACGTCAACGGCCTGGCTCCGCAGGCGCCACCGCGTCTCAACGCCGAAGCCAGCCCGCTGACCTACCCGTTCACCGCGCCCAACGGCACCACCGTGAGCAAGCAGGTCTTCGGCTCGCGCACCTTCGACCTCAACACCGATGGCGTCGCCCAGTACGGCCTCTACGCCGACTGGACCACCGACCTCATCCAGCAGGCCGGCGGCGACGGCCCTGAGCTGCGGAAACAGCTGATGAACGGCGCCGAGGCCTACACCCGGATGTGGGAGAAGGCGATCGCCACGGGAGGCTGACGCTCCCGAGGAAGCCCGTACCGGCCCGCCAGGCTGATCCGGCCAGTCGCACCATGCGACCGGTCAGCTCACCAGGCGGGCCGGTTGCATTCGCCGGTAGCTAGCCGCGCACATGCAGCCCGAAACCCGTGCGACCCGCAGGCTCCAGTCCGTCCTTCAGGTGCAGCGAGGGGACCTCGTAGTCACCGAAGTTCTGCGGCCGGAACGCGATCGGCTCGGTCGACTCCAGGGTGAGCAGTCGCTGCTCCCACGCCTTGGCGACGTCCGGATAGTCCTCGTCGGTCATCCGGTCGGTGCCGTACAGCACGAACGGCGGCAGCACCTCGATGCCCGGGTAGTAGAGGATGCCGTGGTGGATCGGGAACAGGAGATCGTCGATGGGGCCGTTGATCCCGCGAGCGGCGTAATGCGACTCCGGCCCGCCGGCGGTCACCGACAGCAGGGCCCTCCTGCCGGCGAGGGTTCCTTCGCCGAAGCGCTCGCCGTACTGGGTGCCGCTGTGTTCGCCGACGCCGTACGCGAAGCGATAGGTGAACACCCGGTCCACCCAGCCTTTGAGGATCGCGGGCATGGTGTACCACCACAGCGGGAACTGGAAGATGATCGTGTCGGCCCACAGCAGCTTCTCCTGCTCGGCGAGGACGTCCGAGGTGAGCGTCCCGGCATCGAAGGCCCGGCCCGAGTCCAGGGCGACCTTCAGCGGACTTGAGGCGTGGGGGCCGTAGTCCGCGGCGTCCACGACCGCCTTCCAGCTCATCGCGTACAGATCACTCACCCGCACCTCGTGCCCGGCGGTCTCCAGCGTGGAGACCGCGAGGTCCTTCAGTGAGCTGTTGAGCGACTTCGGCTCCGGGTGGGCGTAGATGATCAGCGTCTTCATGGGATCTCCTTCGGATCGGCTGCCTCCGATCCTGGGCGTCGCGGCGCCCGGCGTTCAGGGGCGCCTCTTCCATCGGACGGGACTTCCTGGTACTGGCAGGGCCACCTTGGCGGGCGGCACAGCCGCGATACTGGGGGCATGGACGATCTCGCGGGCTTCCTGCGGACCCGGCGTTCCCGGGTCGACCCGGCAGCGGTCGGCATCCCCACCGACAGCCGCCGCCGGGTCGAAGGGCTGCGCCGCGAAGAGGTCGCCCACCTGTCCGGAGTCAGCGTCGACTACTACGTACGACTGGAGCAGGGCCGCGCGACCCAGCCCGTCCGAGCAGGTCCTCGACGCGCTCGCCCGCGTCCTCGGCCTCGATGAGACCGAACGTGGGCACCTGGACCGGCTCGCCCGGCAGCGCCGCCGCCGGGCGAAGGCGCCGGCGGGGCGGGTTCGGCCGGAGCTGCGGCGCGTCCTCGATCTGGTCACCGACGCACCGGCGCTGATCATGGACCACCGCTTGAACGTGCTCGCCGGGAACCGGCTCGCCCGGCTCCTCTTCGGCATGCCGATGCCGGGTCTGAACACCGCCCGGCACATCTTTCTCGCGGAGGCCGAGCGCGGCCTTTACGCGGACTGGGAGAACTGCACCCTCGACGTGGTCGGGCACCTGCGCCTGGCCGCCGGGAAATACCCCGACGACCCCCGCCTGGCCTCACTCATCGGCGAGCTGGCGATCGGCAGCGAGCGCTTCCGTCATCTCTGGGCCCGCGCGGACGTGCGCGCCCGCACGCATGGACGCAAGGCGTACCGGCACCCGCTGGTCGGGCTGCTGGAACTGCACCAGGAGAACTTCGCACTACCGGATGAGTCGGGCATGGAGCTCCTGGTGCTGTCCGCGACCCCCGGCAGCCCCGCCGAGGACGGGTTGCGCCTGCTCGCGAGCCTCGACGCGGACAACGGTGACGTGCATCCCGCGGTGAACGCTCAGGTTCGCAAGTAACCCCACGTTCCGCACCGGCACACTTCGGCCGGCGAAACACCTGACGAAAGCCACAGCACCGCGCTGGGCGAGCCCTGCCCTGGCAGACGACACCCCGGTTCGACGAGCTAGCCGCCGGAGAGCGACGCCGAGCCCATGCAGGCCCTTCAGGATGCCGATCTCGGCCTGGCGATCGAAAACGAGCCCATTTCGTCGCATCGCCTCACCCTCCAACCAAACGACGATGTACGTGATAACTGGTCTTATCACGTACCCCTATTCTGTATTGTGTTTCGTTGTGTCAAAACGTTTGGACGTATGACGTAAAGAAAAAGGCTCTAGGATGACGCCGTGGATCTCCGGGAGAAGATGTGTAAGTACCCGAGTTGTGACAGTCCGGCGGCAGCCGCGATGGGGCCTGGCCGGTCGCCGGAGTACTGCGAGGACGCCGGGACACAACCGGAGCAGCGCGTACCAGGAGCGACGCCGGCTCGCGATGGAACGTTCCGACGAGCTCGGGCGACTCCCCCGAGCTGACCAGACCGGTCAGCCTCGCCGGCGCGCGCATGGAGACCAACATCGAGCGGTTCCTCGCCACCGCCACCCAGCTGCAGGAGTTCGGCGACAAGGTGCTGGCCGACCTCGGGGTGGTCCGCGACCCGGCCGCGCTCGCCGCCGAGATCACCACCGTGCGGGCCGAGTCGAACGCCGCGGTCGCCACCGCCGAGGCCAGGGCGGTCGAGGCGGAGAACGCGGCGAGGGCTGCCCGCGCCGCGCGGACCCAGGCCGAGACCGAACGCACCGCCGCCGACGCCCGCGCCGACCAGCTCGACGCCCAGCTGAGCGAGGCCGAGCTGGCCCTGGCCGAGGCGAACCAGGCCACCGAGGCCGCGACCGTCGCCGCCGACACGGCCAAGCGCACCGCCGCCGAAGCATCGCCAGGCTGCCGAGGCCACCGCTCGGGCCGAGGACGCGATGCGGGAGACCGACGCCGCGCTCGCCGAAGCCCTCGACGCCCGCGCCGAACGCGACACCGCCGCCGCCGCACTCCAGGCCGCCCGCACCGAGGCCGAGCAACTGCGCGCCGCGCTCGCGGCCGCCACCTCGGCGGCCGAGGCCGCGACCCGGGCTCAGCAGAGCGCCGAAGCCGCCCGGGACCACGCCGACCAGGCTCGACGGGTAGCCGAGGAAGCCCAGCGGGCCGCCGAAGCCGCCGCCAGCCGCGCGCAGGAGGACCTCACCCGGCAGGCCACGCTGCTTCACCGCGTCGAACAGGAACGGGACACCGCCACCGAGGCCCAACGCGCCGCCGCCGCCGAACTCACCGCCCTACGCGCCACCCTGGCGGAGCGGACCAGCGAGCGGGACACCGCCCGCCACGGCCTCGACGCCGAACGCGCCCACTCGGTCGAGCGGCTCGCCGACCAGCGCACCGCCCACGAGGAGCGGCTCGCGGAGCTCCGGGCCGACCGGGACGCCGCCCGCGACGCGGCCAGGGCCGCCGAGCGCCAGGCCGACGCGCTCACCGCCGAACTCGCCGCCGCCCGGCGCGCCTCTCTGGCGTAGATCCTCGGTTTGGGCGACATCTTCGGTGCTATGACCCCGAAGATGTTGCCCAAACCCGAGTGGGGACCTTCCTAGCCGAGGGCGTGGCCGGTCAGCGCGGGCAGCTCGACCGACAGGTACGGGGCCAGCGACCGGAGGAAGTCCGCCGCGTCGAACATCGCGCCGGCCGAGGCCACGCCCGTCGTCCGCGTCTGCCCGGCCAGGATCCGCTGGACGGCCTCCACCACCAGCGGTGCGGTGACCGCGTAGATGTCCTGGCCGCGGGCGGTGGCGCGGCGCTCGACGTCGCCGGCGCGGACCAACGACGTCGACCACGAACGTCTGGTCCGACCGGCCCAGCGCGTCGACCGGCTCCGGCGCCGGCGTGTCCCCGTTCGCCAGGTCCCGCGCGGCCTCGACCGCCATGTAGGTGCGGACCTCGGACACGGCCAGGTGGCTGGGAACGGTGACGACGTCGGCCATCGTGAACTCCGCGATCACCGCGCGCCGGCCCAGCGGCTCCGGGAAAGAGCCAGTCCTGCTCGGCACGCCGGGTCGTCGTGGTACCGCAGCGCGCCGTCCTTGAACCGCACCCGGCGGCCCGCGCGGCGCTCGTGGGACACCTGACCGGCCGTCCGGGTGCCGGGCGTGGGACGCCAGCTGCTCAACCCGTACGCGACGTGCACCTCGTCCGCGGCGGTCCACTCGCCCATCGCCGCGGTCACCAGCAGGTCGCCCAGCCCGCCGTAGAACGCCATCGCCGGCACCACGGCGACCCCGGCCGCTCGGGCCGCCTCCGCGTGGTCGGCGAACATCGCGACGTTCGCCTCGATCTCCGCCGCCACGTCGACGTACGGGATGCCCGCGCGCAGGGCCGCCTCCACGACCGGGCCGCCGGTCACCGCGAACGGCCCGGCGGCGTTGATGACGGCCGCCGCGCCGGCGAGCGCCCGGTCCAGCGAGCCTGGGTCGTCCACGGTGGCCGGCCGCACGACCACCTCGGGCCACTCGGCCGCCAGCGCCTCCAGCTGGGCCGCGTTCCGGCCCGAGACGATGGTGGCGAGGCCGCGCCGGCGTAGCTCGGCGACGATGAAGCGACCGGTGTGGCCGGTCGCGCCGTAGACCACCACTGCAGCTGTCGTGCTCATGGTTCCCCGATGCTCGATGTTCTGGTGGGTCCAGTCTCACCGCCGGTCGGGGGTCGACCGTGATGGTCCGGAACGACGTCATGCGTACACTTTCGGACATGCCCACCGTCGCGTTGCTGGCCGCCGGTCACCTGCTGCACTTCGAGCTCGGCGTGGCGTACGAGATCTTCGGCAACCCCCCGCTCGAGGCGGCCGGCGGCTGGTACGACGTGCTGCTCTGCGGGCCCGGGCCGGTGCGGGTCGGGCCGTTCATGGTCGAACCCGACCATGGGCTCGATCGCCTGGTCGGCGCCGACACCGTGATCGTGCCGGCCTGCGTCGACATCGACGAGCCGCCCGCGCCAGAGCTGGTCGAGGCCGTGCGGGCGGCGCACGAGGCGGGTGCCCGGGTGGCCTCCCTCTGCACCGGCGCGTTCCTGCTCGGCGCCGCGGGCCTGCTCGACGGGCGGCGGGCCACCACCCACTGGGCGCACACCGCGGAGCTGAGCGAACGCCATCCGCGGGCGCTGGTCGACCCGGACGTGCTCTACACGGACAACGGCAGCGTGCTGACGGCCGCGGGCAAGGCCGCCGCCGTCGACCTGTGCCTGCACCTGGTCCACCTCGACCACGGCGCCGCCATCGCCAACTCCGTCGCCCGCCGGCTGGTCATGTCGCCGCATCGGGCCGGTGGCCAGGCCCAGTTCGTGGCCACGCCGATGCAGGTCACCGGCGACCACGTGCTCGCCCAGCTGCTCGCCTGGGCGCAGGAACGGCTGGACCAGCCGCTGACGCGTGACGGACCTGGCGCGGCGGGCGAACACCAGCCCGCGCAATCTCGGCCGGCAGTTCCGCTCGGTGCTCGGGCAGACGCCGATCCAGTGGCTCCTGACCCAGCGCGTGCGGCACGCCCAGCAGCTGCTCGAGGCCACCGACGAGAGCATCGAGGCGGTCGCCGATCGCCACCGGCATGGGCACCGCCACGACCCTGCGGCGCCAGTTCAAGCGGATCGTCGGGGTCCCGCCGGACACCTACCGGCGCACCTTCCGCAGCGCCAAGCCGGCCTGACCAAATTCCGGCGCAGCCACGGGAACGCCGCTGAGCTGCGTAGACACTGAGTGTATAACCGGTGTGTATAGTGGCGGTCATGTCAGTTGGCTTCGCCCTCTTGGGCTTGTTGGAGTCCGGTCCCCGGCACGGGTACGACCTCAAGCGCTCCTATGACGAACGGTTCGGCCACGGCCGGGCGCTGCACTACGGGCAGGTGTACTCCACCCTCGCGCGGCTGCTGAAGAACGGCCTCGTCGAGGTGGAGTCCGAGCCCGGCGACGGGCCGGACCGCAAGCGGTACGCGATCACCTCGGCCGGCGTCAGCGACGTGGCCGGCTGGCTGACCACGCCGGAGAAGCCCGAGCCGTACCTGCAGAGCACCCTGTTCACGAAGGTCGTCCTCGCGCTGCTCACCGGCCGGGACGCCGCCGATCTGCTGGACATCCAGCGCGCCGAGCACCTGCGGCTGATGCGCGAGCTGACCCGGCACAAGACCGACGGCGACCTGGCCGACCAGCTCATCTGCGACCACGCCCTGTTCCACCTGGAGGCCGACCTGCGCTGGCTGGAACTCACCGCCGCGCGCCTCGACCAACTCGGTGACCAGGTCCGCCCGCCGCGCCGGCCCGCCTCCCAGGAGCCCTCATGATCGCCCACCGTGACCGATCCACTCCTCACCGCCGAGAGACCTGCACCTGAGCTTCGGCTCCACCCAGGCGCTGAACTCCGCGTCGCTGCGGGTGTACGCCGGCGAGGTGCTGGCGCTGATGGGTCCGTCCGGCTCCGGCAAGTCCACGCTGCTGCACTGCCTCGCCGGGATCCTCACGCCCGGACTCCGGCCGGGTGAGCTTCGCCGGCCGCGACCTGTCCGCGATGTCGGACACCGAGCGCAGCGCGCTGCGGCGGACCGAGTTCGGGTTCGTGTTCCAGTTCGGGCAGCTGGTGCCCGAGCTGAGCTGCCTGGAGAACGTGGCGCTGCCGCTGCGCCTGGCCGGCGTCGGCCGCCGCGAGGCCCAGCGGTGCGCCGCCGACTGGCTGGAGCGCCTGGAGGTCGCCGATGTGGCCGGCAAGCGCCCCGGTCAGGCCTCCGGCGGGCAGGGGCAGCGGGTGGCCGTCGCCCGCGCCCTGGTCACCGGGCCGCGGGTGATCTTCGCCGACGAGCCGACGGGGGCGCTGGACTCCCTCAACGGCGAGCGGGTGATGCAGCTGCTGATCGCCGCGGCCCGCGACACCGGCGCCGCGGTGGTGCTGGTCACCCACGAGGCCCGGATCGCCGCGTACTCCGACCGGGAGGCCGTGGTCCGGGACGGTCGCGTCCGCGAGCAGGAGTACGCCCGATGAGGCCGCGGCGCTGGATCTCCGAGCTGACGTTGGGGTCGCGGCTGAGCGTGGCGGGCGGCCGTTCGGGCTGGGCCCGGCTGGCCATGATCTCGGTCGGCGTGGGGCTCGGGGTGGCGATGCTGTTCATCGCCGCGACCGATCCCGGCCCTGGTGTCGGCACGCGACGCGCGGATCTCCGCCCGCGGCGTGGACTGGTCGCAGCCGGTGCCGCGAGGCGCCGACACCGTGCTGACCGCCGGAGATCAAGTCGGAGTACCGGGGCACCAAGATCTACGGGCTGCTGTTGCAGCCGGACGGGGAACGCGCCCCGCTGCCGCCCGGGCGTGGACCGGCGGCTGGCTCCCGGCGAGATGGTCGTCTCTCCCGCCTTGGACACGCTGCTCGACAGCGCCGCGGGGGCGCTGCTGCGCGATCGGTGGGACGCGAAGGTGGTCGGCGAGATCGGCGCCGGCCGGCCTGGCCGGGCCGGGCGAGTACGTCGTCTACCTCGGCACCGATCGGCTCACCGAGGAGTCCGGTACCCGGGTGCGCACGTTCGGCCGGTCGGACCTCGACGAGGGGCTACCGCCGACGTTGCTGCTGCTCGGCGTGGTCGGCCTGGTCGTGCTGCTGCTGCCGGTGATGCTGTTCGTGACCACGGCGGTGCGGTTCGGCGGCGAGGCCAGGGACCGGCAGCTCGCGGCGCTGCGGCTGGTCGGCGCGGACGCCGCCATGACCCGGCGGATCGCCGCCGGGGAGACCCTCGCCGGTGCCCTGCTCGGGCTGGTCGTCGGTGGGCTGCTGTTCGGCGCTGGTCGGCGTGGTGTGCGGCCGGTTCGTGCCGGCCGGCATGAGCTTCTACCCCGCCGACTTCCGGCCGGTCCCGGTCGCTCGCGGCGCTGGTCGTGGTGCTGGTTCCGGTCATCGCGGTCGTGGTCACGGTGTCGGCGCTGCGCCGGGTGGTGGTCGAGCCGCTCGGCGTGGTGCGCCGCAGCGGTGACCGCCGCCGCCGGTTGTGGTGGCGGCTGATCCTGCCGGTGGCAGGGCTGGCGCTGCTGTACCCGTTGCGCGACGGGCTCGAGGACCAGGGCTCCGGGTTCGAGTACCGGGTCATGGCCGGGCGTCGCGGCCCTGCTGGTCGGCGTGGCGTTGCTGCTGCCCTGGGTGGTCGAGGCGACGGTGCGGCGGCTGGGCGGCGGCAGCGTGGCCTGGCAGCTCGCGGTGCGCCGGCTCCAGCTCGACAGCGGCACGGCGGTCCGCGCGGTCTCCGGGATCGCCGTCTCGGTCGCGGGCGCCATCGCGCTGCACGGGCTGCTCGTCGCGGTGCAGGCCCAGTTCACCGCGGACACGGGCCGGGGCACCGACCAGTTCCAGACCGTGGTGATGCTGCGCGAGCCGCTCGACCCGACCGGTTCGTGGCTCGCCGCGCTCAAGGACATCCCCGGGTGTGCGCGCGGTCGGCCCGGCCACGTCGTTGCTGGCCACCCCCGCCGGGGCCGGCGTCGGATCGGGAAGCGACACGTTGCTGCCGGATCGGCGACTGCGCGGTGCTGCGGCTGTTCGCGCGGCTCGGCACCTGTGCCGATGGCGACAGCTTCATCGTCACCGCCCCAGGCGCCCAGACACCCCGCCCCGGCGCGTACACCGTCAAGGAGCGGGACCGCACAGGAGGCCCCGCCACGTCCGTGGACGCTGCCCGCGACAGCCCGCACCGTGCCGGCCCATGTCGACGACGTTCTCGGCGCCCAGAGCGCGATCATGGTCACGCCCGGCGCGCTGGTCGGTCATCCCGCGCCCGCCCGCTTCCGATGTGTACGTCGGCACCGACCCGGCCGACCCGGACGCCCTCGATCGGGTCCGCAACGCCACCGCCGAGCTGGACCCGAGCGTGCTGGTCTGGCCAGTCGACCCGAATGGCGTCGAGAACACCCTGCTCAACATCCGGCAGCGGGCTGCTGGCCGGCGCGACCGCGCTGCTGCTGCTCATCGGCGCGAGCATGCTGGTCAACGTCGTCGAACAGCTCCGCGAACGGCGCCGGCTGCTCGCCGTGCTGATGGCGTTCGGTACCCGACGGCGGACGCTGGCCTGGTCGGTGCTCTACCAGGTGGCCGTGCCCGTCGTGCTCGGCCTGGCCCTGGCGGTCGCCACCGGCACCGGCCTGGCGTCGATCCTGCAAACCGCCGCCGAGGCGCCGATCCGGTTCGACTGGCGCGGCATCGGCCTCACCTCCGGCGCCGCCGCGCTGGTCGTGCTCCTGACCACGGCGGCCAGCCTGCCGCTGCTGTGGCGGCTGACCAGGCCCGGCGGCCTCCGCAGCGAATAGAAACCCCTCAGGAGGAACGATGACCACCACCCCTGTGCCCCCGCGCTCCAGCACGCTCGCCGCGTCCCTGCTGGCCGGCCAAGCCGTGCTCGTGCTGGCCGGACTGGCCGTGTCGCTCCCGTACCGGGACGCCCTGGGCGCGGATAACCTGGACGCCGACGCGCTCGCCGCGCAGCTCTCCGGCGGTACCGCGAACCTCAGCGCGGCCGGCGTCGGCTTCGCCGTCGCGTTGGCGGCGACGTTCCTGGCCCTGGCCGTGTTCGTGTGGCGTGGCAGCGATCCCGCCCGGATCGCGGCGTACGCGCTCAGCGGCGGCTACGTGCTGGCATTCCTGGTCGGCGGCACGTTCGGCGCCCCGTCACCGGCGAAAGCGGTGCCGGACTGGTACCTCACGTACAGCGCCGCCGCGTCCCTGCTGGCGCTGGTGATGTCCGCGGCGGTCGTCGTGCTGCTGATCCGCCGCCAACGCGGCGCTGGCGCCGCGAGCCGGCTCAGCTTGTCCACGATGGATTAGTCGGGGAAATGCACCCCTCGATGCTGTTCGAGACGTGCATTTCCCCGAGTATTCCGATGTAGACGGATCGGGCTCGGCGGCGGGGCCGCGTCGGGCTGCCGCCTCAGCTCAGTAGTAGCCCTCGACCGGCACCCGCGCCTCGTCGAACAGCGCGGGCCCCTCCAGCTTCGCGCCGGCGGTCGCGGCCAGCGGCTTGAGGCCCGTGAGCTGCTCGTTCGACAGGGCGAACACGACCCGGCCGAGCCCGGACCGTTCGATCGCACCGGTGCACATCTGGCACGGCTGGCAGCTCGTGTACATGGTCGTGCCGGCCGCGGTGCCCGCGTCGAGCTGCTGGGCGGCCCAGCGGGCGAGCTTCAGCTCGGGGTGAGCGGTGATGTCGCCGTCGCTGAGGACCGTGTTGTGCTCCTCGATCAGCACGTCGCCGCCCGGCCCGACCAGCAGCGAGCCGAACGGCGGGTTGCCGCCGGCCCGGGCGGTGGCGGCCAGCTCGATCGCCCTGCGGAGAAGCTTCTCGTCGTCGGGAGTCACTGTTACTGCCTTTCGGTGAGAGGGGTCCAGTGGGCGGCCACGGTCGCGAGGGCCTGCCAGGCGGGCTGGGGGCGGAGCGTCTCGGCCGGGTCGCCGTCGAACGGGTCGAGCACGACCGTGTCCGCGCCGAGCAGGCGCAGCTGGTCCAGGTCGTCGAGGACCTGGTCGATGGTCCCGACGCCGGCGAGCCGGCCGGGGTCGGTGATCGGCGTCGCGGTGAGCCGCAGCACGATCCGCGGGGTCACGGCGGGTGCCGGCCGCTCCTCCTCGTCCGCGATGACCTTGAGCCGGTCGACCTTCTCGCGCATCCAGTCCAGGGTCTGCCGCAGCGGGTGCCACGCGTCGCCGAGCCGCACCGCCCGGCGCAGGCCGGCTTCGCTGTTGCCGCCGACCCAGATCGGGACCTGGCCGCTGCGGTAGTCGGCGTCGTCCTGCCAGGCGGCCCGCACGGCGGTCAGGTGCTCGTCGGTCAGCGCGCCGCGCCGCTGGAACTCCACGCCGAGCGCCGCGAACTCCTGCCGCGCCCAACCCACGCCCACGCCGAGCACGAGCCGACCGCCGCTGAGCGCGTTGAGGTTGGCGGCCATCCGAGCCAGCAGCAGCGGATGCCGGTACGGCACGATCAGCACGCTGGTGCCCAGCCGTACCCGCTGGGTGATGCCGGCCAGCCACGACAGCGTGGTGAACGGCTCGTAGAACGGCGCCGGGTACTGCTCGGCCACGTCGGGCGTGATCGCGACATGGTCGGAGACCATCAGCAGGTCGTAGCCGAGGCCCTCCACGGTCTGCGCCCAGTCACGCAGCGCGCCGGGGTCGGTGCCGGGGCCGAAGTTGGGGACGTTCACTCCAATTCGCACTGCGTCACACTATCGAGCCCGCCGCGAAGATCGGAACGGAATGCTCAGGTCCGTGTTCCCGGCCGCGCGCCGGGCGCGCCCAGCTGCGGCTCAGGGCGGCTCGGGTAGGTTCGGCCGAGAAATCTTCCGGCCGGATGTCGAGAACACTCCAGCGGCTCCGATATCTCCGTGACGGCTTCGAACCCGGAGCCACCGGCGAGAGGTGATGACATGAAGTACATGCTGCTGATCTACAACAACCCGGCCACCTGGGCGACGCTGTCCGAGGACGAGCGGAACGGGCTGATGGGTGAGGCCGACGCGGTCATGCAGGAGCTGATGGAGTCCGGCGAGTGGGTCGGCGGCGAAGCCCTCGCGGACGCGTCGCACACCAGGACGGTCCGGGTCCGGGACGGGGTCGCGTCCACCACGGACGGGCCGTTCGTCGAGTCCAAGGAGCTGCTGGCCGGCTACTGCCTGATCGACTGCGAGACCCCGGAACGGGCCATCGAGATCGCCTCCCGCTGGCCCGACTCCGAAGCTCGCCGCGACCGAGCTCCGCCCGATCATGGACGGCTCCGGCCTGGAGATGTGACGAGCCAGACCCGAGTCGAGGACCTGCTGCGCGAGCTGGCGCCGCAGGTCCTCGGCGTGCTCGTCCGGCGGTACGGGCAGTTCGACGCGTGCGAGGACGCGGTCCAGGAGGCGCTGCTCGCCGCCGCGCTGCAGTGGCCCGAGCAGGGCGTGCCGGAGAACCCGCGGGGCTGGCTGATCACGGTCGCCGCCCGCCGGCTCACCGACCAGCTGCGCAGCGACATCGCGCGCCGGCGCCGCGAGTCCACGGTCGCGCTGCAGGCCGCCGCCGGGCGAGGAGTTCGCGCCGGCCCTGGACGAGGACCGGCCGCCGGACCAGGACGACACGCTCACGCTGCTGTTCCTGTGCTGCCATCCCGGCGCTGTCGCCCGCCGTCCCAGCTGGCGCTGACCCTGCGCGCGGTCGGCGGCCTGACCACGCTGGAGATCGCCCGCGCGTTCCTGGTGCCCGAGGCGACCATGGCGCAGCGGATCAGCCGGGCCAAGCAGCGGATCAAGGCCGCCGGCGCCGCGTTCACGATGCCGCCGGAGGCCGAACGCGCCGACCGGCTGCGGGTCGTGCTGCACGTGCTCTACCTGATCTTCAACGAGGGCTACACCGCCAGCTCCGGCCCGGACCTGCAGCGCGCCGACCTCACCGCCGAGGCGATCCGGCTCACCCGGGCGGTCCACGCGCTGCTGCCCGACGACGGCGAGGTGGCCGGGCTGCTGGCGCTGATGCTGCTCACCGACGCGCGCCGGCCGGCCCGCACCGGCCCCGACGGCGGCCTGATCCCGCTCGACCGAGCAGGACCGGACCCTGCTGGAACCGGGCCGTTCATCGCCGAGGGCGTCGCGCTGGTCACCGACACGCTGTCCCGGTCGGCCGTCGGCCCGTACCAGCTCCAGGCGGCGATCGCGGCGCTGCACGCCGAGGCGGACCGGGTCGAGGACACCGACTGGCCGCAGATCCTCGCGCTGTACGAGCTGCTCGACCGTCTCGCGCCGGGCCCGATGGTCACGCTCAACCACGCGATCGCGGCCGCGATGGTGCACGGCCCGCGGACCGGGCTCGAGCTGCTCGCCGGCGCTGGACACCGACGACCGGCTGGCCGGGCACCACCGCCTCGACGCGGTCCGCGCCCACCTGCTGGAGATGGCCGGCGACCACGACGCGGCCCTCGCCTCCTACCGGACCGCCGCCAGCCGGACCACCAGCCTGCCCGAGCGGCGGTATCTCGACGCCCAGGCCGCGAGGCTGGCGCCCTGACCGCGCCGCTATGGACACTCGTACACAACGATGTGTACGGTTGTCCGCATGGCTGCCACTCCCGAGAACGACCCCCGATCCATGCGCGAACGGATGCTCGCCGGTGACCTCTACATCGCCGACGACCCTGAGCTCGCCGAGCAGCTCACCCGCGCCCAGGAGCTGATGGCCGAGTTCAACTCGCCCGCCGGTCCGGAACACCGACGGCGCGCCGCCGGCTGCTCACCGAGCTGCTCGGCGCGGTCGGCGAGGGCACCGAGATCCGGCCGCCGCTCTACGTCGACTACGGCGCGCACCTCACCGTCGGCGCCCGCACGTTCGCCAACTACGGGCTGGTCGCGCTGGACGTCGCCGCGATCACCATCGGCGACGACGTGCAGATCGGGCCGAACGTGCAGCTGCTGACCCCCACCCACCCCGTCGAGCCGGGACCGCGGCGGGACAAGTGGGAGGCCGCCAAGCCGATCAGCATCGGCGACAACGTCTGGCTCGGCGGCGGGGTGATCGTGTTGGCGGGCGTGAGCATCGGCGCGAACACCGTGGTCGGGGCCGGCGCGGTCGTCGCCAAGGACCTGCCGGCGAACGTCGTGGCGGTCGGCAACCCCGCCCGGATCGTCCGTGAACTCGATCCCGAGGCCACGCTGTGACCAGCGACGATGCCGATTCACCCGTCGTCACCCGGCGGGCCAGGCGGCACGACCCCGGCCGGCGGGACCGGCTGATCCAGGCCACCCTGGCGGTCATCGCCGAGCAGGGCGTCGCCGGCGCGACCCACCGGTCCATCGCGCGGGCCGCCGACGTGCCGCTCGGTTCGACCACCTACCACTTCGCGTCGATCGACGAACTGCTCGCGGAGGCGTTCACCCGGCACGCCGAGTCCATCGCGGCCATGTTCGACGACCGGATGCGCACCGCACCGGACCGGTCGGCCGCGATCGAGGCCGTGGTCCAGCACGTCTCCGGCGACCTGCTGGGCTCCAACCGTGACCTGGTGCTGACCGTCGAGCTGTACGTCGTGGCGGCACGCAAGCCGGCGCTGCGGACCGTGACCCAGGACTGGATGCTGCGCAGCCGCCGCGCCCTGGAGCGGCACTTCAGCCCCACCACCGCCCGCGAACTCGACGCCCTGGTCGAGGGCCTGGTGCTGCACACCGCGCTGTCCACCGACCCGATGACGGCCGACGACATCCGGCACGCGATCCACCGCTTCACCGGCTGACCTCCATCTCCGACGGGACGTTGCATGTCCGAGCTCACCGACACCACCGCTGACCTGCGCCGCAGCCGCCACGCGCGGGCGGCTGTGGCCGCCCTGTTCTTCACCAACGGCGCGCTGTACTGCAACCTGGTGCCGCGCTACCCCGAGCTCAAGGCCGACCTCGACCTGAGCAACGCCGCGCTCGGCTCGGCGCTCGCCGCGAACCCGCTGGGCGCGCTGGTGGCGGGGCTGCTGGCCGGCGCGCTGATCCGGCGGTGGCGGTCGGCGCGGGTCGCGGCGGTGGGCATTCTGGTGGTCGCGGTGACGATGCCGCTGCTCGCGGTGGCCGGCACCTGGGCGCTGCTCGCGGCGGGGCTGTTCGCCGCCGGTGCGCTGGACGCGATCGTCGACGTCGCCCAGAACGCTCACGGCCTGCGCGTGCAGCGGCGCTACGGGCGGTCGATCGTGAACTCCTTCCACGGCGTGTGGAGCATCGGCGCGGTCACCGGCGGACTGATGGGCTCGGCCGCGGCGGGCCTGGCGATCCCGCTGACCCTGCACCTGCTGGTCTCGTCGGTGCTGTTCGCGGCGGTCGCGCTGGTGGCGTACCGGTTCCTGCTGCCCGGCCCGGAGAACGCGGAACGCACCGCGGAAGCGCCCATGCGGCTGAGCGCGGTCCGGGGCACCGCGGTCCGGCTGCTGATCGCGCTCGGGGTGCTCGCCGCGTGCTGCACGCTGGTCGAGGACGCCGGCGCGTCGTGGGGCGCGATCTACCTCAACGGGGAACTCGGCACCTCGGTCGCGACCGCCGGGCTGGCGTTCGTGGCGCTGCAGACCGCGATGACCGTGGGCCGACTGACCGGCGACCGGTTCGTCGACCGGTTCGGCCAGCGCGCCGTGGCCCGGGCCGGCGGTGCGCTGACCGCGGTGGGGATGGGCGCCGCGCTCGCCGTGCCCACCCTCACCACCACCCTGGTCGGCTTCGCCCTGGCCGGTCTCGGCGTCGCCACCCTCATCCCGGCCGCCATGCACAGCGCCGACGAACTGCCCGGCCTGCCCGAGGGCGTCGGCCTCACCGTGGTCAGCTGGCTGCTGCGCATCGGCTTCGCTGATCTCCCCGCCGCTGGTCGGGGTCGTCGCCGATGCCAGCAGCCTGCGGGTCGGCCTGCTCGGCGTGGTCGCCGCCGGGGTGCTCGCCGCCGTGCTCAGCCGGTTCCTGGTCGACCGCACGCCGGCCTGAGCTGCGGTCCATTCGCGCCCTCTGGGGTCGCGAATGGACCGCAGGGGCGCGCCGTGGCCGGCCCGAACCCCCTCGCGGCTCCCGCGAGTGCGTCCTAGCGCCGTCGCGGGAGCCGCGAGGGTGCGGCAACGCGCTCCGGGGCGGCGCGGAGCCGCCTGCGGCGGCCCGACACCCCACAGCAACCCAACACCCCCACAGCACCCCATGAATGCTCCCTTCACCGTGCCCCCAGCCCATGAAGGGAGCATTCATGGGGTGCCCGGCGTGCCGCCGGTGCCCGCGCGGGCGGGCGGATTGTCGGCGGGGCGGGCAGGATCGGGACGTCGGCTTGACCCTCGACCAGGTCGAGTGCCCAGAGTCAGCGGGGTGGAGAGCGAGATGCGGAGTATCGGCGAGATGGCGCGTGCCAGCGGTCTGACCGTGAGCGCGCTCCGGTTCTACGACGGCGCTGGGCTGCTGGTCCCCGCCTGGGTGGACCCGGAGACGGGGTACCGGTGGTACGCCGAGACGCAGCTCGGGCCGGCGCGGCTGCTGGCCAGGCTGCGCCGGGTCGGCATGCCGCTCGCGGAGATCGCGCTGGTGCTGGCCCGACGTGCCGATCCGGCGGCGGTCCGGCCGCTGCTGGACGGTCACCTGCGCCGGCTGGAGGACGGCCTGGCCGATGCCCGCCGCGAGCTCTCCCACGTCTACGCCCAGGTGCTGGGCGCCGATGAGGAGAACCCTGAGCACACCCGCTTGATACTGAATGCAGAAGACCTGGCCGCCGCGCTCGACGCCGTCCGTTTCGCGGTCGGCGTCGACCCGGAGCTACCGGTGCTGACCGGCGTCCTGTTCGAGGTCGAGAACGCCGCCCTGCGGCTGGTCGCCACCGACCGGTACCGGCTCGCGGTCGCGGAGGCGCGGGCCCGGGACGTCGCCGGCCAGCCGATCAGTGCCCTGGTGCCAGCGTCGACCGTGGACGAGATCCGGGTGCTGGTGCGGGAGGGCGGCGAGGTCGAGGTCACGCTGGATGCTGCCGCGATCACGGTCACCGCGGCCGGCCGGGAGGTGCGGGGCGAGCGGCTCGACCACGACTTCCCGGACTATCGGCGCCTGGTCCGGATCGAGGGCGCGCACCGGATCACGGTCGACGTCGCGTCGCTCCGGGTCAGCCTCGACGGCGGTCCCGAGGTGGTCGTGCTCACGGTCGACCGGGAGGGTGCCCTGACGGTCGGCCCAGGCCCCGAAGAATCCGCGATGCTGCGGATCGGCGTGAATCGCGAATTCCTGCTCGAAGCACTTGCCGCAGTCGCCAAGGGGCAGCTCGTGCTGGAGCTGGACGGTCCGATCACCCCACTCGCGATCCGCCTGCCCGACGACGACCGCGCCTACTCACTCCTGATGCCCACCAAGCTCACCGCCTGACCGGCCGCGCTCCCGCGCCGCCGGCGCGCCATCCCGGCGCGGCCACCCCCTCCACCGCGCTTTGGGCGACATGTTCGGTGCTATAGCACCGAACATGTCGCCCAAAGCCGAAGGTTTCGGGGTTCAGCCGGCGTGGATGGCGCGGACGGCCTCGATCGTGTCGGCCTCGGCGGCGGTCTTGTCGGCGCGGTACCCCTTGACCCGGGCGAACCGCAGCGCGACGCCGCCGGGATAGCGGGTGCTGCCCTGTACCCCGTCGAACGCGATCTCCACCACGAGTTCGGGCCGGACGTGCACGACCCACTCGTTCTGGGTCGACCGCGCGGGCCAGCAGCTGTTCGGTCTGCCAGCCCAGCAGTTCGTCGGTCATCCCCTTGAACGTCTTACCGAGCATGACGAAGCCACCCGGCTCCCCGACCACGCCGGCCGGGTCGCGGGCGCCGAGGTGCAGGTTGGACAGCCAGCCCTTGCGCCGGCCGTGACCCCACTCGGCGGCCAGCACGACCAGGTCCAGGGTGTGCCTCGGCTTGACCTTGAGCCAGCCGCCGCCGCGGCGACCCGCCTCGTACGGGGTCTCCAGCGACTTGACCAGCACGCCCTCGTGGCCCCGGCGCAGCGTCTCGGCGAGGAACGCGGCGCCAGCGGCCGGGTCGTCGGTGAGCGCGCGCCGCACCCGCAGCTCACCGGGCAGCACCGAGGCGAGCGCGGCGAACCGCTCGGCGCCGGGGTGATCGAGCAGGTCGACGCCGTCCAGGTGCAGGATGTCGAAGAACGTGCAGCTCAGCGGCGTCGTGGCGCGGAGCTCCTCGGTGGGCTTCTTGCTGCCGAACCGGCTGGCCGTGACCTGGAAGGGGTGCGGGCGGCCGTCCGGGCGGAGCGCGATCGTCTCGCCGTCGAGCACCACGTCCCGCACGGGCAGCGCCAGCGCGGCGGCGACCACCTCGGGCACCCGCGCGGTGACCTCGTCCAGGCTCCGGGTGAACACGGCCACCTCCGACCCCGATCGGTGCACCTGGATGCGGGCGCCGTCGAGCTTCTCCTCCACGGCGACCGTTTTCTCGCCGCTCGGGCTGACCTTGGCAAACGCGGTGTCGATGTCCTCGGCGGGCTGGGCGAGCATCGGCGCGAGCGGACGGCCGACCTCCAGCCGGAAGGCGGCCAGGCCGGCGCTGCCCTCGGCCAGCGCCGCGACCGCGACGGCCCGCAGATCGCCCCGGAGCAGCAGCGCCCGGCGGATTTCGGCTGCCGGCACCGCGGCGGCCCGTGCCACCGCCTCCACGACCACGCCTTCCAGCGCACCCTGACGCAGCTCACCGAGGATCAGCCGTTGCAGGAACCGCTGCTCGCCGTCGGTGGCGCGGCCGAACAGCAGGTCCAGCAGCCGGCGGCGCTCGCGCTGGGATCCAGCGCCGGCCTGCTTGCCGATCTCCTCCAGCAGCGCGTCCACCTCGGCGACGGTCAGGCTCGGCGCGGCGGCGGGCTGCGGCAGCTCGCGGAGCGCGGCCCAGCCCACCCCGATCTGGCGTTGCCGCAGCTCACCGCAGAGGTAGGCGACGCCGGGCACGGTCTCTTCCGGGGTCAGCTCGCGCAGCCGGGCCGCGATCAGCTCGATCTTGGCCAGCCGCGACCGGGTGGCCGTCACGGCCTGCGACGTCTCGGACAGCTCCACCAGCAACACACCGCTGATCATGCCCGCCGGTACCGACAGAACACACCGCTGCGGTTCGAATCCGCCCTCCCAGTGTCGGATTCGAACCGCAGCCCTCACGGGCGCGACCGCGCCCGGCCCTAGCCCGCCGGGCGGCGACACGTGCGCAACCGCCGGGCCGGGCGATAATCAAGGGCGTGCGCACCGACTTCGATCCAGCGAGCATGGCCACCCGCGACTTCTACCGGCTCCTGACCTCGGTCGTGGTGCCCCGGCCGATCGCGTGGGTCTCCTCCACCTCCTCCGACGGCATCGACAACCTGGCGCCGCACTCGTTCTTCAACGTCGCCTGTCACTGGCCGCCGATCGTCCAGTTCACCTCGGTCGGGCGCAAGGACACCCTGCGCAACGTCGAGGAGACCGGCGAGTTCGTGGTCAATCTCGCCTCCGAGCCGCTGCTGGTGCAGGTCAACGCGACGGCGACGGAGTTCCCGCGCGGGGTCAGCGAGTTCGACGAGGTCGGCATCGAGCGGGAGCCGAGCCTGCGGGTCAAGCCGCCCCGGGTGGCCGCCTCGCCGGTGGCGCTGGAGTGCCGGCTGCACAGCACGCTGCGGCTCGGCGATTCGACCGTGGTGTTCGGGTCGGTCGTGCACGCGGCGGTCGCGGCGGAGGTGCTGGTGGACGGGCACGCCGAGTTCGACCTGCTCCGGCCGCTGGCCCGGCTGGGCAAGGCCGAGTGGGCGCTGCCCGGCGAGGTCGTCTCGGTGGACCGCATCCGGTACGCCGACTGGCCGGCCGAGCCGCCCACCCCGTAGGGACCGCCGATCCAGCGCCGAGAGGTGGCCATGCCCGAACCGGAGCGGATCAGGCCGGCGGCGCTCACGTTCGCCGACGCGCTCACCCCGGCGGACCGGGCCGCGCTCGCCGAGGCCGGCTTGGTGCGCAGCTACGCCGCCGGCGAGGCGCTGTTGCTCCAGGGCCAGCCGCTGGACCGCGTACTCGTCGTGCTCCGCGGCCGGGTCAAGGTGGTGGCGACCGCCGTGGACGGCACCGAGGTGATGCTCGCGCTGCGCGGCGCGGGCGATCTGGTCGGTGAGGTGGCCACGGTCGAGGAGACCGAGGGCGCCGCGTCGGTCGTCGCGCTCGAACCCGCCAGCGCACGCCAGCTCACCACGGTCGAGTTCCGCCGCTTCCTGGACCGGCATCCCAGCGCGGCGCTGGCTCTGGTGCGCATACTCGCGCGCCGGCTCCGCGACGCCGACCGGCAGCGGGTCCAGTACGCGGCCACCACAGTGCTCGAACGGCTCGCCGGCGCCCTGGTCGGCCTGGCCGAGCGGTACGGCGAGCCCGCCGGCGACCACACGGTCCGGATCGAGCTGAGGCTGACCCGATCCGAGCTCGCGACGATGGTGGCGGCGTCGCCGGAGTCAGTGGACCGGGCCTGGCGGACGCTGCGCGAGCGGGGCGTGGTCGGACGGGACGGTGGCCATCATCTGGTCGTCCGGGACGTCGCCGCGCTACGGTCGATCGGAGCAACGGCGAACCCTTCCGCATAGCGGGAGCGAGGCCGGTTTGCAACCGCAAATGACGACGCGGAGCTATCCTTTGACCACGCATCGTAAGTGCCAACGAACCGGGAGCGTTCGGCGGCGGCCCGCCGGACGTGTCACCGCGCGCCGCCGGCGTGCGTCACCACGACCTCACCGGCGAGGAGCCAGATCATGAGCGACTCCACCCCGCTGACGCAGATCGTCCACTCCCCCGTCTCCGCGCTGGCCAAGCACCGCCGCGGCGCGCCCCGGGGCAGCGCGCTCGTGCTCGCCGACGGGCACGGAGGCTGGCGACTGGTCGGTCCGGGCGCCACCGCCCGCAGCGCCGGCGTCCGGTTCCGGGACGTGGCCCGTGGGCGCTACCGGTCGGTGTACCAGGTCCGCCTCGGCGAGCGGTTCAGCGCGTTCGGGCTCAACCTCGCGGCCGGCGACGGCGGCCGGATCGTCGAGGCCGAGGTCCAGCTCTCCTGGTGGGTCTCCGATCCGGTCGCCACGGCCGCCGCGCGGATCGTCGAGGGTGAGCCGCTGGTGCGCCGGGCCGCGGGCGAACGGCTGCAGCGGATCGCCCAGACCCACCCGGTGTCCGCGCTCACGGCCGCCGAACAGCTCGCCGACCTGGAGCTCAAGGCCGTCGCGCACCTGCCCGACGTCGGCCTGTCCTACGGCAACGGCCACGTCGTGTTAAGGCTGGCCGAACCGGTCCGCGCCCAGGTGGACGAGGTGGACCGACTCCAGCGTGAGATGCAGATCGAGGACGCCAAGCTGGAACTGCAGCGGCGCCGGACGGTGTTCTTCGGCGAACTGCTCCGCTCCGGCCACCACGGCCTGCTGTCCTACTGGCTGGCCAACAGCTCCTCCGCCGAGGACATGCGCGAGGTGCTGGACCGGCTGCCGACCCCCGCCACCGCGGCCTGGCCGGCCGCCTGGGACGAGCTGACCGCCGCCGCGGCCGCCGCGGGCGAGCAGCACACGCTGCTGCCGGCCACGCTCTTCGCCGAACTCCAGGAGTACGAGCGCGAGCACCTGCAGGAGGTGATCGTCGCGACGCTGGTCTCGATGGGCCGCGACGAGATGGCCCAGGCGCTGGTCGAGCAGGGCTGGCCCGCCGGTCGGCCCGCCAGCGCCCGCCCCGGCGCCGCCTGACCCCACGCTTTCCCCGCTTTGGGCGATATTTTCTCGGCTATAACCGGGAAAATGTCGCCCAAAGCGCGGGTGGGGCGCGACGGCGCGCGGGGTGCGGACGGCGTGATGCCGCGCGGCGGTCCGGGTGCCAGCCGCTGGTAGCGTCGGACGCCAGCTGACCACCACTGCTCCGGGAGCGTCATGTCCGACATCTGGGGCACCCCCGCGCGCCCGCACGTCACCAACCGGGCCGCGTTCCGACCGAGCCCGATCTTCCTCGGCATCGTGGCCGTCGTCGGCGTGTCCGGGTGGGCGCTCTGGACCGAGGCGATCGAGGCCAAGTACGCGGCTTTCCTGTTCGTGCTCGCCGGCTGGCTGCTCTCGCTGTGCCTGCACGAGTACGCCCACGCGGTGGTCGCCTACCGGGGCGGCGACCACTCGGTGGCCGCGCAGGGCTACCTGACGCTCGACCCGTTCAAGTACACCCACGCGGTCTACAGCATCGCGTTGCCGCTGCTGTTCGTGCTGCTCGGCGGCATCGGCCTGCCCGGCGGCGCGGTGTACATCAACCGGTCGGCGCTGCGCGGGCGGGTGCGGGAGAGCCTGGTCTCGGCGGCCGGTCCGCTGACCAACGTGGCGTTCGCGTTCGCGACGCTGGTGCCGGTGGCGGTGTTCGGGCCGGACGACCCGGCGCACCTGCCGTTCTGGGCGGCGCTGACGTTCCTCGGCTTCCTCCAGATCACCGCAAGCCTGCTCAACCTGCTGCCGGTGCCGGGGCTGGACGGATTCGGCATTCTGGAGCCGTGGCTGCCCGAGGAGCAGCTCCGCACCGCGGCCAAGGTGGCGCCGTTCGGCTTCATCATCCTGTTCGTGCTGTTGATGGTGCCGGCGCTCAACCGCGCGTTCTTCGGGGTCATCTACGGCATCGTGGAGCTCTTCGGTATCTCCTCGAACCTGGTGCGGTTCGGCGACACGCTGTTCCGGTTCTGGCTCAGCTGAGCCCGGAACTCCGCCAACCCGACGCGCCACGCCGGTGATCCGAGTAACCGTAAGTTACGCCAGTTATACTCATGGGTAGTCGGGTCGAGGCGGCGAACCATCCTTCGCCCGGGCGAACCTGACATTCCGGTTTGGCGAGGCGAGGAGAGCGCATGGGCGAGCGTCGGTCTCGGTCGAACGGCTCCCGGCTCGGAGCGCACCGTCCCGCCGCGAACCCCGCCCGGCTCAGCGTCTCGGTCGCCGAGCACGAGCAGTACGCGGTGGTCACGGTCATCGGCGAGGTCGATGTGACCACCGGCTTCCAACTGCGCGACCCGCTGCACGACCTGCTGCTACGCCAGTTCTCCCACCACGTCGTGGATCTGAGCGCCGTCACGTTCCTCGACTCGACCGGCCTGGGGATCCTGGTCGGCGATCACAAGCGGCTCCGGGACCGGCGCGGCTCGCTCCAGGTGGTCTGCGTCCCGGGTCTGGTCTCGCGGGTGTTCCGGCTGACCGGCGTCGACCGGGTCGTGCCAGTACGCCCGTCGGTCGAGTCGGCCGTCGAGACCCTCCTGGCCGACACCGCCTGACCTGCTGCGGTGAGATCACGCCCGCCCAGGGCCCGATCCAACCGCAGCCCCGGCCGCCAGCCAGCGAACCGCACTCAGTCGAACCAGGCTCAGCCCGACAGTGCCTGGGGCTCTCCCCCGCCGCGCCGCCCGCCGGAGACCTCGAGCAGGGGCGTGTCGAACTCGCACCAGACCGCCTTGCCCGCGCCGACCGGCCGAGCGCCCCAGCGGTCCGCCAGCCGGGCCACCAGGTGCAGACCGCGCCCGCTCTCGGCCTTGAAGTCAGCCGCCCGGGGATGCGGCATCCGGCGGCCGTGGTCGAAGACCTCGATCACCACCCGCCGATCGGTACGCCGCAGCCGGAGTTGCTCGGCCGCGCCGCCGTGCAGGATCGCGTTGGTGACCAGTTCGCTCACCACCAGCACGATGTCCTCGCGCTTGTGGTCGGGTACCTGCCAGGTGCTGAGCACGCCGTGGCAGAACGCCCTGGCCCGCCGCGCCGGCTCGCGCCCCTCCCGTAGCTCCAGTTCGATGCTGCGCGGCAACCGGCCGCCCAGCTCGCGCCGCCCCAGCACCAGCAGCAGCGCGTCCCGCCCCGGCGTCGCTCCGGACCCCGCGCCGTCCGCGTCCAACCGGTGCAGAACCGCCGCGCACCGCTCCTTCAGGCCGCCGCGCTCGGCGTCCAGCGCCGCCGCCAGCACCTGTCCGGTGTCCTGATCGGAGTCCGCGCCGCCCTGGGCCACCAGGTCCGCGGTGTAGAGCGCGGCGACCTCGCCCTGCTGCCAGGGTCCGGATCTGCTCGGCGAAGGCACCACGGCCGGAACCGAGCGGCACGCCCACGTCCAGCAGCAGCGGATCCGCCTTGGCTTCGGCGTCCAGCACCAGCGGCGTGGGGTGCCCGGCCGAGGCGTAGGTCAGGGTGTTCTCGGTCGGGTCGAAGACGCCGTAGCCGCAGGTCACCTCGGCCGTCGGCACGGTATCGGCGACCAGCGCGTCGAGCAGGCCGAGCACCTCGACCGGCGGCAAATCCAGCCGTGAGTACGCCCGGACCGCCGTGCGCAGCTGCGCCACGACCGCGCCGGCCACCTCGCCGCCGCCGCGGACGTCACCGATGACGATGCCGGTGCGGCCGGCGCCGAGCGGCACCACGTCGTGCCAGACGGTGGCCGCGGCGGGCCCGGACCGGGTGCCGACCGCGACCTGCAACTCGTCCGGCTCGTACTGGGCGCGGCGCGCCGGCTCGGGCTGGGGCGCCCTGGCCTGCCGGCGGTCACCGGCGCGGCGCAGTTCGCTGGCGCGCTGGTCGGGCCCGGACGGGCGGTCACCGGCGTCGTCCACGGCCACCACGAGCAGCCCGGAGACCCGCCGTTCCTGATCCCGTAACGGGAGGTAGACGAATGTGAACAGGCCCTCGCGGATCCGGCCGTTGCTGGCCACCAGCTGGACCGGGACCGCGCGCAGGCTGTGCGGGCGCCCGGAGGAGTAGACGCCGTCGAGGATCGCCACCGACGACTCGGGGGTCAGTTCGGCCTGGACGTCGGGGGCAGGGCTGGCCGGGGCGCGGTCCAGCGGACCACGGCCGAAGACCTCGAGGTACGCGTCGTTGGTGTACACGAGGTCATGGGCAGGCCCGTCGGTCACGGCGATGAGGGCCGGCACGCCGGACAGCGCGTCGGCCACCGAGGCCCAACTCTCCGCCTGCGCGGCGCCGAACTGGTCCGACGCCACTAGCAGACCCGCAGCCCACGGCCGACAAACAGCCCGAAAGCGGCACAGACCGGATTATTCACCCACCAAGACATCGTCAATCCCCCCAGTCGTGCCCGTCCGCACATCCCGCACCCACCGTTCAGAGTAGGGGTGCCCAGCACCATTGGCGCCCGAGAGTGCACGAATGGGCAGTGATTCACGACATTACGCTCCCCGCCCGGGACGAAGGAAGCAGCCGATCCTCGCGCGGATCGCGCTCCGCCTCCCCGAGGCAGTACACCGCGAACGCTTTCTGGATCACCGGCTGCGCCACGTTCCGCACCCGGACCCCACCCGGCGTCACGCCCAGTTCGGTGCCGCGGTGCGCGTGGCCGTGCACCGACAGGTCCGCGCCGGCACGGTCGATCTCCTCGGCGAGCAGGTAGTTGCCGAGGAACGAGTAGATCTCCGGCGGCTCGCCGACCAGCGTGTCGATCACCGGCGCGTAGTGGGTCAGCGCCACCGTCCGGTCGCAGCGAGGACAGGTCGCGGAAGGCCGCGCCGAGCCGCGCCGCGCACTCCTTGCCGTGCCGGGCGAACGCCTTCATCTCCGGTTCGCCGAAGTCGCTGCCGCATTTGCCGGCGAACCCGCCGCCGAAGCCCTTCGCGCCGACCACACCGAGCCGCTCCCCGCCGACGGTCAGCACCGCGGCGGCCCCCTCCAGCACGGTGATGCCGCCGTCGGTGAGCACCGCGGTCACGGCGTCCGGCTGGTCGCTGTGGTAGTCGTGGTTGCCCAGCACGGCGATCACCGGCACCGGCAGGTCCGCGAACTCCGCCGCGACCACCCGGGCCTCGCCCACGGTGCCGTGCCGGGTCAGATCACCGGCGAGCAGCAGCACGTCGGCGTGGTCGCCGAGATGCTCCAGCGCTGGTCGCAGCCGGCCGCGGGCGTCCTCGCCCAGGTGTACGTCGCCGACCGCCGCGATCCGGATCATCGGAGCGTCTCCGGCGTGCCGGTCGGCTCCGGGCATTCGGTCACCCGGACCTCGTTGTGGATCCGCAGCTCGGGTTCCAGCTCGGCGATCACCTCGGCGAGTCGGTCCCGGCGGGCCTCGGTGAGCACCTCACCGCGAAGGAACACCTGGCCGGGCCGGACCACCACCTTGATGCCCAGCTCAGCGGTGCGGTCGTCCTCGGCGAGGGCCTGCTGCAGCCGGGTCGCCGCGTACTGGGGCGCCTCGTCGTACGGGGTGCATCGTCGTACTGGGTCGTGGTCGGTCATGGGGCCACCTCTCGGAGCCGGGTCGAGCGGTTCAGCGGCCGGCGCCGGCGCCGGGGTCCGCCGGGATCAGCTCCAGCCGCTCGCAGAGCACCAGGAACGCCTCCGCGTACGGGGACCCGGCCACCTGCTCGCGGGCCGCCCGCCAGTCGATCTGCTCGCGCAGGGCGCGCGCGAGCGGCAGCACGGTCGCGAAGTCGCAGTAGTGCTCCGCGAACGCCAGCAGCTTGTTGACCAGCAGATCGGTGGCGGGCAGCACCGGCATCAACACGGCACCGACCGGCAGCTCGTCGCTGCGGGCCAGCGTCGCCGCGTCCACCTGCCGCTCGGACGGCCGGTAGATCAGGTCCACCAGCCGGTCCTCGTCGTACACCTTGACCAGCCAGTCCTCGGGCGGGTCGACCGAGCGGAAGCCACGCTCGACGAGCAGTTCCAGGGCCTTGGGCATGTCGCGCTCCATCAGCATGATGTCGACGTCGTGCTCGGAGGTGGGGCCGCCCCGGGCGTAGACGCCGTAGCTGCCGCCCACCGCGAACGGGATCCCGGCCTGCTTGAAGATCACCGCCACCGTCTTCAGGGTCTCCAGCAGCGCGTCGGTGGCGGCGCTCATCGGCTGCCCGCGGTCGATCTCGGCATGCAGGTCACCTCGGGGGTCGAAGGGAACCGCCGGCGCGGGTCGGCCGCGGCGCATCCCCCGACATTCCCCCCGTCCGGGGCGGAAAAACATGAACGAGCCGCGGGCGCCTGGCGCGTGCCGTCGCGCCGCCGCCAGGGCGCGGCCGTCAGGGCAGCTTGGGGCGGCTGGAGGCGAGCAGCGGCGCGAACAGGTCGCCGTGCTCGGCCACCCGGTCCAGCACCGCGTCCGTGGTGAACTTCAGGTCGGTGGGCGTGCCGCACGCCTCGACCTCGTCCCAGCTGACGGGCGTGGAGACGGTCTGTTCCTCCCGGGCCCGCACCGAGTAGGGCGCCACGGTGGTCTTGGCCGTGTTGTTCTGGCTCCAGTCGATGAGGACCTTCCCCGGGCGCAGGTTCCGCTGCATCCGGGACACGATCAGCTTCGGCTCCCGCTTCTCCAGCCGCTGCGCCAGCTCCTTGGCGTACGCGGAGGGGGCGTCCTCGCCGGCCTCCTTGATCGGCGCGTAGAGCTGCATGCCCTTGGAGCCGGACGTCTTCGCGTACGCGGTGAGCCCGTCCTCGGCCAGCTCGGCCCGGAGCAGCATCGCCACCTGGCAGCACTCCACGATCGTGGCCGGCGCGCCCGGGTCCAGGTCGAACACCAGCAGGTCGGGCCCGTGCACGCCGCCGCGCGGCCCGACCTTCCACTGCGGCACGTGCAGCTCGATCGCGGCCAGGTTCGCCAGCCAGACCAGCGTGGGCAGGTCCTCGGTCAGGACGTACTCGACCTCGTCCCGGTTCATGGTGCTGCCCGGCGCCGGCAGCAGCGCGGTGCGCACCCATTCGGGGGTGCCGTTCGGCGCGTTCTTGGCGAAGAAGCCCTGACCCGCGACGCCGTCCGGGTACCGCTTGAGGGAGACCGGCCGGTCCTTGATGTGCGGCAGCAGCGCGTCGGCGACCTTGGCGTAGTAGTCGATCAGCTCGCCCTTGGTGAAGCCCGTGGCCGGGAAGAGCACCTTCTGCAGATTGGACAGTCCGAGCGTCCGCCCGCCCACCTCGACCGTTGTCGTCGCCGCCACCCGTCGCCTCCTTCGCCGCCACCGACGGAACGCCGACCGGCGAATTCGGCGGACGCAGAACCGTCGAGATGTTTGTCTACCCCGGTTAACCGGGGAATACTCCGAGTATGCGCAGCATCTGGAAGGGCGCGGTGTCATTCGGGCTGGTCACTATTCCGATCAAGCTCTACTCCGCGACTGAGGAGCACGACGTCCCGCTGCACCAGGTCCACGTCAAGGACGGATCGCGGATCCGGTACCGACGGATCTGCGAGGCCGAGGGCGAGGAAGTGCCCTACAGCGAGATCGCCCGGGGGTACGAACTCCCCGACGGCGACACCGTGGTGCTGACCGGCGAGGAACTCGGCCAGCTGCCGATCGCGAGCAGCCGCACCATCGACGTGCTGCGGTTCGTGCCGGCCGAGCAGATCGACCCGGTGTACTTCAGCAAGAGCTACTACCTGTCCGCCGACGGGCCGGGCAAGAAGCCGTACGTGCTGCTCCGCCAGGCGCTCGCCGACGCGGGCACCTACGCCCTGGTCAAGGTCGCGCTCCGGCAACGCGAGTCGCTCGCCGTGCTGCGCTCGGTGGACGACGTGCTGGTGCTCCAGACGATGCTCTGGCCGGACGAGATCCGAGACGCCTCCTCGCTCGCGCCCGAGGAGGACATCGAGCTGCGCCAGCAGGAACTCACCATGGCCGCGTCCTACATCGAGACCCTGACCGGGGACTTCGACCCGGAGGAGTACACCGACGAGTACGCGGGGGCGCTCCGCGAGCTGGTCGAGGCGAAGGTCGCCGGCCGCGAGGTGACCGAGGCGCCCGAGCCAGCCGGCCGCGGCGGCGAGGTGATCGACCTGATGGCGGCGCTGGAGGCGAGCGTCGCGGAGGCGAAGAAGTCCCGCGGTGCCGCGCCGGCCAAGAAGGCCACGAAGGCGCCGGCCGCCAAGGCCACCGCGAAGAAGGCACCCGAGAAGAAGGCCGCCCCGGCCAAGAAGACCGCGACCAAGACCGCCGCGAAGTCGACCGCCAAGAAGGCGGCGCCCCGGAAGAAGGCCGCGGCCAAGAAGACCGCCTGAGGGGCGCGGACCCCGGCCAGATGCCGCGTCGCGGTCCGCGCCCCCAGGTCCATTCCGCCGCCCCACCCAGCGACTTTGGGCGACATCTTCTCGGCTATGACCGAGAAGATGTCGCCCAGAGCGGCAGTGACAGCGTCAGTTGCCGGTGGTCGAGCCCTTGACGGCGCCGACCCGGGACAGGCTGGCGTGCGCGGCGGCCACCACTCGCTCCGGCGTCAGCCCGTACTGCTCGTAGACGACCTGGTACGGCGCCGACGCCCCGAACGTCTCGACGCCCACGCACTCGCCTTCCTCGCCGACCAGCCGTTCCCAGCTCATCGAGATCCCCGCCTCGACCGAGACTCGGGCCCGCACGTCCGGCGGCAGCACACGCTGGCGATACGACGGATCCTGAGCGTCGAACCATTCCCGGCACGGCATCGACACCACCCGGGTGGCCCGTCCCTCGGCCTCCAGCGTGGCGCGGGCGGCGAGCGCGATCGGCACCTCGCTGCCGGTGGCGATGATCAGCACCTCGGGCTGGCCGTTGCCCGCGTCCGCCAGCACGTAGCCGCCCTTGGCCGCGTCGACTACGGCGTCCGGCTCCAGGGTCGGCACGTTCTGCCTGGTCAGGCAGAGGGCGGTGGGCCGGTCGGTGTGCTCCAGCGCCATCCGCCACGCCACGGCGGTCTCGTTGGCGTCGGCCGGCCGGACCACGTCCAGGCCCGGGATGGCCCGCAGCGCGGTGAGTTGCTCGACCGGTTGGTGGGTCGGGCCGTCCTCGCCGAGGCCGATCGAGTCGTGCGTCCACACGTAGATCGTCGGCAGGCCCATCAGCGCCGCGAGCCGGACGGCCGGGCGCATGTAGTCGGAGAACACCAGGAAGGTGCCGCCGAACGGGCGGGTTCCGCCGTGCAGCACGATGCCGTTCAGCGCCGAGCCCATCGCGTGCTCACGGATACCGAAGTGGAGCACGCGACCGTCCGCTTCCTCGGGCAGGAAGTCGGGTGCGTCCGGGATCGTGGTGTTGTTCGACTCCGCGAGGTCGGCCGAGCCGCCCCACAGCTCGGGCAGCACCGGGGCGAGCGCCGCGATGACCTCGCCGGAAGCCTTGCGGGTGGCCATCCCCTTCTCGCTCGCCGGGAACGTCGGCAGCGCGTCGGTCCAGCCGGCGGGGAGCCGGCGCTCGCGGAGCCGGTCGAACAGGGCGGACTGCTCGGGGCGGGCCTGCGCCCAGTCCTTGAACCGCTTGGTCCACTCCTCGTGCGCGGCGCGGCCGCGGTCGATCACCTGGCGGGCGTGCGCGAGCAGGTCCTCGGGCATCGCGAACGTGACCTCCGGGTCCAGCCCGAGGATCTCCTTGGTGGCCGCGACTTCCTCGGCGCCCAGCGCCGCGCCGTGCGCCTTGCCGGTGTCGCGCAGGTTCGGCGCGGGATAGCCGATGATCGAGCGCATCCCGATGATCGACGGGCGGCCGGTCTCGTCCCGGGCGGCGGTCAGCGCGGCACGGAGCGCGTCGACGTCCTCGGAGTCCTCGACCCGCTGGGTGTGCCAGCCGTAGGCGGCGTACCGGGCGAGCACGTCCTCGGAGAACGCGACGGCGGTGTCGCCCTCGATCGAGATGTGGTTGTCGTCGTAGACGAGCACCAGGTTGCCGAGCCGCTGGTGGCCGGCGAGCGAGGCGGCCTCGGCCTGGATGCCCTCCTGCATGTCCCCGTCGGAGGCGATCACGTAGATGGTGTGGTCGAAGACGCTCTCCCCCGGTGCGGTGCCGGGGTCGAACAGCGCGCGTTCGCGCCGCGCGGCCATCGCCATCCCGACCGCGTTGCCGACGCCCTGGCCGAGCGGGCCGGTGGTGGTCTCCACGCCGATCGTGTGGCCGTGCTCGGGGTGGCCCGGGGTGAGCGATCCCCACTGCCGGTAGGAGCGCAGGTCGTCCAGGCTCAGGCCGTACCCGGACAGGTACAGCTGCACGTAGAGGGTGAGGCTGGAGTGGCCGGCCGAGAGCACGAACCGATCCCGGCCGGTCCACGCCGGGTCGGTCGGGTCGTGCCGGAGGAACTCCTGGAAGATCAGGTACGCGACGGGCGCGAGGCTCATCGCGGTGCCGGGGTGGCCGTTGCCGGCCTGCTGGACGGCGTCCATCGCGAGCGCCCTGGCGTGGTCCACGACCCGGGCGTCCGCCTCGTCGTGCCAGCCCTTGCTCTCCGGCGACCGTTGGTCGCTCATCGCTTCTTCCCTTCGGTTTCGGTGTCGTCGTCCGCGTCGAGGGCGGGGCCGACCCCGCGTCGCTGCCAGAGCCGCGCGATCGGCACCAGGAACCAGAAGCCGAAGAGCCACACGGCGGAGCACACGGTGATCACCGTGGCGGCGGTACCGCCCAGCACCACGTCGGTGATGAACAGGATCGAGCTGATCAGCGCCAACATCATGAAGACCAGGCCGCCCAGCGCGAGCCGGTTCGCGGCGGTCACCAGTTCCGGGCGCATCCGCTGCCGGAACGTGATCCGGTGGTATCCGACCGGGGCGATCAGCAGGCCCGTGGCGGCGGCGGTGAGCAGCAGCGTGACGATGTAGAGGTCGCGCTGGAACATGTTCAGCGCCGTGAACCGCTGCGTGAACGCCAGCGTCAGCAGGAACGCGAACAGGATCTGCACGCCCGTCTGGGCGACCCGCAGTTCCTGCAGGATCTCGCCGAAGTTGCGGTCGAGCCGCTGCAATTCGGTCTCGCCGCGGGCGTCCACGTTCCAGGCGTGGTGCGCGTCGGCGGGACTGTCGGACTTCTCGGCTCTCGTGCGGGCAGGGTCGGGAATCGTCTCGGCGGCCATGGTCGGAGAGTTTCCCCCGGGTGGGCCCGGCCAAACAGGCGCGTGCGTTTGTCGCCGCCCGGTGCCGGGCAGGCAGGACAGGACCGAGGAGGTTGACATGCCAGCACGCGAGGAGTTGCCGTCGACGCTGCGCCGGTCGTCGAAGAAGGCGCAGGACACCTGGGCCGAGACCCACGACGCGGCCGTGGAGCAGTACGGCGAGGGCGAGCGGGCGCACCGCACCGCGTTCGCCTCGCTCAAGCACAGCTTCGAGAAGGTCGGCGACCACTGGGAGCCCAAGGAGCAGAAGGGGCCGTCCGACGCGCAGGCCGCCAAGAGCGGGGCCGCCAGCCGCCGCAGCACCACGCCGACCGCCGGCGGCGTGGACGCGAACGCCAGCAAGAAGCACCTGCTGGAGGTCGCGCGGCGGTTGGACGTGCCGGGTCGCTCCACGATGAGCAAGGCGGAGCTGGTGGAGGCGATCGGCCGGGCCAACGACCGGGAGAGCGCCAAGCCGCTCCGCAAGAAGAAGTGACGCGCCGGTGGGCGGCGCGATTCGCGTCGCCCACCGCTGCTTGGTCAGCCCTCAGCGGTGCTTGGCCCGCCAGGTGATCCAGCCGGCCAGCATGGCGAGCGCGACCGTACCCACCAGCGCGGCCTTGCCGGGGTTCCGCTCGGCGGACGAGCGGGCCTTGGCCACCTCACGCGCCGCGACCCGGCGTGGATCGCAGCTTCTCCACGCAGCGCGTCGACGTCCTCGCCGAGCCGCTCGCGGGTGTGCAGGATCTCCCGCTCTAGCCGTTGCGGTTCCGTATCCACCGGACGTCCTCCTTCACGGTCTCGATGGTCGCGCGTCGGGACCGGGTGCAGGCTCTTGATCCGGGACCGGCCGATCAGCGCCGTGACGGCGCGACGATGCCCCACATCGGCGGCGACGATCAGCGCGGCCCAGCCGATCGGCAGCAGCGCGGCGAGCCCGAACATGCCGGCGAGGGAAATGAAGACGAGGCACGAGCCAGCCGGCGAGCCCGGCGACGCCGAACGCGCCGCCGGCCTGCCCGAGCTTCCCGGCCTCCTGCTTGGTCTCGGCCTTGGCCAGCTCGATCTCCTGGCGGACCAAGGTGGAGACGTCCCGGGCGACGTCGCGCACCAGCTCGCCCAGCGGTGGTTCGGCGGTTCCGGTCCTGGCGGTTCGTTCGGCCACGGCGCGCTCCCGAGGTCGACGTGCACTGCCTGACCCCGGCTCCCTACCCCGAGCGACGCACGTCGAATCCCTGGCCGCCAGCGCCTCGGCACCGGCCAGCGCGGCGCCGCCGCCGGTCAGGAGGCGCCCTGACCGTTCCCGAAGTCCTCGTGGAACCGCAGGATCAGCCCCTGGTCGTCCTCGTCGTACGCCAGCTCCTCCACCCCGGGAGTGGGCCGGAAAAGGGGGATGACCTGCGCCAGCGGCTGGTCGTCGTCGGCGCCGTAGTGGTGGGACTGGATCGTCATCGTGACTCGCACCTCGTCGTCTCGGCTCTGACCGTCGATCCCTAGTACGGTCGCAGGCCCCGAATTGCTCACCTTTGCGGCGTCCGGAGGCGATCTGGCGGCCGCGCAAGGCACCGACCGCGCCAGCGAACGGACCGGGCCCGGACCACGGCGCGGACCCCGACCGCCGCGGCCCCCAGAAATGACAGAAGCGGCCCGTACAGTCCCCTCGATCGCCCGCGCCGAACCGAGGGGGTCCGCGAATGAACGCCGACCAGGAGCCCGCTCCGTCCACCGTCAGCCATCCCCTCGCCTACGTCCGCGCGCTCCGCGGCTGGTCCGCCACCGAGCTGCTGGCCGCGATGGACCGTGACGCCCGGGACCAGCTCGGCGTCCGGCTCGGCCCCGCCGACCGGAACAAGGTGCACCGCTGGGAGACCCGTGGCGTCGTGCCCGAGCCGGCCGCCCAGCGAGCCCTCGCCCTGGTACTCGGCGTGCCCGAGGAGCGGCTCGCCCGGCACCCCTGGCCGCGCTGGCTACCGGCCTACGGCGGGATCCGGCCGATCGAGGGCTGGTGGCTCGGCGGTGCCCTCCGGGCCATCGAGGACGCGATCGCCGGCGAGCCCGATCGGCGCGGCTTCGTGGCGCTCGCCGGCCCCGAGCTGGTGCAGCTCGCGCGGGCGTGGCGGGCCGCGGTGACGGTGCCGCTGATCGCCGTGATCCGCGGCCCGCTCCGCGCCGAGGAGGACACCGCCGGCCGGGTGGAGCGCCAGGCCGAGCTGGTCCGCCGGCTCGATGATCAGCTCCCCGTCGGCGTGCTGCTCGCGGTGGCCTCGGCGCAGCTGCGGCTGATCGTGGCGTTGCTGCGCGACGGCACGTACTCGGCGGCGGTCTGCCAGCGGCTCGTGCTGGCCGCGGCCGATCTCGCCCAGCTCGCCGGCTGGGCCGCGTTCGACGCCGGGCTGCAGTTCACCGCCCAGCGGTACTACCGGGCCGCTCTCTACGCGGCGCACGCCGCCGGCGACGTCACCCTCGGCGGCTACCTGCTGGTCTGCCTCGGCTACCAGTCGGTCCGGCTCGGCGAGCCGCGTGCCGCGGTCGAGCTGGCCGAGATCGCCGTCGAGGCCGCGGCGCCGGTGCCGTCGGCGCGGGCCCGGGCGCTGCTCGCCGGCCACCTCGGGGTGATCCGCGTGGCCGCCGGGGTCGACGAGGCCCTGGCCGCCGCGGCGCCGCACGACCTGACGCCCGCGGCCGCCGATCCGCCGTGGGCGGGCTGGTTCGAACCGCCGGGCCTGTCCGGCTTCGTCGCCCGCTGGTATCCGCTGCTCGACGGCCAGGTCGGGCCGCCCCGGGTGGCGCGGCTGGCCGATCCGAGGCCGCCGGTGCCGGAACCCGCCGGGCCGTGGCCGCCGCGCAGCCACCGCCGACTGCACGAGGTCGCCGCCCGGGTGGCCGCCGCCCCGGCCAGCGGTGACGCCCGCCGCGCCGTCCAGGACACCCTGCCCCTGCTGCTCCCACCCGCCGCCTGATCCCCGCCCCGCCTCACTCGCCGCAGCGGCGGGCGGCCCCACGCGCCGCCCGCTCCCTACCGCGCTTTGGGCGACATCTTCTCGGCTATGACCGAGAAGATGTCGCCCAAAGCCGCTTGGCGGCGTGGCCAGCACGGCCGACGACAGGAATCGTCCTAGTCGCGGAGCAGGGCCAGGACGGCGCGTTCGATGTGGCCCTGGGTCGCGAGCTGCCCGCCGTCCACGTCGGCACCGAGCTCGTCCAACGCCGGCGCGATCGTCCGCCCGTCCTCGTACAGGTCGACCAGCCTCGGGTCCACGTAGGACGCCCGGCAGACCGCCGGGGTGTTGCCCAGGTACTCCGACACCTCGACGTACGCCCGCCGGATCGCCTTGGTCCGGGCGGTCTTGGACTTCGCGGCCCGTTCGGAGACGGCCAACGCGACGGCCATCAGCACGGTGGCGTGCCAGGTCCGGAAGTCCTTCGCGGTGAAGTCGCCGTCCGCGACGTCCCGCAGGTAGGCGTTGACGTCCTCGCTGCGCACGTCGTGCCAGCCGGCCGCGTCCCGGTAGGCCAGCAGCTCCGGGTTCGGGTCGTCGCGCCGCCGCAGCGTCTGGATCACCGGGATCACGTCCGGGTCGGCGACGAGCTGGGTCCGCTCCTGGGCCCCCTTGGCGAGGTACTCGAAGACCAGTTCACCGCGGCGCATCCGGACGTGTTCGCGGCGGAGCGTGGCGAGCCCGTAGGTGCCGTTCTCGTCCGCGTACGCCTCGCTGCCGACCCGGAAGAAGCCCAGCTCCAGCAGTCGGATCGCCGCGGCGAGGACGCGCTCCCGGGTGGCGCCGCGCTGGGCCAGGTGCGCGCAGAGCGTCTCCCGGACCTTCGGCAGCCGCTCGGCGAAGTCCAGCATCCGGTCGTGCTTGGCCCGGTCCCGCTGCTCGCGCCACGTCGGGTGGTAGAGGTACTGGCGGCGGCCGGCGTCATCCGTGCCGAGCGCCTGGATGTGCCCGTTCGGCCACGGCGAGATCCACACGTCGCGCCAGGCCGGCGGGATCACCAGCCCCCGGATCCGGCCCAGCACGGCCGGGTCGCCGATCCGTTGGCCGTCCGCGTCGAGGTAGACGAAACCTTTCCCCGACCGCCGACGCCCGAGACCGGGCACGGACGGGTCGCTGCGCCGGAGCCGCGGCATCGCTCTCCCCCCGTTCCGAGGCCGGCCCGCCCGGCCGTTGCGGTTGGATCATGCCCCTGGTGGGCGCGATCCAACCGCAGCGCGGTCGTCCGGTTCGCCGCGGTTCGATGATTGAGAAATCGGCGGTCGGGTAGCGCTGACGACGGAACGTCATCGTCTATCCAAGGAGCGTCATGAGTACGATCCAGCAGTCAGTAGAGGTCGACGTCCCGGTCTCGACGGCGTACAACCAGTGGACCCAGTTCGAGTCGTTCCCGCAGTTCATGGAGGGTGTCGAGCGGATCACCCAGGTCGACGCGACCCGGACGCACTGGAAGACCAAGATCGGCGGCGTGACCCGCGAGTTCGACGCGGAGATCACCGAGCAGCACCCGGACGAGCGGGTCGCCTGGCACACCATCGACGGTCCGCGCCAGGCCGGCGTGGTCACCTTCCACCGCCTCGACGAGGGCCGCAGCAAGGTGATGCTGCAGATGGACTTCGAGCCCGAGGGCCTCGCGGAGAACGTCGGCGACAAGATCGGCGTGGTCGAGCACCGCGTCTCCGGCGACCTCAACCGGTTCAAGGAGTTCATCGAGTCGCGCGGCGCCGAGACCGGCGGCTGGCGCGGCGACGTCGAGCGGCCGGCCGACTAGGACCCGACACAACGGCGCCCCCGCGTCGAACCAGGTTCGGCGCGGGGGCGTCCAGCCGCACGCGATACGGTCTTCCCGACCGAGTCCCATCCGCTCAGACAAGTCCGAAAGACCGAGGTGTACGCCCGTGCAGGAATCGATCGCGGCATCCTCGCCGGAGGCCGACGGCGAACTCATCGAGGTTCGTCTCCCGGCCGCGCCCACCCACCTGCCGGTGCTCCGCACGTTCACGGCTGATCTCGCCGCCCGGCTCGATTTCAACCTCGACGAGGTAGCCGATCTCCGGATGGCCGTCGACGAAGCGTGCTCGGGGCTGGTGGCGCGGGCGACCAAGTCGTCCCAGCTCGTCTGCTCGTTCTCGATCGAGCCGGAAGCCCTGTGGGTGATCGCCTCCGCGCAGACCACCGACGGCGCCCCGCCCGTCCCGTGACACGTTCGGCTGGCGGGTCCTGACCGCGCTGGTCGACACCGTCGAGACCGACGCGGACTCGACCGGCCGGGTCACCGTCAAGCTGCACAAGCGCCGCCTCGGGTCGGTCGCGTGAAGGAGCTGACCTGGCGGACCGTCGCACGCAGCGAGGTGGCCTCATGAGCCGCCACGAAGACACGACGGAAGCCCAAGAACTGTTCGCGGAGTTCGCCGCGCTACCCGCCGACTCGCCGCGCCGGCAGGAGTTGCGGGACAAGCTGGTCACGATGCACCTGCCGTTGGCCCGCCACCTGGCCCGACGGTTCAACAACCGCGGCGAGCCGCTGGAGGACCTCACCCAGGTCGCGATGGTCGGGCTGATCAACTCGGTCGATCGGTTCGATCCGGAGCGCGGCGTCGAGTTCCTCTCCTACGCGGTGCCGACGATCGTCGGTGAGGTCAAGCGGCACTTCCGCGACCATGGCTGGGCCGTTCGGGTGCCGCGCCGGCTCAAGGAGCTGCACCTCTCGCTCAATGCCGCGGTCGCGGAGCTGTCCCAGCGCAACGGCCGGGCACCGACGGCGACCGAACTCGCCGCGTACCTGAAGATCTCCCGCGACGAGGTGCTGGAGGGCCTGGAGGCGGCCAACGCCTACCGCAGCAGCTCGCTCGAGGACCCGGTCCGCGGCGACGAGAGCCTGCCGACGCTGGCCAACACGCTCGGCGACGACGACAAGGAGCTGGAGGGGGTCGAGTTCCGGGAGTCCCTGCAGCCGCTGCTCAAGCAGATCGCGCCGCGTGAGCGGCGGATCGTCATCCTGCGGTTCTTCGGCAACATGACCCAGTCTCAGATCGCCGAGCAGCTGGGCATCTCCCAGATGCACGTCTCCCGACTGCTCGCCCAGACCCTCGCGCAGCTGCGGGAGAAGCTGATGGCCGAGGAGTATGGGCTGACCCCGGCGCGGGGCGGTCATGGGCGCGCACGCTTCGCTCCGTGACCGCCCCGCCGCTTTGGTCACCAACGGTCACCGTGCCCGTGTTTCTCGGCTACTACCCGCGGGTAACACTCGGGGGTAACCTGGCGACACCGAGTGCGATGTTTGGGGAGAGGCCCATGACCGCAGTGGATCCGGCCAAGCCTGGTGAGGTCGTGCGCGACACGGCCGGCCAGGATATGAGTCCCGTGACGGAGCGGGAAGCGCGGCAGATCGCCGAGGAAGCCCGCGACACTCCGTACCAGAAACCGAGTTTCGGCAAGGAGCTGTTCCTCGGCCGGCTCCGGATGGACCTCATCCACCCGCACCCGCGGGCGGCCGAGGACGTCGAGCGCAAGGGCGAGGAATTCCTCACCCGGCTCCGGGAGTTCTGCGAGACCAAGGTGGACGGCGGGCTGATCGAGCGCGAGGCCCGCATCCCGGACGAGGTCTTCGCGGGGCTCAAGGAGCTCGGCGCGTTCGGGATGAAGATCGACGAGAAGTACGGCGGCCTCGGGCTGACCCAGGTGTACTACAACAAGGCGTTGATGCTGTTCGGGTCGGCGAGCCCGGCGATCGGCGCGCTGCTGTCGGCGCACCAGTCCATCGGCGTGCCGCAGCCGGTCAAGCTGTTCGGCACCGAGGAGCAGAAGCACAAGTACCTCCCCCGCTGCGCTGCACCGACATCAGCGCGTTCCTGCTCACCGAGCCGGACGTCGGCAGCGACCCGGCGCGGCTGCACACCACCGCCGTTCCCGACCGAGGACGGCAGCGCCTACGTCCTGGACGGCGTGAAGCTGTGGACCACCAACGGCGTGGTCGCCGACCTGCTCGTCGTGATGGCCCGCGTGCCCAAGGCCGAGGGACACCGCGGCGGCATCACGGCGTTCGTGGTCGAGGCCGACTCCGACGGCATCACGGTGGAGAACCGCAACGCGTTCATGGGCCTGCGCGGCATCGAGAACGGCGTGACCCGGCTGCACCAGGTGCGGGTGCCGGCGGCGAACCGGATCGGCAAGCGAGGGCGAAGGGCCTCAAGATCGCCCTGACCACGCTGAACACCGGCCGCCTCTCGCTGCCGGCGCATCTGCGCCGGCGCCGCAAGTGGGCCCTGAAGATCGCCCGCGAATGGTCCGCCGAGCGGGTCCAGTGGGGCCGCCCGGTCGGCGAGCACGAGGCGGTGTCCAGCAAGATCGCCTTCATCGCCGCGACCTCGTACGCGCTGGAGGCCATGCTCGACCTGTCCAGCTAGCTCGCCGACGACGAGCGCGACGACATCCGGATCGAGGCGGCGCTGGCCAAGCTGTACGCCTCCGAGATGGGCTGCCTGGTCGCCGACGAGCTGGTCCAGATCCGCGGCGGGCGCGGCTATGAGACCGCCGAGTCGCTCGCCGCCCGCGGCGAGCGCGGCGTCCCGGCCGAGCAGCTCGCTCGCGACATGCGCATCAACCGGATCTTCGAGGGCTCCTCGGAGATCATGCGGCTGCTCATCGCCCGCGAGGCCGTCGACGCGCACCTGTCGGTGGCCGGCGACATCATCGACCCCGACGCCGACCTGCAGCGCAAGGCCAGGCCGCCGCGCAAGGCCGGCGGCTTCTACGCCAAGTGGCTGCCGACGCTGGTCACCGGCGCGGGCAGCTCCCGAGCGCGTACGCGGAGTTCGGGCCGCTGGCCAAGCACCTGCGCTACGTCGAGCGCGCCTCAGCCGCAAGCTGGCCCGGTACGACTTCTACGCGGCCGCGCTGGCAGGGCAAGCTCGAGCGCAAGCAGGGCTTCCTCGGCCGGATCGTCGACATCGGCGCGGAGCTGTTCGCGATGAGCGCCGATCGTGCGGGCGGAGATGATCCGCGCCGACAGGCGGACGACCGGCCGGAGGGCAGTCGCGTACGAGCTGGCCGACGTGTTCTGCCCGCAGGCCCAGGCGGCGCATCGAGGAGCTGTTCGACCGGCTGTGGCACAACACCGACGACGTCGACCGCCAGGTCGCCAAGCGGGTCCTCGCCGGCCGGTACACCTGGCAGGAGGAGGGCGTGATCGACCCGTCGATCCAGGGGCCGCGGATCGCCGACGCCACCCCCGGGCCGTCCGAGGGGGAGAACGTCCACCGCACGCTCAGCTAGCTCCGCACTCTGTGGTTTGGGCGACATCTTCAGTGCTATAGCCCGGAAGATGTCGCCCAAAGCCGTATGGGGCCGGAGTTACTCTTTCGAGCCGGTGGCGAAGCCGGCGGCCAGCACGGCGGCGATGTTCTCCTCCACCTTCGCCTTGTCCACGCCGAGGCCGGCCAGCACGCCCGTGCCGTCCTCGAGTTCGAGCAGCGCGAGCAGGATGTGCTCGGTGCCGATGTAGTTGTGGCCCAGCCGCAGGGCCTCCCGGAACGTCAGCTCCAGCGCCTTCTTGGCGCGCGCGTCGTACGGGATGAGCTCGGGCACCTGCTCGGCGGCCGGCGGGCAGGGTCGCGGTGGCCGCCTCGCCGGACGGCGTCCAGCGACACGCCCTGCGCGACGATCGCCTTGGCGGCCAGGCCGTCCGGCTCGGCCAGCAGCCCGAGCACCAGGTGCTCGGGGCGGATCTCGTCGTTGTCCGCCGGCCCGGGCCTCGTTCTGCGAGGCCATCACGACGTTGCGCGCCCGCGGGGTGAACCGGCTGAAGCCCTCGTTCGGGGTCGAGCGCCGGCGCCGTCCTTCGGCACGAAGCGCTTCTGGGCCGCCTGCTTGGTGACGCCCATGCTGCGGCCGATGTCGGTCCAGGACGCGCCGGAGCGCCGGGCCTGGTCGACGAAGTGGCCGATCAGGTGGTCGGCGACGTCGCCGAGGTGGTCGGCGGCGAGGACCGCGTCGGTGAGCTGGTCGAGGGCGTCGGTGTGCACCTTCTTGATGGCCTCGATCAGGTCGTCGAGGCGGACCGGGTTGCGGAGGGGTTCGTCATGCGTCAACCATAGGTTGACGACATCGCGATCGTCAACCCGGAGTTGACGCGCGGGGCGTCCCCACCCCAGGACGCGACGCTGGCTGGGCTGCGAGACTTGCGTGTCAGCTCCCAGAGAAGGTGCCATGACTGCGGACATCAGCAGCACCCTGAGCGCCAACCCCTACCCCGGCCGGGTCCTGGTCCTCGCCCGCACGTGGGACGGGGACCTCAGCGGCGTCTACGCCGTCACCGGCCGGAGCCCATCATCGAAGGCCCGCCGGATCGCCCACGCGCCGGACTGTGGGCTGGTCGTCGCGGCAACGGGCGACCACCGGCACGACACCCTGCGGCACTACACGGCGGCGCGCGGCAACGAAGCCTGGTATGTGGTCGGAAACGGCACCCAGGTCGCCACGGTGTTCGCGCGGCTGGCGGCCGGCGCCGTTCCCGCCGTGGCGTTGGACGACCTGGCGTACGAGCCGGACCCGCCGATCTACACGCCGCGGATCACGGTGGTGATCGACCGGAACAGCGGCGCGGCCTGGTTCGGCGCCGCGCGGCGCAGCGCGGGCGCACGCGAGACCGCCGACGTGACGGTGACCGTGGTGCGGAACCCCGCCCCGGGTGACGCGGTCCTGCTCTCGACGTACGAATCGGACGGAGAACGAATCGACGTCGCCCGGCGCCACCTCGACGTCCGCACGACCGCCCCCGATGGGGCGCAGTTGCTCGACGATGTCTGGCACGCGTTGGACGCGCGGTTCGCGGTCGCGGCCGCTGGATTCAGCCCGCTCGGCACGTCCACCGCCGTGCTGCGGCACGCCTGAGGGGCCGTCTCGTTCCCCGCCGGCGTGCAAACGTCGGACGCATAAATGGCCTGGCGCCACGTGTCACCATGGACGCATGACGCGCCCCGCCGGTTCGATGCTGCGCCCCTACCCGGGGCCCCTCGGCGTGCGCTAAACCCGCCCACCACCAGGCCCCTCGCCACGCAGGGGCTGGTCGGTCGCGATCCGGACCCCGCTTGTCGGGGCCCGATCGGAGACCGCCATGAACGGCTTCTACATCACCACCGCGATCCCCTACGTCAACGCCTCCCCGCACCTGGGACTTCGCGCTGGAACTGGTCCAGGCCGACGTGCTGGCCCGGCATCGGCGCCTGCGTGGTGACAGCCGGTGCGGTTCCTGACCGGCACCGACGACAACGCGCTCAAGAACGTGCCGCCGCCGCGCGCGGCCGGGGTCCCAGGTCTCGGCGTTCGTGGCCGCGCAACGCCGACGCTTCGCCGACGCTGGCGGACGTCGCTGGCGCTCTCGTTCGACGACTTCATCCAGACCAGCGGCGACCGGCGGCACCGCGCCGGGCGTGCGAGCGGCTGTGGCGGCAGATGCGCCGCGCGCGGCGACTTCTACCGCGCGCCGCTACGAGGGCCTGTACTGCGTTGGCTGCGAGCAGTTCTACGAGCCGGCCGACCTGCCCGGCGGCCGTTGTCCGGAGCACGGCGTCGCGCCGGAGCCGATCGCGGAGTCGAACTGGTTCTTCCGGCTGTCCCGCTATGCCGAGCCGGTGCTGCGGGCGTTGGAGTCCGGCGCCGGCTGCGGATCGAGCCGGCGTGCCGGCGCAACGAGGTGCTGGCGCTCGTCCGCGGCGGGCTGGGCGACTTCAGCGTCTCGCTCGCCGGCCCGCGCGCCCGGCTGGGGCATCCCCGTGCCCGGTCGACCCGGAGCAGGTCGTCTACGTGTGGTGGGACGCGCTCGGGAACTACGTCACCGGCCTCGGCTACGGCACCGGTGCGGGCGCCTACCAGCGACTGGTGGGTGGCGGCGGGCGAGCGGGTGCACGTGATGGGCAAGGGCATCGTGCGGTTCCACGCCGTCTACTGGCTGGCGTTGCTGCTCTCGGCCGGCCTACCGCTGCCCACCGACGATCTTCGTGCACGAATACCTGACCGTCGACGGCGCGAAGCTCAGCCAAGAGCGCCGGCAACGCCGTCGACCCGACCGCGCTGGTCGACCGGTACGGCAACGACGCGCTGCGGTGGTGGCTGCTGCGCGAGGTGCCGCCGGAGCGGGGACACCGACTTCACCGAGGAGCGGCTGCGCGCCCGGTACGACCGTGACCTCGCCAACGACCTGGGCAATCTGGTGAACCGCACGGTGTCGCTGGTGCACCGCTACCGCGCCGGCGTCGGTCCCCCAGGCGGCCAGCGGCAGAGCTGGGCGGCGGGCGGTTGGCGGCGCGGATCGACGCGGCGCTGGCCGTCTTCGACTTCCGCGCCGCGACCGACGCGATCTGGACCGTGGTCGCCGCCGCGAACCGGTACGTCGAGTCGGAGCGGCCCTGGGAGCTGGCCGGCCGCGGCGACGACCGGCTCGACGCCGTGCTGAGCACGCTGGTCGCCACCTGCCGCACCCTGGCCCACGAGCTCGCGCCGTTCCTGCCCGAGGGCACCGAACGGCTCAACTCCCAACTCGGCGCGGGGCCGACGCTCGCTCCCCCACAGCCGGTCTTCCCGCGTACCTACTCCGGAGCGCCCAGTTCGTAGCAGGCCACGGCCGCCGCGGCGGCGACGTTGAGCGAGTCCACGCCGCGGTGCATCGGGATCCGGACCCGCACGTCGGCGCCGTGAGCGCCTTGCCGGACAGCCCGGGGCCCTCGGCGCCGAGCAGCAGCGCGGGGCGGGCCCGGTCCGCCGGGCTGAGCGCGCGCAGGCTCACGGCCTCGGGGTCCGGGGTGAGCGCCAGCACCGTGAAGCCGGCGTCCCGCACCTCGCCGATCGCGGCCGGCCACGGGTCGAGCCGGGCGTACGGCACCGCGAACACCTCCCCCATGCTCACCCGGACGCTGCGCCGGTAGAGCGGGTCGGCGCAGGACGGCGAGAGCAGCACCGCGTCCATGCCCATCCCGGCGGCGCAGCGGAAGATCGCGCCGACGTTCGTGTGCGTGTTCACGTCCTCCAGGATCACGATTCGCCGCGCCGTGGCGAGCAGCTCGGCCGCGGTCCGCACCGGCGGGCGGTGCACCGACCCGAGAATCCCGCGGTGCACGTGGAACCCGGTCACCGCCTCGAGTACCTTCGGCGCCGCCGCGTAGACCGGCACCCCCGGCAGGCTGGCGGCAGATCGGCCACCAGGTCGACCCGCTTCACGTCCACCAACAGCGACCGCAGCCGGTAGCCGGCTCGGGCGGCGCGCCGCAGCACCAGCTCGCCCTCGGCGATGAACAGCCCGTTGGGCGGCTCGAACGCGGTCCGCAGCTCCACATCGGTCAGTGCACGGTAGTCGGCGATCCGCGGATCGTCAGGGTCGGTGATCTCGTCAGCCACGCCGCGAATCCTCCCAGGGCGCGGGTGGGCGGCGCGGTCCGGGCTCAATCGGCGCGTTTTCGCCTGGCGTGCACATCGTGCCGAGAATGCGAAGTGGGCCTTCATGACGCCGCCAATGAGCGGTAGCCTCACATGCTCCGGGGCACGATCGACCACTCCACCGCGAGGGGCATCATGTCTGTGCGCGAAGTGATCGGAAGACTGACCGACGCCAAGACCCAATTGGCGCAGGTGAAACTCCTCACCCGACAACTCACGGCCGATATGACCGAGGCGAGAAGCCTGGTCGACACCGTTCTCGACGACGCGCAGGGCCGAGCGTTCAGTGCCGCGATAGCCGCGCGAAGCAAAGCCATTCAGGACGAACTCGAAGGCACCGACGCGCTCGTCGCGGGCATCGACGCGACGATTCAGCGCGTCCAAGGCATCGGCCGCTGACCGTTGGCGACCGCCACCTCCGTTGGGCTGGACGGGGAGAGTGCGCATGTCGGTGGACGATCTCATCACGTCGTTGGAACAGGCGAAGCGGAAGCTGACCGCGGCCAAGGGGCACGGCTACACCGCGGTCCGGACCATCGGCAGGGCCCGCGACCAGGTCGGCGTCGCGCTCGGGCGCAGCGGTCAGAACAGTGCGTTGGTCGCGCGGATGTCGGCGAAGGAACGCGCCGCGCTCGCCGAGGTGCGCCGGCTCGACGCGCTGATCGCGCAGCTCGACCAGTCGATCGCCCAGGCCAGGGAGATCGGCCGGGACGGGCCCATCGGCCGCGGCGGCGCACCTTGAAGACCACCGGCCGCGCCCGCTCGCTTACCGCACGCGGCGGCTCGGATCGATCCGTCGCTGGCGACCGCCCGGCCGGCGGAGCGGGCGACCGCGCGCCGACTCGCCGCCGATCCGGCCTTCGCCGGGCGCACGTTCACGGCGCCACCGCCGCCCGATCCGGGTTATGACTGGTTCGACGATTTCGGCCGAAGATACGACGCCGTGGGCGACGGCACGGCCGCGCGCCATCTCAAAGTCCCGTTGTTCATTCGTTCGGTCGACCGGCACCTGCGTAAAGGGAATGAATTCACGGTCGTCGACCTGACCGGCTACTCGGCCGCGCAGATCCGGCCGATCAAGAAACACATCGACGCGTTACCCGTGGCTCAGCAGAGCACGATCATGAGGATTGGTTTCTGATGCTCTCCATTCTCCTCGACGACGACCACGAGTGGTGGGTCTCCGGCGCGACGTTCGACCGGCTGTTCCAGTCGGCCCGGGACAGCGGACTGCTCCCGCCCGAGCTCGCGGACTGGCAGCACGTCGCCAACGCCAACGGCGGTTTCAGCCTCGACAGCATGGAGCCGGTGGACGCACGGCGGTTGGTCATGGCGTTGCGGGCGGCGGCGGAGCGGGACCTCGTCACGTTCGCCGCGGCGGAGGTGACCACGCCGGACGGCAGCTACCGGACCGGCATCGCCCGCTTCCTCGACCTGACCGCCCCGCCTGACTGATCGGTCAGGCGGGGCGGCGAGAAGTCAGCGCGGGGTGAGGAGGAAGACCCGGATGTCCCGGCCGCTGCGCGCCTCGTACGTGTCGTACGCCGGCCAGACCGACGTCACCGCGCCCCACAGCCGCTCCCGCAACGCGCCCCTCGGCGAGTTCGGCGGTCACCGGGATCTCCCGGCGCCCGACCTGCACGGTCGCGTTCGGCTCGGCGATCAGGTTGCCCGACCAGGCCGGATGGTTCGGTCCGGCCCCAGTTGGACGCGGTCACGATGAAGCCGTCGCCGTCCGGGGCGTAGAGCAGCGGGACCGGTGCGCTGCAGGCCGCTCTTGGCCCCGACCGTGGTGAGCAGCAGACCTCGGCAGGCCGGAACGCGCACGAACGCGTTATCCGGCCGCCGGTGACGCGATGCAGCGCACGGTCGACCGGGACGAACGCGCGGCCGACCGCCGCGAACCACTTCGGTGCCCCAGCCGCCGGTAAGCCCGGCGATCGCCGCTCACTCGGCCGGCGGAAGCTGGCGGGCTTCGTCGGCGTCGCGGCCGGCGCGGGCGCCGCTGCTGGCGGCGCCGGCCGGAGTCGCTGGGCCCGCCGAGCATGTTGCCGATGCCCTCGAGCGCCTTGCCGAGCTCGGCCGGCACGATCCACAGCTTGTTGGCGCTGCCCTGCGCGATCTGCGGCAGCATCTGCAGGTACTGGTAGGACAGCAGCTTCTGGTCGGGGTTGCCGGCGTGGATCGCGGCGAACACCGTCTCGATCGCCTTGGCCTGGCCCTCGGCCTCCAGCATCCGCGCCGTCCCGGGAGCCCTCGGCGCGCAGGATCGCGGCCTGCTTCTCGCCCTCGGCGGTGAGGATCTGGGACTGCTTGACGCCCTCGGCGGTGAGGATCGCGGCGCGCCGGTCACGCTCGGCGCGCATCTGCTTCTCCATCGAGCTCTGGATCGACTGCGGCGGGTCGATCGCCTTGAGCTCGACCCGGTTGACCCGGATCCCCCACTTGCCGGTGGCCTCGTCCAGCACCCCGCGCAGCCGGCTGTTGATCTCGTCCCGGCTGGTCAGGGTCTGCTCGAGGTTGAGCCCACCGATCACGTTACGCAGCGTGGTGACCGTGAGCTGCTCGATCGCCTGGATGAAGTTGGCGATCTCGTAGGTGGCCGCGCGCGGGTCGGTGACCTGGAAGTAGATGACCGTGTCGATGCTCACCACGAGGTTGTCCTCGGTGATCACCGGCTGCGGCGGGAACGAGACGACCTGCTCGCGAAGGTCGATCAGCGGCCGCACCTTGTCGATGAACGGCACGACGACCGTCAGCCCCGGGGTCAGCGTGCGGCTGTAGCGGCCGAGCCGCTCGACCACCGCGGCGCGCGCCTGCGGGATGATCCGCACCGACTTCGCGAGCACCACAAGCACGATGATGATCGGAATCGCCACGATCGCGAGCGCGATGAGCCCATCCATTACGGTTGCCTCCAGACGAGGGCGGTGGCGCCCTTGATGTCAACCACTTCGACTTTCTGACCCGGTTCGAGCACCTGCGTGGCGTCGAACGCCCGCGCCGTCCATTCCTCGCCGCCGATCTTGACCAGGCCGCGGTGCTCGGTCGACCTGCTCGAGCACGACCGCGGGCGGCCCTTGAGCGCGTCGATGCCCGTGCGGGTGCCGTCGCCGACAGGGTGCAGCCGCCGCTGCGCCAGCGGCCGCGCGACGACCAGCGCCAGCACGGAGACGACGCGAACACGAGGGCCTCGATGAGCAGGTTCGCCCGTGCAGGCCGCGACGCCGAAGCGCGGCGAGCGCTCCCGCGGCGAACATGATGAGGACGAGGTCGAGGGAGAAAATCTCCGCAACCACCAGCCCCACCGCAACTACAAGCCAGATCAACCATTCGCGCACGGGCTCATGCTCCCACGCACTCACGACAACAGGGAGCGGGGTCACAAGCAGCACTTTACCTCAGAGATGTTGCTCAAGCGATGCTCAATTCGGCGGGCTCGTCGCCGGTCACGAAGTCGATCAGCCGCTCCACCGCGCCCAGCAGCGGCGTGTCGAGGTCGGCGTAGGTGTCCACCGCGCCCAGCACCCGCCGCCACATCTCGGCGACGTCGGCGACGCCGAGCGCCGCGCAGACGCCCTCCTTCCACGGCACCCGCGCGGCACCGACGGCCACGCGGCGATCCCCACCGACGCCGGCCGGACCGCCTGCCAGATGTCCACATAGGGGTGGCCGGTCACGAGCACGTGCGGGTGGCGCACGGCGGCGACGATCCGGCTCTCCTTGCTGCCCGGCACCAGGTGGTCGACCAGCACGCCGAGCCGGCGCCCGGGCCCGGGCGCGAAGTCGCGCACGACCGCGGCGAGGTCGTCGATGCCGTGCAGCGGCTCCACCACCACGCCCTCGATCCGCAGGTCGTCGCCCCAGACCCGCTCGACCAGCGCGGCGTCGTGGATGCCCTCGACGTAGATCCGGCTGGCGCGGGCGACCCGGGCGCGCGCACCCTCGACCGCGATCGAGCCGGACGCGGTGCGGCGCTGGCGCGGCGCGGCGGTCTCCGGCGCCGGCCTGGTCAGCGTGACGACCTTGCCCTCCAGCAGGAACCCGGCGGCGACCAGCGGGAACACCCGCCGCCTGCCGTGCCGGTCCTCCAGGGTGACGGTGTCCTTCGCGACCGCGACCACGGCGCCACAGAAGCCGGAGCCCGCCTCCTCGACGACCAGGTCGAGGTCGGCGGGCACCGACGGAACGGTCTTCTTACGACGCCACTCGCCGGCGAGGACGTCTCTGTTGTACTGCGTGCTGTCCACCGGCCGACCGTAGCGGCTCGGCACGTCGGTGGACACTCAGGCTCGCCGCGTCCCGGCTACGGGCGGGCCTGACCAGTGTGCCGGCGTCAAGCGTTGAAGATGCTGACGCCGCCCGGCCCGACCAGCAGCCCGACGACAATGAGGACGATGCCCCAGAGCATCTGCCCGCGGACCAGGGAAACGATCCCGGACACCACCAACACGACCGCGATGATCCACAGTATGAATTCCATGGGGGATGGATAGCCTTCCGGCTTCGATTTCAAACCCGAGTACCCTGGCGCGGTGCTGACCGCCCCCCGCTCGGCGACCCTGGCAGCCTGGATGCGGTCCTGGCGCGCCGGCCTGGTCTCCTACGACGACGTGCTCGACGAGGTCCGCGGCGACGACGCCGAACACCTCGTCGACACGCGACCCGATCCGCTCTCCGGCGAGCCGGTGGATCTGCGCGCGGGCCTCGCCGCGTTCTCCCGGCTCGACCCGGACGAGATCTGGCTGGTACTGCCCGAGCCCGGGCGATCCGCGCGGTCTGCCCGGCCCCGGTCCGTTCACCGACGCGGCGCTGCTCGCCGGCGAGGGCGTGCTCTGCGCCACGGTGGGCCTGGTGCCGGAGATCGCCACCACGACGTCCGGCTCGGGCGACGTGTGGCACACCGTCACCTGGCGGCGCGCGGCGGCGGCCAAACCGGCCGATCCGCTCGCGGCGCTGCACGTCGTGGACCCGCTGACCAGGGCCCGGGGCGGCGCGCCGAGCGTGCCCGAGGCCGACCACGACCTGGTGCTCGCGCTGCGGGAGGCCACCGACCAGCTGCGCCGGCTCGACGTGGCCCGCTGGCGCCCGGAACTGGCCACCGCGCTCGGCTCGCTGCGCGGCACGGCGGCGTCCACCGCGCTGCCGCCCGGGTACGACGAGCGATGCGGGCGGCTGCTCGACCAGGGCCACCACCGTCGCCCGGATCGTGGCGATCGCCGGCACCGACGCGCCGGGCGCCGCCGTCACCGCGTTCGAGGCCAGCCGAACGGGACGCCGCCCTGCGGCCCCTCGCCACCGCCGCCCGCCGAGCCCACACCGCGGCCATCAACGCCCCCCTCCGCTGACCGTCTCCCCGCCACCCCTGCGGCTTTGGGCGACGTGGGCACGCCGCGAGGGCTGGGCGCCCAGCCCTCGACCCCCTCGGGGCTCCCGCGAGAGCGCTCACGCGCCCTGGCGGGAGCCCCGAGGGGTCCGCCGCCGATCCGCCGGCCACCCAGTGGACGCGGGCCGCGGGAAAATGGTTCGCGGGGAGGTGAGAATCGAAGCATGTCCGCTCCCCCGCTCTCACCGGTAGCTCGCCGCGCGCTGCTCGCCACGTCGATCAGCGCGCTGGGAAACGGCTTCACGCTGCCCTTCCTGCTCGTCTACCTGCACACGGTGCGCGGCATCCCGCTCAGCGTCACCGGCGTGGTGATCGCGACGATCGGCGCGGCGGGCCTGGCGTTCAGTCCGCTGGTCGGCACCGCGATCGACCGGTTCGGCGCCCGGCTGGTGCAGCTGGTCTCGGTCGTCGTGCTCACGGTCGGCACCGTCTATCTGAGCCGAGTGGACAGCACGGCGGCGGCGTTCGCTGCCGCGGCGGTGATCGGCGCGGGCCAGGCGGCGAGTTGGCCGTCGATGAACGCGCTGCTCGCCTCGGTGAGCGGGCCGGAGCAACGGCAACGGCTGTTCGCGATCGAGTTCACCCTGATCAACGCGGGCATCGGCCTCGGCGGCATCGTCGGCGGTCTGCTCGCGGACGTCCACCGGCCCGGCACGTTCGAGCTGCTGTACCAGCTGGACGCCGCGACGTACGTGCTGGCCGGGGTGGTGCTGCTGACCCTGCGCGGGGCCGGCGGGCCGGTGGCCAAGCCGGTGGACGCGGCCGGCAACAGCACCGACGGCGGCTGGGGCGAGGTGCTGCGCGACCGCACGATGCGGTGGCTCTGCCTGCTCTTCGCTGATCGTGGTCACGGCCGGGTACGCGCAGATCGACTCCGGGTTCCCGGCGTTCGCCACCGAGGTCGCCGGCGTCTCCACCCGGGTGCTGGGCTTCGCGTTCGCGGCGAACACGGCGGTGATCGTGCTCGGCCAGCTGCTCGTGCTGCGCCGGATGGAGGGGACGCCGCCGGACCAGGGCGATCGCCGGTTTCGGCGCGATCATCGGGGTGTCCTGGGCGCTGTTCGGGGTGAGCGGTGCGGTCGGCGGCGAGACCGCCGCGGTCCTCGTCGTCGTGACGCTGGGGGTCTTCGCGCTCGGCGAGACGCTCTGGTCCCCGACCGGGAACGCGCTGGTCAACGACCTCGCGCCGGCGCACCTGCGCGGCCGGTACAACGCGCTGGCGGCGTTCATGTGGCAGCTGGCGATGATGGCCGGCCCGATCTTCAGCAGCGTGCTGCTCGACGCGGAGCTGGTCTGGCCCTACATCGGCGCGCTGATCGCGCGCCGCGGTCGCGGTGATCGTGCTGGCCCTGGTGCTGGAGCGGCGGCTGACCCCGGCGCAGAACGGTGTGTTCACGCGCCCGGCGAAGGAACCCGCAGCCGCCGCGTCATGAGTTCCCGGCCGGCTGGCGTGTGGTGGCGCTGGCCGGCCGGGGCGCGGCGCAGCAGCCGTCGGTGCCGCACGCGGCGTTCCGGCCGAGCCGGCTCAGGTCGACCACCGGCGCCCGGGCGTCCAGCCGCTCGGTGACCAGCTCGCGGACCATCGTGACGAACCGCGGGTCGATGCCCGGCGTGGCGGCCCTGGCATAGCCGAGCCCGAGCTTGCCGGCGGTCTCGGCGGCCTCGTTGTCCAGGTCCCACACCACCTCGAGGTGGTCGCTGACGAAACCGATCGGGCTGACCACCACGTCGCTGACGCCGCTGGCCGCGAGCCGCTCCAGGTGGTCGTTGACGTCCGGCTCCAGCCACGGCACCTGCGGCGGGCCGCTGCGGCTCTGCCAGACCAGGTCCCAGGCCAGCGTCGGGCGCGGCCCGCGCGGCGACCAGCTCGGCGGCGGCCAGCAGCTGCGCGCGGTAGAGGTCGCCGTCGGGGCCGGCGGCGTCGTTCATCGCGATCGGGATGCTGTGCGCGGTGAACACCAGGCGGGTGCTGGCGCGCGCGGTCGGCGGCGAGCGTCGCCAGCGCGGCGCGGACGGCGTCGGCGTGCGGCTCGACGAACCCCGGGTGGTCGAAGTAGTGCCGCAGCTTGTCCACGGCCGGGGCGCCCGGCGCCGACGGCCGCGCGCGCGCCGGCGATGTCGTCCAGGTACTGCCGGCAGCCGGAGTACGACGCGTACGCCGAGGTCGCGAACGCCGAGCGCGCGGCGGACCCCGTCCGTCGCGCATCTGGCGCATCGTGTCGGCGAGGAACGGGGTCCAGTTCCGGTTGCCCCAGTAGACCGGCAGGTCCAGGCCGTGGGCGGCGAAGTCGGCCCGGATCGCGGCGAGCAGCTGCGCGGTTCTGCTCGTTGATCGGCGAGACCCCGCCGAAGTGGTGGTAGTGCTCGGCGACCGCGAGCAACCGCTCGCGCGGCACCCCGCGCCCGCGGACCACGTTCTCCAGGAACGGCATGACGTCGTCCGGGCCCTCAGGACCCCCGAACGAGAGCAGCAGCACGGCGTCGTACACGTCCACCATCCTGCCCCGGCGCGATTCCCGGCCGCCCTTCGGGCCCCCCGAAACGCGCTTTGGGCGACATTTCAGTGCGGGTGGCACCGAAATGTCGCCCAGAGCGGACGAGCGGAGTGGTCAGGCGCCGATGGCGTGGAACCCGCCGTCGACGTGGATGATCTCGCCGGTGGTGGCGGGGAACCAGTCCGAGAACAGCGCCGCGCACGCCTTCGCGGTGGGCGCGGGGTCGGTGAGGTCCCAGCCCAGCGGCGCCCGCTCGGTCCAGACCTCCTCGAACTGGTCGAAGCCGGGGATGCTGCGCGCGGCCATGGTGCGCAGCGGGCCGGCGGCGACCAGGTTGACCCGGATGCCCTGCGGCCCGAGGTCGCGGGCGAGGTAGCGCGAGGCGGACTCCAGCCCGGCCTTGGCCACGCCCATCCAGTCGTACACGGGCCAGGCCTGCGCCGCGTCGAAGGTGAGGCCGACGATCGAGCCGCCGCGGCTCATCAGCGGCAGCGCCGCGACCGCGAGGGACTTGAACGAGTACGTCGGAGACGTGCACCGCGGTGGCCACGTCCTCCCACGGCGCGGTCAGGAAGCCGCCGCCGAGGCAGCTCTGCGGCGCGAACCCGATCGAGTGCAGCACGCCGTCGATGCCGTCGATGTGCTCGCGGACCCGGTCGGCGAGCGAGTCGAGCTGCTCGGGGTTGGTCACGTCCAGCTCGATCACCGGCGCCGGCTCGGGCAGCCGCTTGGCGATCCGCTCCACCAGCGACATCCGCCCGAAGCCGGTGAGCACGACCTGCGCGCCCTGCTCCTGGGCGACCTTGGCCACCGCGAACCCGATCGAGGCGTCCGTGATGACACCGGTGACCAGAAGCCGCTTGCCCTCCAGCAGGCCACCCACGGCGATCTCCTTACTGTTGTTCGATGAGATCCGGGGCCCGCACGGCTGCCGGCGAACAGGTCGGGAAGTGGTCGGCTCAGTGGCCCATGCCGAGGCCGCCGTCGACCGGGACCACCGCGCCCGTGATGTAGGCGGCCGCGTCGCTGGCCAGGAAGGTCACCACGCCGGCGATCTCCTCCGGGGACGCGTACCGGCCGAGCGGCACCGAGCCGAGGATCTCCTTCTTGCGGTCCTCGGACAGCACGGCGGTCATGTCGGTGTCGACGAAGCCGGGCGCCACGACGTTCGCGGTGATCGAGCGGGAGCCGAGCTCGCGGGCGATCGAGCGGGCCATGCCGACCAGGCCGGCCTTGGACGCCGCGTAGTTCACCTGGCCGGCCGAGCCGGACAGGCCGACCACCGAGGAGATGAAGATGATCCGGCCACGCGAGCGGGCCGGAGCATCTTGCCCGCGGCCCGCTTGGCGACCCGGTAGGCGCCGGTGAGGTTGGCGTCCAGCACCCGGGTGAACTGGTCCTCGCTCATCCGCAGCAGCAGCGTGTCGTCGGTGATGCCGGCGTTGGCCACCAGGACCTCGACCGGGCCCTGCTCGGCCTCGATCGCGCTGAACGCGGCGTCGACCTCGGCGGCGTCGGTGACGTCGCACTTGACGCCGAACAGCCCGTCGGGCGCGCCGCTGCCGCGGTGCGTCACCGCGACCTGGTCGCCCAGTTCGGCGAAGGCCCGCGCGATGGCGAGCCCGATCCCCCGGTTACCTCCGGTGACAAGGACACTGCGCCCCACGAAAGCCTCCCCGCGTCGAGTGGTCCAACCCCAGGCGAGGCTATGGGTTACCCGTCAGTAGCCGTTAGCCGGAACGGGCGTAAAGTCGGATCCATGCGCGCGATTCAGATCACATCCTTCGGTGGCCCAGAGGTACTCGACCCTCACCGACGTCCCTGACCCGGTGGCCCCGGAGGGCTTCGAGCTCATCGACGTCACGTCGGCCGGCATCAACTACGCCGACACCCACCAGGTCGAGGACTCCTACCTCGCCAGGCAGACCCTGCCGCTGATCCCGGGCGCCGAGGTGGTCGGCCGGCGCGCCGACGGCACCCGCGTGGTGTCGCTGCTGCTCGGCGGCGGTGGCTACGCGGAGAAGGCGGTCGTCCACCCGCGGGTCACGTTCCCGATCCCGGACGGCGTGAGCGACGGGGCGGCGCTCGCCCTGGTCCTGCAGGGCCTGACCGCCTGGCACCTGCTGCGCACCAGCACGCACCTGCAGGCCGGCGAGTCCGTGGTGGTGCACGCCGCGGCCGGCGGGGTCGGCACGCTCGCTGTGCAGCTCGCCAAGGCGTTCGGCGCCGGCCGGGTGATCGCGAGCGCGTCCACCGAGGACAAGCGCAAGCTCGCGCTGGACCTGGGCGCCGACGTCACGGTCGACCCGGCCGAGCCGACGACCTCAAGTCGGCGCTGATCGAGGCGAACGGCGGCAAGAAGGTCGACATCGTGCTGGAGATGGTCGGCGGTCCGGTGTTCGACCAGAGCCTGCGCCGCGCTGGCCCCGTTCGGCCGGCTGGCGGCCTACGGCATGGCATCGCGGGAGCAGCCGGCCCCGATCTCGGCCGGCGCGCTGATGGGCACGTCCCGCGCGGTGGTCGGTTTCTGGCTCGCGCACTGCGCCGGCCGGGAGGAGATGCTGCGCCCGCCGATGGAGGAGATGTTCCAGATGGTGCTGGACGGCACCCTGCGCCCCGTGGTCGGCGGCACCTACCCGCTGTCCGAGGCGGCCAGGCACACACAGACATCCGGTCCCGGAACACCACCGGCAAGCTGGTCCTCGACACCACCGCGTAAGCCGCCGCTGCGGTTCAATTGCGCCCTCCCAGGGCGGAATTGAACCGCAGCTTGGTGTTCCCCCCGAACGGCGGCCAGCCTTGGGAGCCACAGGCCAGCCCGCGAGGCCGACCGACACTGCGCCAACCCCGCCGCGCGCAAGCCGGCGACCACCGGGGGTAACGCCAAAAAGCTTGAAAGCCCTTGATCTAAACCTGGAGCCCGTCCAGGTGCGGTGATCGCAAGGCGGAGGGACGCCCGGATATTGGTCATATCCGGGCGTCCCGACAACGCCGCGAGCGCCGTGCCTGAGCGGGCCGCCCGCTAAGGAAGGCGGGAGGTCCAGAGGAGAGACATAGCGGCGGCGCACACCGCGAAGAGGAACGCGAAGCCGAGGAACCACTGGGTGACCTCGCGCGGGACGGCGCGGAAGCCGACCGAGCTGCCGAGGTCGCGGTACACGTCGGCGAGTTCCTCGGCGGTCACGGCCTCGTAGTAGCGGCCGTCGGTCTCGGTGGCGATCTTGGCGAGGGCGTCGCTGTCGACAGGCACCGGGGTGCGGGTGCCGTTCAGGTCCACGATGCCTTCCTGGGTGCCGAACGCGATCGTGGAGACCGGCACGTTGGCCTCGGCGCAGGCCCGCGCGCCGTCGTCGTTGGGGCGACCGAACGTGGTGAACCCGTCCGAGAGCAGCACGATCCGGGCCGGCGGCGCACCGTCGGCGCCGTCGGCGGGCACGCTCTGAATGGCCTGTAGGGAGGCGAACATGGCCTCGCCGATCGCGGTCGACTCCTGCAGTTCGAGCCGGTCGATGGCGGAGATGACCTGGCCGTGGTCCTTGGTCGGCGACACCGCGACGGTCGCGCTCTTCGCGAACGACACGAGCGAGAGGTTGTAGGAGCGCGGCAGTTCCTCCACGAACAGCTTCGCCGCCACCTTCGCGGCCTCGAACCGGCTCGGCTCGATGTCGGTGGCCTGCATCGACAGCGACACGTCGATCGCCAGCACGATCGTGGCCCGCTCCAGCGGCTCCTCGATCTCGGTCGACGGTTTGGCCATGCCGGTGGCCATCACGAGCAGGCAGAGCAGGAACGCGCTCGCCGCGAGGTGCCGCCGCCAACCGGGACTCTTCGGCGCGATCGACTGAAGCAGCGCCACGTTCGTGAACCGCACCGCGTACGTCTTGCGGCGGAACTGCACGAACACGTACGCACCGGCCAGCGCCAGCGCGACGGGTACGAGGAGGAGCCACCACGGCTCGAGGAAACGGATCATCGGGTCGTCCCCCTGCTTCGCCCTCGTCGCTGGGCGGCGACGAAACGAACGATGTCGAGCAACCAGTCGGAGTCGGTTCGCAGCCGCAGGTGCGCGGCTCCGGCCCGGCGCATCGCCGCGTCGATGGCCGCGCGCTGTTCGGCGGCGGCGCTGGCATAGGCGTCGCGGAGCTTCTTGCTACCAGTCTGCACTTCGTGCAGCCGGCCTGTCTCCGGGTCGACGAGGGTGAGCACGCCGACCTCGGGCAGGGACAGCTCGCGCGGGTCCACGATCTCGATGGCAAGTACGTCGTGGCGGACCGCGAGTTTGCGCAGCGGCCGTTCCCAACCTGGTTCGGCGAGGAAGTCGGAGATCACCACGGCCATCCCTCGCCGGCGAGGCGGCCGGTTGAGCGCGTCGATGGCGGCGCCGAGGTCGGTGGCCTGGCCTGGTTCGGCGCGCGGGGTGAGCACGATCCGGTGCAGCAGCCCCTGGGCGTTCTGCCGCCCTGGCCTCGCCGGCATCCGGACGGTCTTCGGTCCGTTCGTGACGACCGCGCCGACCCGGTTTCCGCCCCGCACGGTGAGGTGCGTGATCGCCGCGGCGGCGGCCACCGCCATGTCTCGCTTCTCGCACTGGGCGGTGCCGAAGTCGAGACTGGCGGACAGGTCCAGGCAGATCCAGGTCTCCAGCTCACGGTCGGCCACGGTCTGCCGGACGTGCGGCACGGTGGTGCGCGCGGTGACCGGCCAGTCCATCCGCCGCACGTCGTCGCCGGCGCGGTACTCCCGGGACTCCCCCGCCTCCGAGCCGGACCCGGACAGCAGACCGAGGTAGTCGCCCTGGAGCAGGCCGTCGAGCTTGCGGGTCACCAGGAGCTGCAGCCGGCGCAGCACCACCTCGGCCCGGTCGCTGTCGAGGCGGGGCGGTGGACCGCCGGCCGCACCCGCGCGGCGAGCCTTCGGGCCCTCCGGACCGGCCGCCCCGAAGATCGGCAGGGTCACGCCGGCCGCTCCGACTGCCCGGGCCAGCCGGCACCGGAGACCGGCTGGGCCGGCGGCGTGAGGTGCGGCGGCAGCTGGGCCTGGGTCGGCCGGTGGTCGGCCTGCTGGCGGGGCGAGACGGTGGGCAGCGGCACGCTGGCCAGTACCCGGTCGACCACGTGCTCGGCCGGCACGCCGTCGGCGAGCGCGTCGTAGGAGAGCACCAGCCGGTGCCGCAGGATGTCCGGCGCCACGTCCTGGATGTCCTGCGGCAACGCGTAGTCCCGGCCGCGCATCAGGGCCAGCGCGCGGGTCGCGGCGATCAGGCCGAGGGACGCCCGGGGCGAGGCGCCGTAGGAGATGAAGCCGGCCACGTCGGCCAGGCCGTGCTCGGCGGGCGTCCGGGTGGTGAGCACCAGCCGGACCGCGTAGTCGACCAGCGCGTTGTGCACGAACACGTTGTCGGCGGTCTTCTGGAGCCGCAGCAGATCCTCCGGGCTGAGCACCTGCTGTGCCTTCGGCGGGTTCACGCCCATCCGGTAGACGATCTCGCGTTCCTCGACGTCGGTCGGGTAGCCGACCACGATCTTCATCAGGAACCTGTCGCGCTGGGCCTCGGGCAGCGGGTACACGCCCTCCTGCTCGATCGGGTTCTGGGTGGCCAGGGTGAGGAACGGGTCGGGCAGCGGGTGGGTCTTGCCGCCGATCGACACCTGCTTCTCGGCCATGACCTCCAGCAGCGCGGACTGCACCTTGGCGGGGGCCCGGTTGATCTCGTCCGCGAGCAGGAAGTTCGCGAACACCGGCCCCAGCTCGATGTCGAACGTCTCCTTCGAGGCCCGGTAGACCCGGGTGCCGAGGATGTCGGCGGGCACCAGGTCGGGGGTGAACTGGATCCGCGCGAACGTGCCGCCGACCACCTTGGCCAGGGTCTCCACCGCGAGGGTCTTGGCCACGCCCGGCACGCCTTCGAGCAGGCAGTGGCCCCGGGCGAGCAGGCAGACCAGCATCCGCTCGATCATCCGGTCCTGCCCGACGATGACGCGCTTGACCTCGAAGAGGGTCTTCTCCAACTGCGTCGCGTCCTGCGCAGGGGTGGTCTGCTGCGTCACGGATTGCCTCCAGCCGATCTTCCCGGTTGATCTCCGCAAGCCTTTCATGCCCGCCTGAGGACCGCCGCTCACGGGAGCTAAGAGCCCGCTAAGAGCTACGGCAGGCACACGGTGCCACCCAACCTTGCCCCAGCCTGGCCGCTTTGGGCGACATCTTCCCGGTCATGGCCGGGAAAATGTCGCCCAAAGCGGTGTCTTGAGGGTCGGCGGGGAGGCGGGGGGCTGTGGCACGCTGCCCGGGTGGACTGGCTAGAGGAACTGCACGCGCGCTCCACCGAGGTCCTGCCCGAGTGGCTGGCCGCCTATCTCGAGGCCGGTGCCGGCGACGAGCTGACCGCGTTGGCGGCGGTCGCCGCGTGGGACCGGCTCCGGCTGCGGCCCCGGGTGTTGGTCGACGTCAGCACGGTGACCACCACCACGACGGTGCTCGGCACCGAGGTCGGCACGCCGGTGCTGGTGGCGCCCGACCGCGCTGCACCGATCGGTGCACGCCGAGGGTGAGGCGGCCACCGCGGCCGGCAGCGCCGCCGCCGGTTCGCTGTACTGCCTGTCGTCCCGGTCCGGCACGCCGATGGAGAAGGTCGCCGCGGCCGGCGGACCCTGGTGGGCGCAGGTCTACGTGGTGCGCGACCGCGACCTCACCGCCGCGTTCGTCCAGCGGGCGACCGAGGCCGGGGCCGGCGCGCTGGTGCTCACCGGCGACACCCCCGTGGTCGGCCGCAAGCCCCGCGCCGACGCGCTCGCCGTGGACGTCGACGTCCCGGAGGAGTACACCAGGGCCAACCTGGGCTGGCGCGGCGACGGCACGGACGAGCCCGGCGACAGCCTGCCCGGGCTCTGGCAGGCCCCGGACATCACGCTGGAGACGATCGGCTGGCTGCGCGAGCTCAGCGACCTGCCCGTGGTGGTCAAGGGCGTGCTGCGCGGCGACGACGCCCGCGGCTGCGTGGACGCCGGCGCGGCCGCGGTCGTGGTCTCCAACCACGGCGGTCGCCAGCTCGACGGCGCGATCAGCACCGCCGCGGCGCTGCCCGAGGTGGTGGCGGCCGTGGCCGGGACCGGCGCCGAGGTGTACGTCGACGGCGGCATCCGCCGCGGCGGGCACGTACTGCGCGCGCTGGCCCTGGGCGCCCGCGCGGTCTTCGTGGGCCGGCCGGTGCTGTGGGGGCTGGCCACGGATGGTGCCGAAGGGGTACAGACCGTGCTGGAAGGGCTCACCGACGAGCTCGTCCACGCCATGATGCTCGCCGGCGCGCCCACCCTCGGCCGGCTCACCGCCGATCTCGTAACCGATTCACCGTGACCGATCCCACCCTTTGACTGGACAACGACTACATCAGGCGGTGTAAACTTCGCGGTGATGTCGGGCGGCTTCCCCCGTGGCCGCCCGACATCTTTTTAGTTTCCGGACGCAGGCGGCGATGATGTTCTCGTGACCTCCCCCGAGACCGAGCCAGCCGCTCCCCCCGCCGAATCCGAGCCGCCGATCTGTTCGGCCAAGGGTTGCCGCGAACCCGCCCTCTGGGCGCTGCGCTGGAACAACCCGAAGCTGCACACCGGCGACCGGCGCAAGACCTGGGTCGCCTGCGACGCGCACCGCGCCCACCTGAGCGACTTCCTCTCCGCCCGCGGCTTCCTGCGCGACGTCGAGCCGCTCTGACCGTGGGTCGCCGGCTGCGCGCGGCACGCCCTAGGCTGGCGATGTGGAGGAACCCCGCGTCGACTCGCCGCTCGTAGCACCGCCCGCCCCGGACTCACCGCCGAACGACGACTCCGCTGCTCTGGACCGCCCGGACTCGACTGGCGCCCGGTGTCGCCGAAGCTGCTGGTGCTGCGCCGGATCGCGGTGACGCTGTGGCTGCTGCCGCTGGCCGTGGCGAGCACGCTGGTGATCCTCTTCACCGACCAGCACTGGCTCTGGTACGGCATCCCGATCGCCGGGGTGCTCGCCGTGGTGTGGTGGTTGCAGCTGGTCAGCCGCGCGGTCCGGTCCTGGGGGTACGCCGAGCGCGAGGACGACCTGCTGATCCGCCGGGGCGTGCTGGTGCGGCGCCTGACGATCGTGCCGTACGGGCGGATGCAGTTCGTCGACGTCCGGGTCGGGCCGATCGAACGCATGGTCGGCATCGCCACCGTGCAGCTGCACACCGCGGCCGCCGCCACCGACGCCTACATCCCGGGTCTGCCGACCGAGGAGGCCGCCCGGCTCCGGGACGTGCTCACCGCGCTCGGCGAGGCGAGGGCGGCCGGGCTGTGACCGCACCCGAACAGCCGGCGCCTCGCCCAGGCCCGGCCGCGCAGCACCACGCCAGCGCCCGCCGCCCGGCCGGAGCCCGGCCCCACCCCGGACCCGCCGCCGGCTGGACCCGGCCGCCACGTCGTCGACCGCCCGCCGCGGAGCTGAGCGAGCCGCCGCGGACACCGGGCTGAAGCGGCTGCACCCGCTCACCCCGCTCGTGCGCGGCGCCAAGGTGTTCGGCGGTATCGCCGCGATCGGGATCTACCAGTCGTACCAGACCATTCGGGAGGTCGGCATCCTGCCGTCGCTCGCCGGCTTCGTGGTCGTGGTGATCGGCGCGTTCGTGGTCAGCTGGGTCTCCTGGCGGTTCACCGGCTACCGGGTGACCAACCGCGAGCTGCACATCCAGGAGGGCATCTTCGCCCGCCGGCACCGCACCGTGCCGCTGGAACGGGTCCAGGCGATCGACGTGGTGCGGCCCGTGCTCGCCCGGCTGCTCGGCCTCGCCGAGGTGCGGCTGGAGGTGGTCGGCCAGGGCAACACCGAGGCGCCGCTGGCGTACCTGTCCAACAGCGAGGCGCTGGAGACCCGGGCCCTGCTGCTCGCGCTCGTCTCCGGCGCCAACCGCGCCACCGACACGCCCGAGGCCATCGCGAACGTCGACCCCGGCGCCGATCCGGTGACCGCCGCCGTGCCCGAGGAGCGGCCGCTGTTCCGGGTCGACCGGCGCGAGCTGATCCTGTCCCAGCTGCTCACCCCGAACACGCTCTCGCTGCCGCTGCTGGCGATCTTCCCCGTGGTCAGCCTCGCGTTCGACGGGATGTCGCTGCCCTCGCTGTTCGGCGCGGCTTCGGCGATCATCGGCATCGCGCAGCTCCCGGTCCGGCGGGTGCTGAACGAGTACGGCTTCGCCGTCTCCGACACCGCCCAGGGCCTGCGGCTGCGGCACGGGCTGCTGGAGACCCGCACCCAGACCGTGGCGCCGGGACGGGTGCAGGCGGTCCGGATCCGCCGGCCGCTGCTGTGGCGCCCGTTCGGCTGGGTCCGGGTCGAGATCGCGGTCGCCGGCTACAGCGCGGCCGGCCAGCAGGAGCAGCGCACCGGCGCGCTGGTACCGGTCGCCGACGAGGCCACCGCGCTCGCGTTGCTGCGCACGGTCTTCCCGCAGCTGCCGCCCGACCTGTCCGCGCTGGCGATGACGCCGGCCCCGCGCCGGGCCCGCTGGCTCGCACCCCTGCAGTTCCGCCGGCTCGCCGCGACCACCACCGAGCAGCTGTTCATCACCCGGTCCGGCTGGCTCACCGAACACAACGACATCGCCGTGCTGGCCCGCGCGCAAAGCATCCGGTACGTGCAGGGCCCGCTCCAACGGCGGCTGGGACTCGGCTCGGTCCACGCCGACCTGGCCGGCGACCACGGCACCACCGCGATCCACGAGCTCGACGCCGCCGACGCGCTGGAGCTGGTCACCGAGCTGGTCGACCGCAGCCGCGCCACCCGCCCGACCAGCCGACCCGGCCACCGATGAGCTCCGCCCAGCGGACCCGCGTGCTCGCGGAGCTCGCCGCACGGGTACCGGCGCCGATCGGCGAGGACTGCGTGCGGGTGGGGATCGACGGCGTCGACGGCAGCGGCAAGACCGTCTTCGCCGACGAGCTCGCCAGCGTGCTGCGCGCCGGTGGCCGGGAGGTCGTGCGGGTATCGGCGGACGACTTCCACCAGGTCCGCGCGGTGCGGCACCGCCGTGGCCGGGACTCGCCCGAGGGGTTCTGGCTGGACAGCTACGACTACCCGCGGCTGCGCGCCGACGTGCTGGACCCGCTCGGCCCCGGCGGTTCCCGGCGCTACCGGCCCGCCGCGCACGATCTGGTCACCGACGCGCAGCTCGACCTACCGTGGCTGACCGCCGCGGCCGGCTCGGTGCTGGTCCTGGACGGCTTGTTCCTGCACCGCGACGAGCTGGCCGGCGCGTGGGAGCTGTCGGTGTTCCTCGACGTTCCGTTCGCCGTGTCGGTGGCGCGGATGGCGGGGCGCGACGGCAGCCATCCCGATCCGGACCACCCGAGCCTGCGCCGGTACGTGGGCGGCCAGCGCCGCTACTTCGATGCCTGCGCACCGTGGCGCCGCGCCGACGTCGTGGTGGACAACGCGAATCTGGATCAGCCCGTGCTCACCCCCGGCCAGCCCTGACGTCTCGTCGACGCGGGACCGCCTCCGGAAAGCTCCTAGCGGGCGACGTCGGCCGCGGCGGGTGTCTTCCCGGCTGGCTCGGCGCTCGGGTCCGCCGGCTCCGCCGTGTCGAGAGCCTGGGGCGGGTGGACCACGGCCTCGGCGGCGGCCGTGACCTGCCGCTCGCGGCGAAGCCTCCACCAGCGCTCGCCCCGGTTCACCGCGAGGTAGATCAGGCCAACGTAGGTCCAGCCGACCAGCGCGTCGACGATGTAGTGCTCGCCGGTGTAGGCCAGCACGATCGACATCGCCACCGGGTAGGCGATCAGCAGCGGCAGCCACTTGCGGCTGACCCTGGTGAAGAAGAACGCGACCACGCAGAGCGCGAACCCCGAGTGCAGCGACGGCATCGCCGCGACCGGGTTGGCCATCTGCTGGCCCACGTTGAGCAGCTTGCCGGCGCTGTCGAGCCCGATCGCCGACCAACCGCGGGAGGACATCCGCTCGACGTGCTCGGGGATGTACCCGTACTGCGAGGCCCACCACGGCGGCGCGGCCGGGTAGAGGAAGTACGTGGTCAGGCCGGCCGCGATCAGCGCGAACCAGCGGCGCATGAACGCCGCCCACAGCGCTGCGGTTGCGCAGCCACAGCACGACGGCGACCGAGAAGCTCGCGACGAAGTGCGAGAAGTAGATGAACGACGCGGCCACGTCCCACCAGTGCACGTGGTTCGGGTCGTAGAAGTGCTCCTGCAGCCAGAGCGTCGGCAGCTGGCCACCGAAGAGCCACTTGTCGGCGTCGATCATCTCGGTGACGTGCGGCGCGCTCAGGTTGTCGGCCATGCCCCGGCTGAAGTCGTAGACGATCAGCACCCCGACGATCGGCGCCCAGTCCCGGGCGAACAGCAGATGATGCCGCCACGGCCGATCGATGTTCCAGGCGATGGTGCCGGCCCAGAGGAACAGCACCGCCACCATCGGGTCGGTCGGCAGACCGACCCGCCACCAGTACACGGCGAACAGAGCCGCGTAGACGGTCAGTGCATACGTGCGACGTGTGAAACGCGCGGAGCGGCCGGGTGTCCCGGACGCCTCCTGCGTTACGTCGGTGTCCGGGAGCGCCATCTCGTCCAGCTTAGTGCAAACCGGCTATCCGGCTGACGCGGCGGGTGGCTGGTCGGTGGTGACCTCGCCGATGAGCTGCGGCAGCACCTCGCCGATCAGCCCGTCGAGCCGTGCGTCGGCCTTGCCGTCGTACGGAGTGCGTTCCGCGTTGATGATGACGACCTTCGCGCCCTGCTTCTTCGCCACGTCCACCAGGCTGGCCACCGGCTGCACCGACAGCGAACTGCCGATCGCCAGGAAAACCTGGCAGTCCGACGCCGCCCGCCGGGCCGCCTCGAACACGGCCGGCACCAGCGGCTGGCCGAACGAGATCGTGCCGGCCTTCAGGATGCCGCCGCAGCGCAGGCACGCCGGGTCCTCCTCGCCCGCGGCGACCCGCTCCAGCGTGTCGGACATGGCGGTGCGGGCGTGGCAGGACAAGCACTCGACCTCGTACAGCGACCCGTGCACCTCGATCACGATGTCTTCGCTGTTGCCGGCGAGCTGGTGGAGGCCGTCGATGTTCTGGGTGATGATCGCGCGCAGCTTGCCGGCGTTCTCCAGCTCGACGAGCGCGTAGTGGGCGGCGTTGGGGCGGGCGGTCCAGGCGGCGTGTTCGCGCCGGATCCGCCACGCTTCTCGTCTGATGTCCGGATCATCCATGTAGTCACGGAGTGTGAATAGCCGCTGGCTCCCCGGATTCCGGGTCCACAGACCGTTCGGACCACGGAAATCGGGTATCCCACTGTCAGTGCTGATCCCTGCACCGGTCAGCACCGTCACCTTGTTCGCCGCTGCGATCCACGCCGCGACCATCTGCACGTCCCTCATGGGGCATGACGCTAGGCCGTCAAGTGGCCACGATCCAGTCGGATCGACTATTCGGCCCCTAGGCTGCCGACATGAAGTTGCGCACAGGCCTCGCGGCACACGTCAATCTTCTCGTTGAGCAGCAGGATACGGCTGTGGCATTGGGTTCCGGCGATGTTCCGGTGCTCGGCACGCCGAGAGTCGCTCGCACTCGCCGAAGAGGCCACCGTCGCGGCCGTCGCCGCCGCGCTGCCCGCCGGCCGGACCACCGTGGGCACCCGCGTCGAGGTCCAACATCGGGCGCCGACCCCGCCGGGCCGGGAGGTCGAGGCGACCGCGATCCTGGTCGGCGTGGACGGCCGGAAGCTCACCTTCGATGTCACGGTGCGTGAGGGTGACGACGTGATCGCGACCGCGGTCGTGGAGCGGGTCATGGTCGACCGGGACCGGTTCCTGGCGGGCGTGCGATGAACGCCGCACGGCTGGGTCGAGGTAGCCGACCGGGTGCTGGTGCGCCGCTACCCGGTGCTGGACGTGAACGCCACGCTCGTGGTCGGCGACGGCGGCGCCCTGCTGGTCGACACGCTCTCCACCCCCGGGCAGGCCACCGAGCTGGCCGCCGCCGTCGCCGCGGTGACCAGCGCCCCGCTCACGGTCGTCAACACCCACCATCACTTCGACCATTGCTTCGGCAACGCCACGTTCACGCCGGCGGGCGGCGGCAGCTGGGGACACGTGCGCTGCGTCGAGCACCTGCGCGATCACGCCGAGGCCCTCAGCACGCCGCCGCGAAGGAATGCCCCGAACTCGCCGCCGAGCTCGCCGACGTGATCGTCACGCCGCCCGACCGCGAGGTGCACGACGGCGTCGACCTGGACATCGGCGGCCGCCGGGTGTTGCTGCGCTACACCGGCCGCGGCCACACCGACAACGACCTCGCGGTGCTGATCCCGGACGCGGGCACGACGCTCGCCGGTGACCTGGTCGAGGTGGGAGCGCCGCCGGCGTTCGACGACGCCTGGCCGCTGGAGTGGGCGCCGACGCTGGTCGACCTGCTCGCGCTCAGCGCCGCGGAGGGCGCCGACACGGTCTTCGTGCCCGGGCACGGTGCCGCGACGGGCGCGTATTACGTCCGGGCCCAGCACGCCGATCTGGCCCGGCTGGAGTGGCTCTGCCGGGACGGCCACGCCGACGGCGCACCGGCTGAGGAGATCGCGCGGCGGGCCCCGTTCGGGGTCGAGGCGTCCCGGGTCGCGGTGCGGCGCGCCTACGCCTACCTCGACGGCACCCTGTCCTGAGATTCGCCGTGGGCGACGGTCATGCCGGCCACAACTGCTGATTATCGGCAAATTACCGTTAATGGGCTCAATTCTCCCCGTGGTGGGCGGCGATACTCGGACCGCACGTCACCACCATCACGGGAGGAACAGCATGACCAACACTCGACGCATCGCGGCCTTACTCGGCGCCGCCGCCCTCGCCGCCGCGCTCACCCCGGCCGCGGCGGCCGTGGCCAGCCCCGCTCCGGCCGCCGGCCCCATCCAGCAGGTGCCCTGCACGCACGGACACGCTCCGGCTCGACACCGCCTTCACCTGGTCTGCTTCGACGGCATCGGCACGCTCGCCGTGAACGTCCCCGGAGTCCGGACCGTCAGTAGCGGCAGCCACTCCGGTCGCCTCGCGGCCGGCAGCTTCCTCGTCTCGTTCCGGCCCACACGATCCACAACTTCGCCAACCCCGTCACGATCACCCAGGTGACCCTGCAGTTCTGACTCCGCCACTTGACCCGCTTTGGGCGACATTTTCGGTCTCTGGCACGGAAGATGTCGCCCAAAGCGCGGGGTGCGCCCACTTTCGCGCTGTGGGCGGATCTCAGGCGAGTAGGTCGCGCAGGGTTGCAGCGTCGCGCACGACGTCCTGCGCCGAATCGCCCGGCACGAACTCCAGCAGGGCGTCCAGCGGCGCCGCGCGCTCCGGCAGCCGGGCGAACACCCGCTCCCACAGCGCCCGTCGCGCCTCGAGCGGCAGCCGCTCCTTGGCCGGCCACCACGAGAACGACGTGCACCGCGCTGAGCCGGTCCACGACCTGATCCAACCCCGCCACCGCGTCATCGTCGGCCATCGCCACCGGCGGCTGCCAATAGCTGCACACGCCCGGGTGATCGACGGCGTCCAGCAGGGCCACGGTCGACTCGGCGCTGTCCGTCAGGGTGCCGCCGTGAAACTCGAACCCGAGCTCCACACCGCTCGCCGTAGCCAGCTCCGCCGCGTCCCGAACCACCCGAACGACGCTGTCGCGCCGTGCCGATGTGGCCTCAGAGGTGCCGAAAGAGCCCGCCCAGATCCGGATTCGCGGCGCACCCAACGCCACCGCGCTGCGCAGCACCGCGTCGAACCCGGTCAGTTCCGGCTCACCGCGCCGCAGGAAGTACGACCCGTATGACGCCACCGCCAGGCCGGCGTGCTCGGTGGCCAGCCGCACCCGCGTCGCCAACGCCACGTCGCCAGCCGGCACGTGCACGTCGCCGCCCCACTCGATGGCCGCCAGCCCGGCCCGTGCCGCGACCGCGATCACCTCGTCCACGTCGGCGCCGCGTAGCGTCACCGAGCACAGCCCCGGCCGGATCACGCGCCACCCCCATAACCTGCGGCTTTGGGCGACATCTTCGGGGCTATAGCACCGAAGATGTCGCCCAGAGCGCCGACCAGAGTCAGTGCGCGTGCCGGGAGATCGCCGGTGCCGGTCGCGGGTCGACCCGGCCCTCGATGAAGATCGAGTGCCACACGCAGAACACCAGCACGGTCCAGATCTTGCGGCTGTGGTCGGCGTCGCCGCGGCGGTGCGCCTGGAGCAGGCTCAACGCGTACGGCAGGTCGAGCAGATCGCCGGCCGCCGAGTCGTCCAGGATCTGGCACGCCCAGTCGTACATGACGCCCTTGAGCCAGACCCGGGTCGGCACCGGGAAGCCCAGCTTCGGCCGGTTCACGATCTGCGGCGGCACCACCCGCTCCAACGCCTGCCGCAGCGCGTACTTCCGGATCCCCTTCTGGGTGACCTTCAGCTCCTGCGGAATCGTCTTGGCCACGTCGAAGACGCCGGTGTCCAGGAACGGCACCCGCACCTCCAGCGAGTGCGCCATCGACATCCGGTCGGCCTTGACCAGGATGTCGCCGCGCAGCCACGTGAACAGGTCGATGTACTGCATCTGGGTGATGTCGTCCAGGTGCGCCGCGTCCAGGTAGTGCTGGGCGGTCACGTCGGTGTACTGCACCTCGGGGTCGTACTGCCGCATCAGGTGCGACTTCTCCGCCTCGGTGAAGATCCGGGCGTTGCCGAAGTACCGCTCGTTCAGCGGGGTCGTGCCGCGCTCCAGGAAGCTCTTGCCCTTCACGCCCTCCGGGAACACCTTCGAGACCGCCCGCAGGCCCTTCTGCAGCGGGTCCGGCAGCGAGGTGAGCGGCTTGAGCGAGAGCGGCTCGCGGTAGATGCCGTAGCCGCCGAAGAACTCGTCCGCGCCCTCACCGGAGAGCACCACCGTCACGTGCTCGGCGGCCTTCTTCGCCACGAAGTACAGCGGCACCAGCGCCGGGTCGGCCACCGGGTCGTCCAGGTGCCAGACGATCCGCGGCAGGCTCGTCCATCATGTCCTGCGCCGTGATCAGCGTCGGGATCGACGTGACGTCGAGCCACTTCGCCGAGTTCTGGGCCACCTGGATCTCGGAGTAGCCGTCCACCTCGTAGCCGGCGGTGAACGTGAGGATGTCCGGCTTGTGCTTGCGCGCCATCGCCACGATCGCGGTCGAGTCGATGCCGCTGGACAGGAACGCGCCGACCGGCACGTCACTGCGCAGGTGCAGCTCGACCGACTCCTCCAGCACGTCCTGGATGCGCTTGAACAGCGCCTCCGGGTCGTCCGTGGGGGTGGGCCGGAAGTCCGGGCGGTAGTACCGGTGCCGGGACAGGCCGCTCTCGGGGCTGTAGGTGAACGACTCGCCGCACTCGATCCGCGAGATGCCCTTGGTCAGGGTGTCCGGCTCCGGCACGTACTGCAGCGTCAGGTAGTGCGACAGCCCGGCCGGGTCGATGCCGGCGTCGCCCAGCTTCGCGGCCGGCGCGAACGGCAGCAGCGACTTCTTCTCGCTCGCGAAGTACACGCCGTCGGCCGTGGTCAGGAAGTGCAGGGGCTTGATGCCGTACGGGTCGCGGGCGCCGAACGCGCGCTGCTCCACCCGGTCCCAGATGACGAACGCGAACATGCCGCGCAGCCGGCCCACCGACTCCGCGCCCCAGTAGTGGTACGCCGCGACGATCGCCTCGGTGTCGCCGTCGGTGGCGAACTTGGCGCCGTGATCCCGGGACAGCTGTTCGCGCAGCTCCAGGTAGTTGTAGATCTCGCCGTTGAACGTGATGACGTACCGGCCGTCGTCGTACTCCAGCGGCTGGTGGGAGTGCTCGACGTCGATGATCGACAGTCGCTTGAAGCCGAGCACCACATCGGCGCCCGACACGGTGACCCCGGTCTCGTCGGGGCCGCGGTGGTGAATGCTTTCCAACGCCTCCGCGATCGGGTCCCGGTGCTTGCCCGCTTCACTGCAGGCGCTGACAAAGGTGAGCAGTCCACACATGGGCGCCATCCTTCCATCCCCCGCAACGCGGCCGTCGCCGGCCAGCCGCCAAGGTGACGACCGGGATCACCCGAAGGTACGGACGGCGCGCCAGTACGGATGAGACCGCTGGTCAGGCCCTTCCCGCAGGCCGAGGGGAGGACGTTCGCGGCCGGCGACCCCCGCAAGTTACGGTCTTTCACGGCAGCGCGGCCACGGCCGGGCGCCGTCCGTATCCCGCCGGTCCCCAGGAGAGCCGATGAGCGATCACCCCTCGCTGAAGACGTCGACGCATGACCTCCCCGTCTCCGACCGGCTGGCGGAGTTCATGCGCACCGGCTGGGCCGACACCGAGGCCCATGACCTCGCCCCGCTGCCCAACGCGCCCTTCCACGCCGCCCGCCGCGCCGCGCTGTCGTCGCGCTTTCCCCGGCGAGACGCTGATCGTGCCGACCGGCGCGTTGAAGGTGCGGAACAACGACTGCGACTACGAGTTCCGCCCCGGCACCGACCTGGCCTGGCTGACCGGCGAGTACGAGCCCGAGTCCGTCCTGGTGCTGGTCCCCGAGGGTGACGGCCACGCCGCCACGCTGTACCGGCACCCGCGCTCCTCCCGCGAGACCGACGAGTTCTTCCGCAGCCGCGACGGCGAACTGTGGGTCGGCCGCCGCTGGTCGCTGGCCGAGACCGAGGCGCTCCTCGGCGTCGCCTGCGCCGACCTGGACGATCTGGAGAAGGCGCTCGCCGAGCTCGACCCGGCCAGCACCCGCGTGGTCCGCGGCTTCGACCCGACCGTCGACGCGGCCGTCGGCGACACGGACGAGGGTCTGCGGGACGGCGAGCTGTCCGCCGTGCTGTCCGAGCTGCGGCTGGTCAAGGACGAGTGGGAGATCGCCCAGCTGGTCGAGGCGGTGGACGCCACGGTCGAGGGCTTCGCCGACGTGGTGCGCGCCCTGCCCGCCGACCGCGAGTCCTCCGAGCGTCTGGTCGACGGCGTCTTCGGGTTGCGCGCCCGGCACGACGGCAACTCGATCGGCTACGGCACGATCGCCGCGGCCGGTGCGCACGCCTGCACGCTGCACTGGTGGCGCAACAACGGCATCTGCCGGCCCGGAGAGCTGCTGCTGCTCGACGCCGGCGTGGAGAACGCGCACTACTACACCGCCGACGTGACCAGGACCCTGCCGATCAACGGCCGCTTCAGCGACGTGCAGCGCCGGGTGTACGACCTGGTCTACGCGGCGCAGGAGGCCGGCATCGCCGCGGTCCGGCCCGGCGCGAGCTGGCGCGACATCCACCGCGCGTGCATGACCGTGATCGCCCACGGGCTGGCCGACTGGGGCCTGCTCCCGATCAGCGCCGAGGAGTCCCTCGCCGACGACGCCGGCCTGCACCGCCGCTGGACCCTGCACAGCTCCGGCCACATGCTCGGCCTGGACGTGCACGACTGCGCCCAGGCCCGAGCCGACGCCTACCTCGACGGCGAACTGCGGCCCGGACACGTCCTCACCGTCGAGCCCGGGCTGTACTTCCAGGCCGACGACCTGGCCGTGCCCGAGGAGTACCGCGGCATCGGGGTCCGCATCGAGGACGACATCCTGGTCACCGCCGACGGCCACCGGAACCTCTCCGCCGCCCTCCCCCGCCAGGCCGACGAGGTCGAAGCCTGGATGGCCGAGCAACGCGCCTCCGGCCCCCGCCTTCCGTAGGCGGCCCGCTCAGGCTCAGATCGAAGCTTTGTGCGGTCCGGATTTGCGCCCTCTGAGGGCGCAAATGCGGACTCCGCAACCTGGTTGCGGTTGGATTGTGCTCTGGGAGGGCACAATCCAACCGCAGCAGGTCAGGGGGTTGGGGTGAGGAACTCCAGGCGGTTGCCGTGCACGTCCTCGCTGTGGAACCGGCGCATGCCCGGGAAGCCGTCGTCCCAGGTCACCGGGTAGCCGGCGGCGGTCAGCCGGGCGGCCACGCCGTCCAGCTCGGCCACCAGCAGCCCGGGATGCGCCTTGCGCGCCGGCGCGAAGCCGGCCTCGACGCCGACGTGGATCTCGATCGGCGCCCCGCCGTACCCGACGCCGCGAAACCACGCGCCGCCGCGACTCGACCAGCGCCGGTGGCTTGCCGATCTCGTCGAACCCGAGTACGCCGGTATAGAAGCCGCGCAACGCGGCCTCGGTGCCGGGTGGGGAGGCCAATTGCACGTGGTGGATCATCGAATCCTCCGTCTACCGCGGTCCTGGTTCCGCTCGACACGCTAAGCGGTCCTTGCGGGAGTAGCAAGACGGACGTACTGTTTGGTTAACACGACACGCCCCGCCCGCCCAGGTGCGACGAGCAGCCGGGATGCGGATGCGGGAGACTGCCCGGGGTCGGCCCCGGGGAGGTCAGACGCAGCAGGTCAGACGAAGGAGCGCAACGTGGCCCACGGCACGAGCATCGACAGTTTCGGCAGCGCAGCGCAGCTGCAGGTCGGTGACGAGTCTTACGAGATCTTCAGACTCAGCGCCGTCGAAGGGGCCGAACGGCTCCCGTACAGCCTGAAGGTCCTGCTGGAGAACCTGCTGCGCACCGAGGACGGCGCGAACATCACCGCCGACCACATCCGGGCGCTCGGCAGCTGGGACCCGAACGCCGAGCCGGACACCGAGATCCAGTTCACGCCCGGCCCGGGTGATCATGCAGGACTTCACCGGCGTGCCCTGCGTCGTCGACCTGGCCACCATGCGCGAGGCCGTCGCCGAGCTCGGCGGCGACCCGGCCAAGGTCAACCCGCTCGCCCCGGCCGAGCTGGTCATCGACCACTCGGTCATCGCCGACATCTTCGGCCGCCCGGACGCGTTCGAGCGCAACGTCGAGCTTCGAGTACGAGCGCAACTTCGAGCGCTACCAGTTCCTGCGCTGGGGCCAGACCGCGTTCAACGAGTTCAAGGTCGTCCCGCCCGGCACCGGCATCGTGCACCAGGTGAACATCGAGCACCTGGCCCGCGTCGTGATGGCCCGCGGCGGCCAGGCCTACCCCGACACCGCTGGTCGGCACCGACTCGCACACCACGATGGTCAACGGCCTCGGCGTGCTCGGCTGGGGCGTCGGCGGCATCGAGGCCGAGGCGGCCATGCTCGGCCAGCCGGTCAGCATGCTCATCCCGCGCGTCGTCGGCTTCAAGCTGCACGGCGAGACTGCCCGCCGGCACCACCGCCACCGACCTGGTGCTCACGATCACCGAGATGCTGCGCAAGCACGGCGTGGTCAGCAAGTTCGTCGAGTTCTACGGCACCGGCGTCACCGCCGTGCCGCTCGCGAACCGCGCCACCATCGGCAACATGAGCCCCGAGTTCGGCTCCACCGCCGCGATCTTCCCGATCGACGCCGAGACCCTGACCTACCTCAAGCTCACCGGCCGGTCCGAGCAGCAGATCGCGCTGGTCGAGGCGTACGCCAAGGAGCAGGGCCTCTGGCACGACCCGTCGATCGAGCCGGTCTACTCCGAGTACCTGGAGCTGGACCTGTCGACGATCGTCCCGTCGATCGCCGGCCCGAAGCGCCCGCAGGACCGGGTCTCGCTCAGCGACGCCAAGGCCAAGTTCCGCAACGTGCTGCCGGACTACGCCAGCTTCGAGTCGGTGCGCGGCGAGCTCGACGAGGCCGTCGCCGAGTCGTTCCCGGCCAGCGACGCGCCGGCCGTGGCCACAACACCAACGGTGACAAGCCGGAGAACGGCACCTTCACCCGCCGCCGAGGGCCGGCCGAGCAAGCCGACCAGGGTCGTGATGGAGGACGGCACCGAGACCTCGACTCGACCACGGCGCGGTCGTGATCGCCTCGATCACCTCCTGCACCAACACGTCGAACCCGCAGGTCATGCTCGGTGCGGCGCTGCTCGCGAAGAAGGCGGTCGAGCGCGGCCTGACCGCAAGCCGTGGGTCAAGACGACGCTGGCGCCCGGCTCCAAGGTGGTCATGGACTACTACGAGAAGGCCGGCCTCATCCCGTACCTGGAGAAGCTGGGCTTCCACCTGGTCGGCTACGGCTGCACCACCTGCATCGGCAACTCCGGCCCGCTGCCCGAGCCGGTCTCGGCCGCGGTCAACGAGGCCGACCTCGCGGTCGTGTCGGTGCTGTCCGGCAACCGGAACTTCGAGGGCCGGATCAACCCGGACGTGAAGATGAACTACCTCGCCTCGCCGCCGCTCGTGGTGGCGTACGCGATCGCCGGCACGATGGACCTCGACCTGACCACCGAGCCGCTCGGCACCGACTCCGACGGCAAGCCGGTCTACCTGGACGACATCTGGCCGTCGGCGCCAGGAGATCCAGGACACCATCGCCACCGCGATCTCGCGCCGAGATGTTCAGCAAGGACTACGCGGACGTCTTCGCCGGCGACGAGCGCTGGCAGGGCCTGCCCACCCCGACCGGCAACACGTTCGAGTGGGCCCCTGACTCGACCTACGTGCGGAAGCCCCCGTACTTCGACGGCATGCCGGCCGAGCCGACCCCGGTCACCGACATCGCCGACGCCCGGGTGCTGGCCAAGCTCGGCGACTCGGTCACCACCGACCACATCTCCCCGGCCGGCGCGATCAAGGCCGACTCCCCCGCCGGCGCGCTACCTCGCCGAGCACGGCGTCGCGCGCAAGGACTTCAACTCCTACGGCTCGCGCCGCGGCAACCACGAGGTCATGATCCGCGGCACGTTCGCCAACATCCGGCTCCGCAACCAGCTGGTGCCCGGCGTCGAGGGCGGCTTCACCCGCAACTTCCTGGCCGACGGCGAGCAGACCACGATCTACGACGCCTCCCAGGCGTACCAGGCCGCCGGCATCCCGCTGGTGATCCTGTCCGGCAAGGAGTACGGCTCGGGCTCGTCCCGCGACTGGGCGGCCAAGGGCACCGCGCTGCTGGGCGCCCGGGCGGTCATCGCCGAGTCCTACGAGCGGATCCACCGGTCGAACCTGATCGGCATGGGCGTGCTGCCGCTGCAGTACCCCGAGGGCCAGAACGCCGAGTCGCTCGGCCTGACCGGCGAGGAGACCTTCTCGATCAGCGGCATCACCGCGCTGAACGACGGCGGCATCCCGCGCACGGTGAAGGTCAGCACCGAGACCGGCGTGGAGTTCGACGCCATCGTCCGGATCGACACGCCGGGCGAGGCGGACTACTACCGGCACGGCGGCATCATGCAGTACGTCCTGCGCTCGCTGCTGACCAGCTAGTACGTGCGGTGCGGTTGGATCGTGGAGCCCCGCTCCACGATCCAACCGCACCACCCAACCCGTACGTACTGTTTGCTATCTAGTACCTCTCCTGCCACGATTTGGACATGCCCAGGGTCAGCCAGGACCACCTCGACGCGCGACGCCACGAGATCCTCAGTGGAGCGCGGGCCTGCTTCGCCCGGCACGGGTACGAGGGCGCCACGGTCCGCCGGCTCGAGGAAGAGACCGGCCTGTCCCGCGGCGCGATCTTCCACCACTTCCGGGACAAGGAATCGCTCTTCCTCGCGGTGGCCGAGGACGACGCCGCCGAGATGGCCGCGGTCGTCGCCACCCACGGCCTGGTCCAGGTCATGCGCGACCTGCTCACCAACGAGTCGGGCGCGGTGGACAAGGCCGGCTGGCTCGGCACCCAGCTCGAGGTCTCCCGGCGGGTCCGCACCGATCCCGACTTCGCCCGCCGCTGGGCCGCCCGGTCCGAGGCCGTCACCGCGGCCACCCAGGAGCGGCTGGCCCGCCAGCGCGAGGCCGGCGTGCTCCGCGACGACGTCGACGCCGCTACGCTGCAGCGCTTCCTCGAACTGGTCCTCGACGGGCTCGTGCTGCGCCTCGCGATGGGCATGGCGGCGGACGACCTGCACCCCGTGCTGGACCTGGTCGAGGAAGCCGTCCGCAAGCGCTGATGCCGCGGTTCACCGCGGCCGAACTGGAAGCCGCCCGCGACCGCACCATTCCCGACGTCATCGGCCCTGACCTGCGCGTCCTGTTCAGCGGCATCAATCCCGGACTGCTCTCCGGAGCCACCGGGCACCACTTCGCCAGGCCGGGCAACCGGTTCTGGCCCGCCCTGCACCTCGCCGGCTTCACCCCGAGGCTGTTCCGCCCCGACGAGCAACACGAGCTGGCATCCCTGGGCCTCGGCATCACCAACGTGGTCGCCCGCACCACCGCCCGCGCCGACGAGCTGACCCGCGCCGAACTGATCGAGGGCGGTGCGATCCTGCGGGCCAAGGTCGCCGCGCTACGGCCACGCTGGCTGGCCGTGGTCGGCGTGACCGCGTACCGCGAGGCCTTCGGCGACCGGACCGCCCAGATCGGCCGGCAGGAGACCACGCTCGGCGCGACCGGGAGTCTGGGTGCTGCCCAACCCCAGCGGCCTGAACGCCCACTACCCGCTCCCCCGGCTCGCTGAGGAGTTCCGGCAGCTGCGGCTGGCCGTCGAGGCCGACCGCTAGCCCGCTCTCACCTGTCGCCCCGCCCCGACCGGCGTTCGGGCGGCGCCGGTTCGTTGTTGCTCGGGTTTGGGGTTGATCTGTGCTCGAGTCGAGATACTTGAGTGATCAAGGAAGACTCAATTTTAATTTGGTCAGAAGGGGACTGCGACGGCTGGACAATTGCCACCCCCCTTCCGCCCGCGCGGGCGTGCTTCACCCCTGCTGAGGTGGCAGGGATCGGGGCTGACGGCCGCGGCTCTAGTGGTCGCCTCGGCCCACCCTCGGGATGGAAGGCGCTCCCCTACCGGCCGGCGCCGGCTCGTCCTGCGCAAGCTCAGACCCGGCCGCCGTCGGTGCCTCCCGAATCAACGCCGCGGCTCCTCCGGCGGCCGTGCCTGCCGCTGCGTTCGGGTCGGCCGAGCCGGCACCCCTGCGGTCCATTTGCGCCCTACCGGGTCGCACATGGACCGCACTCCCCTGGCCGGCGCGCGAGCCTGTGGTGATCTGGTCCGTCGCTCAACTACTTGTGTGGTCAAGGAGCGCACATGCATTTTTCGGTACGTCGCCAGCCGTCCACGCCGTTTTTCCAGGTCAGCTGCGGCGGGCGGCGAGGTCGTCGAGGATCGCGGCGGTGGTCGTCGCGCCGAACCGGACCGCGCCGGCGGCCACGAACTCCAGCAGCACGTCGAGGGTGCGTACGCCGCCCGCGGCCTTCACGCTCACGGCCGGCGAGACGTTGGCGCGCATCAGCCGGACGTCGGCCAGCGTCGCTCCGGTCGGCGCGAAGCCCGTCGAGGTCTTCACGAAGTCGGCGCCGGCCCGCTCGGAGAGCCGGCAGGCGCGCACCTTCTCCTCCTCCGTCAGGTACGCGTTCTCGAAGATCACCTTGACCACGGCGCCGGCCGGCCGGGCCACCTCGATCACGGCGGCGAGGTCGTCGGCCACCGCGTCGTCGTCGCCGCTGCGCAGGCGCCCGATGTTGAGCACCATGTCCAGCTCGTGGGCGCCGTCCGCGAGCGCGGCGCGGGCCTCGGTGGCCTTCACCTCTGGCGTCGAGGAGCCGTGCGGGAAGCCGACCACGGTGCCGACCAGCACGCCGGTGCCGGTGAGCGCCTTCGCGGCCAGGGCCACGTCGGCCGGCTTCACGCACACCGAGGCGACGTCGTACCGGGCCGCGAGCGCGCAGCCGGCCAGCACGTCGTCGATGGTCAGTTCGGGCCGCAGCAGGGAGTGGTCGATCATCTTCGCGACCTGGCTGACGGTGAGCTCCGCGCTGTTCACGGGCGTTCCTTCCGGTTCGGGGTGACGATCGGTTCGACGGTGAACGCCACGTCCAGGCCGTAGCGAGCGGCCACGTAGCGCGAGTCGGTGAGCTCCAGCGGGCGGCCGTGCTGGTCGAGGATGAGCCGCTGCTCGGTCAGCAGCGGCGCCTGCACGTCCACCTCCAGGACCGCGGCCTCGTCGGCGCCGGCCACGGCGGCGCCGATCCGGGCCTGTCCCCCGGTCGGCACCCGGCCCAGCGCGACGAGCGCGGCGTGCAGCGAACCGGCTGCCAGGTCGGCGTCGAGCAACGCCGTGAGCTCACCGGGGAAGACGGCCTCCTCCAGCGCCACCGGGATCCCGTCGGCGAGCCGCACCCGCCGCACGGCGACCACCACGGCGCGCCGGCCCAGCCGCAACCGGTCGGCCTCCTGGTCGCGCGCCGGGCGCAGCACCGCGGCCAGCAGCGACGAGGACGGGACCCGGCCCCGCCGGCGCATGTCCTCGCTGAACCGGACCAGGCTCTCCGCCCGGCGGGTGCTCGGCGTGGCGGCGACGAACGTGCCCCTCCCCGACTCGCGGTAGACCAGCCCGTCCGCGACCAGCCGCTGCACCGCGGCCCGGGCCGTCATCCGGCTCACCGCGAACTCGGCGCTCAGCTCCGACTCCGACGGCAGCGGATCGTTCGGCCCGGCCGCGGCGACGCGCTCCCGCAGGGCCTGCTCGATCACGTAGTACCGCGGCGCGAAGTCCTCCCGGGTGACCATGCCTCCACCGTAGCCGACTAGCTGTATAGACAGCTAGCCAGCCTCGACTCGAACGCTGATTTACTTGAGTGATCAAGGAGACGCACATTCAAATCCTTGCGGTTGCGATCGTGCCCGTCAGAGGGCACGATCCAACCGCAGCCGTCCGGCGACCTCACGTTCAGGCCTGCGGCACCGTCTTCCAGTCATGACCACCACGACTGATCACTGGACCGAACGCGTTGCGAGTGCGGACTGGACCGCGGTGGCCGCGGAGCTCGACGAGCACGGCTGCGCACCGCTCCCCCCACTGCTCGGCCCGGACGAGGCCGCCGAGCTCGCGGCGCTGTACGACCAGCCGGAACGCTTCCGCGCCACGATCGACCTGGCGCGGCTACCGGTTCGGCTCCGGCGAGTACCGGTACTTCGCGTCGCCGTTCCCCGAGCCGGTCGAGCGGCTGCGCCAGGCCCTCTATCCGCGGCTGCTGCCCATCGCCCGCGACTGGTACGCCCGGCTCGGCCGGGACGCCGAGTGGCCGGACACCCTGGACGAGTGGCTGGCGGTCTGCCACGACGCCGGCCAGACCCGGCCGACACCGATCCTGCTGCGGTACCGCGCGGGCGACTGGAACGCCCTGCACCGCGACCTGTACGGCGAGAAGGTGTTCCCGCTGCAGGTCGTGGTCAACCTGAACGAGCCCGGCGTCGACCACACGGGCGGGGAGTTCCTGCTGGTCGAGCAGCGGCCGCGGGCGCAGTCGCGGGGTACCGCCAGGCTGATTCCGCACGGCCACGGGCTGGTCTTCACCACCCGCGACCGCCCGGTCCGGTCCGCCCGGGGCTGGTCGGCGGCGCCGGTACGGCACGGCGTCTCGACGATCCGGTCCGGGCAGCGGCACACGCTCGGCCTGGTCTTCCACGACGCGACGTGAACGCGATGGCGGAGGATGGTGCGGTGAACACGCTCTTTCCGCGCGAACGTCAGGAGATCGCGCCGGGTGCGGTGCACGTACCGGGCTGGCTCGACCTGGCCCAGCAGCGGCGAGCTGGTCGTCGCCTGCCGCGAATGGGCCCGTCGGGCCGGTGCCGATCCGGGCCACGAAGCTGCCGAACGGCGGGCAGATGTCGGTGCGGACGGTGTGTCTCGGCTGGCACTGGCAGCCGTACCGCTACACGCGCACGGCCGACGATGCCGGCGGCGGCCGGGTGGCCGAGCTGCCCGGCTGGCTCGCCGACCTCGGGCGGGCGGCGCTGGTCGCGGCCTACGCAGGACCCGGCCGCCGGCGATGACTACCGCCCGGACACCGCGTTGATCAACTTCTACGACGCCACCGCCAAGATGGGCCTGCACCAGGACAAGGACGAGAAGTCGGCCGACCCGGTCGTCTCGCTGAGCATCGGCGACACCGGCCTGTTCCGGTTCGGCAACACCGAGGCCCGCGGCAAGCCCTACACCGACGTGGAGCTGCTCTCCGGCGACCTGTTCGTCTTCGGCGGGCCGTCCCGGTTCGCCTATCACGGTGTGCCGAAGATCTACCCCGGCACCGCCGACCCGGCCGACCGGCATGACGACCGGCAGACTCAACCTCACCCTGAGGGTGACCGGCCTTCCCGGCTAGCCAGGCCGCTTCGGGCGACATCTTCTCGGCTATGGCCGAGAAGATGTCGCCCAAAGCGCACGAGGGTGCGCGCTCAGGTCGCCAGGCGGCGGGCGCTAGCCGCGGGGGACGACGAACTGGGTGAGGACCGCGCCGCCGGCGGCCAGCTCCGCCCAGGGCCCGATGAATTCCAGCACGGCGGTGCCGGCGGTCGGATACTTCACCGCGGCGCGATCCAACGCGTCGCCCGCACCGCCGGCGGCCAGCCAGAGCACCAGCTCCTGGAAACCCGGGTTGTGCCCGACGATCAGCGCGGTGGACACCGCGGCCGGGATCTGGCGCACCACGTCCAGCAGGTCGGACAGGTCAGCGTCGTAGATCCGTTCGGTGAACCGGGCGCTCGGGGCGTCCGGCAGCTCGGCCGCGGCGAGCGCCCAGGTCTGCCGGGCCCGGCGCGCCGTCGAGCAGAGCACGTGTGCGGGGACGTGGTCGGTGTCCCGCAGCCAGGCGCCGGCGGCCGGGGCGTCCCGGCGGCCCCGCGCGGCGAGCGGGCGCTGGTGGTCCGGTGTCCCCAGCGGCCAGTCCGACTTGGCATGCCGCAGCACCACGAGCCTGCGGGACTGATCAGCGGTCATGGAGCCTTATTGTCCGGTACTCGGTCATCGCGTCGAGCAGGAACTCCGCGCAGTACTCGGCGAACGAGGCTCGGACGAACACCCAGTAGGCGTTCTCGGCCCGGGGCAGCAGGATGACCGGCGCCCTGGCCAGGGTGGTCTGCGCGCATTGGCCGGGCCCGAAGACGCGCGGGTGCAGGTCGATCGAGCAGCCCTTGGCCAGCAGCTCCCGGGCGGCCGGGCCCGCGAGCTCGATCACGGTGCGCTGGGCCGACACGTCCACCACCGCCCCGAACCGGAGCACGCTGGTCAGCGCCGATTGAAGTTCCGCCCGGTCGCGCGGCCGCCGCGACCAGCCACTCGTCGGGGCCGAGCCAGAGCGCCTTGGCGTGCTCGTCCCCGGTGACCGTGTTCGGCGCGAGCGGCAGGGCGAACCCGAGCACCCCGCCGGCCTGGTCGTACGCCGCGCTCTTCGGTTCGGCCCGCACGGTGAGCTGGGTCAGGAACGGCACCTCGGCGATCTGGAGGTTGGCCGCGGAGGCCTGTTCCAGCTGGCCGGCATAGTGTTCCAGCGGGCTCCGGGGCCGCAGGTCCGAGGCGGGCATGTGCTCAGCCATCGCGGCGGGCACCTTCCTTGTCGTAGAGAACGGGTTCGGTGACGGTGACGGGGATGACGCGGTCGGCGAGCGGGGCGTACAGGGTCGCGCCGATCCGGTCCCGCCCGCCGGCCAGCAGTGCGAGCGCGAAGGTCCGGCCGAGCGCGGCGCTGCGGTAGCTGGACGTGACGTGGCCGAGCATCGCGACGGCGTCCGGCTCGGCGACCAGTTGCGCCCCCTCGGGCAGCAGCGCGGCGGGGTCCACCGGCAGCAGGCCGACCAGGTGTTTGCGGTCGGCGCGCGCGGTGTCGGGCCGTTGCGAAGGAGCGTTTCCCGAGGAAGTCGGGCTTCTTCTTGGACACCGCCCAGCTCATGCCGAGGTCGTGCGGGGTGACGGTGCCGTCGGTGTCCTGGCCGACGATCGGGTAGCCCTTCTCGGCCCGCAGCACGTGCATGGTCTCGGTGCCGTACGGGGTGATGCCGTACTCCGCGCCGGCGGCCAGCACGGCCTCCCAGACCGCCAGGCCGTACCAGCTCGGCACGTTGAGCTCGTACGCCAGCTCGCCCGAGAAGCTGATCCGCGCGACCCGGGCCGGCACCCCGCCCACCTCGGCGTCGCGCCAGGTCATGAACGGGAACGCGGCGTTGTCGACGTCCAGCGCGGGGGCCACGGCGCCGACCACGGCCCGGGACAGCGGCCCGACCACGGCCACGGTGGCCCAGTGCTCGGTCACCGACGTGCAGTGCACCCGCAGGTCGGGCCACTCGGTCTGGAGCCACTCCTCCAGCCACTCCAGCACGGCGGCGGCGTTGCCGGTCGTGGTCGTGATGACGAACCGGTCGTCGGCGATCCGCATGGCCACGCCGTCGTCGAACACCATCCCGTCGACCCGGCACATCAGCCCGTACCGGCAGCTGCCGACCTTGAGGCTGCTGATCAGGTTCGTGTAGACGCGGTCCAGGAACTCCCCCGCGTCCGGGTCCCTGCACGTCGATCTTGCCCAGCGTGGAGGCGTCCATGGTGGCCACGCCCTCGCGCGCCGCCGCACACTCCCGCAGCACGGCGGCCTCCAGGTCCTCGCCGGGCCGCGGGTAGTAGCGGGGTCGGCGCCACTGACCGACGTTCTCGAAGACCGCGCCGTGCTCGGCGTGCCACGGGTCGAGCGCGGTGACCCGGACCGGGTCGTGCAGGCGGCCGCGTTCCCGCCCGGCGAGCACCGAGAAGCTCACCGGCGTGTACGGCGGCCGGTAGGTGGTGGTGCCGAGCGCTCCCACCGAGCCGCCGAGGGCCTGGGCGATCACGCCGAGCGCGTTCAGGCCGGACGTCTTGCCCTGGTCGTGCGCGGTGCCGATCGTCGTGTACCGCTTGACGTGCTCGACCGACCGCAGGCCGGCACCGGTGGCCCGGAACACGGCCGCCACGGTCACGTCGCGCTGCAGGTCGACGAAGTGCGTGTCGAGCTCCTCCCCCGGCACCAGCCAGAGCGCCTGGGGCGGGGTGACCGGCGGGTCGTCCACCGTGGGCAACTCCAGCGTGCCGGCGTCGAACCCGACCCGCCGGGCGGCCTCCGCACCCGCGGCAGCTCCCCCGGCCAGCGCGCCGGCCAGCGAGAACGTGCCGGCAGCGGCGCCTACGACCTGCCGGTCCGCGCCGATGTCAGATGGCACGAACGTGGCCAGCTCCTCGGAGTACGCGAGCCGCCCGCGCGCCTGGCTGTGCAGGTGGACCGCCGGATTCCAGCCACCGGAGACCAGCAGCACGTCACACTCCCGGGAGCCGCCGGCCGCGCCGAGGTGTGCGGCCGTCACGCGGGATGAGCCGGAGGTGCCGACCACGACCTGCCCGGCCAGCACCTCGATGCCACGTTCGGCGCAGCGCTCCCGCCAGACCGCCGGCGCCTCGGCCCGCGCGTCGACCACGGTCGTCACGGTGATCCCGGCGTCCGCGAGGTCGATCGCGGCCGCGTAGGCGCTGTCGTTGGTGGTGAAGACGACCGCGCGCTCCCCCACGGCGACGCCGTATCGGTGAAGGTAGTCGCGGGCGGCGCCGGCCAGCATCACGCCAGGGCGGTCGTTGCCGGCGAACACGATCGACCGCTCGTGCGCCCCGGTCGCGAGGATCACCTGGCGGGCGCGCAGGTGCCAGAGCCGCTGCCGGGAGACGCCGGCCGGCGCCTCGGCGCCCAGGTGCTCGGTCCGGCGCTCCACGGCGAGCAGGTAGTTGTGGTCGTAGTAGCCGAACGCGGTGGTCCGGCGCAGGGTCCGCACCTCGGGCAGCGCGTCCAGCTCGGCCGTCGCCGCCGCGGCCCAGGCCGCCAGCTCCGGACCGCCGCCGAGCGACGGGACACCGTCGGCCGGCCGCTCGTCCAGTAGGAACACCCGGGCGCCGGTCCGCCCGGCCGCGAGCGCCGCGGCCAGGCCAGCCGGGCCGGCGCCGACCACGAGAACGTCGGCGTGGGCGTGGATCTTGTCGTAGACGCCCGGGTCGGCCGGGGTCTCCAGCCGGCCACGCCCGCGCAGGCTGACCGCCGCCAGCCCGTCGTAGAGCTCGACGGTGGTCGCGGTGAGCATCGGTTCGGGGCTCGGTCCGAGCAGCTGGACCAGCGCGTTCGGCTCCTCGACGCCGGCCGAGACGATGCCGCGCGGGCGCCCGTGGACCAGGCTCGGCGCGACCGCGTGGACCCCGTTCGCGAGCAGCGCCGAGGCGAGCGTGTCGCCGCGCAGGCCGGTGTACGCGACCCCGTCGAAGGTGAAGGCCAGCTGCTCCCGGCCGGCGCCGAAGCCCGGCACCCGACTCACGAGACCACCGGCCTGGGCTCGCCGGCCCGGTAGGTGGCCAGGATGTCGTGCGTGACGGTGTCCCGGACCACGTTGAACCAGCGCCGGCAGCCGGCCGCGTGGGTCCAGCGCTCGGCGAACGGGCCCTTCGGGTTGGCCCGGAAGAACACGTATCGGGCCCACTCGGCGTCGGTGAGCGCGGCCGGGTCCGCCGGGTACGGGACGTGGGCCTGTCCGCCGTAGTGGAACTCGGTCTCGTCGCGTTCGCCGCACCACGGGCAGCTGATCAGCAGCATTCGACCGTCCTCAGTGGGCCACGGCGGCGGCGCCGTGCTCGTCGATGAGCGCGCCGGTGGTGAAGCGCTCCAGCGTGAATGGGGCGTTCAAGGCGTGCGGCGCGCCGTGCGCGATGGTGTGCGCGTAGGTCCAGCCGGCGGCGGGCGTGGCCTTGAACCCGCCGGTCCCCCAGCCGCAGTTGACGAAGAGGTTCTCCACCGGGGTGAGGCCGAGGATCGGGGAGGCGTCCGGAGAGGTGTCCACGATGCCGCCCCAGGTGCGCACCACGTGTGCCCGCGCGAAGATCGGGAACAGCTCCAACGCCGCGCCCATCTGGGCCTCGATCACCTGGAACGAGCCGCGCTGGGCGTAGGAGTTATAGCTGTCGATGCCGGCGCCCATCACCAGCTCGCCCTTGTGCGCCTGGCTGACGTAGACGTGCACCGCGTTCGACATCACCACGCACGGATGCACCGGCTCCAGCAGTTCCGAGACCAGCGCCTGGAGCGGATGGCTCTGGATCGGCAGCTCGACGCCGGCCAGCTCGCCGAGGACCGTGCTGTGCCCGGCGGCGCAGAGCGCGACCGCGCCGGCCGCGATGTCGCCCCGCGAGGTGCGTACGCCGGTGACCCGCCCTGCGGTCACGTCGAAGCCGGTGACCTCGCAGTTCTGGATCAGGTCGACGCCGAGCCGGTCGGCGCCCCGCGCGTACGCCCACGCCACGTGGTCGTGCTTGGCGATCCCGCCGCGCGGCTGGAAGGTGCCGCCGAGCACCGGGTACCGCACGTCGGGCGAGATGTTGACGATCGGGCAGACCTCGCGGACCTGCTCGGGGGTGAGCCACTCGGCGTCCACGCCGTTGAGCCGGTTGGCGTTGACCCGCCGGTTCGCCTCCCGCACGTCCTGCAGGGTGTGGGCGAGGTTCAGCACGCCGCGCTGGCTGAACAGGATGTCGTAGTCGAGCTCGGCGGTGAGGCCCTCCCACAGCCTGAGGGCGAACTCGTAGATGCCGGCGCTCTCGTCCCACAGGTAGTTCGAACGGATGATCGTGGTGTTGCGGGCCATGTTGCCGCCGGCCAGCCAGCCGCGCTCGAGCACGGCGACGTTCCGGATGCCGTGGTTCTTCGCCAGGTAGTACGCGGTGGCCAGGCCGTGACCGCCGGCCCCGACGATCACCACGTCGTACGTGCGCTGGGGCTCGGGATCGCGCCAGAGGTAGTCCGGGTGGTCGGGCAGATCGATCATGAGGCGACCTCCGGAGTGAGCATCGCAGCGACGAAGGAGCGAGGAGCGGAGCGCAGGGGGAAGACGGGGTGCACAGTCCTCACGCCAGGCGCTCCTGGACCCAGTCGTGGAAGGCGCCGATGTGGTGCTCGCTCGGCACCAGCACCCCGCCGGCCGCGTAGACCCGGGAGTTCATCGACGGCTGGCACCGCTCGCACGCCGCGAAGTCCTGCTGGTTGACCCGGTCGAACAGCTCGACCGAGTGGGACACGTCGGCGCCGGCGGCGATCACGTCGGGCAGGTAGAGCCAGTCGCAGTCGATCACCGTGCGGTCCGGCGCGAGCGGGTACATCCGGTGCAGGATCACGTGGTCGGGCACCAGGTTGATGAAGACCTGCGGCTTGACCGTGATCGCGTAGTACCGGCGGTCCTGGTCGGCCTCGACGCCGGGGATCTTGGCCAGGCCGGGACTGCCGTCGATCGTGAAGCCCTCGATCTCGGCCCCGAACTCGGCGCCGTGGCCCACGTAGTACTGCGCGGCGTACCCGTCGGCGAACTCCGGCAGCACCTCGGTCAGCTCGGGGTGGATGGTCGCGCAGTGGTAGCACTCCATGAAGTTCTCGACGACGAGCTTCCAGTTCGCCTTGACGTCGTACCGGATCCGCCGGCCGACCACGAGCTCGTCCACCCGGTAGTTGTCGATCGCGGTGTCGCTGCCGAGCCGCTCGGTGGCCGCGGCGATCACGTCGTCGGCGAAGGACGGCGGTTCGTCGGCGAGGCAGACCCAGACGTATCCCAGCCACTCCCGGACGTGCACGTTCACCAGGCCGAACTCGGTGCGGTCGATGTCCGGCATCTTGGTCAGGTTGGGCGCGGCGACCAGCTTGCCGTCGAGGCCGTAGGTCCAGGCGTGGTACGGGCACTGGAAGTTCCGCCGCACCTCCCCCGCCGGCTCGGTGCAGAGCTTCGCGCCGCGGTGCCGGCAGACGTTGAGGAACGCCCGGATCGCGCCGTCCCGGCCCCGGGAGACGAGCACGCTCTCCCGGCCGACGTCGAACGTCTGGAACTGGCCAGGCCGCTCGAGTTCCGCCGCGCGCGCGACGCAGAACCACATCGTCTCGAAGATCTTCTCCTGCTCCAGGGCGAAGACCGTCGGGTCGGTGTAGAAGTGGCCGGGCAGCGTCCGGATCAGGCTGGGCGGGAGGCTTACTGTGCTCACCGGGCCCCTTTCTGCGAGCGTCGTCGGGGTCAGCGGCGGATGCGTGCCATCGTCGGGTCGAAGAGCGGTTCGGCGGCGACCGTCGCGGGCAACCGTTCGCCGAAGTACTCGATCGTGACCGCGGTGCCCGGCTCCGACGCCGGTAGCCAGGCGTACGCGATGGGCTTGCCGATCGTGTAGCCGAACGCCGCGCTGGTGACGTACCCGGCCGGAGCGCCGTCGAGGTAGACCGGTTCCTTGCCCAGCACCATCGAGCCGGGATCGTCCAGGGTCAGGCAGGTCAGCCGGCGCGCGGACGTCGCCTCGGAGCGGCCCTCGATCGCGGCCCGACCGAGGAAATCACCGTGGTCGAGCCGGACCGCGAAGCCCAGGCCGGCCTCGTACGGGTCGTGCTCGGTGGTCATGTCCGCGCCCCAGGACCGGTAGCCCTTCTCCAACCGCAGGCTGTTGAAGGCGCTCCGTCCGCCGGCCACGATGCCGTACCGCTGACCCGCCTCCCAGAGCGTGTCCCAGAGCTTGAGCCCGTTGTCGGCCGTGGTGTACAGCTCCCACCCCAGCTCGCCGACGTAGGACAGGCGCAGCGCGGTGACCGGCACGTTCCCGAGGTGCGCGCGCTTGGCCCGGAAGTACCCGAAGCCCTGGTGGGAGAAGTCGGCGCTGGTCAGCGGCTGGACCAGGTCGCGGGCGAGCGGTCCCCAGACGCCGACACAGCAGGTGCCGGGCGTCGAGTCCCGGACGGCCACGCTGCCGTCGGCGGGCAGGTGCTGATGGAACCAGTCGAGGTCCAGGTTGCCGTTCGCGCCGACCTGGAAGAACTGCTCACCCAGCCGGGCCACGGTCAGGTCGCTGCGCACGCCGCCGGCCTCGTCCAGCAGCAGCGTGTACGTGACCGAGCCGACGGACTTGGCCAGGTTGTTCGTGGTGAGCCGCTGCAGGAAGTCCAGCGCGCCCCGGCCGGTCACCTCGATCCGCTTCAGCGCGGTCATGTCGTACAGGGCCACGCCCGTCCGGGTGGCCTGCGACTCGGCGGCCGCGATCGGCGACCAGTACCGCGCCGACCAGGCGTCCCGGCCGGGCACCTCCCCGGTCGGCAGGCCGGCGTTCGTCTCGTACCACTGTGGACGCTCCCAGCCGTTGGCCTCCAGGAAGACCGCGCCGAGTTCGCGCTGGCGTGGGTAGAACGGGCTGGTGCGCAGCGGGCGGGGCGACTCCATCGGCTGGAGCGGGTGCAGGATGTCGTACACCTCGACGAAGTTCTGGCAGCCCCGCTCGGTGATGTAGCTCGGCGCGAGGTGGTGCTCCTCGAACCGGTGCAGGTCGGCCTCGTGCACGTCGCCGCTGGCCCGGCCGTCCACCAGCCACTCGGCCAGGGCCTTGGCCACGCCGGCGGAGTGGGTGACCCAGACCGCCTCGGCCACCCAGAAACCGGCCAGCTCACGGTGCTCGCCCAGCAGCGGGAAGCCGTCGGTGGTGAACGAGAAGATGCCGTTCAGGCCCTCCTCGACCTTGGTTTCGGCCAGTCCGGGCAGCAGCGCCACGGCGTCGTCCCAGGCCGGCGCGAAATCCTCCGGGGTGAACTCCAGCTCGCCGTGGGTCAGACCAGCGGCGTCGACGGGCATGGGGCGGTGGGCGTAGGAGCCGACGCCGAGCCGGTCGCCGTGCTCACGGAAGTACAGGTCGCGGTCCTGGTGCCGCAGGATCGGGCTGGGTGTTTCCGACGCCGGGCTGAGCGCGGGGACGGGGCCGGTGCGGGCGTACTGGTGGGCCATCGGTTGGAGCGGGATCGTCAGCCCGACCAGCGCGCCGAGTTGCGGCCCCCAGAAGCCGGCCGCGGTGACGACCACGTCCGCGGGAAAGACGCCTTGGTCGGTCTCGACGCCGGTGACCCGGCCGGCCTCCTGAGTGAGGCCGGTGACCTGATGGCCGCCGAGGAACCGGGCGCCCCGGCCGATGGCGGCGCGGGCCTGCGCCTCGCCGGCCCGGACCGAGTCGGCCAGACCGTCGGTCGGCACGTGCAGCCCGCCGAGGACGCGGTCCCGGTCCAGCATCGGGTGCAGCGCGACGCACTCGTCCGGCGTGCGGACGAAGGACTCGACGCCCCACGCGGTGGCGAACCCGTGCCGGCGCCACAGCTCGGCCAGCCGCTCGGGCGTGGTGGCGACCTCCAGGCCGCCGACCTGGCGGAAGCACGGTTCGCCGTCGAGCGTCAGCCCGGTGTACTTGTCCACTGTGTACCGGGCGAACTCGGTCAGCATCTTCGACGGATTGGTCTGGAACACCAGGCCAGGGGCGTGCGAGCTGGAACCGCCGGTGGCGAAGAGCGGGCCCTGGTCGAGCACCGTGAGATCGGTCCAGCCGCGGGCGGTCAGCTCGTCGGCGAGCGCGCAGCCGACGATGCCGGCTCCGATGATGACCACGCGGGGCAGTCGCGCCATGCTTCGTCCCTCCCGACCACAGAACCTGTGCGTTTCTCACTGTGCAACACGATCTGCAATACGCAACAGGCTCCCGGCGTGCCCCGACCTCTGTCAAGGGCTTCGCAGGTCGCGTGTGCCGCCTGGCGCAACGCTCCCGGTCGCCGAGGGCCGCACGGATCCCGACTTGCGGACGGCACCCGGCGGCGTAGCGTCGATGCCATGCCTCGAGGACCGGTGGTGGTCGGCTTCGACGGAACGCCCGCGTCGGAGCAGGCGCTGCGCGAAGCGGCCCAGCTCCTCGCCCCACGCGCCGTGCTGGTGGTCGTGGTCTGGGAGCCCGGCCGGGCCTACGAGCTGGCCGAGATGCCGATCCGCGTACTGGAGATCCCGCCGTCCCCGATCGACGTCCGCACCGCGGCGGAGGTCGACAAGCAGCTCTACGAGGCCGCCGAACGGACGGCCCAGCAGGGCGCCGCGCTCGCCACCGAGCTGGGCCTGCAGGCGGAGGGCAGGACCGTCGCCGACGACGTCACCGTGGCGCAGACGCTGATCCGGGTCGCCCGGGAGGCCGACGCGCCGGCGTTGGTCGTCGGCGCCCACGGCCACGGCGCGCTGCGCGAACTGTTCCTCGGCAGCACGACCCGCGAGGTGCTCAAGGATGCGGAGTGCCCGGTCGTGGTGGTCCGCGAGCGCGCGGACCACGGCGAGGACCCGCCCGAGCGTCCCGCCGACTAGACGGTCCGGGGCGCGGCGCAGCCGCCGCACTCGCCCTGCCGCCGTACCGCCAGCGGTGGCGCGGCCCGCGACCGGCGCGCAGACTGGACGGGTCCCCGAGCCTGGCGACCTGTGGAGCGTCCCCATGGCGAATTCCCGCACCGCACTGCCCGAACTGATGCCGATCCTGTCCCGTGGCAAACACCGGAGCCCGCGCCGCGGCGCCTGCTTCATGGAGCTCGCGTCGTACCTGGCCGGCGAGCGCTGGAGCGACCACCCGGCCTGCACCCACCCGCTGCTGTCCCGGCTGGCGCGCGGCGTCAACGACTACACCAGCGACGCCGGCCGACCGGCCCTCGCCGGCCTCATCCCGACCGTCATCGGCCTGACCAGCGACGATCCCCGGGTCGACGCGCGGATCGCGCTCGGCGCCGCCCTCGTCGCACTGCCGGTGGCCGCGGCGGAGCGGCAGCGGATCATGGCCTGCGCGGTGATCGCCTGCGAGCGGTTCCTCGCCGAGCAGGACGGCCGTCCCGCCGGCACGCTCAGTGCCACGAGCCGCTCGGCGCTCGACCAGGTGCCGGACGCGACCCGCTGGGCCGAGCAGTTCGCGAAGGCGGTCCGCACGTCCGCCAAACCGTTCCGCCGGCACAGCGCGCCGAGCATCGTGCGGTACGCGGTCGAGGGCGTCGCGTTCGCCGCGGTCCCGAATCCCGATCCGCTCCTGCGCGAACAGCTGGTGATCGGGATCCAGGCCTGCGGCGGCACGCCGGCCAACCCGGTCAGCCCCGCGGCGTGGACCGCGGCCTGCCAACTCACCGGCGTCCGCTGACCCCTTGTGCGGTTGGATTGTGGACTCCCAGTCCACAATCCAACCGCACGCCCGCCCGGTTCGGGGCACCGGGCGGCGACCGTTCAGCTCTTGGGCAGCCACGCCTTCCAGGTCGACTCGTTCGCCTTGACCCACTTCTCGGCGGCCTCGTCGGGCTTGAGCCCGTCGTTGACGATGTAGTTGGACACCTCGTCCTGGTCCTCGTTGGTCCACTTGAAGTTCTTCACCAGCTCGTACGCCGCGCCGCCCGAGTCGGCGAACTTCTTGCTCACGATCTTGTCCAGCACGTACGGCGGGTAGTCGCAGGCCACCTTCTTGGCGTCGGCGTCGCAGCCCGGCGTGTACGGCGGCAGCTTCACCTGGACCATGTCGATCTGCGAGTGCAGCCACTGCGGTGCGTAGAAGTAGAACAGCAGCGGCTTCTTCTGCTTGTCGGCCTGCTGGGCGGCCTTGATGATGCCGGCCTCGCTGCCGGAGTAGACCACTTTGTAGTTCAGGCCGAGGTTCTTCACCAGGGCCTCGTCGTTGGTGACGAACGACGGGTCGCCGGCCAGGAACTGCCCCTTGCCGCCGGACTCGGACGTCTTGAACAGGTCGGCGTATTTGTTCAGGTTCTTGTAGTCCGTGATGTCCGGGTACTTCTCGACCATCCATTTCGGCACGTACCAGCCGATGATGCCGTCGTTGCCGGTCGGCCCGGCGTTGACGGCGACCTTCTTCTCGTCGATGTACTTCTTCTTGAGGTCCTCGTGGGCCCAGTTCTCGATGACCACGTCGACCTGGCCGGTCTCGAAGCCCTGCCAGGCGACCTCCTCCTTCAGGTTCTTCTCGTCCACGGCGTAGTCGAGCTCGTGTTCGAGGAGGTACCCGACGACCGCGGCGTTGGCCTCGTAGCCGACCCACGGGTTGATCGCGATCTTGACGGTGCCCTTGCTGCCCGACGGCGTGTCGTCCCCCGAGTCGGTCTTGACCCCGCCGCAGCCGGCGATCGCCAAGCTCAGCGCGACCCCGCCCGCGGCGAGGCGGAGAAGGTTCTTCGCTCTCATGTTCCACATTCCTTCCGACAGTCCCCGCCGGCGACCAGAGCCGGCTTCGGTGAGCTTGTTCAGCCGGTGTGGCCGGCCGTCCCAGTGACCGGACGTTCACCCGTTCGCTGGGTGAGCCGGTCGAGGGCCACCCCGAGCAGCACGATCGCGATGCCGGCGGCGAGGCCCTTGCCGAAGTCCTCGCGCTGGGCGAAGCCGGCGACCACGTCGTAGCCGAGCGCGCCCGCCCCGACCAGGCCGCCGACCACGACCATCGAGAGCACCATCACGATCCCCTGGTTGGTGGCGAGCAGCAGCGCCCGCCGGGCCACCGGCAGCTGCACCTTCCAGAGCAGCTGGGTGGCGGTCGAACCGGCCGAGGTGGCCGCCTCGACCACGCTGCGCGGCACGCCGCGGATCCCGTCCTCGACCAGCCGGACCACCGGCGGCACGGCGAAGATCACCGCCGCGACGATCGCGGTGAACCGGGTGGCACCGAACAGCGCGACGGCCGGCAGCAGGTACACGAACGACGGCATCGTCTGGGCTGCGTCCAGCAGCGGCCGGAGCAGCCTCGCCACCTGGTCGCTGCGCGCGGCCCAGACCCCGACGGCCACCCCGATGAGCATCGTGATGACGGCGGCCACCAGCACGGTCGCGAGCGTCTCCATGCCGTGCTGCCAGAGGCCGAGCGCGATCACCGCGGCCAGGCAGGCCACCGCGATCGCGGCCGCCCGCACCCCGGTGACCAGCGCGCCGACCGCGAACACCACGCCCAGTACGAGCCACCAGGGCGCCGTGGTCAGCGTGGTCTGCAGCGGGTTGAGCAGTCCTTCGGTGAGGCCGTTCTTGATCGCGTCGGTGACCGGGTACAGGTTGGTCTCGACCCAGTCGACCAGCGAGTTCACCGGGTCGGCGAAGGACGCGTGCAGCGCCTCGGGGAACTCGTCGCCGACCGGCAGGGCCTTGCCGACCGCGGTCGCCACCACCGCGGCCAGCGCGGCGCCGAGCACGAGCGCGCGCCGCCGGCCGGCCGTCTCCCGGGCGCCGCTGCGGTACCGCGACTCGACCCGGCGGCTCGCCGCGGTGGTGACCCGGTCGAGCAGGATCGCCATCACCACGATCGCCACGCCCGCGTCGAACGCCACCCCGACGTTCACCCGTTCCAGCGACCGGACGATGGTCTGGCCGAGCCCCGGCGCGTCGATCAGCGCGGTGATCACCACCATCGACAGCGCCAGCATGATCGTCTGGTTCACGGCCAGCACGATGGTCCGCTTCGCCATCGGCAGCTGCACCTTGCGCAGCAGCTGCCAGCGGGTGGAGCCGAGCGCGGTGGCGGCCTCCACGGTGGACGGTTCGACCTGCCGGATGCCGAGCGCGGTGATCCGGATCGCCGGCGGGATCGCGTAGATCAGCGTCGCGATGGTCGCCGACGGGGCGCCGATCAGGAAGATCAACGCCATCGGGGCCAGGTAGGCGAACGTCGGCATGATCTGCATGACGTCCAGGATCGGCGTGAGCACCGCCCGCACCCGACGGCTGCGCCCGGCCAGTACGCCGAGCGGGATGCCGATCGCCAGCGAGAGCAGCACGGCCGCCGTGGTGAGCGCGAGCGTGTCGATGCTCTCCTCCCAGAGCCCCAGCACGCCGAACGTGAGGAACCCGGCCACCGCGAGCAGACCGAGCCGCCAGCCCGCGAGCACGCCGGCCACCGCGCCGCCGACCGCGGTCACGCCGATCCAGCCGAGCCCGCGGAGCAGGTCCTGGATGCCGCCGACGAACTCGCCGATCGCCAGCCGGATGCCGTTCACGACGAACAGGAAGATCGGGCTGCTGTTGCGGTTGTCGTCGACCCAGTCGCGCGCATCGTTGAACGTCCGGAACGCGCCGGCGTCCTCGCTGTGCGCCAGCTCGGCGGTGCCCCGGAACACCAGGTACAGCACGGCGGCGAGCAGCGCGACGAGCAGACCCCAGGTCCGCCGCGAACGCGGCCAGCCGAGCCGGACGGCGGGCAGCGACAGCGTCGTCACCGAACGGCCTCGCCTGATTCGGCCTGACCAGCGAGAACGGTCAGGATCTGGCGGCGGTCGACGACGCCGACCAGGGCGTCACCGTCCAGCACCCGCAGCGGCTTGTCGGTACGCAGGGCGAGGTCGACGGCGTCACGGATGATCGTGCCGGCGGTGACGGTCGGTCCGTCGAGGTCGTCCCCGGCGGCCGGCGGGCGGGCGATCCAGCGCATGGTGAGCACCGTGGCCTTTGGCACGTCCCGGACGAAGTCGGCGACGTACTCATCCGCCGGCGCGCCGACCAGGTCCTCGGGCCGGCCGAGCTGGACGATCTCGCCGTCGCGCATGATCGCGATCCGGTCCCCAAGCTTCAACGCCTCCTGCAGGTCGTGCGTGATGAAGACCATCGTCTTTCCGACCTCGTGGTGGAGCCGGATCACCTCGTTCTGCATGTCCCGGCGGATCAGCGGGTCGAGCGCGCTGAACGGCTCGTCGAACAGCAGCACAGCGGGGTCGACGGCGAGCGCCCGGGCCAGCCCGACCCGCTGCTGCATGCCGCCGGAAAGCTCGTCCGGGTAGCAGCCCTCGTTCCCTTCCAGGCCGACCAGCGCGATGATCTCGCCGGCCCGCCGGTGCCGCTCCGCCTTGCCGACGCCCTGGATCTCCAGCCCGTACGCCACGTTGTCGACCACCCGGCGATGCGGAAGCAGCCCGAAGTTCTGGAACACCATCGCCACCCGGTGCCGGCGCAGTTCCCGCAGGCGCTGCCGGTTCGCCGCGATCACGTCCTCGCCGTCGATCCGCACCTCGCCCTGGGTCGGCTCGATCAGCCGGGTCAGGCAGCGCACCAGCGTCGACTTGCCGCTGCCGGACAGGCCCATCACGACGAACACCTCGCCGGGCTTGACCTCGAACGACACGTCCCGGACCGCGACGATGCAGCCGGTGCGCTCGCGCAGCTCCGCCCGGGACAGGTCGGCGACGGGCGTGCCGATCACCCGGTCCGCCTTCGCGCCGAAGATCTTCCACAGGTTCCGGACGACGATCGCCGGCTCGGGTTCGGCGCCGGGCTCGGTCGTGCGGGGTGCCGAGCCCTCGGTCGTGGTGGTCATCCGTCCTCGCCTTCGTCAGTCGGCCTGGCCGGCACGGTAGAACCGTGCGGTGGCCGCGGGCAGCGGCGTGTTCCCGAGGATCAGGTCGGCGGCCTTCTCGGCGACCATCATCACGGGCGCGTAGATGTTGCCGTTGGTCACGTACGGCATCACCGAGGCGTCCACCACGCGCAGGCCGGCGACTCCGTGCACCCGCATGGTCGCCGGGTCGGTCACCGACATCGGGTCGGTGCCCAGCTTCGCGGTGCAGGACGGGTGCAGGGCGGTCTCGGCGTCCTTGGCGACCCACTCCAGGATCTGCTCGTCGGTCTCGACGGCCGGCCCGGGTGAGAGCTCCCCGTCGTTGAAGGCGTCGAACGCCGGCTGACCGAGGATGTCGCGGGCCACCCGGACCGCCTCCACCCACTCGCGCCGGTCCTGGTCGGTGGAGAGGTAGTTGAAGCGCAGCGCCGGGTGGACGGTCGGGTCGGTGGAGGTGATCTTCACCGAGCCGCGCGCGTCCGAGTACATCGGCCCGATGTGGACCTGGTAGCCGTGGCCGCCGGCCGGCTGCGAGCCGTCGTACCGGATCGCGATCGGCAGGAAATGGAACATCAAATTCGGGTAGGCCACGTCGTCGTTGCTGCGGGCGAAGCCGCCGCCCTCGAAGTGGTTGGTGGCGCCGGGGCCCTTGCGCAGGAACAGCCACTGCGCACCCACCCACGGCCGGTTGTACCACTTCAGCGCCGGCGCGACCGAGACCGGCAGCTTCGAGGCGTACTGGACGTACACCTCGAGGTGATCTTGAAGGTTCTCGCCGACGCCGGGCAGGTCGTGCACCGGGGCGATCCCGAGCGCGCTCAGCTCGGCGGCGTTGCCGACCCCGGAGAGCTGGAGCAGCTGCGGGGAGTTGATGGCCCCGCCGCACAGGATCACCTCCCCGGCGTACACCCGCTTCGCCGGGCCGCGGCCGTGCCGGTACTCCACCCCGACCGCACGGTCGCCCTCGAACAGCACCTTCGTGACCAGCGTCGAGGTCCGCACGGTCAGGTTGCGCCGGCGCCGCACCGGATGCAGGTACGCGCGGGCGGCGGAGAGCCGGCGACCGCGGTGGATGTTCCGGTCGAACCGGCCGAAGCCCTCCTGCTGGGCACCGTTCACGTCGTCGGTGAGCGGGTAGCCGGCCTGCTGCACCGCCTCGAAGAACGCGCCGAACAGCGGGTTGGTCGCCGGACCGCGCTCGAGGATGAGCGGGCCGTCGGTGCCGCGGTATTCGCTGCCGTCCTCGGCGGCGAGGCAGTTCTCCATGCGTTGGAAGTACGGCAGGCAGTGGGCGTAGTCCCAGCTCTCCATGCCGGGGTCGGCGGCCCACCGCTCGTAGTCCAGCGGGTTGCCACGCTGGAAGATCATCCCGTTGATGCTGCTGGAGCCGCCGAGCACCTTGCCGCGCGCGTGGTAGATCCGCCGGTCGGCGAGGTTCGGCTCCGGCTCGGACTCGTACTTCCAGTCGTAGAACCGGTTCCCGATCGGGATCGTGAGCGCCGCGGGCATGTGGATGAACACGTCCCAGCGGTAGTCCCGCCGGCCGGCCTCCAGCACCAGCACCTGGTTCGACGGGTCGGCGCTGAGTCGATTGGCAAGCGCGCTGCCGGCCGAACCACCGCCGACGATGACGAAGTCGTACCGGCGTTCCGCTGCCATATCCGACTCCTTAGTGCTGTGTCCACTGACGTTCGAGGGCCCGAGGCCGAGTCCAGGTTGAGGATCGCAAGGCGGAGGAGGAGCGCATACCGGTGTTGTATGCGCGACGAGGACAACGCCTCGAGCCTCGGCCTGGGCCGGGCGAAGCCCCGGAAACGTTAGTGGACACCGCACTAGCCGGCGAACCAGCGTTGTGGCCTGGGGTCGATGTTCTGGTAGATGTGCTTGGCCTCCCGGTACTCGTCCAGGCCGGACGGGCCGAGTTCGCGGCCGACGCCGGACTGCTTGAAGCCGCCCCACTCGGCCTGCGGCAGGTACGGGTGGAAGTCGTTGATCCACACGGTGCCGTGCCGGAGCCGGCCGGCGACCCGCTGCGCCTTGCCGGCGTCCTGGGTCCAGACCGCGGCGGCGAGGCCGTAGATCGTGTCGTTGCCGAGCTCGATCGCCTCGTCCTCGGTGGTGAAGAACTCCGCCGTGAGGATCGGGCCGAACGTCTCCTCCCGCACGATGCTCATGCCGCGATGGCAGTCGGCGAACACCGTCGGCCGGTAGAAGTAGCCGTTCTTCAGCTCCGGGTCGTCTGGACGCCGGCCACCGGCGACCAGCCGGGCCCCCTCGGCCAGACCGGCGGCCACGTGCGCCTCGATTTTCGCCAGGTGCGCGGCCGAGACCAGCGGCCCGCTCTCGGACGTGTCGTCCAGGCCGTTGCCGATCCGGATCAGCTCGGCGCGGCGGGCGACCTCGGTGACGAACTCGTCGTAGATCGCGTCCTGCACCAGCAGCCGCGCGCCGGCCGAACAGACCTGGCCGGCGTGCAGGAACACCGCGGTGAGCGCGTAGTCGATCGCGGTCTCCAGATCGGCGTCCGCGAACACGATGTTGGGGTTCTTCCCGCCCAGCTCGAGCGCGACCTTCTTCACGTTGCCGCTGGCGGCCCGCATGATCCGCTTACCGGTGGCCAGGCCGCCGGTGAAGGAGACCAGGTCGACGTCGGGGCTCTCGGCCAGCGGCGCGCCCACCGTCGGGCCCCGCCCCAGCACGAGGTTGACCACGCCGGCCGGCACGCCCGCCTCCGCGCACAGCTCGACCAGCCGCACGGTGGACAGTGGCGTGACCTCGCTCGGCTTCAGCACCACCGTGTTACCCGCCGCGAGCGCCGGCGCGACTTTCCAGGACGCCTGCAGCAGCGGGTAGTTCCACGGGGTGATCAGCGCGCAGACGCCGACCGGCTCGTAGACGATCCGGCTGATCGCGGCGGGGTTGCCCGTGTCGACGACGCGGCCGGGCTCCTTGTCGGCGAGGGCGGCGAAGTAGCGGAACACGCGTTCCACGTCGTCGACGTCGAGCCGGCTCTCGGTGAGCGTCTTGCCGGTGTCGAGCGTCTCGGTGCGGGCGATCAGTTCCTTGTCGCGCACGAGCAGGTCGGCCACCCGTTCCAGCAGCGCGGCGCGTTCGGCGACCGGCGAGTACGCCCAGGTGCCGGCGTCGAACGCGACCCTGGCCGCGGTGATCGCCCGCTGCACGTCGTCCGGGCCGGCCTCGTCGACCGTCGTGATGACGCTGCCGTCGAACGGGTTGACCACGTCCGACTGCTGCCCGTCCGACGCGGCCGTCCAGACACCGTCGATGAAGAGCTGCGGCATGGCGCCTCCCTCCACCGGCCCCGGGCGGTGTTGCGTTATGCGGCACGAGTGCTTATGGCGCAACAGCATTCTCCGCTGCTGGCGACGGCGTCAATGGCGGACACCATATTTCTCCCGCGAGTGCCCCTTGCGGGCCGGATCGAGACAACGCCGACATCTTGCCGTTACAGCGGCTGGCGCCCGCGCGTCATTACGGCTCGGGCCGGTGCGGCCGGGGCCGCTCGGGCGGCGCGCTCGCGGGTCCCGCAAGGGCGTCAGGACGCGCTCGCGGGAGCCGCGAGGGGGTCGGAGCGCATGGGCGTGGCGGCCGCGGGATGGGGACGGCTTGAACGGGCGGCGCGCCTCCCGGCGCGCCCGGCCGCCCCGGTCAGGCGCGGGCAGGCCGCTCGGCCGCACGCTCGCGGGAGCCGCGAGGGGGTTAGGACGCGCTCGCGGGAGCCGCGAGCGCGTGGGTCGAACGGGCGGCGCACCTGCTGCCGTGCCCGGCCGCGCCGGCCATGCGGGGTTGCGGTTCAAATCCGCCCCTGGAGGGCCGAATTGAACCGCACCAAGCCGGTGGCGGCCGCAGGCCGCTCGGCCGTGCGGGCGGGGGCCGCTGCGGCCGCACGCTCGCGGGAGCCGCGAGGGGGTCAGGACGCGTTCGCGGGAGCCGCGAGCGGGTTGGGGTGAACGGGCGCGGCGGCGGTGCGGGGGGGGTGGTTCAGCCGAGGTAGCCGACGCGGGCGCTGACCTCGGCGGCCCCGGCCAGCACGCTCTTCGCCACGGCGGGGAACGAGTCAGCAGAGAGCCGGTACGAGGGGCCGGAGGCGCTGATCGCGGCGATCACCCCGCCATCCTGGCCACGCACGGGCGCGGCGACGGCGTTCAGCCCGACCTCGAGCTCCTCCTCGGTGGACGCCCAGCCCCGCTCCTCGACCACGGCGAGCGCCGCGACTAACAGGTCGCGATCGGTGATGGTCTGCGGCGTGTACCGGTGCAGCCCACGGTCGATGAGCTCATCGCGCACGAGCGGCGGCTGGAACGCGAGCAGCGCCTTGCCGCTGGACGTGGCGTGCAGGGGCGTCCGCTGGCCGACCCAGTTGTGGCTGGAGATCGCGGCGGTGCCCCGGACCTGGCTGATGTTGATCGCGAACGCGTCGTCGAGCACCGCGAGGTTCACGGTCTCGCCCAGATCGTTGGCGAGCCGCTCGCACACCCGCCGGCTCTCCCGGGTCAGGTCGAGCTGGATCGCGGTCGCGCCGGCGAGCCGGACGATGCCGAAGCCGAGCCGGTACTTGCCCCGATCGGTGGCCTGCTCGACCAGGCCGCGGGTCTCGAGCACGACGACGAGCCGGAACGCTGTCGATTTGTGGACACCGAGTTCGGCCGCGATCTCGGTGACGCCAGCCTCGCCGCGGCGGGCGAGGATCTCCAGCACGCTCACGGCCCGGTCGACCGACTGCACGAGGGCGGTCTGACCACCGGCGGCGCCACGCCGCTCGCCGCTGTTGCTCATGGCGGAACAATATCGCACAGCGCACCCTCGACCCTTGACGATCACGCGGGAACTGGCCCACGCTGTTGCGCAAGACAGTGCCCGTTCCGCAGTACGCAACGTGTGGCCGAGGCACGCCCGGCGCGGTGAGGAAGAGCGATGGAAGACCTCGACACCACGGTCGCCGCGTGCCGGCTCGCGGAGTTGCCGCCGGGTGAGGCGTTCCGGATCGACGGCCCCACCCCGATCGCGGTCTTCAACGCCGCCGGTCAGCTCTACGCGGTCGACGACACGTGCACCCACCAGGACGCCTCGCTCGCGGACGGCTGGCTCGAGGGGTGCACGGTCGAGTGCCCGCTGCACGCGTCCTGCTTCGACCTGCGCACCGGCCGGCCCACCGGCCCGCCGGCCAAGGAGCCGCTGCGGACCTACCCGGTCAGCGTCCGGGACGGCGTCATCCACGTGCACGTCGACGCGCGCTGACCGCCGCCGACTCCCCCACGGTTCCGCCCGCCGTCCCACGGCAGCCGCCCCGCGCTTTACAGGGCGGGTCAGGGGTCGATATACATCGGATGTCTGCTCGTCCACCGGCTGCCCTGGAGTGACCTCGTGAAGCTGCTTCGAATCGGACCCCCCGGCGCCGAGCGCCCCGCGGTACTGGACGAAGCGGGCGGCATCCGCGACCTCTCCAGCGTCACGTCCGACCTGGACGCCGCGTTCCTCGCCAGCGGAGGCATCGAGCGGGCGCGCGCCGCGCTGGCCGCCGGCGAACTGCCGCTGGTCGAGGACGACGGGCAGCGGATCGGTCCCCCGCTCGCCCGCCCGGGCAAGATCGTCTGCATCGGCCTCAACTACCGCGATCACGCGGCCGAGACCGGTGCGCAGCTCCCGACCGAGCCGGTGCTGTTCTTCAAGGCGCCGAACACCGTGATCGGACCGGACGACGAGGTGCTGATCCCGCGCCGCAGCGTCAAGACCGACTGGGAGGTCGAGCTCGCGATCGTCATCGGCAGCACCGCGCGCTACCTGGATTCGGCCGAGGACGCCCTGGCCTGCGTCGCCGGCTACGCGATCTCGAACGACGTGTCCGAGCGCGAGTTCCAGCTGGAGCGCGGCGGGCAGTGGGACAAGGGCAAGTCGTGCGAGACGTTCAACCCGCTCGGCCCGTGGCTGGTCACGGCGGACGAGGTGCCGGATCCGCAGGCGCTCGGCCTGCGGCTCTGGGTCAACGGCACGGCCCGCCAGGACGGCGACACCAAGAACATGGCCTTCGGCGTGGCCGAGATCATCCGGTACCTCAGCCAGTTCATGGTGCTCGAGCCCGGTGACATCGTGAACACGGGCACGCCGGCCGGGGTGGCGCTCGGCCAGCCCGACCCGAAGCCGTACCTGCGTGCCGGTGACGTGATGGAGCTGGAGATCGACGGTCTCGGCCGGCAGCGTCAGCAGGTCGGGCAGGCCTGAACCGCGCCGCGGCCGGCGGACGGCGCGCCCACCACAGGGCACAATGACCGGATGACGCTGAGATTCGGACTGGTCGGCACAGGCTTCTGGGCCGAGGAGGCGCACGGAGCGGGGCTGGCCGACCATCCGGACGCCGAGTTCACCGGGGTCTGGGGCCGCGATCCGGCCAAGGCCCGGGCACTCGCCGAGCGGTACGGCGTCCGTGCGTACGAGGACGTGGACGCGCTCTTCGCCGACGTGGACGCCGTGGCGTTCGCGGTGCCGCCGGAGGTTCAGGCCGAGCTGGCCACCCGGGCCGCCGCGGCCGGCAAGCACCTGCTGCTGGACAAGCCGATCGCGCTCTCCACGGAGGCCGCCGGCACGCTGGTCAGCACGGTCGAGAAGCACGGCGTGGCCTCGGTGGTGTTCTTCACCAAGCGGTTCATCCCGGCGGTGGAGACGTTCCTGCGCGAGCTCGGCGAGACCGGGGGCTGGGACGGCGCGCGGATCACGATGTTCGGCTCGATCTTCCAGCCCGGCAACCCGTACGCGGGCTCGGTCTGGCGGAAGGACAAGGGCGGCCTCTGGGACATCGGTCCGCACGCGCTCTCGCTGGTACTGCCCGTGCTCGGCGCGGTCGAGCAGGTGACCGCGGTGGCCGGCGCGCACCAGACGGCCGCACGTGTTGGTCCGGCACGCCGGCGGCGCGGTGAGCACGCTCGCGCTGACCCTGGACGCCCCGCCGGACGCCGTGCTGTTCGAGCACGTCTTCTACGGCTCGTCCGGCTTCGTCGAGCTGCCCGACGCCGAGACCGACCACGTGGCGGCCTTCCGCGCCGCCGTCGCCCAACTCGCCGCGCTGGTCCGCGACGGGCAGACCGAGCACCCGTGCGACGTCCGGTTCGGCCGGGACGTGGTGACGATCCTCGCCGCCGCCGAGAGCTCCCTCACGCACGGCCGCACGATCGACCTCTGACCCCGGCCACCAGCCGACGTTTGGGCGACATGTTCGGTGTCATGAGCACCGAAGATGTCGCCCCAATCGCGAAGAGGACCGCCAAGCCCCCGCGGCGAGGCGCGCCAGCCCCGCTAGCCGACGGGCTCGGCGACCGGCTGGTCGAACTGGGTGCGGTAGAGCTCCTCGTACCGCCCGCCGGCCGCGAGCAGCTCGGGATGCTTGCCGCTCTCGACGACCCGGCCGTCCTCGATCACCAGGATCAGGTCGGCGGCGCGGACCGTGGAGAGCCGGTGGGCGATCACGATCGACGTGCGGCCGGTCAGCGCCTCGGCGAGGGCGGCCTGGACGGCGGCCTCCGAGGTGGAGTCCAGATGCGCGGTGGCCTCGTCCAGAATCACCACGCGGGGCCGGGCCAGGAGCAGCCGGGCGATCGTGAGCCGCTGGCGTTCGCCGCCGGAGAGCCGGTAACCGCGCTCGCCGACCACGGTGTCCAGGCCGTCCGGCAGGGAGCGCACCAGGTCCGCCAGGCGGGCCCTGGCCAGCACGTCCCACATCTCGTCCTCGGTGGCCCCGGGCCGGACGAACTCCAGGTTGCTGCGGATCGACTCGTGGAACAGGTGCCCGTCCTGGGTGACCATGCCGAGGGTGTCCCGGATCGAGTCGAACGACAGCTCGCGCACGTCGATTCCGCCGAGCCGCACCGCGCCGGCATCGGTGTCGTACAGCCGCGGCATCAACTGCGCGATCGTCGACTTACCGGCGCCCGAGGAACCGACCAGCGCGACCAGCTGGCCGGGTTCGGCCCGGAACGACACGCCGTGCAGCACCTCCACGCCGCCACGATTGTCCAGCTGGGCGACCTCCTCCAGCGAGGCGAGCGAGACCTTGTCGGCCGACGGGTAGCCGAAGCCGACCTGGTCGAACTCCACCGACACCGGCCCGTCCGGAACCTGCTCGGGCTCGGGCTTCTCCTCGACCAGCGGCTTGAGATCCAGCACCTCGAAGACCCGCTCGAAGCTGACCAGCGCGCTCATCACCTCGACCCGGGCGCTGGCGAGCGCGGTGAGCGGCGCGTACAGCCGGGTGAGCAGCAGCGCGAGCGCCACCACGGCACCGGGCTCGAGCCGGCCCTGGATCGCGTAGTAGCCGCCGAGCCCGTAGACCAGCGCCAGGGCCAGCGCGGAGACCATGGTGAGCGCGGTGATGAACACGGTCTGGGCCATCGCGGCCCGCACGCCGATGTCGCGGACCCGGCTGGCCCGCGCCGCGAACTCCGCGGACTCGTGCGCCGGCCGGCCGAACAGCTTCACCAGCGTGGCGCCGGGGGCGGAGAAGCGTTCCGTCATCTGGGTGCTCATCGCCGCGTCGTGATTGGCCGCCTCGCGTTGCATCGCGGCGAGCTTGCTGCCCATCCGGCGGGCCGGCAGGACGAACACCGGCAGCAGCACCAGCGCCAGCAGGGTCACCCGCCAGGAAAGGCTGAGCATCACCGCGAGGGTGAGGGTGAGGGTCACCAGGTTGCCGACGACGCCCGAGAGGGTGTCGCTGAACGCCCGCTGCGCGCCGATCACGTCGTTGTTCAGCCGGCTGACCAGCGCGCCGGTACGGGTCCGGGTGAAGAACGCCACGGGCATCCGCTGGACGTGGTCGAAGACCGCGGTACGCAGGTCGAGGATCAGGTTCTCGCCGAGGCTGGCCGACAGCCAGCGGGTCAGGATGCCCAGGCCGGCCTCGACGACCGCGATCACCGCGATCACGATGGCGATGCCGACGACCAGCTCGGTGTCCCGTCGGCCGACGATCGCGTCGACGACCCGGCCGGCCAGCACCGGGGTCGCCACCGCGAGCACAGCGCCGACCACGCTGAGCAGGAGGAAGAGCGAGAGCAGCCGGCGATGCGGCCGGGCGAACGTGGCGATCCGCCGGAGCGTCGCGACCGAGAACTTCCGACGGTCTGATTCGGCGTTCATCGCGTGGTGCAGCGACATCCACGCGGTGACTTCCATGTCCATGATCTGCTCCGGGGGCTGGGGTGCGGCCTGGTGTGGCCGCGGGAGGCACTGTTCCAGCGGGGTCTGACATTCCGGCCAGCCCCGCCGAACAGAACGGTAGAACCTCAACGCGCGTTGAGGTCAAGTCCAGCGGCCCCTGCGATGGTCACCGCCCCGGCCACAGCCGTCAGTCCGCCTGTTTCGCCCACTCGACCCGGACGCCGAAGCCGCAGCCGGTGGTGTGCGCGATCGCCGCGTCCACGCCCGCCCTGACCCGCGTCTCGGCATCCCGGTCACGGAGCGCGTGGATGGCACCGACGGCCACGTCGTCACCGGAGCCGATCGGGTAGATGCCCTCGGCGTTGCGAAAGAACTGGTAGTTGTCGGCGATCTCGTCGACCCGGCCCCGCACCGCCACCAGGAAGGTCCCGCCGCGGTCCGCGCCCTCCTCGGTCCGCTGCCAGCCGCCGTCGAAGCACTGCCGGACCGCGTCGATGAACCGGGTGGCGATGTGCCGGTCGACGTCCCAGGTGTCGACGTACGGCGGCTCGAGCGCGTACCGGAGCAGCTGGGCCATCCTGATGTCGCCGCAGGTCCCGAGCAGGTATTCGCCGTTGCGAAAGAGCTTCGAGGCCTCGCCCGGCGACCGCCGAAGCGGCCGAATTCGGCGCCAGGCTGAACATTTCGGTAGGAGCTGGCCGTAAGTCCGACTAGGGGCACCACGAGCTGGCGGTGTCGGGCCGCCCTCGTTTGAAGGGGAGTCCATGAAGCGCCGCGTGCGTACCTATCTCCTGGTCGTCGGCCTGGTCACTCATCTCGTCATCGCCTCGAGCGGTGTGGCCGTACTGGCGGCGGATCTGCACCGGCCGGTCGGCGTTCCGGGAGCCACGCCCAGCGAATCGGTCGTCGCCTCACCGGTGGCCACGCCGCCCCCGTTGCCGAACGCCTGCCGGGTGGTCTACAAGATCCGAGACCGCTGGACCACCGGCTTCACCGCGGAGTTGCTCCTCACCAACGAGGGCCCCCGCACCGACGGCTGGACGTTGACCTACCGCGTGTCGCCGGGCCTGCGGGTGGTGACCGGCTGGAACGGCACGTGGTCGCAGCAGGGCCTCGAGGTGACCGTGCGGAACGCGAGCTGGAACGCCGAGCTGGCGACGGGAGTCACCCTCAGCGCGGGGCTCAGTGCCTCGTTCGACCGCCACGGTTACTCGCCGACGAATTCACCTTCAACGGCGTGGTCTGCAAGGTCTAGGGCCTGTTTCATGACTCCTGGTCGAGCGAGCTCATGAAACAGGCCCTAGCTGGTGAAGCGGTCCGCGATCGAGAGGTGTTCGACGGTCTCACCGGTCGCGCAGATCGTGCGGGTCACGTCGGGGCCGCCGTAGACCCAGTGGAACCGCAGCGGCCCGGCGCCCCGGTTGGCGAAGCGATGCGGCGTCCCGGCCGGGATCCACGCCGCGTCGCCGGGGCCGAGCTCGAACTGGTCGGCGCCGATCGTCGCGGTCGCCTCGCCGTCCAGGATGAGGATCGTCTCCTCGAGGTTGTGGGTGTGCAGCGGAGCGCCGGTCCCCGGCTGGAACGTGGTCACCCCGGTGGTCACCACGTTGCCGCGGGCGTTCCAGCGACCCACGTAAGGCAGGGTACTGACGCCCACCCCACGTTCGACCGGCTCGATCTCGGCCGCCCGCAACACCAGCGGCGCCGACGTCTGCGGCTCGGTCATGACCTCTTCTCCCTGGCGTGTTCGAGGACCCGGAACGTGATGCCGGCGCGCTCCAGCCGGCCGCGCAGCACGTCGCCCATCGCGACCGCGGTGGTCACCTGCCCGGCGGTCTCCGGGAGCGCGTCGTGGGCGAGGCAGAGCGCCGACTCGGCCAGCATCTTGGAGGTCTCGCCGTAGCCGGGATCGCCGCCGGCCACCTCGGTGATCACCCGGCGGTCGCCCGCGTCGCCGACGAACCGGACCTTGAACCAGCTCTTGGCCCGCTGCGCGGCGTCCGGGCCGGCACCGGACGGCCGCAGCTTGAGCAGTGCCTTGCGGGTCGGCGGGAGCTGGGCGAGCGTGAACATGCCGGCCAGGCCGGCGGTGATCCCCGCCGCGACCAGCGGATTGCCGACCGCGAGGTAGTGACTGTAGGAGAAGTCCGGTCCGTACCGGGCGAGCTCGGCGGCGGAGCGGACCACGATCTGCGGGTCGATCGTCGGCAGCGGCAGCACCCAGGCACCGGCGGCGCTGTCGTGCCCGGGCCGGCCGGCGACCGCGCGCACCCGCCGCCCGTCGGGCCGGGGTTCGGCTCGGCGGCGCTGGGTGTGGGCCGCGTTGGTCTGCCGCACCCGACTCATCGCGGTGACCACCGTGTCGAACGTGCCGCCGGACGGGCGACCGCCGGCGCTGAGATAGCCGCGGAGCCGGATCGGCCGGTCGGCCGGGAGCTGCTCGACGGTGAACAGGGCGCCGAGGTCGTGCGGGATCGAGTCGAAGCCGCACGCGTGCACCAGTCGGGCTCCGGTGCGCACGGCCGTGGCGTGGTGCCGCAGGTACATGAGGTCGACGAACTCCGGTTCGCCGGTCAAGTCGACGTAGTCGGTGCCGGCCTCCGCGCAGGCCGCGACCAGCGGTTCGCCGTACCGCACGTACGGGCCGACCGTGCTGATCACGACCCGGGCCGACTCGGCCAGCCGGCGCAGGGACGCCGGGTCGGCGACTGTCGGCCTCGATGGTGGCCACGGCGACGCTGAGCCGCTCGCGCACCGCCGCCAGCTTCGCCGCGCTCCGCCCGGCGATGCCCCACCGGGTCTCGGCCGGCGCGTGCGCCGCGAGGTACTCGGCGGTCAGCGCGCCGGTGAAGCCGGTGGCGCCGAAGACCACGATGTCCAGCTCGCGTCCGTCCGATGTGGTCATCGGCTGGCGTAGTGCAGGATCACGTTGTGGGCGTGGTGGGTCTTGTCCACGCCGCGCATCTCCACTTCGTACGTGTGCTGGCCGACCTGGATCGCGATCGTGCCGCTGGAGAAGAAGTTGCCGGCCCAGGACTTGTTGCTCACCACCGACACGGCGCTGACCTTCGAGTACGGGATCGAGGTGATCGCCACCCGCTTCCCGGCGAACGACTTGTCCTGCAGGATCACGCGCCGGTCGGTGAGCCCGAGGAACCCGGTGCCGACCCCGACCGCGTCGTAGACCGCGATGATCGTCTCGCCCGCGAGCAACCCGGAGGCCACTTGGTCGTGTTGCGCGCGACTGTCGAAGATGGGGCTGGTCACGTGGGGGCCTCCCTGGGTCGCCGGACGGACTCCCGGATCGTATGCCGGGCCCGCTCCCCCGGCGCGCTGCGGGCAGACTGTCGGTGTGCCGCCGCCGGAGCCAGGGACCAGCCGACCGGTGCCGACGCTGCCGTGGGCGACGTTGCCCGGCACGGATCTGCCGGTGCGGTCGATCCTGCCCGACCTGCTCGCCGCGCTGGGCGCCGGCCGGTGCCGCCGTCCTGGTGTCCCCTCCGGGCACGGGCAAGACCACGCTGGCGCCGCTGGCCCTGGCCAACGCCGTCGCGGGCAAGGTCGTGGTCGCCGAGCCGCGGCGGGTGGCCGCGCGGGCGGCGGCGCGGCGGATGGCGTCGCTGCTCGGCGAGCAGGTCGGCGGGACCGTCGGGTACACGGTCCGGGGTGACCGGAAGGTCGGGCCGGCCACCCGGATCGAGGTGGTCACCACCGGTGTCCTGGTGCAGCGGCTGCAGCGCGACGCCGAGCTGCCCGGCACGGGCGCGGTGCTGCTGGACGAGTGCCACGAGCGGCACCTCGACTCCGACCTCGCGCTGGCCTTCCTGACCGACGTGCGCGCCGCGCTCCGCCCGGACCTGCTGCTGCTGGCCGCCTCGGCGACCGCGGAGGCCGACCGGCTCGCGACCGTGTTGGGCGCAGGTGCCCGTGCTGACCGCGCCGACCGCACTGCACCCGGTGGACGTGGTCTGGTGCCCGCCGGCGCGACCGACCCCGCCGGCGTACGGGCTGCGGGTCGACCCGGTGTTCCTGGACCACGTCGCCGCGACGGTCCGGCGGGCGCTGACCGAGCGGACCGGCGACGTGCTGGTCTTCCTGCCCGGCGCCGGCGAGATCGGCACCGTCACCGGCCGGCTCGCCGACCTGCGATCGGACGTCGACCTGGTCGCGCTGCACGGCCGGCAGCCGGCGAAGGCGCAGGACGACGCGCTGCGGCCCGGTCCGCGCCGACGGGTCGTGCTGGCGAGCGCGGTGGCCGAGAGCAGCCTGACCGTGCCGGGCGTGCGGATCGTGGTCGACGCGGGGCTGAGCCGCGTGCCCCGCACCGATCTGGCCCGCGGCCTCGGGTCACTCGTGACGGTCCGGGTCTCCCGCGCCTCCGCCGAGCAGCGTGCCGGCCGGGCCGGGCGGGAGGCGCCGGGCACGGTGTATCGCTGCTGGTCGGCCGCTGACCACGACCGGCTGCCCGCGCACGCCGAACCCGAGGTGGCGGTCGCCGACCTGACCGGCTTCGCGCTGGAGCTGGCCTGCTGGGGCGACCCGGACGGCGCCGGCCTGGCGCTGCTGGACCCGCCGCCCGCCGCCGCGATGGAGGTGGCCCGGGCCACGCTGCGCGCGCTCGGCGCGGTCGACGCCGACGGCCGGGTGACCGCGCGCGGCCGGTCGATCGCCGCCGTCGGCGCGCATCCTCGGCTGGCCCGCGCGCTGCGGGACGGCGCCGCGCTGGTCGGCGCGCGGCGGGCCGCCGAGGTGGTCGCGCTGCTGTCCGACGACGGGCTCGTCCGGCAACGAGGACGACCTGGTCAAGGCGTGGCGGCGACTGCGGGACGGCGTCGACCGGGGCGCCACGCGCGCGCTGGCGCGAGGAGGTCCGCCGGCTCGGCTCGGGCGTGGACAGCGCCGGCTCCGGGCGGCCCTCCGACGACGGTGCCGGGCGGCTTTCCGACGACCTGGCGGCCGGGCTGGTGGTCGGGCTGGCGTATCCCGGAGCGGCTGGCGCGGGCCCGGCGGACCGGCGGCGGCAGCTACCTGATGACCGGCGGCACGGCCGCGGAGCTGGCGCCGGGCTCGTCGCTGGCCGGCGCGGCGTGGCTGGCCGTGGCGGTCGCCGACCGGGCTCCCGGCAAGGCCTCGGCCCGGGTCCGGCTCGCCGCGGCGCTCGACGAGCCGACCGCGCGCGAGGCCGCGCCGGACCTGCTCAGCCAGCGGGGACGGAGGTCGCCTGGGTGGACGGCGACGTGGTCGCCCGGCGGGTCGAGCGGCTGGGCGCGATCGTGCTCGCCGAACGTGCGCTGACCAAGCCGGACCGGGCGCTACTCACGGCCGCGCTGCTCGACGGCATGCGGCAGAGCGGCGTCGGCGTCTTGCGGTGGAGCCGGGACGCGGTGGCGCTGCGGCAACGGCTCGCGTTCTGCCGGCACGCGCTCGGCGAGCCCTGGCCGGACGTGAGCGACGCGGCGCTGCTGGACCGGGCCGACCGAGTGGCTCGGCCCCGACCTGGCCCAGGCCCGCCGCCGCGCCGACCTGGAGCGGATCGAGGCCGGCCACGCGCTGCGCCGGCTGCTGCCCTGGCCGGTGGCCGGGCGGCTGGACGAGCTGGCGCCGGAGCGCTGCGAGGTGCCGAGCGGATCGAAGGTGCGGCTGGACTACGCCGACCCGGCCGCGCCGGTGCTGGCGGTGAAGGTGCAGGAGACGTTCGGCTGGCAGCAGACGCCGACCGTGGCCGGCGGGCGGGTACCGGTGCGGCTGCACCTGCTCTCGCCGGGCGGGCGGCCGGTCGCGGTCACCAGCGACCTCACGTCGTTCTGGCGGACCGGGTACCCGCAGGTCCGGGCGGAACTGCGGGGCCGGTACCCGCGGCACGCCTGGCCCGAGGATCCGCTGACCGAGCCGCCCACCCGCCGCGCCAAACCCCGCCCGCGCTAACCGCCGCCCCGCCCGCGCCGCCCGTGCTGGCCGCCGCCCCGCCCGCGCTTTGGGCGACATTTTCTCGGTTATAGCCGAGAAAATGTCGCCCAAAGCGGAGTAGTGGGGCGGTCAGGCGGTGCGGGCGTGGGCGGCGAGGCGGGCGAGCCGCAGCGCCGGGGTCTGCCGGGGGCAGCTCGTGCACTTCTCCACGCCGGGCACCGCGAAGACCAGGCAGCACGAGCCGCGCCGCACGTATCGCCGGGTCGGCGGGCCGCTGACGTCCACGTACCGGGGCGTCGGCAGGACCGCGCCGATGCCCGCCGCGACCATACCGGCGCCGGCCACGGCCCGATCCACGTCACCGATCGCGTAGCCGGCGCGCAGGGCCCAGTTGCCGAGCGAGTCCGCGGCGATCGCCCAGAGCGAGCGTTCGGACGCCCCGCTCACCGCGGCGAGCGGGGCGATGACCGCGCCGAGCTGCTCGCGCAGCGCCACGCCGAGCTGTTCCGGGTCGGCGTCCGCGAGCTCGGTGGACCGTCCGCCGCCCAGATAGCCATCCGGCCTCAAGTAGACCGTGAGACCTTTCAGCGTCACGTCGACCGACCGGCCGGTGACCAGCAGCGTCGTCACGGGCGGCGCCAGCAGGGTCGAGCTGGCCGCGTACCACCAGAGCGTGCCGACCACCCGCCGGTCATCGACCGACCACCGCACGCCCGCGTCGACGACCCGCTCCGCCAGCCACGTCGGGTCGGTGAGCAACGCACCGGACAGCAGCACCGCGCCCGGCGGGGCCGCCACCAACGCGCCCAGCTCGGGCACCGCCGTCACGGCACCGGCATAGCCGGCTTCGGCGGTCATTGGCGCCGGACCTCGCTCCCCCACGCCCGGACAGTAACAACCGCCGGCCGGGCGGCCTGCCCTCGGCACGGCGGGCGATACTTCTCGACGTCACCGCGAGCACGGGCGTCCCTTCAGGAGAGATCGATGCGCCTCACCAAATTCGGCCACGCCTGCGTCCGCGTCGAGCACGACGGCGTCACGCTCGTGATCGACCCGGGCGTCTTCACCGGCGGCGAGGCGATGGACGGTGCCGACGCGGTGCTGGTCACCCATGATCACCTCGACCACTTCGCCGAGGAGCGCCTGCGCGCCGCGCTGGCCGCCGACCCCGCCCTGCGGGTCTGGACCAACGGCGCGGTCGCGGGCCTGCTGGACGGCGCCGGCAACCGCGTGACGGTGGTCGGCGACGGGGACACGTTCACGGTCGACGGCGTGGAGGTCGAGGTGCACGGCGAACTGCACGCCGTCATCCACCCGGACATCCCGCGGAGCAAGAACGTCGGCTTCCTGGTCGGGGGCAGGGTGTTCCACCCCGGCGACGCGCTGACCGTGCCGGAGCGCCCGGTCGCGGCGCTGCTGCTGCCGCTGCACGCACCGTGGTCGAAGACCGCCGAGCTGATCGACTACGTACGCGAGGTCAAGCCGGAACAGGCGGTCGCCATCCACGACGGCGCGCTCAACGACGTGGGGCTGTCCTTCCTCGACCGGCTGCTCAGCGACGACGGTCCGGGCACCGGCGCCCCGTACCGCCGGCTCGCCACCGGCGACCACCTCGACCTGCCGTGACCGCGCGCACCGGAATCGCCGTCCGGGTGCCGAGGTGACCCTCCCCGCCGTCCGCACGCTGGTCACCGCGGGCGCCACCGACCCGATCCTGGCGGGGTTCGACGAGCCGGCGGCGCTGCTGACGCCGGTCGAGCGCAACCGCGCCGCTGCGTTCCGGCGGGCCGGCGACCGCGACGACTTCGTGGCCGCCCACCTGCTGGTCCGGCTCTGCGCGGCCCAGGTGCTCGACACCGAACCCGCCGGGCTCACGCTGGTCCAGCACTGTGCGACCTGCGGCGGCCCGCACGGGCAGCCCAGCCTGCGCGAGGCCCCCGAGCTGGCTGTCAGCCTGGCGCACACCCGGGGCTGGGTGGCCGCAGCCGCCGGCCGGGGCCGGGTCGGCGTGGACCTCGAGCTGCTCCGCACCGACGCCCTCGACGAGGGGCTGGTGCGGATGGCGCTGACCCGCGGAGAGACCGCCGTCGTGCACAGTGCCGAGACGCCGTGGCTGCCGTTCCTGCGGTACTGGGTCGCGAAGGAATCCCTGGTCAAGGTCGGCGCGATCACCCTCGACGACCTGCACGACGTCGATTTGTCGATGGCGTTGACGGGCGACCAGGCCGATTGGGACGGGCTGCGGATCGGACTGTGGCACCAGGGCGCGACGATCATCGGCTGCGCCAGCACCGAGCCGGCGGAGTACCGACCAGCGAACGCGCTCAGCCCGCCGGCCGGCGGGACGCCCTAACCCCTGCGGTCCATTCGCGCCCTGCTGGGTCGCGAATGGACCGCAGCAGGTCAGGTCGGTGGGGCGGCGAACAGCTGGGCCACGCCCACTCGGGAGCGCACGTCCAGCTTGGTGAAGACCCGGCCGAGGTGCGCCTCCACGGTCTTCGGGCTGAGGAACAGCTGCTGGGCGATCTCCCGGTTGGTCAGGCCGGTGGCGGCCAGCTGGGCCACTTCGAGTTCCCGGGTGGAGAGCGCGCCGAGCACGCCGGTGCCGGCGCCGCGGGAGGCCTGCGCGCCCAGCCTCGCCTCACTGTGGGTGGCCTGGAGGGAGAGCCAGTGGGCGGACGCGGCGGCGTAGCCCGACTTCGCCCGGCCCAGCTCCACCCGTGCCCCGGCCCGGTCGCCCGCCGCGGCCAGGCCGTGCGCGACCGCCTCCCGGGCCAGCGCCACGTACAGCGGCGCGCCGGCCTCGGCGAAGCTCCGCATCGCGGACCGTGCCTGCTCGATGGCGGACGCCGGGTCGGCGGGCAGGAGCACGCGGGAGTGCGCCTGCTGGGCGAGCCCCTGCTGGAACGGCAGGCCGAGCGCGTCGGCCGCGGCGAGGGACTTGCCGGCCAGTTCGGCGGCCTCCTGGTGCGCTCCCAGCCGAGCCTTGGCCATCGCGAGCGAGCCCCACAGCTGCGGCCGGCTGAGCGCGGTGACGCCGGCCAGCCGCGGGCCGCACCGGTCGGCGATGTACTCCACGCACGCCGCCGGCTGCCGGGCCATCAGCTGGACCGTGGCGATCACCACGTCGGCCAGCTCGGCCCACCATTCCGACTTCGGCCGGCCGTCGTGCAGGAACCGCTCGATCAGCGCGAGCGTCGGTGCCGGGCCGCGCTGCCACAGCGCGGTGCGCAACTCCACCGCACGGGCCATCGCGAGGGTCTCGGCGCTGCCGATGAACCGGGACATCTCGGTGGCGTCGGCGGAGCACTGCCGGGCCCGGTCCAGCCGGCCGACCCTGGCCTCCAGTGCCGAGCTGAGGATGAGCAGGTAGGGCAGCACGTGGCTGCGGCCGCTCGCCCTGGCGATGTCCCCACCGCGGGCGAGATGACGCAGCCCGTCCGGGTAGCGCTCCAGGTTCAGCTCCAGCCACGCCAGCGGCGACAGCAGGTGCAGGTGTTCCCGCAGTTGCGCGTCGGTCAGCCCGTCGACCAGCGCGGACGCCTCGGCGAGCCGGCACCGGGCGGTCGCCACGTCACCGAGGTGCAGCGCGGCCACGCCGGCCAGGGTCTGCCCGGCCGCCTGCTGGCCGGCGTCGCGGTCCCGCCGGCCCCGCTCGACCACCGACAGTGCGGTCCTGGCGCAGTCCGCCGACTCGTTGCGCAGCACGTGCACCGCCGCGAGCTCCACCTCCAGCCGGCCGATGTCGTCCGAGGTGAGCCGCCGTGGCTCGGCCAGCTCGGCCTCCAGCAGCGCGCGGGACTCATCCAGCCGGCCGAGCAACCGCTCGGTGACCGCGCAGAACCGGACGGCCATGCCCCGGCGTGCGCTGGACAGGCCGAGTATCTGGTGCAGGATGTCGCGGCTCTCGGCCAGCTCGCCGGCCAGCCCGAGCGCTCTGGCGAGCAGCACCAGCAGCCCGACCCGGTCCTCGGGCGGGTCGTCGGGCAGGATCCGCAACGCGGCCCGCAGCCAGTCGGCTGCCGTCGCCGGCGTGCTGTCGAGCGACGCCGTGGCCGCCTCGACCAGGGTGGCCACGGCCGCCCGGTCGCCGTAGCTGGCCGCCCTGGCCGCGTGGTGGGCCCGCACGGGCAGCGGGCCGCCGTGCCGGGCCAGGTATCGCTCGGCCCGGCGGTGCGCGCCGATCCGCCAGGCGGGGCCGGCCGACTGGTACGCGGCGGCGCGTACCAGCGGGTGCCGGAATGAGAACCGCGAGCCCGCGCAGCGCACGATGCCGAGCGTGACCAGGCCGTCGATGGTCCGCGACACCTCTGGTTCGGACCGGTCGGCGACGTGCACGACCACGTCCAGGTACGCCGGGTCGCCGGCCACCGCGAGCGTGTGGGTGACCAGCCGCTGGGTCTCGTCCAGCGCGGCGAGCTCGGCGCAGAGCAGCGACTGGACACCGTGCGGCAGGTGCTCGGAGCCGGCCAGGGCGGGGTCGGCGAGGGAGGTGAGCGTGCGGTCGTCGACCCGGCCGAGCGCGTCAAGGTACAGCGGGTTGCCGCCGCTGGCACGGTAGAGCGCGTCGCGCCGCAGCGGCGGCACCTCGGGCAGCAGGTCGACCACGTCCGCCGGGAGCAGCGGCGCGAGCGCGATCCGGGTGGCCGCGGTCCGGGTGCGGGCCAGCGCGTTCGCCAGCCGGGGCGGCGCCTGGCCGGTCCGGTAGGCGACCGCGATGGCCAGCGTTCCGTGCGGCTCGTGCAACAGGTGTTCCAGCAGTTCCAGCGAGGCCTCGTCGGCCCAGTGCAGGTCGTCCAGGATCAGTACGGTGCCGGGCGGCCGGGCCGGCGCGGTGAGCAGCAGCCGGAGCGTGCGGTAGAGCCGGTACCGCTCCGGGCCGCTGGTGCCCGGCGTGGCCCCGGCGGTGGCCGTGACGACCCCGAGGGCGGCCACCGCGTCCGCGCCCAGCTCCGGCGAGCCCGGCCGCCCCACCGCCAGCCGGGTGAACGGCTCGGCGAACACGCTGAACGGCACCGACCGCTCGTACTCGGTGCCCCGGCCGACCAGCGGCTCGACGCCCCGTGCCCTGGCCAGCGCCGCGAACTCGTCCAGTAGGCGGGTCTTGCCGATGCCCGGTTCGCCGTGCACGTCGACGACCTGCGCGGTCGGAAGGCGTTCCAGTACGGCCGCCAGCTGGCTCAATTCGCCGTCCCGCCGACCAGTCGCCGTCCGCTCAACCCCGGTCGCCTCCCGTGCCAGCGAGCCTCCACTGTGTACCGACGCGACGGGGTCGGGCGGGCTCAAGCGGGAATCCTAGGTGGGACAAGGAGAACTACGGGTGACGTTCCAGAAACTCTCCGTCGTTCCATGCCGGCGGCCGCGCACCCGAGGTGGGTACGCGGCCGTCGTGGGCGCCTCAGTGCGCTGGCTCAGCAGCGCCAGTGCTGGATCGCCAGGCTGGTCGTGTTGACCGCGATCGAGGCGGAGACCGGGTTGTTCCAGGCCACCACCCGGTGGTTGTTGCCGACCGCGGAGCCGTCCACGCCGTAGCGCTGCACCGAGGTCTGGCCCAGCACCGCGCCGGCCGAGTTCTTGAACAGCACGGTCACGCAGCCGTGGTAGCCGCGCAGCCGCTCACCCGCGTGCGTGGTCGTGACGGCGTACAGCGTCACCCCGGAGAGCGTCGCGTCGGTGCTCATCCAGCGCTTGCTGCCCAGGTTGTCGCGCTGGGACAGGCTCGGCGCCGCGAGCGTGGCGCCGGTCGCGCTGGTCGCGGCGACGGCGGCGGGCGCCCCCACCCCGAGCCCGACTGCGGCGAGCACGGTCAGCAGTGCGGCCCGCATCATCGTGGTCCGTACGGTCATGGTCTTCCTCACCCTTCTGACGACGGATGTTGCTTGTGCCGCAACAGATTCGCCGAAGGACCACGTGCCGAGCATCGGGGCAATCCCTCCCCTACCCCCTCTATCCATTCCCGTGCTTTGGGTGAGGCGGCGTCAGTCAGACGACGCCGGCGTCGTGCGCCAGCAGGGCGACCTGCACCCGGTTGTTCAGGTCGAGCTTGGTCAGCAGGCGGGACACGTGCGCCTTCACGGTGGCGACGCTCATGTACAGCGCCGCGCTGATCTCCGCGTTCGACTTGCCCTGCCCGATCGCGATCGCCACCTCCCGCTCGCGCTCGCTCAGCCCTGCCAGCAGCGCCAGCGCACGGCCGCGGCGGGCGTCCACGCCGTTGTCGGCGACGTGCGCGATGAGTTGCCGGGTCACGGTCGGGGACAGGATCGGCTCGCCCGCCGCGACCAGCCGGATCGCCCGCAGGATCTCCACCGGCGGGGTGTCCTTGAGCAGGAACCCGGCCGCGCCGCCGCGCAGCGCCCGCACCACGTGCTCGTCGGCGTCGAACGTGGTCAGCACGATCACCTCGGGCGCGCCGGGGCGCTGGCGGAGCTGCTCGGTCGCGGCCAGCCCGTCCATCCGCGGCATCCGGATGTCCATCAGCACCACGTCCGGAGCGTGCGCGGCCACCGCGGCGGCCACCTCGCTGCCGTCCGCCGCCTCGCCCACGATCAGCACCTCGGGCGTGCCGGCCAGCATCAGCGACAGCCCGGCGCGGACCAGCGCGTCGTCGTCCACGATCAGCACGCGCACGGGAGGGGTCGGGTCGGTCGGGTAGGTCATGCCGGCCACGGTAGCCAGGCGTGCAGCCGGAAGTCGCCGTCGGGGGTCCGGCCGTGTTCGAGCCGCCCGCCGGCCAGGTTGGCCCGCTCGGTCAGCCCGACCAGGCCCGAGCCGGCGCCGGGGATCGGCGTGCCGGCGCGCCCGACCGGCCAGCCGTTGCGGACCTCGATGGTCAGCCCCTCGCCGGCGCGCGCCCGCCGACGGTCAAGCTCACCAGCGGCGCCCGGGGCGTGCTTGCGGGCGTTGGTCAGGCCCTCCTGCACGATCCGGTACGCGCTCCGCCCGATGCTCGCCGGCACCGCGCCGAGGTCGCCGACCCGCTCCTCCAGCCGACCCGCATGCCGGCCTGCCGCGACTCCGTCCACCAGCTGCCGGCAGGTCGACCAGGGTCGGCTGCGGGCGGGCCGGCGTCGCGTCCGCCTCGGCGCCGCCCGCCGCGCAGCACGCCGATCACCTCGCGCAGGTCCTGCAGCGCCTGGTGCGCGCTGTCCCGGATCACGCCGGCGGCCTTGGCCACCTCGACGGCGGGCGCGTCCGGCCGGAACTCCAGCGCCCCGGCGTGCAGGCTCAGCAGCGAGATCCGGTGCGCCAGCACGTCGTGCATCTCCCGGGCGATCCGCTCCCGCTCGTGGTGCCGGGCCTGCTCGACCCGCAGCTGCTGCTCGGCCTCGGCCCGCCGGGCGCGTTCCCGCAACGAGTGGACCAGCTGCCGGCGGGCCCGCACGAACATGCCCCAGACCAGGATCACCAGTCAGATCAGGACCGCGATGACGACCATGAACCAGTAGCCCGGGGGCGCCGGACGGGAAGATCAGGTAGAACAGCGGCAACATCAGCAGGTGCGGCGCCGCGACCGCGGCGAGCACCGGGAACCGCCGGTGCACCGCCACCGTGAACAGCGCGATCAGCGCCGCACCGCCGGCCAAGGTGGAGATGCGCCGCGAACGGGATCGATCGCCAGCGCCAGCCCGACCGGCCAGCGCCGCCGCAGCCAGAGCGCGCCGCAGGCCACCAGACCGGCGACCACGTCGGCCGCCAGCACCCAGTCCGGCAGCGCCGGCTCCTCGGCCAACATCGTGAAGTAGCCCACCAGGCCGATGCCCAAGGCCAGCAGGATACAGAGCACGTCCACGATCCAGTCCCGGGTGGAGCGGCGCACCCGCCGGAACTCCCCGTCGCCGCCAGGCCGGCAGGTCGTACGTCAGGCTCGCCGGCAGCAGCGCGCGGTACTCCGACCAGCCGCGCGCGCCGGTCCGCGGCGCAGACGTGGTGCCCATGGCGCAAGGCTACGGTCCAGAACCCGACCCGGCACCCCCGACCAAAGTCGACGCGGCCGTAGACCAAGGTCAGCCCGGCCGCCGCCCCGCGGCCGACGCGGCGCCACCCTCGGTCGCCGGCAGGCTCATCGGCATGATCACCGTCGAGCACCTCACCAAGCGCTACGGCGCCCACACCGCCGTCGACGACGTCTCGTTCCGCTGCGAACCGGGTACGGTCACCGGCTTCCTCGGGCCGAACGGCGCCGGCAAGTCCACCACCATGCGGATGATCTGCGGGCTGACCCCACCGTCCGCCGGGTCCGCGACGGTCCACGGCGTCCCGTACGGGGACCTGCCGAACCCGGGCCGGGTGATCGGGGTCCTGCTGGACGCCTCCGCCCAGCACGCCGGCCGGACCGGGCGCGAGACCCTCGCCCTTACCGCGCAGATCCTCGGTGTCGGCAGGTCCCGGGTCCAGGAGCTGCTGGATCTGGTCGGGCTCTCGGCCGTGGCCGCGCGGCGCCGGGTCGGCGACTACTCGCTCGGCATGCGCCAGCGGCTCGGCCTCGCGCACGCGCTGCTCGGCGACCCGGGCGTACTGATCCTGGACGAGCCGGCCAACGGGCTCGACCCCGAGGGCATCTTCTGGATGCGCGGCCTGCTGCGCGACTTCGCCGACCGGGGCGGCACCGTGCTGCTCTCCTCGCACCTGCTGCGCGAGGTGGAGGTGGTCGCCGACCAGCTCGTCGTCATCGGCGGCGGCCGGATCGTCGCCCAGGGCAGCAAGGCCGAACTGCTGGCCGGCACCGGGCTGCTGGTGCGGGCGCTGGACACCGCCGCGCTGGAACGCACGCTGACCGGCATGCGGGCATCGACGCCACCTACACCGCCGACGGCGCCCTGCTCGTCACCGCCGAGCCGGAGACCATCGGTCGCGCCGCGGCCGCCACCGGCGCCGTCCTGCTCGAACTGCGCCCTGCCGACAGCAGCGGCCTCGAAGCGATGTTCCTGGACCTGACCAGGGCCGAGACCACGAAGGAACTGGTATGACCGCGACCTCCACCGCCGCCCCGGCCGACCGTGCCGGCGCCGCCCGCCACGCACCGGCCGCTCCCGCGGTCGCCCGGACCCCGCTCTGGCGGCTCACCGCCGTCGAGCTGCGGAAGATGGTCGACACCCGGTCCGGACGCTGGCTGCTCGCGGTCATCGGCCTGCTGGCCACGGTCGCGGTCGGCATCCTGATGTTCACCGGCAACGCCGACGACCGGAACCTCGCACGTTCTTCCAGATCTCGCTGCTACCGGTCAATCTGCTCCTGCCGGTGCTCGCGATCCTCATGGTGACCAGCGAGTGGTCGCAGCGCTCCGCGCTCACCACGTTCACGCTGGTGCCCAAGCGAGGCCGGATCGCCGCCGCGAAGCTGCTCGCCGCCGTGGCGATCACCGCGATCTCGGTCGTCGCCTGTCTGCTCGTCGCGGCGGTCGGCAACGTGGTCGCGGGCACGGTCGCCGGCAACGACGGCAGCTGGCATCTCACCGCGTCCGCGCTCGGCTACGCCGCCCTGTTCCAGCTGATCGGGGTGCTCATGGGCCTGGCGTTCGGCGCGCTGCTGATGAACTCGGCCACCGCGATCGTGCTGTTCTTCGTGCTGCCGACCGCCTGGGGCATCCTCGGCTCGATGGTCTCCAAGCTCGAGGAGCCGGCCAAGTGGCTGGACACCTCCAAGACGATGTCGCCGCTGCTCGACGACGCGATGACGAGCGGTGCCTGGGCCCGGCTCGGTGCCTCGGTAGCGCTCTGGGTGGCGCTGCCCGCGGTGCTCGGCGTCCTGCGGCTGCGCCGCAGCGAGATCAAGTAGCCGCCGACCGGCGGGCCTCGCTCATCGCGGCCCGCCGGCGCGCGGCCCGACCAGAAGAGCAGAACGACGGAGCCACGGGGGTGTGCGTCGTGATCGACCTGGAACTCTTACGGCTGGACGTGCTCGGCGCCGCCGCGCCGCTGGACACGCTGCCGGTGGCTCTGGTGGGCGTGGTGGCGCTGATCGCGGCGGCGTCCGGGTGGCGCGGCCGAGTCGGCCCACCGCCACGTCGTGGGCCCAGAACCCCTACCGCTCTGGGCGACATCTTCTCGGCTACAGGCGAGAAGACGCCGCCCAAAGCACGGGGGTGAGAGTGCGGAGGCGGCTGGCGTCAGTGCGGCGACTGGGCGAAGAGGCGGGCCAAACCGGCGCGGGACCGGAGGTCCAGCTTGGCGAAGATCCGGGACAGGTGCCCCTCGACGGTCTTCTCCGACATCGCGAGCGCCCGGCTCACCTGCCGGTTCGTGTGGCCCGAGGCTGACCAGCTCGGCGACCTGCGACTCGCGCGGCGTCAGAGCAGCCCGCTCGGGCACGGCACCACCGGCCGGGCGCTCTCGACCGCCGGGACGTCCGCCGCCAGCCGCCGCCGGGCCGCCGCGGCCTCCGCGCGGAGCCCGCCGGCCTGACACGCGGCGAGCAGGGCCTCGGCCCGGCTCAGCTCGTCCGCCGCCCGGATCCGGTCGCCGACCGCGGCCAGCGCGACGCCGGCCACCAGGTGCGCGCGGCCCGCCTCCAACCGCTGGGCGGCCTGGTCGAACGCGGCCGCCGCGGCGAGCGCACGGTTGGCCGCCAGGTCGTGGTCGCCGGCCGCCGCGTCCGCCTGCGCACGGGCGAGCCGGGCGAACCCGGTGCAGCCGGGCAGCTTCAGCGCGGCGGCGGTGCGCTCGGCATGATCCGCCCAGCTCGCCGGCCCGGCCGGGCCCCGCACCCTCGGCGAGCGCGGCCTGGACCAGCAGCTCGTACAGCTCCGTCGGTACAGCATCGGCACGGCGGGCAGGTCGGGGCCGCCGCTCGCCGCGATCACCGCTGCCTCGGCGTCACCGCCCGCGAGCTGGGCGTGCGCCCGCCGGATCACGGCGAGGGTGGCGTACCAGCCCTCCGCCGAGCGGGACATCGCCACCGCCTGGTCCGCCAGCGACAGCCGCGCCGGCCAGGTCGCCGCCGAGCGTCAGCACCCAGGAGTGCACCGCGAGCGTGATCGTCTGCAGATCCTGGCTGCCGGTGACCACCGCGGCCTCGGTGGCGTCCTCCAGGCAGCTTGCGGCCTCGGGCAGTTCGCCGAGCCAGCGCAGCGTGTTGCCCCGGCCGAGCAGCAGGTTGGCGAGCAGGTGGCTCTGGCCGCTGGCGCGGGCCACCCGGAGCGCGCGGTCGTAGTGGCGCAGCGCGTCGTGGTGGCGACCCAGGCGCAGCTCGCTCCAGCCGAGCCAGTTCGCCACGTCGATCCGGGCCGCCAGCTCGCCGTCGGTCAGGCCGTCGACCAGCGCGGTGGCCCGATCGAGCGCCGCGCCGACCCGGTCCGGCTCCCAGACCTGGATGCTCAGCATGGCGAGCACCGCGCACGCCGCCGCCTGCAACGGGCGGTCGTCGTGCCGGTTGGCGACGGCGTACACCTCGTCGACGATCCGCCGGGTGGCCGCCGAGTGACTGGTCGAGCTGCATGCCGGAGACCGCGGAGCCGAGCTTGAACCCCGCCGCGGCCACGGTGTCGTGGTCGGCGAGCGCGTCGAGCTCGACCGCCGCCAGCGCCCGGGCCTGCGCGTGCAGGCCCAGCACCCGTTCGATCTGCGCGCAGAACGTCACGGCCTCCAGCCGCCACTGCTCGGGTTCGCGGGGCAGCACGCTCAGCAGCTGGTGCAGCAGGTCGCGGCTGGCGGTGAGGTCGCCGGACAGGCCGAGCGCCCTGGCCTGACCCCAGCGCAGCTCGAGTCGTTGCGGCGCCCGGTCGGCGCCGGCCGGGATGAGCTCCAGCGCGGCCCGGTACCAGTGCGCGGCCGTGGCGGGCGCCCGGCCGAGGGTGGCGTGCGCGGCGTCCACCAGCACCGCCACGGCATCGTCGTCGCCGCGGCGCGCGGACCGTTCGACGTGGTAGCGCCCTGGCCTCGACCGGCGCGGCGATCCGCTCCAGCGCGGCGGCGGCCCGCGCGTGCGCACCCCACCGCCAGCCGGCGCCGGCGGCCCCGTACGTGACGTCCCGGACCAGCGGGTGCCGGAACCGGAACCAGCGGGACCCCTCGACCGGCCGGACCAGATCGGTGCCGGCCAGCTCGTCGAGCCGGCAGAGCACCTCCCCCTCGCCGAGGCCGGCGATCTCGGCGACCAGCGCGGGCTCGAACGGGTCGCCGGCCACCGCAGCGGCCTCGACGATCCGGCGGGCCGGCTCGGGCAGCGCGTCGAGCTCGCCGACGAGCGCGGAGTGCCCCGCACCGGAGAGCCCGTCGATCTCCCGCCCGGCGCGGCGCGCCGCCCAGCCCCGGCTCGGGCGAGCGCCTCCAGGTAGAACGGGTTGCCGCCGCTGGCCTCGTGCAGCGCTCGGCACCGCGACCGCCCGAAGCCGGCGCCGAGCAACGCAGCGGCGTCGGCGACCGTCAGCGGACCGAGTTCGAGCCGGTCGGCCAGGCCCTGGCCGGCGGCTTGCGCCAGCGTGGCGGCCAACGCCGGGGGTGCCTGTCGCGGCCGGTAGCCGAACGCCATCAGTACCGGCGCCCGCGGCAGGTGACGGAGCAGGTAGCCGACCAGTTCGACCGAGCCGGCGTCCGCCCGGTGCAGATCGTCCAGGATCAGCACCAGCCCGGACGGCCGGGCGAGCCGCTCCAGCACCGCACGGACCCCGCGGAACAGCCCGTACTTGTCCGCGCCGGGATGCGCGGCAGGCCCGTCCACGGTCGCGCGCACGGCCGGGAAACAGCCGGCCAGCACGTCCAGGCCCACCTCGGCGGCCAGCTCGGGCCGGCTCGCCAGCTGGTCGTCCAGGGCCGCGACGAACGCCCCGAGCGGCAGGGACCGATCGAACTCCCCCGCGCCGCCGGTGAGCACCAGGCGGCCGCCGCCGGCCGAGCGGACACCGAGTTCGGCGAGCAGACTGGTCTTCCCGATGCCCGGATCGCCGGCCACCCCGAGCACCCGCGCCACGCCGGAGTCGAGCCCGGCGAGGCAACGGTCGAACACCGCGAGTTCCCCAGCACGACCGACCAGCACGACTGCACGATGCCACACCACGACCACCCCACTGTCGCCACGGTGGGTCGTGGTGACGCGGGGTGGTGTGGTTGTCCTGCGGTTGCCGCCGGTACCGGCACGGGATGGTCAGCCGAGTACGCGTACCACCGAGCCGAGCCTGGTCGAGCCGTACACGGTGGTCTCGTGCACGCTGTCGGTGCCGCGTGGCGGGGCCGCCTCCAGGATCCGGTCTTCACCGAGGTAGATCGCCACGTGCGTGGTGTCGCTGGCGCTGCTCCCCCAGAAGATCAGGTCGCCCACGGCGCGGTCGGCGTACGGGACCCGCCGACCGACGCCGTACTGGGCGCCGGTGTACGCGCCGATGTCGACGCCGGCGCCCTTCCAGAACGCGTACAGCGTGTAGCCGGAGCAGTCGAAGCCGAACCGGTCGTAGTCGACGTGGCCGCCCGGGCTCGGCGAGCTGATGCCGCAGGCCGGCCCGCCCTTGCCGCCGCCACCCCAGGAGTAGCTCAGGTCCTTGCCGACCTGGCCGCGGGCGACCGCGATCGCCCTGGCCACCCGCTCGGCGGCGGTGCCGGCGGTGGAGCCGCGGGGACCGTTGATCCGGCCGTGGCCGACGCCGCAGTCGTCGACCTGGGGCGGCTGGTCGTCGTCGCAGCGGGGCAGGTCGGGGTGGAAGCCGTCCACTCCGGTCTTGACGTACGCGTCCGGGACCCAGACGTTCTCGGTCGTCTTGTCCCAGATGGTCGAGCCGTAGGCCGGGCCGCCGTGGGCCTGGCAGACCACGTTCACGGTCTGCCCGTTCTTGTACATGTCGACCTCGACGACGTTCGCGTCGAGCGACTCGCCGGGGCGGCCGTTCAGGTCCGCGGTGGCCGGGAAGCCGAGGGCCGCCTGCGCGGGCGGGCTGGCCGCCACGCCGGCCACGGCCAGCCCCGAGACGACCAGCGCGAGCGCGGCGACGGTTCTGCCGAGCCGAACTAACACGGTGTACCTCTTACTTCGGAAGGATGGCGCAGTAGGGCATGGACTTTGAAGACATGCCCTACGCGTGCGCGGGGGTGCTCCAGGCACCGACCGGCCGCGCCACCGCCGCCGCGGCGACCAGTTGGGCCAGCCAGGTTCCCCACCGTCGAACAGTCATGACAGGCCTCTCCGGACTTTCGAATTCTCCGAACCGGACGGTCGTCGACCGTCCGCGGAGAACCTATTGAGCCGGAGCCGGGGCCAGACATAGGGAGAATCCCTTGGGTGCCTCTTCGGCCCGGGTTTCCTCCCCCTCGGGCGGACCCCGCCGCGCGGCGGCCCGATTCGGCCGGTTCCCGCGCTGGCCGGCGGGGGCGGTGCGACGGCCGGCGGACGAACCGGGCACCATCAGGGGCATCATGACGCTCACCGACCACCTGCCGGCCAGCCCCGAGCCCGACGCCCTCTTCGACGCGTTCACCGCGTGGGCGACCGGCCAGGGGATCGACCTCTACCCCGCGCAGCAGGAAGCGTTGATGGAGATCGTCTCCGGTTCCCACGTCATCCTGAGCACGCCGACGGGATCCGGCAAGAGCCTGGTCGCGGTCGGCGCGCACTTCACCGCCATGGCTGCCGGAAAGCGCAGCTTCTACACCGCGCCGATCAAGGCCCTGGTGTCGGAGAAGTTCTTCGCCCTCTGCGCCACGTTCGGAGCCTCGAATGTCGGCATGATGACCGGTGACTCCGCGGTCAACGCCGGCGCGCCGATCATCTGCTGCACGGCCGAGATCCTCGCCAACATCGCGCTGCGCGACGGCGCCGAGGCCGACGTCGGCCAGGTCGTCATGGACGAGTTCCACTTCTACGCCGAGCCGGACCGCGGCTGGGCCTGGCAGGTGCCGCTGCTGGAGCTGCCGGACACGCAGTTCGTGCTGATGTCGGCCACGCTCGGCGACGTCACGTTCTTCGAGAAGGACCTGACCGCCCGCACCGGCCGGTCGACCGCGGTGGTCCGCTCGGCCGAGCGCCCGGTGCCGCTCAACTACTCCTACGTGATGACGCCGCTGCACGAGACGATCGAGGAGCTGCTCGGCACCCGGCAGGCGCCCATCTACGTGGTGCACTTCACCCAGGCGTCCGCGCTGGAGCGGGCCCAGTCGCTGATGAGCATCAACGTCTCGACTCGGGCCGAGAAGGACGCCATCGCCGACCTGATCGGCAACTTCCGGTTCACCGCCGGCTTCGGCAAGACGCTGTCCCGGCTGGTGCGGCACGGCATCGGCGTGCACCACGCCGGCATGCTCCCCAAGTACCGCCGGCTGGTCGAGCTGCTCGCGCAGGCCGGGCTGCTCAAGGTCATCTGCGGCACGGACACGCTCGGCGTCGGCATCAACGTGCCGATCCGGACCGTGGTCTTCACCGCGCTCACCAAGTACGACGGCGTCCGCACCCGGCACCTCAAGGCCCGCGAGTTCCACCAGATCGCCGGGCGCGCCGGCCGGGCCGGCTACGACACGGTCGGCGGCGTCGTCGTGCAGGCGCCGGAGCACGTGGTGGAGAACGCCAAGGCGCTCGCGAAGATGGGCGACGACCCGAAGAAGCGCCGCAAGTTCACCCGCAAGAAGGCGCCCGAGGGATTCGTCTCCTGGGGCGACGCGTCGTTCGAGAAGATCGTCGCGGCCGAGCCCGAGCCGCTGACCTCCAGCTTCAAGGTCAGCCACTCGATGCTGCTCAACGTCATCAACCGTCCCTGGCGACGCGTTCGCCGGCATGCGGCACCTCATCTTCGACAACCACGAGAGCCGCTCGTCGCAGCTCAAGCTCGCCCGCCGGGCCATCGCGATGTACCGGGGGCTGGTCGCCGGCGGCGTGGTGGAGCGGCTGGACGAGCCCGACGAGCAGGGCCGCAAGGTCCGCGTGACGGTCGACCTGCAGTTCGACTTCGCGCTGAACCAGCCGCTCTCACCGCTCGCGCTGGCCTCCATCGAGCTGCTCGACCGGGAGTCGCCGAGCTACCCGCTGGACGTGCTCTCGATCATCGAGGCGACCCTGGACGATCCGCGCCAGGTGCTCTCGGCGCAGCAGTTCAAGGCGCGCGGCGAGGCCGTGAACCGGATGAAGTCCGACGGCATCGAGTACGACGAGCGAATGGAACTGCTCGACTCGGTCACGCACCCGAAGCCGCTGGCCGAGCTGCTGGAAGCCGCGTACAACCTGTACAAGCGCGGGCACCCGTGGGTCGCCGAGCACGAACTGTCGCCCAAGTCGGTGGTCCGCGACATGTACGAGCGGGCCATGACGTTCGTGGACTATGTCGGCTTCTACAACCTGGCCCGGTCCGAGGGCCTGGTGCTGCGGTACCTCGCGGACGCGTACAAGGCCGTCAAGCAGACCGTGCCCGAGGACGCGAAGACCGAGGAGCTGAACGATCTCATCGAGTGGCTCGGCGAGCTGGTCCGCCAGGTCGACTCCAGCCTGCTGGACGAGTGGGAGCAGCTCCGCAACCCCGGCGTCGAGCCGGTGCCGACCCGGCTCGACGACCTGCCGCCCGGCGGTCACCCGCAACGTCCGGGCGTTCCGCGTGCTGGTCCGCAACCAGCTGTTCCGCCGGGTCGAGTTGGCGGCGCTGCGCCGCTGGTACGACCTCGGCCAGTTGGACGCCGACGCCGGCTGGGACGCCGAGGCGTGGCAGGAGGCGCTGGAGCCGTACTTCGCCGAACACGACCAGATCGGCACCGGTCCGAACGCGCGCGGACCGAAGCTGCTGATGATCGACGAGCAGCCCGGCCAGTGGACGGTCCGGCAGATCTTCGACGACCCCGCCGAGGACCACGACTGGGGCATCACCGCGACCGTCGACCTGGCCGCCTCGGACGAGGCCGGCGTGGCCGTCGTGACGGTGACCGAGGTGAGCCAGCTCTGAGCCGGGATCTGCGCGCGCTGCCCAAGGCGCACCTGCATCTGCACCTCACCGGCGCGCTCCGCCCGGCGACCCTGGCCGAGCTGGCCGAACGTGACGGGCTGGCGCTGCCGCCGCCGCTGCCGGTCGGGGTGGTGCACTCGTTCGCGGCGTTCCAATCGCGGTATGACGCCGCCCGGGCGGCTTTGCGGACCGCTGGCGACCTCGCGCGGGTGGTGGCCGAGGCGGCGGCGGACGACGCGCTGGATGGCGCCGGCTGGCTGGAGCTCCAGGTCGATCCCACCTCCTACGCTCCGCGGCTCGGCGGGCTGGAGGTCGTGATCGAGGCCGTGCTGGCCGGCGCCGCGGCGGCACCGATCCCGGTCGGCGTGATCGTCGCGGCGAGCTGGGGCGCCACCCCGGAGCACGCGCTGCGCCTGGCTCAGCTCGCGGTGGCCTATCCCGGCGTGGTCGGCTTCGGGATCTCCAACGACGAACGCCTTGGCACGTGTTTCTTCCTTCGCCCCGGCCGCTCGCTTGGCTGCTGAGGCTGGTCTGCTCGTCACGCCGCACGGGGGCTTCTACGAGGGGCCGGCGCACGTGCGGGACTGCGTCGAGGTGCTGGGCGCGCACCGGATCGGGCACGGGCTGCGGGCGGTCGAGGACCCGGCCACGCTGGAGCTGCTCGCGTCCCGCTCGGTCGCGCTGGAGGTCTGCCCCACGTCGTACCCGCCGTTCGGCGGGCCGGCGCTGGCGGATCTGCCGCTCGGCGTGCTGCGGGAGGCCGGCGTGCCGGTCGCCCTGGCGAGCGACGATCCGCTGCTCTTCGGCACCAGCTTGGCCGGCCAGTACGCGATCGCGCGTGACGCTGTCGGCCTGACGGACGCGCAGCTGGCCGCGCTGGCGCGGGAGTCGGTCCGGGCCTCCGCCGCACCGCCCGAGGTCGCCGCGCACCTGCTGGCCGGCATCGACACCTGGCTGGCGTAACCCCTAGGTGCGGTTCGATTCCGCCCTCCCAGGGCGGAATCGAACCGCAGCCCGGGCGGCCTACGGCCGCGGGGCGCCCGGGCGCCCCGCGGCCGGAACAAACCGGACTTGCGGGACTAACGTGGCTACGCGCGCCCGACGTAGGCACGGTAGTCCCGCAAGTCCGGTTCGCCGAAGGCCCGCCGGCCGGCCCTCGGCCGAGGCCCGACCCCACACCCCCTTGGCGCTTTGGGCGACATTTTCACGGCTATAGCCGTGAAGATGTCGCCCAAAGGCCGGGTGTCGGGGCCGGACGCGCTCAGCGCTCGGTGACCTGCCCGGCCGTCGACCTCGAAGCGGCGGTTGGTGGCGACCGCGTCGAGCATGCGGCGGTCGTGGGTGACCAGCAGCAACGTGCCGGGGTAGGACTCCAGCGCCGACTCGAGCTGCTCGATCGCGGGCAGGTCGAGGTGGTTGGTCGGCTCGTCCAGCACCAGCAGGTTGGTGCCACGGGCCTGGAGCAGCGCCAGCGCGGCACGGGTGCGCTCGCCGGGCGAGAGGCTGTCGGCGGGCCGCAGCACGTGCTGGGCACGCAGGCCGAACTTCGCCAGCAACGTGCGGACGTCGGCGGTGTTCAGGTCGGGCACGGCCGCGCCGAACGCGTCGATCAGCGGCTCGCCGCCGAGGAACAGGCCACGGGCCTGGTCGATCTCGCCGACCACGACCCCCGGTCCGAGCGCGGCGTGGCCCGAGTCCAGCGGCAGCCGGCCGAGCAGCGCGCCGAGCAGGGTCGACTTGCCCGACCCGTTGACGCCGGTGATCGCCACCTTGTCGGCCCAGTCGATCTGCAGGTCCACCGGCCCGAGCGTGAACGTGCCGCGCCGCACCACCGCTGCCGCGGAGCGAGGCCACCACCGCGCCGGCGCGGGGCGCGGGCGTGAGCTCCATCTGGAGTTCCCACTCCTTGCGCGGCTCCTCGACCACCTCCAGCCGCTCGATCAGCCGGTCGGTCTGGCTGGCCTTCGCTGCCTGCTTCTCGGTCGCCTCGGCCCGGAACTTGCGGCCGATCTTGTCGTTGTCGGTGGCCTTGCGGCGGGCGTTCTTCACGCCCTTCTCCATCCAGGCCCGCTGGGTGCGCGCCCTGGCCTCCAGGCCGGCCCGGGTGTCGGCGTACTCCTCGTAGGCTCTCCCGGGCGTGCCGGCGGGCGACCTCGCGCTCCTCCAGGTACCCCTCGTAGCCGCCGCCGTAGGTCCGCACCTGCTGCTGGGCGAGGTCGAGCTCGACCACCCTGGTCACGGTCCGGGCCAGGAACTCCCGGTCGTGGCTGACCAGCACGGTGCCGGACTGCAGTTCGGTGACGAACCGTTCCAGCCGGTCCAGGCCGGCCAGGTCGAGGTCGTTGGTGGGCTCGTCGAGCAGGAAGATGTCGTACCGGCTGAGCAGCAGCGACGCCACGCCGGCCCGGGCCGCCTGACCGCCGGAGAGGCTGGTCATCGGCTGCTCCAGGTCGACGGCGAGGCCGATGTCGGCGGCCACCTGCTCGGCCCGCTCCTCCAGGTCGGCGCCGCCGAGGGCGAGCCACCGCTCCAGCGCGTCGCCGTAGGTGTCGTCGGAGCCGGCCGTACCGGCGGTCAGCGCCTCGGTCGCGGCGTCCAGTTCGGCCTGCGCGAGCGTGACCCCGGTCCGGCGGGCCAGGAACGCCCGCACGGTCTCGCCCGGCCGGCGGTCCGGCTCCTGCGGCAGATGGCCGACCGTCGCGGTGGGCGGATTGAGCTGGACCACGCCGTGCTCGGGCGTGGCGAGGCCGGCGAGCAGCCGCAGCAGCGTCGACTTGCCGGCGCCGTTCGCACCGACCAGCCCGATCACGTCCCCGGGCGCGACGACCAGTTCCAGGCCCGGCGAAGAGCGCGCGATCGCCGTGGCCAGCGGCGAGGTCTTTGGCGACAAGAGTGGCGTTCATGAGATGCCCGACGCTACCGGGCGCCGGTGCCCCTCAGCCGCCCCGGGTCCGCGTTCCCTGGCCCGACCCTATCGCGGGCCGACCGGGTCGTCGGTGGCCGACAGCACCAGCAGTTGCAGCTCGTTCGGGCGCAGGGCGGTGGTCGGCGGGGTGAACGAACCGTCCGCGCGCCGCGTGATCACGTAGCTCGTCAGCTTCGTCATCTCGCCGAAATGCAGATCCTTGCCGATCTTGTACCGCTCCACCAGCACGTTCCCGGTCCGGAACGCCTTGGGCAGGTGCGCGAGCGTGAGCTCGGTGTTGTACGCCTTGTTCTGGGTCCACTGGTAGTTCCAGCTCATCACGGCGACCTTCTTGTCGGTCGCGGCGGCGAGCGCGTAGACCCCGATGCCTTCCTTGCTGAGCCGGTCCGAGCTGGCCTCGTAGCGGGTCTGGGGCAGCATCGACTGCATCCGGATCGCGTTGTAGTACGGCCGGGGCAGGCCCGACGCGGTGTCGAAGAACAGGTCCTTACGGTCGTTCTCCGGGTGGTCGACCGTCCAGTGCAGCGGGGTGATGCCGCGCTGGTTCAGGTAGAAGTAGTGCATCGACGCCATCCCGGCGGCCTGGATGTGCAGGTCGGCGTCCATGCCGAGATCCGGTGACGAGCCGCGCATCGCCGGGAACATGCCGCTCTCGGTGATCAGCACGGGTCGGCTGACCAGGCCACGGGCGGCCAGCATCCGGTCCACCCTGGCCCGCTCGGTGGCCACGATGGCCGGGTTGTCCTTGTCCTCGTGCCAGTGCCCCTCGGTGGTGATCAGGTACTGGTGGTAGCTGACGAAGTCCAGGCGCTTGCCGTGATCGGCGTCCGCCTTGTAGAGGTCGAAGAACTGGCCGAGCCGGCGGTCGCTGAACGTGTCCAGCGTGGGCCCGCCGACCTTGAGCTTCGCGCCGGGCAGCTTCAGATCGCTGACCGCGTTCACGACCTGGTACATCATCCGGTACTTCGGGTAGTACGCCGCGATGTCCGCCGGCTCGTTCTCGACCTCGATGTACTCGATCTTCGGGTAGCGCTTCTTGAGGTGCGCCAGCGCGTCCCGCTCGGCTGCCGCCAACTCGGCCGCGGTGAAGCCGCCGCCGGTCACCAGCGGGTCGTAGTTGGACTGCCAGACCACGATCAGCGTCTTGCTGAGGCTGCTGTGCGTGTCGAGGTAGTCGTACGCGCGGTCGTAGTGCGGGATGCCGGGTGTCGACGTCGTACAGCTCGGCGAACGAGAGCCACACCCGGGTGTGGGTCAGCTCCAGGCGCTTGAGCTCCTTGAGCGTGGTCGGCCCGTACCGCCAGGTCTTCGGCGTCACGCTCAGCTCGCCGCCGGGCTTGAACGGGAACTGCCCACGGCTGCGGGCCAGGTCCACCGCGATCTTCGCGGGCTGGGCGCCGGCCACCTGCTCGGTCTGCGGCACGAACGGGCGCGCCGGCGCCTCGAGGAATTGCACGCCACCAGCACGCCGAGCAGCAACGTCAGCACGACCACCAGCGCCAGCAGCGCGACCGGCAGCGCGGCGCGCCGGCGGCGGGTCCGCAGGCCGACCACTCCCCCGGTCACGGGCGGACCGGTGGCGCGAACCGGTTGGCGGTGATGCCCTCCCGGAACGCGGCCATGGTGCTGGCGCTGCGGCTGAACCGCCAGTCCTGGGTCTCCCCGGACTTGTCGTACTCGAACCAGATGAACCCGAGCACGTCCGGCCGGGTGCGCAGCCAGCGGAACAGGTCGCTGGTCCAGTCCGCCTGGTAGGGCCCTGGTTGGGCGCCGGTCTCGGTGATCAGGGCTGGGCCGCTTGGTGAACGCGCGGAGCTTGGCCAAGGTGGGGTCGAAGACCTCGGCGGCCTTCGTCTCCTTCACCGCGTAGCCGACCATGCCGACCCAGTCCACATAGGCGTCGCCGGGATAGAGCTTCTGCAGGTCGACGTTGGGCGCCGGCCGGATGATGTTCGGGCTCCAGATCCAGATCACGTTGGCTGACGCCGGCCTTCTGGAACAGCGTGTGCACGTGCTGCCAGGCCTTCACGTACTCGCCGGGCTTGTTCCCGGAACGCCGCTCGGACCACGGGAACCAGGCGCCGTTCATCTCGTGCGCGAACCGCAGCGCGATCGGCCACTGGTAGGCCTTCACGGCGGTGGCGAACCGGGTGATGTACGCGTCGTGCTGTGCCGTCGATGATCGTCCCGAGCGCGTACTTGGGCTGGTTGATGCCCTTGTCCACGCCGGCCCACGGCTCCCACGCGACGACCGGGATCGCGCCCTGGTCGTACGCCGTCGTGGCGGCCACCGGGCGGAACTCCTCGGTCCACTTGATGAAGTACTCCAGCATCGTCGGCGGGGCACCGGCGTTGCGGGTGATCGCGGCGAACTTGGTCTTGTTGAACGGCGCCTCGGCGTAGCTGACCCCGAAGTGCTGCGCGCCGGCGGCCATGAACTCGGCCTTAGTCGGGATCTTCGCGGTCGGGGCGATCGACGGCGCCACGGTGGGGGTCGCGTCGAGCAGCAGTTCCTCGGCGGACAGCCGGGGCGCGGTGGAGTCGTTCCTGGTGGCCAGGTGGAACACCCATCCGCTCAGCACGACCAGCACGATCGCGTTGATCGCGGTCCACACCCGCCGGGTGCGGCGGGAGAGCAGTTGGTGTCTAGACACTGATCATCACCGATGAGGCCAGCATCGCCGCTCCGATCAGGTAGGGGACGGCCACCAGGAGGTTGCGCTTCTGCTCACCGGCGAACGCGTTCGAGCGCGTCCCCCAGCTCGCGTTGTGCGCCATCCGGAAGAAGCCCACCACGCGCACCGGCATCAGCATCAGGGTGTTGATGAGCATGAAGGCCGGCAGGTACGCCAGGTCGTTTGGACGGTACGCGAAGTGGTAGCCGAACCGCACGGCGAGTGAGAGCAGCGTCATCGCCATCGAGAGCACGAGCAGGTACACCAGCGCCTGCCAGGACTCCTCCGGCAGCGGCAGTTGCGCGTACAGGGCCGCCTTGTAGCCGGTGGCCACCGCGATGCACCAGGACAGGAACGAGCCGACCAGGATGAACGGCGCCACGATGTCGGAGATGTAGAACAGCGCGAGGACCGGCGCGTTGCGCAGCATCCACGGCAGCATCCGCAGCGTGTTGTACTGCGAGCCGCGGGCCCAGCGGAACTGCTGCTTGCGCAGCACCCGCAGCTTGGTCGGCGCGTCCGTGTAGACCAGCGAGGTGGACTGGTAGACCGTGCTGTAGCCGGCCTGCAGGGTGTAGTTGGTCAGCGTCCGGTCGTCGCTCACCTCCAGGAACACGCCCAGGAACTTCTCGTTCAGGAAGCGCTGCATGGAGTCGACGAGGATCTGGCGGCGGAACGCGATGGTCCGGCCCGGCAGGCAGCCGACCGTGCCGAGCACGCTCATCGCCGGCATCGAGTACTCGTTCCGGATGTTCTCCAGCCAGTCCGCCCAGCGGGTCAGCACCGAGCGGCTCGGGTCGAGGATCCGCTGCCGGGTGGTCACGCCGCCGACGACCGGGTCGCTGAACGGCTTGATCAGCTCCCGGAGCGTGGTGGCGGTCCAGATCGTGTCGGAGTCGACCAGCACGGCGATCTCGCCGGACGCCAGCTCGACGCCGATCCGCAGCGCGTTGCGCTTGCCCGGCTTCTCGGTCCACGCCCAGCGCACGGCGAGTTCCTCGCAGAGCTCCTCGAGCACCTCGTTGCGCGGCCCGTTGATGACCACGATCACCTCGGTGGGCCGCTGCTCGACGATCCGCTCCAGCACCGAGCGGAACAGCTCCAGCGGCTCGTCGACGACCGGGATGATGACCGAGGTCGACGTCGTCCAGACGGTCTGGCACGGCCGGTAGTGCCGGGCGAGGGTGATGCGCACCAGCCAGAGCAGCCAGATGAGCATCATGAAGACGGCGAACAGGTAGACCTGCCCGCCGTGCAACCAGGCGCTGACCTGGAGAAGGAATGCCAACATCGAATTCGCTACCCCGCGCTCAGGCCGGTTGACGCGTCAGGAGCGCCACGGTCAGGCCCTTGGGGTGCCAGGTCTTCGCCACGTCGTAGTCGCGCAGCGGCTGTTCCTTCTCCGGGCCGATCTTCGACAGCGGGTCGCGGAAGGTGCCGAGCCGCACGCACCCAGATCCGCGTGGTGTCACCGACGCACGCCTCGACATCGCGCGCACTCCTCGGCGAAGACGTGGCCGTCGGTGCGCTGGGGCCGGACCACGAGCAGATCCTTGGGCCGCTGGGCCGCGGGCAGGTAGTGCGCGATGGCGTCCCGGCCGAGTCTTGCCTCGCCCGCGAGCGGGCCGTAGACGATGCCGTCCCCGGCTGGGCCAGCGCCGCGACCAGGCCGGTGAACCGCCGGGTGTCCTGGGTGTGGCCGCCCGCCTCGCGCATCTCGACGTGCACGGGAATCGCGAGCACGCCGATGGCCAGCACCGCGACCATCCCGCGCATCAGCGGCGCCCGGCTGAGCGCGGTCGCCGCGAGCAACGCCCAGGCCGGGATCGTGAAGAGCAGGTACCGCGGGGTCCAGAGTGGAGTCTGGGTGCTGGCCGCGAAGATCACCGCGGTCGGGATCAGCGCCCAGGACGTGTAGACCAGACCGGGCTGCTGCAACGAGATCGCGAACAGGGCCAGCGCGAGGACGATGCCGGCGAGCAACGGCCACGCCGAAGAACTTGGCCGGGAAAGCGACCAGATTCTCCAGGTCACCCTTGGGGATCCAGGAGATCTGGTTCTTCTGCTCGTTGCCCAGCCACAGCAGCGGACCGGCGGGAGCGCAGCCGATCACCGCGGCCGGGAACCAGCGCAGGAACAGCCGCGGCCGCTTCACCAGCACGATGAACCCGTGCGCAGCCACCAGTGCCAGCGCGATCGGGTGCAGCGCGCCGACCAGCGACACCGCGAGGGCATAGCCCAGCCAGCGCCAGAACTTCGGCCGGTCGAACGCGCGCAGCAGCAGCAGCGTCGCGAGCACCGCCGCGAACGTGGTGAGCGCGTAGGGCCTCGCCTCCTGCGCGTACCGGGACGTCGTCGGCAGCAGCGCAAAGATCAGCCCGGCGAGCATTCCCGACCCGCGGCGACGCGAGCCGAGAGCCGATCGCGGCGATCATCGCGGCGGCCGCGACCATGGCCAGCAGCGACGGCAGCCGCAGCGCGGTGTCCGAGTCTCCGGCCAACTCGGTCCAACCCCGCATCAGCGCGTAGTACGGGCCGAGCACGACGTCGAAGTCACGCAGCAGTGGCACCAGGTCGTTCCAGCCGACCGTGGTCATGCCCCAGGTCGCGAGCTCGTCGCCCCACAGCCCGGGTCGGTCGATCCGCAGCAGGCCGACCATGGCCATCAGCAGTCCGGACGCGAGCCACCCCAGCTGGCCGAGCGCGCGCACCTTCGCATCGGGCTCGCCGACCACCGGAGCGGACGCGACCACGGCGTCCGGCCCGCCGGCCCGGACGGAGTCGCCCAGCTGCTGCCGGATCGCCGCGAACGAGAGCAGTTGGGTGGGTCCGTCGATCAGTGCTGGTGCTGGTGCCGGCTTGGACGCCGGGGGCTCCTCCGCTAGCCCCGGGTCGACCGCGCTCCCGCATTTCCTCCGGCGGGTCCGTAGCCGGCGCCCGGTCGGTGCTCTCGGGCGGCTCGTCCGACGGATCGTCGGGCGCCTCGACCGGAGAATCCGGCTCTGCCTGCTCGACCGTCGGCGGCTCGACCTCGACCGGTAACGCTGTCGCCGCGGCGGTCGCTGGGTCTTGTTCGGCGGCCGGCGGCGCGGTGGCTGGTGGAGCGGCGGTGGCCGAGTCGGCGGCCTGGGTGGCCGGCTCGGGCGTCATCCGCACGGTGACCTGTTCGTCCTCGGTGGGCCCGTCGGCCTCGGCGGACTGTGTCATCGACGCCGGGTCTTCGGTGCTCTGGGCTGGCGCGTCGACCAGAGCCGGTTGTGGCGTGGGATCGGGACCGCTCGGGCACGGGCTCCCCTCGTGATCGCCGGACTCAGATTCAGCGGGAATATCGGCAGATTCTAGGGCGGCCGCATTTCGCTCACGTTGCTGCGGCAGAATCACGGTGTCGTCAACATCGTTCACCATGTCTTACGCCATGTGCACGGGGGCGGCACGGGGCGATTGTCGGCACGACGAATCCGACATTCATCCCGTTTAACAATATCCGACCCGTGCCACATCGTTAACTCGCAATCAGACAACGCTTACCCCATATTGGTCGCGTTGAGTGAGTCTAGGGTGGGATATGCCCAGAACGAAATTGTCGTCGGCCTGCTGTGTGCAATGCCACGCCACCTGCTGTGTTAAGTAGGCGATCAGCTACGATCCGCAACGACAATCGGTGAATCCGGAGGGCGGTATGCAGACCATAGGTCCGTACAGGTTGATGGAGATGCTCAGCCTGCGACCGGCCGGTCGGGTCTGGCGCGGTGTCGATCAGTACGGCGCCTACGTCACGATCGCGGTACTGGAGACGGCCGAAGATGGTCGCGCGCAGCAGTTCCGCGCCGCGGCGTCCGCCCCGCTGCAGGGCCAGGTGGTCTCGGCGGATCTCGCGGCCCCCCGACCTTGGGTGGCGCTCGCGGAGGACGGCGGTCCCGGCGCCCTGCAGGTATTCACCCGGATGGCCGGCGCGCCGGCGCCCCAGGCGCCCCCTGCCGAGGACGTGCCCGCGGCCCAGGGCGGCGAACGATACTGGCCGCCCACCACGCACTTCACGGTGCCCGAGCGGGACACCGACGGCCTGCCCGTCGAGGACGCGCCGCACGTCGAGACCGAGTCGACGCCGACGTACGCGCTGCCGCCCGAGCCGAGCGCCGGCCCGCCGGCCGCCCAGCCCGGTACCCCCGACCCGCACGCGGCGTTCGCGGATCCGAACGCCTATGCCGACCCGAATGCCTATGCCGATCCGCACGCCTACGCCGACCCGAACGCGGGCTATGCCGATCCGCAGGGCCATGCCGATCCCCACGCGTACCCGGACCCGAACGCCGGGTTCGCCGCACCCGCGCCCGGCTATCCCGGCGCCCCGGCGTACCCGGGACCGCAGGGCTACCCGAACGCGCCGGGCTACCCGCCGGCGCCAGGCCAGCCCGGCGCGGTTCAGCCGGGTGTCGGCAACGCGGCGCCCGCGGGTGGCGAATACGCACCGCCGCAGGGCTATCCGGAACAGGCAGCTGGCTATAACCTGCCACCGCAGAGCCCACCCGCCGGCTACGGCGCCGATCCGTACGCGCCGCCTGGGTACGGCCCGGCACCGCAGAGCGGACCGCCCGGGTACGGCGTCGCCCCGCAGAGCTCTCCGCCCGGTTACCCGGCGCCGAACAGCGGACCGCCCGGCTACGGCCCGACACCGAGCAGTGGTCCCCCGGGCTACGGCCCGACACCGAGCAGCGGTCCGCCCGGCTATGGCCAACCGCCGGCGGACCTCGGTGGGTGGCACTCGCCGACCACGGGTCCCGTCATCCCGCCGTCTCCCCCTCGCCGCCGCCGCGGCCTCCTCGTCGGGCTGATCGCACTCGTCGTAGTGCTCGTGTTCGGCGTCACCGGCGTTGTGGTCTGGACGCTGAACGGCTCGTCCGACGACCCGGACCCGAAGACCGAGCAGACCGCCGCCCCGACCTCGTCGCCCAAGGTGTCGAACCGCCCGGAGCCGAAGATCAGCGGGCCGTCGAGCACCGCGGGCAAGGAGCCGCCCAAGCCGGGTGGCTGGCCGGCGGCCTGGCCCACGTTCAGCGACTCCGAGCCGACCGTCTCCCAGGAGAAGCCCGGCGGCCTGGGCTTCTCCTTCACCCTGCCCAACGGCTGGAACTGCGACAAGATCGACCAGGCCGGCGGGTACGCCAAGTACGAGTGCAAGGACAGCAGCGGCTCCGGCGCGGAGCCGGCCGGCGGCGAGCTGATCGTGCGCAGCTGCTCCGAGCCGTGCGACGCCAAGCGCAAGATCACCATGCGCAAGGCCGAGAACGCGTGGAGCCTGCAGTGGATCAAGGCCGACGAACACTCCGCCTACGCCGAGACCGACCGGTTGGCTGGCCAAGGCGACAGCCCGCGGTACGGCCTGGTCGTGGTCCGTTACTGGCACAGCCAGCCGGGGAGCCGGCTCGACCGCCAGCTGGTGTTCCGGATGACGTCCCCGCCCGACCGCAAGGACGACATCCAGAAGATCATGAACAGCATCCGGCCGAACACGCGCTGACTCTGACCGGCACCGTCTGACCGGGCACCGCCTGGCCCGCCCCCGTGCGGGCCAGGTGGTGCCGGCTCCGGCCGTCGCGGCGCCCAGGCGAGCGCGTTTCCGTGGCAGCTGGGGCACAGGCGCCCTCGGCGGGGTCAGGCCGTGCGGGTGTGTTCCATGATCCAGTTGGTCTCCCAGGTGCGTTCGCCGTCGGCCGAGTACGCCTGCTCCCATCGCGGCGTCTCCGTGGTGGCCCCGGTCCAGCGGTACCGGACCCGGATCGGCACCCCCTCGTGGGTGTCGTCGCCGAACAGTTCACAGCCATCGGGACCGACCTGGCCGACCACCGGCGTCTGCAGCAACCCGGTGCGGCTGTTCACCCAGTAGACCGACCACTCGCGCCGCTCCGGGTCGTACAGGCGCAGGGTCAGGCCCTGGAAGCCGAGCGTGGGGAACGTCATCTCCTCCACCACCACCTGGCCGCCGTGCCGGGGCTCGCTGCGCAGCGTGGCGGGGAACTCGGTCCACTCGTCGCTGCCCGTGAGGGGCTTGGTCAGCCGCCGGTTGATCACGTCCCAGTTGCCGTACAGGAACTCGAAGCCGGCCGCGGAATCGTGGACTGTGTCGGTCATGTCGTGCCTCTCCTTGCCGGTCGCCCGAAGGCCTTGCCCGGACGCTAAGGCCGACTCCCTGACATCTTCTGTCAGTGAATCGCGGGCGGTTCGCACGTCGGGACCTGCGACTATCGGGCCAACCCGAGCCCTGGGCAGGTCGGAGGGCGTCGACACGGTCGCCCGGCACGGCTACGGTGCGCTGCGGAAAGGAGCATCCATGGTCGAGATCTCCGAGGCCGCGCGATCCGTGGTCGAGTCAGGCCGGCTCGCGCACGTGGTCACCGTCAACGCGGACGGCAGTCCACACGTGACGATCGTCTGGGTCGGCCTCGACGGCGACGACATCGTGATCGGCAAGCTGATGCTGGACCAGAAGGTCCGCAACATCCGCCGTGACCCGCGCGTCTCGTTCTCCATCGAGGCCGAGGGAGCCCAGTACGGCATGCAGAACTACCTCGTCGTCGAGGGCACCGCGCGGGTCGAGGAGGGTGGAGCACCGGAGCTGCTCCACCAGTTGGCGCAGCGGTACATCGGCATCGGCGCCCAGTTCCCGCCGATGCCCGATCCGCCGGCCGGCTTCATCATCCGGATCACGCCCGAGAAGGTGCGCGGTATGGGCCCCTGGGGCACGAAGCTGGGCTGACCGGCCGCCGCCGCACCACTTCACGCCGCACCTCCGCACAGCCGAACCGGACTTGCGGGGTATTCGTGCCTACAACGGGCGCGCGTAGCCACGTTAGCGAAGCAAGTCCGTTTCGTCCCCAAGGGGCCGAAACGGCCTGGTCAGCCGGCTTCGAGCAGGCCGAGGCGGTGCGCCACGGCGGCCGCCTCACCGCGATTGGAGACTTCCAGCTTCGCGATGATCCGGGACACGTGCACGCTCGCGGTCTTGGTGGAGATGTACAGCGTCTCGGCGATCCGGCCGTTGCTGTACCCCTCCGCGACCAGTCGCAGCACCTCTCGTTCCCGGACGGTCAGCGCCAGCCCGGGCGCCGGGGTGAGCGGGGTCGCGGTGCGAACGCCGATCCGCCGGCCCAGCGTCGCGGCGGCCAGCTGCAGCGGGCTCGCGCCCAACTCTCCGGCCAGCACGGAGGCTGCTTCGATCGCGTCGGCCGCCGCCGCCCGGTCACCAGCCGCGGCTTCGGCCTCGGCGAGGCGGAGCAGCGCCGCCGCGGTCGGGTACGGCTGCCCGTCAGCGCGCCAGGCCTCGACGGCGGCGACCCGGGCGGCCCGCAGCTCGGCGGGGTTCGGCGACCGAACCAGGGGCGGGCGACCCCAGCAGCGCCGCGGCCACGTCGGCCGCGTACGCCCGCTCGGCCGGATAGCGCACCGCGGTACCCGCGACGGCCGTGTGCAGCCCCGCCCGGAGCCGCGGATCGCCGGTCGCGGTCAACGCGTCGGCAACCGCGGCGAGCACCGGCCAGCCGTACCGGGGTTCCTTCGCGATGTCCGCATCGTCCAGCGTGGACACCGCGGCCTCGCCGGCCCCGTCGGTCTCACCGCCGGCGAGCAACGCCGCGATCCGCAGCCGGACCAACGGGAGCCGCAGCTGTGCCTCCAGGTAGGGCCGGCTCAGGTAGGCGGAGGCACGTTCGACGAGCTCGTTCGCGTTCGCGGCGCCACGGGCGAGCGCCAGCTCGGCCTGCTGCACCAGGCCGATCAGGGCGACGTTGCCGGGCGGGTCGAGACGCATCACCTCGTCCAGCAGCGCGGCTGCCTCGTCCCAGCGGCCCAGCGCGACCAGCGCCTCGGCGTGGTTGCCGATCCGGTAGATCCCGATGCTGTGCCCCACCCCGAGCCGGCGCGCCTCGCCGCCCACGACCGGCGCGGCCTCCGCCGACTCCACGTACCGGCCCAGCTCGTACAGCACGTTGGAGATGTTCAGCTGCGCGCGGGCGAACCCGTTCCGGTCACCGATCCGCTCGGCGTCCGCCAGCGCCTGCCGCATCTGCACCAGCCCGGCCTCGGGCTCCAGCCGACTGCTGCACACCTTGCCGAAGGTGACCGCCGTGGAGACCTGCTGGGCCACGTCACCCACCTGCTCGGCGGTGGCCAGGGCGGCCCGGATCGCGCGGTCGATCTCCGCCGGCTCACCGTCGCGCATCAGCCCGGACGCGACCCCGGCGAGCACCTTGGCCTTGCCCGAGCTGGCGGGCAGCTCGGCCACCAGGTCGTAGCGCGAGCCGCCACTGCTCGAGGCCGTCGCTCTTGCCGAGCAGCCGCAGCACCTTGGCCTGCTGCTCCAGCAGACGAGCGGCGCGCAACGGCTCCTCCTCGCGGTCGACCTCCTTGAGACCGGCCTTGGTGAGCTTGAGCGCACGACCGAAGTCACCGGCGGCGATCGCGGCGATCAGGGTCCGCTCCAGCACGCCGAGGCGATCCGCGCCGGCCGGCCGAACCTCCGCCGGCACCTGCTCCCACAGCTCCAGCACCCGCTCGAGCAACCGCTGCTGCTCGGCGAAGGCGTACCGCTCGCCGGCGGCGTGGGCGGCCTCGAACGCGGCGACCAGCGCGCGGGCGTGGTCGTGCGCGGAGTACCAGTGGTGGGCGATCTCGATCGGGGCGCGGCTGGCGCCGACCAGCCCCGGGTCGGCCTCGATGGCGGCGGCGTACCGCGCGTGCAGGCGGGCGTGCTCACCGGGGAGCAGGTCGTCGTGGACGGCCTCGCGGACCAGCGCGTGCCGGAACTCGTACCCGTCGCCGTCCGCGTCCGCGACCACAAGCTGGGCGGCGACGGCGGCCCGCAGCGCCGAATCGAGCTCCAGCTCCGAGACGCCGGCGACGTGCGTGAGCAGCCGGTGGCCGATCCGCTGCCCGCCGGCCGCGGCGATCCGCAGCACCTGCTGGCTCGGCTCGGGCAGCTGGTCGACCCGGGCCAGCAGCAGGTCACGGAGCGTGTCGGGCAGCGAGCAGCCGCCGTCCGGGCAGGCCGCGAGCTCCTCGATGAAGAACGGATTGCCCTGCGAGCGGGAGTGGATGTTGTCGACGGTGGCGGCCGTGGGCACGGCACCGCGCAGGTCGGCGAGGATGGCCGCCGTGGCGTCGCGGTCGAGCCGGTCGAGTTCGAGCCGTTCGACGCTGCGGACCCGGTCGAGTTCGGCGAGGAACGGGCGGAGCGGGTGGCCGCGATGCAGTTCGTCGGTGCGGTACGTGGCGACGAGCATCGCCCGCCCGCCCCGGCCGGAGCGGAGCAGGAAGCCGACCAGGTCCCGGGTGGAGCGGTCGGCCCAGTGCAGGTCCTCGATGACCAGCACCAGCGGACGCTCGGCGGCGATCCGCTCGAACAGGCCGGCGACCAGATCGAAGAACCGGCCCCGGCCGGCGTCGAGGTCAGCGCCGGAAGGCGGCCCGGCCGGCCCGAGCTCGGGCAGCAGCCGGGCCAGATCCTGTTCCTGGCCGCCGAAGATCGCCGGCCCGTCCTGGCGCAGCGCGTCCCGCAGGGCGCCGGCGAACGGCGCGAACGGCAGCCCCTCCTCGCCCAGTTCCAGGCACCGTCCGACCAGTACGCGCACACCGCCGGCCCCCGCACGGGCGGTGAATTCCTCGACCAGCCGGGTCTTGCCGGCGCCGGCCTCGCCTCCCACGAGCACGACCGCGGCCTCGCCGGACCGGGCGCGCTTCAGCGCGTCCGCGAGCTGCTGAAGCTCGGCGTCCCGGCCGACGAGGGCGGTGCTGCTGGTACGGATCGTCACGAGGTCGAGCATGCCACGGACCAGCGACGTTGCAGGCTGCGTCACGGTCGGACCGGAACCCGTGCCGAGCCGGCCCGCCCGGCCTTGCCCGCCGACGCGCCGGCCCGGCGGGCGGGTGTCCCTGCCTTCGTCGCCGCCGCGGTGGCCGGGCGCTGGCCAGTGGAGCGGTTGACCAGCCGGCTGAGCAGTCCGGGCCGGGTCGGCAGCAGCGCCGCCAGCCGCGCGTGGTCGGCCTCGTCGCGGTACCGGGCGAGCCGGTCGTCGCCGCTCGTGAGGTAGGAGATTTCGGAGGAGTTCGTCATCGTGATCACCTCGTGGAGTGGGGACTCGCTGTCGAGATCAACACTCCAGCTGAAGGCACCCCACTGACATCGGGCCGATGCCTCATCTTCCCGGCGGCTGGCTACCTTACGTCGCGCCGCGTAACGCCTCAGCCGGCCTAAGGTACCTACGCGCGCCCGCCCGAAAGATCCGACATCGTCAGACCTGGTGCGACCGACCTTCCACGCCCTACGGTAACGGTGTTCACCACCGACCACTGTGGAGGCATCAGGCGTGGGCCGGCAGCAGGACGACGACGAGCAGAGCCAAGAATCCGTCTGGCTACGGCTGTTGCGGAGCCTTTACGCCCTCGGCCAGCGCTGGTTACGCCGACCGGCGAACCGAGTCCGACTGGTCACCGGCTCCACGGTGCTCTCTCTCGGGCTCGTGCTGTTGCTGGTGGTGACCGCCGACCGCACCGAGTACTGGTTCCGGTCCGAGCCGCAGACCGGCACCGTGATCAGCTTGCCGCCGGTGCAGAGCGAGTCCGCGGACGTGCCGACGCCGGACGTGGCGCTGACCATCGGCCCGGAGCAGTCGCCCAGCGCCACCCCCTCGCCCCGCACCCCAAGCCCCTCCCCCGCCGAGCCGGCCGGCTCGGCGCCGCGACCGCGGCCGCGGCCGGCCGCCCCCTCCACACCGGGCCGGCCGGACAGCAGCGCTCCCGCGCCGAAGCCCTCCGCGTCCCGCCCAGCGCAGCCCGCGAAGGAGCGCTGTGCCGTGACGATCAGCCGGTCTGGCAGCTGGGACCAGGGCTACGTCGCCACCGTGGTGTTGCGCAACCTCGGCGACCGCGCCGTCAACGGCTGGACGCTCGGCTGGCGGTTCGGCGCCGATCAGCAGATCCGCAACCTCTGGAACGGCCAGGCCAACCAGAACGGGCGGCAGGTCCAGGTCCGGGACGCCGGCTGGAACGCCTCCATCGCGCCGGGCGCCTCGGTGCAGCTCGGTTTCGAGGCGACCGCGGCGCCGACCCGGGCCGACCCGAACCGATTCACCCTCAACGGCGCCCGCTGCGCCTGAGCCGAGTCGGCCGATCGCCAGGCTAGGATGTTCGGGTCCAAACGTTCTCACGCTCGGAGGCGGCAGTGGATCTGCGACGGTGGCTCGGCACGGCGGTGGACGCTCATCAGGAGTGGGCCGCCGGCTACGGCGCCTACACGCCCCATCCCGCACTGGAGGTCACCCAGGAGCGCTTCGACGAGGCGTTCGGGGAGCTGACCGCTCGGCTGCACGGCGCGAACTACCCGTTCTTCCACCCGCGCTACGCCGGCCAGATGCTCAAGCCGCCGCACCCGGCCGCGCTCGCCGGCTACCTCGCCGCCGCGCAGATCAACCCCAACAACCACGCGCTCGACGGCGGACCCGCCACCGCCGCGATGGAGAAGGAGGTGGTGGCGCAGCTCGCCACCATGTTCGGCTTCACCGAGCACCTGGGCACCTCACCACCAGCGGCACGATCGCCAACCTCGAGTCGCTGTTCGTGGCCCGCGAGCTGCACCCCGGGCTCGGCGTGGCCTACAGCGAGGACAGCCACTACACGCACGCCCGGATGTGCCACGTGCTCGGCGTCCAGGGCACCCGGTGCGGACCGACGCCGCCGGCCGGATCGACCTGGGCGCGCTGGAGGAGCTGCTCGCCACCGGCGTGGTCGGCACCGTGGTGCTCACCGCCGGCACCACCGGGCTCGGCGCGATCGACCCGATCCACGAAGCGCTGGCCTTCCGCGAGCGCTACGGCGTCCGGCTCCACGTCGACGCGGCGTACGGCGGGTTCTTCACGCTGATCGCCGACGACAGTCCGGACGGGGTGCCGTCGGCGCCGTGGCGGGCCATCGCGGAGTGCGACTCGGTCGTGATCGACCCGCACAAGCACGGACTCCAGCCGTACGGGTGCGGCGCCGTGCTGTTCCGGGACCCGACCGTGGGCCGTTTCTACCAGCACGATTCGCCGTACACGTACTTCACCTCCGACGAGATGCACCTCGGCGAGATCTCCCTGGAGTGCAGCAGGGCCGGCGCCGCCGCGGCCGCGCTGTGGCTCACGTTCCGGCTGCTCCCGCCGACCCCGGACGGGCTGGGCGCGGTGCTGCGGCCCGGCCGGCGGGCGGCGCTGCACTGGGCCGAACTCCTCGCCACCTCACCCCAGCTGGCCCTCTACCAGGCCCCCGAGTTGGACATCGTCACGTACCTGCCGCGGACCGAACCGGCCACGCTGTCGGCGCATCGACGCCGCCTCCGCCTCGATCATGGACCGCGGCATGGCCGACCCGCACAACCCGGTCTACCTGGCGACCTACGCCGTCACCGGTGCCGCGCTGGCCGAGCGGGGCCACCAGATCGGGGCGGACGTACCGCGCGGGCGGATCCTGCGCAGCGTGCTGATGAAGCCGGAGAGCGAGCCGAACCTGCACCGGCTGCACGCCCGGATCGAACAGCTCGCCGCCGAGGCCTGACCCCGGGCGGCGGTTACTCGGGCCAGGTCCAGCCGATGCCGACGCCGCCGGCCGTGACGTCCGCGACGGCCACGTGGGCGGCGTGGAACGCGTTCAGCGTGAGGTCTCCGGTGGGGCGCTGCAGCTGGTCCAGCCGGGACTGGACGAAGCCGTAGCAGCGGTCCGGCAGCGCGGCGGGGTCGAACCGGGCCTGCAGCACGAACTGGCCGACCCGGCAGCGGAAGCCGTGCCCGTGCGAGGTGGTCACCGGCGCGGTGCCGTCCCGGACGCCGAACTCGAACAGGTGCGTCTCGCCGTCGCCCAGCTCGGCGCCGAAGAGCAGCTCGGCGACGACCACGAGCGCGTCGGCGTCCCGGCGGACCTCGCCGATCCGGCAGTCGCGCAGCGCCTCGATCTCGACCTGGCGCACGTCGCAGCCCGGGTCGCCCTGGTACACCGCGAAGTACCGGTCGGCGCCATCCCGGTTCGACTCGGCCAGGGTGCGGCTGGTCAGCTCGGCGATCCGGCCGGCGCTGTCCAGCGTCACGGTCTCGTGCTGGCTGACCAGCGCGAGGTCGTGCCGGCGCGAGTCCGACAGCTGATCGAAGAGCGCGGTGAGCGGCGCCCCGATGCCCATCACGTCCTCGGGGCGCTCACCGAAGGCGCCGCGCAGGCTCCGCGGGCCGCGCGGCCGGCGGGGGCCGAGCAGGTCGGCGAGCGAGCGGGGCGGCACGCCGAGCACCTCTTCGAGCACCCCGACCGCGCGCAGCGACGCGGGGCGTTCCGGCTGGGTCCGGCCGTGCTGCCAGTAGCTCAGGCTGGTCACCGAGACCTGGATCCCGCGCAGCGCCAACCGGTGCTGCAGGCGTTCCAGGGTGAGGCCACGGGCATCGATCGCGAACCGCAGCGCGGTGTGGAACGGGCCGGCGGTGAGGGCGTCGAGCAGCTCGGGGGACGGCCCGGCATTGGCCGCGAACTCCGCCGTCATCCGCATGTCCTCCCTCACAGGGGGCATCATGGCCGGGATCAGCGCCGTAACACAACGGCCACCGGACCACAATTGCCTTTGTTAACGCTCACAGGGAGTGCCGTCGGCGGCGGGTCGGGTACCCGTCGGCGGCCCGGCACGGGGACCCGAACCACCAGAATACCGGCTCCTCAGCGATGCCGAGGAAGCCCGCCGCGGGACTGGCGCATACCCGCCAAGATTCCCAGCAAATTCGAAGGTAGCTGCCAGGAAGTTCCTAGAAGAGCAGGTCAGTATGGTCACTGAGGGCAACGCGTCGCGTACGCCTGACGCGAGAAGGAGATCGAGATGGCCCCCAGCACCGGCTCGTCGGACGCCCGGCTGCTCGTCGTGGACGACGAACCGAACATCGTCGAGCTGCTCTCGGTGAGCCTGCGGTTCGCCGGGTTCGAGGTCGCGAGCGCCACCACCGGCCGGGAGGCCGTGGCGCAGGCCCGCGCGTTCCGCCCCGATCTGGTGCTGCTCGACGTCATGTTGCCCGACGTGGACGGGTTCGACGTGTTGCGCCGGCTCCGCGGCGAGGGCACCCGGGTGCCGGTCCTGTTCCTGACCGCCCGCGACTCGACCGAGGACAAGATCAACGGCCTCACCCTGGGCGGCGACGACTACGTCACCAAGCCGTTCAGCCTGGAAGAGGTGATCGCCCGGATCCGCGCGGTGCTGCGGCGGGCCCAGGAGCAGGCCGGCGCCGCCGCCGAGCCCGCCCGAGTGACGTTCGCCGACATCGAGTTGGACGACGACACCCACGAGGTGTGGAAGGACGGCGAGCCGGTCGCGCTCTCCCCCACCGAGTTCAAGCTGCTGCGGTACCTGATGAACAACGCCGGCCGGGTGCTGTCCAAGGCGCAGATCCTCGACCACGTGTGGCACTACGACTTCGGCGGCGACGGCAGCGTCGTCGAGTCCTACATCTCCTACCTGCGCCGCAAGGTCGACACCACCGAGCCCCGGCTGATCCACACGCTGCGCGGCGTCGGCTACACGCTGCGTCTCCCTCGCTGATGTCCGAGGTCGTCGAGCCGGCTGGGCCGCACCGGCCTCGCGCCAAGGGCCCGTTCCGGGCGGTGTCGCGGTACCTCGATCGGACCCCGCTGCGGATCAAGCTGGTCGCCGCCCTGCTGCTGCTCTCGGCGACCGGGCTGGCCGCGTTGGGCTTCAGCGGCGTGGTGCTGATCCGCGGCTTCCTGCTGGACCGGGTCGACAAGAGCCTGATCGTCGCCAGCGGGCCGCCAGGCCCCGGCGGCCAGAGCGGTCGCGACTTCGACTTCCGGCAGGAGACCGAGCGGCCCCGCCCGCCCCAGACCACCGCGTTCTTTCGGCAGGTCACCAACGCGGACGGCACGATCCACGAGGAGACCAGCACGACCGGCACGGTGATCAGGTACGTCGACCTCCGGCCCGCCGACAACGACACCGACGGCACGCAGACGGCGCCCAAACTGCCGAAGATGACCACCGCCGAGGCGACGCGGCTGGCGGGCAAGCCGTTCACGGTCCCCGCCACCGGAGCCGGTTCGGACTGGCGAGTGACCGTCGTGCCAGGCACGGACGGCACGACCCGGACCACGGCCATCTCGCTCAACGAGGTGACCGCCACCGTCGATCAGCTCGCGCTGGTGGAGGTGCTGGTCAGCGTCGCGGTGCTGGTCGTGCTAGCCGCGCTGGGCTACGCCGTGGTCCGTTCCAGCCTGCGCCGGCTCGTCGAGGTGGAGCTGACCGCGGAGGCGATCGCCGCCGGTGACCTGTCCCGCCGGGTGCCCGAGAGCGACGACCGGACCGAGGTCGGCCGGCTCGCCGGGGCGCTGAACACGATGCTCACCCAGATCGAGTCGGCGTTCCGGGCCCGGCAGGCGTCCGAGTCGACCGCGCGGGCCTCGGAGGAGCGGATGCGCCGGTTCGTCGCGGACGCCAGCCACGAGCTGCGCACGCCGCTCACCTCGATCCGCGGCTTCGCCGAGCTGCACCGCCAAGGCGCGGTGCCGGACGCCGCCGGGGTCGAGCGGGTGCTGCGGCGGATCGAGGACGAGGCCGCCCGGATGGGCCTGCTCGTCGACGACCTGCTGCTGCTGGCCCGGCTCGACCAGCAGCGGCCGCTGGAGCGCCGCCCGGTCGACCTGCTCGCGCTCGCGGCCGACTCGGTCAGCGGCGCCCAGGTGGTGGCGCCAGGCCATCGGATCGCGTTGAAGGTCGACGGCGGACCGGAGAGCGCCCCGCCGGTGGTGCTGGGCGACGAGGCCCGGCTCCGGCAGGTACTCGGCAACCTGGTCAGCAACGCGCTGGCGCACACGCCGCCCGGCACCGCGGTCACGGTCCGGCTGGCCACCACGGACGACACGGCCTGCCTCACGGTCGTCGACGACGGTCCGGGGATGGCCGCCGACCACGCCAGACGCGTCTTCGAACGGTTCTACCGGGCCGACTCGGCACGCGGGCGCGACAGCGGCGGAGCCGGCCTGGGGCTGTCGATCGTGGCCGCCCTGGTGGCCGCCCACGGCGGCACCGTGCAGGTCAGCTCCGCGCCAGGCGAGGGCGCCCGGTTCGAGGTCGACACTGCCGCTGTACCGCACTCCCAGCTGACTCCCAGCCAGTCACCAGGTTGCTGGGAGGCGGGTCAGCGACAAAGGAGTCATGCGACTCTTCTCCCGGACCCCGGTGTCCGCCTCCGTCCCCATCACTCTCCACCGACTCCCGGCTGGCCGCCCGACGGCCGCCGCCCCGGACCCGACCGGGCGGCCGGCCACGCGACCACCGCCTGGCGCTCGGGCCCGCCCACCATCGTCGCGCTGATCGGCTCCCCGCCCCTCGCCGATCGCGCTCGCGCCGTACCTGCCGGCCGGCCACCGCGTCGACTCCGCCGAGCGGCTCGACGACGTGACCGAGGCCGACGCGCTCGTGCTGTACCGCGCCACCGCCGGCGGCGTCACCGCAGCGCTGCGCCGCCATCCCGGTATGCCCGTGATCGCGCTGATCGAGCCGTACGCGCCGGTCGAGACCCTGATCGGGGTGCTGGAGGCCGGCGCGGACACCTGCGTCCGCGCCGGCGAGACCGTGCTGCTCGCCGGCCACCTGCTGGCCTGCCTGCGCCGGCACCGGCTGAGCCACTCCCAGGTGACTCACAGCTCACGCCCAGGTCCGTCCCAGCCAGCCAGGACAGCCTTGCCGGCATGACCCAGACCCTCCGGCGCCCGGCGGCCCCGCCCTCCTGAAGGAGACCCCCGATGACCACCACCAGCGCGCCCGTGCTGCACGCTCCGCCGATCGGCACCCGCGCCACCACGACCGAACCACCACGCTGGCGACGCCTCGTGCGCGGCCGACCGGAGGATCCGAGCTGGGTGCGGCCGACGCTGTGGGCGCTGCTCGCGGTGACCGCCGTGCTGAACCTCTGGAGCCTCGGCGAATCCGGCTGGGCCAACAGCTTCTACGCCGCCGCAGTGCAGGCCGGCAGCGAGAGCTGGAAGGCGTTCTTCTTCGGCTCCTCCGACGCCGCGAACTCGATCACGGTCGACAAGACGCCGGCCTCGCTCTGGATCATGTCGTTCTCGGCCCGGATCTTCGGCATGAACGCGTGGAGCATGCTGGTGCCGCAGGCGCTCGAGGGCGTGGCCACGGTCGGGCTGCTCTACCTCGCGGTGCGCCGCTGGGCCTCCCCCGCCGCCGGGCTCCTGGCCGGCGCCGTGCTCGCGCTGACCCCGGTCGCCACGCTGATGTTCCGCTTCAACAACCCGGACGCGCTGCTGACGCTCGCCTTGGTCGGCGCCGCGTACTGCGTGGTCCGCGCCACCGAGGTCGCCAGCACCAAGTGGCTGATGGCTGGCCGGTGCGCTGATCGGCCTCGGCTTCCTCACCAAGATGCTGCAGGCGTTCCTGCTGTTGCCGGTGCTCGCGCTGGTCTACCTCGTCGCCGCCCCCACCTCGGTGCGCCGCCGGATCGGGCAGCTGCTGCTCGGCGGAGTCGCGGTGCTGGTCTCGGCCGGCTGGTGGGTGGCGATCGTGGAGCTCTGGCCGAAGTCCAGCCGCCCGTACATCGGCGGATCGCAGAACAACAGCGTGCTGGAGCTGGTCCTGGGCTACAACGGGCTCGGCCGGCTGACCGGCAACGAGACCGGCAGCGTCACCGGCGGCGGCGCCCGGGGCGGCAACGGCGGCGGCATGTGGGGCGCGACCGGCTGGAGCCGGATGTTCGACGGCGAGATCGGCGGCCAGATCAGCTGGCTCATTCCGGCCGCGCTGATCCTGCTGGTGGCGATGCTCTGGTTCGGCCGCCGCGCGCCGCGCACCGACCCGACCCGCGCGTCGCTGCTGCTCTGGGGCGGCTGGCTGCTGCTTCACCGGCCTCGTCTTCAGCTACATGCAGGGCATCTTCCACGCGTACTACACGATCGCGCTCGCGCCGGCCGTCGGTGCGCTGGTCGGTATCGGCGCGGTCGAGCTGTGGCGCCGGCGGGAGAGCGGCGTCGCCAGGGCCGTGCTGGCCGTCGCGCTGGCCGCCACCGCGGCGTGGGCCTATGTCCTGCTCGGACGGTCGGCCGACTGGCTGCCGTGGCTGCGCTGGGCGATCGTGGCCGGTGCGGCGATCACCGTGCTCGGGGTGCTGCTGGCCGGACGGCTCACCCGGCGGCTGACCATGGCCGATCGCGGGCGGCGCGCTGGTGGTGGCGTTGGCGGGGCCGGCGGCCTACGCCGTGCAGACCACGGCCACCCCGCACAGCGGCGCGATCGTGTCCGCCGGACCGGCCACGGCCGGTGGCGGCTTCGGCGGCCCCGGCGGGATGCGCGGCGGCGGACGGTTCCGCGGCGGCCAGGCACCGCCCGGCGGCTTCGCCCAGCGGGCACGCTTCCCCCGGGCGCGCAGCCACCTGGCGGCCAGGCGCAAGGCGGGCAGGCGCAGGGGGGCAGGCGCCAGGCAGCCAGGCGCCGGGCGGTCAGGCTCCCGGCGGCGGCCAGAACGGGCCGGGCGGGAACCGCGGTGCCGGCGGTCTGCTCGGCGGCAGCACGCCGAGCGCGGAGCTCGTCGCGCTGCTGGACAAGGACGCGGACCGCTACACCTGGGTGGCCGCGGCCATCGGCTCCAATTCGGCCTCCGGCTACCAGCTGGCCAGCGGTGATCCGGTGATGGCGATCGGCGGCTTCAACGGCAGTGACCCGTCACCGACCCTCGCCCAGTTCCAGCAGTACGTCGCCGACGGCAAGATCCACTACTTCGTCGGCGGCGGGATCGGCGGCAACCAGAACGGTGGCAGTGACGCAGCGCGCAGATCAGCGCGTGGGTGACGGAGAACTTCGAGGCGACCACGGTCGGCGGAGTCACGCTCTACGACCTGACCGCCAACTGACCCGTCACCAACGCCTTTGGGCGACATCTTCGGTGTCCTAGCACCGAAGATGTCGCCCAAAGCGGGGTCAAGAGACGATCAGCAGCGGCGGCCGCTGTTGATGCAGTTGACCACGTCGGCCATCAGCCGCTTGCTCATCACGTTCACGAAATCGTTGTGGTCGGTGATGGGGTTGTGCAGCTGGTCGGGGAAGCCGTCCACCGCGAACTTCGCGTTCTGCGGCACGTCGTAGGCGAGCGTGATCCGCAGTTGCGGCACCGCCTTCGTGCCGGCCGGGCAGGCGCCCTTGGCGTCCGGGAACAGGATGTGGGTCCGGTGGTTCGCGCTGTCGGTGTTCTTCCCGTCCCAGCAACTCGGGAAGTCCGAGATCCGGACGACCTGGCTGCCCTTCGGGCACTTGGCGTACTTGGTCGTGCTGATCCGGTCGGTGAAGCCGCTGCAGGTCCACTGTGCCCTGGCGTTCAGGCCGTTGTTGGTGGCGGCCTTGGCGTTACCGGTCAGGACCCGGATGAACGCCGGCATGGCGCGCACCTTGCTGGTCGGGCTGCCGCGGAACTCCAGCGTCACCTTGCTCGGGGGCAGGATCTGGCCGATGTTCTTGTCCAGTCCACCACCGGGCTTCTTCACGTCCGGGGCGTCCTTGCCGTCCTGGATCCGCAGCACCGGCCAGAAGTAGGCCGACTTGTCGTCCTTGCGGGCGCAGGTGGTGCCGGCGGCGATCAGGCTCTCGTTGGTCGAGAAGCCGTCCGTGGAGAGGTTCCCGACGTAGTCGTGCATGTGCTGGGCACCGTTGGAGACGCCCGGCGCGACGATGAAGTTGTCCGGGTTGGCGTGCCCCTCCTCGTTGTTGCCGCATCGGGAGATGAAGCGGCCGGTGGAGGCGTTGCGGCCGGGCCGGATGTTCTGCGCGTTCGGCCGCACCTGGCGGATGTCGACGAAGTCCTTGGCGAACGGGCCGCCCTTCGCTGCCTCGCCGCCGCCGGCCGGGGGTGCACCGCCGGCCTGGTTGAGCGTGCACGGGGCCAGCTTCTCGAGCCCGGCGGGCTTCTGGCCCTGCCGGCCGATCGCGATGGCGATGCGGTCGATCGTGGCCACGCGCTTGTCCTTCAGCGGGCCGAGGATCGCGTTGTTGATGAAGTTGGGGCCACCCTGGCCCTGGGAGGTGACGAGCCTGCGGTTGGCCTCGCCGATCTGCGTCTCCAGCAGCGCGAGGTTCCGGGTCACCTCCGCCATCGCGGAGCGCGGGATCACCGGGAGCTTGTCCTCGACGCTCGGGCAGTTCACCGTGGGCGCGCCGTTCTGGGCCGGGTTGCCCGCGGGCGCCGTCGCCGCCGGCTGGGTCGGCTTGGCGGGCTGGGCCGTCTTGCCGGGTTGGCTGCCGCCCTTGGTATTGAGCGTGCACGGCGCCAGCGTCTCGAGCCCGGTGGGCTTCTGGCCCTGCCGGCCGATCGCGATGGCCATCCGGTCGATCGTGGCCACGCGCTTGTCCTTCAGCGGGCCGAGGATCGCGTTGTTGATGAAGTTGGGGCCGCCCTCGCCCTGGGAGGTGACCAGCCTGCGATTGGCCTCGCCGATCTGCGTCTCCAGCAGCGCGAGGTTCCGGTCGATCTCGGCCTTGGCGCTGGCGGGCACGGCCGGCAGCCGGTCGGCCACGGTGGGACACTTGACGGTCGGCGCCGCCCCCGCGTCCTTCTCGCCGGCGGTCGCGACCCCGACGGCCAGGCCGCTGAGGACAAGTACTCCGACCGCCACGCTCACGCCGACGAATCTCCGGGAAGGTGCCTGTCTACGCATCCGTGCTCCTCACATACCGGCGCCCGCTAGCTGGGGAGCGCTCCCAAAATCGGGCTCAGCTTCGGGTACGGGACGAGAGGGGGGTCGGTTCAACGCGATCGGAGAAATATTTCGGCGCCGCCCGACAAGCCGGACAAAGCATGAACTCGCAGGTCGGCGGCGGTGTGCACGACCCGACCGTACGGCCAGGACGCCATCCGACGCCAAACAGCCTTAGAACCGGTCCTACAGAGCGGCCTAGGACGGCTCTAGGCGGAGTCGCGCACCACGAGCCGGGTCCGCAGCACGACCTCGGCCACCGGTACGTCGTCGCCCTGGATCCGCGCCAGCAGCAGCCGGACCAGTTCCCGGCCCATGTCCTCGACCGGCTGGTGGACGCTGGTCATCGCGGGGTCGGTGTTGCGGGCGATCGCGGAATCGTCGAAGCCGATCACCGCGACGTCCTGCGGCACCCGCCGGCCGGCCTCCTTGAGCACCCACAGCGCGCCGGCGGCCATCGGATCGGACGCGGCGAACACGGCGTCCAGGTCCGGCCACTGCGCCAGCAGCCGGCGCATCGCGGCCACGCCGCTCTCGGCACCGAAGTCGCCGAACTCCACCGGCGCGGCCTCGCCGGCGATCTGCCGGAAGCCGGCCAGCCGGGCCACCCCCGCCGCCACGTCCTGCGGCCCGGCGATGGCCGCGATCCGTTGCCGGCCACGGGCGACCAGATGTTGGACGGCCTGGCGGGCACCGCCAACGTTGTCAGCGTCGACACAGAACGAGAACTCCGAGGTCAGCGGCCTACCCATCCGCACGGTGTGCACACCGCGCTGCTCCAGATGCGCGGGCAGCGGGTCGGCGCCGTGCAGCGAGAGCAGGATCGCCCCGTCGATGTGCTGGCGGGTCAGGTAGTGCTCGAGCCGGAGCCGCTCCTCCCCGGACTGGGCGATCGTGAGCAGCAACTGCAGCCCGGCCGCGTTCAGCGCCGAACTCACCGACTGCACGATCCGGCCGAAGAACGGCTCGGCGAAGAACCGCTCGCCGGACTCCGACACGACCAGGGCGATGGAGTCCGTGCGGTGGGTGACCAGCGCGCGAGCGGCACGGTTCGGCGTGTACCCGAGCTCGTCGATGGCCTGCTGCACGGCGCTCCGCGCCCGCGTACTCACCTGCGGCGACCCGTTGATCACCCGGGACACCGTGCCGCGACCGACGCCGGCCCGCGTGGCCACCTCTTCGATCGTCGGCTGTCCCGTCGCTCTGTTGCGCTCGATCATCTGCTGCCGCCTCCTTACGCCACGCCCATTGTGCCGTGTGGACCGCGGAACGCCCGCAAGGCGCGATCGAGGAATCGGATTTCTGGGACCGCTCCCACCCAGAAGGGTAGTAACGACGCACGATAGGCGAATTTTCGCCACTATCCGGTAGGAACTCCGCGCTGAGCGTGACGGAACATTGACACCGTGACCGCACGTCCACGACGGTCTACGGCGTGACGGACGACTGGCCAGGCCAGGGGACGGTGCTCGCCGGACGTTACCGACTCCTCGAACTGCTCGGCGTGGGTGGAATGTCCACCGTGTGGCGAGGCTCAGGACGACGTGCTGGGCCGTGCCGTGGCGGTCAAGGTGCTCGCCGGTCCCTACACCGGGACGTCCGCTTCCGCACGGTGATCGGCCGCGAGGCCAGGGCCGTCGCCGGGCTCTCGCACCCGAACATCGTGGCCGTGCACGACTACGGCGAGGCGCGCGGCCCCGGCCACGCGGTCCTGCCGTTCGTGGTGATGGAGCTGCTCGACGGCGAGTCGTTGCAGTCCCGGCTCGACCAGGGACCGCTGCCGTGGCGGTACGCGGTCCGGATCTGCGCCGAGGTCGCCGCCGCGCTCACCGAGGCGCACCGGCACGGCGTCGTGCACCGGGACGTGACGCCCGGCAACATCATCGTGACCCCGGGCGGGTCGAAGGTGGTCGACTTCGGGATCGCCGCGGCGATCGGCGAGCCGGACGAGGACGCCACCGGCCTGATGTTCGGCACGCTGGAGTACCTCGCGCCCGAGCGGCTGGACGGTGGCCCCGCCAGCGCGGCGACCGACGTGTTCGCCCTCGGGGTCCTGCTGTACGAGCTCGCCATGGGCGAACCCCCGTTCCCGGTCTCGGACTGGGACGAGGTCGCGCCGCGCACCAGGACGGCCCGCCGCCACCGCCCGACGCGCTGCCGGTGCACTTCGCGGAGCTGTGCCTCCGCTGCCTGTCGATCGACCCGAACCAGCGGCCGAGCGCGGGCGAGGCCGCCGCGCTGCTGTCCGCGCGCCGGCCCACGGTCCGCGCCAGCCTGCCCCGCAGCCACGCCCTGCGCCGGACCCGCACCCCGCCGCCACCGCGCCACCAGCGGCTCCTCCAGCTGATCGTCGGCGCCTTCGTCATCTCCGCCACGGCCACCGCGGTCGCCCTCGTGCCGTTCGCCGGCTCCGGGTCGCGCACGACCGTGGTGGCGCCGATCCCGCTGCCCACCCCGGTTCCGACCTTGGTGCCGCCGCCGGAGACCGCGTCACCGTCGCCGTCGCTCGTCCTTTCCGAGGGCCCGACCACGCCGCCGCCCGCCAATCCGGCCGAGCAGTTCGGCGCGATCGTGCAGGCCGGCCTGACCCGCGGCGAGATTCGCCCCGACGTCGCGGCGGACCTGCGCACCCTGCTCGGCGGGCTGGAGGAGTCGGTGGCCAACGTCCGGCAGGTCGAGGTGACGTCGCAGGCCGCCAACCTCCGGCAACGGATCGACACCCAGGCCCGGGACGGCGGCATCAGCCAGCCGATCGCCCAGCAGCTGCGCGCGGCCCTCGCCCGGTTCACCCCGTCCGCCACCCCGACCGGCCCACCCGGTTCCTCCGCCGCACCCAGGCCGGCCCGGATCCCGCCGGCCACCGCCACGCCGCCGGCCCGCCGCACCGCGCCACCGACCCGCGGCACCGCGTCCCCCGCCGCCCGGCGCTGACGACCCCGCCCACCCGGCTGCCGAAACCGGTGACCGGCGCCGTCCGGTGACTATCCTGATGCGAGGGTCTCCACCGGCGAGAGCGCGGGCTGATGCGCACGAGGATTCGGGTCGAGGGCGTGGTGCAGGGCGTCGGCTTCCGGCCGTACGTGCACTCCCTCGCGGTCCGGTACGGCCTCGGCGGGCTGGTCGGGAACGACACCGCCGGCGTCTTCATCGAGGTCGAGGGCGCCAGGGCGGGCGATCGAGGCGTTCCGGGCGGCGCTCGCGGCCGAGGCGCCGCCGCTGGCCGTGATCGAACGGATCACCGCGACCGTGGTGGCGCCGACCGGCGCGACCGGCTTCGTCATCGCGCCGAGCCCGGCCGGCGGCGCGAACCGGACACTCATCTCCCCCGACACCGCGACCTGCGACGACTGCCTCGCCGAACTCGCCGACCCGGCCGACCGGCGGTACCGCCATCCGTTCATCAACTGCACGAACTGCGGCCCCCGGTTCACCATCGTCCGGGGCGTGCCGTACGACCGGCCGGCGACCACGATGGCCGGCTTCCCGCTCTGCGCCGACTGCGCGCGGGAGTACCACGACCCGGCCGACCGGCGGTTCCACGCCCAGCCGGTGTGCTGCCCCGCGTGCGGCCCGACGCTGCGCCTCCCCGGCGCACGACGGCGATCCGCTCGCCGCGGCGGCCGGTCTGCTGCGCGCCGGGGCGGTGCTGGCGGTGAAGGGCCTGGGCGGGTTATCACCTCGCGGCGGACGCCGGGTCCGCGGCCGCGGTCGGAACGCTGCGCGGGCGCAAGCACCGGGCCGAGAAGCCGTTCGCGGTCATGGTCGCCGACCTGGCGGCGGCCCGCGAGCTCTGTGCGGTGGACGACGCCGAGGCCGCCGCGCTGACCAGCCCGGCCCGGCCGATCGTCATGCTCGACCGGCGCCCGCACGCCGTCGGTCGCGGCCGGCGTGGCGCCCGGCAACCGGTACCTCGGCCTCCTGCTGCCGTACACGCCCGCTGCATCATCTGCTACTCGCCGAGGCCGGTCGGCCGATCGTGCTGACCAGCGGGAACGTCTCGGACGAGCCGATCGCCTACGTGGACGGCGAGGCGGCCGAGCGGCTCGCCCCGATCGCCGACGCGTTCCTGACCCACGATCGGCCGATCCACCTGCGGACCGACGACTCGGTGCTCCGGATCTGGCGCGGCGCCCAGCTACCCGATCCGGCGCTCGCGCGGGTTCGTGCCGCACCCGCTGACGCTGCCGTGGGCGTTCCGCCGGCCGGTCCTCGCATGCGGCGCGGAGCTGAAGAACACGTTCTGCCTCGGCACCGGCCGGCGCGCGTTCCTCTCCCACCACATCGGCGACCTGGAGAACTACGAGACCTACCGGTCCTTCACCGAGGGGATCGCGCACCTGTGCCGGCTCTTCGACGTCGAGCCCCGGCTGGTCGCGCACGACCTGCACCCCGAGTACCTGTCCACCAAGTACGCCCTGGACCTGGACGGCGTCGACCTGCTCGGCGTGCAGCACCACCACGCGCACATCGCGGCCTGCCTGGCCGACAACGGCGAGCCCGGCCCGGTGATCGGGGTGGCCTTCGACGGCACCGGCTACGGCACCGACGGCACGATCTGGGGCGGCGAGTTCCTGGTCGCCGACCTGCACGGCTTCACCCGGCACGGCCACCTGAGCACCGTGCCGATGCCCGGCGGCGCCGCGGCGATCACCGAACCGTGGCGGATGGCGGCCGCGCACCTGGCCGCCGCGTACCCCGACGCGCCGCCGCCGGTCGCCGTCGCCGAGCGCAACGCCGACCGCTGGGACCGCCGTGCTGGCGGTGGCCAGGGCCGGGCGTGAACTCCCCGCGCACGTCCAGCGCGGGCCGGCTCTTCGACGCGGTGGCCGCGATCCTCGGCGTCCGGGACACGATCAGCTACGAGGGCCAGGCCGCGATCGAGCTGGAGCAGCGCGCCGATCCCGCCGAGCCGGGCACCTACCCGGTGCGATTGGTCGGCGCGGCGCCGTTCCAGGTGCGCTGCGACGACCTGATCCGCGCGGTGGTGACCGACCTCGCGGCCGGGGCGCCGGTGGTCTCGGCCCGCTTCCACCGCGGCGTGGCTGGCGCGATCGTGGCCGGCGCCGGCCGGGTACGGGAGCTGACCGGGCTGGAGACGGTGGCCCTGTCCGGCGGCGTGTTCCAGAACGTGCTGCTGCTGGACACCACTGTGGACCTGCTGCGCGCCGCCGGCTTCCGGGTGCTCACCCACCGGCGGGTGCCCACCAACGACGGCGGTATCAGCTTCGGCCAGGCCGCCATCGCCGCCGCCCACGACTAACAACCTCTCGCTTTGGGCGACATCTTCTCGGTGCTATAACACGCGAAGATGTCGCCCAAAGCGCGCAGGTTCGAGCCGCGGACGGCAACGGATCAGGCGGGCGGGAGGTAGGGGCTCTCCGGGTCGATCGGGCCCTGCGGGTCCACGCCGGTCGCGGCGCGCGGTTCCGACACGCCGTACGGCCGTTCGGACTCGCCCTTCTCGCCGAGATCCTCGCGCCCGGTCTCGTCCTCGTCCTCGGCGACGTCTTCGGCGCCCCGCTGCAAGCTCGTGCCGCTGACGTCCGGGTCTTCGGTCATTGCAGCCCCTCTCAGCAGATCCGCGGCAGCGGATCACCGATCAGCATGTCGACGATCCGGGTACCCCCGAATTCGGTCTTCAACAGCACGAGGGTCGGCGGATCGTCCTTCACCGTGCCGATCACCGCCGCCTCCGCGCCCAGCGGGTGAGCCCGCAGGGCCGCGAGGGCGGCGTCGGCCTGGGCCCCGTCGACGACCGCGACGAAGCGCCCCTCGGAGGCCACGTAGAGCGGGTCGATGCCGAGGATCTCGCTGGCACCCCGCACCTCGGGCCGCATCGGGACGGCGGCCTCGTCGACCACCACCGCGACCTCGGAGGCGACGGCGATCTCGTTCAGGATCGTCGCCACGCCGCCCCGGGTGGCATCCCGCAGGCACCGCACGCCGTCGACCGCGTCGAGCAGCGCGGCGATGATCCCGTTCAGCGGCGCGGTGTCGGAGGTGATGTCGGACTCGATGTCGAGCTCGCCACGGGAGAGCAGGATCGTCACGCCGTGGTCCCCGATCGGGCCGGAGACCAGCACCACGTCGCCGGGCCGGACGTTCGCCGCGCTCAACGTGACCGGCCGCTCCAGCACCCCGACGCCGGCCGTGTTGACGTAGCAGCCGTCGGCCTTGCCGCGCTGCACCACCTTGGTGTCGCCGGTGACGATCTGCACCCCGGCCACGGCGGCCGCGGCGGCCATCGAGCCGACGATCCGGCGCAGGTCCTCGACCGGGAAGCCCTCCTCCAGGATGAAGCCGGCCGACAGGTACAGCGGCCGGGCGCCGGAGACGGCCAGGTCGTTCACCGTGCCGTTGACGGCCAGGTCGCCGATGTCGCCGCCGGGGAAGAACAGCGGCGCCACCACGTAGGAGTCGGTGGTGAACGCGAGCCGGGTGCCGCCCACGCTGAACACCGCCTGGTCCTCCAGCGGTTCGAGCAGCGGGTTGCGGAACGCGTCCAGGAAGACCGCCTCGATCAGGGTGTGGGTGGCCTTGCCGCCGGCGCCGTGCGACATCGTGATCCGCTCGTCCTTGACCCGGGCCTTGCGCGCGGCGGGCCCGGTCGATCCGGTCCAGCACCTGCTGTTCCCGGTCGTGCGACGGGACCGCCGGCGCCCCGATGTGCTCCGCCTCGTGCTCCCGCACGGCGGCCTCGGCCCAGTCGGCGGTCGATTCTTTCATGAGCGGCTCGCCTCCTTGATCCGGTCCCGGCTGAACCGGCCGAAGTTGTAGTACGCCGCGCAGGCGCCCTCGGAGGAGACCATGCAGGTGCCGATCGGGGTCTCGGGGGTGCACGCCGTGCCGAACACCTTGCACTCCCACGGTTTGAGCACGCCCTTGAGCACCTCGCCGCACTGGCACGCCTTCGGGTCGGCGACCCGCACGCCCGGCACCGCGAAGATCCGCTCGGCGTCGAACCGGGCGTACTTGTCGCGCACCTTCAGCGCCGAGTGCGAGATGAAGCCGAGCCCGCGCCACTCGAAGTACGGCCGCAGCTCCATCACCTCGCCGATCACCTCGAGCGCCTTGGGATTGCCGTGCCACGGCACCACCCGGGCGTACTGGTTCTCCACCTCGCACCGACCCTCGGCGAGCTGGACCAGCAGCATGTAGATGGACTGCAGGATGTCCAGCGGCTCGAAGCCGGCCGTCACGATCGGCTTGCCGTAGTCGCGCGCGATGAACTCGTACGGCCGCGCAGCCGATCACGGTCGAGACGTGGCCGGGGCCGATGAAGCCGTCCAGGCGCAGGTCCGGGCGAGTCCAGGATGGCCTTGATCGCCGGGATGATCGTGACGTGGTTGGCGAAGATCGAGAAGTTCTCCAGCCCCTCGGCGGCGGCCCGCAGCACGGTCATCGCGGTGGACGGCGCGGTCGTCTCGAACCCGATCGCCATGAACACGACCTGCTGGTCGGGGTTCTGCCGGGCGATCTTGAGCGCGTCCAGCGGCGAGTACACCATCCGGATGTCGGTGCCGGCGGCCTTGGAGTCGAAGAACGAGCCGCGCCCGCCGGGTACCCGCATCATGTCCCCGAACGAGGTCATGATCACGTCGGGTTCCTCGGCGATCGCGATCGCGTCGTCGACCCGGCCCATCGGGATCACGCAGACCGGGCAGCCCGGCCCGTGCACGAGCGTGATCGTCTCCGGCAGGTAGTCCTCCAGGCCGTGCTTGTAGATCGTGTGGGTGTGTCCCCCGCACACCTCCATGAACTTGTACTGCCGGCCCGGCTCGCACAGCCCCGCGATCCGGGCCGCCAGCGCCTGGGCCTTCTCCGCGTCACGAAACTCGTCGACGAAACGCACCGCTGCTCATCTCCTCCGGCCGGGATGTCCCGGTCACTCGATCCGGGACTCCTGCAGGGCGGCTATCTCGTCCTCGTAGGCCTGGCCGATGCCCTCCAGGAACTCCATCGCGGCCTTGGCCTCGGCCTCGTCGATCTTGGAGAGGGCGAAGCCGACGTGGATCAGCACCCAGTCACCGGGCGCGAGCGGTTCGTTCTCGAGCAGACCGATGTTGATGTTGCGGCGGACCCCGCTCACGTCCACCTTGGCCAGATCGGGGCGATCGTCGAGGAGCTCGATGATCTCCCCGGGTATCCCGAGACACATGCCTGATCTCCTTCGACTTCTGGTTCCGGCCCGAGCCGCGGCCGCGGCCGTTCTGATCCGGCCCGCGCCGCGACCAGTTGCTGTCTCGCGCCCGAGCCGGCCACAGCCGGTGCGGCGCGTCGCGATCACATCCGGCGGATCCGGCGGTAGCGCCGGATGTCGGGCAGGGCGACCAGCACCAGGCCCAACACCACCGCGACCACGACCGCCACGACGACCACCGCGACCCAGGTCGATCCGTCCATGACTTGCTCCTCTCCGGCCACCGGGATGGCGGCTTGCCGCATGTGCCACGGAACTCGTCACTTCCTGACCGGGCGGCCGATCGCGGCCTGGTCAGCGGTCACATCTCGCGCATCCTGATGTAGCGGGCGATGTCCGGCAGCGACTGGTACACCAGCGCCGCCACGGCGACCAGCAGGCCACCCAGCACCACTCCGCGCATCGCTCCACCACCGTGCCTACGACCTCGAGACACCCGAATCCACCTCCTCTCCCCCTCGTCCGGTTCTCGTCGAACACCCCACCGCGCGCCGGCGGCGGCCGCCTCGGCCAGCTCGACGGCGAGCCGCACCGCGCCCGTCGACCGCGCCGGCGACCGGGGCGGACAGGCCCATCCGGTCGTCGACCACGGCCGGTTCACAGCCCAGCACCCAGACCGTGCCGATCTCGCCGCCCAGGGTCTTGAGCAGCGCGAAGACGGCGTCTGGCGCCATCCCGTGCGCGTCCATCACCGGCGTGCCCTCGGTGGCCGGCGCGGGCGGCGGCACGGCGTCCAGGTCCGGGTCGATGACGCTGAGCGTGCCCGGCGGTTCGCCGCGCGCACCGCGTCGACGAGGATCAGCGCGTCGTACCCGTTCAGCAGCTCGTACGCCAGGTGCACGCCGCGGATCCCGTAGTCGGCCACCCGCACGCCGGCCGGCATCGGGTGGCCGGCGAGCCGGGCCGCCACCTCGACGCCGAACCCGTCGTCGCCGAGGAACACGTTCCCGACGCCGGCCACCAGCACCTTCCGCGGGCCGGCCGCTGGCCTGCCGTCCACAGACACCGCGCCAGGGTTCGTCATGGCGCGGCTCCGTCCACCGGCTCCATCTCGTCGGGCGCGAAGTACAGGAACCGGCCGACCCGTTGCTGGAGCTCGGCGGCCGGGTCGTTCTCCAGCGTCACGGCGACGTGGGTGCCCTCGTCGACGTCGAAGAGCACGGCGGCGACGACCGCCGTCCGGCCGGCCAGGAACATGTCCTGGGCGTCCGACCGGCGCAGGCCCGGGCGAAGCCGGACCCGGCTGCCCTTGGCCACGGCGACCCCGTCGACCAGCACGTGGTCGGTCTCCGGCGAGACGGACTGGTCGGCGCCCGGATCCCACCACGGCGCGTCCGGCGTGAACGGGTCGGCGGTCTCCCACGGCTGGCCGGCCGGCTGCTTCGTCTGCACGCCGCGCAGGTAGCGGACCGCGCCGTGCAGCCGGTCCATGACCTCGGGCGGCAGGCTGTCCACCCGGTCCACCAGCGCGGCCGCGCGCGGATCGGTCGCCCGGGCCTCGCGCTTCTCCTCCTCGGTGAGCGCCATCGTGCGCAGCGTCAGGATCTCGTCGATCTCGGTGCCGTCGAACAGGTCGCCGGGGCTCTCCGGCGCGATCGTCGGGTAGTCGTACAGGATGATCGGCGAGGAGAGCAGCACGTCGTGCCGGCCGTGGCCGACCAGCACCGGCCAGGTCCGCACGTTCTCGCAGCGCGCCACCGCCGGCGCGGCCCACTCCGGCGGCTCCAGCAACGAGACGAACGAGCCGCCCGCGACGCCGAGCAACGTGTGCGCCGCGACGAGCGACCGCCGCAGCGTCTCCCCGCGCTCGGCCGGGTCGGCCCAGTCGGTGCTGTTCTCCACCCGGACCCGAAGCTTGACCAGCGGGTACGGTCCGTCGACGGGTTCGGCCGCGAGCCGGATCACGCCGGCCAAGCGGCCACCGCTCGCGCCGCACCCGGCCGGCCAGCACACCGTCGGCGCCGGTCACCTCCTCGACGTCCACGCCGCCCGGGATCGTGAACGGCACCGCCCGCTCCGCGGTGACGTCGGCCACCGGCACGGTCAGCTCGGTGTGCCGCTCGACCCCCTCGTCCCAGCAGGTCAGCTCGGTGCCGTCGACCTCGAGGCTGGCGACGGGACGGAACTCCCCCGGGCCGCCGGCCGCCTCCACGGTCCGCGCCTGCAGCTGCAGGAACCGGGCCATCACCCGCAGCACCGGCGCGTCGCCGGCGTCGAGCAGCACCTCGGTCTGCGCGAACCACGGTTCGCCCGAGCCGGCCTCGCTGGCCGGCCGCGGGTTGAGCACGCCGAACTGCCAGCGCACCTGGTTCTTCTGCGCGGAGGCCCGGTACGGGTAGAGCAGGTACCCCTCCAGCAGCACGGCGTCGGCGATGGCCCGCGCGTCCTCGAAGCTCACGACGTCGCTCACGGGCGTGCCTCCGCCGCCGCGCTGGAGCAGGATGCTCATCGCCTCGTCCCAGCCGGCCACCGCGTGCTGGGACTTGAACCGGCAGAGCGCGTCCACGGTCTCCCGGCTCAGCCGCAGCCAGCCGCTGTTCGGGAAGTACAGGTCCATCAGCTGCCGCCACGCCGTGACCGGCAGCCGGTAGCTGGTGTCCTTGTGCCAGGGCACCTGGGAGACGGCCAGCCCGCTGGTGGTCTGGTTCTTGTAGAAGACGGTCCCGCTGAACAGCAAGAGCAGCGGGATCTCGCCGTCGCGGAGCGCGTCGAAGTACCGGCCGGCGGCCACCTCCAGGTCGTAGGAGCAGGCCACCGGCAGGTCGATCTCGGTGTTGCTCTGGAAGCCGGGCACCAGCACCGACACCATCGCGAACTGGATCGGGTGCAGCGTGTCGCCCCAGCGCGGGGTGTCGCCGAACAGGTCGCGCAGCCGCTCGGCCTCGGCGGCGGAGTAGCGGCGCTTCTGCGGTTGGATCCGGATCTGGCAGCGCAGCGCGATCGAGTGCACCTCGGCGCCGGTGATCTCGGCGATCCGCAGCTTGAAGCACAGGGTGGGGCTGGCGGCGTACCGCTCGGGCCGGCCGTCCAGGCAGTCGAACGCGAGCTGCACCATCACGCCTCATCCCCCATGGCCGCGTCCCCACTACCGTCGCCCGTTCGCGGAGCCGGTCGAAGAACACGTCGATCGCCTCCCACACCTCCTGGCCGCCGTCGAAGCCCTTCCATCGCAGCTTCACCAGCCCGACCAGCTCGTAGCAGGCGTCGATCGGCACGCCGAAGAACTCGAAGCCCGCTCCGCCGCGCGGCCGCCGCTGCACCAGCAGCGCCTCGACGTCGGGCGCGGTGTCGGCGAACGCCGGGTTGGCCGCCAGCACCTCGGCCCAGGTGTCCAGCGACGAGCAGCGACTCGGTGGCGCCGGCCGGGCTCGGGTAGAACGCCACGTACTTCGCCAGCGCCGAGTTCTGGAAGAAGAACGCCATCCGCACCGGGATCTGCAGCTCGTCCCACTGCGCGTCGGTCAGGTTCGGCGCCGGGTCGTACCGGTACCGGTCGGGGATCGAGCGGTACCGCTGCTTGCCCGCGCCGGCCTGGGTGAACAGCAGGTAGCACGCCCGGCAGGCGCACATCACCCCGCGCTTCTCCAGGTCGGCGACGTGCTGGTGCTCGTCCGCCACCGCGACCGCGCAGAACTCGCAGCGCTCGCCGGCGCGCACCACGTTCCGGGGCTGCAACAGGCGCTGCAGCCCGGCGGCGGCGCCGGCGCTCATCGGGTTCGGACCGGTCACGAGTGCGCCCCCACCGGCAGCGCCACCGTGGCCCGCCGATCGTCGCCGACCAGCGGCACCGGATCCAGATGCGGGACCTCACCATCCACAGTGGCCCCACGGCCGGCGAGCCGCACGTCGTACCGGCCCGCGCAGCCGGGACAGCTCAGCGTCGGCCCGTCGAGCCCTGCCCCCGCCAGCGCCGAACCGCACTCCGGGCAGCCGTCCCGGTAGGCGTACAGCCGGCCCGCCGACCCGGCAGACCGCGAGCCCGACGCCCTCGACCACGACGCCGCGCACCTCTCCGTCGGGCAGGCCGGAGAGGTCCGGCAGCGGGAACCAGCCGGGTTCGACCGGGCCAGCCGGCGCCGGTGGCGGCGGCGCACCGCCGGACGGCTGGTACGGCTGGATCTGGTGCAGGGTCGGGCCGGCCGGCTTCTCCTCGACCACGCCCTCGACCTCGATCCCGGTCAGCTCGGGGGCGGCGTCCATGATGGCCCGTTCGATCGCGAGCTTCACCGTCACCAGCGAGGACGGGCACCCGTCGCAGCTGCCCTGCAACGCCAGCCTGGCCACGCCGTCGGCGTCGATGCCGAGGAAGTCCACCCCGCCCGCGTGCGAGCCGAGGTACGGCCGGACCCCGTCCAGCGCGGTCTGCACCCGGTCCTGGACCGCGATCGGGTGCAGGTCGTGCAGGATCAGCAGGCTGGCCACGAACTCGTCCGCGGCGAGCGCCGCCACCAGCTCGTCACCGTGCGGCTGGTCCGCGACGATCTCCACCATCCGCTCCACGCCGGCGCCGTACAGCTCGACCAGCGAGCGGGCCAGCTCCTCGGCCTTCGCCGCCACGGCCGGGTCGGCCGTACTCGCCAGGTCGGCGAGCAGGCGCTCGACCCTGGCGCCGACCTCGCGGGTGCTCTGCGCTTGCGGCATCGGTGCCGCCCTTTCCGTTGCCGTGAACTGCGGTCTTCCGGACTTCCCGGGCCGGCGTGACGGCCCGGGACGCCCGGAACTGGACGGTGGACGCGGATCAGCCGCCCGGGTTGTACATGTGCGGCGAGTGCACCTTCTTCAGCGTCTTGCCGCCGCCGACGTACATGTGCACGCCGCACGGCAGGCACGGGTCGAAGCTGCGCACCGCGCGCATGATGTCGATCCCCTTGAAGTTCTCCGGGGTGTTCTCCTCGAAGATCGGCGTGTTCTGCACCGCGTCCTCGTACGGGCCCGGGGTGCCGTAGGAGTCCCGGACCGAGCCGTTCCAGGGCGTCGGCGGGTACGGGTGGTAGTTCGCGATCTTGCCGCCGCGGATCACCATGTGGTGCGACAGCACGCCCCGCACGGCCTCGGTGAAGCCGACGCTGACGGCCTCGTCCGGCACCGTGAACGTCTCCCAGGTCTTGGTGTGGCCGGCGCGGATCTCCGCGAGCGCCTTGTCGACGAAGTGCAGCGCGCACGCCGCCGCGTAGGCCTGGAAGTAGGTGCGGGCGCGGTTGCGCTCGATGGCGTTCGACAGCGGCGCGCCGCTCTTGTCCACCGGGATCGTCCACTCGAAGGTGGCCTCCGGCTTGAGCGCGGTCCGCGGCAGGTGGATCTGCACGCTGTGGCCGGTCGCCTTGAGGTACGGGATGTCGACCAGGCCCGCCAGCGCCGTCGCCCAGAGCCGGGCGATCGGGCCGCCGCCGGTGTCCAGCGCCAGGTGGTCCTTGCCGTCGAACCAGCGCGGCGACATCACCCAGCTGTAGTTGCTGTCGAAGTCGCGCTTCTGCGGCCGCGGGATCGTGTGCTGGTTCCACGGGTGCCGCCGGTCGACCGGGTTGCCCAGCGCGTCCTGGGTCACGAACATCTCCTGGTCTTCCCAGTCGTCGTAGTAGGAGCTGCCGAGCAGGATCCGGATGCCGAGGTTGATGTCGACCAGGCTGTTGGTGATGAGCTTGCCGTCCACGACCACGCCCGGGGTGACGAACATCTTGCGGCCCCAGTCCTCCATCCGCTCGTAGGTGAAGTCGCAGTACTCCGGGTCGTTGAAGGCGCCCCAGCAGCCGAGCAGCACGCGGCGGCGGCCGACCTCCTCGTACCCCGGCAGGGCCTCGTAGAAGAAGTCGAAGAGGTCGTCGTGCATCGGCACGACCCGCTTCATGAACTCCACGTAGCGCATCAGCCGGGTCAGGTAGTCGGTGAACAGCTGCACGGTGGCGACCGTGCCGACGCCGCCCGGGTACAGCGTGGACGGGTGCACGTGGCGCCCCTCCATCAGGCAGAACATCTCCCGGGTCATCCGGCTGACCTGCAGCGCCTCGCGGTAGAACTCGCCCTCGAGCGGGTTGAGCGACCGCATGATGTCGCCGATGGTCTTGTAGCCGTGCTCGGCGCGCGTGCGGCGCCTCGGTGCGGTTGGCCCGCTCCAGCACGCCCGGGTTGGTCTCCGCGACCATCTTCTCGCAGTAGTCCACCCCGACCAGGTTCTCCTGGAAGATGTTGTGGTCGAACATGTACTCGGCGGCCTCACCGAGGTTGATGATCCACTCGGCCAGGTGCGGCGGCCGTACCCCGTACGCCATGTTCTGGTTGTAGACCGAGCAGGTGGCGTGGTTGTCGCCGCAGATGCCGCAGATGCGGCTGGTGATGAAGTGCGCGTCGCGCGGGTCCTTGCCCTTCATGAAGATGCTGTAGCCGCGGAACACCGACGAGGTGCTGTACGCCTCGGCGACCCGCCGGTTGCCGAAGTCGATCTTGGTGTAGATACCGAGACTCCCCACGATGCGGGTGATCGGGTCCCACGCCATCTCGGTGAGGTTCGACTGGTCCTTGCTACTGACGCCCTTGCTCTGGGTTGCCGTCATCGCCTGTCACGTCTCCTTGACCGGGCCGCCGCTCAGGCGTCACCGGGATGGTCTGTCACCGCTTGGCTGTGTAGCCGGTCAGAAGCTCGGTTCCTGGCTTGCGCCACTTGGGTTCCTTGTCGACCGTCCGCGCGGTCATGCCTCGCAGGCCACGGATCAGGCCGCCGTACAGGCCGCTGGCGGCACTGGAGACCTTGGCGCCGGGCGGCTCGTCCATGAACGGCATGAACTTGTCCGGGAAGCCCGGCATCGTGCAGCCGATGCAGATGCCGCCGACGTTCGGGCAGCCGCCGATCCCGTTGATCCAGCCGCGCTTGGGCACGTTGCACTTCACGACCGGGCCCCAGCAGCCGAGCTTGACGATGCACTTGGGCGAGCCGTACTCGGTGGCGAAGTCGCCCTGCTCGTAGTAGCCGGCGCGGTCGCAGCCCTCGTGCACGGTGGCGCCGAACAGCCAGGTCGGCCGCAGCGCCTCGTCCAGCGGGATCATCGGCGCCTGGCCGGCCACCTGGTAGAGCAGGTACAGGATCGTCTCGGACAGGTTGTCCGGCTGGATCGGGCAGCCCGGCACGTTCACGATCGGCAGGCCGGCCTTGGAGCGCCAGTCCCAGCCGAGGTAGTCGGCCACGCCCATCGCGCCGGTCGGGTTGCCGGCCATCGCGTGGATGCCGCCGTACGTCGCGCAGGTGCCGACCGCCAGCACGGCCGTGGCCTTGGGCGTCAGCCGGTCCAGCCACTCGCTGGTCGTCATCGGCTGCCGGGTCCACGAGCTGTCGCCGGTCTCCAGCTTGTTGCCGAAGCCGCACCAGTAGCCCTCGGACTTGATCTTCTCGTTCGGGATCGAGCCCTCGACGACCAGCACGAACGGTTCCAGCTCGCCGCGGTCGGCGCGTGTAGAACCACTCGATGAACGTGTCCGCACCCTCCACCGGCCCGCACTCGAAGTCGATCAGCGGCCAGTGCACCTGGATCTTGGGCAGGCCGGGCAGGCCGCCCAGGACGATCTCCTCGATGCTCGGCTGGGTCGCCGCGGTCAGGGCCACCGAGTCGCCGTCGCAGCTGAGCCCGGCGTTGATCCACAGAATGTGGACGACCGGTTCCTCCTGCTGTGCTTGCGTGGTGTCCGGTCGCCGTCGCAGTCATGCCATCACCTCCATGCACGGCTAGCCCGTCGCGGAACTACGGCGGGCTGGGTGTCCCCAGGCTGGCCATGTCGCTACTCAGGTCACTCAGAGCGCTTTGCACCAGCTCCCACAGCACGTGGTAGACGGTGGTCTGCGCCTCCTGGATCCGGTGCACGGACGCCGAGGGGATGACGAACAGATGATCGATGGTGTCGGCCTCCGCCATGCTGCCGCCGTGGTAACCGGCGAGACCGACCGTGGTGAGGCCGCGGCGGCTGGCCTCGTCGAATGCCCGCAAGACGTTCGCGGACCCGCCGCTGGTGGAGAATCCCATCGCGATGTCGCCCGCTCGGGCCGAAGCGCCGAGCTGCCGGGCGAACACCACCTCGAAACCGACATCGTTCGCCAGCGCCGTCACCGACCGCGACATCCGCGGTGAGCGAGAACGCCGGCAAAGGGCGGCCGGACGGCGGGTGCAGGAACAGGTTCGCGACGCTCTGCGCGTCGGTGCTGCTGCCGCCGTTGCCGAACGTGAAGAGCCGCGCGCCGGCCTCGAACGCGCTCGGCGAGCACCCGTGCGCACTCGGCGAGCTCGCCGGCGTACCGCTCGGCGACCTGCTCGCGCAGGGCCACCACCTCGGCGGCCTTCTCTACCGTGGAGCGCCGGACCTCGGCCAGCACGGAGTCCACGTTCGACCCGGTGTCGGCGTAGAGGAACGGGTAGAGGGACGCCATGCCGCCCCGGCCCGCGCCGCTGCCGGCTGGCGGGTCCGCCCGGCCCGCACCGTTGGCGGGCGGTTCGTCATTCATCGATCCGCTCGCCGGGCTCGAGGCGCGCGATGGCCTCCTTCGCGTGGACCAGGATCGTGTCGCCCACGTCCGCGTCGACGAGCGCCACACTCACCTCCTCCACGCTCACGCCGGTGTCGACCAGCGCGAGGTCGTCCGGCAACAGCTGGACGATCGTGACCGGCACCGCCTCGTCCGAGCAGGTGATGCAGACGTCACCATGGCAGTCCGCCGCGCTGCCGCGCTGCCCCGCCGGATTCGTGCCGTCGACCGCGCCGACCCCACCGGCGTCGCGGGCTCGGCTGGGTCGAGGGGCTGGCTCGGGTCGAGGGGCTGGCTGGCGTCGCTGCTCGGCTCGGGTCGTAGCCGGGGGCGAGGAGCGAGCCGGCGGGGAGCGGCATGCCGAGCGGCACCGGGCCGGTCACCGGATCACCTCCGGGGTGAGCACCCCGGGCTGCTCGAAGAACACGTGCACCAGCTCCCATAAGACGTGGTAAGCCGTCACGTGGATCTCCTTGACGATCTTCGGGTCGCTGGAGCGGGCCACGATCGGGTGCCGCACCGCCGGGCTGGCCGCGATCGCGCCGCCGTCGCCGCCGGTCAGCGCCATCGTCAGCAGGCCGAGTTCGGCGGCGGTCTCCAGGCCGCGGCGCACGTTCGCGCACTGCCCGTCCGGCGAGATGCCGAGCGCGATGTCCCGGGGATCGGCCAGGTACCGCAGTTGGTGGGCGAAGACCTCGTCGAAACCGTCGCGGTTGCCGATGCTGGTCAGGGTCGCGGTGTCGTTGGTGAGCGAGAGGGCCGGCAGGGCGCGCTTGCCGACGATCACCGGGTGCACGAACTCGACGACGATGTGCTGGGCGTCCGCGCTGCAGCCGCCGTTGCCGAAGACGATCAGCCGGCCTCCGTCGTGAAACCGGAGGGCGAGGTCGTGGCAGGCGCGCGCGACCCGCTCCGCGTCGTCCGCGAAGAGGCGCCCAGGCTCGGTCCGGCGTCCGAAGGCATGGTCCACCGTCGTACGCGTCGTCGTTGAAACGGGTTGAGTCACGGTGCGGCCCCCTTGGCCAGCGTCACCCTCGGCCCCGACCGTACGCCTCACCCCGAGGTCACACAATCCATCCCGAGCGGTAGCTCTGCGTTGCACCAAATCGGAACTCCACGCTCGCCGCCGGACCGCCGAGGTCTTGATCGGAGGCTCGCCACGCCCCCGCCGGCCGGCCGGGCAGGACACGCCGGCACGCTGCGGCCCGGCTCGGCGAGTTCGTCGAGAAAGACCCGACAAAGGTCTTGCCTCACCTTGGGTGATCGAGTAAACACTTTCCTGCGGGCCCGTGGTGCCAACACTCCTCGCGAGTATCGGCACCACGGGCCCGTCCAATTCCCCGGCGAGGCGATCTCCGCGCTACCGCCCCGCGCCTGCTGCGTTCGCCGGTCCGTGACCGACCTCAGCGCGGATCGGCCCCGAAGGGCGGATCCGCGCCGCAGCCGTCAGCAGCCGTTGTTGCCGATGGACCACGCGTTGTCGTAGTCGTCGACGCTGCCGAGGCGGGTCTCGCCGGGACCGACACAAAGGAAGTCGGAGTTCCAGGTCCAGTCCTTGTCGATCTCGATCATGATTCGGCCCGTACCGCAGTGCCCGTAGAACGCTTCGGTCCCGGTCTCGTAGTAGCCGCACGCCATGGTGTGCGCGCCGCCGCCGACCGGCGCCGCCTGAGCCGCCCCGCCGCCGAGGCTGACGAGTGCCGTGGTCGCCAGAGCCGCCGTCGCGAGGATCGTCCGTAAGCGCATTGTTTCTCCTTGAGAGGTCGTTTGTTGGAAGGACGACACCGACACTAAGGCGACGAGTAGTGCACGTACACGGCGAAACCGGTCTATTGCGTATAGCGGCAAATTAAGCCCCAGATCGGGCAGCCACGGCTCGTTCGGCTGCCGCGCTGGTCGGCTTGCGGTCGGGTCCTACGGTCGGAATCCGTGGATCGTCACCAACACGGGGAGCTGACGGGTATGAACCGAACCATCCAGGTCCTGCTCAGCACGGCGGCGGTCACGGCCGCCGGCATGATCGGCGCTGTCGTCGCCCAGCCGGCGTGGGCCGCGCCGGAGCGCTGCCAGCTGACCGTCTCCGACGGCGCCGAGATCCTGGTGTGCGCGCAACTCGCCGACTCGCCGGGCCGACCCGGGTACGTCCACGGACACGGCCGGGCGATCGAGCAGCACGAGTACCTGCGCGAGATTCGCGTACTGACCACTGTGGAACGGAAGAACGCGGCCGGCGGCTGGGACGTCATCGCCAGCGCGGAGAGCTGGGACCGCGAGGGCGTCTCGGTGTCGACGGCCGACCGACCGAACACCGGCGTGCTGCGCAGCTGCGCCACCGGCGGGATCCGCGGCCACGAGATGCACACCGTCTGCACAGCGTAGTTGCGCGTGCGCTCTACGTTCGACTCATGACACCTTCCCGTCCTTTTGTCGCGGTCGCGAGGGCCTTCGCCGGTTTAGTGGTGGTCGGCGCCGCGCTCGTCGCCACCGCCCTGCCCGCTGCCGCCCTGCCCGACTTCGGCACCGACCCGGTCCTGGAATACAGCCAGGACCATGCCGTCCGGGTGTCCCGGATCGAGACCGAGCGGCTCGCCGGCTTCGACCGCGCCACCTTCTTCCTGGAGGGTGCCGGCGAGCCGGGCCACTACGTCAGTTACGTGGAGGGGTTCTGGGACGCGCGGGACCGGCAGGTGGTGGTCGAGGGCACGTACTTCCTCTCGGTCTCGGTCTGGGGCACCACCTGGATCAACGGGCCCTCGATTCAGACCACGGTGACACCGCGCCTGCCCGCCCTGCGGGAGCTCACGTACGTCACCGAGTTCGAGGGAGAGGCCACCTACGGGATCGGTCTGAGCAACCGGAACGGCTTCCGCGTCTACGAGCTGGCCGACCCCAAGCGCCTGGTCGTCGACGTCAAGCACTGACCCCGGGCATCACCGCGCTCTGGGCGACATGTTCTCGGTCCTAGCCGGGAAGATGTCGCCCAAGCGGTAAGGGGTTGGGCCGGGCACGCGGTCGGCGAACCGGTCAGGGGCGGGTGAAGGCGGCGAGTATCCGGTCGGCGGCGAGCGCGGGGGTGAGCGTGCCGTCCCGAACCTCCCGCTCGATCTCGGCAGTCAGGCCGGCCACCCGGGGGTCGTCGCGCAGCTCGGTGAGGAGCCGGTCCCGGACCAGGGTCCACACCCAGCCGACCTGCTGGCCGCTGCGCCGGACGGCGAGCTGGCCCGAGGCCGCCAGGCCGTCCTGGTGCCGCAGTACCTGGTCCCACAGCTCGGCCAGCCCGGTGCCGTCCTGGCCGCTGCAGGTCAGCACGGGCACCTCCCAGCCGTCCTCGACGCCGCGCATCAGCCGCAGCGCGCCGGCCAGCTCGCGGGCGGCCTTCCTGGCCTCCAGCTCGTGCGGACCGTCGGCCTTGTTCACCGCGATCACGTCGGCCAGCTCCAGCACGCCCTTCTTGATCCCCTGCAGCTGGTCGCCGGTGCGGGCGAGGGTGAGCAGCAGGAACGAGTCGACCATCTCGGCGACCGTGGTCTCGGACTGGCCCACGCCGACGGTCTCGACCAGTACCACGTCGTACCCGGCGGCCTCGACCACGACCATCGCCTCCCGGGTCGCCTTCGCCACCCCGCCGAGCGTGCCGGCGGTCGGGGACGGGCGGACGAACGCGGCCGGGTCGGCGGCCAGCCTGGTCATCCGGGTCTTGTCGCCGAGGATGCTGCCGCCGGTGCGGGTGGACGACGGGTCCACGGCGAGCACGGCGACCCGATGGCCGGCCGCGGTCAGGGTCGAGCCGAGCGCGTCGATGAACGTGGACTTGCCGACGCCGGGCACGCCGGTCACGCCGACCCGGCGGGCGTTCCCGGCGTCCGGCGTCAGCTCGACCAGTAGCCGTTGGGCCAGCTCGCGGTGGTCGGCGCGGGTCGACTCGACGAGGGTGATGGCGCGCGCGATCCAGGCCCGCGAGCCGGCCCGCACCCCGTCGGCGTACGCGGCCAGGTCGGCGGCGGGGCCGGTCGGGGCGGCGGGGCCGGAGGAGGCAGACCGGGTCAATGTCCCAGCCGGGCGGACAGGTCGGCGAGCAGGTCCAGCGCGGCGTCGGCGATCACCGTGCCGGGCGGGAAGATCGCCGCGGCACCGGCAGCGCGCAGCTCGGCGAAGTCCTGCTGCGGGATCACGCCGCCGACCACGATCATGATGTCCGTCGCGGTCGAGCGCGGCGAGTTCCTCGCGCAGCGCGGGCACCAGCGTGAGGTGACCGGCGGCCAGCGAGGACACGCCGACCACGTGCACGTCCGCCTCGACGGCCTGCCGGGCCACCTCGCCGGGGGTCTGGAACAGCGGGCCCACGTCCACGTCGAAGCCGAGGTCGGCGAACGCGGTCGCGATCACCTTCTGGCCGCGGTCGTGGCCGTCCTGTCCCATCTTGGCGACCAGGATCCGGGGCCGCCGGCCCTCGGCGCGCGGCGAACTCGTCGGTGGCCGCTCGGCTCTTCTCGATGTTGGTCGCCGGCCCCGCTTCGTCCCGATACACGCCGGATATCGTACGGATCTGACCGGAGTGCCGGCCGTACACCTTCTCCAGCGCGTCGGAGACCTCGCCGACGGTGGCCCTGGCGCGGACCGCGTTGATCGCGAGCGCGAGCAGGTTCTGCTCCAGGCCGGGGGCGCGCTGGCCGTGGATCGCGGCGTCGGCGGCCTTGGTCAGGTCGGCGAGCGCCTCGTCGCAGGCTCGCTCGTCCCGGTCGGCGCGCAGCCGGCGGAGCTTCTCGATCTGCTGCGCGCGCACCGAGCTGTTGTCGACCTTCAGCACGTCGATCGGCTCGTCGGCGTCCGGGCGGTACTTGTTCACGCCGATGACGGGCTGCCGGCCGGAGTCGATCCGGGCCTGGGTCCGCGCGGCGGCCTCCTCGATCCGGAGCTTGGGGATGCCCTCGTCGATCGCCCTGGCCATCCCGCCGGCCGCCTCGACCTCCTGGATGTGGCCCCAGGCGCGGTGCGCGAGGTCGTGGGTGAGCTTCTCGATGTAGGCGCTGCCACCCCACGGGTCGATCACCCGGCCGGTGCCGGACTCCTGCTGGAGCAGCAGCTGGGTGTTGCGGGCGATCCGGGCGGAGAAGTCGGTGGGCAGCGCGAGCGCCTCGTCCAGGGCGTTCGTGTGCAGCGACTGGGTGTGGCCCTGGGTCGCGGCCATCGCCTCGATGCAGGTGCGGACCACGTTGTTGTAGACGTCCTGCGCGGTCAGCGACCAGCCGGAGGTCTGGCAGTGCGCCCGCAGGCTGAGCGACTTGGGGTTGGTCGCGCCGGCCTCCTTGACCAGCTTGGCCCAAAGCAGCCGGCCGGCCCGCAGCTTCGCGACCTCCATGAAGAAGTTCATCCCGACGGCCCAGAAGAACGAGAGCCGGGGCGCGAACGCGTCGAGGTCCAGCCCGGCGGCCTGACCGGCGCGCAGGTACTCGACGCCGTCGGCGAGCGTGTACGCCAGCTCCAGATCGGCCGTGGCTCCGGCTTCCTGGATGTGGTACCCGGAGATGGAGATCGAGTTGAACCGGGGCATCCGCTGCGAGGTGAAGGAGAAGATGTCGGAGATGATCCGCATCGACGGCTCGGGCGGGTAGATGTAGGTGTTGCGGACCATGAACTCTTTGAGGATGTCGTTCTGGATGGTCCCGGTGAGCTGCTCGGGCGCGACGCCCTGTTCCTCCGCGGCCACCACGTAGAGCGCCAGCACCGGCAGCACGGCGCCGTTCATCGTCATCGAGACGCTCATCTTGTCCAGCGGGATGCCGTCGAAGAGCTGCCGCATGTCCAGGATGGAGTCGATCGACACGCCGGCCATGCCCACGTCGCCGGCGACCCGGGGGTGGTCGCTGTCGTAGCCACGGTGGGTCGGCAGGTCGAACGCGACCGACAGGCCCTTCTGTCCGGCGGCGAGGTTCCGGCGGTAGAACGCGTTGGACTCCTCGGCCGTGGAGAACCCGGCGTACTGACGGACCGTCCACGGCTGGGTGGCGTACATCGTCGGGTACGGCCCGCGCAGGTACGGAGCGATGCCCGGGTAGGTGCCGAGGAAGTCGACGCCGTCCAGGTCGGTCGCGGTGTAGAGCGGCGGGACGGTGATGCCCTCGGGCGTCTCCCAGGCGGCGGTCAGCTCCTCCCCCGCCGCCGCGCGCCAGGCGTCCCGGTCGACCGTCGCCGCCGCGAGGGGCGCCCAGTTCGATGCCGGCGAAGTCAGGAATCCCGGGCATCAGGCCACTCCCAGCTCGGTCAGGGTGGTGCGGAGCACGTCGACCGCGTCGCAGCCGGCGTGGACGTGACCATCCACAGTGGCGTACTGGCCCTTGCCGGCCAACCAGACCCTGGTCGCGCCGGCGGCCTTCAGGGCGGCGGCCACGGCGTCGGCGTGGTCGGCGTAGAGCTTGTCGGTGGAGCACAGGCAGGCGACGGTCGCGCCGCTCGCGGAGAAGGCGGCGGCGATCTCGGCGGGATCGGTGCTGGTGCCGGCGGCCGGGGCCGCGCTGCTCGGGTCGCCGGCTCGGACGGTCTCGATGCCGCCGGCCTGGAACAGGTTCGCGGCGAAGCTGGCCCGTGCGGTGTGCGCGGCCACCGGGCCGAACGTGGCGAGGAAGATCCGTGGTCGCACCGGATGGGCATCGGACCGGTCCCGCAGCGCCTCGAACTCCTCCGCGTAGCCGATCCGCGGCAGCCCGCCGCCGGGCTCGGCCGGGGCCGGCTGGCGCACCGGCAGCTTCTCGGCGAGGTTCGGGAACTCGCTCACGCCGGTGATCGGGGCGCGGCGATGGGCGATGTCGTCCGCGCGCCGGGCCCGGGTCGCGGCTAGCCGGTCGGCGATCAGGCCGGCGCCCAGGGCCGCCGCGAAGCCGCCGGCGCGCTCGATCTCCCGGAACCACGCCCAGGCCGACTGGGCGAGTTCCTCGGTGAGGCTCTCCACGTACCAGGAGCCACCGGCCGCGTCGATCACCCGCGCGACGTTGGCCTCCTCGACCAGCAGCGCCTGGGTGTTCCGCGCGATCCGGCGGGCGAAGTCGTCGGGCAGGCCCAGCCGGGCGTCGAACGGCTGCACGGTCACCGCGTCGGCACCGCCGACTCCGGCCGCGAAGCAGGCCAGCGTGGTGCGGAGCAGGTTCACCCAGGGGTCGCGGGCGGTCATCATCGCGGACGAGGTCACCGCGTGCTGTCGCTGCGCGCCCTCGGTGCCGCCGCACTCGGCGACGACCGTGGCCCAGAGCCGGCGGGCGGCGCGGAACTTGGCGATCGTGAGGAACTGGTCGGCGGTCGCGGCGTACCGGAACTCGAGCTGGCCGAGCGCCGCGTCGATGCTGAGCCCGGTGTCGGTCAGCGCACGCAGGTAGGCCGACCGCCGCCGCGAGCGAGGTGCCGAGTTCCTCCGCGTCGCTGCCGCCCGCGTCGTGATAAACGGTGGCGTCCACGGTGATCGCCCGCACCCGGGGGAACGCCTCGGCGCAGCGCTTGGCCAGCGCGGCGGCGGCGTCCAGGTCGGTGGAGTCGGGGCTGGCCGGCTGGCCGGTGCGGGCGCGCCAGCCGAGCGGATCGGCGCCGAGGTTCGCGGTGACGTCGCCGGGTACGTGCCGCTCGGCCACGATCGCCAGGAACGCCTCGGCCGCCTCGGGGGTCTGCGCGCCGGCGTCCAGGGTCACGGTCGCGAGGTCGAGATAGACGTCCCGCAGCACCGTGCCGAGCGCCGCGACCGGGAGGCCGGCATCGCCGAGGGTGAGCCAGAGCGAATCGACGCCGTTCTCCAGGTCGGCCATGATCGCCGCCCGGGCACGCTCCGGCTGAGGGTGGGCGTGCCGCTGCCGCACGCTCCACGGCCCGGCCGGACGGCTGCCACGGGTGTAGGGCGCGAAGCCGGGTAGGCCGATCTCCGGGAGCGGCGCGTCGCGGTCGTAGAGAGCCGCGATCCTCACGTCGTCGTACGTGCTCGTGGCCAGCCGTTCCTCGACCACGTCGGCGTCCGGCGTCCCCGTCCACCGCCCCGGACTTGCGCAGCACGCCGAGCGCGAGCGTCCGCCAGTCGGCCCGCGAGCTCGGCGGAAACTCGGCGGCCAGCAAAAGTTCCTCGGGCGGCACCGTCATTGCCGCATGGTAGGCGGCCGAACGTCCGTTCAGGTCATCGCGGTGGCGTTCGTCACGCACTGAATCGTGTCGCGCCGCTCCGCGCGGGGCGTCGCCGCCGCCACCGCGCCGGCCCCGGCCCGAGATCGACCGTGGACTGGCCTTCCATCGCGCCTCCGTTTGCTCACCGAGCGTACAGCCGTCTCTCCTGACTCCCGAGGCATCAAGGGTCACAATTGCTACGCTGAGTGACGGCACTGGGTCGGGTTGTCATCGCTCGGTCAGTCGGTGGAGGCCCGATCAGGCCGATAGGTCCGAATTCCCGGTCCCGGAGGTTAGACCTTCCTTAACTCTCGCCTTTGGGCCTTTCCAATCTCGCGCTTTGTGGGAACCATCACAGGTACAGCCATCCCGGCAGCAGTAGGAATCGAAGGTCCAGACGATGTGTGCCCATCAGCCCCCGTGCCCCCCGGCGGACGCCCCCGACCATGACGCCGCCCACCCCGTGGCCGCGTACCCCGGTCAAGGGTGGAGCCTTCTCTGCAACGGCGTCGTCCTCTTCGACGACACGGGTGAACTTCTTCCAGACGGCCGCGCCGTCGCTCCACATCGTCCTACCTGCCGGGTTCTCGCGCCCATCATCTGAGTTCGACCGCGTTCCCGCCATCCGCCGACCGCGCTGACGGACGGCGATCCGAATTCGCGCCGCCTTGAATTGCCGCACCCATTTCCGGGTGCGGCAATTTTCGTCTCCGCGTGCGGAGAACACGTTCCGACCACGCGGGAAACGGCGTGGAAACACTGAACTGTGTTGTTCCGAGAATGCCAGGAGCCCTTGTTCTTGGCCCGAGAGGTCGGTTACGGTCGGCGCCGTTATCGGTAGAAACGCCTGTTTCGTTCGCCGGCCGGGAACGTCCGAAGTGGAACCCGCGGCGAGCGATACGCACCGTGTCCGCCCACCCACGGGAGCACTCCATGTCCGATGCCGTTCCGAACACTCCGAGCTACTCTCCACCCCCGTCGCGCCGGCCGTTACGCCGCCGGCTGCTCGGGCTGCTGACCGCCCTCGCGGTCGTCGCCGGGCTCGCCGTCACCGCGGTCGTCACGCCGGCGATCGTCGCCCCGCAGACCGCGAGCCAGGCGCAGGCCGCCGTCTACGACTGCGGCTGCCCGTCCAGCGCGTACACGATGCGCACCCGCTGGGCCAACCTGAACTACCCGCGCTCGGCCGCCTGGCGCCAGATCGGCACCAACCAGTGGCTCTACGGCGGCGCGGTGCACCAGAACCGCGAAGGCCAGCTGCCGGCCGGTGCCAGCTACCGTGAGTACGACGCGCAGGTGTACACCCAGCGTGGCCAGTCGCGGGGCGCGAAGCGTCTGGTCGTCAACATCAACACCCTCGCGGCCTGGTACTCCCCCAACCACTACACCGACTTCTACCGGATGTAGTTCGACGCGACGGAGCGCCGGCGGCCCCACGCCGCCGGCGCTCCCGACCCGGCCGCGGAAGGCGCGCACGCGATGCCACACGACGACCGGGCGCTGCCCACCTGGCTGGACCTCGTCCCGGCCTCCGCCTCGCCAGCGCCGTCCGGCATCGTCGTCTCGGGGGTCGCGTCGAGGACCCGACCAGGGCTGTTCGCCGAGTGGGCCGGCGCGCTCGGTTTCCCGGCCTACTTCGGCCACAACTGGGATGCGTTCGCCGACTGCCTGACCGACCTGGCCTGGCCCGATCTCGAACCGGCGCCCGAGGCACTGACGATCGTGATCGAGGGCGCCGAACACGTGCTGGCCGACGAGCCGCTCGCGCAGCTCACCACGTTCCTCGAGATCCTCGACGACGTCGCGACCGGCCGGAACCTCGGCCGCCCCGCGAGCCCCGGCACCCCGCCCCGCCTCCGGATAGCCGTCCGGTACGGCTCCAAGCAGGGGCTCCGGCGATGGCAGGCCGCCGGGCTGCCGACCCCGCTCCAACCCGAAACGGACTTGCGGGACTTCCGTGCCTACGACGGGCGTCCGTAGCCACGCTAGTCCCGCAAGTCCGTTTTGTCCCGCGCCGCCGTCCGGGCGTCCGAGCGCCCGCGACGATAAGGCGGGGTGAGAGGGTTACGGGAGGCGGGGTTCGTAGAGCCAGGCGGTGAACAGGCCGTCGAGCGGCTCGCTCGTGTGGCGCTGGGCGAGCGCGGTGAACTCCTCGGTCGTGACGGTGCCGTTGCCGATGGGTCTCGGTCCACTCCCGGAGCAGGCCGAAGAACGCGTCGTCGCCGAGGCGTGGTGCGCAGCGCGTGCAGGGTGAGGGCGCCGCGCCGGTAGACCCGGTCGTCGAACATCCGCCGCACGCCGGGGTCGGCCACCCGCAGGTCCTGGGGCAGCAGCGCGAGCTTGGCGCGCCAGCGGGCGGCGTGCACCGAGGCCGGCTCGCCGCCGGAGAACTCCGACCAGAGCCACTCGGCGTAGTTGGCGAAGCCCTCGTTCAGCCAGATGTGCCGCCAGCCGGCGACCGTGAGGCTGTTGCCGAACCACTGGTGCGCCAGCTCGTGGGCGACGAGCCGCTCGAAGCCGCGCCGGCCGTCCACGTGGTTGGCGCCGAAGATCGACAGTCCGTGCGCCTCGACCGGCACCTCCAGCTCCTCGTCCACCACGACCACCCCGTACTCGGTGAACGGGTACGGGCCGAACAGGCTGGTGAAGACGGCCATCATGTCGGGCTGGCGGGCGAAGTCGTGGGCGAACGCCGGCCGCAGCCGGGCGGGCACGGCGGCGCGCTGGGGCACCGGGCCGGCGGCGAGGTCGAGCTGGTCGTACAGTCCGATCTGGACGGTGGCGAGGTAGGTCGGCATCGGGGCCGGCTGCTCGTACACCCAGGTGGTGGCGCCGGCGCTGACCCGACTGCTGGCCAGGGTGCCGTTCGCGACCACGGTGTACGGCGAGGCGGTGCGTGACCGCGATCCGGTAGCTGGCCTTGTCGGAGGGGTGGTCGTTGCACGGGAACCAGGACGGGGCGCCGATCGGCTGGCTCGCCACCAGCGCGCCGTCGTCCAGCTGCTCCCAGCCGAGGTCGCCCCAGTGGCTGCGCACCGGGCGGGGCGTGCCGACGTACCGGACCTCGACGGTGAACGCCGCCCAGGCCGCCAGCGGCCGTTCGGGCCGGATCCGCAGCTTGCCGCCCCGGTGGGTGTACCGGGCCGGCCGGCCGTCGACCAGCACCCGGTCGACCCGGAACGTGCCCAGGTCCAGGGTGAAGCCGGCGAGCGCCTGCTCGGCGATCGCGGTGAGCTTGGCCCGGCCGGCGAGCCGTCCGGGGCCGGGCCGGTAGTCCAGCTCCAGGTCGTAGTGCGCCACCCGGTAGCCGCCGTTGCCGTGTTCGGGCAGGTAGGCGTCGTCGGACGTGCTCGTCCCGGCGACGGCCGCGGGCCGCGTCGGTTGGTGCTTCGCGGGCACTCTCAGCGGGCCCTGCTGGCCGGCCAGGCCGCGATCGGGTTGCCCAGCCAGCGGGTGCCGGCCGGCACGGTCTCGCCGCGCATCACCAGCGACGCCGGCCCGATCGTGGCGTGCGCGCCGATGGCGACCCCGGGCAGCACGATGCCGTGCGGGCCCAGCGTCGCTCCCTCGTCCAGGGTCACCTCGTCCATGCGCATGATCCGATCATGGAACAGGTGGGTCTGCACGACGCAGCCGCGATTGACGGTCGCACCGGCGCCGATCCGCACCAGGTCGGCCTCGGGCAGCCAGTACGTCTCGGTCCAGACGCCGCGGCCGATCCTCGCGCCGAGGCCGCGCAGCCACAGGTTCATCAGCGGGGTACCGCCGATCGCGCCGGCCAGCCACGGCACCGCGAGCACCTCGACGAACGTGTCGGCCAGCTCGTTGCGCCAGACGAACGAGCTCCACAGCGGCCGCTCGGTGACCCGGAACCGGCCCGACCAGCAGCCACTTCGCCGCGATCGCGACCAGGCAGGCCAGCACGCCGGCACCGAGCAGCAGCACGCCGCCGCCGGCCAGCGCCGCGCCGAAGCCGTACCGCGCGGCCAGGTACTCCAGCCCGCCCAGCACCAGCACGGCCAGCGCCAGGCGTGCAGATCACCGGCACGAGCCGGCACAGCTCGACCGCGGCCCTGGCCAGCACCAGCCGGCGCGGCGGGTCGAACGTGCGGCTCTGGTCGCCGGCCGCGGCGGCCCTGGGCAGCTGCATCGGGGGCATGCCCAGGTACGAGTGGCCCTTCTTGAAGCCCTTCGGCGTCGACGGACAGCACGCCGACCAGGCCTCGGTTGGGCACCTCGCGGCCGGCCGCGGTCATCCCCGAGTTGCCGAGGAAGGCCCGCTTGCCGATCCGGGCCGCGGCGATCCGCAGCCAGCCGCCGCCGAGTTCGTAGGAGGCGACCATCGTGTCGTCGGCGAGGAACGCGCCGTCGCCGACCGTGGTCATCGACGGCAGCGCCAGCACGGTGGAGATCTCGACCCGGCGGCCGACCTTCATGCCGAGCGCGCGCAGCCAGACCGGCGTGAACAGGCTCGCGTAGAACGGGAACAGCGTCGCCCTGGCCAGGTCCATCAGCCGCTCGGTGGTCCAGGCCTGCCAGGCGACCCGGCCGTGCACCGGGTGGTACCCCTCGCGCAGGCCGACGCCGAGCAGCCGGACGCGAGCCCAGCACGACGCAGCGCGTAGGTGACCATCGACGGCGACCGTGGCGAGCGGCACGGCGAGCAGCGCGCTGCCGAGCGCGGCGCCCAGGGTGGCCTCGCCGCGCAGGAACAGGGCGATGATCAGCAGGCCGGGCAGCGCGGCGAGCGGCCGGGAGCAGGCCGAGCGCCAGCGAGGTGAGGCCGTAGGCGAACGTCCAGCGGCGGGTCCGCGCGGGCCGGCCGGCGGGCCAGCGGTGCGCGGCCTTGCCGATCCGGGCGGCCGGCACGCCGGACCAGCGCTCGCCGGCCGGCACCGAGCCGGTCACGCAGGAGCCGGGGGCGATCTCGGCCTTCTTGCCGATCCGCGCGCCGGGGAGCAGGGTGCTGCGGGCGCCGACCGTCGCGCCGGCGCCGATCCGGATCTTGCCGACGTGCAGCACGTCGCCGTCGAGCCAGTGGCCGGCCAGGTCGACCTCGGGTTCGATCGCGCTGCCCTTGCCGAGCTTGAGCATGCCGGTGACCGGGCGGCAGCGAGTGCAGGTCGATGCCGGCGGCCGACCTTCACGCCGAGCGCCCGGGCGTAGTAGGTCAGCCAGGCGCCGGCCAGGTTCGTCGCGCCGCTCAGGGCGGCGAGCCGCTCGGCGGTCCAGAGCCGCAGGTGGACGCCGCCGCCACGCGGGTAGCTGCCCGGCCGGACGCCGCGCAGCAGCAGCCGGGCACCGCCGGCCGCGATCGCGAGCCGGCCGGGCGGGCTGAACAGCAGCAGCCAGCCGAGCGCGACCCACCACCACGGAGACCGTGGGCGCCCAGGCCGGCGCCGAGCAGGTTGTTCAGCGCGGCCAGCGCCACGCCCCAGCGCAGCCCGACCAGGCTCAGCAGCGGCACCATGAGCAGCGTCTGGGCGATCCCGGTGCGCCGCGGGGTCGGGCCGCACCGTCCGGGTGGTCGCCTCGGCGGCGCCGAACTCGTCCAGCCGGCGGGCCAGCGCGCCGAGCGTCGGGTACTGGTAGATGTCGCCGACCGCGCTGCTCGGGTACCGGGTCCGGATCAGCGAGACCAGCTGGGCCGCCGCGAGGCTGCCGCCGCCGCTGGCGAAGAAGTCGGTCGTCGGCCGCGACCGGCGCGGCGCCGAGGATCTCGGCCCACTGCTCGGCCAGCCACGCCTCGGTGCCGACCAGCTCGGTGACCTGCCCGGGCGTCGGCCAGCGACGGCAGCGGCCAGGGCAGCGCGGCCCGGTCGACCTTGCCGGAGGTGCGGGTCGGCAGCGTCGTCGACCACGGCGAGCAGCGGGACCAGCGCGGCCGGCAGCGCCTCGCGGAGCCGGCGGACGGCGTCCTGCTGGTCGAAGCCGGCCTCGGCGGGCACCACGTAGCCCGACCAGGATCTGGTTGCCGGCCTTGGTCGTGCGGACCGCGGCGGCCGCGCCGGCCACGCCGCGGCAGCGCCTGCAGCGCGGCGTCGACCTCGCCCAGCTCGATCCGGCGGCCGCCCAGCTTGACCTGCTCGTCGCGCCCGGCCGAGGAAGAGCAGCCCGGCGGCCTCGGCGCGCACCAGGTCGCCGCTGCGGTAGGCCCGGCTCCCAGCCGAGCGACGGCAGCGGCGCGAACTTCTCGGCGTCCTTGCCGGGTCGAGGTAGCGGGCCAGCCCGACCCCGCCGATGACCAGCTCGCCGGTCTCGCCCATCGGCACGACCTCGCCCTGGGCGTCCACGACGGCCAGCTCCCAGCCGTCCAGCGGCAGCCCGATCCGGACCGGACCGTCGCCGGTCAGCTGCGCGGCGCAGGCGACCACGGTGGCCTCGGTCGGGCCGTAGGTGTTCCACACCTCGCGGCCCTCGACGGCCAGCCGCTCGGCCAGCTCGGGCGGGCACGCCTCGCCGCCGAAGATCAGCAGCCGCACGTCGTCCAGCGCCTCGGCCGGCCACAGCGCGGCCAGCGTCGGCACCGTGGAGACGACCGTGATCTCCTGCTCGACCAGCCACGGCGCCGAGGTCCATGCCGCTGCGCACCAGCGCGCGCGGCGCGGGCACCAGGCAGGCGCCGTGCCGCCAGGCCAGCCACATCTCCTCGCAGGAGGCGTCGAACGCCACCGACAGGCCGGCCAGCACCCGGTCGTCCGGGCCGATCGGCTCGTCGGCCAGGAACAGCCGGGCCTCGGCGTCGACGAACGCGGCGGCGGAGCGGTGCGTGACCGCCACGCCCTTGGGCTTGCCGGTCGAGCCGGAGGTGAAGATGATCCACGCGTCGTCGTCCAGGCCGGGCGGGCCGACCAGTTCCAGGGGCGTGCCGCGGAGCACGAGCTCGCGGCCGGCGCCGAGGACGGCGCAGACGCCGGCCTCGGCGAAGACCAGCTCGGCCCGCTCGTCGCGGATCCTCGGCGTCGACCGGCACGTAGGCCGCGCCGGCCGCCAGCACGCCGAGGATCGCGACGTAGAGGTCGACCGTGCCGGACGGGACCCGCACACCGACCCGGTCACCGGCGCCGATGCCGGCCGCGGCGAGCCGGCCGCGCAGCTTGTCGACCTCGGCGCCGAGCGCGCGGTAGGACAGCACGGTGTGGCCGTCGTCGACGGCGGGCGCGCCGGGTGACCGCCGCGTGGTCTCGCGCAGGATGTCGATCAGGGTGCGCTCGGGCGCGGCCGGCCGGGCGCGGTAGAGCGCGGCGGGCGCGCGGCCCTCCTCGACAGTGTCGAGCAGGACGTCGAAGCGCGAAGGTCCTTCATGGACGATGGTCACGCGGCGCTCTGCCGGCTCGTCACGCGGCGGGAGGAGGCACCCGATGCCCCGGTCCGGTCAACGCCAACCAGGCACGCGCGCATGCTTCACCCTCCAGGTGATTCGGCAGGTAACGCAGGAACCCCGCGCGCGCTCGCGGGGATCTCTCCCGCACTGGCGAGCGCACGTTGGCGCCTGCGATGGCAGCGTTCCGGGCTCGAACTCTCGAGCAGCCGGACATCGGCGACGCGGTATGGCTTACCTGCGCTGCCCTGCCGACAGACCACGTTACCTGCTCTTAACCGATTCTGTCGCGAATACCACGCCAGCCGTGGCTGGGGTCACAGGGTCGAATGGGCCGCCCATGCAAGGTCTACGCCATTGACCGAAATGGTCTAGGCCATTAGTTTCACTGGCCTGATGGTTTGTCCCTTCTTCGCAGAACGGCACGAATAGCGGCTTTCAGGTAGATGCGGCCTGTCTTGCCGGCATGCGTCCCTGCAACTCCCGACGCGGTGTGCTGACCATCGCCCGTACGCAAGGAGACCCCGATGACCCAACCAGGTAGGCGCAGGTTCCTCTTCCGAACGGGCACGGCCGTCCTCGCGCCGTTACTCGTCGCCGGCGCACTCGCGTTCCCGACCGCCGCGCCCGCGAAGGCCCCCGCGCCCGGCCCGGCCGCCGGGTGATGTCGGCACGCTCGCCGCCGGCAACCTCAAGATCGGCTACTTCGCCCAGTGGGGCGTCTACCAGCGCGCCTACCACGTGAAGAACATCGTCACGAGCGGCTCGGCCGCGAAGCTCACCCACATCAACTACGCGTTCGGCAACGTGACCGGCGGCCGCTGCGTGGTCGGCGACTCCTACGCCGACTACGAGAAGGCCTACACCGCGGCGGAGAGCGTCGACGGCGTCGCGGACACCTGGGACCAGCCCCTGCGCGGCAGCTTCAACCAGCTGCGCAAGCTCAAGCTCCGGTACCCGAACATCAAGATCCTCTGGTCCTTCGGCGGCTGGACCTGGTCCGGCGGCTTCGGTCAGGCCGCGGCGAACCCGACCGCGTTCGCGAACTCCTGCTACAGCCTGGTCGAGGACCCGCGCTGGGCGAGTGTCTTCGACGGCATCGACATCGACTGGGAGTACCCGAACGCGTGCGGCCTGAGCTGTGACACCAGCGGGCAGAACGGCTACCGGAACCTGATGCAGGCGCTGCGCTCGCGGTTCGGCGGCGGCAACCTGGTGACCTCCGCGATCACCGCCGACGGTACCGCGGGCGGCAAGATCGACAAGGCCGACTACGCCGGCGCCGCGCAGTACGTCAACTGGTACCTGCCGATGACGTACGACTACTTCGGCGGCTTCAGCCCGCAGGGGCCGACCGCTCCGCACTCGCCGCTGACCAACTACGCCGGCATCCCGACCCCGGGCTTCCACTCGGACGCGGCGATCCAGAAGCTCAAGAGCAAGGGCATCCCGGCCAACAAGCTGCTGCTCGGCGTCGGCTTCTACGGCCGCGGCTGGACCGGGGTCAGCCAGTCCACCCCCGGCGGCACGGCCACCGGGCCCGCGCCCGGCACCTACGAGGCCGGCATCGACGACTACAAGGTGCTCAAGACCAAGTGCCCGGCCAACGGCACGGTGGCCGGCACCGCCTACGCCCGCTGCGGCAACCAATGGTGGAGCTACGACACGCCCAGCACGATCGGCAGCAAGATGACGTACGCCAAGAACCAGGGCCTCGGCGGCGCCTTCTTCTGGGAGCTCAGCGGCGACACGACCAACGGTGAACTGATCACCGCCCTCCGCAACGGCATCGGCTAACCCCACCCTGCTGCGGTTCGATTCCGCCCGCCACGGGCGGAATCGAACCGCAGCGGCCTGTCCGCCCGGCCGGCGAGGCGGGCGGGCGATCCGGGCGCGCGTTGCGGTACCGTACGCCGTTCGCGGAGGTACCTACTGAGCGCCCGGTGAGGGTGATGGCTGCGGCACGACGCACTGCTCTGATCACGTTCTCCGCTCTGGCTGCCACGGCCCTGGTGTGCGGGTGGGTGGTGGGACTCCGCGACCACGACGTGATGGTCATCGTCGACAACTGCGCCCAACTCAGTGCCGGTCTCGCCGCCACGCTCTGTTGCTGGTGGACCTCGCGCCGCAGGACCGGCCCGGACCGCACCTGGCGGTTGCTGATGGCCATCGGCATGGGCGGCTGGACGATCGGCCAGCTGATCTGGTCCTACTACCAGGTGTTCGCCAACGTGCCGCTGCCCTCGCCGTCCTTCGCCGACGTCGGCTACCTGACGCTGCCGGTGTTCGCCCTGCCCGCACTGCTCAGCCTCGCGTCCGGCCGGGCCGAATGTCCGCTCGACACCACCCCGGCGCAGGCCCGGCGGGAGCGGCGGCGGACCCGGCTCGTGGTCGTGCTCGACGGGCCGATCGTGGTCGGTTCGATGTTCGTGCTCACCTGGTCGACCGCGCTCGGCGCCGTGGTGCGCGGTGGCGCGCCGACCCCGGCGGCCTTCGCCGTGGCGATCGCGTACCCGCTGACCGACCTGATGCTGGTGGTCATGGTCGTGCTGCTCGGCGCGACCCAGCGGGTGCCCCGTCCGCGCCGCCCCCAACTGGTGCTGCTCGGGCTGGGCCTGGTCGGCCTGGCCATCTCGGACAGCATCTTCGCGTACCTGGTCAGCAGCGGCGCCGACCAGATGCCGCCGGCCACCAACCTCGGCTTCGTGGTCGGGCCGGCGCTCATCGCGGTGGCCGCGTGCGCGTCCAGCGCCGGCGGCACGGTGGCCGGCAGCCGGCGAGTCGACCGGGCGATCGAGTGGGCCCACGTCCTGCTGCCGTACCTGCCACTCACCGCCACGGGCGTGCTGATCGTGGTCCAGTCCGCCACCGACCACGGCCCGCACGAGCTGGAGATCTACTCCGGCTTCCTGCTCGTCGGCCTGGTCGTCGGGCGGCAGATGATCACGCTGATCGAGAACACCGCCCTGCTGGAACGGGTCTCCGAGGGCCAGCGCCGGCTCAAGTACCAGGCGTTCCACGACCCGCTCACCGGACTGGCCAACCGCGCGCTGTTCCGGGACCGGCTCGCTCACGCCGTCGAGCTGAACCGCCGCGACCGCCGCCCGGTGGCGCTGCTCTTCGTCGACCTGGACGACTTCAAGGCGATCAACGACAGCCAGGGCCACGCGGTCGGCGACAGTCTGCTCCGCGCGGTCGGGGTCCGGCTGCGCGAGTGCGTGCGGACCGCCGACACGGTCGCCCGGCTTGGCGGGGACGAGTTCGCGGTTCTCCTCGAGGGCGCCGCGGACCTGCCCGAACAGGTCGGCCGGCGGATCCTCTCCGAGCTGCACCGCCCGTTCGAGGTGGACGGTCGGACCATCACCGTCGGCGCCAGCCTCGGCGTGGTGGCGCCGGACGCGGCCGAACCGGCGCTCACCTCCGACGCGCTGCTGCGCCGGGCCGACGCCGCGATGTACGCCGGCAAGCGCCGCGGCAAGGGCATGCTGGTGCTCTACCGGCCCGACCTCACCGCGACCATGGACCACCCCGACCTGCCGACGCTGCTTGCCGACGCGCTCGGCGACGAGCAGGGCCGGGACGGCTTCACGGTGCACTACCAGCCGATCGTGCGGATGGACGACCGCACCCCGGTCGCCGTCGAGGCGCTCGCTCGGTGGACCCATCCGCTGGTCGGCGCCGTGCCGCCGGACGTCTTCGTCTCGATCGCCGAGCGGGCCGGCCTGATCGCCACGCTCGACAACCTGGTGCTGGAGCGCAGCTGCCAGGACATGGCCGCGCTGCGCGACCGGCACGGCATGGACCTGGACGTGCACGTCAACATCTCGGCCACCCGGCTCGGCGACCCGGAGCTGGAGAGCGCCGTGCTGGCCGCGCTGGACCGGTCCGGACTGCCCGCCCGCCAGCTCGTACTGGAGGTCACCGAGACGGCCCGGATCCCCGACCTGACCATCGCCGGCGACGCGGCCCGCCGGCTCCGCGCCCAGGGCATCCGGCTCGCGCTGGACGACTTCGGCTCCGGCTACAACACGCTGCTCCAGCTCCACCTGCTGCCGGTGGACATCGTGAAGCTGGACCGCGGGCTGCTCGCGACCGACGGCGACCCGCGCCGGGTCGAGGCGCTCTGCCGTTCGGTGGTGTCGATCTCGGCGGCCCTGGGCGTCACGCTCATCGCCGAGGGCCTGGAGACGCCGGAACAGGCGGTGACCCTGGCCGCCCTCGGTTGCGAGCTGGGCCAGGGCCACCTGTTCGGTCGCGCCGCGCCGCTGCAGGGTGGCGCGTTCGCGCCCGCCCCGGTCAGCACCCCGTCCGCTCCACGCTGGCGGCCGGCGAACCGGCCGCCACCGAACCAACCGCCAGGCCGACCGCCGAACCGCCGAAGCTGAACGGCAAGCGGGTGAACGGCACGGCTACCGAGGCGGGATCAGCGCGTAGATCGTCGCCGGTGAGCCCGACCCGTTCAGATTGATCGGCCCACCGACCAGGACCCACGCGCCGGTCGTCGGGAGCTGGGCGAGATTGGCCAGGCTCTCCAGGCTGATCCGGTGCCGGTCGTACAGCGCCACGGAGACCGCGTAGCTCTCGTCGATGCCGACGTCCGGCCCGAACGTGTCGCTGCCCAGCGCGCCGCGGTGGCCGAGCCGGCCGGTGTCGATCAGCCACTGCGCCGCCTCGGGACTGAACCCGGGCTGGTGGATCTGGCCCTCGGCGTCGAGATTCGGGTAGGCCGCCGTGCCCCAGCGGGCGTCCCAGCCCGTCCACAGGATGATCGCGGCGCCGTCCGGGATCCGGCCGTTACGCCGTTCCCAGGCCTTCAGGTCCGCGACCGTCACGGCGTAGTCGGCGTTGCGGGCGGCCTTCGAGCGAACGTCGATCTTCACGGCGGGCAGGAACAGGTCGTGCGCGTCCAGGTCGTCGGCGAGCAGGCCGCCCTCCTGGAAATGGCCGGGGGCGCCCCAGTGCGTACCGGTGTGCTCGCCCTCCTTGACGTACTGGAGGTAGTAGCCGTCCTCCGGGATCGTCGCGGCGGGCGTCAGCGTGAACGCCGGGTCGCCCGGGTAGATGTAGGTCTTCGCCGGATCGTTGACGTGCGAGAGGATCACCAGCCGCAGCTTGTCCAGCCGCACCGGCGAGTCCGCCGTGGCCGGTGCGCCGCCGAGCGAGGCACCGGCCACCGCACCGAGCAGTCCGGCCGCCGTCGCGGCCATCGCTTCCCGTCGTTCCATCGCCGTAACCGCCTTGTGTGGGGGGCAGAATCCCTTAGAGCATCGCGGAAACGGCCGTCGGCGACAGGCGGAACGGGGATCTGAACGGGGCACGGCAGAGCCGGCGCCGGTGCTGTACACCCATATGCGCCGGTGTGGGAGCTGCGGTTGGATCGCGCCCCGGTAGGGCACGATCCAACCGCAGCGGACGGTTTCCTAGCCGAGGTCGACCGTGGGGTAGAGCGGGAAGCCGGCGAGCAGCTCGTGCGCCTGCTTCGCGACCCGCTCCGCCGCGCCAGCGTCCACTGTGTACGCCGCCTTGGAGGGCTTGCCCTCGGGGCTCAGGCCGGGCTTGGTGCCGCTGAGCACCGTGTCGATCAGCCCGGCGATCTCGTCCATCTCGACGGTGCCGAGGCCGCGGGTGGTGAGCGCCGGGGTGCCGAGCCGGATGCCGGAGGTGTACCAGGCGCCGTTGGGGTCCTGCGGCACGGAGTTCCGGTTCGTGACGATGCCGGCGTCCAGCAGCGCCGACTCGGCCTGCCGTCCGGTCAGCCCGTAGCTGGAGACGTCCAGCAGCACCAGGTGGTTGTCGGTGCCGCCGGTGACCAGCGTGGCGCCGCGGGTGAGAAAGCCCTCGGCGAGCGCGACCGCGTTGTCGACGATCCGGCTGGCGTAGTCGCGGAAGTCGGGCTTGCTGGCCTCGGCCAGCGCCACGGCCTTGGCCGCCATCATGTGCGAGAGCGGGCCGCCGAGGACCATCGGGCAGCCGCGGTCGACGTGCTCGGCCAGCTCCGAGTCGCACAGCACCATGCCGCCGCGCGGACCGCGCAGCGACTTGTGCGTGGTGGTCGTGGTGACGTGGGCGTGCGGCACCGGGTCGAAGTCGCCGGTGAGCACCTTGCCCGCGACCAGGCCGGCGAAGTGCGCCATGTCCACCATGAAGGTGGCGCCGACCTCGTCGGCGATCTCGCGCATGATCCGGAAGTTGACCCGCCGCGGGTACGCCGAGTAGCCCGCGACCAGGATCAGCGGCCGGAACTCCTGGGCCGCCGCCCGCACCTTGTCGTAGTCCAGCAGGCCGGTCGCCGGGTCGGTGCCGTAGCTGCGCTGGGAGAACATCTTGCCGGAGATGTTCGGCCGGAAGCCGTGCGTGAGGTGGCCGCCGGCGTCCAGCGACATGCCGAGCATCCGCTGGTTGCCGAGCTCGGACCGGAGCGTCGCCCAGTCCTCCTCCGTGAGGTCGTTGACGTGCCTGGCCTGCAGGTTCTTCAGTGCCGGCGCCTCGATCCGCTGCGCCAGGATGGCCCAGAACGCGACCAGGTTGGCGTCGATGCCCGAGTGCGGCTGGACGTAGGCGTGCGCGGCGCCGAACAGGTCACTGGCGTACTCGGCGGCGATCGACTCGACCGTGTCCACGTTCTGGCAGCCGGCGTAGAAGCGCCGCCCGATGGTGCCCTCGGCGTACTTGTCGCTGAACCAGTTGCCCATCGCCAGCAGCACGGCCGGCGAGGCGTAGTTCTCGCTGGCGATCAGCTTGAGCGACTCGCGCTGGTCGGTGAGCTCGGCGGCGATCGCGTCCGCGACCCGCGGCTCGACGGCGCGGACGGCGTCCAGCGCGTTGCGGAAGGCGATGGACTCGGGCGTCGACGCGGCGTCGGAAGGTGTGGTGCCCATGGGTTCTCCTTGAGTTACGGAAGAGGCCCAGGCGCACGGCACAACGTCGGATGACGGAGCCGCTTCCCGATGGTTACCCATCCCAGCGCGCCAGTCACGGCCCTGAGCGACCCTAGCAAACCGACGCCCCGCCGTTGCCCGCCCGGTGCCCGCCGGCACGCCGTCGTCCACAGCCGGTGCCCCCGGTATTTACAGGACCAGGTCGAGATGGCACGGTGCGCAAGACGAGGCGCAGCAGCGCCCGGATGGGCTCCAGCGTGACGGAGGACGCTTGATGAGACGGACCCTGAAACTGCTACTCGCGGTGACCACCGCGGTGGTGACGAGCGTGGCGATGGTGCCCGCCAGCCAGGCGGCGAAGGTGACGTTCACGCATCTCGAGCCCGGTGGTCAGCCGCGGTTGACCGAGCGGGTGCCGGTGAACGTGGTGTTCCTCGGTTACGAGGCGCCACAGGTGCCGCGCGGGAAGTTCCTCGCGGGCCTGCCGGCCGGGTACGAGCCGGTGGTGCGCTCGCGCCTGTCCTACGGGGTGACGGAGAAGCTGGGGATCAAGTACAGCTACGACTACAAGGTCCAGTACGGCGACACCACGTACGAGAACAAGTTCTTCGGCCAGCTCGGCAAGCTCGCGAAGCCGGCTCCGCTGACCCAGTACCAGACCGACTACAACGCCCAGACCAAGAACGTGCTGGACGTGAAGAACAACCACACGATCGACGCGCCCAGCGTGGAGAAGTGGCTGGCCAAGAACCCGCCGGCCGGCGTAGACACCAAGCGCAACACGATCTTCTTCATCAACTGGTACGGCCGGTCGGACTTCAAGTTCCACGTCTACACCAAGACCAACGAGCCCGACCCGGACACCGGCTACAACTTCGGCGTCCAGCGGGACAGCCGCAAGCTGATCGCCTGGGGCGGCACCACGGCCGCCGACGAGGAGGACGGCCTCGGCTCCACCCACCGGATCTGGTTCCACGACCTCTCGGCCGGCCCGGAGTCCTGGACCCAGAACTGGAACGTCGACACCCCGGACCTGGACGAGAACGGCGTCGAGGACTACCGGATGCCGCGCGACCTGGGAGTACACGGCGAACGGGTACCGCAACCCGTCGGCGCTCGCCGGCGACCTCGGCAAGATCACCCGGTACGTGGCGCTGAACCTGCTCTTCACCACCTCGCCGCTGTACCCGGTGGAGCTGCCGACCTCGAACCCGCCGCGCTCGATCAACATCGACAGCAACACCTACGAGGGCTGGCCCGGGGTCAACGCGTCCCAGAAGTACATCAAGCCCAAGCTGCTGGTCGACGAGCTGGCCGAGCTGCGCTGGCGGAACGCCCTGGACTACGACAACCAGGACCTGCCGTACAAGGGTGACGCGAAGCGCTGCTACCTCCAGCTGCTGGAGGACGTCTCCTGCTACCCGGAGCTGGGCTACCCGGCGTTCGCCAACGTGTTCCTGCAGAACACCTTCCAGCTCGCCCGGACCAAGGACGACAAGGGCAAGGTGGACTACGAGCTGCCGATCTTCAACTACGCGGTCGGCGCGGACGTCGGCGCGCCGGCGCTCGGCTTCGCCGACGACAACTACCGCGACGGCACCCAGTCCTACGTGTTCGCGTTCATCTCCCCGGAGATCGTCGAGTCCGGCTACGGCCTGACCACGACCCTGATCCACGAGGTGGGCCACCACCTCGGCCTGAGCCACCCGCACGACGGCTACGACAGCGCCACCGGCGTCGACTACGGCCCCGAGGACGCGTTCCTGTTCGCCAACGCCGGCGACGAGAGCAACTCGATGATGAGCTACATCGACCTGAACTGGGACTTCAGCCAGTTCGACCAGGACAACAGCAACCGGTTCCTGACCGCGGCGTACAACGAGGCGGCGAACCGGCTCGCCGCCGACGTGCTGGCCGATCCGGACGCCGCCAAGGCGCAGGACGAGCTGGCCGCGGCGGACAAGCTGCTCGGCGAGGCCAAGGCCGCGTTCGCCAAGCACGAGTACCGCTCGGCGCTGGTCTTCGGCGACCGCGCGTTCAAGAAGGTCGCCGAGGGCGCCGCCCAGGTCGGGGTGCCCACCAAGATCGTGACCAAGGACGTCACGGCCAAGGCGAACACCGCGCGGACCGCGGCCGGCCCGATCCACCAGGGTGACGAGTTCATCGACTCCCTGGAGCCGGACAGCCCGCGCAGCCAGCCGTAAGGCACCACCGCACCGCGGAGGCCGCTTCCCACCCAGGGAGGCGGCCTTCCGCGCGCCCGGCCAAACCCTCCGCTTTGGGTGACATCTTCCGGGCTATAGCACCGAAGATGTCGCCCAAAGCGGAGACGCTCCGCGCGCTCGATGGCCTGAGACGACGGAATCCGTAGGGGGCGCCGAGCGGGGTCTGGCATCGGTGGTCACCCCGACTTCCGCGGCCCGCTTCCTCCGCCGTGCCCGCCCGCGCGCCGGAAGGACCCCAAAGTCCGTTCTGCTCGCCGGAACCACTCCACGTTGGACCTACCGCATCACCAGCCCCGGGGTGACACTGAGATCCGCCACCGGCGCTGGGAGGTCCGTCATGACGCAGGTATCCGAATCCGGCCGGGGCAGCGTGGAATCCAAAGGGCTCAAGGGCGGTGCGCTCGGGCTGATCTCCAGCGTCGTGGTGGGCATGTCGTCCACCGCGCCGGCGTACAGCCTCGCGGCGAGCCTCGGCTTCGTGGTGATCCTGGTCGGGGTGAAGGCGCCGGCGATCATGCTGCTCGCCTTCATCCCGATGTTCCTGATCGCACTGGCCTATCAGGAGCTCAACAAGGCCGAGCCGGACTGCGGCACCACGTTCACCTGGGCGACCCGGGCGTTCGGGCCGTGGGCGGGCTGGATGGGCGGCTGGGGCATCATCGCCGCCGACGTGATCGTGATGGCGAACCTCGCCCAGATCGCCGGCTCGTACAGCTACAAGCTGGTCGGCGCGGACGGGCTCGCCGACTCCTCGTTCTGGTCGACGGTCGCGGGCGTGATCTGGATCGCGATCATGACCTACATCTGTTACCGCGGCATCGAGGTCTCGGCCCGGCTGCAGTACGGGCTGCTCAGCGTGGAACTGGTCGTGCTCGCGGCGTTCGCCGTCATCGCGCTGGCCAAGGTCTACACCGACAACGCGCCGAGTACCGCGATCGACCCCAGCCTCTCCTGGTTCTGGCCGAGCGGCATCGGCACGAGCGACCTGGTCGCGGCCACGCTGATCGCCGTCTTCATCTACTGGGGCTGGGACACCGCGGTCGCGTGCAACGAGGAGACCGCCGACCCGGCGACCACGCCCGGCCGCGCGGCCATCCTCTCCACGATCCTGCTGCTGGTCACGTACGGCGCTGGTCGCGGTGGCGGCGGTCGCGTTCGCCGGGGTCGGCACCGAGGGCATCGGGCTGGGCAACGAGGCGAACGCGGACGACGTGTTCGCCGCGCTCGGCACGACGGTCTTCGGCGACACGTTCGTCGGCCACGCGTTCGAGGTGCTGCTGATCATCTCGGTGCTCACCTCGGCGTCCGCGTCGACCCAGACGACCATCCTGCCGACGGCCCGCACCACGCTGTCGATGGGCGCCTACCGCGCGATCCCGGCCCGGTTCGCCAGGATCCACCCGCGGTACCTCACCCCGAGCACCTCCACGCTCTGGATGGGCGCGGCGTCGATCCTGTTCTACGTGCTGCTCACCGCGGTCAGCGAGAACGTGCTCGGCGACTCGATCGCGGCGGTCGGCCTGATGATCGCGTTCTACTACGGCCTGACCGGCTTCGCCTGCGTCTGGTTCTACCGGCACGAGCTCACCAGCAGCACGCGCAGCCTGTTCATGCGCGGCATCCTGCCCGGGCTCGGCGGCCTGCTGCTGCTCGGCGCGTTCGTGAAGTCGGCCTACGACTACGCGCAGCCCGACTACGGCAACACCACGATCATCGGCATCGGCGGGGTGTTCGTGGTCGGCATCGGCGGCCTGCTGATCGGGGCCGTGCTGATGCTGATCTACGCCCGGGTCGCGCCGGCGTTCTTCCGCAACGAAACCCTGGTCAAGGGCTCCTCGGACAGGGTGCTCGCGGGCACCGGCCGGACCCCGACGCTCGGCCTGCCGGATTCCTCCGAGAACATCGTCATCGCGCCCGACCGGTCGAACCTGCCCCCCGGCGCGACTCCGACGACCCCGACCAGCCACCACGGACCGTAGGTCGGACGGCTGCCGGGGCCGAGGCCACGGCGCGGCGGGAGGCGGTTCGTGCGGAGCGTGGCGGTCTCGCGGATAATCGGAAGGGCGACGGGGTAACCCGGAGGGACACCCGACAACGCGAGGATGTGGACCGGTGGCACGGACCAAGCCGACGAATGTCCAGTCGACCAGGCGCAAGGGGCGGATCGGCGCGGCCTGGGGCGTGCTGAAGCAGGCCCGCCAGCCCGGCTCCCCCGGCATCGGTGCCCGGATCGGCGCGATTCCCCGGATGATCGGCGCGACCGTCACCGGCAAGTACCCCGGCATGACCAGGGCCCGGCTGCTGCTGCTCGCGGCTGGCACCGGCTACATCGTCTCCCCGATCGACGCCGTACCCGAGGCGTTCCTGCTGTTCCTGGGCGTGGCCGACGACATCGGTGTCGCGGTCTGGCTGGCCGGCGCGCTGCTGGTCGAGACCGACCACTTCCTGGCCTGGGAGCGCGGCGGCGCCCCGGTCGCCGGTGAGCCACACCGGGTCCGCTCCGAACGCCTCCGCTAGCGCACGCCCTCTCCGCTTTGGGCGACATTTTCTCGGTCATAGCCGAGAAAATGTCGCCCGAAGCGCGTGACGTTGAGGACCTCGGTGACCAGGGGCGCGACCTGGGCGGACTCGAGCAGGAACGCGTCGTGGCCGTACGGAGAGGTGACCACGCGTAGGTCGCCGGCGGTCGGGATGCCGGCGGCGAGCCGGCGCTGCTGGTCCAGCGGGTAGAGCCGGTCGCTGTCGATGCCAGCCACGACGGTGCGGGCCGCACCCGAGCCAGCGCCGCTTCGACGCCGCCCCGACCGCGGCCGACATCGTGACTGTTCATGGCCTCGGTCAGGGTCACGTAGCTGCCCGCGTCGAACCGGCGGACCAGTTTGGCGGCGTGATGGTCCAGGTAGGACTCGACCGCGTACCGACCGCCGCCGAACGGGTCCTCGCCGGTCTGCGGAGCACGGCCGAATCGGGTGGCCAGCTCGGCCTCGCTCCGGTACGTCACGTGCGCGATCCGGCGGGCGATGCCGAGGCCCCCGTGCGGGCCCTCCCCCGGCGGCGCGTCGTGATAGTCGCCGCCGCGCCAGCCTGGGTCGGCACGGATGGCGTGCAGCTGCGGCGCGGCCCAGGCGATCTGCTCGGCCGAGGCGGCCGCCGGGCAAGCCAGCAGCAGCAACGCGCGCACCCGGTCGGGTGGGTGACCGCCCACTCGACCGCACGCATCCCGCCCATCGAGCCGCCGAGCACGGCGGCCCAGCGCGCGATGCCCAGCGCGTCGGCGAGCGCGGCCTCGGCGGCGACCTGGTCCCGGACGGTGAGGAACGGGAACCGGCTGCCCCACGGGCGCCCGTCCGGCGCCGGCGAGGACGGGCCGGTGCTGCCCTGGCAGCCGCCGAGAACGTTCGGCGCGACGATGAACCAGTCGGCCGGGTCCAACGCCCTGCCCGCGCCGACCAGCCCCTCCCACCAGCCGCCCGGGCGTGTCCGTCGCCGGCCGGGCCCAGCACGTGGCTGTCGCCGGTGAGCGCGTGCAGCACCAGCACCGCGTTGTCGCCGTCGGGCGCGAGCGTGCCCCAGGTCTCGTACGCGATCCGCACGCCCGGCAGGGCGCCGCCGGACTCCAGCGGCAGTGGGCCGGCGAGCGCCACCCACTGCCGCCGGCCGGGCGGGTCCCCCTCCCGCCACGCCCCCGTGGCAGGCGGGAGTGTCCCGCCGGCGATGGCGGAGGGGGAGGGGTTTCCGGCCGGAGGCGGCGGTGGGTGGTCCGGCCGGAGGCGGCAGTGGGCACGGTGCTCGGCACCGTTACAGCGCGGCCTTGGCGGCCCGGAAACCGGCCTCGAGGTCGGCCTTCAGGTCTTCGATGCCCTCGATGCCGACGGACAGCCGGACCAGGCCGGGCGTGACGCCGGTGGCGGTCTGCTCGGCCTCGGACAGCTGGCTGTGCGTGGTGCTGGCCGGGTGGATCACCAGGCTGCGCACGTCACCGATGTTCGCCAGGTGGCTGTGCAGCTCCATCGCGTCGACGAACCGTTTGCCCGGCCTCGACGCCGCCGCGCAGTTCGAACGCGAGCACCGCGCCCGCGCCGGCCGGCAGGTACTTCTGCGCCAGGCGTACCAGGGGCTCGACGGCAGCCCGGCGTAGTACACCCGCTCGACCTCGTCCCGCTGTTCCAGCCACTCGGCGAGCGCCTGGGCGTTCTGCACGTGCCGCTCGATCCGGAGCGAGAGCGTCTCCATGCCCTGCAGGATCAGGAAGCTGTTGAACGGGGCGATCGCCGGGCCGATGTCGCGCAGCAGCTGGACGCGCAGCTTCGCGGCGAACGCACCGGGGCCGAGGACTCGGCCAGTACCGCAGGCCGTGGTAGCTCGGGTCCGGCTCGTTGAAGTCCGGGAACCGCTCGGCGTGCGCGCCGAAGTCGAAGGTGCCGCCGTCCACGACCACGCCGGCGATCGCGGTGCCGTGGCCGCCGAGGAACTTGGTCGCCGAGTGGACCACGATGTCCGCGCCGTGCTCGATCGGGCGCAGCAGGTACGGCGTGGGCACGGTGTTGTCGACCACCAGCGGCACGCCGGCCTCGTGCGCGATGCCGGCCACGGCCTCGATGTCGAGCACGTTGCTGCGCGGGTTGCCGATCGTCTCGGCGAAGAACAGCTTGGTGTTCGGCCGGACCGCGGCGCGCCACGGCGTCGAGGTCGTCCGGGTCGTCGACGAAGCTGACCTCGATGCCGAGCTTCGGCAGCGTGTAGTGGAACAGGTTGTAGGTGCCGCCGTAGAGCGAGGCGCTGGAGACGAAGTGGTCGCCGGCCGCAGGCCAGGGTCAGGATCGCGAGCGTCTCGGCGGCCTGCCCGGACGCCAAGGCCACCGCGGCGACGCCGCCCTCGAGGGCCGCCAGCCGCTGCTCCACCACGTCGCTGGTCGGGTTGTGGATGCGGGTGTAGATGTTGCCGGGCTCGGCCAGGCTGAACAGGTTCGCGGCGTGCTGGGTGTCGTTGAAGACGAACGAGGTGGTCTGGTAGATCGGCACGGCGCGGGCACCCGTGGTGGGGTCCGGTGCGCCGCCGGCGTGCACCTGCTTGGTGGCGAACGACCAGGCCGAGGAGTCGGGGCGCGCGCTGGTCGGCTCGATCGGGACGGGGCTGGTGTCCGGGGCGTCGGTGGTCATGAGCGGTCTCCTGACGGAAGCGGTGGCGTGGCGCGGGCACGACGAATCGCGGCTCGGCGAGCCGGAACGGTGCGGAAGGAACACGGCCGGGGCATCCCCGGCGGCGGCTGGCGGTCAGGCGTGGCGGCGACAGGCGGCGCTGCAGACACGCTGCAGGTCGACGTGGAGTCGGCCCGTCAGCTGCCAGGAATCGCGCATGAGGTCACCCTGTCACAGCGCGTGGCCGAAAACTATCCCTACTGGGCCGGTCTGATTTCGGGGGTATTACGGTTCCGCGACCACGCGTGGGGTTGCGGTTCGATTCCGCCCTGGGAGGGCGGAATCGAACCGCACCGCCGGCGGGTCGGCTCCGGGGGTCGGCTCAGTCGGGGATGGCCAGCAGGACGCGGTCCCGGGCGCCGGCGTCGACCCGGTCGTGCGCTTCCGCGATGCGCTCCAGCGGCAACGGGGCGCCGATCGCGATCGACAACGCGCCGTCGCGCGCGGCGCTGGTGAGGTCGGCCGCGGCCTGCCGCTTGGCCTCGGCCGGGAAGTCGTCGCTGCCCAGCAGCCGGATGGTGAGGTTGTCGAACAGCATTGGCCAGAACGGGAAGTCGGGCCGGTCCGCGCGGGTGGCGTAGGCGGCGATGACGGCCTGGTTGCGCGCGACAGCGGCGTCGAGGTCGATGTTGTCGGAGAACGACACCTCGATGATGCGGTCCACGCCGTCGGGGGCGTGGGCCCGGATGGCGCCGACCGGATCGGGCCGGTCCAGCGCGACCAGGTGGTCGGCCGTCGACGCGCGCACCTGCGCCAGGTCGTCGCCCGCCGTACCGTGCCGATCACGGTCGCGCCGCCCCACCGGGCCAGCTGCGCCGCCATCGACCCGACCGCGCCGAGCACGCCGTGCACCAGCACGGTCTGGCCGGCGACCGGGCCGTCGGCGAAGACCGCCCGGTGAGCGGTGATCCCGGGATCCCCAGGCAGGCGCCGACGCTCGTCGCTGACGCCGTCGGGGAGTTCGACGGCCATGCCGGTCAGGCACGACCGTCAACTGCGCGGCGGTGCCGAACGCCCGGTAGGACTGGGCGCCGAACACCCACACCCGCTGGCCGACCCGGGCCGAGGTCCACGCCCTCGCCGACGGCCTCGATCGTGCCGGCACCGTCGCTGTGCGGGATGACCCGCGGGAACGGCATCGCCGAGCCGAGCCAGCCGCCGCGCTTCTTGGTGTCGCCCGGGCTGACCGCCGAACGGGTGAGGCGGACCCGCACCTCGCCCGGGACCGGGCTCCGGCGCCGGCAGCTCACCGACCTGGAACACCTCGGCCGCCGGCCCCTGCCGTTCGTACCACGCTGCCCGCACAGAAACTCACCGCGTCGCCCAGCTAGCTCCCCCGCCACCGCCATCGTAGGCGCGGTTCAGCGTGGGGCGGGGCGACGCGCGGCGAGGGCCACCCCGCCTCCGGCCAGGATCACGGCGCCGACCGCGGCCACCGCGATGCCGGCCGCCAGCCCACTCTCGAGCACGTTGGCGAGCGCGGTCGGCGGCACGACCAGCGCGGTCAGCACCGCCGGCACGAGCAGCGGCCAACTCCGCGCGGCGAGGTAGGCGCCGAAGCAGACGCCGATCACGGCGAGGCCGAGCACCAGTCCGTACGCCGCCACCGCGTCGGACCCGACGGCGGCGGTCTCCCCCGCTCCGAGCCCGGTGAGCCCACCGAGCAGGCCGGCGACCGGCGCCTCCCGCACCAGCCTGCCGATGCCCAGCGCGAGCCAGCCGCCGCCGAGCAGCGCGAACGCGGTGGCCCAGCCGGCCTGCTCCTGGACGCCGGCCTCCTCCAGTGCGCTGCCCAGGGTCATCGCCGAGGCGGCGTAGGCGGCCACCAGCAGCGGCGCGCCGCGCAGCAGCAGGTAACCGGCGCCGGCGACGACCAGCGCGGCGATCGACCCGGTGAGCAGTTCGACGTTGGTCGGCGCGATCACGGCCGCGGTGACGGCGGCGCCCCCGGCGGCGAGCGCGCCCAGCGTGGAGGCGAGCCGGCCGCGGGCCGCCGGCCGGTCCTCCTCGCGCCGCCACGGCGGGTCGGCGACGAGTGCGGCGACGATCAGCACCAGCGTGACGGCCAGGGCGAGCGCGAGCCGGGCCGGCTGGGCGAGCCGGTCCCAGCTGGGCACGGTCACCAGCGAGATGCCACCGAGGAAGAGCGCGCCACCGAGGTAGCCGGCGAACTCGACCAGGACGGTCCGGGTGTGCCGCGCGGGTGCCGGCGCTGGCGTCCGGGCGGCGAGCAGGGGCCGGAGCCGCTCGTTCACGCGGGAGGCCTGGGGTGCGGTGAGCGTGCCGTCCTCGACCAGGCTGGTCAGGGCGGTGGCGAACGGGTCCGCCGGTGCGTGATCGGTCATGCCGGGATCATCGCGTGCCGACGGCCCCGCCGCCTGAGTTGTCGTACTCAACTCGCCGGCCCCCCCCGGGAGGCTGACCGGGAGAACGCTGGCCGGCCGACTTACGCCGGCCGGCCAGACGTACGCAGAAACGCTTTTAGAGCACGGCCGCCAGCTGGTCGATGGCCCAGTCGAGCTCATCGGGCTGCACCACGAGCGGCGGCGCGAACCGGATCGTCGAGCCGTGGGTGTCCTTGACCAGGACGCCGCGCTCGGCGAGCCGCTCGGAGACCTGCCGGCCGGTACCGACGGCCGGGTCGAGGTCGACGCCGGCCCACAGGCCCCGCACCCGCACGTCGAGCACACCGCTGCCGCGCAGCGCCGTGAGCCGCCCGGTGAGCCGGCCGCCGAGGTCGCGGGCGCGCTGCTGGTACTCGCCCGTGCCGAGCAGGCGGACCACCGCGCGGCCGACCGCGCAGGCGAGCGGGTTGCCGCCGAACGTGCTGCCGTGCTCGCCGGGCCGCAGCACGCCGAGCACGTCACGGTCGGCGATCACCGCGCTGACCGGCACGACGCCGCCGCCGAGAGCCTTGCCGAGCAGGTACATGTCCGGCACGACGCCCTCGTGCTCGCAGGCGAAGGTGGTGCCCGCACGGGCCAGACCGGACTGGATCTCGTCGGCGACCATGAGTACGCGGCGCCGGGTGCAGACCTCGCGGACCGCGGTGAGGTAGCCGTCCGGCGGCAGGATCACGCCGGCCTCGCCCTGGATCGGCTCGATCAGCACGGCCACGGTGGTGTCGTCGATGGCGGCCTCGATCGCGGCCGCGTCACCGAACGGCACGGTGCGGAAGCCGGGGGTGAACGGGCCGAACCCGCCGCGCGCCTGCGGGTCGGAGGAGAAGCTGACCACGCTGATCGTGCGGCCGTGGAAGTTGCCCTCGGCGACGATGATGGTGGCCTGGTTCTCCGGCACGCCCTTCACCTCATAGCCCCACTTGCGGGCCACCTTCAGCGCGCTCTCCACCGCCTCGGCGCCGGTGTTCATCGGCAGCACCATCTCCTTGCCGGCGAGGTCGGCGAGCTCGGCGCAGAACGGTCCGAGCTGGTCGTGGTGGAACGCGCGGCTGGTGAGCGTGACCCGGCCGAGCTGCGCCGTGGCCGCGGCGATCAGCTCGGGGTGCCGGTGGCCGAAGTTGAGCGCCGAGTAGCCGGCCAGGCAGTCCAGGTAGCGCCGGCCCTCCACGTCGGTGATCCAGGCGCCCTCGGCCTCGGCGACCACGACCGGCAGCGGGTGGTAGTTGTGCGCACCGCGCTCCTCCTCCAGTGCGACGAGCGCGGCGGCGGGGCCGTCGAGCTCGAGACCGGCAAGGTCGGGGCGGGCAGGGGCGAACGTCAAGGCGGCCTCCATCGGGACTGGTAGTGCTGGCAGTCTCCAGGTTAGAAGGCGTCAGCCGCCATCCCTATAGTGCAACACTGCCCACGACGGCGTTTTGTTGCGTAGTTCGCGCCGGTCAACTTAACGAATCATCGTCAGGGCCGGGCCTGACGAAGCCAGGCGTACCAGCCGTCCATGCCGTCGCCGCGGGTAGCCGACACCTCCAGCACCTCCAGCCCCGGATTCACCATCCGTGCGTTCGCGACGCACTCCGCGGTGTCGAATTGGACGTACGGGCTCAGGTCGATCTTGTTCAGGATCATCAGCTGCGCCGAGCGGAACATGTGCGGGTACTTGAGCGGTTTGTCCTGACCCTCGGTCACCGACATGATCACCACGCGGGCGCCCTCACCCAGGTCGAACAGGGCCGGGCAGACCAGGTTGCCCACGTTCTCGATCATCACCACCGACTCGTCCGGCGGGTCGAGGCTGGCGAGGCCGCGGGCCAGCATGTCGGCGTCGAGGTGGCAGCCGCTACCGGTGTTGATCTGCACGACCCGGCACTTCGTGGCGCGGATCCGCTCGGCGTCGAGCAGGGTCTCCTGGTCGCCCTCGATCACCGAGATCGGCAGCTCGCCGTCGAGGTCACGGATCGTCCGCTCCAGCAGCGTGGTCTTGCCGGCGCCGGGCGAGCTCATCAGGTTCAGCGCGGCGATCCGGTGCTCGAGCGAACCAGTCCCGGTTCCGCTCCGCCAGCAGGTTGTTCTTCGACAGCACCTCCTGCTCCAGCACGATCGTTCTGGTTTCCGGGTGGGGGTGGTCGTGCGGGTGGGCGTGGTCGTGCTCGTGCACCGGCTCGCCGAGGGAGGTGACCTGGCCGGTGCCGAGATCGGTGAGGCTCGGTCGGGCGCCGTCCGCGCAGCCACAGGTCGCGCACATCTCAGACCACCTCCACCTGTTTGATCACGAGCTGCTGCCCGCTGACGATGTCCAGGTTGGTGCTGCCGCAGCCGCAGAGCGGGATCAGGTCGGCGAGCTCCAGCTCACGCCCGCAGTCCCGGCAGTGCGCCAGGCCCGGCACGTCCACGATGTCCAGCCGGGCGCCTTCGAGGGTGGTGCCCTCGGCGCACAGCTCGAAGCAGAAGCGCACGGAGTCGGCGACCACGCCGGACAGCCGGCCGATCTCCAGGGTGAGCGCGACGACGCGCGCGTCCCCGAGCCGCTCGGTCACGCTCTCGATGACGCTTTCGGTGATCGCGAGTTCGTGCATGGCATCGCCTCCGCGACCACTGCACTCCTCGCGCGGAACGCTGTCAACCCGACCCCGCCTCTTCGGGGACGCGTTGCGCTTTGGGCGACATTTTCGCGGCTATAGCACAGAAAATGTCGCCCAAAGCGCGGAGGGTTGGTGGCGAGTTACTCGAGGCCGGCGGCGGCGAGGAGCTTGCGGCGGCGCTTGGCGGCGAGCCGGTCCACGTAGACGGTGCCGTCGAGGTGGTCCGCCTCGTGCTGGAGGCAGCGGGCCAGCATGCCGGTGCCGTCGATCCGCACGGGCTGTCCGTGCATGTCGAAGCCGGTCACGCTGGCCACCGCGCTGCGGACCAGGTCGGAGTGCTGGCCGAGGACCGACAGGCAGCCCTCCTCGTCCTCGTCCAGCTCGCGCGGCGCCTCGGGCAGGTGCAGCACCGGGTTGACCACGTGCGCCACCACGTTCTCGTCTGTCTCATCCGGACAGTCCACGACGAACACCCGGAGCCCGACGCCGATCTGGTTCGCCGCGAGGCCGACGCCGTTGGCGGCGTACATGCTGGCGAACATGTCCGCGACCAGCGCGGCCAGGTCGGCGTCGAAGGCGGTCACCTCGGCACACGGCTCGTGCAGCACCGGGTTGGTGCCGTACTGCACGATCGGCCGCGCGGTGCCGGTGATGCTCTCAGCCACGGTCGTCTCCCCCACTCTCGAGGTCGCCCTCGGTCTCCAGGTAGACCTGCTGCAGCGCGGCGCAGCGTCTCCGGGTCGGGCTCCTCCCACAGCCCGCGGTTCGGCCGCCTCGAGCAGCCGCTCGGCGATGCCGTGCAGCGCCCACGGGTTCGACTCGGTGAGGAACTTGCGGTTCTCCGGGTCGAGCACGTAGGTCTGCGGCGAGCTTCTCGTACATCCAGTCGGCGACCACGCCGGCGGTGGCGTCGTAGCCGAACAGGTAGTCCACGGTCGCGGCCAGCTCGAACGCGCCCTTGTAGCCGTGCCGGCGCATCGCGGCGATCCAGCGCGGGTTGACCACCCGGGCCCGGAACACCCGGGCGGTCTCCTCGGTCAGCGATGCGGGTCCGGACCGCGTCCGGGCGGGTGCTGTCGCCGATGTAGGCGGCCGGGCGCCTTGCCGGTCAGCGCGCGGACGGTGGCGATCATGCCGCCGTGGTACTGGAAGTAGTCGTCGGAGTCGGCGATGTCGTGCTCGCGGGTGTCGATGTTCTTGGCCGCCACCGCGATCCGCCGGTACGCGGCCTCCATGTCGTCGCGGGCCGGCGCGCCGTCCAGGCCGCGGCCGTAGGCGAAGCCGCCCCAGACCGCGTACACCTCGGCCAGGTCGGCGTCGTCGCGCCAGTTGCGGCTGTCGATCAGCGGCAGCAGGCCGGCGCCGTACGCGCCCGGCTTGGAGCCGAAGATCCGGGTGGTGGCCCGCCGCTCGTCGCCGTGCTCGGCCAGGTCGGCCTGCACGTGCGCGCGGACGTAGTTCTCCTCGGCCGGCTCGTCCAGGTCGGCGACCAGCCGCACCGCGTCGTCCAGCATGGCGCACCACGTGCGGGAACGCGTCGCGGAAGAAGCCGGTGATCCGGACCGTGACGTCGATCCGGGGCCGGCCCAGCTCGGCCAGCGGGATCGGCTCGAGGCCGGTGACCCGGCGGGAGGCCTCGTCCCAGACCGGCCGGACGCCGAGCAGCGCCAGCACCTCGGCGATGTCGTCGCCGGCGGTGCGCATGGCGCTGGTGCCCCAGACCGACAGGCCGACCGAGCGCGGCCACTCGCCGGTGTCGGTGCGGTAGCGCTCCAGCAGCGAGTCGGCCATCGCCTGGCCGGTCTCCCAGGCCAGCCGGCTGGGGATCGCCTTGGGGTCGACCGAGTAGAAGTTGCGGCCGGTCGGCAGCACGTTGATCAGGCCGCGCAGCGGCGAGCCGCTCGGGCCGGCCGGCACGTAGCCGCCGTCGAGGGCGTGCAGCACGTTGGTCGAGCTCGTCGGTGGTGCGGGCCAGCCGCGGCACGACCTCGGTGGCGGCGAATCGCAGCACCTGCGACGACCTGGCGTCGGTCGTGCCCAGCACGGTGCGCACGGTCGGCCGCCGCCGGGTCCCAGCCGGCCGCCTCCATCGCCTCGACCAGCGCGCGCGCGGCCGCTCTCGACCTCGTCCACGTCGGCCGCGGCTGGCGCTGCCGTCCTCGGCCAGGCCGAGCGCCTCGCGCAGGCCGGGCAGCGCGTCGCCTGGCCGCCCCACATCTGCCGGGCGCGCAGCATCGCCAGCACCAGGTTGACCCGGGCCTCGCCGGCCGGCGCGTCGCCGAGGATGTGCAGGCCGTCGCGGATCTGGGCGTCCTTGACCTCGCACAGCCAGCCGTCGACGTGCAGGATGAAGTCGTCGAACTCCGCGTCGTGCGGCCGGTCCGTCCAGCCCCAGGTCGTGGTCGAGCTTGGCGGCCTGGATCAGGGTCCAGATCTGGGCCCGGATCGCCGGCAGCTTGGCCGGGTCCATCGCGGCGATGTTGGCGTGCTCGTCGAGCAGCTGCTCGAGCCGGGCGATGTCGCCGTAGCTCTCGGCCCGGGCCATCGGCGGGATCAGGTGGTCGACCAGGGTGGCGTGCGCGCGGCGCTTGGCCTGGGTGCCCTCGCCCGGGTCGTTGACCAGGAACGGGTAGATCAGCGGCAGGTCGCCGAGCGCCGCGTCCGGCGCCGCAGGAGGCGGACATGCCGAGCGTTCTTGCCGGGCAGCCACTCCAGGTTGCCGTGCTTGCCGACGTGCACCACGGCGTGCGCGCCGAAGTCCGTCGGCCAGCCAGCGGTAGGCGGCCAGGTAGTGGTGGCTGGGCGGCAGGTCGGGGTCGTGGTAGATCGCGATCGGGTTCTCGCCGAACCCGCGCGGCGGCTGGACCATCACGCACGACGTTGCCGGCGCGCAGCGCGGCCAGCACGATCTCGCCGTCGGGGTCGCGGGAGTCGGTCGACGTACAGCTCGCCGGGCGCCGGGCCCCAGTGCTCGCTCGATCGCCGTCCCGCAGGTCGTGCGGGCAGGGTGGCGAACCAGCGCGCGGTAGCCGCGCGGCGGTGATCCGCACCGGGTTGCCGGCGAGCTGCTCCTCGGTGAGCCAGTCCGGGTCCTGCCCGCCGGCGGCGATCAGCGCGTGGATCAGCGCGTCGCCGTCCTGCTCGGCCACGCCGGGCAGGCGTCGGCCGTCAGCGGCCGATGTCGTAGCCCGCGCTCGCGCATGCGCGTGCAGCAGCCGGACCGCGCTGGCCGGGGTGTCCAGGCCGACGGCGTTGCCGATCCGGGAGTGCTTGGTCGGGTACGCCGACAGCATCAGCGCGATCCTGCCGCTCGGCCGGCGGGATGTGCCGCAGCCGCGCGTGCCGGACCGCGATGCCGGCCACCCGGGCGGCCCGCTCGGGGTCGGCCACGTAGACGGACAGGCCGTCCGGCGTCGATCTCCTTGAACGAGAACGGCACGGTGATGATCCGGCCGTCGAACTCCGGGATGGCGACCTGGGTCGCCGCGTCCAGCGGGGACAGCCCGTCGTCGCTGCCGGCCCAGGTGGCGCGCGAGCTGGTCAGGCACAGGCCCTGCAGGATCGGCACGTCCAGGGCGGCGAGCGCGCCGACGTCCCAGGCCTCGTCGTCGCCGCCGGCCGAGGCGGTGGCCGGCTTGGTGCCGCCGGCCGCGAGCACGGTCACGACCAGCGCGTCGGCCTTGCGCGAGCTCGGCGAGCAGCTCGGGCGCGGCGGTGCGCAGCGAGGCGCAGAACACCGGCAGCGGCCTGGCCGCCGGCGTCCTCGATCGCGTCGCAGAGCGCCTCGACGAACGCGGTGTTCCCGGCCAGTGGTGCGCGCGGTAGTAGAGGACGGCGACGGTCGGGCCCTCGGTGCGGCCGCGGCGTGCGCTCCAGCAGGCCCCAGGTCGGCGGTCGGCGCGGGCGCGGCGAAGCCGTGGCCGGTGAGCAGCACGGTGTCGGAGAGGAAGTCGTGCAGCTGCGGCCAGGTTCGCCGGGCCGCCGTAGGCGAGGTACGCGTGCGCCTCGGCGCACGACCCCGCCGGGCACGGTGGACAGCTCCATCAGCTCGGCGTCGGGCGCCTGCTCGCCGCCGAGCACGACCACCGGGCGGGGGCCGGCGAGCAGCGCGTCGAGGCCGTCCTCCCAGGCCCGGCGGCCGCCGAGGATGCGCACGACGACCAGGTCGACGCCGTCGAGCAGGGCGGGCAGGTCGTCGACGCCGAGCCGGGCCGGGTTGGCCAGCCGGTAGTCGGCGCCGCTGGCCCGCGCGCTGAGCAGGTCGGTGTCGGAGGTCGACAGCAGCAGGATCACGCGAGGATCCCCGATGGGCGGCGGTGCAGGACATGGTTGTCCTTCCTCGGGGTCCGCGCCCCGGGTCGTCGGTCGCGGCGACCGGAGTGTCCTGGCTCCCGGATCGGTGCTCGCCCCGGTCTTCCCGCCCACGGATTGGGCCGTGACCTCGTGTTGGGGTCCGCTCCCCGGTGACAGTGGCGGGACCGCGCCGGACTCGCACCGGCTTCCTCCACCTTGTCGCCGCGTACTGCGCTGAACTGCTGTGGGGCTGGTCACAGCCGGCGCAGGCGCCGCGGAACCAGCCCGTTCGGCGAGCTTAACGCCCAGATGCCGGCCAGTAGTATCCGCCTCGTGCCTCCCCCCGCCCCCGCCGAACGGCGCCGTCCCGACGCCTGCCCCGGGGCGCTGCGGGTGCACGCCGCGGCCGACGGCGGGCTGGCGCGGATCCGGCTGCCCGGCGGGCGGCTCACGGCGGACCAGCTGGCGGCGCTCGGCGCGGCGGCCGCCGAGCTCGGCGACGGCCACCTCGAGCTGACCTCCCGGGCCAACGTGCAGCTCCGGGGCGCTGCGCGCCGGGCGACGGAGGGCGCGCTGGCCGAGCGCGCTGGCCGACGCCGGGCTGCTGCCGTCGGCGACCCACGAGCGGGTCCGCAACATCATCGCCTCGCCGCTGACCGGGCTGGACGGGCGTGGGCTGCTCGACGTCGCACCGCTCGCGGCCGCGCTGGACCGGCGGCTGTGCGCCGACCCCCGGGCTGGCCGCGCTGCCCGGCCGGTTCCTGTTCGCCCTGGACGACGGCCGCGGCGACGTGGCGGCGCTCGCGCGGACGTCGGGCTCGCCGCCGTGTCGCCGACGCGGCCGCGCTGCTCCTGGGCGGGGTCGACGGCGGGCATCCGGGTGCCGGCCGGCGGGCGCGGTGCGGCACGCTGGTCGCCGCCGCCGAGGCGTTCCTCGCCGAGCGGGCCGAGCAGGACTCGACCGGGTGGCGCCTCGCCGAGCTGACCGACGGGCCGGCCCGGGTCGCCGCCCGGCTGGGCGCTGCGCCACGGCAGCCCGCACCGCCTCCGCGGACGCCGGAGCCCGGACCGGTCGGCCTGGTCGACCAGCCCGACGGGGCGCGGCGCTGGCCGTGCTCGGCGCCGCTCGGCCGGCTCGGACCGCGCGCAGCTGCCGCGCTCGCCTGGCCGCGCGCGCCGGCGGCGGCCGGCTCCGGATCACGCCGTGGCGCGGCGTGCTGATGCCCGACCTCCCCGCCGACCAGGGCGAACGCCGCGCGGCGGCGCTCGGCCGCCGCCGGGCTTCGTCACCGACCGGAGCTCCCGCTGGGCCGGCGTGACCGCCTGCGCCGGGCGGCCGGGCTGCGCGCAGGCCCTGGCCGACGTCCGCGCGGACGCGAGCAGCACCCTGGCCGCCGCGCCGCCGAGCGCGGCCGGCATCATCGGCGTGCACTGGGTCGGCTGCGAGCGCCGCTGCGGCACGCCGGCCGGTCGGGTGGTCGAGGTGCTGGCCACCGGGGACGGCTACGCGGTGAGCGTGGCCGGCCGCCAGTGGGGGCTCAGCACCGACCTGACCGCATCGCACGAGTCATCGACGCAGCCCGGAGGAGCTCGTGATCGAGTACGTCCGCGACGGCGCGGAGATCTACCGGCGGTCGTTCGCCACGATCCGGGCCGAGGCCGACCTGGCCGGCCTGCCCGCGGACGTCGCCCAGGTCGCGGTCCGGATGATCCACGCCTGCGGCATGGTCGACCTGGTCGAGCGACCTCGCGTTCTCCCCCGGCGTGGTGACCGCCGCCCGCAAGGCGCTGCTCGCGCGGCGCGCCGGTCCTGTGCGACGCACAGATGGTCGCCGTCCGGGATCACCCGCAAGCGGCTGCCCGCCGACAACGAGGTGCTCTGCACGCTGCGCGACCCGCGCGTGCCCGGCGCTGGCCGAGCGAGCTCGGCACCACCCGCAGCGCGGCCGCGCTGGAGCTGTGGGGCGACCGGCTCGGCGGGCGCGGTGGTCGCGATCGGCAACGCCCCGACCGCGCTGTTCCGGCTGCTGGAGCTGATCGAGGCAGGCGCGCCGCGGCCGGCCGCGGTGCTCGGGCATCCCGGTCGGGTTCATCGGCGCGGCCGAGTCCAAGGAGGCCCTCGCCGAGCACCCGAGCGGTCGAGTACCTGGTCGTGCACGGCCGGCGCGGCGGCAGCGCGATGACCGTCGCCGCCGTCAACGCGATCGCGAGCGAGGAGGAATGAGCCGGCGTGCTCGTACGGCGTCGGGGCTCGGCCCCGGCGACCCGGAGCTGGTCACGGTCAAGGCCGCCCGGCTGATCGGCGCGGCCGACGTGGTCGCCTACCACAGCGCCCGGCACGGCCGCAGCATCGCCCGCTCGATCGCCGAGCCGTACCTGCGCGGCGACCAGATCGAGGAGCCGCTGGTCTACCCGGTCACCACCGAGACCACCGACCACCCCGGCGGCTACCAGGGCGCGATCGACGAGTTCTACGCCGAGTGCGCGGCCCGGCTCGCCGCGCACCTGGACGCCGGCCGCGACGTGGTGGTGCTCGGCGAGGGCGACCCGTTCTTCTACGGCTCCTACATGCACCTGCACAAGCGGCTCGCGCACCGGTACCCGACCGAGGTGGTGCCCGGCGTGACCTCGGTGAGCGCCGCCGCCGCGGTGCTCGGCCGGCCGCTGGTCGAGCGGCGACGAGATCCTCACCGTCCTGCCCGGCACGCTGCCGGCCGAGGTGCTCGCCGACCGGCTGGCCGCCACCGACTCGGCCGCCGTGATGAAGCTGGGCCGCACGTTCGCCAAGGTCCGGGACGCGCTCGGCGAGGCCGGCCGGCTGGACGAGGCCTGGTACGTCGAGCGGGCCACCAGCCGACCGCAGCGCACCGCGCCGCTGGCCGAGGTCGACCCGGACCACCGTGCCGTACTTCTCGCTCGCGCTGCTGCCCAGCCCGGTCGACGCCGCGCTGACCGCCGTGCCGCGCGGCGACCGCCGCGGGCCCGGCGCGCAAGCAGGGCGAGGTCGTCGTGGTCGGGCTCGGGCCCGGCGGGGCGGGAGTGGCTGACGCCCGGAGGCGCAGGCCGCGCTGGCCGCCGCCGACGACCTGGTCGGCTACGGCCCCTACCTGGACCGGGTCCCGGCCGAACCCGCGGCAGCGCCGGCACCCGTCGGACAACCCGGTCGAGGCCGAGCGCGCCGCGCTCGCGCTGGACCTGGCGCAGGCGCGGCGCGCCGGGTGGCCGTGGTCTCCTCCGGCGACCCGGGCGTGTTCGCGATGGCCAGCGCGGTGCTGGAGGTGGCCACCGAGGAGCGGTTGGCCGGACGTGCCGGTGCGGGTCGTGCCGGGCCTGACCGCCGCGCAGGCGGTGGCGAGCCGGGTCGGCGCGCCGCTCGGGCACGACTACTGCGTGCTGTCGCTGTCCGACCGGCTCAAGCCGTGGGAGGTGATCGCCGCCCGGCTGGACGGCCGCCGCCGCGCGCCGACCTGGTGCATCGCGCATCTACAACCCGGCGTCCAAGACCCGCACCTGGCAGGTGGCCGCCGCCCGGGACCTGCTGCTGGAGCACCGCGCCGCCGGACACCCCGGTGGTGATCGGCCGGGACGTCGGCGGGCCGGCGGAGTCGGTGCGGGTGGTCCGCCTCGCCGACCTGGACCCGGCCGACGTGGACATGCGCTGCCTGCTGCTCATCGGCTCGTCCACCACCCGGCTGGTGGACGGCGCGGGCGGCCGCCCCACCGTCTTCACGCCGCGCCGCTACCCCGCCTAGCGCAAGCACCCCACGCTTTGGGCGACATCTTCTCGGTCATCGCCGAGAAGATGTCGCCCAAAGCGAAATTGCGGCGGAGTGATTCAGCTCCAGAAATCGACGATCTTCGTCGTCGTGGTGCCGGTCTCACCCCAGTACGCGGTGATGGTGGCCCGGTAGTTCGTGTCCTCGTACGCGGTGGCAAGGCTGCCGCAATTGCCCGTGGTGTCGTTGTTGGCGTCGTAGATCGTCGGCGTCGGGCCGACGCCATTGAGCGGCTTCAACACGGCCCTGACCCAGCGTGCGCCCTCGGAGTCGTACGCGTGCACGCAGAACGAGTCGCTGCCGTCGGTGTAGGAAGCCGTACCGCCCTGCGTGCTGGTCGTGAACGAATTCGCGAAGGCGGGCTGGGCCAGCACAAGGCTCGCGGCCGAGGCCACGATGGCGACAATGGTCGACTTCGTCTTGATGTTCACAAAAGCTCCCCGTAATCGTGGGCGACATTGGCGTTCAGCCGCAATTCGACCCTATCCATTGATCGCCGCACGAGGCCAATGAACATCGCGTATCGAACAATTGAACGCCACGCATCTCCGGCAATGCGTATTCCCGCAATGGAATGTCCGGCCGACGCAAAGCGCCCCGTCGCGGCCGGCCTCGGCCGACCTCGCTGCGAGGGTCGCCCGGTCGCGCACAGATCGACGCCGGCTCGGCTCCGGCCTCGGCCCGGCTTCGAGGTCGACGGCGGCGCGTTCCCGCTCCCGCCGCTCGGCTCCGGCCTCGCCCCGGCCCGGCTTCGAGGCCGCCGGGCGCGCGTCGTCAGCCCGCCGCGCGGCGCCGTGAGCAGGGCAGTTGCCGCAGCCGTCCTCCCCACCATTGGCTCTTGACTTAACAAAGTTCATCACCGACTCTGCTGGGAGCGCTCCCAGTGTGTGATCCCTCCCCCCTCAGAGGAGATCCTCGTGAATCGTCGTCTTGCCCTCCTCGCCTGCGGAGCCGCCGCCACGCTGGTGGCATCGGGCTTCTTAGCCGTCACCCTGCCGGCGTCAGCCGCCGCCACCGGATGCTCGGTCACCTACACGGTGCAGAGTCAGTGGCCGGGTGGGTTCAGCACCAACATCGCCATCACGAATCTCGGCTCGCCGATCACGAGTTGGGCGCTGGCCTTCGACCTGCCCAACGCCAACCAGAAGCTCACCCAGGGCTGGAGCGCCACCTGGACCCAGTCCGGCACCCGGGTGTCGGCGGCCAGCATGAACTGGAACGGCGCGCTGAGCACCGGCGGGTCGACCGCGGTGGGCTTCGTCGGCTCATGGAGCGGCGCCAACCCGGTACCGGCGTCCTTCACGCTCAACGGCACACTCTGCAACGGCGTGCCGTCGCCCACCGCCAGCCCGACCGGCACGTCGCCAACCCCGACTCCGACACCAACCCCGACGCCGACCGTGTCCCCGACGCCCACGCCCACGCCGACACCGCCCGTCGGTGCCGCACCGGCGCTGCGGGTGTCCGGGAACAAGCTGGTGACCGCGGCCGGCGCCGCGTACCGGCTGCTCGGCGTCAACCGGGCCAGCGGCGAATTCGCCTGCGTGCAGGGCAAGGGAATGTGGGACAGCGGACCGGTGGACCAGGCCTCGATCGACGCGATGAAGAACTGGAACATCCACGCGGTGCGGATCCCGTTGAACGAGGACTGCTGGCTGGGCCTGTCCGGCTCGCCGAGCGGGGCGGCCTACCAGCAGGCGGTCAAGGACTACGTGAACCTGCTGGTCGCCAACGGGATCAATCCCATCATCGACCTGCACTGGACCCACGGCCTGTACACGGGCAACATCTCGGCCTGCGCGGACGTCAACGCGACCTGCCAGAAGCCGATGCCCAGCATGCAGCACACGCCGCAGTTCTGGACCGGAGTGGCCAACGCGTTCAAGGGCAACAACGCGGTCGTGTTCGACCTGTTCAACGAGCCCTACCCGGACGCGTCCAACAACTGGTCCGACATGCCCGCAGCCTGGCGCTGCCTGCGCGACGGCGGCACCTGTACCGGCATCGCCTACGAGGTGGCCGGCATGCAGGACCTGCTCGACGCGGTCCGCGCGACCGGTGCCACCAACGTCGTCATGTCCGCGGGTCTGACCTGGACGAACGACCTGTCCCAGTGGCTCGCCTACAAGCCGACCGACCCCACCGGCAACCTGATGGCCTCGTGGCACACCTACAACTTCAACGCCTGCGTCACCGCCAGCTGCTGGGACAGCCAGATCGGCACGGTCGCCGCGCAGGTACCGGTGCACGCCGGTGAGATCGGCCAGGACACCTGCGCGCACGACTACATCGACCGGGTCACGGCCTGGCTGGACCGCAACAGCCTCGGCTACACCGCCTGGACGTGGAACCCGTGGGGCTGCACCGGCGGCAACGTGCTCATCGAGGACTACAACGGCACGCCGACCAAGACGTACGGCGAGGGCTTCAAGGCTCACCTGCTCACCCAGAACCCGTAACCGCGCCGAGCACGGTCCACCGCCCCGCCCGCCGAGGCGATCTCCGACGTGTGTGAGAAGGCCACCCATGTCCAATGTGAAGTCGATCCTGCCCACGTCGTTGCCACGTAAGGCCGTTCTCCTCGCCGTCCTCGCCGTGCTCGCCGCGGCGCTGGCGGTCACGGTGGCCAAGCCCGCGCTCTCGGCCGCCGCCCCGACGCGGATCATGCTGCTCGGCGATTCCATCACCGCCGGGCCGGGGTGCTGGCGCGCGCTCCTCTGGGATCGGCTGCAACGAACCGGGTACACCAACATCGACTTCGTCGGCACCCAGCCGGGCGGCGGCTGTTCGGTGGCGCACGACGGCGACCACGAGGGCCACAGCGGCTTCTCGGCCACCGGGGTGGCCAACCAGAATCTGCTCCCGCCCTGGCTGGCCGCCACGAGCCCCGACGTCGTCCTCATGCATCTCGGCACGAACGACATGTGGGGCGGGTCCATCCCGACCGAGAACAAGATCGCCGCGTTCACGAAGCTCGTCGGTCAGATGCGCGCGAACAATCCCGCCATGCGGATCATCGTCGCGCAGATCATCCCGATGAGTCAGTCGGCCTGCGCCACCTGCCCCGCCGACGTGGTCGCGCTCAACAACCGGATCCCGGCCTGGGCCGCCGGGCTCACCACCGCCCAGTCACCGATCGTCGTGGTGGACCAGTGGACCGGCTTCAACACGGCCACGGACACCGGCGACGGAGTCCACCCGAACGACGCCGGCTTCCGGAAGATGGCCGACCGCTTCTACCCGGTGCTGACGCGCGTGCTCGACGGCGGCGTGCCACCGTCACCGACGACCAGCCCGACACCCTCGTCCAGCCCCACGCCGTCACCGTCCCCGGGCGGTGGCGGGTGCGCCACCACCTACCGGGTGGTCTCGCAGTGGTCCGACGGGTTCCAGGGTGAGGTCATCGTGCGCAACACGGCGTCGGCGCCCAGCTCGGCCTGGACGGCCACCTTCAGCTTCGGCAACGGTCAGCGGATCACGCAGGCCTGGGCCGCCACGGCCGTCCAGAGCGGGTCGGCGGTCACCGCGCGGAACCTGAACTGGAACGGCAGCCTCGCCGCCGGCGGGTCGACCAACTTCGGCTTCCTCGCCTCGTTCACCGGCGCCAATCCGACGCCCACGGTCAGCTGCACGACCGGCTGACCCGCGGTAGTGATCCGCACCGTCGGCCTCAGCCGATTTCCGCGTAGTCGATGTTCGGACCGCCGTCCGGCCCGGTCGCGGTGGCCGTCACGGTGTTCGCACCCGCCACCAGCGGCACGGTGAACGTGCGGCTGCGCCACGCGGACCATCCCCCGGTGGCGCCGAACGCCGCGTTCGCCGCGACGACGGTGCCGTTCACCGCGATGTCCATGGGCCGGCTCGGCGCGGTGCCGTTCGCGTACCGGATCGTCAACGTCGCCCGGCCCGCCGCCGCAGCCCGCACGGTCCACCGGATGGTGCTGCCGACCTCGTTCTCGTAGTCGACGAAGCCGGCGCCCGAGTATCCGGCGTGGTTTGTTTGGACGGTGCCGCGGGTGACCGTGGCCTGCTCCGCCTCGTAGCGCTGCCCGTGATCGTCACCGGACGGAACGCGGGACGGCGGCGGTCGCTTCACCAGCGCCCGGCCGGGCTCGGCCGAGGAGGCGGTCGGCGTCGGGCTGAACGTCAGCTCCGGACCCACGATCAGGTACGCGTCGGAGGGCGGGACGGTGGACGGCGGGGTCGGCTCGGACCGGTCGTCGCCGGTCCACCACGGCTGGTCGGCGGCGGGCGTCGAGCTGGTCGCCAGGGCTGGAGTCCACGATGAAGACGACGATCACCACCAGCAGCACGGCTCCGAGGCCGACAGCCAGCAGTGTGAGCGGAACCCGGCGGGGCGACGGCGCGCCCGACCCGTTCACGGTCTGCGAACGGACGATGTTGAACGGATTCCTCATACCTCGCCCATCCGAGTCCGACCCGCCACGTGCGCACCCGGACTTTAGCCTGTCGCCCCGCCGCTCCCCGCGGAGGCTCGGCGCGGTGAAAGGGGAATGAACCCGACAATTGCTACGGTCGCCGACATGAGCATCTCGAACCCGATCCGCCGTCTCACGGTCGGCGTGGCCACCACCGCGCTGATCACCGGTGGCCTCGTCGGTATCGCCAGTCCGGCCGCCGCAGGAGTCCACACACCGCCGGACGGGTGCGCCGCCGAAATGACGTGGTACGTCGGCAGCGTCCAGTGCGCGTACGGGAGTTACGCCTTCCAGGCGCTGGTGCGCTGCTCGGACGGCACGTACCGGACCGGCCCGTGGATGGAGGGGCCGAGCCCGTGGTGGTCGCAGGCCAGCTGCTACAACAACACGCCGAACCTCACCGCGACCGACGTGTGGGTCAACGTCGCCGACTGAGCAGCGTCCGTCCCGAGTGGGCCGTCCAGACCGGGCGGTCCGCTCGCCCGTCCGTTCACGGGCCGAGGTGGACACCGGGCCGGTGGCGGGCTCTCAGGGAGCCGTCACGGCCGTGCTCGCGCGCGACGTGAGCCGCGGCACCAGCAGGGTGAGGTCCGGCACGTCGTGACCGTCCAACTTCGACATCAACAGTTCGACGGCCCGCTCGCCCACCTCCTCAGCGGGGATCGCCACCGAGGTGAGCGGCACCGTCGCCCGCTCGGCCAGGTTGTCCGGGCAGATCGCGACGACCGACACGTCGGCGGGCACGCCGCGCCCGGCCCGCTGGAACGCGTCGACCACGGCCTCGACGATCGGCTCGTTGTGCACGACCACCGCGGTCAGGTCGGGCTGCTCGCGCAGTAACCGATCCACCAGCTCGCGCGCGGCCGTCGCGGTGGGCTCGCACGGATGCACGGTGGCGGCGATGCCGTGCCGGTTGGCCGCCGCGGTGAAACCCTCCTCGGTGCGCCGGGCGAAGCCGGTCTCCCGGGCGTACACCTCCGGCGGCGAGCCGATCAGGGCGACGCTGGCGTGCCCCAGCCCGACCAGGTGGTCCACGCAGGTCGCGCCGGCTGCGGTGAAGTCCAGGTCTATGCAGGTCAGGCCCGTGGTGTCGGCGGGCAAGCCGATCAGCACCGACGGGCGCTCCAGGCTCCGCAGCAGCGGGATACGGGCGTCGTGCAGCTCGACGTCCATCACCACGAGCGCGTCGGCGAGCGCACTGTCGGCCACCCGCCGTAGGCCCTCCTCGCCCTCCTCCTGGGTGAGCAGCAGCACGTCATGATCGAACCGGCGGGCGGTGATCACCACGGAGACCGCGAACTGCATGACGACCGGCACGTGGATGCCGTGCCGCAGCGGGGCCACCAGAGCGAGCACGTTGGAGCGGTTGCTCGCCAGCGCGCGGGCGCCGGCGTGCGGACGATACCCGAGCTCCCGGATGCTCTCGGCGACCCGGAGACGGGTCGCCTCGGAGATCGAGCGCTTGCCGCTGAGCACGTAGGACACCGTGCTCGGGGAGACCTGCGCGTGCCGGGCGACGTCCGCGATCTTCACCATCAACCGCTCCTCTCCTGTGCCGGGGCGTCGGCGGACGGTCCACCGGCCGAGCTGAGCCGCACCGCCACCCGCTCGCCCTCCGGCCGGACGAGCGTGCCCTGGGCGTGCGGTTCGGCGCTGCCGCCCTCGACCGCGACGACCGACTCCGGCCGCACGCCGACCAGCAGTAGCTGCCAACTCGTCCCGGCGAGCTCCGTCTCAGCCAGCACGAGGTCGGCCTGCCGTGACGTCACGAACCTAGCCCCGACCTCCCCGACCGGGGAGGTGAGCACAGTTTCCACCCTGGCACCGTCGGCCAACTCGTAGGCCCGCAGGGTCACCCCGTCCGCGTAGTCGTAGTCCGGCCGGTCCTCGACCGCGCCGACCGGTACGACCGCGCCCGGCCGGACCAGCAGGGGGACGCTCAGGAAGCCGTGCCGCTCCCGGACCCAACGCCCGCCCTCGACCCGCTCACCGGTCAGGTAGTGCGTCCAGGTGCCCGCCGGCACGTAGTAGGAGACCTCGCCGTCCTCGGTGAACACGGGGGCGACCAGCAGGTCGTCGCCCAGCATGTACTGACGTTCCAGGTGGGTGCAGGCCGGATCGTCCGGGAACTCCAGCACCATCGCGCGCATCATCGGCAGGCCGCCGTCGTGGGCCTGCCGCGCCGCCGCGTAGAGGTAGGGCATGAGCCGCGCCTTGAGCCGTGTGAACAGCTGCAGGACGGCGACTGCCTCGTCGTCGAACAGCCACGGCACCCGGTAGGACGAGCTGCCGTGCAGCCGGCTGTGCGAGGAGAGCAGGCCGAACGCGATCCACCGCTTGAACAGCGCGGGGTCGGGCGTGCCCTCGAACCCGCCGATGTCGTGGCTCCAGTAGCCGAATCCGGACAGTCCCAGCGACAGCCCGCCGCGCAGGCTCTCGGCCATGGACTCGTAGGTCGACTCGCAGTCACCGCCCCAGTGCACCGGGAACTGCTGGGAACCCACGGTGGCCGAGCGGGCGAACAGCACCGCCTCCCGATCCCCGCGGCGCTTGCGGAGCACCTCGAACACCGTCTGGTTGTAGAGGTAGGTGTAGTAGTTGTGCATCCGCTCCGGGTCGGACCCGTCGTAGTACTCGACGTCGGTCGGCACCCGCTCGCCGAAGTCGGTCTTGAAGCAGTCCACGCCCTGCTCCAGCAGCGCGTCGAGCTTGTCGGCGTACCACTCGCGGGCCTGCGGGTTGGTGAAGTCGACCAGCGCCATGCCCGGCTGCCAGCGGTCCCACTGCCAGACGTCACCGTTCGGCTTCTTGAGCAGGTAGCCCCGGTCCCGCCCCTCGGCGAACAACGCCGAGCGCTGCGCGATGTACGGGTTGATCCACAGGCTGATCCGCAGGTCCCGGGCCTTGAGCCGCGCCAGCATGGCCGGCGGATCCGGGAACAGCCGCGGGTCCCATTCGAAGTCGCACCAGTGCAGCTCGCGCATCCAGAAGCAGTCGAAATGGAACACGCTCAGCGGCACGTCCCGTTCGATCATGCCGTCGACCAGCCCGGCGACGCTCTCCTCGTCGTAGGAGGTGGTGAAGGAGGTGGAGAGCCACAGGCCGAACGACCACGGCGGTGGCAGGGCCGGTCGCCCGGTCAGCGCGGTGTACTTGCGCAGGATCTCCTTCGGCGTCGGGCCGTAGATGACGAAGTACTCCAGGGACTGGCCCTCGACGCTGAACTGCACCCGGGTGACCGCCTCGGAGCCCACCTCGAACGAGACGTGACCGGGGTGGTTGACGAACACGCCGTACCCGGCGTCGGTCAGGTAGAAGGGAACGTTCTTGTACGCCTGCTCGCTGCTGGTGCCGCCGTCGGCGTTCCACACGTCGACCGACTGCCCGTTCTTGACCAGCGGCCCGAACCGTTCGCCGAGCCCGTACACCGTGTCGCCGACGCCGAGTCGCAGCTGGTCGCGCACGTAGTGCCGGTCGGCGGCCGGCCCCCCGGCGGAGCCGTCCGCGGTGGCGTCGGTGCTCAGGAACGCGATGCTCTTGGCGCCGCTGCTGGTCAGCGTCCGCCCGCCCACCCGGAAGTCGATCCCCCACTCGCCGCCCCGGTCCACCCGCGCGGACAGGGCGCCGGAGCTGACGACCGCGGCGTGGTCGTCGCACTCGATCTCGAGGTGGGTCGACTCGTCCGTGGACAGCTCGAACCGCGGCGCCCGGGTGGTCTCGCCCGCGAAGTGCGTGATCGAGACACCGATGACGTCCGGCTGCGGCGAGGATAAGCGCAGCGTGACGACTGGCCCGGCGAGCAGGTCACCGCGGTGGCGGACCGGCTTGGTGGGCGCGTACACCAGCAGCGAACCGGGTTCGGTGCTCACGTCGTGGACCTCGACCGGGTAGGCGGCCTGCACCCCCTGCCGCATCAGCCAGTAGCCGTCGCTGAACTTCACTCGCACCTCCGGTGTTCGTAGTGGACGTGGTGATCCGCCCGACCGGCGTCCGACCTGACGGCCCGCGCGCCGGCCCGGGCAGCCTCCGGCGGTCGGCCGGCGCGGCCACGATGCTGACCGGCAGAGCCCGACGGGTCACGGCGGTGTCGGCGCAGCGGCACGAGACTGATTTGTCGAAGCGCTTCGACAGCAAGTTACGACGCAGGACAGCTTGCGTCAACGCTTTCACGCACCGAAGTTCTCCGGCGCGAGTCACGGGCGGCGCGGCCGACGGCGCCCACCGGGGGGCTGGTGTTCGCGCGGCCCAGCCTGGAGGCCGGGAACACCCGCTGAACAGCAGGGAAAGCACGCGCGGACGTCCAAGAAAGATCGGTTGCTATTGACTTTGTGGATTTCTGTCGCTATTTGTTCACTTTGTCATCAGCGCTACTCCCCCAGCCTCTCGAGGAGAGCTCGATGCGCCTCCGCTTATCCCTGGGCGTCACCTTGGCCCTGGTCGCCTCGCTGCTGCCGCCGGCACCGGCCAGCGCCGCGACCGTGGCCAGCCTTCCGTCGGTATCCCGCGCCGCCGATCCGTCCGGCGGTCCGAAGTCCACCGCCGACGTGTTTCGCTACCTCGAGGATCCGGGGATGACCGCCGAGGGCCAGCAGGCCCCGCACAGCCTGCTGCGCCCCTACGCCGATGCCCGCACCGCCGTGCGCGACGCGGGTGAGCACGCCGCCGCCTCGCCGTGGACGGCGTCCCTCAACGGCGACTGGCGACTGCGGGTGGTCGAGCGGCCGGACGCCGTGCCCGCCGGCTTCCACGCGGCTGGCTACGACGTCTCCCGCTGGCCGAAGGCCACCGTGCCGCACACCTGGCAGTCCGACTTCATCGACCATCCGATGTTCCGGAACATCCCCGAGGAGATCTATCCGGACGATCCGCCGAAGGTGCCGCACGACGTCAACCCCACCGGTGCCTACGTGCGTGACTTCCAGATCCCCCGCAGCTGGGACGGTCGCCGCACCTTCCTCCGGTTCGAGGCCGTCACCAGCGGCTACTTCGTCTGGATCAACGGCCAGTACGTCGGCTACGACCAGGGCGGGTACACGCCGGCCGAGTTCGACGTCACCGCGGCGCTGCGCCCCGGCCGCAACAGCGTCGCCGTGCAGGTGCACCGCTGGGGCTCGGGTGCCTATCTGGAGGACTTCGACCAGTGGCGCTACAGCGGGATCTTCCGGAACGTCTGGCTGTACTCCACGCCGCAGGCCCGGATGAACGACCTCTACGTCACCACCGACCTCGACGCCGAGTACCAGGACGCCACCCTCTCCGCCCGGGTCGACCTGGCCAGGGCGCCCGCCGGGCAGGCGGGCCAGTACTCCGTGCGGGGCACGCTGCTGGACGCCGCCGGCCGGCGGGTCACCGCCGTCACCACCAAGACCGAGCTCACCGGCGAGTCCGCCCGCACCACCCTGGTCGCGCAAGTACCTGACCCGGCGAAGTGGAGCGCGGAGGACCCGTACCTCTACACGCTGCTGCTGGAGCTGCTCGACCCGGCCGGCAAGGTCACCCACCTCACCGCGCAGCCGGTCGGCTTCCGCGAGGTGGCCGTCGTCGACAAGCAGATCATGGTGAACGGCGAGCGGATCCTGATCAAGGGCGTGAACCGCTCCGAGACCGATCCCGACACCGGCCGGCACGTCACCAGGGCGGCCCAACGCCGCGACGTGATGCTGATGAAGAGCCTGCACGTCAACGGCGTGCGGACGTCCCACTACCCGTCGGACCCGTACTTCTACCGGCTCGCCGACAAGTACGGGCTGTGGGTGGACGACGAGGTCGACATCGAGACCCACGCCCACGAGAGCTGCCCGAGCCGCTGCCTGGCCAGCAAGCCGGAGTGGCAGGCGGCCTACGCCGACCGCTTCCAGGCCATGGTCGTGCGGGACCGGAACCACCCCAGCATCATCCTGTGGGACACCGGCAACGAGGCCGGCCTGGGCACCGCGCACTACACGATGGCCGAGTGGGCGGACGCCAACGAACCGACCCGGCTGCTCTACCACCAGTCCAACAACCCCGACGGTGACGCTCCGTTCGCGGATGTCTGGGGCCCCCGTACCCGACGCCGGGCCGGCTGGAGCAGCAGGCGAACTCGACCAAGAAGCCGATCGTGATGGGCGAGTACGCGCACGCGATGGGCAACGGGCTCGGCAACTTCGACCAGTTCTGGGCGCTGGCCCGGAAGTACCCGCAGGTCCAGGGCGGTTTCATCTGGGACTGGGCCGATCAGAACCTGCGGCAGCCGCTCGTCCTGACGCCCGACTCCTCCCGCAACCGGATCGAGTCCTTCCTGGTCGGTAAGCCGGGCCAGGAGGCGGGGCACCGTGGCAAGGCGCTGGCGCTGTCCGGCCTGGACGACTTCGTCAACGTGTTCCGAGACCCCCGGCTCGACGTGGCCGGCTCGGCGCTCACGCTCGACGCGTGGGTCAAGCCCGGCACCTGGCACGGCAGCTTCCCGATCGTCACCAAGGGCCAGCAGTACGGCCTGCAGATGCGCGACCAGCAGACGCTTGAGTTCGCGGTCGACACCGGTGACCGGCACACCGTGACCGCCGCGGTGCCGGCCGACTGGTACGGCGCCTGGCACCGGGTGACCGGTGTCTACGACGGCGGCGCGCTGCGGCTCTACGTCGACGGCGCGCAGGTGGCCACGACGGAGCTGACCGGCGCCCTGCAGTCGGGCCTGTTCGAGCTGAACGTCGGCCGCAACGCCGAGACCCAGCAGGACAACTACTCGGGCGGGCACTTCGCCCGGGGCCTCGTCGACGACGTGCGGGTCTACGGCACGGCGTTGACCCCCGGCCAGCTCACGTCCGGCGCCGACCCGGCCGGCACGGCGGTGCTGGCGCTCAACTTCGACCAGTACACCCCGCGCGGCGACGTTCCTCAGCCTGGGGCCGAGCCTGTCGGGCACCGACGGCCTGGTCGGCTCCGACCGGTATCTCCAGCCGGAGACGGTGGAGCTGGCCGCCGCGCAGACACCGGTGCGGTTCACCGCGGTCGACGTGGCCCGGGGTCGGTTCTCCGTCCGCAACGAGCAGCAGGCCGGCACGCTGGAGTTGTCCCTGCGCTGGTCGCTGGTGGAGGTCGACCGCTCGCTGCGGTCGGGACGCCAGCCGCTGCGGCTCGCGCCGGGCCAAACTGTCGAGCTGGACCTCGGCGCCGGCCCGGCCAATCCCCGGGACGTCGAGCGCTGGTTCAACCTGGCCGCCTTCACCACCCGTGCGCTGCCCTGGGCACCCAAGGGCTGGCGGTTCGCGCACGAGCAGTTCGCCGCGGGCGGCCGGGTCGTGCCCGGGGTTCAGCTCGCGCCCGCCGCGCCCCGCGCCGCCGGTTCTCCGCGTCGACGCCGCGCGGATCCGCCGGGCCGGTGCCGAGATCCTCGTCTCCGGCAGCGGCTGGTCGTATCGCTTCGACGCCACCAAGGGGACGCTCACCTCGATGGGCGCCGCGCGGGCAGGAGCTGCTGCGGACCGGTCCGCAGCTGGACGTCTACCGGCCGCCGACCAGCAACGAGACGTACGACTGGGGCACCGACGACCGGGCGATCTGGCACGACCTCGGCCTGGACCGGCTCCGCACCACGGTCAGCGGCGTCACCACCAAGACGGAGGCCGACGGCACGGTCGTGGTCGAGGTACGCAGCTACGCCGCCGGCCCCGGCACCGCCGAACTGGCCTCGTTCGACCAGGTGATGCGGTACCGCATCGACGCCCGGGGCACGATCACGCTCGACCACCAGGTGCAGCCCAAGGGCAGCCGGATCCGCTCGCTGCCGTACCTGCCCCGGCTCGGGTTCTTCGTGCAGGTGCCCAAGTCGATGCAGCGCTTCGCCTGGTACGGGCGCGGGCCGGAGGAGAGCTACAACGATCGCAAGGCCGGCACGCCCGTCGGGGTGTGGAAGAGCACCGTGGAGAAGGAGTATGTGCGGTACTCCCGTCCGCAGGCGTACGGCAACCACACCGACACCCGGTGGGCCACGATCAGCGACGGCGGCCGGGGTCTGCTGGTCGCCGGTGACCTCGACGTCAGCGTGACGCCGTACGACCAGCTCGATCGGGCCGAGTACGACTTCCAGCTCCCCCTGGTACGCAACGCGGACTGGGTGACGCTGCACGTGGAGCACGGCGAGACGGGCATGGGTGAGACGCCGAACTCGGTGCTCGCGCCCTTCCGGGTCCGTCCCGACCGCGACTACGAGTACTCGGTGACGCTGCGCCCGCTGACCGCGCCGGAACTCCGGGCCGGCGGGGTGCTGGACTCCCGCGGTCCGGGCCTGTGCCCGCCGGACCTGACCGTCGAGACCGACGGGCAGGTCACCCCGGGGACCGCCGAGCGGGTGGAGGTCGCGGTCACGCCGCGCTGCGCCGCCGGCCTGCAGAACGTCGGTGTCACGCTCGCCGCCCCGCAGGGATGGACGGTCACGCCCGCCTCGGTCGACCTGGGCGACGTGGCGCAGGCCAGCCCGGAGAAGGCGGCGTTCCTGGTCAACGCGCCCGCTGGCGAGGACATCGGCAGCTTCCCGTTGGACGCCACCGTGGCGTTCAGTTCGCCGCCGGGGCTGCGCGGCACGGCGCGGGCCAGCGCCACCGTGCGGACCCCGTTGCCGCCGGGCTCGCGGTGGGTCAGCGACCTGCCGTTCGTCTCGCAACAGAACGGCTGGGGCCCGGCCGAGCGCGACCGCAGTAACGGCGAGCAGGGTGCGGCCGACGGTCGGCCGCTCTCGATCGGCGGTACGGCGTTCGGCAAGGGCCTGGGCGTCCACGCCGCGTCCGCCATCGAGGTGGCACTCCCCGAACGGTGCACGACCTTCACCGCCGACGTCGGGCTCGACGACGAGACCGGTGGCGGCGGGAGCGTCGCGTTCGAGGTCTGGGTGGACGGGGTCCGCAAGGCGGCGACCGGCGTGCTCCGGGGCGGCGGCGGTCCGGTCCGCGTGTCGGCCGACGTGACCGGCGGCCAGTCGCTACGACTCAGCGTCACCGACGGTGGCGACGGCAACGGTCAGGACCACGGCGACTGGGGCGGCGCGCGGATCGCCTGCCAGGGCTGACCAAGAGGGACGGGCCGGCGCTGCCATTGGCAGCGCCGGCCCGTCCCTTTCCCGTCGAGTCCCCTGGCTCGGGACCGTCGAATACCGTCGAATTGACATGCATGTATTGACGCATTGGAAGAAATTGGTCAATATGTGTCGAAGCGCTTCAATTAACCTCCCCGAAACAGTGCGCAAGTCGCCGGGAACGCTTCGTCCTGCCTGATCGCCCACCCGCAAGGCCTCCGCGTCCGGCCGGCGATCCTGTGCTGCCTGGTGCGCTTTCCGCACGGAAGGACCATCGTGAATCAAGCGACCCCTTGGCATGGCCGCGCCCGCCGGTTATTGATCGCAGCCGTACCAACGTGGGCGCGGGTCACCGGCCCGCTCGCCGTGACCGTGGCACTCGGAATCGCGCTCAGCGCCGCGATCACCCCGCTGGCGTCCGCCGCTCCGACCGCGAGCGACCCGGCCGCCCAGCCCGCCGTCGCCGCCCAGCCCTTCAAGGGAGTGGCCGGTCCGGCCTGCGGTGACGTCACCCGGTTGAACCTGTCCTGGTACTACAACTGGTGGATCAGCCCGGGCAGCTGCACGGCCCCCGGCTTCGTCCCCACCATCTCCGGCAAGAGCGAGAAGACCGCCGGCGACATCGGCTGGGCGCTCGACCAGATCCGCAAGAGCGGATACGGCACCGTGCTGGGCTTCAACGAACCGAACAAGGCCGACCAGGCCAACATGACCGTGGCCCGCGCCATCGAGCTCTGGCCAGCCCTGACCGCCGACCCCAACATCCGGGTCAGCAGCCCCTCCACCTCCGGTGACGGGCAGGCCTGGTTCACCGAGTTCCTGCGGCAGGCCGACGCCAAGAAGCTGCGCGTCGACTTCCTCAACATCCACTGGTACGGCTGGAACGCCGGCTCCTGCGACGCCAACGCCGCCAGCTTCGAGAGCTACCTCCGCTGGGCGGAGAGCCTGCCCGGCAACCGGCCGATCTGGATCACCGAGTTCGGGTGCATGAACCAGAGCAACCCGAACCGCGCCACCGTGCAGGCGTTCTACAGCGCGGCGCTGCGAGTGCTGGCCCGGCACCCCCGGGTCGAGCGCCACTCCTGGTACCCGTACCTGGCCAACAACGAACTCGTCGAGAGCGGAGGCGCCCTCACCCCACTCGGCACCATCCTCGCCAACGCCCCCGCCAACCGCTAGGGCCCGTTTCGAAGTCCCTGGTCGAGCGAGCCGTGTTCCAGCGGCATCTCCCCACCCACGAGGTCAAAGGACGGTCGCCATGTCGTCAGGGAAGCGTGCGCTGCGTCAGGTACTGGTCACGGCGGCGGTGTCCGCCGCCGCCGCCGGGTTCCTCGCGGCTCCCCCGGCCAACGCCGCTCCCGGCGACGGCTCCACCTCCGATCCCAACATCGCGTTCGTGGGCCGCTGGGACACCCGGTCCACGGCCGCGTTCGCCTCGAACTGGGCCGGCACATACCTCAAGGTCGGCTTCACCGGGACGACGGTCAAGCTCAAGCAACGCAACGCGGTGGAGTTCTGGGCGAGCATCGACGGCGGTCCGTTCGTCAGCTACAAGAACGTCAAGGGCACCGTGAACCTCACCCCCACCAAGCTCGCGGCCGGCAACCACCGGCTCGTGGTGAGCTACCGCCAGGTCGCCGGGTCGTACGCGGGCGACGACGTCTTCGCGGGCCTGGCGCTCGACGCCGGTGCCAGGACGTACGCGCTCTCCCGCCCGGCGAAGCTGATCGAGTTCATCGGCGACTCCATCACCGCGGGCTCCACGAGTTCCCAGCTCGCGCTCACCGACTACGCGTGGATCGCCGGCGAGACCCTCGGCGCCGAGCACACCCAGATCGCCATCGGCGGCGCCTGCTTGGTCGAGACCGCCGACGGCTGCTACGGGTTGAGCAAGCGGTTCGTGAACATCGACGCCTCGACCGGCGCGGCGGCGTGGGACTTCTCCCGGTACCGGGCCAGCGCGGTGGTGATCAACCTCGGCACGAACGACGTCGGCCACGGCGTGCACACCCCGGAGTTCCAGGCCGCGTACATCGCCTTCCTCAAGACGGTCCGGAGCAAGTACCCGAACGCGGCGATCTTCGCGCTGCAGACGTTCCGGAAGCGGTTCGTGACCCAGACCCAGGCCGCGGTCCAGGCGCTCAACGACGCCGGCGACCGCAACGTCTTCTTCGTCAACACGGACGGCTGGATCCCCGCCGACGGCCTGTCCGACTCGGTGCACCCCAACGACAAGGGCCATCGCGCGATCGCCGCCAAGCTCGCGCCGATCATCGCCGCGAAGATCGGCGTGTCCACAACGGACTAGGGCTCGTTTCGAAGTCCCTGGTCGCGGGCCGTGTTCCAAGCGGCGGTCCGGCTAGGCGGAGGTCTGCCCGGTTACGAGTCTAGTTTCCGGGCGGGGCCGGCCACTCCGTCGTCCGTCGCGACGGCCACCCGAACCGGTCGAGTAGCGGCCCTTTGCCCTCGGCGCTGGCGGCCCCCTGTCAACAGGGGCCGCTCTCCGTGTTCGGCCCCGCCCATGGCGGGCCCGTCGCGCCGCCGGACGCCGAGATCCGTGCGAATTGCGATTTCTGCCACGTTTAGGGTTGACATGTGCGTAACAAGTTGGTCATCCTGGCGACACATAGCGGAAAGCGCTATCCAACTGCGACGACGTGACAGCGGACCGTAAGGGTGCTGAATCGCAAAAGAATGCGTGGACGTGTCATCGCGCATTTTCCGCTTTCGCACGTCATCGCCAGTCCATTGCGAAATTCGGGCAATGGATTTGTGCGCGGCGGCCGTCCTGTGACCGGCTGCCGCACCCTGATCGGAGATTCTCATGCGTTGGACTCGACCGCTCTTGGGAGCACTTCCGTTACTGTTCGTAGTCGGTGGCGCGACCGCGGTCTCCGCGGCGAACGCCGGCGAGACCAGCGGGTCGCCGGGCCAGGCCGCGGCGGCCAGCCGGCAGGTGGAGAAGCTGAACCGAGGCCTGGTCAGCGTCCGCTCCGGCAACGGGAATCTGGTCAGCTGGCGCTGGCTCGGCACCGATCCAGACGCGGTGGCGTTCAACGTCTATCGCGGTTCGACGAAGCTGACCGCCTCCCCCGTCACGGGATCTACGAACTACCTGGACGCCGGTGCCGCAGCCGGCAGCGCGTACACCGTGCGCGCGGTGGTCAACGGCATCGAGCAGCCGGCCTCCGAGGCGGCGCTGCAGTTCGGCGGCGGATACCTCGATGTGCCGATCCAGTCCCCCGGCGGCAACTACGCGGCCAACGACGCCAGCGTGGGCGATCTCGACGGGGACGGCCAGTACGAGATCGTGCTCAAGTGGAACCCGTCCGACGCCAAGGACAACTCGCAGTCCGGGGTCACCAGCAACGTCTACGTCGACGCCTATCGCCTGAACGGCAGCCGGCTGTGGCGGATCAACCTGGGCCGCAACATCCGCGCCGGCGCGCACTACACCCAGTTCCAGGTCTACGACTACGACGGCGACGGCAGGGCCGAGGTCGCCATGAAGACGGCCGACGGCAGCACCGACGGCGCCGGCAGGGTGATCGGCAACGCCACCGCCGACCACCGTAACTCCGCTGGCTACGTCCTCGCGGGCCCCGAGTTCCTCACCATGTTCAACGGCCAGACCGGCGCGGCGATGTCCACGGTGAACTACGACCCGCCGCGCGGCACGGTCTCCTCCTGGGGCGACAACTACGGCAACCGGGTGGACCGGTTCCTCGCCGGCACCGCCTACCTGGACGGTCAGCGGCCGAGCCTGATCATGGCCCGGGGCTACTACACCCGCACGGTCATCGCGGCGTGGGACTTCCGTAACGGCAGCCTCACCAAGCGCTGGGTCTTCGACAGCAACGCCTCGGGCAACAGCGCCTACGCCGGGCAGGGCAACCACAGCCTCTCCGTGGCGGACGTCGACGCCGACGGGCGGGACGAGATCGTCTACGGCGCCATGACCGTCGACGACAACGGTAGGGGCCTGTGGAACACCGGCCACGGTCACGGCGACGCGGGCCACGTCGGCGATCTGGACCCGGCCCGCGCCGGCCTGGAGTACTTCAAGGTCTCCGAGAGCTCGAGCAAGCCCGGATCCTGGTTCGCCGACGCCCGGACCGGACAGGTCCTCTGGAGCACCCCTGCCGTGGGCGACAACGGGCGCGGCGTGGCGGCCGACATCTGGGCCGGTAGCCCGGGAGCGGAGTCATGGTCGGCGAGCGTGGCTGGACTGGCCAACACCAAGGGCCAGAACGTCGGCCGCAAGCCGTCCTCGATCAACTTCCTCGCCTGGTGGGACGGCGACCCGGTGCGGGAACTGCTCGACGGCACGCGCGTTGACAAGTACGGCACCGGCGGCGAGACCCGCCTGCTCACGGCCAGCAACGTGCACTCCAACAACGGCACGAAGTCCACCCCGGCGCTCTCCGGCGACGTGCTGGGCGACTGGCGCGAGGAAGTCATCTGGCCCACCAGCGACAACACTGCACTGCGGATCTACAGCACTCCGAACCAGACCGACCGGCGCATCACCACCCTGATGCACGACACCCAGTACCGGGCCGCCATCGCGTGGCAGAACACCGCGTACAACCAGCCGCCGCACCCCAGCTTCTTCATCGGCAACGGCATGGCGACTCCGCCTCGACCCACGGTCTACACCCCCAACTGAGCCTGACTCAGCCGCGTCCGCACCGAGGCCGGTCGATCCCGCGCGCGCTCGGGATCGACCGGCCACACCCATGCCCGACCGCGACCGTTCGGACCGACCGGGCGCGCTCGGACCGACCGGGCGCGTTCGGGCCAGCCGGCGGGTTCGCCGGCCGACCGGTCCGCCGAGGTGCGCCCGATGCCGGCTCAGGACAGCGGGATCGTCGCGTGCTCACCGCGGGCGAGGGTGAGTCGGTGGCGACGCGGCACGCCGTCCCGATCGCGCCAGCGCACCTCCACGGTGAGGTCGGCGCCGGCCTCCAGTCGCGCGGTGGCCAGGGTGCCGTCCTGCCACACCAGCTCGGTCACGGTGAGGCCGCCCCGGGCCCGGAGGCCGCGAACCTGTCCGGCGGTCCACTGCGGCGGCAGCGCCGGAAGCAGGTCGATCACCGGCACCTTGTCGAGGGTGAGATGGCTCTGCACCAGCATTTCGGCGATGGCGGCGGTGACGCCGAAGTTGCCGTCGATCTGGAACGGCGGATGCGCGCAGAGCATCGACCCGTAGACCCCGCCACCGGCGAAGCCGCCCTCGGACGAGGCCGTGGGGGTCAGGTAGGTTCCGAGCAGCCGGTGCGCGGCCGCGCCGTCGCCGAGCCTGGCCCACAGGCCCACCTTCCAGGCGATCGACCAGCCTGTGCCGGCGTCGCCGCGCCCCTGCAGGGATCGTCGGGCGGCCGCCAGCAGCAGCGGATCGGCGGCGAGGCTGCGGCCCGGGTAGAGGCCGACCAGGTGGGACACGTGCCGGTGCAGCGGGTCTTCCTCGGGCAGTTCGATCGACCATTCCAGGAGCCGGCCGTCCGCGCCGATCCGCAGCGGCGCCAGCCGGGCCAGGGCGTCCCGGATCTCGCCGATCGTGGCCCGGTCCGCCTTGGCGATCGAAGCCTCGGTCCGGTGCGCCGCCGCGCCGGCCGGCACGGCCTCGGCCCGGCCCCACGCCCGGGTCAGGTCCGCCCCCGCGCTCGCGGGCTCGGCCTGGTCCAGGACCGCCTCGGCTTCGAGGATGAAGTCGAACAGTTCGCGGGCGAGGGAGAGGTCCATCGCGCTGCCCGCGATCACGCTGGCGGGTCCGTCCTCGGTACTGAACTGGTTCTCCGGGCTGGTCGACGGGCTGGTCACCAGCGTGCCGTCCGGTTCCTCGACAAGCAGATCGAGCACGAAGCGGGCGGCGTCCACCGCGATCGGAAACGCGCCAGCGAGGAACTCCTGGTCGCGACCGAAGCGCCAGTGCTCGGCCAGATGCAGGCACAGCCACGCCCCGCCCATCGGCCACTGGGCCCACATCGGGTCGCCATTTCCCTTGCCGACCGGCCCGGTGATGCGCCAGAGGTCGCTGTTGTGATGGCAGGTCCAGCCGCGAGCGCCGTAGACCACCCGGGCGGTTTCCTGGCCGGCCTCCGCCAGTTCGCCGATCATGCGCAGCAAGGGCTCGTGGCAGTCGGCCAGACCGGTCGTCTCGGCCGGCCAGTAGTTCATCTCCACGTTGATGTTGGTGGTGTACTGGCTATTCCACGGCGGGCTGACCTGGCTGTTCCAGATCCCTTGCAGGTTCGCCGGCTCGGTACCCGGCCGGGACGACGCCGCCAGCAGATAACGGCCGAACGCGAACGCCAGCACCGCCAACCGCTCGTCCGGCTGACCGGCGGCGCGCCGAGCCAGCCGCACGTCGGTGGGCACGTCGTCGCCGGGCGACGGCCCGTCGAGGCTGAACCGGACGCGGTCCATCAGGTCCCGATGCTCGGCCACGTGCGCCGCGCGGATGGCGGTCCACCCGAGGGCCCACGCCGCGTGAACATCGGCCGCGCACGATGCGAGACAGTCCTCCGCCGTGCGTCGCGGCGGCGCGTCCCAGCCGTCGAACCCGGTCCGGATCGCGACGTACACGGTCACGGCCGACGCCGCCCGCACGACGACGGTCGGTCCGTCCGGACGGGATTCGATCGCGACGCTGCCGCCGTCACCCTCGACCGCCACCCGGGCGAGCCCCGCCGCACGCATGGACCGCTGATCGTCGTCGGTCAGCAGGGACCCTTCGGGGCGCGTCCACGGCACGACGTGGCGGGGCGCCGCCAGCAGCAGCGCCAGCCCGTCGGCACCGTGCTCCTGGGTCCGAGCGCGCGGTTGCGGCGAGGTCCAACTCAGCTCGAACTCCAGCGCACCGGGGGCGTGGGCTTCCAGGCGCACCGCGACGATCTGGTGGTCGGCGCTGGCCAGCACTTCCTGCGAGAGATGCCCGCCGGGGACCGGCCGGCGCACCCCGGCGACGCCGTCGCGCAGGTCCAGCCAACGGCGGATCGGCGCGTCGCCGTCCAGCTCGGTCCGGAACGCGATACGCAGATCACCGATCGGCTGGTAGGCCTCCGCGTCGGCGCCCTGGGTGGCCCGCAGCGCCGCACCGGCCGCGACGAACTGGTGGTCCCGCACCAGTTGCCGCACGTCCCGCAGGAGGTCCGGCTCGAGATCGGGCAGCGCGCGGTCGCCGGGGCCGGACCAGAAGGTGTCCTCGTTCAGTCCGATCCGCTCGGACCCGGCCCCGCCGTAGACCATCGCGCCCAGCCGCCCGTTGCCGACGGGGAGGCCCTCGGCCCACTCCGCCGCCGGCTCGGCGTAGCTGAGCACCAAAGAATCGCCGTCGACCGTTGCCACCGACCTCACGCGCCTTTCCCCGTTGTTAGTTTGGTGATCAAACTATCTCGTCGGCCGCCCGGACGGCGACAGCGGCAGGGAAACGAAGAGCGCGCTCGGACTGAATTGATCCCGCTCCAGCATTCCGAAACTATTTCGGCGACCTGCTGGACTGCCTACTCGTCAAAGGCTCATCGGGACCAGTAAGGCGCGATAAATAGGGCTATTGACAAAGCAAATAGTGCTGGTAGCTTCCTGAAAAGGTTTTCGAAACATGCCCGACACGGCGCACGAGACGGCCAGTGATGGGCCCGGTGTCAGGACGCCCATCACCCCCGGACGGGTTGGCACCGACCACGATCGCCCTCCGCCCCACCGCGAGCCCGGAAACCTCCACGGCACCAAGGCCGGCCGAGCCGGCGCTCCTCCTTCACCTCCCTCCGCAAGCGGCCGACGCCAGCCGGACAGCACCAGCTCCCCGACCACGACACGGCGACCGCGCCAGCCCGCAGCCGCGGCACCGGGCGGTGGCCCGTTTCCCTCGTGAAAGGACACGTGATGACTGGATCCCGGCCCGACCGCACCGCGACAGGACGTGGCCGCACATGAACCGCACCCGCATGCGGCGATCCCGCACCGCCGCCCTCCTGCTCACCGCGGCCTTAGCCGTCGGCCTCACGCCCGCGCTGCTGGCCCCCACCAGTGCCCAGGCCGCGGTCGCGTTCAGCACCGCCGTCATCAACCAGAACAACGGCAACTGTGCCGACGTGCCCAACGGCGCCGGCACCAACGCCCTACAACTCGTCCAATGGACCTGCAACAGCGGGACCAATCAGAACTTCAGCTTCACCGCCGTCGCCGGCACGCCCAACACCTACACCATCGCCACCCTGACCAACGGCAGCTGCCTCGACATCGCCGGCGCCTCCAACGCCGACAACGCCGCGGTCATCCAGTACACCTGCCACACGGCCACCAACCAGCAGTTCCGCCTCCAGGCCGTTCCGGTCAGCGGCGCCACCAACACCTTCAACGTGGTCTCCGTCGCCAGCGGCAAGTGCGTCGCTCCCACCGGGGATGCCAGCACCACCAACACCACCCTCGTCCAACTCCCCTGCACGACGTCCACCAGCCGAACCTGGCGACTTCCCAACTACACCAACACCCCCGGCCCCACCCCGACCGTCACGCCCACCGCGACTCCCACGACCGGGCCGCCGCCGACCAAGACGGTCCGGGTGTTCTGGGTCAAGCCGTCCGACGTCCCGTACGAGCAGGCCTACCCGGACGGCATCGCCGGGGTGATGCGGGAGTCCCAGCGGTACTACAAGCAGGAACTCGGCAAGACGTTCACGTTGAACCAGACCGTCGTCGAGGTCGTCAACGGAGACCACGTCCGGAGCTGGTACGAGAACACCCCGAACGGGGGCGAGAAGTACTGGTGGTCGGTGTTCAACATGGCCGATGAGATCCGCCGCAAGTACGGCGTGCGGGACGGGGACCCGCGCTGGCTGATCGTCGGTGAGATCAGCGCCGAGGGTGAGGGCGCCGGCGGTGGTGGCGGCAACGGCTGGGTCATCCTGTAGCGGCCACGACGCCGACGGCGCGGCCGGCCGTGGCGGCAACATGAACCGCTGGTACGGCGGCATGGTCCACGAGCTGGGCCACGCGTTCGGTCTGCCGGACTCCTCCTCGACCGACGGCACCCCGATGTCCGCGTCCTTCTACAACTACCCGAACACGCACTTCAGCCAGGCCCAGAAGAACGAGCATCCTGAACGGCCCGTACGGCAGCTTCCTCTCCTGACGGAAGGGGTGCCGCCGTGGGCAGCACGGCTGCCCGGCGGCGGCACCCGACCGTCCCATCAGCGCGACGTCACTGGGAGACCACGCATATGAGCAGATGGATTCGCCCGATCACCGGGCGACGCCGACTCGTCGCCGCCCTGACCGCCACCGCGGTCTTCGGCGCCATCACGACCTCGGCGATCGCTCCGGCGCAGGCGGCGCAGACGATCGGCTATCCCACGTTCAGCGGGCCGGCGATACCGCAGCCGCCGGTCGGCTACACGACCGGCAACATGATGCAGACGATCTACGACGCGGAGAAGGCCGGTACCGACTTCTGGATCGACCGGCTGCTGGCCCGCTCCGGCGGCAATGACCCGTCCGACGCGGACGGCGGCATCCTGATGACCCGCGGCCGGGCGCTCTTCATGAAGCAGCACAACCCCGGGGTGATCGGGTTCGGCGGCCAGGTGGCGTACTGGGAGAGCATCAGCAACGCCAACGCGTACGCCATCGCGCTCAGCCCCGGCACCTTCACCGAGCAGAGCGGCCAGCGCAAGCAGACTCCCAGCTACTGGCGGAGCCTCTACAGCAGCGGCTCGGTCCAGGCGACGGCCACGAAGTTCATCACCGACAACAACGTCGCCGTGACCAACCTGTCGATCAAGAACAACGGCAGCGCGTCGACCACCGTGACCCTGCGGGCCACCTCGCCGTACGCCTCCGCGGGCAGCGGCAACGAGCTGACCGGCTCGACGGGCGTGAAGAACGGGCTCACCACGCTCAGCACCCGGCTCTCCGGCGACGGCTTCAGCGCCTCCGGCGGCGCGCTGACCAGGTCGATCACGATCGCGCGCCGGTCAGACCGTGCAGACGAAGGTGGTCATGGGGTTCATCGCCAACGAGATCCCCGAGTCGCTGACCGACTACACCAGCTACCGGGACGCCAGCGCGGACGCGGCGTACGCGACGCACGTGCGCGCCTACAACAAGTGGTGGGCCGACAACGTGCCCTACATCGACGTGCCGGAGCAGGCGATCAAGAAGGACATCTACTACCGCTGGTGGCTGATGCGCTTCAACAATCTCGACGCCAACATCCCCGGCCAGACGTTCCAGTTCCCCACCTCGGTGGAGGGCGCGCTGGGCTACAACAACGCCATCGCGTTGACCCAGCCGATGCACATCGACGACCTGAAGTACCTCCGCGACCCGAAGTACTCCTACGGGGACTGGCTCTCGGCCGGCCAGACCTCCAAGGGCGGGCGCTTCCTGGACAACCCCGGTGACCCGGAGAACTGGTCGAACAGCTACACCCAGTACATCGCGCGAGGCGGCCTGGCGCAGCTACCAGCTCCACGGTGGACAGCCGGCCGATCGCGGCCAGCCTGGCGCGCTACGCCGAGGGCGACGTCAAGGGTCAGCTCAGCTTCTACGACCACGACAACGACGGCGTCATCGAGTACGACTGGGGCGCGCTGACCGGCAACGACGCCGACGCGGTGTCGTTCCACTGGCGGGCCGGCAACCTCGACCGCGCCGAGGGCGCCTACCAGTACAGCGGCGCGCTCGCCGCGGCCCAGGCGTACGACGCGATCGGCAACGCCAGCAAGGCCGCCGAGATGCGCACGCTGGCCACCCGGATCAAGGACGGCATCGTCGGCCAGCTGTGGAACCCCAGCCGGAACCTGCTGGAGCACCGGCACGTGGCCACGAACGCGCACGTGCCGTGGAAGGAGATCAACAACTACTACCCGTACGCGGTCGGGCTGATGCCCAACACCGACCAGTACCGGCAGGCGCTGCGGCTCTACGCCGACCCGGCCGAGTACCCGATCTTCCCGTTCTTCACCGCGAACCAGAAGGACAAGGCCGCGGCGGCCGCGGCGGGCCAGCCGGGCAGCAACAACTTCTCCACCATCAACTCGACGGTGCAGTTCCGGCTCTTCTCCTCGGTGCTGCGCAACTACCCGAACCAGTGGATCACCGCTGAGGACTACAAGAAGCTCCTGTACTGGAACGCCTGGGCGCAGTTCGTCAACGGCGACACCCAGTGGCCGGACGCCAACGAGTTCTGGGCGAACTGGAACCCGAACACCAAGCGGATCGACTACCGCTCCTGGATCCACCACAACATCCTCGGCAGCAGCAACTGGACGATCGATCGAGGACGTGGCCGGACTGCGGCCCCGCAACGACAACAAGGTCGAGCTCTCGCCGATCAACATCGGCTGGCCGAACTTCACGGTCAACAACCTGCGGTACCGCAACACCGACCTGACGATCGTGTGGGACGACCCGAGCGACGGCGTCGACGAAGTACCCCGGCGTCCCCGAGGGCTACTCGGTCTACGTCAACGGCGGCCGCGCGTTCACGGTGAACAAGCTGGTGCCGCTCGTCTGCGACCCGGCCACCGGCGGCGTCACCTTCCCCGGCGCCACGGCCACGGTCAACTTCAACACCGCCGTCGCGGGCATGCAGGCGCCCCACCAGGTGGTGCACAGCAACACCAGCACCGTGGACCTGCTCGCCAAGGCCGGCGTCGCACCTCAACGGGAACCAGCCCAACCTGGCCAGCGGCGCCACGGTCTCCGCGTCGGTGACCGCGAGTGGCACCAGCACCGCGGCGGCCAAGGACGGCTACCCGACGAACGAGCCGTTCTGGGGAGCCGCGCGGCTCGGCCAACGCCCAGGACTGGTACGAACTCAACCTCGGCTCGGCGAAGACGGTCGACGAGGTGCGGCTGTACTTCAAGGACAGCCGCCCGGCCAGCGGCACCTACCGGGCGCCGTCGTCGTACCAGATCCAGTACTACAACGGCAGCGCCTGGGTGAACGCCGCCGCGCAGGTCAAGACGCCGGCCTCGCCGCAGGGCAACTACAACAACGTCCGGTTCACCGCGGTCGACACCCAGCGGATCCGGGTCCTGCTGACCCACGCCGGCGGCTCCAAGGCCGGCCTGACCGAGATGCAGGTCTACAACCGCGGCGGCACGATCCCGCCGCCGCGCGCGCCTCGCTACGAGGCGGAGGCGAGCGGCAACACGCTCGCCGGGCAGGCGGCGACGCGTACGTCACCGGACGCCTCCGGCGGCTCGCTGGTCGGCTACGTCGGCGACGGCACGGCCAACACCTCCAGTTCAACAACGTCAGCGGTGGGACGGCCGGCTCGCACACGATCACCATCCACTACGCCTCCGGAGACGCGCGGTCCACCCAGGTCAGCGTCAACGGGGGCAGCGCGGTCACGGTGAACACGCCGAGCACCGGCGGGTTCGACACGATCGGCTCGGTCACCGTGACCGTGACCCTCGCCGCCGGGGCCAACACCATCAGGTTCGGCAACACCAGCGGCTGGGCGCCGGACTTCGACCGGATCGTCGTCAGCTGATCGGCCGGGCGGTGGGGAGGGACGGACGGCGCCGTCGCTCCCCACCGTCGCGGCTCGTCCCTCCTGAAAGGACACGCTGATGAAACGATTCCGCACGGCCGCCCTGCTCCTGTCCGCGGCGCTGGCCGTCACGCTCGTGCCGGTCCTGCTCCCGGGCAACGCCCAGGCCGCCGCCGCGTTCTGCACCACCATGATCAACCAGAACAACGGCAACTGCGCCGACATCCCCAACGGCGCCGGCACCAACGCACTCCAACTCGTCCAATGGACCTGCAACACGGGCACCAACCAGAACTTCACCTTCACCGCTCGTCTCCGGCACCCCGAACACCTACACCATCGCCACCCTGACCAGCGGCAGCTGCCTCGACATCGCCGGCGCCTCCACGCGCCGACAACGCCGCGGTCATCCAGTACACCTGCCACACCGGCACCAACCAGCAGTTCCGGCTCCAGGCCGTCCCGGTCAGCGGCGCCACCAACACCTTCAACGTCGTCTCCGTGGCCAGCGGCAAATGCATCGCCCCGGCTGGCGACGCCTCCGGCCAGCAACACCGCGCTCGTCCAACTCCCCTGCACCACCGCCACCAGCCGAACCTGGCGACTGCCCAGCTACACCACCGGACCCCGGGCCCGACCGCCACCCCCACGCCCACGGCCCGACCATCGGGGCCGCAGAACACGTTCACGAACCCGCTCAAGGTGCACGGCCCGGACCCGTGGCTGCAGTACCACAACGGCTACTACCACCTCGCCACGACGACGTGGAACAACACCATCACGATGCGCAAGTCGCGCACCCTGGCCGGCCTGGCCACCGCCGCGGACACCGAGATCTTCCGGCTCACCCGCCCGAACGGAGCCGGCACCATGTGGGCGCCGGAGTTCCATCTCCTCGACGGCCCCAACGGCAAGCGCTGGTACTTCTACTACACCGCCGGGCGCGAACCGTACGACCTCGGCACCCAGCGCATCCACGTGCTGGAGAGCAGCGGCACCGACCCGATGGGCCCGTACACGTTCAAGGCCGACATGCTCGACCCGACCTCCGACAACACCTGGGAACTCGACCCGAGCATCCTGCAGCTCGGCGGCAAGCTCTACCTGCTCGGCACCTACTACAACGGTTCCCAGCCCAACTTCATCCGGCCGCTGAGCAACCCCTGGACGGCCAGCGGCACCCGCCGTCGGCTCTCCAACCCCACCTACGGCTGGGAGACGGTCGGCGGCGCCGTGAACGAGGGCGCCGAGGTGATCCAGCGCAACGGCAAGACGTTCATCGTCTTCTCCGCCAGCCACTGCAGCACGCCCGACTACAAGCTGGGCATGCTGACCTACAACGGCGGCGACCCGCTCAACGAGTCGTCCTGGGTCAAGTCGGCGCAGCCGGTGTTCCAACGCAACGACGCCAACCGCGTGTACGCCCCCGGCCACAACGGCTTCTTCAAGTCCCCGGACGGCACCGAGGACTGGATGGTCTACCACGCGAACGATTCGGTGAGCGGTGGCTGCGACATGAACCGCTCCACCCGCGCGCAGAAGATCACCTGGAACGCGGACGGCACGCCCAACCTCGGCGTCCCCGTGGCGCTGGGCACCAGGCTCCCGGCACCCGCCGGCGAGCCGGCTTCCTGACGGCAGTAGCCGGATCGTCCGGTCACGACCCGGGGCCGCGCCGCGACGCGAGCGGCGCGGCCCCGGCGACAGCCCTGACACCAGGATCTGATTCTGCCGGCGTGCGCTGGCGCTGGCCGACGCCAGGCGACCGTAATCGAAAGAGCTCAAGATGCACGACTCCTCAGTAGATCGCCGCACCCTGCTCCGCGCCGTCGGTGCCATCTCGGCGGGCGTCGTCGCCGGCGTGGTAGCTCCGCCCGCGCTGCGGTCCGCCGCGGCCGCGGTGGCTCCGACCCTCGCGGCGGCTGGGTCGCCCACCGCGGTCGCGGCCCGTCCCGACGTCGGAGTGTCGGTGTTCCCGTTCCCGCTCAGCGCGGTCAGCCTGCGGCCGGGCCGTTCCGCGACAACATGAACCGCACGCTGGCCTATCTGTCCTTCGTCTCGGCTGACCGGCTGCTGCACACCTTCCGGACCAACGTCGGCATCGCCAGTTCGGCTCAGCCCTGCGGCGGCTGGGAGGACCCGGGCGTCGAGCTGCGCGGGCACTCCACCGGCCACCTGCTCACCGGCCTGGCGCAGGCGTACGCGAACACCGCCAATTCCGCGTCTACAAGACCAAGGGCGACTACCTGGTCAACGCGCTGGCCGCCTGCCAGGCCGCCGTCGCCGAGCCGTGGTTACCGCGCCGGTTACCTCTCGGCGTTCCCGGAGAACTTCTTCGACCGGCTGGAGAACGGTCAGACGGTGTGGGCGCCGTACTACACGATCCACAAGATCATGGCGGGCCTGCTCGACCAGTACCTGCTCGCCGGCAACAGCCCAGGCGCTCACCGTGGTCACCAACATGGCCGGCCTGGGTCAAGGCCCGCACCGACCGGCTCTCCACCGGCGCCATGCAGAACGTGTTGCGCACCGAGTTCGGCGGCATGCCGGAGGTGCTCGCCAACCTGTACCAGGTCAGCGGCAACGCCGACCACCTCGACCACCGCCCGGCGCTTCGACCACGCGCAGATCCTCGATCCGCTCGCCGCCGGCACCGACCAGCTCGCCGGCTTCCACGCCAACACGCAGATCCCGAAGGCGCTCGGCGCGATCCGCGAGTTCCACGCCACCGGTACGACACGCTACCGCGACATCGCCGCCAACTTCTGGGACATCGTCATCGCCGATCACACCTACGTGATCGGCGGGAACTCCAACGGTGAGTACTTCAAGGCGCCGGACCGGATCGCCAGCGAGCTCTCGGACACCACCTGCGAGGTCTGCAACACCTACAACATGCTCAAGCTGACCCGGCAGCTGTTCTTCACCAACCCGGCTCGCGCCGACTACATGGACTACTACGAGCTGGCCCTGTTCAACCACATCCTCGGCGAGCAGGATCCCAACTCGAGCCACGGCTTCGTCACCTACTACACGCCGCTGCGGGCCGGGGCATCAAGACCTACGGCAACGACTACGTCGACTTCTCCTGCGACCACGGCACCGGCATGGAGTCGCACACCAAGTTCGCCGACAGCATCTACTTCCACTCCGGCGAGACGCTGTACGTGAACCTCTTCATCGCCTCGGTGCTGACCTGGCCGGGCCGGGGCCTCACCGTCCGCCAGGACACCACCTTTCCCAGCCGCGCCGACCAGCACGCTGACGATCACCGGGTCCGGCCACATCGCGCTGAAGATCCGGGTCCCGTCGTGGACGAACGGGATGACCGTCAAGGTCAACGGCGTCGCCCAGAACGTCCCGGCGACGCCGGGCAGCTACCTGACCCTCGACCGCACCTGGACCTCCGGCGACGTCGTCGACCTGACCATCCCGGCGACGTTGACCTTCCCGCGCGCGAACGACAACGCGAACGTCGGGGCGGCCAAGTACGGCGCCATCGTGCTCGCCGGCGAGTACGGCTCGACCGATCTGGGCGGCACGCTGCCGACCCTGCAGACCGCCAGCCTGGTGCCGGACGCCGGCAATCCCCTGCGCTTCACCGGCACGGCCAGCACCGGTACCGGTCTCGCTGATCCCGTTCTACCGGACCCACCACCAGCGCTACACCGTGTACTGGAACCTCGCCGGCGGCCAGCCGGGCACGTCGTACGAGGCGGAGGCGAGCGGCCACACCCGCGCGGGCGAGGCCGCGGCGCGCAGCTCGGCCGGCGCGTCCGGCGGCGCCCTGGTCGGCTACGTCGGCAACGGCACCGCCAACTACCTGCAGTTCAACGACGTCAAGAGCGGCACGCGGCGAGTCGCCACGGTGACCGTCCACTACGCGTCGGCGGAGAGCACGGGCCTTCTCGATCAGCGTCAACGGCGGCGCCGCGGTCTCCGTCAACGCCCCGGCCACCGGAGGCTGGGACACGGTCGGCTCGGTGACGGTCGTCGCTCGCCCTGGTCGCCGGGGACAACACGATCCGGTTCGGCAACCCGACCGGGTGGGCACCGGACTTCGACCGGATCGTCGTGAGCTGAGCCGAGGCAGGCCGCGACGGCTACGCGGCCCTCGCGCGGCGGAGCGCGGCCGGCCCCCGTGAGCCGGCCGCGCTCCGCCGCAGGACGCTGGCGGCGCGGTCAGCCGCGCCCGTCGCGATCGACCGGCAGGAAGACCCGCATGCCGGTCGGACCCCGGTTTCCCCACAGGTGGTACGGGATGCAGCATGCAGTCGGCCGGGGTGTTCGTGCCGGCGGGCCGCTCGCTCCGGTACGGCCACTTCGCCGCCGGCACGCGCGGCCCCGGAACCCCGCGCGCCGAGCCCGACGACGTCGGCGCCCAGACTCCTGCGAGCGGGATCTCCTCCAGCGGCCTGGCCGGGTCGACCTCGAACGACGTCGACTCGGCGCAGTAGACCAGCGGCCCACGCTCCACCGCCACGCAGCCGCGGACGGCATCGATCCGCGGGTCGGCCCAGATCCACCGGGGCGCCATCGGCAGTTCCAGCGTGAGCCGGTCCTCCGGTGCCCACCGGCGATCGACCACCGTGTAGCCGGGCTCGACCGGTCGTCCCGACAGCCGGGCGCCGCTGCGCCCACTCCGGCACCCGGATCGACAGCCGCCACGGCGCGTCGACCGCCGACTCGACGCGGATGGTGACCTGACCGGACCAGGGATAGCCGGTCTCGATCACGATCCGGCCGAACGCTCGTCGACAGCGACCCCGGCCACAGCTGGTGCAGCTGCACGCCGTTGGGGTCGGTGGTGGCCTGATAGGTGCCGAGCGAGGCCATCAGCCGGGCCAGGTTCGGCGGGCAGCAGGCCACGTCGAACCAGGACGCCCGCAGGCCGGCCGACGAGCGCGGCAGCGGCCGGTCGAGGTCCGGCCGCTCGCCCGGCTCCCGCACCTGCAAGGGATTGCTGTAGAAGAAGGACCGGCCGTCCAGCGACGGGCTGACCGCCACGGCGTTGAAGAGGGTCCGCTCGATGAGGTCGGCGAAGCGTGCCTCGCCGGTGGCCAGCAGCAGGCGCCAGGACAGCATCACCGAGCCGATCGCCGCGCAGGTCTCGCCGTACGCCCGGTCCGGCGGGAGTTCGAAGTCCACGCCGAACGACTCCCCCGCGTGCCGCGAGCCGGTGGCCCCGGTCACGTAGGTGCGGGCGGCCACGGTGCGCTCCCACTGCCGCACGATCGCGCCGAGCAGCTCCTCGTCGCCGGTCTCCACCGCGACGTCGACGGCACCGCAGGCGAAGTAGAACTCGCGGACCGCGTGGCCGCTGAACACCCGTCGATCGCGCACCGGCACGTCGTCCTGGTAGTAGGCGCGGCCGAACTCGATGTCGGCGAGCCGGCCGTGACCGCGCCGCTCGACGAAGAGCTTCGCCTGATCCAGGTACCGCCGTTCGCCGGTGGCGCGGTACAGCTCGACCAGCGCGGTCTCGATCTCGGGGTGCCCGCAGATGTCCTGGCGCCCGTCCGGTCCGAACTCCGCGCAGACGTGGTCCGCCGCCCGCCGGGCCACCTCGACCAGGAGATCCTCGCCGTGGCAGCGCAGGCGCGCCACGCCGGCCTGGATCAGGTGGCCGTAGCAGTAGAGCTCGTGGCCCCACTCCAGGTCGGTGTAGCGCGCGGTGCCGTACCGGGTGTTGAGGTAGCCGTCGCAACTCTGCGCCTTGGCCAGCACCGCGGCCAGTTCGTCGATCTTGGCGTCGAGCACGGGGTCGCCGTGGCGCCGCCCGGACTCCCAGGACGAGCGCCTCGAGCAGCTTGTAGACGTCCGAGTCGGCGAACTCGCGGCCCCGGCCGGGCACGTCACGAAAGTTGTCGACCGCGCCGGAGCGGTACACCCAGTCGGTGCAGTGCGGCAGGGTCGCCGACGCGTTGAGGTCCTGACGCGAGCCCCAGAATCCACCGGACAGCGACACCGCGTCGACGCCCAACGGCGTCAGGACGCCGGCTGACGGCACGACCGGAGCCGGCACGCGCCGGGACACCTCCGGCACGATCTCCTCCTGCAGCACTGCGCGCCCCCTCATTCGAATCGGCTCGACGTCGAGCGCGTGTGACGGCCCGTCGGCCGGGCCACGGACGGCGCCGCTCGCGGTACACGGTTCACCCACGCAGCGCCCCGGACAGGAAGCCGCGCACGTAGTTGCGTTGCAGGATCAGGAAGAGGATCAGGCACGGGATCGCCATGAAGGTCACCCCGGCCTGCAACGTCGGGTAGTCGATGGCACCGAAGTTGCGCCCCCGCATCGCCACCACCGCGAGCGGCAGGGTGAACTTCTCGGTGGAGTTGAGCAGGATCAGGGCGGCGAAGAACTCGTTCCACGCGGCCAGGAACGCGAACAGCCCGACGGTGATCAGGCCCGGGCGCACCGCCGGGAGCAGCACCCGGCGCAGGGTGGCGAAGGTGCCGCAGCCGTCCACCAGCGCCGACTCCTCCAGCTCGCGCGGGATCGCCTCGAACGAGTTGCGCATCATGTACGTGGCGAACGGCAGCTGGAACATCATCAGCACCAGGGCCAGCCCGATCAGCGAGTTCTGCAGGTGCAGCCAGCCGAGCAGGACGTAGAGCGGGATGAGGATGGTCGGGTACGGCACCATCAGGATCGCCAGGGTCACCAGGAACAGCACGTTCTTGCCGGGGAAGGAGAACCGGCCGAACGCGTACCCGCCGAGCACCGACACCACGACCGTGCCGATCACCGTCAGGCCGGTGACGACGACGCTGTTCAGCAGGTAGACCTTGACGCCCTCGCCGTAGCGCATCATGTTCACGTAGTTCTCGAGACCGAAACCGTCGGGTGTCCGCACCGACGAGTAGCCGCTCCACACCAGGGGAAACAGGAACAGGATCGCCAGCGAGCCGGTCGTCGAGTAGTAGGTGAGTCGGCCCTTCATCGGGTGGACCTCCGGCGCAGGAAGGCGAGCTGGATCGAGTTGAGGACGACGAGCAGCACCAGCATCGCGACCGACAGCGCGGCGGCCGCGCCGAGGTCGAACCGGGTGAACGCCTCCCGCACGATCACCATGACGACCGACGTGGTGCTGTTGTCCGGGCCGCCCCGGGTCATCACGTAGAACTGGTCGAAGGCGAGCAGCGAGCCCGTGATCATCATGATCAGGACGAGCGAGATGGTCTGCCGCATCAGCGGCAGGGTGACCCGGGTGAAGGTCTGCCACGCGTTCGCGCCGTCGATCCGGGCGGCCTCGTAGACCTCGCCGGGGATCGACTGCAGGCCGGTGAGCAGGATCAACATGTTGAAGCCGGCGAACCGCCAGGTGACCAGCGCCACCGTGGAGGCCAGCGCCGTGTTGGCGCTGCCGCTGACCCAGGAGATCGGCTGCTCGACGAGTGCCCAGCTTGGTCAGCAGCGGGTTGATCGGCCCGATCTCGTTGCTGAGCATGCCGAGGAACAGCAACGAGGCCGTGGCGAAGCCGACGACGCCGGGCAGGAAGAACGCGGTGCGCAGGAAGCCGACGCCGGGCCGCTTGTTCTGCACCAGCAGCGCCAGGCCGAACGACACGGCGAACAGGATGACCGTGACGACCAGCGTGTACTTGAGGGTGAACCAGATCGCGTCGACGACGAGGGTGTTGTCCGCGATGCTGGCGTAGTTGTCCGGCGCGTTGAACGTCGGCGGCCCGAGCAGCGGCCAGCGGTTGAGCGACATCCAGGCGACCAGCAGCAGCGGGCCGACGAAGAACACCGCGACGACGACCGCGGTCGGTGACGCGTAGGCCAGACCGAGCGCGCGTCGCCCGCCGAGCCGACGACGCCGGGGCGGCGCGGTCGGCGGCGGCGCCGACGCCGGCGCGGCGGTGGGGATCACCAGGTGGGACATGGTTCCTCCGGAGAAGGGGAGGCGCAGGACAGGGCGAAGGTTCCCGGCTTGCCGGTGCCGGCATCGGGAACCTTCGCCCTGCCAGGTACGCCGGAGAAGGGCCTACTCTCTCTGGAGCGACTTGGTGATCGCGCTCTGTCCGTCGGCCAGTGCCTTGGATTCGGCGCCCGAAGAGCGCCCCGCGCAGGCAGGTCGTCCACGGGCTCTGCGGATCGTTGTAGGTCGCGTTGAAGTTCAGCGCGTACGGCGTCCTGCCCTTGCCCAGCACCGAGTTGATCGCGACCACGTTCGGGTCCTTCACCGCGTACTTGTTCTCCGCCAGGTCGGTACGGGCGATGATCTGGCCCTGCTTCGCGACCACCTCGACCTGCGCTTCGTCGCCCAGGGTCCAGGACAGGAAGTCCCACGCCTGCTTGGGGTGCTTGCTGGTCGCCGCGATACCGGCGACGTCGCCACCGACGAACGTCGACTGGTTGCCCTTGACGCCCGGGATCGGCGCGACGCCGACGTCGATGCCCTTCTCCTTGATCAGGGAGAGCCACGACGACGGCCCCGGCGCGATGCCGACGTTGCCGCTCTGCAGGGCACCCAGCCAGGTCGAGCCGTTCTCGTCCTTCGAGCCAGCCGAGGCGGTGCCGTCCGCGTACAGCTCGCGGTAGATCTTGAACACCGCCGCCATCTCCGGGCTGTTGATCGTGCTCTCGGTGCCGTCGTCGTTCATCATGTCGGCGCCGTCGGCCCAGACCGAGGGCCAGAAGGTGAACTCGACGCAGCCGCCGCAGTTGCCGCCGAAGTAGGTGCCCTTCGACTGGCCGCCGAGCTTGGCGATCTTGCGGGCGTGGTCGGCGAACTCCTGGAGCGTGGCCGGCGGCTTGGCCGGGTCGAGACCGGCCTTCTTGTACAGGCCCTTGTCGTAGAACATGACCGACAGGTCCAGCGCGTGCGGCAGCGCGTAGACCTTGCCGTCCGCGGTGCCCGCCTTGACGTGCGAGGGCGCGACGCTGTCCTTGAACGCGCAGCTTGTCGAACCGCTCGGTGACATCCATCCAGAGGTTCTGCGACACGTAGTTCGGCGCGAACACCACGTCGGAGGTGAAGACGTCGGGCAGGGCCTTGCCGCCGGCGGACGTGGCGATCTTGTCCGGGTACTCCTCGTTCGGGTACGGCGTCAGCTTCACCTGGTTCTTGTGGCTGGCGTTGTACGCCTCCACCAGCGCCTTGGCCTGCGACTCCGTCCCGGCACGCGTCCACATCGTGATCGTGGTGCCGTCGTCGGCCGGGCCGTCGCCTTCGGCCTCGGCCCCTCCGTTGTCGCAGGCCGCGGTGGCCGTGATCGCCACCGCGGCCACCGCGGCGACCAGTAATCTCAGGCGCCGAGTGGGTGATGCCGCTGCTCTCATGCTGGTCTGCTCCATCCGGATCGTGAATCAGCTACCTGTGCGGCCGTGAGCAAGCTGGCTGGTCATCGGCCGTCCGACTGTCCAAGGTGCGAATGCGGGTGCTGCCGTCGGCGTGTCCCCCGCCCCCGGGAAACGTCGCGTCGAGCGTGGTGCCGGGAACGGGCGCGGCTTGTAGCGTGAGCGCGGAAAGCGGCCGGCAGCTGGCGCTGTGCTCGACGCTCCGGTGGCGTCCGAAACGGAATTTTGAGCCTCGCGGCCGGCCCGGCCGAAATCCTTTTCAGCAATGTACCAGCGCGTTAGGTACAGTCAATACGCAGTTAACAGCAAGGATCTCGAGGTATGTGGCGGCTGACTGGCAGCCGGGTGCTCGTCCTCGACCGAAAGGATTTCGGTGGGCAGACAACGTTCACGATCGGTAACTCTGGCGGATGTGGCCAAGCTGGCCGCGGTGTCGGTGGCCACGGCGTCCAAGGCGCTCAACGCCCGGGACGAGGTGGCGCCAGCCACCCGCCGCCGGGTGCTCGAGGCGGCGGAGCAACTGTCGTTCCAACCCAACTACCTCGCCCGGGGGCTCATCTCCGGGCGCTCACGCACGATCGGCCTGCTCACCGAGGAGCTCGGCGAGCGGTTCGCGTTCCCCGTGCTCATGGGCGTGGAGAACGCCCTGGGCAACGAACAGATGTGCGTCCTGCTCTGCGACGCGCGCGGGGATGCGATCCGGCGCCGGCATCACATCCGCACCCTGCTCTCGCGCCAGGTGGACGGCTTCATCGTCCTGGGCGACTCCAACGACGTGCGGCCCTCTCTCACCCAGGACATCCCCGTGCCGGTGGTCTACGTCTACGGCGAGTCCGACAGCCCGCACGGATCTCTCCGTGCTCGCCGACGACGAGGGCGGCGGCCGGCTTGCGGCCGAACACCTGGTGTCGATGGGGCGGCGCAGGATCGCGCACATCACCGGCCCGCAGGCCTATCGCGCCGCCCGCGAGCGGGTCGCCGGGCTGGAGACCGTGCTGGGCGAGGCCGGCCTCGCGCTCTACGGCGGCGGACCGCGCTACGGCGACTGGTCCCAGCGCTGGGGCCGGCACGCGGCGGCGATGGTCGTGAACACGTCGCCGGACGTCGACGCGATCTTCTGCGGCAACGACCAGATCGCGACGGGCGTCGTCGAGACGCTGCTGGACCTCGGCCGGCGGATACCGGACGACGTCGCCGTGGTCGGGTACGACAACTGGGAGGTCTTCGCCGCCGACTGCCGGCCGCCGCTGACCACCGTCGACCTCAACCTCGAGCAGCTGGGCGCGACGGCGGTCGAGCACCTGTTCGCGGCCCTCGACGGTCAGCAGTCCAGCGGCGTGATCCGGCAGCCCTGCCGGCTCGTCGTCCGGGACTCGACCGGGCCCGCGCCGCACGCCGGTGCGCCGAGCGTCGTGCCCGCCCAGGCCACCGGCGAGGCGCCGGAGGTGCCGACCCAAGTCTGACAACGTGCGACTTCGCGCCGAGCCGACGCCCGGCCGCGCGAGGGTTCGATCGGGCGCCGCGCACACCCCGTGTACGCCGCGTTGACGGTGAGTCAACGGAGCGCGAGAAGTCTTGACGTTCCCCATGTGAGCGCTAACAATTCCCTGGCCCATCCTGGTGATGGTCACCCCTCGAAGCCCCCCGCCCCTCCGGGTCAGCGGTCGCCCTCGCGCGCGCCGGGCTTTGCTCGTGTCATGGAAGGAAGAGTCGATGAATCGACCGCAGCTCACGGTCAGATGGCTGGCTGCCGCGACAGCGGCGCTCGCTGTGGCCGCGGCGATGGCCGTGCTGGTGGCACCCTCCACCTACGCGGCGGCGACCGTCGTCCAGTACACGAACCCCCTCGTCGAGCAGCGGGCCGACCCGCACATCTTCAAGCACACCGACGGCTTCTACTACTTCACCGCCACCGTGCCGGAGTACGACCGGATCGTGCTGCGCCGCGCCACGACCCTGCAGGGACTGGCGACGGCCGAGGAGAAGGTGGTCTGGCGTAAGCACACCACCGGCGAGATGGGCGCCCACATCTGGGCACCGGAGATCCACTTCATCGACGGCAAGTGGTACCTCTACTTCGCCGCCGGGCGCGCCGAGGACATCTGGGCGATCCGCCCGTACGTGCTGGAGAGCTCGGCCGCCAATCCCCTCGATGGCGCCTGGACCGAGAAGGGCCAGATCCAGCCGGCCCGGAACAGCTTCTCGCTCGACGCGACGACCTTCGTCCACAAGGGCGTCCGCTACCTCGCCTGGGCCGAGTCGGCGCCCGGCATCAACTCGAGCGTCTTCCTGGCCAAGCTGAGCAACCCGTGGACCATCGAAGGCACTCCGGTGGTGGTCACGTCGCCGACGCTGAGCTGGGAGACCCGGGGATTCAAGGTGAACGAGGGGCCGGCCGTCATCGAGCGCAACGGCAAGGTCTTCATGACCTACTCGGCCAGCGCCACCGACGCCAACTACTGCATGGGGCTGCTGACCGCCTCGGCCGACAGTGACCTGCTGAACCCCGCCTCGTGGACCAAGCGGCAGGACCCGATCTTCACCAGCAACAGGGCCACCAGCCAGTACGGCCCCGGTCACAACTCCTTCACCGTCTCCGAGGACGGCACCAGCGACGTCCTCGTCTACCACGACCGCGACTACGAGAAGTACATCGGCGGCGGCTACGACCCCCTGAACGACCCGAACCGGCGTACCCGCATCCAGAAGCTGTACTGGAACGCCGACGGCACGCCCAACTTCGGTATCCCGGTGGCCGACGGCGTGACCCCGGTCCGGCTGCGCTCGCACAACTTCCCGGACCGCTACCTCCGGCACTGGGAGTACCGCGTCAAGCTGGAGCCGAACGTCAGCAATCTGGCCGACTCCCAGTTCCGCATCGTCCCCGGACTGGCGAAGGCGGACGCCCTGTCGCTGGAGTCGGCCAACTTCCCCGGCTACTACCTGCGACACCGTGGCGACGAGCTGTGGGTGGACCGCAGCGACGGCTCGGACGCTGTTCAAGGGCGACGCCACCTTCGTGCGCCGGTCCGGCCTCGCGGACGAATCCAAGCTGTCGCTGGAGTCGCTGAACTCTCCCGGCCGGTTCGTTCGGCACCGGGACGGCCTGGTCTTCCTCGACGGGTCACCGACGACACCGGCCGGCAGGACGCGACCTTCGAGCTGGACCCGAGCATCGCCGACCAGCCTCCGACGTCGCCGACGCCGACCCCGACGGCAAGCCCCAGCCCCACCACCCCGCCCACCACGAGCCGACGGCCGAGCCCCACCGCCAGCCACGTGAGCCCGACGGCGGAGCCGACGGCGAGCCCCACGGCCGAGCCCACCACGAGCCCCACCGCGGAACCGACCACCAGCCCCACCCCGGAGCCCACCACCAGCCCCACCGCGAGCCCGACGGTGAGCCCCACCACCGAGTCCCACGGCCAGCCCGACGGCGAGCCCCACGGCTGAGCCCAACGGTCAGCCCCACCACCAGCCCGACGGCGAGCCCGACTCCGAGCCCGAGCCGGACGGCAGTCCCACCGCCGGCCCGTCGCCGACCCAGTCGCCCACCGCGGCGCCGAGAGCCCCGTCCCGACGATGACGACGGACCTGCCGACGACCGGCACCGACATCGTGCGTGTCGCCGGCGGCGGTGCGGTTCTCCTCGTCGCCGGAGTGTGGTTGTTCATCCTCGGTCGACGCCGGCGGACGCAGACTGCCGACGAGCGGCCAGTAGACGACCGTCTCCGCGAGCCGATCACGGGGTCGGCTCGCGGAGGCGGGATCCCTCACGCACAGCCTGCCTCCCGCTGTTGACTGCTTCCCCGTTACCGGGGAGGCCAGCGGGATCACGCTAGCGGCGAGGCGGCAGCCGCCCCCGGTCCAGCCCCTTCCGCTTCAGCGACCATGCCTGCACACTCTCGCTGGTCCACTGCGGAGACGCTGGCGGACGGCGATGCGGGGCCCGCGTCGCCACCAACTGGAAGCGCGCCCCGGGCCCGGGAGTCCCCCTTCGCCGGGTCGGGTGCTGGTGCTGCTGGGCGCGGCGCCGCTCGGCCGGGTCTTCGACCGGGGTGGGCCGCTGCCCTGGGTCGTCCTCGCGGCGGTCGCCGTCGTGGGCGCGCTGTGCGCACCGCGGCGCGGGCCGTCCGTTCGCACCCCGGCCGCGCCCTGACGCCGGGCCGGATCGGTCACCCGTGGCTGCGGGTGGCCGATCCGGCCTCTGCCGTCGGCGGCTACTCGATCGAGCCGAACCGGGTCCGTCGGCGTCGCGCCAGGACCAGCAGCAACGCACCGGCGGCGAGGATGAACCCGCCGAGCGCGGCGATCAGGCCGGCCTGCGGACCGGTGATCGGCAACCCACCGCTGGGATCCCCGGCATCAGGGCCGCCGGGCGGTGACGCCGTCGGGCCGGCGGTCACGCTCGGGCTGGGGCTCGCCGTCGGGCTGGCCGTCGGGCTCGGGCTGGCGCTGCCGCTCGGGCTTGCCGTCGGACTCGGGCTCGCCGTCGGGCTCGGGCTCGCCGTCGGGCTCGGGCCGGGAGTCGGCGGCCGGGCTCAGCCGGATGAAGGTGACCGAGTTGGCCGGGAAGTCGTAGCCGAACGCGTCACCGAACCCGGTCTGCGTGAGCTGCATCGGCTTGACCTTCGTCGGCTCCGCGAACGAGTTCACGTCCGCCAGCGACGCGGCGGTCAGCGAGGTCACCGCGGCGGTCTCCGGCACCTTCATGCCCTTGACCTTGACGTCGGTCCGCACCGCACGGTCCCGCGCGTTGACCACCTTCACCACGACGTCACCGCTGCGGCTGTCCTTCGTGGTCACCTGGTAGAGCGGCTCGATCGTCCCGTCCACGACCTCGTTGATCTTCACGCCGTCGAGATAGGTGCGGATGGTCCGCCCGCGCACCTCGATCTTGACCTGGTAGTCCCGCCCGGTCTCGATCTTGGTCGTGCTGTTCGCGATCTCGGCGGACGACCCGTTGGCGGTCCGCTGGATCGCCGACCGGCTGTTGCCCCAGCCGCCGAGGTTCCACCAGTAGTGGTTGCCGGTGTCCTTGACCCCGAACGCCACCAGGAAGCCCTCCGCGCCGGCGGTCTTGCGGGCCTTGACCTCCATTGTGTAGTTCGACCAGTCGGCGCCGCCGGCGGTCGAGCGGGCCGGCGTCGCCGCGGACGTCTGCACGTACGCGCCGTCCCGCACGCTCCAGGTGCCCGCGTCCGGCGTCCACTTCGCGGCGTCGGCGGCGAACTCGTCGGCGAGCAGCACGGTGCCGTCCGCGCCGGTGACCTTCACGTCGTCGTACGCCACCTGGGTGTTCCAGGACGCCAGCCCGACCTTGCCCGCGATGTCCGGCACCGCGTCGCCGGCGGCGAAGCGGCTGGGCAACACCCGGTCGCCCATGTTCGTGCTGAACATCTTCTGCACGTGGTAGTTGGCCGAACCGAACACCTGGTGGTTGTCGAACCAGATCATGTCCGGGGTCCACTGCACGTTGGTCGGGGTCGCCAGCAGCGGTGCGTACGACGCCAACTCCACCACGTCACCGTTGCGCTCGACCCCGGTGAGGAACGCGGCCTCGGCCAGCGCGTTGTAGTACGTGTTGCCCTTCGTGGCGTACTCGCCGATGAACACCTTCGGGCCGGAGCGGTCGTAGTCGTCGTACCGGTGACTGTTGGTCAGGAACCACTCGGGCGAGTTGTAGTAGTGCTCGTCGACGAGGGCCGCCTTCTGCTCACGGGCGAACTCCCAGCTCTTGTCGAAGACCTCGCCGGAGGACTGCGGGCCGGAGTTCGCCACGATCTTGATGTTCGGGTACTTGGCCCGGACGGCGTTCGCGAAGACCGGGAAGTGGGTGTAGAACTCCGGCTTGTACTCCTCGTTGCCGATGCCGAGGTATTCCAGTCCGAACGGCTCCGGGTGGCCCATCTCCGCGCGGACCTTGCCCCACGTGGTGGAGGCGTCGCCGTTGGCGAACTCGATCAGGTCGAGCGTGTCCTGGACGTACTCGGCCCGCTGTTCGAGCGTGATGCTGTGGTTGTCCCCGCAGCCGGTCACCCCGGCCGGGACCACCGCGAGCGGCTCGGCCCCGAGGTCCTCGGCGAGCTGGAAGTACTCGTAGTAACCCAGCCCGTAGGACTGGTTGTAGCCCCAGAAGTTCGCGTTGGTCGGGCGCTGTTCCACCGGACCGATCGTGTCCTTCCACTGATAGGTCCGCTGGCGTGCCGGGAAACGGTCGTAGCTCTTGGTGTTGACGACGCAGCCGCCGGGGAAGCGGAAGAACTTCGGCTTGAGGTCGGCGACCAGCTGCGCGATGTCCTTGCGCATACCGTTCGGCCGACCCTTGAACGTGTCGGTGGGGTACAACGACACCATGTCCAGGTCGACCGGGGCACCGGCGATCACCACCAGCCGGCCCGTCGACGTCGTTCCGGTCGCGGTCAGCTTCGCGGCGTACTTCTTCCAGGCGCCGCCGCTCGCGGTGACCGCGGTGCTCCCGTACACCGTGGCACCGTCGGCGCTCTCCACCCGCACGGTCAGCGGGGTACCGGCCGCGGCGGTCCGCGCCCACACCGAGAAGTCGTACGAGGCGCCCTGCCGGACCGCGATGCCGGTGTTGAACCCGGCGTTGCGAATCCCCACGCCGGCGCCGGCGCCGGACCCCGCGCCGGTGACGGTCAGGCGCAGGTAGTGCAGGTTCTTGTCGTTGAGCGGGTCGGCCGCCGCCACCTCGACGGCACCGGCGGCACCGCCGCGCTCCACCTTGTCCCACCCGGTCAGGCCGGTGTAGGTGGACCGGTCCGCCGGGTCGAACTCGAACGAGCGATTGCGCACCAGCTCGGCGTAGAGCCCGCCGTCCGCCGCCTGGTTGATGTCCTCGAAGAAGACCCCGTGCAGCCGGTCGCTGATCGGCTTGCCGGCCGCGCCGGCGTCGACGGTGAGCTCGCCGTCGATGCTGCCGTACGGCCGGACGTTCCACTTGGTGGCCTGCCCGGCGCTCGCCACGGCGACCAGCGTGCCGTCCTCGATCGCGAGGTGGCCCGCCGCGCCGGACAGCCGGATTCGGCCGCCGCCCGCGTCGACCAGGCGGAAGCGCTGGCCGGCGCCGCTCGACTTCGCGGCCAGCCGGACCTGCTTGCTCGCCGCGACCTCGAGGTACTTGCCGCTCGCCTCGTCCTTGAGTGCCACCGTGGTGTCGGCCGCCTCGACGGCGCGCAGCAGCAGCTGGGTCATCGGCCGGGCCCGCACGGCCGAGATCTCACCGCGGGCGTCGGCCGAGAGCATCTGCGTGCCGTCGTCCACGGTGAACGGATCGGTGGGGATCACGGCCTGCCCCTCGGGCGCCACCACGGCGACGTAGTCGAAGTCCGCGACCACGGGCGTGCCGTTCTGCGCGGAGAAGGCGTAGATGCCGATCTTGCGCACGTCGAGGTCCGAGGTCACCTGGGCTGCCTGCTTCCAGGCGGAGCCGTCCCAGTACGACGTGGTGAACACCGTGCCGAGCCGGCTGATCTTGAGCGCCTCGGAAGCGGAGTTCGGCCGCGCGGTGAAGGTGGCGTTGTACGCGGCCTTGAGCTCCAGCCCGTTCTCGATCACCACGCCGCCCTGGAAGCCGACGTGCGCGAGCCCGGCCCGCAGGTAGTTGTCGGTGTCCTGCCAGGCCAGCAGGCCGGCGCTCTGGTAGTCGACGGCGACCGGAGCGTCGAATTTGGCCACGGCCTCGAAGTCGCCGGCCGGAATTTCCTGGAGGAAGACGTTCTTGGCGTCGTTGGCGCTCTGCCAGGTGTCGCCCTGGAGCGACCGGATCCGCAGGTGGCCGGGGCGTTCGGTGAGCGACCACTGCGCCGGATCGGCGTTGAGCACGCTCCACGCCGGCGAGAGCGTCGCCTGGTCGAACTGGTCGACCGAGGCGCCGGCTGGCAGGGGCGCGTCCGCCGCGTACGCGAACTGCACGCCCATCGTGCTGCCCGCGATCAGGGTCAGGGCTAAGGCCGACCCGACGGCGATCCTGCGCAAACTTCGTGCCATTCAGTGCTCCTCGGTGACAAGCGGGCAAGGCAGATCACGAGCCGTCGGTGATGTTAGCGTTAACAACACGCGCCGTAGAGTCGTTCACGAAACGAAGCCCGGAGTCGGCTCGGCCGCGAGAGTGTTCACCGCGCGGGTACCGGCCGTCAAGGGTCGACGGCCGGTGCCCCTCGCGCGGATGCTCAGCCGTACTGCCGGGTGAGCCGGTCGTACTCGGCCTGGGTGACCGGCAGCACGACGCCGTGCCGCGGCCGGCCGGGGATCGAGTAGCCGGTCGACATCGTCCACCGGCCGGAGTTCAGGTCCGTGGTCTCGAACGGGACGTAGCCGCGGTAGCCGTACTCGTCGATGAACATGTACCACTTGTTCGCGGTGTTCGACTTGAACACCAGCGGGCCCTCGCCGCGGTTGATGGAGCCCTTGCCGATGCAGTCGGCCACGAAGGTGTAGTTGAGGTTCAGGATCGAGGTCGACTTCTCCGCCATGATGAACTTGCTGCACGGCGTGGACGAGCTCGGGTTCCGCTCGTCCTTGCTGAGCCGGTAGTAGGTCCCGTTGTGCTTGATCACCGTGGAGTCGATGACCGAGTAACCCGGGTCCTTCCAGGTCCTGGCCGCGCTGAAGGTCCTGAAGTCGCTCGTGGTGGCGTACAGCATCCGGTTGTAGCTGGTGCCGGTGTGGTTGGGGTCGTTCGCGGCGTAGATCTTCGAGGCCCAGTAGACGACGTACTTGCCGGTCGCCTCGTCGTAGCTGGCCTCCGGCGCCCAGGCATTGCCGGCGGTGTCCGGGGCGACCTTCACCAGGCGCTGGTTCGTCCACCGCACCAGGTCGGTGGACTCCCACACCACGATGTTCTTGCTGCCCTTGCGTTGCGGGGTGTCCCAGTCGCTGCTGCCGTACTGACGCTGATCCGTGGCGAGCAGGTAGAACTTGTCGCCCTGGGGCGAGCGGACCACGAACGGATCGCGGAGGCCCTTCTTGCCCACAGTGGACGCCAGCACCGGCCGGCCGCCGTTCAGCGCGGTGTACTGCAGCGGATTGTTGCCCTTGCTCAGCGAGTAGTAGGCCTGTTCGCCGTCGGAGTACCCCTCGCCGCGGAAGTGGACGAAAAGGTAGCCGGCGTACGTCGGCGCCGCCGAAGCCTGCGGTTGGCCCCCGGCGACGAGCGCCGCCCCGGCCATCGAGACCGCGACGGCCACGGCGACGCGCCGGGCCCACCGACCGCGCCGGCGGGACCGAGCGGGCCTGGGATCTGGCGCAGGATCCGTGGTGCTGATCGTTTCTGCCATGAGCGTGACCTCCCGATGCTGAGGGGAATGGGGGTGTCGCACGGTTGATCTCAGGCGGACGGTTGATCTCAGGCGACGTTGATCTCGGCGGGGACGACCCAGCTCACCAAGTCGCGGTGTGCACCGGTCGGCTCGTCGTCGGCCGAGCACCAGGTTCGGCTGACCGCCCGCTCCTGCCAAGCGAGGTGGCGCTCGGCGATGGCGTCGATGAAGTCCTTCGCGAGGCGCGCCCGCCTCGAACAGGTCCTGGTCGGTGGTCTGGGAGCTCGAGCCGACGATCACTCCGCGGACCTCGGCCGAGTGGCCGTAGCGGAAGTGGCCATCACCGCACCGGTGCGGGTCGACCAGCACCGCCTCGCCGAAGTTGCGCCCGAGGCGCCGGTGACCGCCGGCCTTCGCCGCCGCGTTCGGCAGGAACGCCGCGCCGTCCTCGCCGACCACCAGGGCGGCGAGCACCGCCTGCTCGTTGGGCACCCAGGGGTCAGCCGTCGGGTCCATCAGCACGAACGCCATGCACGCCCGGCCGTACACGCCGCGCGGCGCGGACTCGGGCGCCACGGTGTGGTTGCGCCAGATGCTCGCCGCCCGCCGCTAGCCCCAGCTGGAGCAGCAGGCTCGTCGAACTCGGCTGTCGCTCGAGCAAGTACCGGTACGGGTTGTGGTGGTGGCCGCACCCGCACCCGTAAACCGTCCGGCGAAACCGTCTCGCTCACCACCGGTCGGCCACCTGCGGCGCGATGAGCTCGTCGTAGACCTCGCGCACCGTGGCCAGCGCCTCGGACGAGAGCGGCGCCAGATCGGCGGCGGCCGCGTTGCCGCGGGCCTGCTCCGGATTGCGCGCGCCGGGAATGACGACGCGACGCCCGGCTGGTCGATGATCCAGCGCAGCGCGAACTGCGCCATCGTCGCGCCGGCCGGCACCAGCGGGGCCAGCCGCCGCACGGCGGCCAGACCGGTGGCGAAATCCACCCCGGCGAAGGTCTCGCCGATGTCGAACGCCTCGCCGTGCCGGTTGTAGGTGCGGTGGTCGTTCGCGGCGAACGTGGTGCTCTCGTCGTACCGGCCCGAGAGCAGGCCGCTGGCCAGCGGAACGCGGGCGATGATTCCCACACCGGCGGCGCTCAGCGGCCGGGCAGGACCTCCGCCAGCGGCCCGAGGCGCAGCATGTTCAGGACGAGCTGGACGCTGGCCACGCCCGGCCGGGCGATCGCGGCCAGCGCCTCGGCCCGGGTCTCCACGCTGATCCCGTACGCCGCGATGCGCTTCTCCTCCACGAGCGTGTCGAGCGCGTCGAACACCGCGTCGGTGGAGTAGACCGACGCTGGGCGGGCAGTGCAGCTGCACCAGGTCGAGGGTGTCCACGCCCAGGTTGGCGCGGGACCGGTCGGTCCACGCGCGGAAGTTGTCCAGCGTGTAGATCGCCGGCGTCCTGCGGCATCACCCGCCGGCCCATCTTGGTCGCCACGGTGATGTCCTGCGTCCCCCGTGGGACTCGAGGAACCGGCCGATCAGCTGCTCGCTGCGCCCGTCACCGTAGGCGTCCGCGGTGTCGATGAACGTGACGCCGGCGTCGACCGCGGCGGACAGCACCTCGAGGCCTGATCCTCGCTCACCTCGCCCCAGTCGGCGCCGAGCTGCCACGCTCCCAAGCCCACGACCCCGACTCTGGCGATCGGTGCGGCCCAAACTTCGACTCTCCACTGTGGAGCCCTTCTACGGTCTGATGCTCGGTCGGCGTCGCGGCGGCGCCGCGATATTCCTGCGGCGCCGCGTCGACGCGATGTACCTGAACGCCCGCCCGGCGTCCACTCGGCCACCGCGGCATCGTCGAACCCGGCATCGGTGAACAACCCGGTGATCCGGTCGACGGCGGCACGAACGGGTGCAGCGCGAAGCGGCTCGTCTTCGACGAGTCGAACAGCGCGTACACGTCCTGGCAAGCGCCGCCAATCGGCGTTTCGCCGCGGCTTCCTCGCTGCTGAGCTCCAGCAGGCCGTGCTAGCGCGAGATCGAACGGACCCCGAAGAACCCGCGGGTCGAGCGGGCCGCCGCGCACCAGGAAGTCCGTGTGGTCGCCGACCAGCGACCACGAGGACGGGCGCAGCGTGCCGCCGGTGACGATCACGGTCGCCGACTCGGCGAGTACCTCGGCGGTGCGCAGCCCGTTGGTCACCACCACCAGGCCCTGCCGTCGCGCAGGACTCGGCGAGGAAGTAGCAGGTCGTGCTGCAGTCCAGCGCGATCCCGTCACCGTCGCGCACCAGCCGCGCCGCCTCCTGGGCGACCGCCCGCTTGCACTCGGTCCTGGTGCCGCAGGCGCGTCTCGAAGGCGCCCTCGTCGCCGCCCTCCGCGCTGACCGCACCGCCGCGTACCCGTCGCAGCAGACGCCGGCGTTCGAGCGCTTCGAGATCCTTGCGGATGGTCACGGCGAGATGGCGAAGCGGGCGCTGAGATCGGCCACCGACACGCGGGACTCCACGTCCAGGAGACGCAGGATCTCCATCTCTCGCTCGTATGCCGCCATGCCCGCCCACCGCTTCCTCCGCATCGGCCACCTTGCTCACGCTCAACGTAATCGGAAGGAAATGAAAGCGTCAACGGACGTAAGAGAAGTGGCTAGCGGAACGGTTTCGGTGTTTGACGAAGGACTTTCGTTCGCTGGGTAAGCTCGGCCAGTTCGGCTCACCGCCTGTTCGTCACCGGTACGGGCGGCGCCGTGCTCGCTCGCCTGGTCAGCCTGCGGCGGCAGCAGCGTCGCCTCCGGCACCTGGCCGCCGTCCAGCTTGCGCATCAGGAGCTCCACCGCCTTGGCGCCGACCTCCTCCGCCGGAACCAGCACGGACGACAGCGCCGGCGCGGCGCGATCGGCGATCTGGTCCGGGCAGATCGCCAGCACCGAGACGTCGTCCGGTACCCGGCGGCCGAGCGCCCGCAGCGCTCCCATCAGCTGGTCGACCGCCGCCTCGTTGTGCACCACCAGACCGGTGATCTCCGGCTGCCGCGCGAACAGGTCGGCGAGGACCCGACGTACGGATTCCGGGTCGTTCTCGCACGGGCCGGCCGTGGCGCGGATGCCCGCGCCGCTCGGCCGCCTGGAGGAAGCCGGCCATGGTCCGGGTGGCGAAGCCCGTGCCGCGCTCGTACACCGCCTGCGGCGCGCCGAGGAGCGCGACGTCGACGTGGCCAAGATCGGCCAGATGGCTCAGGCACGCCGCGCCGGCCTCGGAGAAGTCGAGGTCCACGCAGGTCAGCCCGGCCGCGGAGGCGGGGAAGCCGATCAGCACGCTCGGGCGATCCAGCTCCTGCAGCAGCGGGACCCGCTCGTCGTTCAGCTCGATGTCCATCAGCACGATGCCGTCGACCATCGCGCTGGCCGCGATCCGGCGCAGCCCCGAGCACCCTTCGTCGGCCGTGACCAGCAGCACGTCGTGGTCGTACTGCCGCGCCATGGTGACCACCGCGCTGGCGAACTGCATGAGCACGGGCACGTGCATGTCCGGCGCGCAACGGCAGCACCAGCGCGATCACGTTGGCCCGGTTGCTGGCCAGCGCCCGGGCGCCGGCGTGCGGGTGGTAGCCCAGCGCGCGGATGCTGGCCAGCACCCGCTGCCGGGTCTCCGCCGAGATCGAACGTTTGCCGCTGAGCACGTAGGAGACGGTGCTCGGCGCCACCCCGGCGTGCCGGGCGACGTCCGTGACGGTCGAGGCGCTGTCGTGCGTACGGCCAGACCGCCCGGTCACTCCTCGCACCGCGCGAAGGCGAGGTCGCGCAGGCACGACGCCGGCGGACTCGAAGACCACGTACAGGTCGCAGACGCCGGTGACGCCGCCGGCCGGCGCGGTCGCTCTCGGTCCAGACGTAGCGGTCACCCGCTCCGGCGACCGACAGCGTCGCGACGATCTTCCCGTCCACCGGGTCGTCCCGGCGCAGCAGCACGGTGGCGCCACCCGGTTCGGTGCTGGACAGACCGGCCGCACAGCTGGACACGCCGGCCCCGAAGTCCATGTCCTCGAAGAGGATCCAGGCGCCGTCCACGCCGGCCAGCACCGCGTCGCCGGCCGGCTTGGTGGCGTCCACGAACTGCACGTCGGCGTACTGGTCGGCGTTGACCGCCGGCAACGGCCGGCGCGCAGTCCCGCCGGGCGAGCTGCTCGCCGCGGACCGTCGATGCGCGGCGGTGAGCCGGATGTCCGCGCTGGACCGGCCGATCAGGACGTCGTGGCTGGCCGTCTCGACGACGAACCGCTCGCCGACGACGTCCCAGCAGGCCAGGTCGGCGGCGCGGAGCTCGCAGGTCACCGTGGTCCGCCCGCCGGCCGGCACCCGGACCCGCTCGAAGCCGCGCAGCTGACGCAGCGGCTGCTTCACCTGCGACCGGCGCTGCCGGGTGTAGAACTGCACCACCTCGTCGCTGTCGCGATCGCTGGTGTTGTGCACGTCGACGCTCACCGTCAGTACGCCGTCCGCCGCGACCTCGTCGGTCGAGAGCCGCACGTCGGAGTAGGCGAAGTCCGCGTAGGTCAGCCCGTGACCGAACGGGGTAGAGCGGGGCGCCGCGGAAGTACAGGTAGGTGGCGTCGGTGGCGATGATGTCGTAGTCGAACAGGTCGGGCAGGTCGGCGGCGGAGCGGTACCAGGTCTGGGTGAGCCGGCCGGCCGGCGCGGTGTCGCCGAAGAGCACCTCGGCGAACGCGTGCCCGAACTCCTGCCCGCCGTGGGCCGACCACAGGATCGCCGGCACGTGGTCCTCGGCCCAGGTGATCGCGTACGGATAGCTGCTCGCCACCAGCAGGACGGTGTGCGGGTTCGCCGCGTGCACGGCCCGGATCAGCTCCTCCTGCGCCGGCGGCAGCTCCAGGTCGGCCCGGTCCTCGGTCTCCCGGCCGTTGATCAGCGGATGGTTGCCCAGCACCACGACCGTCACGTCCGCGGCGCGGGCGGCCGCCACGGCCTGGTCCAGGCCCGAGACGGCCCGTTCGACGGCGAACGGGGTGGCCTCGTCCTCGGCGGCGTCCGCGCGCACGCACGCCGTCGGCGCCGACGGCGACGTACTTGCCGGTGGCCAGGTGGCGCAGCACGACGTCGTCGCCGCGCGGTTCGAGCGTGAACGTCTCCCGGACCACCCAACCGTTGGGCTGGGTGGCGGTGCTGACCAGCACGCCGGCCTCGGTGACGGTGAGGTAGCGGCCGTTCGCCACCGAGCGCAGCGCGCAGACGCCGTGCCCCCAGTCGAAGAGGTCGAACTGCGCCATCGCCAGCTCGGTCGCGGCGGCGGCGAACAGCTCGGCACCCTCGTGGCTCGGCTTCGACTGCAGGTAGGCGGAGTCCGCCGCCGCGCCGCAGCGCGATCCGGTCGACGCCCTCGGCGAAGGTCACCTCGGCGTTCGCGCCGAGGCGCTCGGTGATGCCCTGCGCGGACGGTGACCGCGTACGGCAGCGTGCCGCTGTACCAGTCCTCGTACACGCTGTCCCCGTTGGGACCGATGACCGCGATGCGCGGCGCCCGGTCGGCGTCCAGCGGCAGCATCCGGTCGCTGTTCTTCAGCAGCACGATCCCCTGCCGGGCCGCCTCCCGGGCGAGCGTCTGGTGCGCCGGGCAGTTGACCGCCTCTTCGGTGACGCCCGCGTACGGGTTCCGCTCGGGCGGGTCGAACTCCCCCAGCCGGAACCTGATGGCGAAGATCCGCCGCACCGCGGCGTCCACGTCCGACTCGTCCAGCAGGCCCCGGCGCAGCGCCTCGGTGATCCGCTCGACGGTCTCGCTGCCGTCGGCGTCGCCGTCGGTGAAGCTGTCCACGCCGGCCTTGAGCAACGCCGCGTAGCTGGCGACGTGGTCCGGGTAGTAGCGCTGCGCGTTCACCACGTTGGACGGCGCCATCGCGTCGCTGACCAGCAGGATCTCGTCCTCGGTCCAGCTGCGCAGCTCGTCGTTGATCAGCGGGCTCAGGTGCGCCGGGCGCCCGTTGACGAGGTTGTAGGACCCCATCACCGCGACCGCGGCGCCGGCCGCGATCGGGGCCCGGTAGACCGGCAGCTCGTACTCGTGCAGCACCCGCGGCGGCAGGTTGCTCGACGTCTGGTCGCGCAGGGTCTCGTTGTTGTACGCCAGGAAGTGCTTCAGGGTCGGCGCGGTCCGCAGGTAGCGCTCGTGGTCCCCGCGCAGGCCGCCGGCGTAGGCGATGCCCATCGTGGCGGTGAGGAGCGGGTCCTCGGCGTAGCCCTCCTCGTTGCGGCCCCAGCGCGGGTCCCGCAGCGGGTTCACCACCGGCGCCCAGACGTTGAGCCCGGCCTGCGCCGGGTTCTTGTGGTGGAACGCCCTGGTCTCGTCGCCGACCGCGGCGCCCACGGCGCGGACCAGCTCCGGGTTCCAGGTGCTCGCCAGGCCGACTGCCTGCGGGAAGACGGTCGCGGGTCCGAGCCAGGCCAGCCCGTGCAGGGCCTCGGTGCCGGTGACGAAGGCTTCCAGGCCTAACCGGGGTATGGCGGGCTGGTGCTGGTGCAGGAGCGCGATCTTCTCGGCGAGGGTGAGCTGTCCGACCAGGTCTGTGAGCCGAACCTGCGAGATCACACTCGTGGTCCCGGAACGTGTGACTCGCTGGGTCGCTCATCGGGATCACCCTTCGTCATGATCGGGTCCTACCCGGTGCGGCAGCATCCCGTTCGAAGCGCTTCGATGACCGCTGTCGAAGCGCTTCGACAATGGCCCGGATAAAAGCCTTCGCACCGTCGAGTTACGCGGGTGTTACGGCGCGGAGGCAGTGGCAGCGTCGCACCGAGTCCGATACCTCGTCAAGAGACAGGTTTGGCAGGGGCGCGCCGCAGGAGCCCCCGGCTCCTGCGGCGCAGGCGGGCGCAAACCGCCGCGTACTGCGCTTCGCCGGCTCAGCCCGCCAGCGGGGCAGTTGGCCGGCGTCCACGGAATCCAGGATCTTCGCCGTGCCGCCGAGCGCCGCCGCGCCGTGACCGAGGGTCGAGGTCGCGAGCCGGCAGCCGCCCGCGGAGGGCGCGACGACCCGGGCGGAGAGTTCGACCTCGGCCGCCGGCAGCAGCCACGGCGCCAACTGGACGTAGTAGCCGCCGAGCACGATCACCTCGGGGTTGAGCAGGTTCGCCAAGGTCGCGGCCGCGTTCCCGAGCTCGCGGCCGGCCTGCTGCAGGGCCGCCAGCACGACCCGGTCCTGGGCGCCGGCGCGCTCCGCGATCCGGGCGACCTCCGGCTCGAAGTCGAGGATCGGCCCGTCGTGGTCCACCTCCGGGTTCAGCTGGCGGATCAGCGCGGGAATCCCCACCACCGCTTCGACGCAGCCCTTGCGGCCGCAGCGGCACGCGAGGTCCGAGCCGGCCAGCGGCAGGTGTCCGATCTCGCCGGCGTAGCCCCGCGCGCCGCGCAGCGGACGGCCGTCGGAGATGACGCCGGCGCCGACCCCGGACTCGCCCGTGAGGTACACGAGGTTCGTCGGTGCCGGCGTGCGCGCCGTAGCGATATTCGGCGAGCGCGGCCAGGCTGGCGTCGTTGTCGACCAGGACGGGGAAGCCCGGATCGCGCAGGCCCCGCAGCACCTCGCCGCGCAGGTCGACGTCGTGCCAGCCCAGGCTGAGCGCCGAGCTCACCACGCCGAAACTGTCCACCAGACCAGGCACGCCGATGGTCAGGCCGAGCACCTGACGCCCGTCGGAGTCGATCCGGGCGACGGCCCGGCGGATCAGCGCGACCATCGAGGCGACCGCGCGCGGCGGCGGGACCGTGAGCGCGGGGAACGCCCGGCGCCAGGACAGCACCCGCTCCCCCGCCAGGTCGACCGCCTCCAGGGAGAGCTGGTCCGCGGAGATCTCCACGCCGACCGCCGCGTACCTGGTCCCGTCCAGCACGATCATGGTCGCCGGTCGGCCGACGCGGTGTTCGACCAGCCCGGTCTCGCGCAGCAGGCGACGCTCGATCAGCTCGGCGACGAGGCTCGACACGGTCGCCTTGTTGAGGCCGGTGGAGGCCGCGATGTCCGCCCTCGAGCACGGCGCGCTGGCGCGCACATGACGCAACACGACCGCGAGATTGGTGACTCGCACGTCGGCGAAGTCAGCCGTCTGCGACCCGGCCTGCCTGGTTGTGATCAACATCCGACTCGCTCCCAGCGCAACGGCATGGCTCACCCTATCCAGGTCGGGGTGGCTCGACGCCGACCCGCTGTTCGAGCCGCCCACCGGAGCGTATGCGAGCTCGTTACCTCGGAAGTCCTTGTGGTATTCATCTCTTCCAGCTAGTTTGTTTGGTCGGTAGACCAACTAATTCTAGCACCAATCCTGAACATCCCGTACTTCGAAGTTGAAGGGAGTGCGCCGTGGCTGAAACGCCCACGAGCGCGGCGATCAATCGCCGAAATTTCTTGGGCTTGGTGGGCCTGGGAGCAGCTGCCGTCGCCGGTGGTGGAGTACTCACTGGCTGTAGCGAAGCGCCCAGCTCCTCCAGCGGCAGCGCTACCGCCGGCGACAAGGTCAAGGCTCTACTGCCGAACTACAAGCCGACGGATCTGCTCAAGCCCGACATCGCCGGCGTCCGCCCAGTGGCGGACGGCTTCACGAAGTACCCGGCCGCGAGCGAGCTGGTCCAGGCGATCACGGAGAAGCCCGGCAGCGGCGGCAAGACGCTCAAGAGCATCTTCCCGCTGTGGGGCACGCCGCCGCCCGGCATCCCCCAGAACTCCTACTACGAGGCGATGAACGCGGCGCTCGGGACGGCGATCGACCCCAGCGGACAGGACGGCAACCAGTACGGGGCGAAGCTGTCCGCGATCCTCGGCGCACGTGACGTGCCGGATCTGCTGGTCATACCGAACTGGGAGGTCGACAAGCAGGCCCGCTTCTCCAACGCGGTCTCCGCCCTGTTCGAGGACCTCACGCCCTACCTCCAGGGCAGCAAGGCCGAGGCGTACCCGATGCTGGCCGGCATCCCCAGCGGCGCCTGGGAGTACTCGGTCTGGAGCAACAAGCTCGCGGCCGTGCCGTGGCCGACCGACGGCCCGTTCGCGTGGATGCTCTTCTACCGCAAGGACCTCGCCGACAAGGCCGGCCAGGCGGCGCCCAAGACGCTGGACGAGCTCCACCAGTGGGGCAAGAAGATGACCAACCAGGCCAAGGGTGTCTGGGCGTTCGGCGGCATTTTCGACTGGATCCAGCAGCTCCACGGCGCGCCGCAGTACTTCCGCAAGAAGTCCGGCGGGGGCCTCGAGCACAAGTACGAGACCGAGGAGTACAAGGCGGCGCTCGAGTTCACCGTCAAGCTGTACAAGGAAGGGCTGGTCCACCCGGACGTGGCAGCCGGCGACGGCGGCAACTCCAAGACCCTGCTCGCCGGCGGCAAGATTGCTGATGCACATGGACGGCACCGGCGCCTGGCGTGAGACGCAGTCCAAGGAGTCCCGCGTGACGCCGGGCTTCAACCTCCAGCCCGTCGCGCCGTTCGCCGCAGGTGGCCACGACCCTGTCCTGTGGGGCAGCGACAAGCCCGTCTTCTGGACCTTCGTGAAGAAGGGGCTCGGCAAGGGACGTACCGAGGAGATCCTGCGCGTCCTCAACTACCTCGCCGCGCCGTTCGGGAGCAAGGAGCGCGAGCTGATCGAGTTCGGCGTCGAGGGCAAGCACTTCACCCGCTCCGCCGACAACAGCCCGGTCAAGACCGACCTGGGCAACAAGGAGCTGTCCGGGGCCTACCCGAACCTCTCCGGCCACCCGCCGGTGATCATCGGCAGTTCCGACGCGCCGAATTTCGTCCGCGAGACGGTCACATACCAGAACGAATACCTCAAGTACCTTGAGAAGGACCTGTTCAAGGGCATCAAGCTGGAACTGCCCGCGAACTACTCGGCGGCGAACCAGCCCGCCGAGGACAAGGTCAAGGACATCCTCTCGGGGCGCCGCAAGATCAGCGAGTTGGACGCGATCGTCAAGGAGTACATGGCCAACGGTGGCAACGAGGGCCGTGACTTCATGGAGAAGACATTGGCCGACAACGATCGATGAGCACCTCTGAATTCACCGAGGTCGCTGGGGCCGGCGCAGGACGCCGGCCCCAGCGGCCCGACGGTGAACTCCCGGCCGCCGACCGCAAGCTGCCGCGCCGCCACGGCAGCGCCAGGTTCAGCGCTCGGCTGCGGCGGGACTGGCCGATGCTGGTCATGACGGTCCCGGCCGTCGCCCTGCTGCTGGTCTTCCACTACCTGCCGACGCTCGGCAACGTCATCGCGTTCCAGGACTACAACCCCTACGCCGGTGACAACACGCTGGACAACTTCGTCAATAGCAGATGGATCGGTTTCGGGAACTTCCAGGTTCTCTTCAGCGACCCGGATTTCTGGGACGCCGTGCGCAACACCCTGACGATCACCGCGTTCCAGCTCGTGTTCTTCTTCCCGCTGCCCATCATGCTGGCGATCCTGCTGCACAGCATGGTGTCGAGCCGGCTCCGCGCGTTCGTCCAGGGCGTGCTCTACCTGCCCCACTTCTTCAGCTGGGTACTCGTGCTCGCCTTCTTCCAGCAGATGCTGGGCGGCGCCGGACTGCTCTCGCAGCTGATGCGCGAGCACGGGATGCAGCCGTGGCCGATCATGAGCAATCCCGACACCTTCATCCTGCTGGTGACCAGCCAGGCAGTGTGGAAGGACATCGGCTGGGGCGCGATCGTCTTCCTCGCCGCGCTCGCCGCGATCGACCAGAACCTCTACGAGGCCGCCGCCGCCGACGGCGCGGGCCGCTGGCGCCGGCTCTGGCACATCACCCTGCCCGGACTGCGCCCGCTGATCATCCTGCTGCTGATCCTGCGGCTCGGGGACGCGCTGAGCGTCGGGTTCGAGCAGTACGTGCTGCAACGCGACATGGTGGGCGCGCAGGCTGCGGAAGTGCTCGACACCTTCGTCTACTACCAGGCCATCGAGCCGGGGCTCTGGGGCGTGGGAGCCGCGGCCGGCATGTTCAAGGGAGTCATCGGGCTCATCCTGATCCTGGCCGCCAACAAGTTCGCGCACAAGCTTGGTGAGCAGGGGGTGTACTCGAAATCATGAGCACAATCACGGTAAAGCGGCGTCCGCCGAAGTACACCCGCCCCGCTTGGGAAGAGCCGCCGACCCCGGCCGGACGGTTCACCAAGGCCATGTTCGTCACGCTGCTGGTCCTCGCCGTGCTCTTTCCACTGTGGTGCGTCGTGGTGACCAGCCTCGCTTCCAAGGCAACCATCAACGAGGCAGCCGGGATGGTGGTGATCCCGAAGGAGTTCGACCCGTCGGCGTACATCACCATCTTCCAGGGTGGACAGGTCACCCGCGCGGTCTGGATCAGCACCCTGGTGACCGTGGTCGGCACGTCGGTCAGCCTGATCCTGACGGTGCTGGCCGCCTACGGCCTGTCCCGTCCGGGTTCGCTGTTCCACCGACCGCTGCTGTTCACCTTCCTGCTGACCTTCCTGATCTTCCCCGGGCTGGTGCCGAGTTACCTGGTGGTGACCGGGCTGGGGCTCAAGGACAGTCTCTGGGCGCTGATCCTGCCGATCGCCGTCAACGCGTTCAACTTCGTCATCCTGCGCGGGTTCTTCATGAGCGTGCCGAGCGAACTGTTGGACAGCGCGCGCATCGACGGCGCGAGTGAGTTCCGGATCCTGTTCTCGATCTCGCTGCCGCTGTCGAAGGCGATCGTCGCGGTGATCGGCCTGTTCTACGCGGTCGGCTACTGGAACACGTACTTCAACGCGGTGCTCTACATCGACAGCACGAACAAGTGGCCGATCCAGCGGCTGCTGCAGGCCTACATCCTCGCCGGGCAGGCACCGCAGGTGAACCCGAGCGCCGGGCAGGCCTATCCCCCGGACATCGCCATCAAGATGGCGGTCGTGATGATCACGGTCGTGCCGGCCCTGATCGTCTACCCGTTCGTCCAGCGGCACTTCACCAAGGGCGTCATCACCGGCGCCATCAAGGGCTGAACAGCCTCGCCACCGGCCGGCGCACGGCCGGTGGCGGGCTGCCGCACAACGAACCAGCTACCGACGGACGGATCGAACATGTCCCACCCCACCCTGTCCTGGCCCCGTGGCCTGACCGACCTCTGCTACGGCGGGGACTACAACCCCGAGCAGTGGCCGGAGTCGGTCTGGGCCGAGGACGTCGCGCTGATGCGGCGGGCCGGGGTCAACCTGGTCTCCCTCGGCGTGTTCGCGTGGAGCCGGCTGGAGCCGGTCGAGGGCAAGTACACGTTCGACTGGCTCGACCGGGTGATGGATCTGCTCGCCGACAACGGCGTGAGGCCGCGCTGGCGACCCCGACCGCGTCGCCGCCGCCCTGGTTCGGCCTGGCCCATCCCGACGCCCTGCCGGTGACCGCAGCCGGCACGAAGCTCTGGCACGGCAGCCGGGACACCTACTGCGTGAGCGCGCCGGCCTACCGGGACGCGTCGGTGCGGATGGCGCGCGCGCTGGGCGAGCGCTACGCCGATCATCCCGCGCTCGCGATGTGGCACGTGCACAACGAGTACGGCACCGGGTGCCACTGCGACCACGTCGGCCGAGGCGTTCCGGGGCTGGCTGCGCGAGCGGCACGGCGACCTCGACCGGCTCAACGACGCCTGGACCACCTCGTTCTGGAGCCAGCACTACTCCGAGTGGGCGCAGATCCTGCCGCCGCGCGCGACCCAGTACCTGCCCAACCCGAGCCAGGTCCTCGACTTCCGTCGCTTCCTCTCCGACGAGCTGCTCGGCAACTACCGCGCCCAGCGTGACGTGCTGCGCGAGCTGGCCCCGGACGTGCCGGCCATGACCAACTTCGTGATGGCCGGCTGGGTGCCGGTCGACCCGCGGGCGTGGGCGGCGGAGACCGACCTGGTGGGGATCGACCACTACCCGAGCAGCGTCGCCACGTCCGCGCACGAGACGGCGTTCGCGGCCGACCTGGCCCGGTCGTGGGCGCGGGGCGAACCCTGGCTGCTCGTCGAGCAGGCCACCAACCTGGTCTTCGAGCCGGGCCGGATCGCGACCAGGCGGCCCGGTGAGATGGCTCGGCTCAGCATGTCGCACGTGGCCCGCGGCTCGCGCGGCGTGATGTTCTTCCAGTGGCGCCAGCCGCGCGGTGGCGCCGAGATGTTCCACTCCTCGATGGTTCCGCACGCCGGCCCGGACACCCGGCTGTTCGAGGAGGTCGTCGAGCTCGGGGCGCTGGTCGGGCGGCTGGCCGAGGTCGACGCCGGCAAGGTCGAGACCGAGGCGGCCATCCTCTGGGACACCGAGTCCTGGTGGGCGTTGCAGGCGGACGGCCTGCCGTCGAAGGCGATCGACTACGCCGACGACGTCCGTGCCGCGCACCGGGCCCTGTGGACCGCCGGCGTGCCCGTCGACTTCGCCGACCCGCGAGGCGGACCTCACCGGCCTACCGCCTCGTGGTCGTCCCCGGCGCTCTACCTGCTCTCCGACGCGGCCGCGGCGTCCCTCGCGTCCTACGTGGAGGGCGGCGGCACCCTCGTGGTGTCGTACCTGAGCGGCATCGCCGACCGCGACCACCGGGTCCGGCTCGGCGGCTATCCGGGCGCGCTGCGCGAGCTGCTGGGCGTGCGGGTCGAGGAGTTCCACCCGCTGGCCGACGGGGAGCGGATCGCGCTGTCCACCGGTGACAGCGGTTCGCTCTGGAGCGAGCACGTGCACGCCGCCGCCGGCACCGAGGTCACCGTCCGCTACGGCGACGGTCCGCTCGACGGGCTGCCCGCCGCGACCCTGCGCCGGCACGGCCTCGGCACCGCCCGGTACCTGTCCACCCGGCTCGACGAACCGTCCTACCAGCGGCTGCTGCTGGACGCGCTCGGCCGACCGGCGCTCGAGCGGCCCGCCGGGCTGGAGGTGGTGCGCCGGCGCGCGCAGGGCCGGAGTTGGTGCTTCGCGCTGAATCACTCCGCGGCCGAACACCGGGTACCGACGACGCGGGCTGGACCTGGTGACCGGCTCGCGCGTCGACGGCGAGGTGGTGCTGGCCCCCGGCGGGTACGCCGTCGTCCGGGAGGACTCCGGCGAGACCGCCGGCACGGCTTAGCCGCTCCCGTGGACGGCTGGTGCCACGGCGATTCCGCCGCGCGGCGTGTCCCGCAGCTCGCCCCGGTCGACCAGGAAGCGAACGTGGGCGTGGGTCTCGGCCAGCGCCATCCGGCGGAGGAACCCGTGCACCTGGTCCCAGCCACGGGACCAGCTCAGTTGGGTGGTGATGGTCCACTCCGAGGCCTCGCCACGCTCCCGGACCACCGCGAGGATCTCCGCGCAACGCTGCTGGTGATGGTCGATCAGCTGCCCGACCCGGGTCTCGATCCCGACGAACCGGTACTCGTGCGCCGGCAGGATCTCCGCGTCGCCGTAGCCGGCGACCCGGCGCAGCGAGTCGAGGAAGTCGGCCAGCGGCGGCTCGGACTGTCCCACGTGCATGCCGATGTTCGGGCTGATCCGGGGCAGCACGTGGTCCCCGGTGAGCAGCAGATCGTGGTCGGCGTCATAGAGGCAGATGTGACCCGGCGTGTGGCCGGGCGTCCAGACCACGTTCAGCCGCCGGCCGGGAAGGTCGAGCAGGTCGGCGTCGGCCAGCAGCCGATCTGGCTCGACCAGGCTCCACTCGTCGTCGACGGCCTGCGAGGTGTAGGTGATCTCCTGCGCGACCTCGGTCGGCACGCCGCGGCCGGCCAGCCACGCCAGGTCCTCGACGGCCTGCTGCTGGCGCGGCGTGCCGGCCTGGCGGGACGGCAGGGTGGCCAACTCGGCGGCGTGCATCGCCACCCACGCTCCCGAGGCCGCTCGCAGCCGGCCGGACAGATTGTGGTGATCCGGGTGGGCGTGCGTGACCACGATCCCGGTGACGTCCTGCGGCGTGGCGCCGGCGGCGGTGAGTCCGGCGCCCAGCGCGGCCCAGCCGGACCCGGAGTCCATCCCGGGATCGAGCACGACCAGCTGTCCGGCCGTGCCGAAGAGCAGGTAGCTCAGGGTGTACCGCAGCGGATTGTCCGGGATGGGCACTGGCACCGACCAGACGCCGGGGCGGACCTGCTCCACCGGCGGCAGCAACCGCGCCTGCCACGCGGCCCGCTGCGCCACCCCGGTCACCGTCATCCCGTCGGCCACCGCGCCGGTCACCCCGTCACTGGTCGTCGTCGTCATCCCCACCGCCTCACGCACACCGTGCTCCGCAATTACTGAACGCCAACCGTCTAATACCTGCACGCTATCCTGACGGCTGCCGTACAGCAATTGCTCAGGTCACAGGAGGGCGCCCGAATGGCAGCCGGTGGTTCAGCGGCCGGGCGTCCCCGCGACCCGGAGGTCGATCGGCGGGTCGCCGCGGCGGCCATCGCGCTCTACGGCGAGGTGGGCTGGGCCGGGTTCAGCGTGGAGGCGGTCTCCCGGCGGGCCGGCGTCGGCAAGGCCTCCATCTATCTGCGCTGGCCGAGCAAGGAGCACCTGCTGCTGGATGCCGTCCGCGCCCGGTTCGACTGGATCCAGGATGTCGACACCGGCACGGTCCGGGGTGACCTGCTGCGACTCGCCCAGCAGATGCTCGACCTGTACATCGGTGACGGCGGCCGGGCCGCGCTGCGGATCAGCATCGAGGCATCCGGCATCCCGGTGCTGGCCGGCCCGTACGACGAACTCCGACAGTCACAGGTGCTGGCGGCGCGGGAGATCGTCCGGCGTGCCATCGCCCGCGGCGACCTGCCGGCGGCCACCGCCGTGACGATGCTGCTGGACACCCTGCTGGGCGCCGTGATCGCGCACGCGGTGGCGACGCCGCAGCACCTGCGCCCCGCGGTGCTGGCCCAGGCCGACGCCTACGCCGAGCAACTGGTCGACTTCCTGTTGGCCGCCGTCACCCGTTGAGCGCGGCTCTCCGACGACCGAGTCCCGCTCCGGACCGGGAGATCTGGTGCCGGGGGCTGGCTCGCAGTCCCCCGGCACCGTACGCGCGCCGACCTATCCGCAGGGCTCGCCGCAGATGATGCCCCGCCCGTTCGTGGCGACGTACACCCGGCCGTGGACCCGGGGGTCACCGGTGATCGCGGCACCGGTCCAGCCGTACTGGTGCTTGTCGTCGTTGACCCGCACCCATTTGCGCCCCGCGTCGTCGGAGCGGAAGATCCCGCGCACCCCGCGCACCTCGGCGCTGATGAACACGGCGGGATACGACCGGCCCGAGGCGGCCTTGCCGAAGCCGACCGCGTCGGCGGCGCCCACGGTGGAGACCCTGGTGAACGAGGCTCCGGAGTTCGTCGAGTGCCACAGGCCGTAGACCCCGGCCTTCTCCGAACCACCGGCGAGCCAGACGTCGCCTTCGATCCCCGGCACCGCGGTGAACCGCACGTTCCCCTCCGGCGGCAGCCCGGTCGCGCCGGTCGCCCGGAACGTCGCACCGCCGTCGGTGCTGAGGTGGAACACGCCACCGCTCATCGCGTAGAACTTCGCCGGGTTGACCCGGTCGGCCTCCACCCTGGCCTCGGCCGGGACCCCGGCCGAGGCCGTCCAGGTGGCGCCGCCGTCGGTGGAGAAGCTCACGGCCGCGCCGCCCGGCGCCCAGACGAACCGGGTACCGCGGGCGCCGACCGCGACGGTGCCGCCGTTGTTGGCGCCGGCCGGACTGGTCGCCGCCGGCTGCCAGGTGGCACCGCCGTCGGTGGAGACGCCGAACCGGGACTCGCTGCCCGACGGGTTGCCCACCCGCGCGAGCACGTTCGGCGCGAGACCGGCGAAGTCGACGCTCGTCGTGCTGCCCATGGTCGGGTTGGCGAACATCCGCGTCGGCCGGTTCAGGTCGGTGTGGACGAAGCCGCCCACGTCGCCGACGGCCGAGACCAGGTGCGCGCCGCTCGGCGGGCTGATCAGGTCGAGGACCGCCGTCTCCTCCACCCCGACGGCGTGGACCGAGATGTGCACCGTCTCGTCGTCGTCCCAGGCGGTGAGGTTCTCGGTGCCGTAGATCGTCGCGCCGGTGCCGTAGAGCAGGCGGTCGGAGTTGAACGGGTCGATCTCGACCGACTCGGTCATCCAGCCGAGCTTGGGCGTCTGTTCCGGCAGCGACGGCGACGCGTTCCAGGTCAGCCAGGGCGCTTCGGAGATGTCGATGTCGTAGCGGTTCACCCGCTCCGGGTAGGCGCCGAAGTCCCACGCCCTGGTCCAGCTCGCGCCGCCGTCGGTGCTGCGGAAGAAGACCACGTCGGGCCACCAGGAGATCTGGGTGGCCACCATCAGCGTGTCCGGGTTCTGCCGGTCGATCGTCAGGCCGCTGTAGCCGAAGCTCGCGCTGGCCGACGGCACCGGACTGATCGCGGTCCACTGCCCGGTCGCGGTGTCCAGCTTCCACACGTCGCCCTTGGCGCCGTCGTACGGGCCCGCGGTGTCGCTGGTCGCCAGGTAGAGGTAGCCGCCCGCGTGGTCCAAGACGCCCTTGTGCGGCGAGGTACCCGGTGGGCTGGCCGGCGACCCGTTCCCAGGTCCGGCCGGCGTCGGTCGAGCGGTAGAGGATGTTCTCCTTGTCGCCGACGCCCACGTAGATCGTCTGGCTGGCCTTGCGACGGGCCCGGTTGCCCGTGCGCGGATCGAACACCACCCACAGGACACCGAGCTTGGAGCTGTTGTAGCCGCTGGTGTCGTTCGGGTCCGGCGCGTAGTCGCCGACGTTCGGGAAGCTGGTCACCTGGGCCCAGGTCACGCCCGAGTTGGTGCTCCGCCACAGGCCCTTGCCGCTCGGCGCCGCGAGGTAGAGGATCTGGTTCCGGTTGGGGTCGATCGCGAGCCGCTCCCCCATGCCCCGGCCGGGCATGTTGCCGCCGAGCTTGAACGGCAGCGGGCTCGTCTTCCAGTTCTTGCCGCGGTCCCTGCGAGTACAGGACGGCGCCGTTGTTCGGGTCCCAGTCGTTGGTGTACGTGCCCACGGCGAGGTACACCCGGTCCGGGTCCACCGGGTCGGTGGCCACGCTCGCCACGCCGGTGTAGCCCCACTCGTCCCAACCGAGATGGTCGAGTAAGGCGGTCCAGCGCCGGCTCCGCTTGTCCCACCGGTACGCGCCGCCGATGTCGGTGCGGGCGTAGATCAGGTCGCGTTCGGTCTCGTTGAAGACGATGCCGGGCACGAAGCCACCACCACCCCCGATCGGGACGTTGCGCCAGGAGTACCGCCGCGACGTCCCCGCCTGCGCGGGCGTCGTCGGCAGCATCCCGGCGGCGGCCGCCGCGGCGCCGGCGACCAGCAGGGTCCGCCGTGACAAACGAGGACGTTCCATGGGCTTCCTTCCATGGTGGGGTGGTGACCTTACCGGCGATTGGACCGCCCCGGAGCGACCCCTGTCAATAGTTTGCTTATCAAACCAACTAACCAGTCAGCCCTGACCGCGCATTCGCCCAGCCAGCGCAGACTTCGGTCGGACCTAGGCGGGCGACCCGACGAAATCGCGTCACGACCCCTTCCCCTTCCGGACATGTGCCAGTAATCTGGGAGCGCTCCCAATCCCCTGGCTCGCCCGAGGCGCGGCCGGCCCGGGGGTAAGGCGGCCGGCCCCGGCAGCGCCCTTCCTCAGCTCCTGGCCCTCTCGCGCCGAGACCGCCCCGCAGCCGCCTCCTGTGCCATCCGCCGCTCGCTATCAAGGAGGCTCCCCATGCGGAAGAGACTTTCCGTAGTCCTCGCGACCGTCGTCACCGCGGCGACCGTGGTGGTGACGATGCAGTTCGCCACGGGCTCCGCGGCCGCCGCCGCCGAGCAGTACAACTGGCGCAACGTCGAGATCGCCGGCGGCGGATTCGTCTCCGGGATCGTCTTCAACCAGGCCGAGAAGGACCTCGCCTACGCCCGCACCGACATCGGTGGGGCCTACCGTTGGAACCAGGCCACCGGCCGCTGGGTGCCGCTGCTCGACTGGGTCGGCCAGTCCAACTGGGGCTGGAACGGCGTGGTGAGCATGGCCACCGATGCCGTCGATCCCAACCGGGTGTACGCGGCCGTCGGCATGTACACCAACAGCTGGGACCCGAACAACGGTGCCATCCTGCGCTCGACCGACCGGGGCCAGACCTGGCAGAGCACGACGTTGCCGTTCAAGCTCGGCGGGAACATGCCCGGCCGCGGCATGGGCGAGCGGCTCAGCATCGACCCGAACCGCAACAGCGTCCTGTACTTCGGCGCCCCGAGCGGCAAGGGCCTGTGGCGCAGCACCGACTCCGGGGTGACCTGGGCCCAGGTCACCAACTTCCCCAACCCCGGCAACTACGTGCAGGACCCGGCCAACGAGTACACCGCCGACAACCAGGGCGTCCCCTGGGTGGCCTTCGACCGGTCCACCGGCACAGCGGGCAACGTGACCCAGGGCATCTACGTCGGCGTCGCGGACAAGCAGAACACGGTCTACCGCAGCACCAACGGCGGCACCACCTGGCAGGCCATCGCCGGCGCGCCGACGGGCTACCTCGCGCACAAGGGCGTGATCGACCACACGAACAAGCTGCTGTACATCTCCACCAGCGACACCGGCGGCCCGTACGACGGCGCCAAGGGTGACGTCTGGAAGTACAACATCACGACCGGGGCCTGGACCCGGATCAGCCCGGTGCCCTCGACCAGCGCCGACGACACCTTCGGGTACAGCGGCCTCACGATCGACCGCAAGAATCCCAGCACGCTCATGGTCGCCACGCAGATCTCCTGGTGGCCGGACATCATCATCTTCCGCAGCACGGACGCCGGCGCCACCTGGAAGCGGATCTGGAACTACGAGAACGGCAACCGCGTCAACAAGTACACGATGGACATCTCGGCCGCGCCGTGGCTGGACTGGGGCGCGAACCCGTCGCCGCCGGAGCAGTCCCCCAAGCTCGGCTGGATGACCGAGGCGATGGAGATCGACCCGTTCAGCTCCGACCGGATGATGTACGGCACCGGCGCCACGATCTATGGCAGCACCGACCTGACCAAGTGGGACTCCGGCCAGTCGATCACCATCAAGCCGATGGTCAGCGGGCTCGAGGAGACCGCGGTCAACGACCTGATCAGCCCGCCGGCGGGCGCGCCGCTACTGTCGGCGCTGGGCGACATCGACGGCTTCCGGCACGACGACCTGACCAAGGTCCCGGCCAAGTTCTTCCGCGCGCCGACCTTCGCCACCAGCACCAGCCTCGACTTCGCCGAGAAGAACCCGAGCGTCATCGTGCGCGCGGGCAACTTCACCGACTCCGACCGCCCGAACGACAGCCATGTGGCGTTCTCCACCGACGGCGGCGCCAACTGGTTCCAGGGCACCGAGCCGGGCGGCATCAACGAGGGCGGCACCGTGGCGGCGGCGGCCGACGGCAGCCGGTTCGTCTGGGCGCCGAAGAACAGCGCCGCCGTCTTCTCGGTCGGCTTCGGCAACACCTGGACCGCGGCGGCCGGCCTTCCCCAGAACGCGGTCGTCGAGTCCGACCGGGTGAACCCGATGAAGTTCTACGGATTCAACGCGGGCACGTTCTACGTGAGCACCAACGGCGGCGCCACCTTCACCGCCACCGCGGCGACCGGGCTGCCGTCCGGCGGCAAGTTCAAGGCCGTCGCCGGCCACGAGGGTGACCTCTGGCTGACCGGCGGCAACGGCCTGTACCACTCGACGAACTCCGGGGCCTCGTTCGCCAAGATCGGCGGCGTCGACAGCGGCATCAGCGTCGGCCTCGGCCTGCACGCCCCGGGCAAGACCTACGACGCGCTCTACCTCGCCGGCACGGTGGGCGGGGTCGCGGGCGTGCACCGCTCCGACGACGCCGGCGTCACCTGGGTGCGGATCAACGACGACCAGCACCAGTACGGCAACATGGGTGAGGCGATCAGTGGTGACCCCCGGGTGTACGGCCGGGTCTACCTGGGTACCAACGGCCGCGGCGTCCTGTACGCCGACCGTCCGGCCGGCCCCACCCCGACACCCACGGGATCGCCGACCGGCTCGCCCACGCCGAGCCCCACCGTGTCGCCGGCACCACCGAGCCCGACGGTGTCGCCGACCACCCCGCCCAGGGGTACCTGTGCCGTGGTCTACACCGTGGGGAACGACTGGTACACCGGCTTCCAGGCCGACGTCCGGATCATGAACACCGGCACCCAGGCGGTCAACGCCTGGACCCTGCAGTGGTCCTTCGCCGACGGCCAGCAGATCGGTCAGCTCTGGAGCGGCTCGTACACCCAGACCGGCGCGGCGGTGACCGTCCGCAACGCCGCCTGGAACGGCAGCATCGCGCCAGGGGCGTCGGTGACCTTCGGGTTCACCGGTAGCCGCGGCGCGCGGAACGGGAAACCGGTCGCGTTCACGCTCAACGGTTCGGCCTGCGCCCTCCCGTGAGACACCGGTGGCGGGACGGTTCGCCCGTCCCGCCACCGGTCGCCGCTCACCTGACGTACTGGGCCGACTTCGCCGTGGCGATCACCTTCTTGCCGTTCGCCGCCGTGAGCCGGCCCGCGGCGACCCAGCGCGTCCACCGTCGTCCGCACGTGCCGGGTCAGCGCGCCCTTGTCCTTGAACGGCGCGGCGGCCCAGATCTCGTCGAGCAGGGTGGTGCCGTCGCTCTTGGCCGGATTCGCGACCCCGGAGTCGCAGTTGCCGAACACCACCGCGGGCTCGGACCGCTGGAAGTACACGTGGGTGGGGTCCTCGGTGCCTTCGAAGAACGGCGCGAACTCCACCCCGGCCAGCGTGTAGTGCATCGGCTTGCCCGGCACCGGCTTGAGCGAGCGGAGCAGATCGCCGGAGAGCGCGGCGTTCCGGTAGAGCGAGAACGGCAGCAGGGTCTTGCGCGGGTCCCGGGCGACCAGGTTGATCGGCCCGTAGAACAGGCTCTGGAGATCGGCCTTGTCCGGCGCCTGCTCCACCCGGAGCGAGAACGGCATCAGGATGCGGACCTCGTCGCCGGTGCGCCACCTGCGCGAGATCGTCAGGTAGGTGCCGGGAACGGCGACCTGCCGGACCTTCTTGTCGTTCACCGTGACCTGGAAGCCCGCCGTGGCCCAGGACGGCACCCGCAGGCGCAGGTCGAAGGTGGCGTTGCCCTTGATGGTGATCGTCGAGCCGCCCTCGAACGGGAATCTCGTCCGCTGGGTGACGGTGACGCCCTTCTCGGCCCACTTCAGCGTCGAACGGCTGTACAGGTTGACGTACAGCGCGCTGCCGCCGGCCTTCGTGAAGTACACCGAGTCCTGGTACTTGGTGGCGCTCTCCAGCGCGGTGCCCTCGCAGCAGGTGGTCCCCGCCTTGGGCGTGTAGTCGCGGACGTGGCCGGGCTCCAAGCCCGATGAAGTAGGTGGCGAGCGGGTACTCGGCGCTCGGCCTTGTCCTGCTTGGAGCCGAGCACCTGGTTGAACAGCGCGCGCTCGTAGTAGTCCAGGTACTTCGGGTCCTGCTCGTGGAAGAACAGCGTCCGGCTCAGCTTGAGCAGGTTGTAGGCGCAGCAGGTCTCGGCGTTGACGTCGTTGAGCGTGCCGGCGATCTCCCCCGGCCCTCGCCAGAACTCCCGGTCGCTGGTGCCGCCGATGCTGTACATCCGGGTCGGCACGACCATGCCCCAGAAGTTCTTGGCCGCGTGAGGTAGCGCGCCTCCCCGGTCGCGTCGTGCAGACCGACCAGCCCGGTGAGGATCGGGATGTGCTGGTTGGCGTGCAGGCCGGTGAGGATGTCCTGGCCGGCGGCGCAGGAGTCGATCAGCCGGTCGAGGTCGAACAGCCGGGCCAGCGCGAGGTGCTCCGCCTTGCCGGTGATCGCGTGCACGTCGCAGATCGCCTCGACGAGGCCGCCGAACTCCCCGCTGGAGAAGATCCCCCACATCCGCTGCAGGGTGCTCTTCGGGAGCTTGGACAGCCGGGCGTACATCCAGTCGCACAGGCCCGACGCGAGGTCGAGCGCCCGCTCGTCGCCGGTGTTGAGGTAGGCGTCGAGCACGCCGCGCAGGATCTTGTGCGCGGTGTAGTACGGCGCCCAGACGACGGTGTAGTCGCCCTTGGTCATCGACTCCAGCGTGATGAACTGGGTCTCCGGGTAGGCGGCGAGGAAGCCGGGGTGGCTCGGCCCGCCCCAGGTCCGGCGCAGGGTGGCGTGCTTGCCCCGGCCCGACGCGTCGGCGAAGGTGCCGCCGGTGAGCTCGTCGAACCCGTACGAGGCGAGGTCGCCGGCGCCCGACGGACGTGCTGGCCGCCGTGCCCTGCTGGAGTTCCTGCACCTGGGCGGCGGTGAGCCCCCGGGACCAGATGTTGACCTCGTCGAACGCCCCGGCGAACACCGGATCGGGATAGTTGGACCGCCCGAGCCAGTTGTTCTTCAGCGCGCCGAGCACCGCCGGATTGAGCGTCATCGCGGTGTTCACGCCGGCCACCGCGCCGTTCACGTAGAGCGTGCCGGTGTTGCCGGAGATCGTCACCGCGACGTGGCTCCACTGGTCCAGCGGCAGCGCGGCCGTGCCGTTGATGCCCTGTTCCCCGCCGGCGTAGTCGGAGGTGATGGCGAACCGCGGTACTCCGTCGCCGTTGCGGCCCGCCAGGTAGAGGTAGCGCCTGGTGTCGTTGCCGAAGTCGAAGATCCTGGCCCAGTTCGCGGCGTGCGTCGGCCGCACCCAGGCCGCCAGGGTGATCGACGACGCGCCGCCGAGGACGTCCGAAGGCAGCTCGACGTACTGGGAGGACCCACGCACGTTCTCCGCCGCCCGGCCGAACCTGCCGGCCACGCTCAGCACCGCCGGTGCCTGCCGGAGCGCCGCGCGCACCTCCGTCAGCGCGCCGATCATGTGCCGGACCTTGTCGGCGAACACCGCCTCTCCGGTGCTGCCGTACGCCTGGGAGAGCATGGTCAGGAAGTGACCGGTGTAGTGCCCGCGCAGGTTGCCGTTGGCCTCGCCGTCCAGGCCCTCCCAGCCGCCGGGCGCCACCGCGCCACGGGCGGAGAGTCCCGCGTTGGCGCGGAAGACCTGTAACAGGCGGTCGACGTCGTAGCCGCGGCCGTAGCGCAGGATCAGGTCGCGCTTGTCGGCGAAGATGCCCGGTCCGAGCGCCACGTCGGCCAGCGGGAACGGCTGCACCGCCCAACCAGGCGCCGCTCCGGCCGCGCCGGCGCCCGCCTCGGCGAGCGGCGCGTGCGGCGCCGCGACCGCCGTGCCGGCGGGCAACAGCGGGGTCGCCGCGACCACCGCCGCCGTGCGGAGGAAAGCGCGCCTGTTGACCGTACCTTGCCATGGTTCCCTCACTTCTGGACATGCCTGCGGATGGGCCGGGAGGCGCACGTGTTCCGCGCCCGTCCGACGTCAGGCGGGTTGAACGGACCACTCCTGGCACGGGTTGCTCAGCCACGACCACAACCGCACGTCGGTGCCGTCGGCGGTGCCGCAGTTCGCCGCGTCGGCGACCTTGCCGGTGGCCTGGTTGACGAGCCGGAACCAGCCGGCCCCGGTGTAGACCATGCCGAGCGCTGGCAGGTGTTGTTGAGCCAGCTCCACTGCTGGATGGCGGTGCCGTCCGCGCTGGCGCAGTTGGCCACGTCGAGCACCTTGCCGGAGGCGACGTTGACCAGGCGGCTGGTGTCGTCGGCCTGGTCCTCCACGCGCCACTTCTGGTTGTTGCCGCTGTTGCACGTCCAGAGCCCCACGTCCGCGCCGTCCGCGGTCGAGCCGCCGAGGAGTCCAGGCATTTGCCGCTGTTCCGGTTGACCAGCCGGTACGCGGTCGGTGTGGCCGCCGACTCCCCCGCCGGCGCGGTCAGTGCCATGCCGGTCCGGGCCGGCGTGCCGAGGTTGGGGCTGCCGTCACCGTTCCAGCTGAACTTCTGCGCGCGGGTCGTCCGGCCGTTTCCGCAGCCGCCGCCGGACGAGCTGTTGGCGTGATAGACGATCCAGCTCTCGGCACCGTTCGGCGAGGTGAAGAACCCGTTGTGCCCGGGCCCGTAGACGCCGTTGGCGTCCGACCGCTGGAACACGGCGGTGCTCTTCCTGGTCCACGAGGAGGCGCGCAGCGGGTCGCCGCCGGCGTAGCTGAGCTGGCCGAGTTTGTAGTCCGGCCCGTTGCAGTGGCTGGCCGAGTAGACGATGAACGTCTTGCCGCCGCGTTGCAGCGCCACGGGCCCCTCGTTGACGTTCCCGCCCTGCCGCTCCCACGCCAGCGTGGGGCTGGAGATCAGGCTGAACGTCGAGCCGCTTGATCGTGTACGGGTTGCTCATCGGCGCGATGACCAGGCTCTGGGTGCTGCCGCCGATGGAACCCGAACCCAGCAGGTAGAGCGAGCCGTTGAGGGTGAGCACGCTCGCGTCGATCAGCCAACCGCCCGGGTCGAGGTTCGAACCCGTGAGCTTGTTCTTGTAGGTGTACGGACCCAGCGGGTCGGACCGGCGCTCTCCAGCACGTGCGTGCGCTGGGTGTCACAGCAGGCCGCTCCCACCTGACCCGCCGAGTAGTACAGATACCAGCGGCCGTTGAGCAGGTGGAGTTCCGGCGCCCAGATGTTGGTCCCGCGCGAGGCCGTGGAGTCCTGCCAGACCTGGATGCTCGGTGCCGTCGCCAACCCGGCCAGGGTCGGTGACTTCCGCACTACCAGGGTGTTCGTGAACGTCGTGGCGATCAGGTAATAGTTGCCGTCGTGGTACACCAGCCACGGATCCGCGCCCTTCTGCGCCTTGATCGGGTTGGTGTACGTGGCCGCCGCCGAGGCCGGCTGGCTGACGACGACGAACCCGGCGAGCAGCGTGAGCGTGACGATCAGGCCCTGTGCCAGCGCCCTGGTCAGCCTGCGGGTCAGCGACATGCTCACTCCTCCGTCCCGCGCTCCGAGCATGGCGTCGCGAGACCCGGTCGGAGCGTCAGCACGCCGGCCTGATCCATGAAGCACAGCTTTGTCACCGATGAAGTCCGAAGACAGCCCCGGAATTGTTAACGCTCACAAAGAGGGGTGTCAAGGGTTTGCGGGGGCATTCCCGCCGCGGCCGCTCGGCCCTATCGGAGCAGCAGGTCCCGCATGCGGGTGATCTCGATCTGTTGCTCGACGGCCATGTTGGTCGCCAGCTCCTGGAGCCGATCCTCGATGCCCACCCGCAACACGTCCTTGCACATGTCGATCGCGCCCTGGTGGTGAGCGGACATCAGGTCCACGAAGCTGCGGTCGAACGCCGCGCCCGTCGCCTGCCGCAGCGCGCTGACGGCCTGGGGGGACGCCATGCCTCGCATGGTGCCGTGCTCATGCTCCGCGCCCTGCCCCGCCGATTCGCCGAGCTGACGATCCTTGAGCCAGGCTCGGAGCACCTCGATCTCCGGGCCCTGCGCGACCACGATCCGGTCCGCGATCGCCCGCACCCCTGGCTTGGCCGCCCGGGACGGCGCGAGTCCGGCCATCTCGATGGCCTGCTTGTGGTGCTGGATCATCATGCGGACGAACCACACGTCCAACGTGCTGTAGCGCGATCCGTCCGGTGCGGCGACCTTGTCCTGCGGAACGACCGACGCGGACGTGCCCGGCCGGCCCGGCACGATGACGGGGACCGGCGAGTGCGTGGACCGCGGCGTCGGCTCGGCCTCGACCGGGCGTGCTGACGCTCGGGCCGCTCGTCGGAGTCGGCCGCGCCCCACGCGATGCCGCCACCGGCCACCGCCACGACTAAGGCCGCGATGATCACGTGCGTCCGTCGATGCATCACCATGGCGTCCACCCCCGAAAGTCCGCACCGTTGCATCTTCGAGAAATATCTACCAAAGTGCAGCATGTGGGTAGTTATGATGCCCACATTAGGGCCACAAGCCTGATTGTCTCGAGACGGGGGACCCCTGTGAACCGATTAGGGAAGTTACGGCGTCGAACAGGCACTGTCGCGCTTGTCGCGCTCGCCGTCCTGTTGGGCGGCCTGCTGTCGCCGACGGCCAACAGCGCGGGGGCAGCGCCGGCGCCGACGCCGGGCATCCCCGGTGTCGACGAGATCGTCAGCAGCCCGAACCTGCGTCAGGTGGCCAACCTGCCGAAGGAAGGCGTGCTCGCCGACGGCACCAACACCGACCTGGCGTTCCAGGGCAAGTACGCGTTCGCCGGCAACTACAACGGGTTCGCGGTGTTCGACATCAGCAACCCGCGCCGGCCCAAGCTCGTCAGCCAGGTGCTCTGCCCGGGCAGCCAGAACGACATCTCCGTCCACGGCAACCTGCTGTTCCTGCTCGACGGACTCCTCCCGCAGCAACGACTCCTGCGCCAGCGCGGCCCAGCCCGCCACGGTCAAGGAATCGTGGGAGGGCATCAAGATCTTCGACATCAGCGACAAGACGAGCCCCCGCTACGTCAAGTCGGTCGAGACGAACTGCGGCTCGCACACCCACACGCTCGTGCCCGGCAAGGACCGCCGGACGGTCTACCTGTACGTGTCGTCGTACTTCCCGAACGACACGTTCCCGGACTGCCGGACGCCGCACGACCTGATCTCGATCGTCAAGGTGCCGCTCAAGACGCCGACGGCCGCGGCGGTCGTGGCCACCCCGAACCTCTTCCCGGACGGCGGTAACCCGCCCGGCAACGCCACCCGCGAGACCAGCGGCTGCCACGACATCACCGCCTACCCGGCCAAGGACATCGCGGCCGGCGCGTGCATGGGCGACGGCATCCTGCTCAACATCGCCAAGCCGGAAGCGCCCAAGGTGATCGCCCGGGTGCGCGACACCGTGAACTTCGCGTTCTGGCACTCGGCCACGTTCAACAACGCCGGCACCAAGGTCGTCTTCACCGATGAGCTCGGCGGCGGCAGCGGCGCGCACTGCAACGCCGCCACCGGCCCACTCAAGGGCGCGGACGCCATCTACGACATCACCGGCCGTGGCGACAAGCGCGCGCTGGTGTTCAAGAGCTACTACAAGATCCCGCGGTACAACGCCGACACCGAGAACTGCGTCGCGCACAACGGCTCGCTGATCCCCGTGCTGGGCCGCGACATCATGGTCCAGTCCTGGTACCAGGGCGGCGTGTCCGTCTGGGACTTCACCAACTCCGCGCGCCCGGTCGAGATCGCCTACTGGGAGCGCGGGCCGGTCAACGCCGGGGCGCTGACCTTCGGCGGCACCTGGTCGGCGTACTACTACAACGGCTACATCTACTCCAACGACCAGAAGGGCCTGGACGTCCTGAAGCTGACGGACTGGCGCACCGCGTCGGCGGGCCTGACCAGGTTCTCCGAGCTCAACGTGCAGACCCAGCAGAAGTACCGCAGCTGGTAACGCCCCTAAGAGGGACCGTCCCTATTGACGGTTCCTCTGGCGGCGCGGCGGCCGATCCCGGCCGCCGCGCCGCGCGGTGGCGTGCCACGTGCCTACTCAGCGCGGATGTCCGTCAAAGCGGTCAGGCCCAGGGCCGGACGCGTGCCACGCCCGGCCCTAAGCCCGTAGCCGTTGCCCGATTCAGTTGGCGACGCAGCTCAGCGACGGAGCACGGGTGGTGCCGTTGACCGACCCGAGGAAGCCGAAGGTGATACTGGCGCCCGCGCCGATGCTGCCGTTGTGGTTCACGTTGCGGGCGCTCACGGTCGAGCCACTGGACGACACGGTCGCGCTCCAGGATTGGGCCACCCGCTCGCCGTTGGCGAAGTTCCAGGTCACGGTCCAACCGCTGACTGCCGAACCACCGGCGGTGACACGGACCTCGGCCTGGAAGCCAGCGGGCCATTGATTCACGACCGTGTACCCCGCCGTGCAGGTCCGCCCGGTGGGCGGCGGCGTCGTCGGTGGCGGCGTCGTGGGAGGCGGTGTGGTCGGTGGCGGCGTCGTGGGAGGTGGCGTCGTCGGAGGCGGAGTGGTGGTCGGCGGCGTGCCGATGGCGCTCATGATGGCGGTGATGATGCCCTGCTGGGTCACCGTGGCGGAGCCTCGGTTGAACAGCCCATGCCCGTACTGCCCGTTGTAACCATTGTCCCAGTAGACGGTGGCCGCCCCGTACTTCTTGGAGGTGGCCACCACCGCTCGCGCGAAGTCCGCCCGGTACCTGTTGCTCGCGGAATCGAACGCGGTCTTGTCGATCGAGCCGTATTCGCCGACGACTACGGGATATCCCCTCGCGATGAAGGCGTCGCGCACCTTTTTCAGCTGCCCATCCAGGTAGTCTTCCCCGGCCCAGGGCGCCGTTTTCGAGGGATTCGTCGCGCCCGACCCCCACTGCGTGATGGTGCCGTTCTCCGTTCCGGTGAAATCCCACGGGTCATAGTAGTGAACGGAGATCATGATGCGCTGTTCGTTGCTGGGAACGGACGGCGATCGGTACTGATCCGTCGGAAGCGCGAATCCGTAATTTCCCACGGTGTAATCGATGTTCGTGTTCCAACCAGGGATGAGCAGCCATCGCGAGCTGTTGTTCCCGCCAGTCCTTCTGGTGGTGTCCACGAAGATCTGGTTGTAACTGTTGAGGTTCGAATAGCACGGTTGGGTCGGGCTGCCGTACTGTCCGTCGAAGTTTTCGTTCATGGACTCGAAGATCAGGTGCTCATCGTAGTCTTGGAACTTGGTCGCGATCTGTTGCCAGGCTCGTTGGTACTTGGCCTTGATCGTCGCCTGAGCGGATGAATCACAGATCAGCCAGGAGCCCTGGACGGTCTTGTAGCCGTCTCCGTGCATGTTGATCATCACGTACAGGCCTCGGCCATAGGCATAGTTGACCACTTCCTGGATCCTGTTCAGCCAGGAGGAATTGATCGTGTAATCCGGGCCAGGCCCGATAAGCCCTAGGTAGGAGACCGGGATTCGGATTGACCTGAAGCCGGCTGCCTTCACCCTGTCGACGAAGGCTTGCGTAACCGTCGGGTTTCCCCACGCTGTTTCGCTGGGGATTCCATTGGCATTGGCTTCCAGCGCGTTTCCCAGATTCCAGCCCGCTCCCATCTGGGCAACTATTTGCGTAGCGTTCAGCTGCGCCATGCTTTCCGCCGATGCCGGAGTCGTCGAGCCGGATACATATCCGACGAACGCCAACATGACGGCGAAGATGGCTAAGCTGACCTTCCTGGTTCTCGAACCCATGTCTGCCTCCTTCTACCCTCACATGGCCATTCGCAGACAGTCGCCCGAGAAGGCGCTGTCGGTGATAGCCGTGTGGCGTGGGGCGGTACGCGATCCTCGGGAGCCCGGGATCGGCCATCCAGTGATCCGGCGTCGAAATGGTGAGGCGAACTCGGAGCGACAGCGCTGACCAAAGCGTCGTACGAGACCTTGGACGCGGTCGGCGGCGTCCGGTGACGGCGACACTCGGATTCGCCTGCGAATCTGCGCAAACGTGACGATATTGTCGCCGACAGATTAAAAATCTGTCAAGGGTTGGTGTCCAGTGGGCAGGCGGCACACTCCGGTGTGCGGTTCAATTCCGCCCTGGGCAGGCCGAATTGAACCGCAAGCGGTGGCCTGGGCGATAGTTTCCGCCCCTACTCGCCCAGATAGCCGACCTCGGGCGAGCCGGCCACCAGCCGGACCTGGTAGCCCCACCGTCCCAGCGCCTGCACCATCTTGGCCGCGCCAGGCGGGTTCGCGGAGTGGACGTAGACCGTCCCGATGTCGAACGGGCGGTCCTCGAACGCCGCCCGCTCCAAGAGACTCGACGACCGGCAGGACGGTGAGCAACTGCCGGTTTCTGCCTCTCGTGGCGTCGCGTGCCTGGTCAGCGGCGATCTCGCCGTCAGCCGCCGTCTCGGCAGCCGGTCGCTAGCGTCCGATTGTCCGACGAACGAGAGGTAGTCCGAGATGACGAAGCTCCAGGCCCGTCTGTTCGCCGTCGCCATGTCGACGGTCGCGCTGGCCGGCACTGTCGCCCTGACCGCGTCGCCGGCGTCCGCCGCGACGAACTGCAAGACCAGCACGACGGAGTTGCCCACCTCCGGTTTCAACGCGGACGTGAAGGTCGAGCTGTGCCACCAGCGCACCTACGGCGGTCCCGGCGGAAGCAACACCTATGACCACGCCTACGCCAAGGTCTCGTGGTCTGAGGCGGGCGGCGGCAAGTTCGACCAGTTCGCCGTGCAGGTTCGGGTGGAGAAGAACGACGTCTCCGTCAAGAGCGACGTCTGCGACCTCACGTCGCGGATCAACGGCAGCGCGTCGGGCTCGTACACGTGCACGGGCACCACGGTCGTCAACAAGTTCCCCGACACGGCCGACGGCACGGTGACCTACGACCTGAACGACGACGGCCAGGGCAAGAAGCTCTGGCAGCTCGGTGGCACGCCGAAGATGTAGTCCCCGCGACGTGGGTGCGGTTCGGTTCCGTGCTGGGACGGCGGAACCGGACCGCACAACCACGAAAGGCGCGGCCGCCGCGTCACCGCCCGCTACGCAGATCCCTGGACGCGAGGGCGACACCGCCGGCCAGCGCACAGGCACCGGCGCTGCACACGATGATCACCGACGCCGACAGGTGGTCCAGCGCGATGCCGCCCACCGCGGCACCGAGCGGTGCGGCCGAGCTGAGCAGTGCCCGCTGGATACCGAAGACGCGCCCGTGGTGGCGTGCGGCGGTCCAGCGCTGCAACGCGGTCGCCTCGACCGTCGAGTAAGGACCCCACACCAGTCCGGAGACCAGGAACACCACCCCGGCGGCGAGCAGGTTCCCGGTGAAGGCCAGCGGAATGGTCGCCAGGCCCCAGAGCAGCGCGCCGAGCGCGTTCACCACTCCCGGGCGGCGGCGGGCGAGCCAGGGTGCGGTGGGCAACGTCAGCAGCGCTCCGACTCCGAACACGCTCCACAGGGCGCCGTAGCTGAGCGCGCCGCCGTGGAGCTCCTCCCGGGTGAAGGCCGCGAGCACCGGTTCGAACGGGCCGTAGGCGGCGTAGTAGGCGACCGACAGTGCGATGAGGGCGACCACCCGCGGCGATCGCCACGGCGGTCGGTCCCGATCGCCGGCGTCAGCGGTGGCGGGGACAGCCGCGGGCGCCGCGGTCCGCGGTAGCCGGGCGGTGATCCAGCCGGCCACGGCCAGCAGCGCGGCCGGCACGAGCAGCGCCGGTCCGATACCGACCAGGGCCACGGCCGGGCCCACGAGCAGAGCGCCGAGCAGGAGCGTCAACTGGTCCCCCACGGCGAGCAGCGCGTTCGCCGCACTCCACCGGTCCGGCGGCGCGAGTCGAGGGACGAGCGTGCGCGCACCCGCGTAGCTGACCGGTGACAACGCGCCGGCCAGGCCGCCGAGCACGAGCACGGCGAGGAGGCCGATCTCGCCGTACCAGCCCACGATCGCGAGCGCGGTCATCAGTGCGGTGCGGGCGGCCAGATCCACCAGCATCAGCCGGCGCGGACCGAACCGATCCACGGCGTAGCCACCCAGCGCACCGCCCAGCAGGGCCGGCAGCCGCAGCGCCAGCACCATCGCGGCGATCTCCGGGCCCGACCAGCCCTGCGGAGCGGCGATCCAGAACAGGGCGAAGAGCAGGAACGTGTCGGCCGTCGAGGCCAGCACCCAGGCGACCGCCAGCCAGCGGACCGCGGGCGGCAGCGCTCGCCGGCGGTCGTCGGCGCCGACCGAGGCAATCGTCGGGGTGTCGGCGCGGCGGCCGGTCATGGCACGTCGTCCGGGACCGAGCGGTCCACCGGGCAGTCCGTACCGCAGGCCGGCCAGTCACAGCCCCGGCAGGCGGAATCGGCGGCGGTCCGAGGCCGGGGTTGCCGTGCCAGCGCCGACGCGAGCAGGGCCGCCAACTGCTCGACCTGCGGCCCGTCGAGTCCCGCCGTCAAGCGCCCCAACGCCTCGTTCCGGGCGGCATGCCAGCGCTCCAGCGTCGCACGCCCCTCGGCTGTGGCCGTCAAGCGGATGGCGCGGCCCGAGCCGGCCGAGCGCGCCAGCAACCCGTCGGCCTGGAGCCGGTCGACCAGGCGGACGGCGCCGGACTGGGTGAGACCGATCCGGGCCCGCAGCCACTCCCCCGAGCAGCCCTCGTGGCTGGCCACCAGCGTCAGCGCGGCCAGCTCCCGCAGGCCGGAGCCGGCCGCCGTCGCGGCGCCAGCGAGCGCGTCGTGGCTGCTCATGACCCATGCGGTCACTACGTTCGCGTCATGCATGACTCATACATATCAGGGTCTCAAGCATCCCGCGACTCGGCCGGACACCCCGGTGTGCGGTTCGATTCCGCCCTGGGAGGGCGGAATCGAACCGCAGCTTCAGCCCGTGGCGTGGGCCAGCACCCAGGTGAGCGCGTCGGCCACGCTGACCACGATCGGAGCGTCCGGCGCGGGTGGCCGGGACACCATGATCACCGGAATCCCGACCTCGCGGGCCGCGGTCAGCTTCGCCACGGTCTGCTCGCCGCCGCTGTCCTTGGTCACCAGCACGTCGATCCGGTGCTCCCGCAACAAGGCCAGCTCACCGTCCACCGTGTACGGTCCGCGGTCGAGCAGCACCTCCAGCCGGGCCGGCAGCGGCGGTTCCGGTGGGTCGACGCAACGGGCCAGGAACCAGGTCCGGTCCAGCCCGGTGAACGCGCCGAGCCCCTGCCGGCCGGTGGTGAGGAAGGCCCGCTCCCCCACCGTCGGCACCCGGGTGGCCGCGTCCGGCAGCGACGGCACCCAGCGCCAGTCGTCACCGGGGCCGGCCTGCCAGCCAGGCCTGCGGAGCACCAGCAACGGCACGCCGGCGAGCGCGCTGGCGTGCACGGCCGAGGCGGTGATCACCCCGGCGAACGGATGGGTGGCGTCGACCAGCGCGCCGATCCGCTCGTCCCGGAGCCAGTCTGCCAGCCCGTCCGGGCCACCGAAGCCGCCAATCCGGACCTCACCCGCCGGCAGCCGGGGCGCCCGGACCCGACCCGCCAGCGACGAGATCACCTCCACCGACGGCACGTCCGCCAGCGCCGCGGCCAGCCGCTTCGCCTCGCCGGTCCCGCCGAGCAACAGCACCCGCAACGGCGAACCAGACGTCAGTCCCGGCACCGGGCCGCCGAGTAGAGGTGGCTGTCGGGGAACGCGGACGCGGTGAGCACCCGGCCGACGACGATCACGGCGGTCCGGACGATGCCGGCGGCGCGCACCTGGTCGGCAATGTCGGCGAGCGTGCCGCGCAGGATCACCTCGTCGTCGCGGCTCGCCCTGGCCACCACGGCCACCGGGCAGTCGGTGCCGTAGTTCGGGGTCAGCTCCTCGATCAGCTCGTCGATCCGCTGCACCGCGAGGTGGAGCACCATCGTCCCGCGGCTGGCGCCGAGCGTGGCGAGGTCCTCGCCGGGCGGCATCGGGGTGGCCCTGGCCGAGGTGCGGGTGAGGATCACGCTCTGGCCGACGCCCGGCACGGTGAACTCCCGGCGCAGCGAGGCGGCGGCGGCCGCGAACGCCGGCACGCCCGGCGTGACGTCGTACGGGATGCCCGCCGCGTCGAGCCGCCGCAATTGCTCGGCCATGGCGCTGAACACGGACGGGTCACCGGAGTGCAAGCGGGCGACGTCGTGGCCGGCGGCGTGCGCGGCGACCAGCTCGGCCAGGATGTCGTCCAGGGTCAGCGATGCGGTGTCGACCAGCCGGGCACCGGGCGGGCAGTGCGCCAGCAGCTCCGGCGGCACCAGGCTGCCGGCGTACAGGCAGACCGGGGAGGCCGCGATCAGGGCCTGCCCGCGCACGGTGATCAGGTCGGCGGCGCCCGGACCGGCGCCGATGAAGTGCACGGTCACGGCTTGACCACTGCTCCCACGTCGGGTTTCACCACGGACCAGATCGTGACCGGCATGGCCGGCCGCCAGCCGGTGAAGCCGCCGACCGGGGAGGCTCGCTGCACCGCGATCCGGGTCAGCTCGCCGCCCAGCCGGGCGTACCAGCCGGCCACCACGGCCTCGGACTCCAGCGTCACGGCGTTCGCCACCAGCCGGCCCCCCGGCCGCAGCGCGTCCCAGCCCGCCTCGATCACGCCCGGCACGGTCGCGCCGCCGCCGATGAACACGGCGTCCGGCTGCTCCAGCCCGGCCAGCGCGTCGGGCGCCCGGCCGGGCACGACCCGCACGCCGGGGACGCCGAGCCGGGCCGCGTTAGCGGTGATCCGCTCGGCCCGCTCGGGGTGGCTCTCGATCGCGATCGCACGGCAGGACCGGTGCGCGCGGGCCCACTCGATCGCGATACTGCCCGCGCCCGCGCCCACGTCCCAGAGCAGCTGCCCCGGCACCGGGGCCAGGCTCGCGAGCGTGACCGCGCGGACCTCCCGCTTGGTGAGTTGTCCGTCGTGCTCGTAGGCGTCGTCGGGCAGGCCGGGCACGGTGGGCAGCAGTGGCGTGCCGGGTTCGGCCCGGCAGACCACGGCCAGCACGTTGAGCGGGCCCCCCGCCGGATGCTTCCAGCCGGCGGCGGTGCCCAGCAGGTGCCGTTCGGCCGGGCCGCCGAGCTGTTCGAGCACGGTGAGCTCGCTCGGTCCGTAGCCGCGTTCGGTGAGGAGGCCGGCGATCAGGGCGGGCGTGCCGCCGTCGGCGCTGAGCACCAGCAGGCGCCGGCCCGGCTGGAGCGCCGCGTGCAGCGGTTCGACCGGCCGGCCGACCGCGCTGAGCACCTCGATCTCGTCGGCGGGCCAACCGAGCCGCGCGCAGGCCAACGCGGCGGAGGACGGGTGCGGCAAGACGTGGACCCGGTCGGCGCCGAGCAGCCGGATCAGCGTGGCGCCCACGCCGTAGAACAGCGGATCGCCGCTGGCCAGCACGCAGATCGTGCGGCCGGTGTGGGCGGCGAGCAGGTCGGGAAGCGCGGGGACCAGCGGCGACGGCCAGGCCACCCGGTCACCGGCGGGTTCGGGGATCAGCGCGAGTTGCCGATCACTGCCGAACAGCACCTCGGCGGTGCGGATCGCGCGCCGGGACGCCTCGGGCAGGCCGTCCCAGCCATCCGCGCCGACGCCGACGACGGTCACCACGCTGGCCGGCCGAGCATCGACGGTCATGCCACCCCTTGGCCTGGTCCGAACCCGTGTCCGGACACCGGTCCACACGGTACCGAGCGCCTCCGCGCCGGCCGGACCAGGGCTTGTCGCGGTCGAACCTCACCACCCGCTCTGGGCGACATCTTCTCGGCTAGGACCGAGAAGATGTCGCCCAGAACCGTGGCGGGTCGGCCCGGGCCGCCCACGCGGCCATCAGATCCGGGAGCGGCAACTAAGAGGGACCGTCTACAGGGACGGTCGGGCGAGGCGGATGTCAGGGGTCGTCCGGCAAGGCGGAGGAGGAGGTCATGCCGTTGTTGCATGGCCGACGATGACAACGCCGCCGGTCGGCGGCTGGCGCCGGCGCAGCCGATCAGCGCCCTATAGACGGTCCCTCTAAACGGTCAGGCGGCGGCGGCAAACGCGTCGGGACTCTGGGCGACGAGCGCGAGGGCCCAGCGCATCCGGTCGACGGCGGTCTCGGGGTGTTCCCCGTACTCGGCGGCGAGCGCGGCGGCGCACCCGCATTCGCCGCCGTGGTCGGCGACGCTGGCCTGGATGGCCGCGGCGACCTGCGCGGACGAGGGATGGTCGGAGGGCTGCAGGCGACTGGCGAAGAGGGCTTCGGCCCGACCGGTGAGTGTCATGGCGATCACGGTCCTCAGAGACAACGAGGTGGAGTGAAGTTCCTGTCTCAGAGAGGGTGCTCGCGCGGCGCGAGATACCGCATCCGTGAGATCCCTGGTCGGAACCCCGACAATCGGCCGGGGTCTTCCGTCAGGCGTCGGCGCGCGGGGCGTACATGATGACGGCCACGCCGAGCAGGCAGATGCCGGCGCCGATCAGATCCCAGCGGTCCGGGCGGAACTTGTCGAACACGATCCCCCAGGCCAGCGAACCGGCGACGAAGACGCCGCCGTACGCGGCGAGGATCCGGCCGAAGTGCGGGTCGGGTTGGAAGGTGGCGACGAAGCCGTACGCGCCGAGCGCGAGGAGGCCGCCGGCGATCCAGAGCACCCCGCGATGCTCGCGCCAGCCCTGCCAGATCAGCCACGCCCCGCCGATCTCGGCGATCGCGGCCAGCACGAACAGGGCGAGGGACCGGGCGATGCTCACTCCGGGGACCGTACCGGCCCGGATCCGACGGCATCGCCGCTGGTCGCAGACGCGCTGCCGCGCGGGTGGACGCGCCGGTCAGACAGCTCGGCGAACGGCAGCGGGCAGCAGTCGCTCTGCGCGCAGGCGATCAGGTCGTCACAGCCGGCGCTCACGGCGGCGCGCAGGGTGTCGCGGATGACACCGAGGTCGGCGATCTTCTGCTCGATCTCGCCGAGTTTGGCTTCGGCGCGGGAGAGCAGGCCGGCATCCGCGCGGCGGCCGTGGCGGTGGGCGCCTGCGGCCAAGAGCTCCGCGACCTCCTCCAGGGTGAACCCGAGGCGCTGGGCGGTCTTGATGACCCGCAGCACCGTCACGGTCTCCGGCGGATAGAGCCGGTGCCCGCCGAGAGTGCGGTCGGGCTCGGCGATCAGGCCGCGACGTTCGTAGTAGCGCAGGGTCTGCTGGTTCACCCCGGCCGCGGCGGCGACCTGCCCCGACCGCAGGGGGCCGGTCACGGTCGGCCGCCCGCGGCGGCGCGTGCGACTAGCGCGTCGAGCACGTCCACGTGCTCGGGCGGCACCGCGACCTCCAGCACCAGCCCGCCACCGGTCGCGACCAGGCTGAACGTGAAGAACGAGCAGCAGCCCGCCTCGCGGACCACCAGGTTGGCGACCCGCGCCGCGACGGCGGGGTCGGCGGCCAGGTCCAGCCGTGCCCGGGTCGGCGTCACCCCCTCCACCGCCCGGACCGACGTAGCGAACACGCGGTCGAATTCGGCCAGCCGTAGGGGTTTCTCCGCTGTGGGCAGGGTGCACGCGTCGGGCGCCCAGGCCAGCGCTTCTTCGCTCATGACCCCACGTTAAGCCTGTACCCAGGTACCGGATGCAACCACGGCTTCAGCGGCTCGCTCCGGGACCCGATCGCTCGAACTGGCCGGAGTCAGGATGAACTAGGACGGACCGCGCGGCGTATCGCATGCTGACAGTATTCATTCATTCACCGAACGTAGCCGGAGGGTCCACGATGTCTCCGTTCCACCAGTACCTCACCGAAGAGGTGGCACTCGACCATGTCGACGGGCTCATCTCCCGGCGCGAGGCCCTGAGGCGGCTCGGGATGCTGGGGCTCACGGCGGGCGCGGCGGTGACGCTGATCGCGGCCTGCAGCGAGGACGTGCCCGCGGCCAAGACCCGCTCGTCCGCCGCGCCGGGTTCGACGCCAGGGACGCCGACCATCTCCCCCGCACCGCTGCCGACCCAACCCATCACGTTTCCCGGGCCTGCCGGCCGCACGCTGCAGGGTGCCTGGGCCGCCGCCGCCGGGGAGCCGCGCGGCGCGGTCCTGGTGATCCACGAGAACAAGGGCCTGACCGATCACATCCGCTCGGTCGCTGGCCGGTTCGCCGCGAGTGGCTACTCGGCGCTGGCGCTCGATCTGCTCTCCGCCGAGGGCGGCACGGCGTCGTTCTCCGATCCCGGTGCGCTCACCGCGGCGCTCGGCACGATCCCGCCCGAGCGGTTCGTCGCCGACATGCGTGGCGGCATCGGCGAGCTGAGCCGCCGCGCGCCCGGCCGCAAGCTCGCCGCGGTCGGCTTCTGCTTCGGCGGCGGCATGGTGTGGAGTCTGCTCGGTTCCGGCGAGAACCGACTGTCGGCGGCGGTGCCCTTCTACGGCCCGATCCCGGACGGTGCCGACCTCGCCGCCGCGGACGCGGCGGTGCTGGCGGTCTACGCCGAGAAGGACGCGCGCGTCAACGCGAGCCGCGCGGCGGCCACCGCGGCACTCCAGAAGGCCAACCTGACCCACGAGATCGTCACGTTCCCCGGCGCCGACCACGCCTTCTTCAACGACACCGGCCAGCGGTACGACGCGGCAGCCGCGACCACGGCCTACCGACAGGTCCTGGATTGGTTCGGCCGGCACCTCGCCTGAGGGATCGCCCGCGCAGACCCCAAACCGCGGCGTAGAGGGGTTCCTCGGTTCAGCCGACCCGCTCGATTGACCGCCCGGCGGATCACGAACTTGCCCGCCTCGCGGACCGGCTCGAAGGCTGCGTTGTTGAGGTTGGCTCACGACAGGCCTCGACCACGGCGCCGAGCAGGTCGTCGCAGCGCGGCAGCACCCGGTGCGTGTACGGGACCGGCGGATCCATCCACTGTGCACCGTGGAACGGGGGTGCTGTCACGTACTCGCCCGCGCGCCGGCGGTGCAGATCGAGGCTCCCGTGGGCCCAGGGGCGGCGGTCCATCAGGTCCGCGCAGCGCACGCAGGACGGCGCGAGCCAGATCAGCAGCCGGCGGTCGCCGTCCCGGGCGATCGGGCCGAGCCGGTGACCGGTCAGCTTGATCCGGCGCAGTGCCTCCTCGGCGGCGTAGGCGGGCACGTCCAACACGTCGAACGAGCGGCCGGTGACGAGGACGACGGGGGCGGCGGGGTGCTGGTGCCACCAGCGGAACAACGTGGCGTCGTCCCGGCTGCCGGTCGAGCCGACCAGCTCAGCGACCGGGTGCGGGCCGGCGAGAAGGCAGTCCAGGCGCTCGCACTGCCGGCCGCCCAGGCCCTGATGGCAGCCGGGTACGACGGCCCAGCCCATGGCGGCGGCATAACGGAGAGCGACCTCTAGTGGTAAGCCAGCATCCAATTCCGGCGCGTCCCCCATGGACCCTCGGAGTGCGGGTTCAGTTACCCACAGTGCTCTGAGTGCGGTCATTTTCCGGTTTCCGATCACTTACCGTAAACGGAGTTCCCTCACATGGGCTAGCATCCTCGTCACGTCCTGCATTCGCAAGGGCTGATGCACGTGCAGCAGCACGGTTCCTCAGGTTTCACCTGCGGATTTGGTCCTCATAGAGAGAATCCGATGCACCAGATTGACAACGGTCTGCCTGCCGGCCAATTACAGGGTGTCACCTGGCAGAAGAGCCGCCGCAGCAATCCGAGCGGCAACTGCGTCGAGCTGGCGCTGCTGCCGGGCGGCGGCGTGGCGGTGCGAAATTCCCGGGACCCGCAGGGCCCCGCACTGATCTACACGCCGGATGAGATCGAGGCCTTCATTCTCGGCGCGCGCGATGGGGACTTCGACCATCTGGTCCGCTAGAGCAAGCTTCGAGCAGGCTCTGATGCCCGCCGCCAACGGTCTCGCCGGACTGGCTGTAGGCACCGGAGACACGCGCGGGATAACGATCTGCGCACCAGCTCATCCGATCGGCCACACGTGGCATGATCCCCGTTTGCATGGGTCAGAGTCATGGCATGCTTACGGGCGGCATTCGACCGGGCACGCCGTTCGGCTGAGCTGGATTTCCGGAGGTCGGCAGTGACGACGGCTGCTCCGCAGGGCGGTTCGGCGGGCGGGCCCACCGTCCTCCGCATGCTGCTCGGTGCGCAGCTCCGCCGCCTCCGCGAGAGCCGGAGCATCACCCGGGAAGCCGCCGGCTACGAGATCCGCTCGTCGGAGTCGAAGATCAGCCGGATGGAGCTGGGTCGCGTCGGCTTCAAGGAGCGCGACGTCGCGGACCTGCTCACCCTCTACGGCGTCGCCGACGACGAGGAGCGCGCGTCGCTCCTCGCGCTGGCTCGGGAAGCGAACACCCCGGGTTGGTGGCATCGGTACGGTGACGTGCTGCCGAACTGGTTCCAGTCCTATGTGGGCCTCGAGGCCGCCGCGACGCTGATCCGTACCTACGAGGTTCAGTTCGTCCCCGGGTTGTTGCAGACCGAGGACTATGCGCGCGCGGTGGTGATGCTGGGCCACGGCGCGGCCCCGTCCGGCGAGGTCGAGCAGCGGGTGCGGCTGCGGATCGCCCGGCAGCAGCTGCTCAGCCGGCCCGACACGCCGCGACTCTGGGCGGTCCTGGACGAGGCCGCCCTGCGCCGGCCGATCGGCGGGCCGAAGGTGATGGGCGGCCAGATCGAGGCGCTGATCGAGGCGACCAAGCTGCCGAACATCACCCTGCAGATCGTGCCGTTCAGCGCCGGCGGGCACGCCGCGGCCGGTGGCGCCTTCTCGATCCTGCGCTTTCCCGATCGGGATCTGCCGGACGTGGTCTACGCCGAACAGCTCACCAGCGCGCTGTACCTCGACAAGCGCGAGGACGTGGACGACTACACCGCCGCCATGGACCGGCTCTGCATCGAGGCCGAGCCGCCGGCCGCCACCGCCGGGATCCTCACCGCCATCCTCGACGATCTCGGCTCCGCCGGCCGCTGAGCCGCGACGGTGGGCTCACTTTCCGCTGCCGCACATCGTCGCTGGTCAGTTGCGTCGCACCACTACTCTCGGAGGCTGCTGCGGCCATCCGGCAGCGGCGTGCGAAGGAGTCTCGTTGGCCACGATCTGGGTCTCGCCAGATGCCGTACCCCAGCTGCGGTACCCGACCGTGTCGCTCGCCGACGGCAGCGCCGGGCCGGAGCCGGCGCCGCTGCGGTCGTTCCACTGGCCGGGGCTCGGCCGCCGGGTGTTGGACGCACCGCTCGACCGGCGCACCCGGCTGCGGCAGAGCTGGGCGCTCTGGCTGTTCCGGATCAATCTGTTCGTCGTGCTGCCGTTGTTGCTGCTGAGCTACGTCGCGGCGCTTGCCCTCGCGGTCTACGGGCTGTCCGATCTGGACCGGGAACCTTCGTTCTCCGTCGTCGCCTTTCCGCTGTGGAACATGGTGGCGGTGCTCGTGCTGATCGCCGTCCAAGGGGCCGTGCTGGGGCTGTCCACGGGGCCGAGCGCCCGCCGGGATCGCGCCGGCGCGCTGACCGTGGAGGGCGTGCATCCGGCCGTCGTGCAGGAATGGCTGGACGCCAACGCTCCCGGCGCCGTCCGGGTGCTCGTCTACTGAGCTAGGGTCGCCGGGCGCCGGCGGCGGCGCAGCCACCTGGTGAGCCACCAACCACCGGCACCGGCCGCCACCGCCGCCACGGCGATCAGGGACAGCAGCCTGGAGTTGCCATCCTCGGCCGGGGTGGCACGGGCGCGCGGCGGGAGGGTCGCGCCGGGTGCGGGCAGCGCCGTGCGCAGGCAGGTCTCCGGGGTGACCGCGGGCGGGCCCGCGGCCGTGACCTCGAAGAAGTACTTGCCCTCGACCGGGTCGCCGTCGTCGGAGGTGGCCGAGTAGGTGATCGCGTGAATGCCCGGCTGGAGCGGCCGGACCGTGGCGCAGACCGTCGCGATCCCCGCCAGCACGGCCGGGCCGGCCAGGATCGGTGACTCCCCCGGCCCGACGACCGTCACGGTGATCGGCGCCTCCGCCCGCAACGCGGTGAACGTGAGCGCCACTACCGCGACGCCCGGCGCCACCCGGTCGCCCGGACCGGGCGACGAACTGAGCAGCGGCGAGTGGGCCTGGGCCGGCGGCGCCAGCGCCGTCACCCCGACGCCGGCCAGGACGACTCCGAGCAGCGCGGCGGTCAGAAGTCGGCGCATGCCAACCGGTTGTCGATCGCCGCCGCGGGGTGGATCACGACGGCCTGCGCCCCGGGGCCCACCTGGCGGGGGTTGGTGACCGTCAGGGTCGCCTTGCCCGTGGCATCGGCCGTCAACATCAGGTGCACCTCGTTGGGCGGAGTAGCGGGACCGTTCTGGTCGAACATGAAGTGCGCGCCGCCGCCCTTGGCACCGCACGGGTCGGCGTGCAGGTGACCAAGGTACAGCTCGCCCGGTCGAAGGCCGGACATCGTGACCGTGAGGGTGGTGCCGCGCTCCCCCTGGGCCAGCCACGCCTTGCCGCGGACCGCGTCGCTGCCCGGCGGGCGGGTGGGCAGCAGCACGAACGTCGCCGCGGTCGCCCCGGCTACCTGATCGGCCGGGGTCGCGGTGGGGTCGCCCATCATCGAGGCCGGACCGGTCGAGGCGGACGGGCCGGTGGAGCCGTGCGATCCGGCGTGTTCCGGCCGGTCGTCCGCTGGCCGGTCGGCACAGCCCGCCGTGAGCACGCCGATCGCGATCAGTACGGCCGCGCTCCGCCTGGGGAAGACGACGGTCATCAAGCCTCATTTCGCTCTGCCGCGACGGGCCACCACGGCAGGGCGGGCGCCGGAGGCCCGTGGAGGTCGGGGCGCTCAGCCCTACAGTCGCGCGGCACCGTCCCGAAGTTCCCGGCGACTTGGCGGCGCGGGCCGGCCCGCGCCGGGGGTGCCTGCCCTGCGCCGCGGCCGCGAGGAGTCCGCACGCGCGAGTGCCGGCCGGAACGAAACGAGCGGGAGGCCCCGCCGGCGAACCGGGGGGCCTCCCGCCCTACTTCACAACGTGTCGGGTGCCGAGTTCGGCACTACCAATAGTGTCGTCTGCCGGCGATCGGCCGGCCGACGGAGCCGAGGATGAACATAACCGCTCCCACCACGACCAAGATGATGCCGAGGGTCGTGAGGATCGGGATGTCCACGAGGAGCCCCAAGAGGAGGAGAACAATTCCCAAAATGATCATGCCAGCTCCTGTTGCGAGTAGGTGAAGTGAAGGTGCCCCACCGCTTCGCTCGCCAAACATGAGTCCATATCGGAATAAATCCACCGGTGGGCACGGCCGTGCCGGCCAGCGGTCGAGGGTGGGTCGGCCGCCACGGCGCGGGCCCGACGAATACGGTGCGCGACAACCAAGCGTGTAGCACTCGCGGCCAGTCACTGTCCGTCGCGATTTCATCACGCCGCGCTGTGCCGGCGCTGAATCCGGCAAAGGTGGCGCCAGCAAGGCAAACTGGCTGCGTGAATGCTGCCGAACCGAGCATGCCGGGCCTGGGCGACGCCGAGACCGATCCCTACCTCTGGCTTGAGGACGTCACGGGCAGTGACGCGCTCGCCTGGGTGGAGGAACAGAACGCCGCGACAGTGGGCGAGCACGCCGGCACGCCGCTCTTCGCCACCCTGCGCACGGAGATCCTGGCGATCCTCGACGCGGACACCCGGATTCCGTACGTGGCCCGCCGGGCCGAACACCTCTACAACTTCTGGCAGGACGAGCGGCATCAGCGCGGCCTCTGGCGCCGGACCTCGCTGGCGTCCTTCCGCGAGGCCGAACCCGACTGGGAGATCGTCCTGGACCTGGACGCGCTGGCCGAGGCCGAGGGCGAGAACTGGGTCTGGCGCGGTGCGGACTTCCTGGAGCCCGACCGACGCCGGTGCCTGCTAGCGCTCTCCCGGGGCGGCGCCGACGCCACCGTGGTCCGCGAGTTCGACGCGGTGGACAAGGCGTTCGTCGACGGCGGTTTCGCGCTGGGCGAGGCGAAGAGCGTGAGCGGGTGGATCGACGCCGACACGATCTACGTCGGCACCGACGTGGGCCCGGGGTCGATGACCGAGTCCGGCTATCCGCGGGAGGTCCGCCGCTGGCGCCGCGGCACCCCGTTGACGGCGGCCGAGCTCGTCTACGCCGGTCAGCACGAGGACCTGTCGATCGCCGGCTGGCATGACCAGACGGAGGGGTTCGAGCGCGATTTCGTCGCTCGCAACCTGGACTTCTACCGGTCGGAGCTGTTCGTCCTGGTCGACGGCGCGCTGGTCCGGGTGGACCTGCCGGAGGATGCCAGCGCCAGCGTGCACCGGGAGTGGCTGCTGATCGAGACCCGCTCAGCGTGGACGATCGGCGCGGTCACCCATCCCGCCGGCGCGCTCCTCGCGGCCCGGTTCGACGATTACCTCGCCGGCGGCCGGGAGCTCGCGGTGCTGTTCGCGCCGGATTCGCGCAGCGCGCTCGGCTGGTACCACTGGACCCGTGACCACCTGCTGATCAGCACGCTGGCCGACGTGCGGACCGGGATCGACGTGCTCACCCCCGCCGCCACCGGGTGGACCCGCGAGCAGCTGACCGCGGTGCCGGGCTGGTCCAACGTCAACGTGGTCTCGACCGACCAGCGGCACGGCAACGAGTACTGGCTCTCGGTCGACGGCTTCCTCCAGCCGCCGAGCCTGCTGCGCGGGGTCGCAGGCGGCGCCGAGCCGGTGGAGACCGTGAAGACGTCGCCGAGCTTCTTCGATGACGCCGGCCTGGCGGTCGAGCAGCGGTTCGCCACCTCGCCGGACGGCACGGCCGTGCCCTACTTCGTGATCGGCCCGGCCGAGGGTGCCGGCCCGCGCCCGACGCTGCTGTCGGGGTACGGCGGCTTCGAGGTGCCACTGCTGCCCCGGTACGACGCGGCGGACGGACGTGCGTGGCTGGCCCGGGGCGGCGTGTACGTGGTGGCGAACATCCGAGGCGGCGGCGAGTACGGCCCCCGCTGGCACCAGGCCGTGCTGAAGGAGAACCGCCCGCTCGCCTACGCCGACTTCGCCGCGGTGGCCCGGGACTTGGTCGAGCGCGGCACGACCACCACCGCCGGATTGGCGATCCGGGGCGGCAGCAACGGTGGCCTGCTGATGGGCAACATGCTGACCAGCTATCCGGAGTTGTTCGGCGCGATCGTCGCGCAGGTCCCGCTGCTGGACATGCGGCGGTACCACCGGCTGCTCGCCGGGGCGTCCTGGATGGCCGAGTACGGCGACCCCGACAACCCCGACGAGTGGGCCTTCCTACGCGGCTTCTCGCCGTACCACCTGCTGGCGGCGGACCAGCCGTACCCGCCCACGCTGATCACGACGTCGACCAGGGACGACCGGGTGCATCCCGGCCACGCCCGCAAGATGGTGGCCAGGATGCGCGCCCTCGGCTACGACGTCAGCTACTACGAGAACACCGAGGGCGGGCACGGCGGCGCGGCCAACAACGAGCAGACCGCGTTCGTGGAGGCGCTGTGCTTCAGCTTCCTGTGGTCCGCACTGGACTCGACGGTGTCACCTTCCGGCGGCTAGGACCCTTGGTGGCGCCCCGGGTGTAGATCGTCATCACGACGGCCAACCCGATCATCAGCACCACCACGATCACCACGCCCTGGTCGCTGATCCGAGGCTTGGCGGCGACCGGCTCCGGCGGCGCCGGCAGGGCGTTGTAGTCGACCAGCCCGGTCTTCTCCAGCATCGTGATGTGGTCCAGCACAATCTGCATGGCCCGCTCGGTGAACGTCCGGACCGTGTTGTTGCGGGTGCCGGCACGGATCGTGGACAGCAGGCTGAACACGTTGCCGTGCGCGGCGCGCAGCCGCTTGACCCAGACCTTGTCGTACTCCTGTGGCGTGTTGGCCGAGTTCATCTCCGCCATCCAGGTCTTCTGCGCCTCGTTCGGCTCGGTCGGCAGGACCACACCGAACCTGGTGGCGACCTCCGCGACGGTCGCGTCGAGCTCGGCGTGCCCATCGATCAGGTGCTCGCCGGCGAGCTTCACCGCCTGCGAACCGGCCCGCTCCTGCGCCTGCCGGCCGGACGGTCCCTCCCACAGGCCCGCGAGCTGGACCTTCACCAGGAAGTCCCGGTCGGCGGCGGTGAACAGACCGGACTCGGTCTCCACCATGCCGTCCTCCGGCCGCGCGCCCGGCGTCGGCGACGGGGGCCACGGCAACCGGGTCCAGTCCACCATGCCGGTCTTCTCCAGCACCGTGATGTGGTCGAGCACGACGGTCATGCAGCGCTCGGCGTACTGCCGGATCAGGGAGTTGCGGGTGCCGGCGCGGATCTTGGCCAGCAGCTGGTAGACGCCGCCATGGGCGCTGCGCAGCATGTCGACGAAGATCTGGTCGAACGCTTCCGGAGTGCTGGCCTTGTCCATCGCGGCCATCCGGCCCTTGAGCTCGTCCGACGGCTCGTCCGGCAGCTCGACGTTGAGCTCCCTGCCGATCGCGTTGACCTTGGCGTCCAGCTCGGTGTGCCCGGCGATCAGGTGCCGGCCGGCCTCCTGGATCAGCGGGTTCTTGCTCTTCGCCAGCGCCATCCGGCCGGCTGGGCCTTCCCAGGAGCCGGCGAACCACACCTTGACCAGGAAGTCCCGGTCCGCGGCGGAGAGCGGTCCGTACTTCGTCTGGGTCTCGCCCTCGCCGCCACCGCCGCCCGGGGCCGCCGAGGCGACCGTGGTCAGGTCCGTGGTGCTGCTCGCGCCGGCCGGTACCCAGACCACGACCGCGCTCGCCGCGAGAAACGCCACCGCGGGCAGGGCGAGCAGTGTGTGCCTGACTCGACGCCGGAGTACCGGGCGGGGTCCACGGTGAAACGACCGCATCGAGAGTCCTTCCGTTCGGGTTCGTCTGCGAGCACCCCGGAGGCCGGCCTGCCGGTAGGCCTCCCGCAGCGCTCAGCCAGAGGTACGGAGTGAAACCGGACAACGGTTCAGATCCGATGAAAGTGCGAGCCGCTCATCCGGTGACGGCGGGTAGCCGGACGGTGAACCGGCAGCCGTCGCCGACGTTCGCCACCGCGATCTCGCCGTGATGGGCCTCGACCAGGCCACGCGCGATCGCCAACCCGAGTCCGCCGCCGGCACCGTCGACCGGGACCGGGCCGTCCGCGCCGCGCCGCCCCTCGGCGCTGTGCCTACCCGCGGTGACCAGAGCGGGGGTGCGGGCCGCCTCGCCGCGGAACGCCACGTCGAACACCCTGGGCAGGTCGGCCGGTGGGATGCCGCCGCAGCCGTCGGTGACCGCGAACCAGCTACCATCCGGACCCGCGCCCCCGGCGACCACCACGGACCGGTCCGGCGGAGTGTGCCGAACCGCGTTCACCAGCAGATTCCGCAGGATCCGCCCCAGCTCGGGCTCGCTCGCGCGCACCACCGGGTAGTCCCCCGGCTCGGCGACCAGCCGGACCCCCTTCGCCCTGGCGACGGGCGCGGCGGTGGCGACCGCGTCGGAGATCACGTCGGCGAGCGAGACCGCCTCCAGCGTGAGCCGGAGCGCGCCGGCGTTGATCCGGGACAATTCGAACAGGTCGTCGACCAGGCCAGCCATCCGATCGGTCTCGATCCGGATCCGGCGGTGATAGACCTCGACCGTCTCGGCGTCGGCCACCACGCCGTCCTCCAGCGCCTCGGCCATCGCCCGCATTCCGGCCAGCGGCGTCCGCAGGTCGTGGCTGACCCAGGCGACCACCTCGCGCCGGCTCGCCTCCAACCGGCGTTCCCGGGCGCGCGCCTCGGCCGCCCAGACACTCTCCCTAGCCAGCCGGCGGCCCATCCAGAGCGCGAGGCCGAGGCTGACCGTGCTGGCCACCACCACGACCACGAGCAGGACCTCCAGGTCGTGCTGGTTGATGAACATCGCCTTGGCGGTGGCCACGATCCCGGCGACCACGGCGGCGACCGCGATCGCGAGCAGGGAGCTGACGTGCACGGTGACCGACCGGCCGCGCAGCCCGCGCAGGACCAGGGCGCCGAGCAGCGCGACCGCCAGCGAGGAGCCCAATGCGATCAGCGCGACGATCACGATGTCGGGCATCAGGCGCTCGCGGATCCGGGGCCGGCCGACGCGGGCGCCTGCTGGCCCGCCGGCGTCGTGGCGGGTTCGAACCGGTAGCCGACGCCCCAGACCGTGACGATCCGGGTGGGCTCGGCCGGGTCGGGCTCGATCTTCTCCCGGACCCGCCGCACGTGCACGGTCACGGTGGCCTGGTCACCGAACGACCAGCCCCAGACCTGCTCCAGCAACTCGGCCCGGGAGGAGGCCCGGTGGGGGTGGCGCAGGAAGTGGGTGAGTAGGTCGAACTCGCGGACCGTGAGCGGTAGCGGCACGCCGTCCCTGGTGGCGGTCCGGGCCGCCGGATCGAGCCGCAGGTCGCCGTCGACCAGGAGTTCCGCCGGCGGCGGCACCGCGGCCCGACCGGCCCGGCGCAGCACCGACTGGACCCGGAGCGCGAGCTCACGCGGGGAGAACGGCTTGGTGACGTAGTCGTCGGCGCCGACCTCGAAGCCGACCACCCGGTCGGTCTCCTCGCCGAGCGCGGTGAGCATGACCACCGGCACGTCGGAGCGCTCGCGCAGCCGGCGGCACACCTCCAGCCCGGACATGCCCGGGAGCATGAGGTCGAGGACGACCAGGTCCGGCGGGTTCGCGGCGGCCGCGGCCAGCGCGGACGGGCCGTCCCCGGCGAGCGTCACGTCGTAGCCGGCCCGCTCGAGATAGCGCCGGACCACGTCGCTGACCGTCGCGTCGTCGTCGACCACGAGCACCTGGTTGTTGGACATGGATCGAGCGTATGCCGGCCGCCGCCGGGTCGACCTGCGCGTTCGCGGACCGTAAGGAATCCGCCGCGACGACCGGGCTGCCCCGCGCACCGCCGGGGGCTGGCCCGCCGGCCGGGTCGCCGCCGCGTTGCCCCGTCCTGTCGTAGCGTTGCGGCCAGCGATCGACAGCGGTCGGGACGGGACGAGGGGCGGGCCGATGGGGATGCGCGGCGACGACCCGGCCGTGGCCGCCGCGCGGGCGGGCGACGAGTCGGCGTTCGCGGACCTGGTCGAGCGTCACCGCGGCGAGCTTCGGGTGCACTGTTACCGGATGCTCGGGTCGTTCGACGAGGCGCAGGACCTGGTCCAGGAGACGTTCCTGCGGGCCTGGAAGAACCTCGGTGGGTTCGAGGGGCGCTCGACGTTCCGCGCCTGGCTGTACCGGATCGCGACGAACGCCTGCCTCGACGCCCTCGACGGCCGGCCGAAACGCGTGCTCCCCCAGCACCTGAGCGGACCGTCGGATCCGAGCGCCGCGCTGCTGCCGCCGGCCGACCTGCCCTGGCTCCAGCCGTTCCCGGATCGGCTGTGGGAGCCGGCCGCCCCGAGCGAGCACGAACCCGACGCCGCGGTCGTCGCCCGGGAGACGATCGAACTGGCGTTCCTGGCCGCGATAGAGCACCTGCCGCCCCGGCAGCGGGCGGTGCTGATCCTGCGGGACGTGGTGGGCTGGCCGGCGAAGCAGGTCGCGGCGCTGCTGGACGGCAGCGTGGCGTCGGTGAACAGCGCCCTGCAGCGGGCCAGGGCGACGCTGCGCGAGCACCTACCCGAACGCCGGCTGGACTGGGCACAGGCGGCGCCCACCGAGCGCGAACGGGCGGTCCTGCGGCGGTACCTGGACGCGATCGGCCACGCCGACCTGGCCGCGGTGGCCGCCGTGCTGGCCGAGGACGTCCGGACGGCGATGCCGCCGTGGCCGATGTGGTTCCAGGGCCGGGACGCGGTGGTCGCCGCGCTGGCGGAGAGCTGGGACGCCGCCTCCCCCGGCTACGTGGGCCGGTTCCAGATGGTGCCCACCCGCGCGAACGGGCAGCCGGCGGTGGCCACCTACGTGCGCGGCCGGGACGACACGAACCACCGGGCCTTCGCGATCTCCGTGCTGCGGATCGAGGGCGACCAGATCGTCGAGGTCACGGCCTTCCACGACCTCGGACTCTTCCCCGCGTTCGCGCTGCCAATGACGTGGTCGCCGCCGCACCGATGAGTTTTCGCGCGCGCCACCGTCTCAACCCGGGACAGCCCGACCCGAACTCACGGAGGTAGCTCATGGCCACGATGCTCTACTCGGTCACGATGTCGCTGGACGGCTTCATCGCCGGCCCGGGCGGCGACATGTCCTGGTTGGCCGATCACCTCGGCCCCAACCCGACGATCGATGACCTGATCGGCGAGGTCGGGGCGCTGCTCGTCGGCAACCGCACGTACGGCGGCGACGACCCGTACCGGGACACCGAGCACGAGGGCGAGGCCTTCGGCGGCGGCTGGAGCGGGCCGCAGTTCGTGCTCACCCACCGACCCCCGGCCGAACCGGTGCCGGACGTGACGTTCGTCGGCGATCTCGACAGCGGCGTCGCCGCGGCCAAGGCCGCGGCGGGCGGCAAGTACGTCAACATCCTCGGCGCGAGCGTCGCCCGGCAGTGCCTGGCGGCCGGGGTGCTCGACGAGATCTTGGTCTGCGTCGCGCCGGTCCTGCTCGGCGACGGCGTCCGGCTGCTGGACCTGCCGGGCGGCACCAACGTCAAACTCGAACGCCGGAGCCTGACCGAGACAGCGCACGCGTCCAACCTCTGGTACCGCGTGATCCGGTGAGCCGGCCCTCCCACCTGGTGATCGAGACGACCGGCCGGGTCGATCGCCTCCGGTGGGGAGCGTAATCTCAGCATTCGGCTGAGCGAGACGGCCGCCGGGTGACCCCCGGCAGGAGCCCGCGGCCGTCCACCGTCGAAATCTGCGAAGGAGTGCCGTCGTGCCCGAGCTGAGGTCCCGCACCGTTACCCATGGCCGCAACATGGCCGGCGCCCGAGCCCTCATGCAGGCCTCCGGCGTGGCGCGCGAGGACTTCGGCAAGCCGATCATCGCCGTGGCGAACAGCTTCACCGAGTTCGTCCCCGGGCACACGCATCTGCAGCCGGTCGGCCGGATCGTCTCGGCGGCGATCCACGCGGCGGGCGGCATCGCGCGCGAGTTCAACACGATCGCGGTCGACGACGGCATCGCCATGGGACACGGCGGCATGCTCTACAGCCTGCCGTCGCGCGACCTGATCGCCGACTCGGTCGAGTACATGGTCGAGGCGCACTGCGCCGACGCGGTCATCTGCATCTCCAACTGCGACAAGATCACGCCGGGCATGCTGATGGCCGCGCTGCGGCTCAACATCCCGGCGGTGTTCGTCTCGGGCGGACCGATGGAGGCCGGCCGAGCCACCCTCGTCGACGGCACGGTCCGCAAGCTGGACCTGATCAACGCCATCACCGACGCGGTCAACGAGAACGTCTCGGACGAGGACATCCTGCGGATCGAGGACAACGCCTGCCCGACCTGCGGTTCCTGCTCCGGCATGTTCACCGCCAACTCGATGAACTGCCTGGCCGAGGCGATCGGCCTCGCGCTGCCCGGCAACGGCTCCGTGCTGGCCACCCACACCGCCCGCAAGGCCCTGTACGAGGACGCCGGCCGGACCGTCGTCGAGATCACCAAGCGGTACTACGAGCAGGACGACCACACCGTGCTGCCCCGCACGATCGGCTCGCGCGCCGCCTTCGAGAACGCGATGGCGCTGGACGTGGCCATGGGCGGCTCGACCAACACGATCCTGCACCTGCTCGCCGCCGCTCAGGAGGCCGAGTTGGACTTCGACCTGGACGACATCGACGCGGTCTCGCGCCGGGTGCCGTGCCTGGCGAAGGTCGCGCCGAACGTCGCACCGGGCGGCACGTACTACATGGAGGACGTGCACCGGGCCGGCGGCATCCCGGCCATCCTCGGCGAGCTCTACCGCGGCGGCCTGCTGAACGAGGACGTGCACACCGTGCACAGCGCCTCGATGGACGAGTGGTTCAAGAACTGGGACGTGCGCGGCGGATCGCCGTCCGCGGAGGCCGTCGAGCTGTGGCACGCGGCGCCGGGCTGCGTCCGTTCGGCGACCGCGTTCTCCCAGTCCGAGCGGTGGGACACCCTGGACCTGGACGCGGCCGGCGGCTGCATCCGCGACGTCGAGCACGCGTACTCGGCCGACGGCGGTCTGGCGGTGCTCAAGGGCAACCTCGCCGAGGACGGCAGCGTGGTGAAGACCGCCGGCGTCGACCCGTCGGTCTGGACCTTCGAGGGCCCGGCCGTGGTCTGTGAGTCCCAGGACGAGGCCGTGGAGAAGATCCTCGGCAAGCAGGTCAAGGAGGGCGACGTCGTCGTCATCCGATACGAGGGTCCGCGCGGCGGGCCAGGGATGCAGGAGATGCTCTACCCGACGTCGTTCCTCAAGGGACGCGGGCTGGGTAAGGCGTGCGCGCTGGTCACCGACGGCCGCTTCTCGGGCGGCACGTCCGGTCTGTCCATCGGCCATGCCTCCCCCGAGGCGGCGTCCGGCGGCACGATCGCGCTGGTCCAGGACGGCGACCGGATCCGCATCGACATCCCGAACCGCTCGATCGAGCTGCTCGTCGACGACGCGGAGCTGGCCGCCCGGCGGGAGGCCCTCGGCGGCGTCTACGCGCCGAAGAACCGCGAGCGCAAGGTCTCCCAGTCACTGCGTGCGTACGCGGCCATGGCCACCAGCGCCGACAAGGGCGCCGTGCGGGACGTGAGCCGCCTCGGCTGAGCGCGCCACCCTGTTGCCGCTTTGGGCGACATTTTCTCGGCTATAACCGAGAAAATGTCGCCCAAAGCGCGGTCTGGGGTCTCCCACCGCCGCCGGGACGGGGCGGTTCCGCACCCGAGCCGGTAACGCAGACGGTTGGCGCCGCCGCGATCGGGATAGGAGTCCGGCATGACGAACCTCGCTGATCAGCCGCCGCGGCGCCGGGTCGCGATCGTCACCGGAGCCGATTCCGGCATCGGGAGGGCGACCGCGGTGGCGCTGGCCGAAGACGGCTTCGACGTCGGCATCACCTGGCACAGCGACGACGCCGGGGCACGGGACACCGCCGCCGAGGTGGCGGCGTGGGGTCGACGCTCGGCGATCGGGCGGCTCGACCTCACGGACCTCCCCGGGGCCGCGGACGTGGTGGACACGCTCGCCGACGAACTCGGCGGCCTGGACGTGCTGGTGAACAACGCCGGCACCGGGCCTGTCCGTGCCCGCCGTGGACGTCAGCTACGAGCACTGGCGGGAGGTGCTGGCGGTCGACCTCGACGGCCCGTTCCTGTGCTCGCAGCGGGCGGCGCGCCGGATGATCGCCGCCGGTGCCGGCGGCCGGATCATCAACGTGACCAGCGTCCACGAGCACCAGCCACGGGTCGGGTCCTCGGCGTACGTCGTGGCCGGTCGACGGCGGCATGCTGAACATGGGTCCGCAGGCCGGTTCACACCTGGACGACGACGGCTGGCGGCACGTCTGAGCGGGTCGGCGCCGCCCGCCCTGCCCCGGTGAACGTTTCAGGTCGGGCTGCCAGGGAAACCCCTCCGCACAGGATGTGGCCGTGAACAGACGTGACGTCGTGGTGGTCGGCGGCTCCGCGGGAAGCGTCCAGGCGGTGCAGGCCTTCGTCTCCGGCCTACCGCCCGAGCTGGCGGCCGCGGTGCTGGTGGTCGTGCATCGCCCACCGGACGTGACCAGCGCGCTGGGCCGCATCCTGGACCGCAGCGGTCCGCTGCCCGCCCGCGCCGCCCAGCACGGCGAACCCCTCAAGCCCGGCACCGTCTACGTCGCGTCGCCGGACCACCACCTGCTGATCCACGACACCACCATCTGGCTGAAGCGGTCGCCGCGGCAGAACCGGGTCCGGCCCGCCATCGACGCGCTGTTCCGAAGCGCGGCGCGCTGGTGCGGAGCCCGGACCGTCGGCGTGGTGCTGTCCGGGGCCCTCGACGACGGAGCCGCCGGCTTGGCGGCGATTCACGCCCGCGGCGGACTCGCGGCGATCCAGGCCCCCCAGGACGCTCTCTTCGACGGCATGCCCCGCGCCGCTCTCGCCGCCGTGGCGGGCGACGCGATCGTAGGGCCCGCCGCGCAGCTTGGCGGCCGGGTCGCCGCGCTGCTCGGCGACCCGGTGGTCCAGCCGGCCGAACCACCCGACCGGGACCTGATTCTGGAGACCGACATGGCCGAATACGACCACAGCGCGGGCGCTGAACGGCCCGGGCGCCCCGTTCAGCTCGGCTGCCCCGAATGCAACGGCGGCATGGCCCTCGTCGAGTCGGGCCGGACCGTGCACTACAGCTGCCACGTCGGCCACAGCTACTCGCCACAGACCCTGCTGGCGGCTCAGCGCGAGAAGGTGGAGGCATCGCTCTGGACCGCCGTGAGCATCCTCGAGGAGCAGGCGGTCGTTCATCAGCAGCTCGCCGACCACAGCCGTCCCGGTCGTTCGACGCCCGCCGTTCAGAGCGACAACGCCGACGACGCGCGCCGGTCCGCCGTACGGATCCGCGATCACATCCCGGCGTCCCCCGCGGCCGAGGAATGATCGCGCCCTGGTCGGCCCGTCCGGACGCTCGTCGCTCGATGCCCTCGGCGTGCGCCTCGAGCAATTCCCGCCGCTCGACCAGCGCCGCCTTGACTTGGAGCGCGCTCTAGGGGGCAGCGTGGAGTACGACGCACCAGTACGACTGACGGGGGCACGACATGACCGAACGCAGCATGATCCTCGGCGCGATGGGCTTCGGCACCAGGGTGGACGAAGCCACGTCGATCGCCCTGCTGGACCGCTTCGTCGACCACGGCGGCAGCTGGATCGACACCGCGAACTGCTACGCGTTCTGGTGGGATCCTAGCGGTGTCGGCGGCCAGAGCGAGGCGGCCATCGGTCGCTGGCTGGCCAGCCGGCCGGGGATCCGGGACCGGGTGCGGATCAGCACCAAGGTGCGGCAGCAGCCGACCGTGCCCGGCCGCTGGCCCGAGTCGGCGGAAGGTCTGTCGGCGCCGGTGATCCAGGACGGCGTGCGGGCGAGCCTGAAGCGGCTGGGCACCGACTGGGTCGACCTCTACTGGGCGCACGCCGAGGACCGCTCCGTGCCCCTGGCCGAGACCGTGACGGCGTTCGGCGAGCTGGTCGGCTCGGGGCTGGTCCGCCGGCTCGGTGCCTCCAACCACGCCGTGTGGCGGGTCGAACGGGCCATCGCGCTCGCCCGCCAGCACGGCGTCGAGGGCTTCTCCGCACTTCAACTCCGGCACTCCTACGTCCACCCGCGTCCCGGCGCCCCGCTGCCCGACGGCGGACACCAGCTCGCGTCGGCGGACGCGTTGGACTACGCGCGCAGCGAGGCGATGACCCTGTGGGCGTACACGCCGCTGATCAACGGCGCCTACACCCGCCCGGACCGGCCGCTGCCCGAGGTCTACGACCACCCCGGGACGACCCGCCGGCTCGCGGTGCTGGCGGAGGTGGCCGACGAACTCGGGGTCACCCGGAACCAGGTGGTGCTGGCCTGGCTGGCCGCCGGAGACCCGCCGGTCCTGCCCATCGTCGGCGTGAGCACCGCCGCCCAACTGGACGAGGCGCTCGCCGCCGACGACGTCACGCTCACCGACGATCAGCTGCACCGACTGTCCGAGGCCGTCTGACGCGGGCGGGTCCTCGCCTACCGGGCCAACCAGCCGCCGTCGACGGGGATGACCGCCGCGTGCACGTACCGCGCGGCGTCGGAGGCGAGGAAGACCACGGTGCCCTTGAGGTCGTCGGACGTGCCCCACCGGCCGGCGGGGATGCGTTCGACGATGGCGCCGGCCCGGACGGGATCCTCGCGCAGCGCCACGGTGTTGTCGGTCGCCATGTAGCCCGGCGCGATGGCGTTCACGTTGACGCCCAGGCCGGCCCATTCGTTGGCCAGGGCCCGCGTGATCCCGAGGACCGCGTGCTTGCTGGCGGTGTAGGCCGGCACCCGGATGCCGCCCTGGAAGGACAGCATCGAGGCGACGTTGATGATCTTGCCGGCGCCCTGGGCGATCATGACCCGGCCGGCCGCCTGAGAGAGGTGGAAGACCGCGTCCAGGTTGACGGTGATCACGTCGTCCCAGTCGGCGGCGGTGGCCTCGGCCGCCGCCGCCCGGCGGATGATGCCGGCGTTGTTGACCAGCACGTCCAACCGGCCGAGCTCGGTCACGGCGGTGTCGACGGCCGCGCCGAGTTCGGCCGGGTCAGCCTTGCTCAGGTCGCACGGGACGTAGGCGACGCGTCGGCCGAGCGCCGTGATCCGCTCGGTGGTCTCCACCGGTTCGGTCCGGCCCAGCAGCGCGACGTCGGCACCGGCCTCGGCCAGGGCCAGCGCGCAACCCTGGCCGAGGCCACGGTTGCCGCCGGTGACCAGGGCGACCCGGCCGTCCAGCCGGAAACTGTCCAGGATCATCGTCCGGTCACCCTCAGAGCCCGAGGTCACGCAGCACCGGCACCGAACGTCCGACCCAGGCGAGGTCGGTGTCCTCGTGCGCGCCCTGGGTGCGTTGGGTGCCGGCCAGCGCCCACAGGTAGTACGTCGTGTAGCCGGGCGCGCTGACCACGGTGTGATAGCCCTCGGGCATCATCTGCATGCCGTGGTTGCGGGCGGTGAAGTTCTCCTCGTACCCCTCGTCGGTGTACATCCGGCAGATGCCGAAGCCGTCGCCGGGCTGGATCCGGAAGTAGTACATCTCCTCGTGCGCGGCCTCGGCCGGCAGGTCGTCGACCTTGTGCCGGTGCGGCGGGTAGGTGCTCCAGTTGCCGGACGGGGTGAACGTCTCGCCGACGATGAGCCGCCGCGCCGGCAGGTCCGGCTGGGCGATCTCGGTGAGGATCTGGTGGTAGTTGCGGCCGAAGTTCGCCGCGCCCCAGCGGCCCTCGGCCACCTGGTCCGGCGCGATCACGTACGGGTCCACGGCCAGGTCGCTCGGCGCGCTCGGCATGGCGATCTCCACCGCGCCGACGGCCTCGATGGTGACCGCGGTGCCGGCCGGGATGTAGACCGAGTGCGGCTTGCCGGAGAAGACGTCGGCGCGGCCGCCGACCGCGGGGAACTTCTCCTCGCCGACGGTGAAGTCGGCCGTGCCGCCGAGGACGACGGCGAGGATCTCGCGGTCGCCGGACTCCCCCGACCAGGACTGGCCGGCCTCGAGCTTCAGCAGCGTGAAGTCGAGCAGCTGGCACGGGTTGAACGGGCAGCGTCGTTGCGGCCGTTCTCAGCGGGGATGTTGCAGTGATAGCGGTAGTCCATTGGTGTTGGTCTCCTTACCAGTGGTGGGGCCAGGCGGGGCGGACGACGCGGGTCAGGGCTTCCAGGTAGAAGTAGTCGCCCCAGAGGTTGCCCTCGTCGACCCCGACGTCCTTGGGCTTGTCGTAGACGCCGTGCAGGATCAGCGCGTTGGACCGCGGGTGTCCGGCGGTCGAGTAGTGCTCGATGAGCCCGCCCAGGATGCGGTGGCGCCGCCGCCCGGTAACGGTCGCCCTCGGACGGCATGGCGTCGGCCAGTTCGATCAGTCCGCTCGCCGCGATGGCCGCCGCGGAGCTGTCGCGCGGCTCGCCGCTGCCGTCGGAGAACTCCAGGTCCCAGTAGGAGACGCCGTCGGCGGGCAGGTGGGCGAGGAAGTAGTCGGCGCAGCGTCGCGCCGCGCGCAGCAGCGACTCGTCGCCGGTGTACCGGTAGTTCAGGGCGAAGCCGTAGATGCCCCAGGCCTGACCACGCGCCCAGCACGACTCGTCGGAGTTGCCCTGCTCGGTCTCGCCACGCAGCGGCTCGCCGGTGGTCGGATCCCAGTAGAAGGTGTGGAACGTGGTGTCGTCCGGTCGCAGGATGTGGTCGCGCAGCTGGGCGGTGTGGCGCCGGGCGGCGGCGGCGTAGCGGGGATCGCCGCTGGTCTGGCTCGCCCAGAACAGCAGCGGCGTGTTCATCAGGCTGTCGATGATCGTGCGGCCCTGTTGCCGGGGGTCGCTCATGTCGCCCCACGCCTGGATGATCCCGGCGGGTTCGAGCACCCGGGTCAACAGGTGGTCGGCGGCCGCCAGCGCGGCCCCGCGGGCGGTCTGGTCGCCGGTCGCCCGCCACGGAACGACGCAGGCGAGCGTGTAGAGGAATCCGAGGTCGTGGGTGTCCATGCCGATGCCGCGGTCGACCCGCTCGGCGAAGCTGGGCACGTGCGCGGCGCCGGCGCGCAGGTACTTCTCGTCGCCGGTGAGTTCGAACGCGAGCCAGAGCATCCCCGGCCAGAAGCTCGTGGTCCAGCCCAGGTTCGCGCCCTCGGGGAGGCCGTCCGCCGCCGGTCGCAGGGGGTATCGGTCGCGGACGGTCGTGTCCCCGGGGTATCGGTCACCGAACTCGGCGAGGTTCGCGTCGATCGTGCGCAACGCGGCGGCCACCGCAGATCCCGTTGCCTCGGCGTCGGGGCTGGGACGGAGGTCGGTCGCCGTCATGGAGGTCCTTTCGTCGTGGGTCGGTCGGACCCGCGGGCCCGTACCCCTCAGCTGTGGTTGTGGTGGTTCGGCGGATCACGCCCGCGCGGCCAGACCTGGTGCGGAGCCCAGTGCCGCGTTGAGCGTGAAGCGGCTGTTGGCCCAGACCACGTACAGCAGCGGCGCGGCGGCCAGGCCCAGCGCGATCGCCGGGCTGCTGACCAGCAGCGCTTCCAGCAGGGCCAGCACGATCAGCGAGGCCACGGTGAGATACCAGCGCCGCACGGCCAGGTAGACGCAGACGCGGCCGGCGTCGCGCAGCCGCACGGCGGGCCGCTCGGCGAGCACCACCAGGGCGAGCAGCGACGTGGCCACGATCAGGGTCATGGCGACCAGCAGCACCGGGATGGCCACGGCGCCGATCGGGTGTCCCCACGCGGCTCGGGCGTCGACGCCGAGCACGACGAGCGCGGCGGTGGCGACCGCGCCGAGGGCGATCGCGCGGCGGGCCGAGGCGCGCCAGGCCCGCACGAACGTGGTGACCACCGCCGTGGATCGATTGCCGGTGTAGGCGGCCAGGACCGCGAAGGCCGCGCACAGCCCGGGCGCGCACAGCGGGCGCCACCAGGGCCAGCAGCGGCCAGGACCGGGCCGGGTCGGTGGTCAGCACGCCGACCACCAGCGGCAGGCAGGCGACGACCAGCAGGGCGTTGGTCACCAGGGCCAGGTAGACCACGCCGAAGATGGTGTCGAGCGTCTCGTGCCGGATCCGCATGCCGGTCACCCCTTCAGTCCGGTGGTCGCGACGCCCTCGACGAAGTACCGCTGCCCGAGCAGGAAGATGACCGCGATGGGCAGCACGGACAGCACCGAGCCGGTCATGATCAGCGCGTACTCGGCGTTGTACTGCGAGATGAACGACTTCAGTCCGATCTGGATGGTCCACAGGCTGTGGCTGCGCAGGTAGAGCAGCGGCCCCAGGTAGTCGTTCCAGGTGTTGACCAGGGTGAGCAGGGCGAGGCTGGCCAGCGCCGGCACCGACAGCGGCAGCATGATGCGCCGGTAGATGCCGTACTCGCTCATGCCGTCGATCCGGGCGGCGTCCAGAGCTCGTCGGGGATCGACTCGTAGTACTGCTTCATCAGGAACACGCCGAACGCGCTGAAGGCCTGCAGGGCGATGATCGACCACAGGGTGTCCGACAGGCCCAGCTTCGACATCAGGATGAACTGCGGGATCATGTAGGACTGCCAGGGCACGGCGATCGTGCCGATGTAGGCGAGGAACAGCACGTTGCGGCCGGGGAAGCGGACCTTGGCGAAGCCGTACGCGGCGAAGCTGCCGGTGAACACCTGCAGGAGCGTCACGGCGACCGACAGCAGCAGCGTGTTCCCCAGCCACGTCGTCATGTCCGAGCGTCTGCCAGATGTCGACGTAGTTGCGCCAGACGACCGGAGTCCGGCAGCCACTTGACGGGCATGGTGAAGACGTCGTTGTTCGTCTTCAGCGACGACATCGCCATCCAGTAGAACGGCAGCAGCACGGCCACGGCGGCGGCGATCGAGCGCGAGGTAGCCGAGGATCCGCCGGGACCGGGTCGGCGCGCCGGTCGCGCCGCGGCGCCGGTCTGAGGTCCAGGCCGGGCGTCCGGCCGGAGCCGTGTCCAGGATCGTGGTTCATCAGGCGCTCCTCCGCTTGTTCACCAGGAACTGGACGACGGTGACGAGGAAGCAGATGGCGAACAGCACGATGGAGACGGCCGAGGCGTAGCCGAACTGGTTCTCCGTCGAAGCCCTTCTGGTAGATGTACTGCGACAGCACCAGGGTCGACTGACCGGGGCCGCCGTTGGTCATCACCAGGATGAGGTCGAAGACCTTGAAGCTGCCGATGGTCAGCATCACCGTGACGAAGAACGTGGTGGGCCGCAGGCCGGGCAGGGTCACGCGCGCGCAGCTGCTGCCAGGCGTTCGCGCCGTCCACCTGCGCGGCCTCGTAGAGCTGGGCCGGGATGGTCTGCAGGCCGGCCAGGAAGAGCAGCATGTAGTAGCCCATCTCGCGCCAGGTGCCGACGATGATGACCGCCGGCATCGACCAGTCCGCCGAGGTGGTCCAGCCCGGCGGATTGTCCACGCCGACGGCGCCGCAGCACCTCGTTGATCGGCCCGTAGCTCGGGGCTGAACAGCATGTTCCAGACCTGGGCGATGGCGACGATCGAGGTGATGTACGGGAAGAACGCGACCGTGCGGAAGAACGCGACCGCCCCGCAGCTTGCGGTTGAGCAGCAGCGCCAGGCACGAGCGACGCGACCAGGGTGAGCGGGATGTGGAAGGCGGTGTAGTAGAGCGGTGTTCCTCAGCGCGGTCCAGAAGCTGGCGTCGTGCACCATCTGCTGGAAGTTCGCCAGGCCGGTCCAGGTGCGCGCCGCCGAAGACGTTCCAGTTGGTGAAGGCGTAGTAGAACAGCATGCACTACCGGCACCAGGGTGAGCACCGCGAAGCCGACGAAGTTCGGCAGGATGAAACTCCAGCCGAGCGCCGTGTTGCGCCAGCACGGGCCGGCCGCGCCTGCGGCCGGGCCAGCGGCATCGTTGCCATGAGAATCTCCGTGAGGCGTGCGGCATCGCGGTGTCCGGTGCGCGGACGCACCGGACCCGGCGCGATGGATCAGCCGTGCCGCGTCACTTGTTGAGGACCTCGTTCTTGGCCCGGGTCTGCGCCTCGGCGATCGCGGCGTCGATGCCCTTGCTGCCGGACATCACCGCCGTGTGCAGGTCGTTGAGGATGTTCTGCAGCGGCGGTGGTGTACTTCGACACCGGGTTCTCCGGCTTGGTGTCGTGCGTGCTGAAGGCGAACTTCGACAGCGTCGTCGGTGGGCACGCCCGGCAGCGTGAAGAAGGTGTCGCTTCGACGGCGGCGGTGTCGGCCGGGGTGATGCCGATGCCGGCGAGCGCCTTGGCGCCCTGCTCGCCGGCGGCGTAGGCGAGGAAGGCCTTGGCCGCGGCGACCTTCGTTCTTCGCGATCTTCGGGTTGATGCCGAGGCCGGTCGGGTCGCCGAAGGTGACCGGCGTGTTCGAGGTGCCGGCCGTGCTCTCGCTCGACCTGCGGCGCCGGCGCCATGCCCCACGCGAACTTGTCGGCCTCGCCGCTCGGCCTGCTGCTTGAGCAGGGTCGCGATGTACCAGGTGCCCATCACCATCATCGCGGCCTGCTGCTTGCCGAACTGCGCCTGGTAGGTGAGCTTGTTGGTGGTCGCGTCGCCGAACTTCACCTGGGCGCCGGACTTCTGCAGGTCGAGCGCCCGGCTCGTAGTACGGCTTGAGGTAGGAGAAGTCGCCGCTCTCCGGGTCGGCGCCCGGGGTCTGGGCGAGCGCGAATCCCTGCACCGTCGACTGCCAGGTGTGCTGGTAGTCGCCGAGCGCCTTGGAACCGGCCGCCTTCAGCTCCGTGGTAGCTGCTTCGAGGCGCGTCGGCGTAGTCGTCCCAGGTCCAGGATCGCGTCCGGCTGGGCGACGCCCGCCTTGTCGAACAGCGCCTTGTTGTAGAACAGCACCCAGGAGTCCTGCCGGTACGGGACCGCGTAGGTCTTGCCGTCCACCTGGTAGTTGGTCGAGGCCGCCGGCCTTGTCGCCGAGGCCGCGCGGCGACGTCGGAGACGTCGAGCAGCTGCTTGCCGTTCTGGTAGGTGTAGAAGTTCTTGAGGTTCTTCTGCACGTAGATGTCGGGCGCCTTGCCGGCGGCCAGGTCGGCGATCATCTGGGTGTCGTAGTTGGCGGCGTCGTACTCCTTGAGCTCGCACCGTGACGTCGGGGTTGGCCGCGTGGAAGCCGTCGGCGAGGGTCTTGAACTCCGGCGTGGTGGCCAGGCTCCAGCCGGCCAGGCGTGAGCGTCACGGGCCGTCGGCAGTCCGACGACGTCGTCGCCGCCGCTGCAGCCGGCCAGGACCAACGAGACGGCCATTGCGATGCCGAGGACGGCCGCGATCGAGCGCTTCATCCCTTCTCCTTTCTTCGAGGTCCCGGGAACTGAGCCCGGCTGCTGATGGATCGATGCGGTTGTCGGACCGCACGCCGTCGGGCCAGTCGACCCGCACCGCGATGCGCGTCGCCCGCGGCGGCGAGGACGACGGCGCAGTCCGGCCGGTCCGCCGCTGGCCATCCGCGGACAGTTCGACGAGCGTGGCGTCCAGGTGCCTGGGCGCGGCACGTGGTCCAGCCAGGGGACGCGGACCGGCCCGCCGAGCGGACCGGCGTCGTCGTGCACGGCGATCGCCGGCGGTGACCTCGTCCGGCGCGCGTCGCCGCTGATCGGTACGTGAGTCAGGCGCGAGGTGAGCCGGCCCGCGGTCACCGTCGCCGTCGCTGGTGGCCACGGCGCTCGGTGCTGGCGCCGGCGACCGCCCAGCCGCCGACGCGCAGCCGCACGGCGGCGTCGACCTCGGGGTCGAGCTCGTCGACGCCGGGCCAGCCGCAGCTCCCAGGGGCCGCGGACCAGCGAGAACACCGTGATCCGGCCGGCCGGCCGGGACGGCCCGGCGCGGCCGCCGCCGTGGTCGCGCTGACCGGGGTCGGTGTCGCACCCAGTGGGCGAGCGGTGGTCGATCCGGCGACCCCGACCGGCACCGGCCCGTCGTCGATCCGGGTGGTCAGCGTCCGCATGCCGGTCCGGTGCGTGCACCGGCCGGCGCGGTCGATCAGGACGACGGACTGGTCCACCGGGGCGGTCCAGCCGCTCTCGTCCAGGACCGGAGCCGTCGCGGTGGAGTAGCCCAGGCGCGCGTACAGCGGCGAGTCGGCGACGCGTGGACTCCTCGGTGGCGTGGTCGGTGCCGTGGTTGACGACCCGGACGATGCCGTCGGCCCGGGTGCCGGAGACCAGCCAGCCGGGCGCCCGGACGGCGCGCAGCGTGTCGCCGTCCTGCACCGGCAGCGGCTGCGGCTCGGCGCGGTCCACACCGGATGGTCGGCCGGCAGCGCGAGGCCGAGCAGGCCCTTGCTCGCCCAGTACGGCGAGCCGGGGCCGGAGTAGGACTGGGCGAGCCGCGGCCACGGTCCGTGCCAGCCGAGCGGTGAGCAGGCCCGCGCTCGTCGGGCGCGCCGTGGTCGGCGAAGTGCCGGACGATGCCGGTGGCCGCGTGGCGCAGCAGGCCCGGCGACAGCGAGGGCACCTCGGCGAGGGCGCCGACCCAGAACGGCGCCGCGGCGGCGAACCGGTAGATCAGGCTGCGGCCCTGCAGCAGCGGCGAGCCGTCGGCGCCGACCAGCGTCGACGGCGTCGCAGCAGGAACCGGTCGAGCAGCGCGACGTCGCTGCTCGCGGCGTGGCGGCGCGAGGTCCGCCGCGCCGGACATCCGGGCCCACAGGATCGGGTAGAGGTGCAGGGCCCAGCCGACGTAGTGGTCGTAGGCCCGGTCGGACCCGTCGGACAGCCAGCCGTCGGCGCGCTGGAACGTGTCGTGGGTGGCGAGGTCCTCGGCCATCTCGGCGGCCGAGCACGGACCGCCCACCGAGCGCAGGAAGGTCTGCACGACCAGGCGGAACCAGACCCAGTTGATCCGCGGGTAGGTGTCGTCGCCGACCGCCGGCGACAGGTAGTCCACGACCCGCTGCTGCACGTCGGGCGTCGAGCCGGTCCCAGATCCACGGGCCGGGTCAGGTCGAGGATCAGCGCGAGGGAGGCGGCCTCCACCTTGGCCTGCGGGTGCTCGTCGAGGCGGACCCACCGTTCCGGCGACGCGGGATCGGTGCCGGCGGCGATGCCGGTCGCGTACCAGTCGGCCAGCTCGTCCAGCCCGGCGCCGCGTTCGCCGGCGATGCGGAAGCCGGCCAGCAGGAACGTGCGGGCGAACCCTTCGAGGCCGTCGACGGCCCGCCCGTATCCGCCCTCGGCGCCCGGGGGAAGGATGCGGGCGTGACCGGGCGAGGCGTGCCGCCGGGCGGACGCCAGCATCCGGTCGGCGAGCCGGACCAGGTCCGCGCGGGTCCAGTCCGGCTGTCCGGTCGTGGCGACGGGCGTGCGGAGTCCGTGGTCGAAGCAGCACGCGTCACGCTCCGATCGCCATCGGGAAGCCCTGGGAGTGGGCTCACGGGAGGGTCGAGCCGGTGATCGGCTCGGGTTTCGGGGAAGTTAAACGCTCAGAATCGACCATGTCAATGGCCAGTTTCGCACGTAAACGAATCAGAAGCGATCTGTTATGGTCACGATCGATCATCGACGTCCGGCAACGACGAGGTGCCATGCCCATCACCCCACCGCGCTTTGTCGGGCCGCTGGCCCGGACCTGGCCCGCGTTACGGCGAACCGGGACCGTGGCGCTGCTCGTCCGCCCCGAGGACGCCCTGCCGGTCCCCCCGGCCACCGACCGCCGGACCTGGGATCCCGGCCCGCCTCGACCAGGCGACGCTGCGCGAACTGCGCCGCCGCGCCCGGCCGACCTCGGGTCGCCCTGGCCGGCGCCCCTCGCCCGCGACTACGCCCGGTACTTCCGCGACGGTGACCGCGACGCCTACGAGCAGATCGTGTTCGCCCGGCAGGACCGCCTCAGCCGCGCCGCCGTGCTCGCCGCGGTGACCCTCGACCCGGCCTGGATCGACGAGGTGGCCGACGGCGTGACCCTGCTGTGCGAGCAGAGCAGCTGGTGCTGGCCCGCGCACGACGACACGTTCGCCCGGCACGGCGCGGTGGCTGCCGACCGTGACCGATCCGTACCTGGATCTCGGCGCCGGCGAGGTCGCCGCCCAGCTCGCCTGGCTCGACCAGCTGCTCGGCGCGCAGCTCGACGAGCGGATCCCCGGCCTGCGCGCCCGCATCCGCCACGAGATGCGACCGGCGGGTGCTCACCCCGTTCACCGACGCGCCGCGACTGGCACTGGCTCGGGCTGGACGGCGACGTGCACAACTGGAACCCGTGGATCCACGGCAACGTCCTGGTCGCGGCGCTGCGCCTGGTCGACGACCCGGACCCGGCGGGCCGACCTGGTCGACCTCGTCGTCGAGGGCCTCGACCGCTATGTGGCGTCGCTGCCGGCCGACGGCGCGATCGACGAGGGCTACGCGTACTGGTGGAACGGCGCCTGCCGGCTGCTCGAGGCGCTCGATCTGCTGCGCGCACGCGACCGGCGGCGCGCTGGGCGACGTCCCGCTCGACGCGCTGCGCGAGACCGTGGCCTTCCCGCACCGGCATGCACCTGGGCGGCGACTGGTACCTCAACCACGCCGACGGCCCGGCCCGCCCGTCGCGGCAGCAGCCCTGGGACGTGCTGCACCGGGCGGCCCGGCGGATCGGCGACCGGGCCGCCGAGGCGCACGCCGCCGCCCACCGCCGGCCCGGACGAGCCGGTCGCGCACGAGCGTCAGGGCCTGGGCCGGCTGCTGCGCGCCCTGACCGATCCGGACTGGCTCGCCGCGGCCCCGGGCGCGTCCCCGCTGCCGCGCGACGTCTGGTTCGCCTCGACCCAGGTGCTGCTGGCCCGCCCGGCCGCGGGCAGCACCGCCGGGTTGACGCTCGCGGTCAAGGGCGGCCACAACGGCGAGCACCACAACCACAACGACGTCGGCAGCGTGGTCGTGGCCCTCGGCGGGGTGCCGGTGCTCGTCGACCCGGGCCGGCCCACCTACACCGCGCAGACCTTCGGCCCCGACCGGTACGCGATCTGGACGATGCAGAGCTCCTGGCACAACGTGCCGCAGATCCGGGGCACGGCGCAGGGACACGGCCGCGGCCACACGCGCCGGCGACGTCTCGGTGCCGTCGCGGACGCGTCCTCGGCGCTCACCCTCGACCTCGCGGCGGCCTACCCGCGTGACCGACCTCCGCCGCTGGCGGCGCACCGCCCGGCTGGACCGCGACGACCGGCGCCGTGACCATCCGGGACGCCTGGGAGCTGGACCCCGCCGAGCCGGACGAGCCGACGCTGATCCACCTGGTCGTGGCCGGCCGGCGTGAGCGTCGGCGCCGGGCACGCCCGGATCGTCGCCCTCGACGGCGCCGGGGTCGTGGAGCTCACCTGGGAGCCGGCCGGCGCGCCCGGTCACCGCCACGGTGCGAGAGTTGGACGACCCGCTGCTGCGCGACGTCTGGGGCGACCGGCTGACCCGGCTGGACATCGACGTCACCGCCCTGGGACCGATCGGTAGCCTCGCAACTGAGCGTGAAGGAGCAGCGGTGAGCACTTCAGACAGACGGGGTCCGCTACAGGTCGCCCGCCGCGCCCAGCTGCTCGAGGCGCTGCAGCGCGACGGGGTGCTGCGCATCTCCGACCTCACCGACGCGCTCGGCGCCGTCCGCGGTGACCATCCGCCGCGACATCGCCCAGCTCGCGGCCGAGGGGCTGGTCCGCCGGGTGCACGGCGGGGTGGCGCTGCCGTCCGTCCGACGCTCGGCACGGTGGTGACGCGACGCGCCCGCCGCCGAGGAGGAGCCGGCGGCCCGGCGTCCGTCCCGGTGACCGGTCGCTGGGCATGCTCGTGCCGTCGCTGGACTACTACTGGCCCAACGTGGCGCAGGGCGCCGAGGAGGCCGCCCGCGAGCTCGACATGCGCGTCATCCTGCGCGGCTCGTCGTACGACATCGAGGACGACCGGCCGCAGCTGACCCGGCTGGTCGAGCAGCAGGGCGTGGACGCGCTGATCGTCGCCCCCCGGATGGACGCGCCGACCGCGGATCGCACCATCGAGTGGCTCGCCGGCACGCGGGATCCCGGTCGTCCTGCTCGAACGCACCGCGACGGCCGGCCCGCACCACGCCGTGCTCGAGTCGGTGGTGACCGACCACGCGCTGGGCGCGGCCATGGCCGTGCGCCACCTGGTCTCGCTCGGCCACCGCAAGATCGGCGTGGTGCTGGCCGAGCCCAGCCCGACCCGGCCGCACGTCCGCCGTGGCTGGCTGGAGGCGGCGGCCGAGTGCGGCCTCGACGTCGGCGCGACCGTCGACGCGCTGGTGCCGGACGCCCGCTCGCCGGAGTGCAACGCGGCCCTCGACGACGCCCTCGACCAGTGCCTCGCGACCGGGACCACCGCGCTGCTCGTGCACGCCGACGCGGAGGCCATCGCGCTCGTGCAGCGCTGCGAGGAGCGCCACCTGTCGGTCCCGGGCGACCTGTCCCTGGTCGCCTACGACGACGAGGTCGCCGGGCTGTTCAGCCCGGCGCTCACCGCCGTCCGTCCGCCGCGCGGCTCCATCGGCCGGGCGGCCGTACGGCTGGTGGCCGACCGGCTCGCCGACCCGGACCGGCCCACCCACCGCGTCGTGATCAGCCCCTCGCTGCGGGTCCGTGGTTCGTCGGTGCCGCCGCGGCAGTGATCGGAGGGTTCGCCCCGACTGCGGTCGCTAGAGGAGGTACGAGGCGAGCGGAATGCCCTGGTCACGCAGGGCCTGGGCGACGACCCGGGCGAGCTTCTCGGCGCCGGCGGCCTCGAAGTGGGTGTGGTCGTTGCAGAAGAACGCGCCGACCGCACCTTGCGTGTAGTCCCCGTTGTTCGGGCACAGCTTCAGGCTGTTGTAGAGCGCGACGCTGCGCCGGTGGAGGTCGATGACCGGTACTCCATTGGCGACACCGGCGTCGAGAGTCTCGGTGACGAACCCGCGGTTGCCCACGGCCGTGCTGCCCGAGCACCGGATCGCGGCCACCGGCGTCACGAAGACGGGTTTGGCGCCACGAGCCTTGGCCGCGTTGGCCATCACGCCGAGGAGCTGCTTGTAGCGGGCCGATCCCACGTGCCGGGGGCAGGCGCGGTCACCGTCGTTGATCCCGAACTGGATGAACAGGTAGTCGCCCGCCTTCATCCCCGTGCTCGCGTTGAGCATGGCCTGCCAGCGAGTGGAGTACGTCTGCGGGTTGACGACGCACTCGCCGGCGGAGTTCTTCGTGCTGGTCACGTTCGGGTCGTAGAGCCAGGTCTGGATGCTGCGGCCGCCGACCGCGCTGTTGACGACGGTGACGTCACCGTTGAACAGCGGATCGAAGCGGCTGCCCCAACCGATCGGGCACCGCGAGGCATTGGCCACCGTGGAGTCGCCCGCCAACCAGACCTTGACCGGCGCGGCGGCCATCGCACCGCCGCCGGCTGATCCGGCGGAGTCACCGACGGGGCAGGCCGCGGCTCGCTCGACCGGGCCAGCCGACACGTCGGCCGCACTCGCGGAAGAGGCGGACACGACGGCGAAGGGCAACGCGAGCGCGATGGTCAGCAGCCAGCGGCGCGTCCTCGAGGATGTACTCATCTGCTCCTCCTGGTCCAGCTCTTCGCGGCAACGATCGGGCGAGGGCGTGGGACGGCCGCCGTCGCGAGGATGACGTCCGCGCACGAATGCAGTTGTCGGCATTGGAATGCGTCAAAGCGAGAATCACGCGGCGAACGACGAGCGTATTCAGCGGCGTTAGGAGGCCGCGGGCGGGTCGACAGAGGTTGGATAGCGCTTTCCCGCCGTGTGTCGCCAGAATGACCAGTCGGTTAAGCGCATGTCAACCCTTAACCGACCAAGAGTCGCAATTCGACAGATATTCGATGAGTACCGCGAAAGCGGCAAAGTCGCGAGACGCCCCTGCCCAGGCGTGCTAGAGAAGACGCGTGGACGAAACCGTCATCGACGTTCGTGATCTCCGGATGCGCTACGGGTCCAACGACGTGCTGAAGGGTGTCGACTTCAGCGTCAACAGAGGTGAGGTGATCACGCTCCTCGGGCCGAACGGGGCGGGCAAGACCACCACGATCGAGATCCTCGAAGGCTTCCGGATGCGGTCGGCCGGCACGCTCACGGTGCTGGGGGTCGATCCGGCCGAGGGCGACGAGGACTGGCGGGCCCGCACCGGGGTGGTGCTCCAGTCCTGGCGCGATCACGCGCGCTGGACCTCTCGCAAGCTCCTCACCCATCTCGGGCGCTACTACCTGCCCTACTCCACCCCGGAGCGCAGCCGGCCGTACGACGTGGACGAACTGATCGCCATGGTGGGCCTGGAAGCCCAGGCGGACCAGAAGATCCGCACCCTGTCCGGTGGCCAGCGACGACGGCTGGACGTCGCGATCGGCATCGTCGGCCGCCCCGAACTGCTCTTCCTCGACGAACCGACCGCGGGCTTCGACCCGCACGCGCGGCGGGAGTTCCACGAACTGATCCACCGCCTGACCGACCTCGAGGACACCACGATCCTGCTCACCACCCATGACCTCGGCGAAGCGGAGAAGCTCGCCGACCGCATCCTCATCCTGGCCGGCGGCCGGATCGTCGCCGACGGCAACGCCGACCAACTCGCGCGCCAGGTCGCGGCCGAGGGCGAGGTCCGGTGGAGCCGCGACGGCCAGCACTTCGCCCGGTCCACCGCGGAGCCCACCCGCGTCGCGCGGGAGCTGTTCGCCCAGTACGGCGAGGAGGTCGCCGACCTGGAGGTGCGCCGGGCCAGCCTCGAGGACACCTATCTCACGATGGTCCAACAGCACGAGGCCGGTCGCGCCGACCACGCGGCGACGGCGTTCGGCTCCGCCGGTCTGACCGTCGACACGGAGGACGCCCCATGAACCGCACGGCACACGCGGTCCGCGTCGGCCTCGGCCGCGGCTGGACGGAGTTCACCCAGAGCATCCGGAGCCCCCAGGACCAGGGGTTCTACCTGTTCATGGCGGTCGCGGTCGTCGGCTACCTGTTCCTGCGACGCAATTCCGAGGTCGAGGGAACATCGTTGCTGCTGCCGTCGGTGTCGATGCCGAGCATTCTCGGCGGGCTGATCGCCTTCGGCGTGATCATCGGCCCGGCGTACGCGCTGGCGATGGAACGGGAGGACGGCACGCTACTGCGGGCCAAGGCGGTGCCGCGCGGCATCGTCGGGTACGTCAGCGGCCAGCTTCTCTTTCACTCGCTCGGCCTGATTCCCTCTCTCGTGACGATCCTGATCCCGAGCTTCCTGCTCTTCGACGACCTGGTCCACCGGGGCGCCGCCGGCTGGCTCACGGTCGCCTGGGTGATCGTTCTCGGGCTGCTCGCCACCATGCCGATCGGCATCGTCATCGGCTCGCTGGTGCCGAACGTCCAGAAGGTCGGGTCCTGGGGCATGCTCCCGGTCCTCGTGCTCACCGGCATCTCCGGGATCTTCTACCCGATCCAGTCGCTGTGGGGCTGGGTGCAGGTCGTGGCCCAGATCTTCCCCATGTACTGGCTCGGACTCGGCATGCGGTCGGCCTTCCTGCCGGACTCCGCGGCGACGCTGGAGATCGGGGACTCCTGGCGCACGCTGGAGACGATCGGCGTGCTCAGCGCGTGGGCCATCGTCGGGGCGCTGGCCGCCCCCGTCGTGCTGCGCCGGATGGCCCGCAGGCAGTCCGGGTCCCAGGTGGAGGCCGCCCGCCAGGAAGCCGTCCAGTGGGTCCGGTGACCGGCTGAGCGTGCTGGTCGACGACCGAGCAGGATCGTCAGCGACCTGCGCGGAGCCGGCTCACCACACGCGGGTGAACAGGTGATCCAGACCGGTCAGGCGGAGCAGCCGGGCCGTGTCCCGCGCGGCGCCGACGATGCGCAGGCGATGACCGACGGCCGTGAGATGCCGATCCAGGCGGAGGAGGAAGGACACACCGGTCGAGTTGAAGAACGAGACCTTCGACAGGTCCACCACCACGTCGCTGGCCGGGGTCGCCGCCACGATCTCGAAGGCCCGGGCCAGGCTCGGGCCGGCGGAGAGGTCGATCTCCCCGACCGGCACCAGACGTACCGGACGTTCGTCGAGGTAGCAGTTCACCAGCACCGTGTCGGACTCGATCGCTGCGGTCACAGCACTTACCTCCCTCGGGGCCCGCTTGGCCGGTTCGTCGTCCGCGCCGGCCGGCACTCGCTCCTCCTCCGCGCATCATCGACGTCTCGGCAACGGGACTCCCGGCGCTCGACAGGACCGGTCGCCGGCTCGTCACGACCTGGTCGTGGCACGGCACGGAGTCGAGACTAAGGTTCCACGGCGCAATCATTGCATGGATCCATGCATTGATTCTGCCCCGCAGCGGGCGCGCCACCCTGGCACGGCCGACGGCCCGCGCCGACTCAGCACTGAGGTTGGCGCTTCCCGCCTGGGCCCGGCGCGGACGACCGCGCCCCACTCGTCGGGGCGAGCTCCGGCGGGCCGGACGCCCCGACGGGTGGGTCGGATCGGGCACCGCACGCGGTGCGGGTCAGGCCACCCGCCGGCCGTCCCGGCGGGTCACGCAGGGCGGCAGAGGGACTTCGAAACAGGCCCTAACGACCGGAGAAGACCACGTCGCTGCAGAAGTAGTAGGACTGGTCGAGGTGGCTGGCCTGCCACACGGTGTAGACGATGTGCCGTCCCGTTCTGGTGCCGGCGTTCACCGCGACCTGGTACTGGCCGGCGGATCCGATGCGGCCGGACTCGGCGACGAGTTCGAGGTTGTTCCAGCCCAGCGGCTGGGTGGTGGGGCTGAATCCCTGGTTGGTGACGTAGACCCGGATGTAGTCGGCTCCGTGCCGCGCCTGGTCGGTGATCGTCAGGGTGAACCTGTTGTCCTTGTTCACGGTCCGCCACGCACCGACCGTGTCGAGGGAGTTGTACCGTCCGCCCTCGGCGTGGCCCCCGCTGCACAACTGCCCGTTCGGTATCGCGGCCTGGTGGTTGCCGCGGACGTTCTCCCGGTACAGGCCGTTCCAGTTCCACATCGCGTTCGGGTTGGCCCGCCATGCCTGCCAGCACATCGGGTCCTGGGTGGCCATCGCCGGGTTCAGGTGGTCGTTGCCCCACCGCTCCCAGCAGCCGTAATTGCGCGAGGGCGGGTCGGTGGCCGACCCGTGAGCGTCGGCGACACCGGTCAACGCGCCGGCCAGCAGCAGGCCTGCGACGGTCAAGACGGTGAGCGCCCTGGAGACGATGGTGCCGGGTCGGGTGGGCAATGTGGCCACGGTGTCCTCCTGGCGGCTGTAATTCTGGGAGCGCTCCCAGGCTTCCACCGTAATCATCGTGAAACATGCTGTAAATACTCCAACCCAAATAAAAGGGCTCAATGCAATTTCTCTACGCAATTGCCCCGCCACCAGCCAAGCCCCTTCGACCAGCGGGAACCGGGTGACCGGACCCCGAGAACTACCACCGATCGAACGAGTTGCGACACGTCGGCGCGGTCGTAACATCACCCTCGCGGGGACCGGCTATGGAGGAGGAGCCATGGGCCACATCGATCGTCGGACGTTCCTACGCGGCGCGGCGGTCACCGCCGGTGCCACCGTCCTGGGCGGCCCCTTCCAGGGCTTCGCGGCCTTGGCGGAGGGCACCAGCACCACACCGTCGTTCCGGGACCTGCGGGCCATCCCGGATCTGCGCGACGGCAAGGTCCGGCTCTGGCTGCCGAGAGACTTCCAGTACCGGTCCTTCCACGACACCGAGACGCCTGTCGTCCTGAACGACGGCACCACACTGCCCGGCCGGCACGACGGGATGGCCGCGTTCCGGGGCCGCGACGGCAACGTGATCCTGGTCCGCAATCACGAGGTGAACGGGCCGGGCGCGGCGTTCGGCCCTGGCACGCCGTACGACCCGATGGCGCGCGGCGGCACCACCACGATCGAGGTGACCCGCACCGGCGAGGTGGTCCGGGCGTACACCAGCCTCAACGGCACCCAGATGAACTGCTCCGGCGGGCCGATGCCGTGGGGCAGCTGGATCACCTGCGAGGAGACCGTGAACGGCCCGGACGTCGGCGCCGACTTCACCGGCGTCTCCAACGTGCCGCTCACCCAGCCGCACGGCTACGTGTTCGAGGTGCCCAGCCGCGGCACGTCCACCCGTGAGCCGATCACCAAGGCCGGCCGGTACGCGCACGAGGCCGTCGCGTTCGACCCGCGCGGCGGAGCGCTGTACCTGACCGAGGACAACTTCGCCTTTCCGTCCGGCTTCTACCGCTACACGCCGCGCCGCAACCCGCTCAAGACCGGCCGGCTGGACAACAAGGGCCGGTTGCAGATGCTCGCGGTGAAGGGCCGGCCGAACCTCAACCTGGCCGTCGCCCAGCAGCGCGGAGCCCGGTACAAGGTGACCTGGGTCGACATCGACGATCCGGACCCGACGTTCCCCTACACCCCGGGGCAGCCGGCGCCGACCAGCAACGACACCGCGCTCACCTACGTCGGCAACCAGGGCCGGGCGCAAGGCGCCGCGTGGTTCTCCAGATTGGAGGGCTGCGCGTACGACGACGGCGTCGTGTACTTCTGCTCCACCCAGGGCGGCGGCGCGGCCGAGACCCCGCCGGACCCGGCGGCCGGATTCGGCAACGGCAGCGGGCAGGTCTGGGCGTACCACACCCGACAGCAGGTGCTGGAGCTCGTCTACCAGTCCCCCGGCCCGGACGTGCTCGACTTCCCGGACAACGTCACCACCAGCCCGCGCGGCACGTTGGTGCTCTGCGAGGACAACGTCAACGACAACTTCGTCCGTGGCCTCAGCCGGCACGGGCGGCTCTTCGACATCGCCCTCAACCGGCTGACCAGCGCGACCGGCACGCCCCGGTTCAACGACGAGTTCGCGGGCTCCACCTTCAGCCCTGGCGGAGGGACGCTCTTCGTCAACATTCAGGCCTCGGCCGGAATGACGTTCGCGATCTGGGGTCCGTGGGGGCGGATCGGGGTCTAGGCCCTTGTTCATCACCGGCCCGGGCCGGACCGCGGCTGGAGACGGCGATAGCGCCGGGCCTGCTCGGGGGCCCGACGCTATCGACTGGTGTTACGGGTACTGCTGAGTGCTACTTGCCGGCCTGCACCGTGGTGGCGGTGTCACACTTGACCGCCTTCGGGGACAGCACACCGGTGATCGGCACGGCCACGCCCAGGACGGTCACGTTGGCCTGGTTGTCGCACAGCGTGACCGGAACCAGGTTGTTCGTCTGGTTCACGGTCTTCGGGGCGTCAGCCGAGGCCGGAGCGGCCATCATCAGGAAACCGGTCGCGATTGCGAGCACGGCACCGGCGATGCGCGTCTTCTTCAGCACTGTAAAACTCCCTGGATAGGGTTTGCCCGGGCCCGAGAACCCGGGCACGAATAAACGGACAACACGACCATATGGGTCGGGGCGCCGGAAGTCTGTCCGGTACGCGGAGTGAGCGCCGTCCACTTCCCTGAGCCGTGATCACGCCGCCGCGTGCGATGATCGGCACGTGACCGCACCGGTCCAGAACCTGCTCACCGAGGGTGCCGCCGCGCTACGGGCCGGCGATGCGGCAGGCGCGCGTCGGGCCCTCGAAGGCGCGCTGGCCGAGTCCACGTCCGGCGCCGCGATAGAGGGGCTCGCTCGGGTCGCCTATCTGGAGTTCGACTTCCCCCGGGCGATCGAGGACTGGGAGCGCGCCTACGCCGCGCATCGCGACGGCGACGACCAGCTGGGTGCCATCCGGGTAGCCCGGACCTTGGGTTACATGTACGGGGCGGTGGTGGGCGATTGGGCGGTCGCGGGCGGCTGGTTGGCCAGGGCACAGACGCTGCTGACCGGCGCGGCCAACTCCTCCGAGGCCGGCTGGGTGGCGCTCAATCTCGGCATGTTCGAGGGTGACCGGCCGCGCAAGGACGCGCATTTCCGCCAGGCACTGGACGTCGCCCGCCAGTTCAGCGACACCGATCTGGAGTGCGCGACGCTCGCGTACCTGGGCGCGAGCCTCGTCCACGCGGACCGCACCGAGGAGGGCATGACGCTCCTCGACGAGGCACTCGCGGCGGTGGCCGGCGGGGAGGTCGACGACTTCTGCGTGCTGGAGGAGATCTTCTGCCAGCTCTTCGCTGCCTGCGAGTACGCCTGCGACGTGACTCGCGCCGATCAGTGGATCCGGATCGGCGACGCCATCGCCGCTCGTCGCTCGCTACCGGCGGTCTCGGCCTTCTGCCGCACGCACTACGGCGGCGTGCTGACGGCGGCCGGCCGCTGGGCGGAGGCGGACGCCACGCTGACCGAAGCGGTCCGGCTGTGGGGCCTGGGTCGGCGATCGGTGTTCCGTGCCGGCGCGCTCGTCCGGTTGGCGGACCTGCGGGTGCGGCAGGGCCGATTCGAGGAGGCCGAGCAGCTGCTCGACGGCATCGACAGCACCGCCGACGCCGGAGCCGCCAGGCCGCTCGCGGCCATCCGGCTGGCCCGCGGCGAGACCGCGCTCGCCGTCGACCTGCTCGAGCGCGCGCTCGCCCAGCTGGACGCGTCGAGCTCCGCGGCGGCGCCGCTGCTGGCGTTGCTCGTCGATGTACACCTCGCGGCGAACCAGCTCGAGCCGGCGACGGTCGCCGCCGCGCAGCTCACGGCGTGCGCGACCCAGCACGCGAGCCACCACCTGATGGCCGCGGCCGCGCTGGCCCGGGGCCGGATCTGCCTCGCGGCGGGGACCGGCGACCCGCAGGCGTGCCTCCGCGAGGCGTTGGCCGGCTTCGCGCGGGCCCAGCTCCCGATGGAGGTGGCGCACTCCCGGCTGGAGCTGGCCAGCGCCCTGCTGACCGCGTGCCCCGAGGTGGCGATGGCCGAGGCCCGGACCGCGCTGGAGGCGTTCGAGCGGCTGCAGGCCGCCCGCCAGGTCGACGCGGCCGCCGCCGTGCTGCGTTCGCTCGGGGTGCGCGCGACGACCGCCCGCAAGGGCGCCGGGCTGTTGACCAAGCGCGAGGCGGAGGTGCTCGACCTGCTGAGCCGCGGGCTGTCCAACCCGGACATCTCAGAGCGGCTGTTCATCAGCCGCAAGACCGTCGAACACCACGTCGGCAACATCCTGGGCAAGCTGGGCCTGCGCACCCGCGCCGAGGCCGCGGCGTACGCCACCCGCTCCGGACCAGGCGGGAAATAGGGGACCTCACCGATCCGATCGGTGCTGGTCGGAGCCACCCTGAGCGGACCACCGAGTTCAGGAGGGCACCATGGGACCGACCTACGACGCGATCGTCGTCGGGGCACGTTGCGCCGGCGCACCGACCGCGATGCTGCTCGCTCGCCAGGGACACCGCGTGCTGCTGGTCGACCGCGCGTCCTTCCCCAGCGACACGCTCTCGACGCTCATGATCCACGTGCCGGGCGTCGCCGCGCTGCGTCGATGGGGACTGCTCGACGCGGTCGTGGCCACCGGCTGCCCGCCGATCGGGACCTACTCGTTCGACTTCGGTCCGTTCACCATCGCCGGCGCGCCCCGGTCGCAGGACGGCGTCGCCACGGCGTACGCGCCGCGGCGAACCGTGCTGGACAAGATCCTGGTGGACGCGGCGGTCGCCGCCGGCGTCGAGGTCCGGGAACACTTCAGCGTCGACGAGATCGAGTGGGCGGACGGCGCGGCCGTCGGGATCCGCGGCCACGGTGCCGACGGCAGAACCGTGGTGGAGCAGGCCCGCGTCGTCGTCGGTGCCGACGGCCGGGGCTCGCGCGTGGCCAAGGCGGTTCAGCCCGAGCAGTATCACGAGCAGCCGAAACTCCAGTGGAGCTACTACACGTACTGGAGCGGCCTACCCGTCGACAGCTTCGAGATCGTGATCCGCCCGGACCGGGGTTGGGCCGCCATACCGACGAACGACGGGCTGACGTTGCTGGTCGTCGGCTGGCCTGCCGCGGAGGCGAGCGCCTACAAGACCGATGTCGAGGCCAACTACCTCAAGACCCTGGAGCTCGCACCGGCGTTCGCCTCCCGGGTCCGCGCGGCCCACCGCGAGGCGCCGTTCTCGGGCGGCTCGGTCCCCAACTTCTTCCGCAAGCCGTTCGGCCCCGGCTGGGCGCTCGTCGGCGACGCCGGCTACACCAAGGACCCGATCACGGCACAGGGCATCAGCGACGCGTTCCGCGACGCCGAACTCTGCTCGACGGCCCTGCACGAGACGCTCACCGGCCTGCGCTCGTTCGAGGACGCGATGTCCGACTACCAGCGAACCCGAGACGCCCGCGCGCTGCCGATCTACGGCTTCACCACGCAACTGGCCACGCTGGAAGCGCCGCCGGCGCAGATGCAGCAGCTGCTCGGCGCCGTGCACGGCAACCGTGAGGCCATGGACGACTTCGTCAGCGTCACCGCCGGAACCGTGTCGCCGGTCGACTTCTTCGACCCGGAGAACATCGGCCGCATCTTCCGCGGCGAGTCCGTCCCGGCCGGTTCGGCACCGGTTCGGTGACCAGCGGCTCGGGTGGCGTCAGCGCGGCTGGGCGGATGCCAGCGGTACCGGGGTCGGCTGGCCGTCCCAGCGGCCGGTCAGGGTGGCGCCGTCCAGCGTCGGGTTGCCGTCGAGTCGACGCAGGATGGCCAGCTCGACGGAGTCCGTCACGATGAGCGTGGGATCGTCCTCGACCACGCGACGCAGCGCGCCGACGGCGACCTCGGCATCGTGGCCGCCGCTGCCGAGGACGGTCATGGCGGACTCACGGACTTCGCGCCGGCCGTCGACCTCGAAGTACTCCTCCGCTTCGCCGGTGCCCGCGAAGATGGCACTGGCCAGCGCCGCGACGTAGACCGGGTCCCCGCAGCCGTCGTACACCCAGCGCTGACCGAGCACGGAATGGTCGGTGGTGCCGACCAGCCACGGGTCACCGCCGTCCAGGGGCGCGTCACGGTAGGTCAGCGGAATCTGAAGGATCGGCCCGCCGCCGGCCTGGACGAGGAACGTCTCGATGCCGACCGCGCCGGCGGGATCGTCGAAGCGCCACGAGGCGACGCGCCCGATGTCCTCGACGGTCTGTCCCTGGTACCAGGGACGGCCGGGCAGCCACGCCGCCAGCAGTTCGAGCTTCGTGGGGTGCAGTTCCGCACGGTGCAGCAATGCCATGCGTCAAATCCTAGGGGCCACTGTCACGCCGGCGCCGCCGGGAGTCGCCGGGTCATCGATGTTTCGCGTCGTACGCGCGGCGAGCAGCCTCGACGTCGGGCAGGCGCTCCTCGGACCAGCCCACCAGGGCGGCGAACACCGGCGAGAGGCTGCGCCCAGCCGGGGAATCCGCTTGAGCGTCGAGGTCGTCGGCGGTCGGGTCATGTCCGCGTGGCGATCCGGCCCGCGACCTCCACGGCGATCTCGATCGCCCGGGCCGCGAGTGGGGAGTGCGTGCGATTCGCCTGCCACAGCAAGAAGATCTCGCGTGGCGGCAGCGCTGGCGCGAGCTCATGGACGCTGAGCGAGGTGTCGGCGCCGACGTCGGCACTGAGGACGGCGAGCCGCGGCAGGATCGCCGAACCCATGCCAGCGCGCACCATCGACAGCACGGTCTCGTTGCCGGCGGTGCGGAAGACGATGCGCGGCCGGACGCCGCGACGTGCGAGCGCCTGCTCCATCCGGGCCTGGTCGCAGATCGGCGGGTGCGCCACCATCGGTGCGCCGTCGAGCCGGGCCGGGTGCACCGGACCGTCCGGGAAGGCGCCGGGGCGGGCCAGCAACACGTAGGGATCGTCGAACAGCTTGCGGTGTTGGACGTCGCCGTCGACGCGACCGTCGAAGAACATCAGGTCGAGCTCCTGGACCTGCGGCCGATCGGTCTCCTCCTCGAACAGCCGGATGTCGCAGCCGGGGTGGTCGTCCCGCAGCCCGCGTACGACCAGCGGCAGGATCGCGTTCGACACGCTCTGGAAGGTGCCGATGTCGACCCGGCCGTCGCCGGCCTTGAACCGGTCGACGGCCGCTGCCATCGCCTGTGACTTCGCCAGCAGATCGCGTCCGTGTGCCAACACCACCGCGCCGAGTGGCGTGATCCGCACCGGTTTCGGGCCGCCCGGCCGGTCGAACACGGCACCGCCGACGGCCTTCTCCAGCGCCGCGATCTGCTGACTCACCGTCGACTGGGTGTATCCGAGCCGCACGGCCGCACGGCCGAACGAGCCCTCGTCGGCCACGGCGGCCATCGTGGTGAGGTGCCGCAGTTCGACCTCGGACATGGGCGCACCCTAGCCGATGATCCTCGTCGGGAGCGATTGTCTTGATCGGAAACTATCGCTTTTGGCGATGGCCAGCCTGATCTAGCGTGGCGTTCATGACCACTCATGTTCCACACCCCGAAGAGCCGACCACGACTCCGTTGCGCTCGGCGCTCTGGCTGCCGCTCTTCGACGAACTGGCCGATCCGGCGGCGGTCGCCCGGCTGGCGGCCGAGGCGGAGGAGGCCGGCTGGCACGGCGTGTTCGTCTGGGATCACCTGCGCTGGCGAGCGCCGGTGCGGGAGGTGGCCGACCCGTGGATCACGTTGGCCGCGATCGCCGCCGCCACCGAGCAGGTGCGGCTCGGTCCGATGATCACGCCGCTGGCCCGCCGCCGGCCCGCCAAGGTCGCCCGGGAGACCGCCTCGCTGGACCGGCTCAGCGGCGGCCGACTCACCCTCGGCGTCGGCCTCGGCAGCGACCGGTTCGGCGCGGAGTTCTCCGGCACCGGCGAGGAACTCGACGACCGGCGGCGCGCGCAACAACTCGACGAATCCCTCGCGATCCTGGCCGGGGCCTGGTCCGGCGAGCCGGTGCACCACCACGGTGAGCACTACACCGTCGACGGCATGCAGTTCCTGCCTCGACCGGTCCAGCGGCCCGGGGTGCCGGTCTGGGCCGCGGGATTCCCGGGCAACCTCAAGCCGCTGCGCCGGGCCGCCCGCCTCGACGGCTTCTTCCCGGTCAACCTGGACCATCCGGACCAGCTCGCCGAGGTCGCCGCTACGCTCAGCGAGCTACGCGAGAACCCGGCGGCGCCCTATGACCTTGTCGTCGGCCTGGAGCCCGGCACCGATCCGGCGCCCTACGCCAAGGCCGGCGCCGCCTGGTGCCTGGCGGAGTTCCCGCCCGAGACGGTCACGCTGGACCAGGTACGCGGCGTGCTCCGCGAAGGCCCGTTCGGCCTCGGTATCGAGAGGATTCAGTGACGGTGATGTCCTCCCTGTTCGACTACGACGCGGAACTGCGCCTGCACAATGAACTCTTCCGGGCCGCTGCCCGCGTCGGCCCTCACAACCGGGTGCTCGACATCGGCTGTGGCGCGGGCCAGTCCACGCGCGAGGCCGCCCGCGCCGCCGTCAGTGGAAGCGCGCTGGGCGTCGACGTCTCCGCGCCGATGCTCGAACGAGCCCGACAGCTCAGCGCCGACCAGGGCCTGACCAACGTGAGCTTCCAGCAGCTGGACGCCCAGGTTCACCGCTTTCCAGCGGAGCAGTTCGATCTCGGTATCAGCAGGTTCGGAACGATGTTCTTCGCTGACCCGGTCGCCGCCTTCACCAACATCGGGCGCGCGCTGCGCCCCGGGGCGCGCCTGGTGCTGCTGGTCTGGCAGGAGCGTGACCGCAACGAGTGGGCCACCGCGATCCGCCAGACCGTCACCGCCGCACCGGCCACCCTGCCCCAGGGTCCGAACGCGTTCTCACTCGCCGATCCGGCCGTCACCGAAGGCATCCTGGCGGCGGCCGGCTTCGCGGAGGTCAGTTTCACCGACGTGCACGAGCCCGTCTACTACGGTCCGGACAGCGCCACCGCCTTCGATGCCGTGCTCGGCCTCGGGGAATTCACCAACCTGATGCGCGACCTCGACGCCGCGGCGGCCGAGCAGGCGCGCACCCGGCTCCGCGCCACCCTCGACGCCCACCACACCGACGGCGGCGTGTACTTCGACTCGCGCGCCTGGATCGTCACAGCGCGCCGCTCGCGCTGACCCCGCCAGAGCGGACACGGCGCTACCCCAGCGGGAGGCGGACGATGATCTCCCCGTTGACGTCGAGGTCGCCGGTCGGCACGAAACCGAGCCGGGCGTAGAAGCCCGCCGGTCCGCCCTCGGCCGGCACGTAGCTCGTCAGCAGTTCCGTCGCCCCGTCGGCCCGCAGCAGCGCCGCGACCTGGCGCACGGCGTCCGCACCATGGCCGCGGCCCTGGTGCCGCTCGTCGACCAGCAGCTTCCGCAGGAACCACGGCCCGATGATCTCCGGGGGCTGCGGCTCCACGTTCCAGCTCACCAGCACGAAGCCGACCGGTTCATCGCCCGCGCAGACCGCCCGGTACCACGGCTTGGCCTGCGGGTACTGGGCCGCGTCCGCCAGCGCGCTCCGCACCGACCCGACGAAACGTTCCTGCCCCGGGGCGACGCGCAGGGCCAGAACGGCCTCGCGGTTCACGTCGGTGATCTCGCGGAGCGCCACGACCATGGCGGTCAGCCTAGTCGCTTTCGGGGCGACCGGCCCGGGTCACCCGCCGGCGCGCCGCACGACTGGCCCATGTCGCCGAACCCCCAGGCGCCCTGCAAACGACAACCATTGTCATATAGGATGAGCGCGACGGATCGGTTGACCGAGAGGTGACGACATCGTGGCGGTACCCAAGCGGCGCATGTCCCGAAGCAATACCCGCTAGCGGCGGGCGAACTGGAAGGCCGTGCCGCCGGATCTCGTGCCGATCGTGGTCGAGGGCCGGCGACGGCTGGTGCCACGCCGGCTGATCCGCGCCTACCAGCTCGGATTGATGACCTTCGATGACTGAGCGTTCGGCCACGGCTTCCGCCGGGATCGCCGTCGCGGAGGCCGATACCAGGCCGGCCGTCACGGTGCTCGCGGGATTCTCGCCGGCCGCGACGCACGCGGTCACGGCCCGCCTCCTGACCGAGGACGAGTCGTTGCTGTTGGTCCGCCACGATCTGGCCGGGATCCGGGACGGCGTGGCGCACCGGGTGGTCCGCACGGCGACCGGAACGATCGAGGACGAGCGGATCACGCTGGTGCACGGCTGCGTGTCGTGCACCCTGCGCGAGGACGTGCTGCCCACGCTGGTCAGGCTGGCGCGCACGCACCCCGGTCGGGACATCCTGCTCGTCGCTGCCCGAGGCGGTCGAACCCGCGTCCGTCGCCTCCGCGTGCGCCCACTGCCTGGTCGACGGGGCGCTGGTGACCGATGCCGTGCGGTTCGACTCCTATGTCACCGTGGTCGACGCCGCCCGCGCGCTCGCCGACCTGACCAGCACCGATGACCTCCGCCACCGCGACCTGCACGCCGCAGACGACGACAACCGTGCCGTCGCCGAAGTCATCGTGCGGCAGATCGAGTACCCCGACACCGTGCTGTTGTGGGGCCAGGCCCCCGACAGCGCCTTCGACACCACGCGCCTGTCGGTCCTGCTCCACCGCCTCGCGCCGTGGGCGACGCACCTCTGCGCCGGGCCGGACGTGCACGAGCGGCTGCCGCTGGCCGACGCCCTGCGCAACACCCGCCGGCACGACCCCGCCGCGCCCGACCCGATCGCGCGGGGCCTGGAGGGCTACCCGGTGGGCGTCCACGAGCCGGTGCCGGACTGCGGTGTCGTGTCGGCGCTCTTCACGGCCCGCCGGCCGTTCCACCCACAGCGGCTGCACGACGCGCTCGACGAGCTCAGCACCCAGGCGGTGCGTGGCCGCGGCCACCTGTGGTTGGCGAGCCAGCCGGACACGGTGCTCGCGTGGGAATCGGTCGGCAGCGGGCTGTTCCTGAGTTCGCTCGGTCGCTGGTTGGTCGCCCTGCCCGAGCCACTGTGGAGCGAAGCCAGCGACCAACGGCGCCTCGCCGCCACCCTCGACTGGGATCCCTACTACGGCGACCGCGACACCCGGCTGGCGTTCATCGGAGGCGGCTTCGACGCCGTCGACCTCCACAGCCAGCTGACCAGTTGCCTCCTCACCGACGACGAACTCGCCGCGGGTGAGGAGACCTGGGTGAGCCTCGCCGATCCGTTCGCCGGCTGTTTCGCCAATCCGGACCTCACCGCGGAACCTCTGGACGGCTGACTTTCCCAGCACCACCCGGAACTGACCACCACATGCAAGGAGGACCGCTCATGTCTGCGCACTGCCAGGTCACCGGCCGCAAGCCAGGGTTCGGCAAAGCGGTGTCCCACTCCCACCGGCGCACCAATCGCCGGTTCAACCCGAACATCCAACGCCGGCGCTTCTTCCTGCCCAGCGAGAACCGCTATGTCCGGCTGACCTTGAGCGCCAAGGGCATCAAGACCATCGACCGGCGCGGCATCGAATCGGTCGTGGCCGAGCTGCGCGCCCGAGGGGTGCGGCTCTGATGGCCGGCCACGACCTCCGGCCCGTCGTCAAACTCCGTTCGACCGCCGGCACCGGCCACACCTACGTCACCCGTAAGAACCGGCGCAACGACCCCGACCGGCTCGTCCTGCGCAAGTACGACCCGACCCTGCGCCGGCACGTCGACTTCCGAGAGGAACGCTGAACCATGGCCAAGAAGAGCAAGATCGCCCGTGACGCACACCGCCGCGAGATCGTCGGCAGGTACGCCGAGCGGCGCGCCGAGTTGAAGCGGATCATCGCCAGCCCGCGCTCGACCGCCAGCGAACAGACCGCCGCACTGGCCGCCCTGGCCCGCCAGCCACGCGACGCCAGCCCCACCCGCCTGCGCAACCGCGACGCCATCGACGGCCGGCCTCGCGGCTACCTCCGCGCCTTCGGCCTGTCCCGGATCAGGATGCGCCAGATGGCCCATGCCGGCGAGCTACCGGGAATCACCAAATCCAGCTGGTGAGGCGGGGGCGCCCGCATCGCGCCTCGTTCTGCTCACCCACGCTGATCCGGCGGCCGGATCGTTGGACGGGTGGTCTCGCGGAGCCTGAAGTACTGTCTCGTTCACACTGCTCGGGGCGTACCACCGGATCCGGCGAAGGAGGCCGTGCGTGATCATGGCTCTGCTGCTCGACCTGGCCAACATCGTCGGCGGCTTCCTGCTCGCGATCGGGCTGCTCCAGCGCCTGCCGCGGATCGGGGACGAACTCGCCGGATTCGCCGCCCGGACCGCGAAGTTCGGCTGGGTGGTCGGGATCGTCGCGCTGGTGGCGGGCGGCTACTACGTGATCGTCCACCTGATCTCCGGGCCTCGGCTGTTCCACTTCGAGGTGGTGGGCATCGGTGTCGGCCTCGCGCTGCTGTGGGACCGGCTGACCGGCCGGCAGTCCCCGCCGAAGAGCAGACCGCCCGAAGGCGATCAGAACTCTCCGGCGGGGCTGGAGCTGCTGCTCGCGATCTTCGGCCTGATCGCCATGGTCGTCGGTGTCCAGGGCCTGTTCACCTCCGACGGCTGACCGGGCCTCCCGCGCCGCGCTCCGGCCGGCTACTCGGCGCGGACGTTGTCGATGTGGACGGTCCCGCCGCCGTTGAGGAACACCCAGATGCCGCGGATCTGGGTGAGGTCCAGCGTCACCCCGGCCGGGCAACTGAGCTGGCTGGTCCTCTCGGTGACGGTGCGGCTCGAGTTCGGCCCGGTCCACGTCCAGAGGCCGCCCTGGCACCACGCTCCGGCGGCGCCGACCTGGACGGCGATCTCCCCGGACGACCCGATCGCCCCGGTCTGGACGTCGAACTTCAGCATCGAGGCGCCGGTGAGGTCGACCGGTGCGGACAGCGCCTGCCCGAACCAGTTGCCGCCCGTGGGGGTGGACACCGCGAGCCCGTGCGCGCCGTCGGTGTGGAAGGCCTCGGTCTGGGCCACCGTGCCGCCGGAGTCGGGGTTGGCGATCGTCCAGTCGTGGGTGCCGGACTCGAACGAGTACAGGGTGCGTTCCACCGGCTGGACCGGGTCGTTCGGCGTGGCGCCGCCGCAGGTCAGGATCGGGGCGGCCCAGTCGGTGGGGTCGTTGATCGTGGTGCCGTCGGGTGCGGCGGCGCTGCCGGTGGTGACCAGCCGGAGCCAGCTCGCTCCGGTCAGGTCGGCGGTCAACGTCCGCGGCGGGTCGGCCGCGGTGACGGTTCCGCTGCTGGCCACCGCGGTGTCGTCGGCGTAGACGGTGAACCCGGCCGGCACGGTGGCGCCCGCCGAGTCGTCGATCCCCACGTCGGTGACCAGTCGCGAACAACGGCCGCCGAGGTAGTAGACGATCTCGCTGGGCGCGGTGGTGCCCAACCCCCGGGTGTAGACCTGCCCGCCGACGGTGAGCAGCGACCCGTCACCCTCGGCGTCTCCCCCGTTGCTCTGGTCGACCTCGACCGCGCCACGCCCGTTGACCGAGCTGACCGACGGAACGGTGCTCAGCCAGCG
>CAVVAL010000030.1:0-83586 GCA_963746095.1 uncultured Actinomycetota bacterium | reverse complement strand
AGCAGGTCGAACGTGGCCGGCGCGGCGAGCCAGGCTGTCGGGTCGGCGGTGCCGTAGTCGTCGAACGCCTGCGGGAAGCCCAGCGGCTCGTTCCAGGAAGCCACCAGCGGACGGGTCTGGGCGCGCCAACGCGGCGCCACGCTGAACAGCCCGCCAGTGCCGGCCGGCACGCACGGCCACTTGTGGAAGTTGCCGGTCCAGAAGTCCGGCTCCAGCGCGGCCAGGTCCACCGGCAGCATCCCGGGCGCGTGCGCGGCATCGACGAACACGGCCACGCCACGCTCGCGCAGCGCCGGCACGATCCGCTCCACCGGGAACAGCCGCGCCGTGGGCGAGGTGATGTGGTCGATCACGGCCAGCCTGGTCCGCGGCGTGACGGCCGGCGTGATCAGGCCCTCGATGGTGGCCGCGTCGGCGTCCAGCGGCACGGCCACCGTGACCAGCCGGGCACCGGACCGGGCGCAGGCCCGCTCGACCGCGTACGTCACCGCGCCGTAGCCGTGATCGGTGACCAGCACCTCGTCGCCGGGCTCGAGCGGGAAGCCGGCGAGCACCGAACTCGCGCCCGTGGTGGCGTTGGTGACCAGGGCGAACCCGGCCGGGTCGGCGCCCCTGACGAACGCGGCGGCGGCCTCCGGGCGGCCTCGATCAGCGGCCGGCGTTCCACCTTGAAGAACCGCACCGGGTTGGCGTGCATCCGGTCGCGCAGCTCCTGCTGCACCTCGGCGACCGGGCCGGGCACCGCACCGAACGAGCCGTGGTTGAGGTGCGCCACGTCCGGATCGAGGCGCCAGAGCGCACGCGCCTCCGGCCAGTCGGCAAGGTCAGGGGCGATCTCGAGGCTGGTCACGCCTCCGAGGCTAACCGCGCCCCGCGACCGCGCTCAGAGCCGGCTCAGACCAGCCGGCGGTCGACGGCCCAGCGGCTGAGCTCGTACCGGTTCGACATCTGGAGTTTGCGCAGCACGCTGGAGACGTGTGTCTCGACGGTCTTCACCGAGATGAACAGCTCGGAGGCGATCTCCTTGTACGCGTAGCCACGGGCCAGCAGCCGGAGCACCTCGCGCTCCCGGTTGGTCAGCAGGTCCAGCTCGGGGTCGCGGACCGGGGCGTCGTCGCGCTGGGTGAACGCGTCGAGCACGAACCCCGCGAGCCGCGGCGAGAAGACCGCGTCACCCTCGGCCACCCGGCGGACCGCGTCGGCCAGCTCGGTCGCCGAGATCGTCTTGGTCACGTAGCCGCGCGCGCCGGCGCGGATCAGCCCGATCACGTCCTCGGCCGCGTCCGAGACGCTGAGCGCCAGGAACTTCACCTGCGGCAGGGTCTGCCGGATCGTCTCCAGCACCGCCCGACCGCCGCCATCGGGCATGTGGACGTCGAGCAGCACCACGTCGGGCACGTGCCGGGTGATCGCGGCCACCGCCTCGGCGACCGTGCCGGCCTCCCCGATCACGTCCACCGTGGGGCCGAGCTCGGCCAGACCCTGCCCGGAACATGCCGTGGTCGTCCACCAGGAACACCCGTGGCCTGGCCGGAGCCGGCTGGGTCTGCTCGGTCATATCGCCGCTCCTCGTTGCATAGTCAGCCGTACCTCGGTGCCCTCGCCCGGGCTGCTGCGGATCTCGGCCTTGCCGCCGTGCCGCTTCATCCTGCCGAGGATCGAGCCGCGTATCCCGTGACGATCCTCCTCCACGGCATCGAGGTCGAATCCGGCACCACGGTCACGGACGAAGACGCTGACCTGATCCGGCTCCACCTCCGCGTACAGCGACACGGTCGGCACGTCGGCGTGCTTGCCCGCGTTGACCATCGCCTCGCGCGCCGCGTGCACCAGCGGCAGCAGCCGCTCGTCCACGTCGCAGTCGCCGACCACCACGGCGTCCACCGAGATCGCGTAGGTGTCCTCGACCTCGGCCGCCGCGGCCTCCAGTGCCGCCGCGATCTTCGCGGACGGCGAGGCGGTCGGCTTGTAGAGCCAGTTCCGCAGCTCACGCTCCTGGCCACGGGCCAGCCGGGCGACCTCGCGCGGGTCGTCGGAGTTGCGCTGGATCAGCGCGAGCGTGTGCAGCACCTGGTCGTGCACGATGGCCGCGATCTCGGCGCGCTCCTGCGACCGGATCCGTTCACGCCGCTCGATCCGCAGGTCGTTGACCACGCGATAGAGCCACGGCGCCACCACGATCGCCACCCCGATCAGCAGCGCACCGCCGAACAGCAACCCGTCCCGGATCGCGCCGAGCTCACCCGTCGCGGCCAGGAAGCCGATCAGCCCGATCAGCACCAGGATCCCGCCACCGACGAGCCGGATCGCGGTGGCCGTGCGGTCCCTGGCCAGGATCACCGCGAGCCACGGGTGCAGCGGCAGCGCCGTGGACCGCTGCCCGTCGTCCGCTCGCCGCCAGATCAGCAGCGCGCCGACCCCGACCAGCCCGAGGAACCACGCCAGCAGGTAGCTGCCGGAGACGCCGGCGATGGCGAGCCCGATCTGGAACAGGATCGCCACGGCGATGAACAGGAACATCCGGCCCAGGTTCCGGGACGTCATGCCACGGGCCCGATCGACCGGGTCGATGTCGAGCAGCGCCCAGAACACCGCGTAGAGGATGGCGCCGAGTCCGGCCTGCACCAGCAGGATCAGGAACATGAAGCGGACCACCCAGACCGGCACCCGCAGGTGTTCGGCCAGCCCGACGGAGATGCCGGCGATGGCGCGGCCCTCGGCCCGGCGGTACAGCCTCCGGTAGGACACCGGCGGTGGCGCGTCCGGTGCGGGCCGGGGCGGCACGGGGGCCGCAGGCGAGGTGGTGGTCGGCGTGGTGATGCTGTTCTCCTCGTGATCAGCGCCCGGTGGTCCGAGCCTGGATTGATCGTCACACGCTGCGCACCCCGGTGACACCAGGCGTCGCCCTGAGAATTCGCGACGCCCGTTGTCAGGGTGTTCTCAGGGTCGTACCCGATAGCGCCTGGACGTCGGGAAACCCAACATTGATGCCATGGAGAGCAACGACCAGGCACCGGAGCCCCAGGACGGCAGCACGCCGCCAGGCGCACCGGACTCGGCACCTCAGACCCCGCCGGCGGCGCAGCCGGCAGACCACCCTTCCCCCACCGATGGCCCGACCCGCGTGCTGAGCACCGAGACCCCGGAGCCGGCCGCGTTCCCCGATCCGTCGGCCGGCTCGGTGCCGCCGCCCGGTGCCGTGCCCCCTACCGCAGTTCCCCCGGCTGGCTCGACACCCCCCGGCGCCGTGCCGCCCGCCGGTGCTGTGCCCCCCGGCGGCTCTGTGCCCCCCGGCGGCCAGTACGCGCCCGGCGGGCAGTTCCCGCCGCCCGGTGAGCCGCGGCGCTCCGCCGACCCCCGCCCGCCGCTGGTCCGTACCCGGGAGCCGCGCGTCATCGCCGGTGTCTGCGGCGGGCTCGGCCGGGCGACGGACACCGACCCGATCCTCTGGCGGGTCGTCCTCGCGGTCCTGGTCTTCTTCGGCGGCATCGGCGCGCTGCTCTACCTCCTCGGCTGGCTCCTGCTGCCGCTCGAGGGCGAGCAGGCGTCCCCGGTGGAGGCGTTGATCGGCCGCGGGCAGTCCAGCACGTCGCCGGTGGTGACCGTGCTGCTCGGCGGGCTGACCGTGGTCGCGCTGGCCGCGTCGCTCAACAACGGGTTCGAGAACATCGCCCTGTTGCTGGCCGTGGGCCTTGGCGTGGTGCTGCTGCTCCGCCGCAGCGGCGCGTTGCCCGACTCGTTCCCGAGGGTCCAGTCCACGCCGGCCGGCGTCGGTGGGTACCAGCAGGCCACGGCGAGCGCACCGGGCGCCCCTTCGACCTGGGGTGCTCCCGCCGACCAGCCGTACAGCTCGCCCGGTCCGGTCGGTTCCGGATTCGGCGGCCCGTCGTACGGTGCGCCGGACTACCCGACCACGCCGACCGTGACCAGCTACGCCGGCGCCCCGACCGCCCCGACCACGCCCAGCTACGCCGCGCCGCAGTCGACGGCGACCGCGCAGACCGGCCCGGTCATCCCGACTTACCCGCCGGCCAGCACGGGCAGCGGCTCGACCGGCTACAGCTCGCCGTTCGCACCGCGTGGACCGTTCGAGCCGAAGCTGCCCCCGATGCCCCCGGTGCCGCCGCGGCCCCCGGTGCACCCCCGGCCGCCCCGGCCGCCGAAGCAGAAGTCGATCCTGGGCCGGGTCACGTTCGCGGTCATGTGCCTGGCGCTCGCCGGCCTGGCGATCGTCGATCTGGCCGGCACGCACGTGCCGTTCTCGGCCTACCCCGCCACGGCGCTCGCGATCACCGCGCTCGGCCTGCTGGTCGGGGCCTGGTTCGGGCGGGCCCGGCTGCTGATCCTGCTCGGCATCATCCTTTCGCTCGTGCTCGGCGCCGGCGTCATCGGCGAGAAGGTCGGCGACTACAACGACTACGACGAGTACGTGCTCTGGAAGCCGACCACGATCGCCGAGCTCCAGAACACCTACGAGCACAAGGCCGGCAACACCACGCTGGACCTGACCGCGCTCGACTTCACCGACCAGTCGGCCAACGTCGACGTGAAGCTCGGGGTCGGCGACCTCACGGTCCTGCTGCCCGCGAAGGTCGACGCCGCGGTCGACGCGAAGGTGGGTGTCGGCGACGCACGGATCTTCGACGCCCGATCGGAGGGCCTCGGCGTGAAGCGCGAGACCACCGACAACGGCTTGGACGGAGCCGGCGGCGGCACGATCGATCTCAACATCGAGGTCGGCGTTGGTTCTCTGGAGGTGACCCGATGAAGGCGCACGCAACGGACACGGTCTCGCTGGTCTTCGCGCTGATCTTCGCGGCGCTGGTCGGGGCGTGGGGCGTGGATCGCGCCACCGACGTCAACCTGGACGGCCGCTGGTACCTCGTCATCGCGCTGGTGGTCGTCGCGCTGATCACGCTGATCAGCACGCTGGCCAGGAAGAAGCCGGCACCGGTGGCCACCCCGATCGGCGCTGGCGCCGCGGCGTTCGGCCCGACCACGCGGGACGACGTCGACGAGGTCATCGAGCCCAGCATCGGCACGGACCACGTCGAGCGGCCCGCCGAGCCGGACTTCCTCGGCGGCGAATACCGCGAGACGGCGACCGCCGTGCTCAACCGCGACGGCTCGCCGAGCGACGACGACTCGGCCACCGGTCGGGACGTCGAGACCGACTCCGGCACCGCGATCGAACCGGCCGACCAGGCCGGCGCGGGACGACGCGCGACGAGCCGGACTCCTCGGCGGTCCGCCGGCCGGACGACCCCACACCGGGACTGCGGTCGTGAACGCGCAGGTGCTCCTGGCGCTCGGCGCCGTGCTGCTGGTCACGATCGCGGCCCTGCTGGACAGCGGTCCGCCGGTGCCGTCCCGCGCCCGGGTCCGGTCCCGCTCGCACTGACGAACCGTCGCTCTCCTGGTCACGCCCCGCGCCCACCCGGCGCGGGGCGTGCCGCGTCTCCGGCCCCCTCCAACCCCCGCACCCGCTCCAACCTCCCGCTTTGGGCGACATTTTCTCGGTCTATAGCCGAGAAAATGTCGCCCGAAGCGCGGTGGTGCGGGGCGCTGCCCGGTGGTGCGGGCGCGGCCCGACGAGCGGCGCACGCCCGGCCCCGCGAGCGGCGCACGCCTGGCCCGGCCCGGTGCGCCTATGCTGGACTGGCCCCGAACTCTTGGACAGGTAGATACATGTCAGACGGATCTCTGCTCCGCCTGCCGCACTCCGGTGCGGCCCCCGTTTCCACCGCCCGCCGGCTCTCCTCGACCGCGGTGGCCACGCTGACCAGCGAGGTGACCCGGCACCCAGGGCCCAAGCGCGTTCTCGTGGTCGCCGACTCGCCCGAGGTCACCGACTTCGTGCTGGACGACCTGATGCCGGCCGACCGGCTCGTGATCTGGGCCACCGACGCGAGCTTCGCCGCCGCGCTCGAGGCCGAGCTGGCCGGTGACCGCCGCCGGCTCGCGAGCCGCGTGACCGTGGTCACCGAGGGCTCCGAGATCGACGAGGAGTCCATCGACGTCGCGGTGGTGGCCACGCCCGTCACCGGCGACGCGGACTCCGCGCTCGAGGCGCTCGACCGGTACCGCAGCCTGCTCCGGGCCGATGGCGTGCTCAGCGTCGCCACCGGCGCCACCCCCTCGAACGGCGGCGGCGCGGCCCAGGCGCTGCAGGAGGCCGCGGCCTCCTACGGGGTCAGGGCCGATCTCGTGGTGCGGAACCGGCCACCGCTGCGCGTCCACCACCTGCGGTTCTCCCCGGCCGATCCGGCGCTGGCCGAGCGGCTCGAACCCGCGTACACCCCGAGCCACGTGCCGGTCACCGAGCGGATGGGCATCGACTCGAACGGCGTCGTCGCCGCCGGCATCTTCGGCGGGCTGGCGCTGCTGACCCGGCGGATCCGACCGAAGTCGAAGGCGTGGCTGGTGCCGGCGCTCGCCGCGCCCGCGGTCGCCGCGTTCTTCCGCGACCCGCGCCGGATCACGCCGAACGACCCGAACGCCGTGGTCGCGGCCTCGGACGGCGTGGTGCTCAGCGTCGAGCGGGTCAAGGACGACCGGTTCGGCGCCGAGGAGTGGCTGCGGATCGCGGTCTTCCTCTCCGTGCTGGACGTGCACATCAACCGCTCGCCGGTCGCCGGCCGGGTGGTCGACATCATCTGCGAGGAGGGCGGCTACGCGATGGCGCAGAGCGCCGCCGCCGAGCACAACGTGGCCCAGTACACCGTGCTGGAGACCTCCCGGGGCCGCGCCGTGGTGGCGCAGCGCACCGGGCTGATCGCCCGCCGGATCGTCAACCGGGCGCGGGTCGGCTCGCTGCTCGCCCGTGGCGAGCGGTACGGCCTGATCCGGTTCGGCTCCCGCACCGACGTCTACCTGCCGGTCGACGCGGTGGAGCCGATGGTGGCCCCCGGCGACCGCGTGGTCGGCGCCGAGACGGTCATCGCGCGCTACCTGTAGGGCACAGCGAGGGCCGGCTCTCTGCGGGGAGCCGGCCCTTCGTTGTTGATCTCACGACTTTGGGCGACATCTTCTCGGCTACAACCGGGAAGATGTCGCCCAAAGCGGCTAGGGGTGGCCTTGGGGTGGGTCAGACCGTGACGGCGCGGCGCTGCTTGGCCCACAGGAGCGGACCGCTGAGCAGGTAGGCGCCGACGACCAGGCTGAACGCGGTCGACGGGTCGGCCCACAGGGCCAGCGCCACCACGACCCAGATCCACGGCGGCAGCCGCCGCAGCTGGCCGATCTTCATGTACGGGAACGTGCTCACCATCAGCAGCGCGAGCACCGCCAGCGCACCGGTCAGCAGGCCCGGCCCGGACATCGGCAGGATCAGCATCGAGGCGACGATGATCGCGGCCGCCATCGTGGTCGGTACGCCGGAGAAGTAGCAGCCGTTCTTCGGCGACACGTTGAAGCGGGCCAGCCGGATCGCGGCACAGATCGCACCGAGCGCGCCGACCGGGCCGGCGAGCCACATCGGGGCACCGCCCGCGACCAGCCACGCGTAGGCCACCACCGGGGTGGCGATGCCGAACGAGCACATGTCGGCGAGCGAATCCATCTGGCCGCCGAACGGCGTCGAGACGCCGAACTTCCGCGCCAGCGCACCGTCCAGGCCGTCGAAGACGACGCAGGCGAGCAGCGCCATCGCGGCGATCTGCACCTGGCCGTCGATGGCCAGGAAGATCGCGCCCATGCCGAGCAGCAGGCTGGCCACCGTGCAGCCCTGGACCACCAGGAAGCGGCGGCGGCGGGCGGGCGTGGGGTCGCCGGTGAGCAGCGGCAGGGAGTCGAGCTCGAGCGCCGGCTCGACCGGCGCGGACGCCTGGTGCGGCGTCACGGAACGCCGGCGACGAACGCCGGCCAGGGCCGCCCGCAGCGGCCGGCCCGGTCTGTGGACGTCCGCCGCGAAATCGCCGACCGGCGAATCGGGGTGGGCGGCCAGCCCTGCGTGGGCCGGGAGCGGGGCTGCCGTGGTCTCGATCGCCTGCGTCGCGCCGCGGCGACGGCCGACCAGGACCCGACGGGCGAACGTGCCGCCACGGCGAAGTCCTCGGGTCAACCGGCGACCGGCAGGACGGGGACTATCCACCGAACGCCACCGCCATGATCTTGCACGCACTCCGATCCTCCTGACCGGGGTCATGCACACGCCCCTCGGCGCGGCTCCCGGTTCTGTAACGATCGCACATCGCGTCCATAGGGCGCACCTCCCTGACCCAGAATGCCCGAAATGACCGCCGATATCACAACGCAGCGTCACGGTGAGTAATACACGCGGGCGCGAAAGGCACGAAAATGGGCGGCATCTCCGCTGCCGCATAACCGGAGATACCGCCCATTCCCTGGAGGTGTCGCCACCCGGGGCGGGACACCCGCGCCGCGTCAGCCTGCGGGGAGGCCGTTGCGGCGAGCCAGCTCGGAGAACCAGCGTCCACTGTCCTTGATCGTGCGCCGCTGGGTCTCGAAGTCGACGTGCACGATCCCGAAGCGCATCGCGTAACCCTCGGCCCACTCGAAGTTGTCCAGCAGCGACCAGGCGAGGTAGCCCCGCATGTCCACACCCTCCTGGATGGCTCGGTGCACCGCGCGCACGTGACCGTCCAGATAGGCCTGCCGCTCGGGGTCGCGGACCCGACCGTCGGGCGAGACCTCGTCGGCGAACGCGGCACCGTTCTCGGTGATCATCATCGGCACCGGCCGGTAGTCCCGGTGGATTCGGACCAGCAGCTCGTACAGGCCGTCCGGGTCCTGTTCCCAGCCGATGTGGGTGAGCGGACCACGGGGCGGCAGCAGGGTGGCGTGCCGCAGTCCGGGGAACGGTCCGGCGCTCACCTCCGGCCCGCCGGGTCCGACCCGTGAGCAGGAGTAGTTGTTGATCCCGAGCAGGTCCAGCGGCGTGCCTATCGTTGTCAGGTCGCCGTCGGCCACGAATCCGAAGTCCGTCAGCGGTGCCAGGTCGGCCACCACGTCGGCCGGGTACTCGCCGCGCAGCACCGGGTCGAGGAAGATCCGGTTCTGCAGGCCGTCGAGTCGGCGGGCCGCCTCGAGGTGCTCGGCGGTGTCGCCGTCGGTGCGGACGGTGGCCAGGTTCAGCACGATCGAGAAGCGCTGGTCGGGCGTTGCCTGCGCGCGCATCGCCTGGGTCGCCAGGCCGTGGCCGAGCAGCAGGTGGTGCAGCGCGAGCAGGCCCTGCTCGGGGTCCTGGATGCCGGGTGCGTGGACGCCGGCGTGGTAGCCGAGGAACGCCGAGCAGAACGGCTCGTTCAGCGTGGTCCAGTCCTGGATCCGGTCGCCGAGGTGGCTGTGCACCATCGTGGCGTACTCGGCGAACCGGTAGGCGGTGTCCCGGTTCGGCCAGCCGCCCTGGTCCTGGAGCGCCTGCGGCAGGTCCCAGTGGTAGAGCGTGAGCATCGGGTGGATGCCGGCGCCGAGCAGCTCGTCCACCAGCCGGTCGTAGAAGGCCAGGCCTTCCGCGTTGGCCGGGCCCTTGCCGTCCGGCTGGATCCGCGGCCAGGCCACCGAGAACCGGTACGCCTCGACGCCGAGCTGGGTCAGCAGCGCCACGTCCTCCGGATACCGGTTGTAGTGGTCACAGGCCACGTCCCCGGTGTCGCCGCCCACCACCTTGCCCGGGGTGTGCGAGAACGTGTCCCAGATGGACGGCGTTCGGCCGCCCACGGTCGCCGCGCCCTCGATCTGATAGGAGGCGGTCGCCGTGCCCCATCGGAACCCGGTCGGGAACTGGATCTCACCATCCGACGACGCCTGGGGCTCGGAGTTACCGCCTGGGCGAGCCTCCTCGTCCGTCGCCGTAATCGCGGAGGTAAACCCGCTCATGATGCCAACACCTCGCTCCGCTTGGCGGCGCCTCGACGCACGCTGATGTGAATCCTGATTCGTCCCGTCACCCCTTCACCGCGCCCTGCATGATGCCGCCGACGATCTGCCTGGCCAGCAGGATGAAGATCGCCAACACGGGCAGGATGGCGAGCGTCGTACCGGCGAGCATCAGGGAATAGTCGGTGTAGTAGCCACTGGCCAATGTGGAGAGTGCGACCGGAACCGTGGGGTTCTCCGGGCCCAGCACCACCAGGGGCCAGAAGAAGTCGTTCCAGGCGCCCATGAACATGAAGACACCGAGCACCGCGGCGGCCGGCCGGATCGCGGGCACCGCCACGTGCCAGTACACCCGCAGCAGGCTGCAGCCGTCGGCTCTGGCGGCGTCGATCAGCTCGTTCGGCACGTTCTCCTCGACCGCCTGCCGCATCCAGAACACGGAGAACGCGCTGACCAGCGCGGGCAGGATGAGCGCCTGGAGCCGGCCACCCCAGCCGAGGTCGGACACGAGGATGTAGAGCGGGATGATGCCGAGCTGGGTCGGCACCATCATCGTGGCGATCACCGACACCAGCAGCGCGTTCCGCCCCTTGAACTGGAGCTTGGCGAACGCGAACCCGGCCAGCGAAGCGAACACCACGTTCCCGACCGCGACCGACGTGGCCACGATCAGCGAGTTGGTCATCGCGAGCGCGAACTCACTCGAGTCGAAGACCCGCTGGAAGTTCTCCATCAGGTGACCGCCCGGCACCAGCGGCGGGGTGGCTTCGCCCATCACGCTGTTGTCACTGCTGGCGACCACCAGCGACCAGTACATCGGGAAGAAGGAGGCCATCAGGACCGCGCCGAGGATCAGGTAGACGATGGGGCTCGGCCGGCGCTGCGACGGCGTGACCGCGCGCCGCTTCCAACGGCGAGGCGCTGCCGCGGCGACGCTGGCCGGCGGGACCGCGGAGGTAGGCGTGGAGAGGCTCATGGTTTCGTCCTCACTTCCCCGCGACGAGGCGTCGGGTCAGGGCAAAGTTGATCAGCGCCACCACGACGACGAGGAGGAAGAGCATCCAGGCGACCGCGGACGCGTAGCCCGAGTTGAACAGCGTGAAGCCGTGCTCGTAGAGGTACATGGTGAGCGTCTGGAACTGCCGGTCGCTGCCGCCGGTACCGCTGGCCAGGCCACCGTCGTCGAAGAGCAGCGGCTCGGCGAAAAGTTGGAGGCCGCCGATGGTGGAGACGATCGCGGTGAAGATCACGGTCGGCTTGATCATCGGCACCGTGACGCTCCAGAACGTCCGCCACGGCGAGGCGCCGTCGATCCGGGCCGCCTCGTAGATGTCGGCCGGGATGGCCTGCATGGCGGCCAGGTAGATCAGCGCGTTGTAGCCGGTCCACCGCCAGGTGACGATGAAGCTGATCGCGATGTGCGACAGGAACCGGTTGGCCTGCCAGTAGATCGGACCGTCCGGGCCGTCACCGACCCCGACGAAGCTGAGCAGCCAGTTCGCGATGCCGTAGTCCCGGCCGAAGATCTGGGCGAAGACCACGCCCACCGCGACGACCGTGATCACGTTGGGCACCAGCACGCCGGCCCGGAAGAAGCTGCGGGCGCGGAGCCGGCTGTTGAGCAACGCCGCCAGCCCGAGCGCCAGCACCAGCTGCGGGATGGTCGACATGAGGAAGAGGCTGATCGTGTTGACGAGCGCGTTCCAGAAGTACTCGTCGGCGAAGAGGCGCCGGTAGTTGTCGAAGCCGACGTAGCCGGCGTCGCCGTTGATCAGGTGCCAGTCGTGCAGCGACACCCAGAACGTGTAGACCAGTGGGAAGATCCCGAAGACCCCGAAGATGACGAAGAATGGGATCACCATCAGGTACGGCGTGGTCCGTAGGTCGATCATCGCCAGCTTGTTGCGGAATGCGGACGTGTCACGCGACCCGCTGGCGGGTGGGCCGGCATCGCCGTCCTCGCCGGAAGGGCCCGATTTCCGGTGCCGACTTCGGTCCCGGTCGGCGCCCCGCACTTCGACCTTCATCAGATCCTCCTGGCTGTTCGCTGCTTCGCCCTCACCTGACGCCCACCCGGACATGCGGGGGTGAACGTCAGCGGCGGGGCCGGTGTGCGGCCACGGCCCCACCGCGACGTTCATGCTCTGCTGTGCCTACTGTCCGAGAACCTTCTTGGACTCCTTGACCGCTTCGTCGAACGCGGCTTCCGGCGACTGCTTGCCCTGCTCGACTCGGAGCAATGCCCTGCCGAAGGCCGGGCGGGCGTCGCCGTCCCGGACGCCCCGGTAGTTGGGCTGCAGGCTCTCCGCGGACTTCGCGAAGATCTCGCCGGTCGGAGCGTCGTTGAAGAACGGCTGCTTCAGCGCGAGCACGGCCGGGTCCTTGAGGAGCGCGGGCTGCGACGGCAGGTTGCCGGTCTCCTCGAAGATCTTCTTCTCGGCCTCGGGCGAGGTCAGGAACTTCGCCAGTTCGTAGGCTTCCTTCTGGTGCTTGCCCTGCTTCGGGACGGTCAGGAACGAGCCGCCCCAGTTGCCACCGTTGCCGGGCACCCGGGCGACGTCCCAGGTGTTCGCGCCGCTCGGGCCGACCGCGTCCTTGATCAGACCGATCATCCAGGCCGGGCAGGTGATGGTCGCGAACGTGCCCTGCTTGAAGCCGACGGTCCACGGCTGGGTGAACGGCTCCAGCTTGGCGGACAGGCCGTCCTTGCTCGCGTTGGCCGCGGCCATGAACGACTCCTTGACCACCGGGTTGGTGTCGGCGACGAACTTGTCACCCTCAGGGTCGAAGTAGCCGAACGGGGCCTGGTTCAGCAGCGCGGAGTTGATGTTGTTCGCGCCGTCGAAGAACTTGGCCTTGGCGCCGCTGTCCTTGAACTTCTTGCCGGTGGCGAAGTACTGGTCCCAGGTGGGCCAGAGGGCGGAGACCGCCTCGCGGTCGGCCGGGAGGCCGGCCTTCTTGAACAGGTCTGGGCGGTAGCACATCGCCAGGCTGCCGACGTCGGTGCCGAGACCCAGCACCAGCTCGTCGTCCGGCGCGCCCTGCGCCCACTTCCAGCCGAGCCACTGCGACTTGAGGTCCTTGGCGCCAAAGTCCGCGAGGTTCGCGAACTTGTCCTTGGACTGCCGGAACTGCGGCATGAAGCCCTCTTCGACGGCCTCGATGTCGGCCGCACCGGAGCCGGTGGCGAGACGGGTCGCGAGCTGCTTGTGGTGCGGATCGAACTGGGAGATCCGCTCCTTGATCTTGATGTTCGGGTGCGCCTTCTCGTACTCCTTGTACAGCGTCTTCTTGTAGCCGAAGTCGCTGAACGTCGCGACGGTCAGGGTGATGTCGCCGCTCTCACCGCTTCCCGAATCGCTACAGCCAGTGGCCGCAACCATGCACAGCGCCATGCCGAGCGCTAACCGCGCGCTCCCGCGCCGAAGCGCTCTCCAGTTCTGCATCCGAACCCTCCTCAACCGGCTACGAACGAGGGGCCTCGTCCGCCTTCACTCCCATGAGAGCGCTCTCAGGATTCTGGCGGGGATGGCCAGTGTCAAGGGTTGTTACCGGATGGTTGCCGTGAGGTTCTGCCAAGATCCAACTAAACCGGACCTATTGTGACGGCTCGTTACGCTTGAAGGGCCGATTTGGTAAAGGAAAGACGCCTAACGATCTGCGAGCGCCGGCTGAGCGCCGCGCCGGCCCGTGAGAATTTCTCTCCGGACCGATCCAGCACCCAGCCGGCGACCGTCGGACAGCTACTCCCACTCGATGGTGCCGGGCGGCTTGCTCGTCACGTCGAGCACGACCCGGTTCACCTCGCGGACCTCGTTCGTGATGCGGGTCGAGATCTTCGCCAGCACGTCGTACGGCAGCCGGGTCCAGTCGGCGGTCATCGCGTCCTCGCTGGAGACCGGGCGCAGCACGATCGGGTGACCGTAGGTGCGCCCGTCGCCCTGCACGCCGACCGAGCGGACGTCGGCCAGCAGCACCACCGGGCACTGCCAGATCTCCCGGTCCAGCCCGGCCGCGGTGAGCTCCTCGCGGGCGATCGCGTCGGCCGCCCGCAGCACCTCGAGCCGCTCGGCCGTGACCTCGCCGACGATCCGGATGCCGAGGCCCGGCCCGGGGAACGGCTGCCGCTGGACGATCGCCTCGGGCAGGCCCAGCTCGGTGCCGACCCGGCGCACCTCGTCCTTGAACAGCGTCCGCAGCGGCTCGACCAGCGCGAACTGCAGGTCGTCCGGGAGCCCGCCGACGTTGTGGTGGCTCTTGATGTTGGCCGTGCCGGTGCCGCCGCCGGACTCGACCACGTCCGGGTAGAGGGTGCCCTGGACGAGGAACTCGATCGTCTCGCCGTGCGCGCCGGCCTCCTCGATCAGCTCGCGCTCGGCCGCCTCGAAGACCCGGATGAACTCCCGGCCGATGATCTTGCGCTTCTCCTCCGGGTCGGTGACCCCGGCCAGCGCGTCGAGGAACCGCTTCTTGGCGTCGACGACCTTCAGCTTGATGCCGGTGGCCGCGACGTAGTCCTGCTCGACCTGCTCGGCCTCGCCCTGCGCGCAGCAGCCCGTGGTCGACGAAGACGCAGGTGAGCTGGTCACCGACGGCCTCGTGCACGAGCGCGGCGGCGACCGCGGAGTCGACCCCGCCGGAGAGCCCGCAGATGACCCGCTTCTCGCCGACCTGGGCGCGGATCGCGGCCACCTGGTCGTCGATGACGTTGCCCATGGTCCAGTCGGGCGCGATGCCGGCCACGTCGTGCAGGAAGCGCTCCAGCACGGTCTGGCCGTGCGCGGTGTGCAGCACCTCGGGGTGGAACTGCACCCCGGCGAACCGGCGGGCCGGATCCTCGAAGCCGGCCACCGGAGCGCCGGCCGACGTGGCCGTCACCGTGAAGCCGGGGGGCGCCGCCGAGACCGCGTCACCGTGGCTCATCCACACCGACTGCTCGGCCGGCAGGTCCTGGAACAGCACGCCCGGCTCGACCACGCGCAGATCGGTGCCGCCGAACTCGCTCAGCCCGGTGCGCTCGGCCGTGCCGCCGAGGGCCACGGCCATCGCCTGGAAGCCGTAGCAGATGCCGAAGACCGGGATGCCGGTCTCGAACAGGGCCGGGTCCACCTGCGGCGCGCCGTCGGCGTAGACCGAGGACGGGCCGCCGGACAGGATCACCGCCGCGGGCTTGCGGGCCAGGATGTCGGCGACGGACAGGTCGTGCGGCACGATCTCGCTGTACACCTTGGCCTCCCGCACGCGGCGGGCGATCAGCTGGGCGTACTGGGCGCCGAAGTCAACGACGAGGACGGGTGCGGGGACGCTCACGCCCCCAGACTAGTGCCGCGACAGGGCCCGGACGTGCACCGGTGCTGCCGGGCGGCCCGCGCGATCACCGCACACTGATTCAGACGCGAGGCCGTAACCGTTTGGCAAGTCCTCGTTGTACAGAGCGGTCGACGGTCGGGCACCTTACGATCGGGGCTGTTGAGGGGGCGCCTTCTTTTCCCGGTTGGAGGCGCCCCCTCAACATGTCCTAGGTCGTGGTCTCGATGCCGCGGAGCGCCCCGGGCGCATGCGCCGGCACCACCGGATTGCGCGGCGGCACCGCCGGCACCGGCTCGTACGCCGCACCGACCGGCGGCCGGGCGTCCGGCTCACCGCGATTGGGCCAGCGCGACATCGCCCGCTCGGCCTGCGCCGTGATCGTCAGCGACGGGTTCACGCCGAGGTTCGCCGAGACCGCCGAGCCGTCCACCACGTGCAGGCCGGGGTGGCCGTAGACCCGGTGGTAGGCGTCGATCACGCCGGTGCTCGGGGAGTCGCCGATCGCGCAGCCGCCGATGAAGTGCGCGGTGATCGGGATGTTCACGGCCTCGGTGACGCCGCCGCCGGCGAGCCCGCCGATCCGGCTGGCCAGCCGGCGCACGGCCTCGTTGCCGGCCGGGATCCAGGTCGGGTTCGGGGCGCCGTGGCCCTGTTTCGTGGTCAGCTTCCGGCCGAACAGCCCGCGCTTGGTGTGCACGGTCAGCGAGTTGTCCAGCGACTGCATGACCAGCGCGATCACGCTCCGCTCGGACCATCGGCGCAGCCAGAGCATCCGCAGGTACGCCGGGTGCCGGACGTACTTGCCCAGCATCGACAGCCAGCGCGGCGCCCGCCCGTCCCCGTCGGTCAGCGGCGCCTGGAGCAGCCCCATGAAGTTGCTGCCCCGGCCGTACCGGACCGGCTCGATGTGGGTGTGCTCGTCCGGGTGGAACGAGGAGGTGATCGCCACGCCCTCGGTGTAGTCGCGTGGTGACCCGGCCGGCCGAGGCGCCCAGGATCGACTCCGAGTTGGTCCGCGCCAGCACGCCGAGCTGGCTCGGAGAGCGCCGGCAGGTGGCCGCGGTCGCGGGCCGCGTGCAGCAGCTTCTGGGTGCCGAGCGTGCCGGCCGCGAAGATCACGTGGTCGGCGGTGAGCGTCCTCCGCTTCTTCGCCAGCCAGGCCCCGGTGCGGCACGCACTCGATCGCGTAGCCGCCGCCGGCTGGTCTTGACGGCCGTCACGGTGGTCAGCGGATGCACCTCGGCGCCGGCCCGCTCGGCCAGGTACAGGTAGTTCTTGACCAGGGTGTTCTTCGCGTTGTGCCGGCAACCGGTCATGCAGGCGCCGCAGTTCAGGCAGCCCCGCCGGGCCGGGCCGGCGCCGCCGAAGTACGGGTCGGGCACCTCCTTGCCGGCCTCGCCGAAGTGCACGCCGACCGGCGTCAGCCGGAACGTGGACGCCACGCCCATCTCCTCGGCGACCGCCAGCATCACCTGGTCCGCCGGGGTCATCACCGGGTTCGTGACCACGCCGAGCATCCGCTTGGCCTGGTCGTAGTGCGGTGCGAGCTCGGCACGCCAGTCGGTGATGTGGCTCCACTGCGCGTCGTCGTAGAACGGCTGCGGCGGCTCGTACAGGGTGTTCGCGTAGACCAGCGATGCCGCCGCCGACGCCGGCTCCGGAGAGGATCAGCGCGTCCCGCAGCAGCGAGATCCGCTGGATGCCGTAGCAGCCCAGCTTCGGCGCCCAGAGGAACCGCCGGGTGTCCCAGGACGTCTTCGGGAACTCGTCGTCGGCGAACCGGCGACCGGCCTCCAGCACGGCGACCCGGTACCCCTTCTCCACCAGCCGCAGCGCGCTGACGCTGCCCCCGAACCCCGAACCGATGATCACGACGTCGTAGTCGGCCACGCCCACCCCCTACCGAGCAGTAACAAGCTCGGTAGGTACGTTCCGCCGTCCCGCCCGCCCCGTCAACCCGCGGTGCGGTTCAATTCCGCCCTCCCAGGGCGGAATTGAACCGCACCTCGGGTGTACCGGCCGCTGCGCGGCCGGTTGCGGTTGGATCGTGCCCTCCCAGGGCACGATCCAACCGCAGGGTATTTGCCCCGGGCGGCGGCCGGCTTGGTACGGCCGCCGGCTGGGGAGGCTGACCTTTGTCGCGCCGGCCCCGAGGTGCGCAAGCCGGTGCCCAGCCGGGGGTAACGCAAAACCCGCTCTTGACTGAAGCCTTTGATCGAAACCTGGAGCCCGCCCAGGTGCGTGATCGCAAGGCGGAGGAGGCGAAGCGTGCTTCTGGGCACGTGAGCCGACGACAACGCCGCGAGCGCGGCGCCTGGGCGGGCCGTTACCGATCGAGGACGAGTTCGACTTTCTGGAACTCCTTGACGTCCCGGTAGCCGGTCTTGGCCATCGCGCGCTTCAGGCCGCCGAACAGGTTGAGGTAGCCGTCGGGGTCGTCGGCGGGGCCGTGCAGCACCTGCTCCAGGCTGCCGAGCGGCCAGGCTCGCCGCGGCCCACGTAACCGCCGCGGGGCAGCTTCGGGTGCGACGCGGCCGAGTGCCACCACGCGCCGCCGGCCGGGGCCTCGGCGGCCATCGACAGCGGCTCGCCGAGCATCACGGCGTCGGCGCCGCAGGCGATCGCCTTGGCGATGTCGCCGCTGGTCTCCATCGCGCCGTCGGCGATCACGTGCACGTACCGGCCGCCGGTCTCGTCCAGGTAGTCCCGGCGGGCCGCGGCGGCGTCGCCGATCGCGGTGGCCATCGGCACCCGGATGCCGAGCACCTCGTCGGTGGTGGCCCAGTCGTCCGCGCCGATGCCGACGATGACGCCGGCCGCGCCGGTGCGCATCAGGTGCAGCGCGGTCTGGTAGTTGGCGCAGCCGCCGACGACCACCGGCACGTCCAGGTCGGCGATGAACTGCTTGAGGTTGAGCGGGGCGCCGCCGGCGCTGACGTGCTCGGCCGAGACGATCGTGCCCTGGATGACCAGCATGTCGACGCCGGCCGAGATCGCCGGCGGGCCAGCTCGAGGGTGTGCTGCGGGGAGACCCGGACCGCGCTCACCACGCCGGCCTCACGGATCTGCTTGATCCGCTCGGTGATCAGCTCGGGCTTGACCGGCTCGGCGTACACCTCCTGCAGCCGGCGGGTGCGGTTGGTGCCGCTCTCCAGCTCGGCCAGCTCCTCCAGCAGCTTGCTGGGGTCCTCGTACCGGGTCCACAGGCCCTCGGCGTTCAGCACGCCGAGGCCGCCGAGCTTGCCGAGCTTGGCGGCCGTGGCCGGGCTCATGGTCGCGTCGGACGGGTGCGCCACCAGCGGGAGGTCGAACCGGAACGCGTCGATCTGCCACGCGATCGACACGTCGTCGACGTCCCGGGTCCGCCGCGACGGCACGATCGCGATGTCGTCCAGGTGGTACGCCCGCCGGGCGGTCTTGCCCATGCCGATCTCGACGATGTCGCGCACGTACTTCAGTCTCTCACGCCACCTGTGACCTCCGCTTTCGCACCACGGACGCCCACCCTTGGACACTTTGGGCGACATCTTCCCGGCCATGACCGTGACGATGTCGCCCAAAGCGTGCTCGAGGCTGCGGCTCAGCGGCCGTGGTAGTTCGGCGCCTCGACGGTCATCTGGATGTCGTGCGGGTGGCTCTCCTTGAGCCCCGCCGCGTGATCCGCATGAGCTGGCCGCGCTCGTACAGCTCGGGGATCGTGCGGGTGCCGGCGTAGCCCATCGACGCGCGCAGGCCGCCGACGAGCTGGTGGGCGACCGCGGCGAGCGGCCCGCGGAACGGCACCTGGCCCTCGATGCCCTCCGGCACCAGCTTGTCGTCGGACAGCACGTCGTCCTGGAAGTAGCGGTCCTTGGAGTACGACTTGGCCTGCGCCGCGCGACTGCATCGCGCCGAGCGAGCCCATGCCGCGGTAGGACTTGAACTGCTTGCCGTTGATGAAGATCAGGTCGCCGGGGCTCTCCTCGACGCCGGCCAGCAGCGAGCCGAGCATCACCGTGTCGGCGCCGGCCACGATCGCCTTGGCGATGTCGCCGGAGTACTGCATGCCGCCGTCGCCGATCACCGGCACGCCGGCCGGCCGGCCGCCAGCGCGGCCTCGTAGATCGCGGTGACCTGCGGCACGCCGACGCCGGCGACGACCCGGGTGGTGCAGATCGAGCCGGGCCCGACGCCGACCTTGACCGCGTCGGCGCCGGCGTCGACCAGCGCCTGCGCGCCGGCCCGGGTCGCGATGTTGCCGCCGACGACGTCGACGCGCGGTGTCCGCCTTGAGCCGCCGCACCATCTCCAGCACCGCGCGCGGAGTGACCGTGCGCGGTGTCGACCATGAGGATGTCGCACGCCGGCGTCGACCAGCGTGCGCGCCCGCTTGTAGGCGTCCTCGCCGACGCCGACCGCGGCGGCGACGACGCAGCCGGCCGCTGGCGTCCTTGGTCGCGAGCGGGTACTGCTCGCGCTTGACGAAGTCCTTGACCGTGATCAGGCCCTGCAGCCGGCCGGCCTCGTCGACCAGCGGCAGCTTCTCGACCTTGTGCTGGCGCAGCAGCTCGCAGCGCCTCGTCCGCGCTCACGCCGACCGGCGCGGTGACCAGCGGCATCGGGGTCATGATCTCGCGGACCGGGCGGGTCTGGTCGGTCTCGAAGCGCATGTCGCGGTTGGTCACGATGCCGACCAGCACGCCGTCGGCGTCGACCACCGGCAGGCCGGAGATGCGGTAGCGGCCGCACAGCTGGTCGACCTCGCGCAGGGTGTCGTCCGGCGAGCAGGTGACCGGGTTGGTGATCATGCCGGCCTCGGACCGCTTCACCATGTCGACCTGCTGAGCCTGGTCCTCGATGGACAGGTTGCGGTGCAGCACGCCGACGCCGCCCTGGCGCGCCATCGCGATCGCCATCCGGGCCTCGGTGACCGTGTCCATGGCCGAGGAGAGCAGCGGCACCCGCACCGAGATGTTGCGGGTGACCCGGCTGGTGGTGTCGGCCTCGCTCGGCACGAATCCGACTCGGCCGGCAGCAGCAGGACGTCGTCGAAGGTCAGCCCCATCGGGGCGAACTTCTCCGGGATCCCGGTGGGCGACAGGTCCATGAAACCATCCGATCTTCAACGCGCTGACCTGGGAAGAGATCGACGAGAGCACGTGCCGCCGATGGTCCATCCTAACCGCTGCGCGAGGTCACGAGGTGAGCACGGCTGCCGGCAGGGAACGCGGGCGGCTGACGTGGGGGTTACCGTGGGGGGGTGCACGATGAGCCGCTGGACCCGTTCGCCGGCGACCCGACCGATCCTGCCTTCGCGATTGACGACGAAGACGGTCGGGTGGAACCGCTGAGCCCGGAGGAGCGGCAGGACGTTCTCGACGACCTCGCCGACCTCGAGGTCTACGAGGCGCTGCTCTCCGCCCGCGGGTGTCCGCGGGCTCGTGGTCGACTGCGAGGACTGCCACGTTCCGCACTATTTCGCCTGGGATCTGCTCCGCGCGAACCTGCGGCACCTGCTGGAGCTGGGCCGCACCCGCGTGCACGAGCCCGCCTTCGATCCCGACCCGGCCGAGTACGTGACCTGGGAGTACGCGCGCGGCTACGCCGACGGCGCCCAGGACGCGGCCGAGGAAGAGGACGACGACGAGGACGACACCGCCGGGCGGCAGCACCGCCGCCGGCCGCGAGTCCTGACGCCGGTACGCTGCCCGCCACCCCCAACGCACTTTGGGCGACATCTTCACGGCCATAGCCGGGAAAATGTCGCCCAAAGCGCGTTGTCAGGTGCGTGCGAGGGTCAGCTCGGCGCTTCCGGTGCGCTGTTCGGCGCGAGCGCGGTGGGCTCGGGGCTCGGCGGCGGGTCCGGGGTCGGCGTCGACGCCGAGGGCGTCGGCTGCGGTTCGGCCGGCGAGGTCGGCGCCGGGATCGGCTGGCTCGGCTCGGTCGTCGGCGTGCGGACCGGATCCGGCGACGGTGTGCTGCTCGGCAGCGGCGACTCCGGCGAGGTCGGCGGGACGGTCGGCTCGGTGCCGCCCTCCATCGCCGCCAGCTGTGCCTGCACCTGGTCGGCCTGGGCCTCGATCTTGTCCCGATCGCCCTCGTCGTCCACGTCACCTGCCTGGCGCAGCGCGACGTCGAGCAGCTTCTGGGCCCGCTCGGGCTCGTTCCGGTCGGCGGCCTGGCGCGCGGCGCGCAGCAGGCGAGAGCACGTCCTCCCGGGCCTCGACCGACTTGGCGTGATCCTCGTAGACGACCTTGGTGATCGGCCAGAGCGGGCTACCCGGCTCGGCGGTGCTGGCCGCGGCCACGCTGCCCAGAGAGCCGGCGGCGAACGCGGCGAACGCGGCGGCCACGGCGACCCGGCGGGTCAGCAGCCCGCGCAGGCTGTGACCGGAGTCGTCCTCGTCGGCGACGTACGCGGGCACCCGGGCGGTACCGATGGAACGTGCGGCGACGATCGGCTCGGCCACCTGCGGCTCGGGCTCCGCCGGGTGCGGGACCGTGACCGGCTCCGGCGCGTGCGCGGGCAGACCGGCCGTGTCGGCGATGTCCCCGCGCCAGGCGAGGAGCAGCCGGATCGTGGCATCGTCCTCGAACTCGGGCAGCAGTTCGCCGCGGCCGAGGGCGTCGAGCAGCGCGTCGTCCCGCAGGACGGCGTCGGCGTCCAGTGGCTGGTTCACGCTGACACCTCCTGGGTTCCGATGACGCGATTGCGGAGCCGGGCGAGCGCCCGATGTTGGGTGACCCGGACGGCGCCGGGACTCATGCCGAGCACGTTGCCGGTCTCCTCGGCGGAGAGGCCGACCGCGACCCGCAGCACGAGCACGTCGCGGTGCGCCTCGGGCAGGGTCTCGAGCAGCGCGTGGAGCTGGCGGGCCTCGTCGGCGGCGAGCGCCTGGGACTCGGGACCACGACCGGCGTCCTCCATCTCGGGCACGATCTCGACCGGCTGGCTCAGATCTCGGGAAGCCCCCCGGTGCGCGTCGTTCACCTTGTGCGACGCGATCCCGAAGACGAAGGCGCTGAAGGGGCGGCCCATATCGCGGTAGCGAGGCAGAGCGTTCATCACCGCGAGACACACCTCCTGAGCCACGTCGTCGGCCGTTGTGTAGAGCCCTCCGCCGACCCGTCCGAGTCGAGCGCGGCAATACCGCACCACCATCGGGCGAATCCGACCGAGCAACTCGGACATGGCCTGAGCATCGTCCTGAGCAGCGCGAGCAGCGAGCGCGTTGAGCTCGCGCTCGGTGTTCTCTGCGTTCATCGCTACTCCGAAGCTGTCCGTTACGACGTGCCGCCGTGATCTCGTGCCACGACGGTAACCCGACGATGAAAATTGAGGGGACCCGCCGAAAGCTGGCGGCGCGATTCGGCCCAGGACAATCACCCGGATAGCGCCACGATACCGGCGATATCGACGCGGTCGAGCCACGATTTCCGGTCCGATACCGAAAGGCCAGCGCCAATTTCCCGAATCGCCGCCGCCGCGATCCGGCGCTGAATGAGTGCGAGATCACTCTCGCCACGCCGGTCGGCGCGCTCGGCCAGCAGCGACGTGCACAGACCCAGCGGAGCGGCAGCGCGCCCACCGCTTCGGCGGCCGCCGCGGCCCGTTCGAGGGTCGCGGTCGCCGGTCGGCGGCCCGGTCCGGCTCGCGTTCCGCCGGCGACGTGCTGGGAGGCGCCGAGGAAGAGCAGGCACTTGGCCACGTGCCGCGGCGCCCGGGCCGCCGCCGCGATCGCCAGCCCGACGCCGGCCGACCGGATCGCCGTGGTCGGGGTCGCCGGACAGCAGCGCCACCTCGGTCTCCACCCACTCGAGCCGGACCTGCTGCCGCCAGGTACCGATTCCGGCCGGCACCCCGCAGCAGCGCTCTGACCGCCCGCGCCGCCGCTCCCCTGCGGCCTGCACCGGCCACGGCGGCGGTCGTGGCCGGGGCAGCGCGGGCGGTCAGGTCGGCCGGGCGGCGGTCGGCCCGCTTGCGGCGGCCAGGCCGGCACGGGCGGCGGTCAGCCCGGCTCGGGCAGCGGCGAGGTCACCGACTCCGACGGCGTCGGCGGCCAGGCCGAGCCGGGCGTCGAAGCCGGCTTCGACGTCGTCGCCGGCCAGCGCGGCCGCGCGCTCGTCCCACTGCCGCGCGTCCAGGTGCCGGCCGAGTTGGCGGTAGTGGCTGGCCAGCGTCGACGCGGCGAGCGAGGAGTAGGGCTGCGGATCGGCACCGACCACCGGCCGTGAGCTGGGATCTTGCCTCGCCGTACCGGCCGAGGGCGCCGAGCGCGGCGCCGACCAACCAGCGCGCCCTGGCCTCGGTGCTCGCGGCGGCGCGGAGCAGCGGCAGAGCGGCGGCGGGTGAGCCGTGAAAAAGCTCTCGCTCGGACCACATCCAAGTTCGGGGTCACGAACGAAGGTTTAGTTGATCGAGCAACGGGCTAACCGGCAGGGGACAACGAGGTTTCCCGCCGGGCACCCGCGTCGCGGGCTGAGAGGAGAGCGTGGTGGCTGACATCCGTCGCCTTCCGGGTCCGAACACCGACCTGTGGGACTGGCAGCTTCATGGAGCCTGCCGCGGCCTGGACAGTTCGCTGTTCTTCCACCCTGAGGGTGAGCGCGGCCCGTCGCGATCGCGGCGGGAGAACGACGCCAAGGCGGTCTGCCGTGGCTGTCCCGTGGTGACCCAGTGCCGGCGGCACGCCCTCGCGGTGCGCGAACCGTACGGCGTCTGGGGCGGCCTGAGCGAGAACGAGCGTGAGCAGCTCATCGAGGCCGGTCACCAGGGCTTCGCCGCGACCGCCGAGGCGGCGCGACACTAGGGCCTGTTTCGAAGTCCCGCTGCCGGCTGCGCCGCGCCCCAGACGACGACCGGCGGCGTTGTCGGCCCGCCCGGATACAAGACCCGTATCCGGACAGACCTCCGCCTTGCCGGACCGCCCCCTGGAACACGTCTCGCTCGACCAGGGACTTCGAAACGGGCCCTAGAACGACAAAGCCGCAGGCCCGGTTCCCTTTCGGGAGCCGGGCCTGCGGTAGGTCACGACCGGATCAGAAGCCCGGGCCGTGCGAGTGACCGTGGCCGTGCGAGTGGCCCGCGGGCTCCTCGTTCTCCGGCTTCTCCACGATCAGGCTCTCCGTGGTGAGCAGCATGCCGGCGATCGAGGCGGCGTTGACGACCGCGTTGCGGGTCACCTTCACCGGGTCGACGATGCCCTGCTCGAGCAGGTTGCCGTACTCGCCGGTCGCGGCGTTGAGGCCGTGACCCGCGGGAAGCTCCTGCACCTTGTTGACCACGACGTAGCCCTCGAGGCCAGCGTTCTCCGCGATCCAGCGCAGCGGCTCGACGAGCGACTTGCGCACGATCGCCACGCCGGTCGCCTCGTCGCCCGACCAGACCGAGGTCCTTGTCGAGCGCGTGGGCGGCCTGGACGAGAGCGGAGCCGCCACCGGCGACGATGCCCTCTTCCACCGCGGCCTTGGTGGCCGAGATGGCGTCCTCGAGGCGGTGCTTCTTCTCCTTGAGCTCCACCTCGGTGGCGGCGCCGACCTTGATCACGGCAACGCCGCCGGCCAGCTTCGCGAGCCGCTCCTGCAGCTTCTCGCGGTCCCAGTCGGAGTCGCTGTTCTCGATCTCGGCCTTGATCTGGTTGACCCGACCCGCGATGTCCGCGGCCTCGCCGCCACCATCGACGATGGTGGTGGTGTCCTTGGTGACGGTGACGCGGCGAGCGCTACCGAGCACCTCGAGGCCGACCTGGTCGAGCTTGAGGCCGACCTCGGCCGAGACGACCTGCGCGCCGGTGAGGGCCGCGATGTCGCCCAGCATGGCCTTGCGACGGTCACCGAAGCCGGGCGCCTTGACGGCGACGGCCGAGATCGTCTTGCGGATCGCGTTGACGACCAGCGTCGAGAGCGCCTCGCCCTCGACGTCCTCCGCGATGATCAGCAGCGGCCGCTTGAGCTCGACGACCTTCTCCAGCAGCGGGAGGAGCTCGGCGATCGAGGAGATCTTGCCGTTGACGATGAGCACGCGGGCGTCGTCGAGAACGGCTTCCATCGACTCGGTGTCGGTCACGAAGTAGGGCGAGATGTAGCCCTTGTCGAACTGCAGGCCCTCGGTGACCTCGAGCTCGGTCTGGGTGGTGGTCGACTCCTCGACGGTGATGACACCGTCCTTGCCGACCGTGTCCAGCGCCTGTGCGATCAGGTCGCCGATGGTGGCGTCCTGGGCGGAGATGGTCGCGACGTGCGCGATCGCCTCCTTGGAGTCGATCTCGGTCGCGACGGCGAGAAGCGCGTCGTTGACCGCGGCCGCAGCGGCGTCGATGCCCCGCTTGAGGCTGATCGGGTTGGCGCCGGCCGCCACGTTGCGCAGGCCCTCGCGGACCAGCGCCTGGGCCAGCACGGTCGCCGTCGTGGTGCCGTCACCAGCGACGTCGTTCGTCTTGGTGGCGACCTCCTTGGCGAGCTGCGCGCCGAGGTTCTCGTACGGGTCCGTGAGCTCGATCTCACGGGCGATGGTCACGCCGTCGTTGGTGATCGTCGGCGCGCCGAACTTCTTGTCGAGCACGACGTTGCGGCCCTTGGGGCCGAGGGTCACCTTCACCACGTCGGCGAGCTTGTTGACGCCGCGCTCGAGGCCACCACGGGCTTCGTCGGAGAAGCTGAGGATCTTGGGCATTAACCGGTCCCTTCACGCAGACCGCCCCGGAACCGGCTGGCTCCGGGGCGGTCCGACGGCGAATTACTTCTCGATGACCGCGAGCACGTCGCGGGCGGAGAGGACGAGGTACTCCTCGCCGCTGTACTTGACCTCGGTGCCGCCGTACTTGGAGTAGATGACGGTGTCACCGACCTTGACATCCAGCGGAACCCGGTTGCCGTTGTCGTCGAAGCGGCCGGGGCCGACCGCGATGACGGTGCCCTCCTGGGGCTTCTCCTTGGCGGTGTCCGGAATGACGATGCCCGACGCGGTCGTGGTCTCGGCCTCGTTGGCCTGGACGACGATGCGGTCCTCGAGCGGCTTGATGTTGACCTTCGTAGCGGTCGTCACGTTGCGATCCTCCCCCTTCTGGGGTGCAGATATAGGGCTTGGCATATTCAACTGGCGACCCGCCGTCGCGGGGATCGGGGCGCCGAGCATGAGTTGGCACACTCCAGGTTCGAGTGCTAACTCGAAGATTATTGCGCGGCTAGCACTCCGTCAAGACGAGTGCCAGTTTGGTTGCTCCGAAGCGGGTCCCACGGGGGGGCCGTGGACCGCGTTCAGCCGCCCTGTGAGGAGTCGACCGGAGGCGTCCGCGCGTTGCGCGTGAGGACGCCGGTACTCCATGTCACACTGACGAAACTGCACGTTAATGGGCTGGTTATGCCCATGGCACGGCCCGAGAAACAGCCCGATCTGGCCACCGTGCAGCTATTCACAACGGGACCACACAGCAGCAGACTGGGGAGCGCACGCCCAGCGCTCATCTCCAGCGGAGGTGCGACACCATGCAGGCACAGATCGGCGACAGGGTGCACGTGCACAGTCACACGGTCGGCGTTCACGATCAGATCGGCCAGATCCTCGAGGTACGCGGTTCGGACGGTCAGCCGCCCTACCTGGTGCAGTTCGGAGACGGCCACCGCGGCCTGATCTTCCCCGGCCCGGACGCGGTGATCGAGCACCCCGGGCATTCCGAGCGGCGCGGCAGCTGGCGCTGACGCCAGCCTCCTGCTCCAACGTTTCAGCTCGCGGCGACGGGTAACCCTGGTGGGGTGAGGGTGGCCCGGTGACGCTCCAGGTCGGCACGTCCGGTTGGCAGTACGCCGACTGGCGCGGCCGGTTCTATCCGCCCGGCGTTCCCCAGCGGCTCTGGCTCGAGCACTACGCGACCCGGTTCGGCACGGTCGAGGTGAACAACGCCTTCTACCGGCTGCCGAGTCGGGAGGTGTTCGCGCAGTGGCGCAGCCGGACCCCGCCCGACTTCGTGGTGGCCGTGAAGGCCAGCCGGTACCTCACCCACATCCGGCGGTTGCGTGAGCCGGCCGAACCGGTGGCCCGGCTGCTCGACCGCGCGGCCGGGCTGGGTGATCGGCTGGGCCCCGTGCTGCTCCAGCTCCCGCCGACGCTCCGTGGCGACCCGGCGCTGCTCGCGGAGTGTCTCGGCTGCTTCCCGTCGACCGTGCGGGTGGCGGTCGAACCGCGGCACGACTCGTGGTGGACCGACGAGGTGCGTGCCGTACTCACCGAGCATCGCGCCGCGCTGTGCTGGGCCGATCGACTGGGCCGGCCGGTCACCCCGCTGTGGCGCACCGCCGACTGGGGCTACCTGCGGCTGCACGAGGGCCGGGCGAATCCGTGGCCGCACTATGGCGACCGTGCGCTGCGGACCTGGGCCGAACGGATCGCCGACACCTGGGACGCCGGCGAGGACGCGTTCGTCTACTTCAACAACGATCCCGGGCGGCGCCGCGATCGTCAACGCCGAGACCTTCATCCGGTTCGCCGAGTCACTCGGCCGCTCACTAGCCCGCTGACCCCGCGCTTTGGGCGACATCTTCCGGGCTATAGCACCGAAGATGTCGCCCAAAGGCGGGGAAGTGGGCGCGCGGCCGCGCCGGCGGCGGCAGCGCGGCGGCGGGGCAGCGGTGTGCGGGCGCGCCGGAGGGTCAGCCGGCCGCGAGGGCCTTGTCGACTTCCTTGGCCGCGTCCGCCAGGGCCTGCTTCGGAGACTTCTTCTTCAGCAGCGCCTGCTCGACCGCGGTGTTCACCAGCGCGTCGATCTTGTCCCACTGCTTCACGTGCGGCATCGGCCTGGCCGCCGACAGCGCGTCCAGGAAGACCAGGTTGGGCTGCTGACCGCCGAAGAACGGGTCCGGGTCGGTGAGCTCCAGGCTGAGGATCGCCTCGTTGGTGGTCGGCGCGGCTCCCGCGTGCTCGATCACTCCGGTCTGCTGCTTGATCTGCAGCATCCACTCGACGAACTGCCACGCGGCCTGCTTGTTCTTCGACTTGGCCGGGATGCCGAGACCCGTGCCGCCGAGGTAGCCGGCGCGCTCGTTGGCGTTGGCACTGACCGAGCGTGGGCACCGGGGTGACGCCCCACTTGCCGGCCTGCTTCGGTGCGCCGTCCTTGAGCACGCCCATCATGTACGGGCCGCTGATGAACATGGCCAGCCGGTCGTCCTTGATCGCGTCGATGCCCGAGGAGTCGGCCTGATCCGGGCCCCAGTACAGGCCGCCGTCGTCGAGCAGGTCACGGTAGGCGGTCAGGGCCTTGACGCCGTCGTTGCCGGCGAAGGCGGCTTTGCGCTCCGACTGGTCGAGCAGGGTCCCGCCGTCCTGGAACAGCAGCTGCGCGAAGTGGAACGTGTCGGGGCTGATCTGGATCCGCCACTTGCCTTCCTGGTCCGCCCGGTCGGCCGCGTCGGAGAGCTCGCGGGCGGTGGTGCGCAGCTGGTCCCAGGTCGTCGGCACCGGGAGTTCCTGGTCCCTGAGCAGGTCGGACCGGTAGTAGAGGGCGTAGGTGTCGAAGTCGAGCGGCGCCGCGACGTACCTCTTCTGGAACGTCATCGCGTTCAGGGCCGTCGAGGAGTAGACGTGCTCGATGGCCTGGTCGTTGATCTCGCCGCCGGACACGTCCTGCACGTCCGCCAGCACCCCCTCGGCCGAGAGCGAGGACAGCCAGGTCATGTCCAGCGTGGCGACGTCGGGGCCGGCACCGGCCTTGGAGTCGGGCCCGAACTTCGCGTGGATGTCGTCGTACTCCTTGGGCACGTACCGCACGATGACGTTCGGATGTGCCTTCTCGAACGCCGCGATCGCCGGCTTGATCGGAGTCGCCGTGCCGTAGTAATCCCAGACGGTGATCGTCGTCGTGGTGGCCTGTTCCTTCTTGTCCCCACACGCCACCAGCGCCGCGGCCGCGACGATCAGTGCCAGCGTGAGAGAGACCGACCTTGCTCGGCCAGACACGACGCCTCCTGTTGTTTCCGCCCGGGCACCCGTCCGCTCCGGTCCATCGACGAGACAGTCTCCTGGTTTGGGGCAGCCACAAGACCTCAGAACCGCAAGATTTCCCACGGATACGCACAGGACGGGTCGAAAGCGCCCACCCACTGGGCGGTAACGAGCGGTCCTGACCGACCCGTGCTATCCTCACGACCGGCGCCGAGCGGGCGCCGCGGCCCGGAGCCGAGCGAGGTCTCGCGCGGGCGGCGCGCGAAGATGGGGCCGTGGACACCGACACCGCGCTGGACCAGCTCGCCGCGCTGCGCACCCCGGCCGGGCTGGCGGCGCTCGCGGCAGCCGCGGCCGCCGGCACCGCGGATCCGCTGACCGCGGCGAGCCGGCTCCGGTCCGCCGGCCACGATCCCGAGCTGGCCGCGGCGGCGCTGACCCAGGTCCGGCTGCGGGAGCGCGCGGCGACGAAGTTCGGTGCGGACGCGGCGTCGATGTTCTTCACCCCGAACGGCGTCGAGCAGGCCACTCGCGCGGTGGTGGCGGCACGGCGGGCCGCCCGGTTCGCGGGCGCCGAGCGCGTGGCCGACCTCTGCTGCGGCATCGGCGCCGACCTGGTGGCGTTCGCCCGCGCCGGCCTGGACGTGACCGGCGTCGACGCCGACCCGCTCACCGCCGCGGTCGCCCGGCTGAACGTGGCGGCCCTCGGGCTGGGCGGGCTGGCGCGGGTGGTCGAGGCCGACGCGACCACGTTCGACCTGACCGGCTACGACGCCGCGTTCTGTGATCCGGCTCGCCGGGCGGGCGGGCGCCGGGTCTTCGATCCGTCGGCGTACTCGCCGCCCTGGGCGTTCCTGCTGGAGCTGGCCGCGCCGGGTGCCGCGGACCGGGGTCAAGGTGGCGCCGGGAATCGACCACGCGCTGGTGCCGGCCGGCGCCGAGGCGGAGTGGGTCTCGGTCGGCGGAGACGTCGTGGAGGCCGCGCTCTGGTTCGGCGAGCTGGCCGACCGCCGACCGCCGGGCGACGCTGCTGACCGGCCCGAACACGGTGACCGCTGACCGGGAGCGGCGAGCGCACGGCCGAGGTGGGGCCGGTGAAGCGCTGGCTGTACGACCCGGACGGCGCCGTGGTCCGCTCGCACCTCGTCGCCGAGCTGGCCGACGAGTTGGACGCCACGCTGCTCGACCCGACGATCGCGTACCTGGCCGCCGACCGGCTGACGCCGAGCCCGTTCGGGCGGGCCTACGAGGTGAGCGACGTGCTGCCGTTCTCGGTGAAGCGGCTGAAGGCGGTGCTGCGCGAGCGGGGCGTGGGACGGCTGACCGTGAAGAAGCGTGGCTCGGCGGTGACTCCGGAGGAGCTGCGTCAGCTGGTGAAACCGCGGGGCGACGCCGAGGCGACGGTCTTCCTCACCCGGGTGGCCGGCGCGCCCACGATGCTGATCGCCCAGCCCGCCTGAGCGAATGCCGCAGGTGGCGCTACCCGGCGAGGCTCGCCGCGAGCTGGCCGCGCACCGATTCCACCTCGTCCGCGGCGCCGGCCCGCGACAGGTGTTCGAGCGCGACCTCGTACCGCTCCCGAGCACCGGGCCCGTCACCGAGCTGCCCGCGCACGTCACCCAGTGCGGCCGCCACCCGGCCCTGCCAGAGCGGACGTGCCAGGCGATCGAACCGCTCGCCGGCCGGCACGAGGTATCTGAGCGCGGATTCGAGGTCGCTCGCGCGCAGGTGGAGGCGGCCGAGCTCGTACTCGGACGCCGCCAGCGCAAGTTCGTCGTCCACCTGCAGGCTCAGCTCTCTCGCCGCGGTGAGTTCGCTGAGCGCCTCGGCGTCGCGGCCGAGCGCGATGAGCACCTCGCCGAGATTGCGCCGGACGTACGCCTCACCGAGGTGGTCGCCCTGAGCGCACACCGTCGCCAGGCACTGGCGGAACAGTTTCGCCGCCTCCGGCAGCTGTCCGTGCCGCTGGTGCCAGATCGCGAGCCGGCGGCGGACGAAGGCCGCGTCGTGGTCGAGCCCAAGCCCGTCGAGCAGCCGCAGCGCCTCCCGATGGTGTTCGCCGACCGCGGCTTGCCGCTGATCCGGCTCGGTGGTGGCCCAGGCGGACAGCGCCTCGGCCTCGTCACGGGCCGAACCGACCTGGCGATGAAGCTTCAGCGCCGCCCTGAAGTGCGGCCGAGCCCGCGTGTCGTCGTTTCGCGCCCTGCGCCAACCGGCCGACCCGGTAGAGGGCCAGTCCCCGGGCCCACACGTCGCCGGCGGCGTTCGCCACGACCAACGCCTCGTCGGGCAGCCGCTCGGCGTCGTCGTGCTGGTTCGTCACGAATGCCAGGTCGGCGAGCCCCAGCAGCATGTACGCCTCGCCGGACCGGTCGCCGGCGCGCCGGGCCGCGGCGAGACTTTCCTCGTGACAGGTGCGCCACTCGTTCCAGAGCGTGCGGATCTCGAGGTACAGGTGCATGCGCCACGCCAGCGGCCAGCAGGACGCGTTGAGCCCGAGCGCGCTCGCCTGGCCAACCACCCCGAGCAAGCATCGAAGCTCGGCGTCGAACCAGGCCAGGGGTTTGCCGACCGCCACAGCCTCGATGCTGGGATCGCAGCGAACCGTGCCGGGCCACGCGGCGGCCGACAGCTCCGGCCCGCGCAGGCGCGAGTTGGCGAGGGCAGCGAGTCCGAGCCAACCGTCGAAGGCCCTGCGCAAGGCGGCCCTGGCCGCGCCCGGCTCCTCCTCCCGGCCCAGTTCCGCCGCGTAGAGCCGGATCAGGTCGTGGAAGCGGTACCGGGTCTGGCCGCTGACGTCGAGGCCCGCGACCTCGACGAGCTGGGCTTCCACCAGGCGTTCCAGTTCCTCCTCGCCGGTCATCGCATCGGTGTCGAGCAACGCGCCCACCACCCAGGCCGGAAAATCGTCCACGGCGACCAGCCCCAGCAGCCGGAACGCACGAGCGGCCCGATGCGGCAGGGCTCGGTAGGAGAGCGCCACGCTGGCCCGCACGTCGAAGTCGGCGACCGCGAGGTGGTCCAGCCGCCGTCGTTCGTCGTCCAGCAGGTCCTGCAGCCGGGAGACCGGCCAGTGCGGCCGAGCCGCCAGCCGCGCACCGGCGATCCGCACGGCGAGCGGCAGCAACCCGCACTGCTCCACCACCCGTTCGGCCGCGGCCCGATCGCGCTCCACCCGCTCGGAGCCCGCGATCCTGGTCAGCAGCGTCACGGCGTCGTCCCGATCGAACACGTCGAGATCGACCTGGTGCGCGCCTTCGAGTCCGACCAGACGTGCGCGGCTCGTCACCACCACCGCGGGCCCGTTACCCGGCAGCAGCGGCCTCACCTGCGCCTCGCTCGGAGGCGTTGTCCAGCACCAGCAAGCAGCCGGCGGCCGGCGAGCTCGGACCGGTACATGGCGGTTCGCTCGCCGGAATCCTCCGGTACGAGCTGATCGGGCACGCCCAGTGCACGCAGGAACGCGACCTGCACCTCGGCCGGATCGCGCGGGACCGGCTCGGCGCCGCGTAAGTCCGCGTAGAGCTGTCCGGCGGGGAAGTCCGCCCGGATCCGGTGCCCGACCTGCACCGCCAGCACCGTCTTGCCGACGCCCGGCTTCCCCGAGATCGCGCCGACCACGACCGTGGGCGATCCGGCGTGGGTCGACAACAGTCCGGCCAGCTGGACGGCGGCGTGCTCGCGACCGGTGAAGTCAGCGACGGCCGGCGGCAACAGGCACGGCCCACGGGGAGCGGCCTGGCGCTGGGCCGGCTCGGGCACCTCTTGACGGAGTACCCGAAGGTGGGTCTGGCGCAGTTCCGCCCCGGGGTCGACGCCCAGCTCCTCAGCGAGCGCGACGCGCACGGTCTCGAACGCGGCGAGCGCCTCGGCCTGCCGGCCCGTGGCGGCCAGCGCCATGACCAGCAGGGCGTGGCTCCGCTCGTCCAGCGGACGGTCCGCGCACAGCCGTCGGGCCAGTTCGACGGCTCGGCTCGGGCGACCGCTCTCCAGCTGGGCCTCGGCGCACGCGACCGTGGCCGCGACCCGCTCGGCCTGCAACGCGGCCACCTGTCGCTGCGGCAGCTGATCCTCGGGCACATCGGCGAGGACCGCGCCGCGCCAGAGGGCCAGGGCCTGTTCCAGCACGGCGGCTCGTTCGCCGGCTTCCACCTGCTCGGCCTGCGTCACCAGGGAACGGAACCGCGTCAGATCGCACTCGGCGTCCGCGAGCCGTAGGACGTAGCCACCGGGCACCGTCACGACCGTGACCGCGCCGCCGGTCTCCTCGTCCAGCCAACGCCGCAGCCGGTGCATGGCCACCTGAAGCGAGCCGGCGGCCGGCGGCTGTCGCCAGGCGACCTCGAGCAGGTAGTCCGGCGCGGCGGGAGCGCCGCCGGAGAGTGCGAGGGTGCCGAGCAGCGCGCGGAGCAGACGTGCACCCGGCGCTGTCTCTCGCCCGGCGACGCGCACCATCAGGGGGCCGAGAACACCCACCATCGCCTGCACCAGAATCTGTCCTGCCTGAGCTACGAGTAACCGCGCTGTTCGACGATATCGACAACCGCAAGCGAAATGCGACATACGGGGCGGAACTGGTAGCGCGAAGCCCTGTCGCGTTCACGACAGACCGTCGCTACCGCCGAAACGTGCAGACGTGCCCGGGCGCTCGATTCCGGTCGTGACGCGCGCTCGGCTCAGCGGTCGACGAGGCTGAAGTCCCAGGAGTGCGGCGCGCGCTTGGTGAGGTGGCGGGGCGGCTCGGCTAAGTCCACGGTCTTGCCGCGCCACTTCGAGATGACCACGATCCGGTGGTCGGTGGAGGTGAAGACCTCGCTGCTGATGTGCCCGATCTCGGCCTCGATCCGGGGCACGCCGACCTCGCAGACCCAGCTCAGGGCGGCATCGTGCGCTTCGGGGTAGGCGACCACCTCCCACATGCGCACGATCACACCCGCACCTCCGTCACGGGCATCGAGGAGTCGGCCGGGATGTCCAGCGCGGACGGCGCGATCCCGGCGGCGACCAGGTGCGAGCCCAGCGCGGCGACCATCGCGCCGTTGTCCGTGCAGAGCCCGGGCCGCGGTACCCGCAGCCGGATGCCGGCCTTGGTGCAGCGCTCCTCGGCGATCACCCGCAGCCGCGAGTTCGCCGCCACGCCGCCACCGATCAGCAGGGTCTCCACGCCGTGCGTCTGGCACGCGTCGACCGCCTTCGCGGTGAGCACGTCGACCACGGCCTCCTGGAACGAGGCCGCGACATCGTTCACCGGCACCGGTTCGCCGGCCCGCTCGCGTGCCTCGACCCAGCGGGCCACGGCGGTCTTCAGCCCCGAGAAGGAGAAGTCGAACCGGTGCTCGGCGAAGTCACGGGGGCCGGTGAGGCCGCGCGGGAACGCGATCTTCATCGGGTCGCCCTCCTTCGCCGCGCGGTCGATGTACGGGCCGCCGGGGAACGGCAGGCCGAGCAGCCGGGCCACCTTGTCGAACGCCTCGCCGGCCGCGTCGTCCATGGTCGAGCCGAGCGGCTTCACGTCGGCGGTCACGTCGTCCACCAGCAGCAACGACGAGTGACCGCCCGAGACCAGCAGCGCCAGCGCCGGCTCCGGCAGCGGACCGTGCTCCAGGGTGTCCACCGCGACGTGCGCGGCCAGGTGGTTGACGCCGTAGAGCGGCTTGTCCAGCGCGAGCGAGTACGCCTTGGCGGCCGCCACGCCGACCAGCAGCGCACCGGCCAGCCCCGGGCCGGCGGTGACCGCGATCGCGTCGAGGTCGGTCAGCGTGACGCCGGCCACGTCCAGCGCGCGCTGGACGGTGGGCACCATGGCCTCGAGGTGGGCCCGGCTGGCCACCTCGGGGACCACGCCGCCGAACCGGGCGTGGCTCTCCACGCTGGAGGCCACCGCATCGGCCAGCAGCGTGTGACCTCGGACGATGCCGACTCCGGTCTCGTCGCAGGAGGTCTCGATCCCGAGCACCAGGGGCTGACTCACGCGCTGTCCTCTCGCACCATCACCACGGCGTCGGTGTTGCTCGGCTGGTAGTAGCCGCGGCGGACCGCCACCGCCTCGAATCCGCGGCGAGCGTACAGCCGCTGCGCTGTCGCGTTGTCCGCCCGTACCTCCAGCGCGACCTGAGGCGAGCCGCGCCGGGCCGCCTCGGCGAGCAGGTCGTCCAGCAGCCGGGCGCCGATACCGCGTCCCTGCTGGTCGGCGGTGACCGCGATGTTCTGCACCCAGGACTGGTCGTCGTACGTGCAGAGCCCGGCGTAGCCGACGACCCGGTCGCCGTCCAGCGCCACCCGGTAGTACCGGGTGTCGGACTGGGCCAGCTCGGACCAGAACGTGGTCGGCGACCACTCCTCCGCGCCGAAGAGCTCGCGCTCGATCGGGAGCAGCGCGGCAATGTGCCACCAGCGCATCGGTGCGAGCCGCACGGTCACCCCCTGGACGCTACCTGCGCCGCGGCCGCCCGCGCCGACCGTCGTCAGGTGAGGACGGCTTTGCGGGCGGCCGGCTCGACCGCGTCGGGCCTGCGGAGATAGAGCGGCGTGAGTGGCTCGGTCGGCGCACCGGCCAGCACCCGGTCGGCGGCCCGGCGGGCGAGCAACAGCACCGAGGGGAAGTCCGGGTCACGCACCGGCAGGCCGAGCACGTCCGCGTAGAGCCGCGCCCCGGAGCCAGCCGCCCAGCGCGGCGGCGTCCTGTTCGGTGCCGGCGTCGAGCCAGTCGCGAACCGCGGCGGGCTTGTCCACCGCCGGCCCGGTACGGCGCCGGCCGTCCGCGTCGTACCCGGCCCAGTAGACCTCGCGGCGGCGGGCATCGGTGGCGACCAGGTAGGGGGCGTCCGCGTCGGCGACGATCGCGTCCAGGGTGCAGACGCCGTAGGCCGGGATGCCGAGCGAGTCGGCCAGCGCGGCGGCGGTCACCAGCCCGACCCGCAGCCCGGTGAACGGCCCCGGTCCGACGCCGGCCACGATCGCGGCCAGCTCGTGCGGCTTGGCGCCGATCTCGGCGAGGCCGTCCCGGATCGCCGGGGCGAGCACCTCGCCGTGCTTGCGACCGTCGACCGTGACCCGTTCGGCGCGCACCTCGACGCCGGCAGCGTCGATCCAGGCGAGACCGGCGGTGACGGCGGAGGTAGCGGTATCAAGGGCGAGAACCAGCACGTGCAGAGCCTATCGGGGCGCGCTTCGACCGCGGGTGCTCGGGAGGTTGCGGTTGGATCGTGCCCATAGAGGGACTGTCAATAGGGACGGTCGAGCGAGGCGGATGTCAGGGGTCGTCCGGCAAGGCGGAGGAGGAGGTCATGCCGGTGTTGCATGGCCGACGACGACAACGCCGCCGGTCGGCCTCTGGCGCCGACGCAGCCGATCAGCGCCCTGTTGACGGTTCCTCTTAGAGGGCACGATCCAACCGCACGGGTTCAGCCGGAGAAGCGGGCGACCAGTTCGCGCTTGAGCACCTTGCCGCTCGGCCCCAGCGGGAACACGTCCACGAACTCGACCCGGCGCGGGTACTTGTGGCCGGCGAGCAGGCCGCGGCTCCACGCGATGATCTCGGCCGGGTCCGGACTGGCGCCGGCCTGCGGCACGACCACGGCGCAGACCTCCTCGCCGTAGTGGTCGTCCGCGACGCCGATCACGGCCACCTGCCCGATGTCGGGGTGCCGGAGCAGCACCTCCTCGACCTCGCGCGGGTACACGTTGAAGCCGCCGCGCAGCACCATGTCCTTCTTGCGGTCGACGATGGAGACGTAGCCCTCCTCGTCCTTGACCCCGAGGTCGCCCGAGCGGAACCAGCCATCGACCATGACCTCGGCCGTCTCCTTCGGCCGGTTGAGGTAGCCGGCCATGATGTTGTGGCCACGGATCACGACCTCGCCCAGCTCGCCGGTGGGCAGGAAGTCGATCCGGTCCTCCACCTCGGCCGCCGCGATCTCCACCTCGACGCCCCAGATCGGCTGGCCCACGGTGCCCGGCTTGCACGGCCGGCCCTTCTGGTTGAACGTGGCGACCGGCGAGGTCTCGGTCAGCCCGTAGCCCTCGTACACCGTGCAGTCGAAGGTCTGTTGGAAGTCCTCCAGCACCTTGAGCGGCAGCGAGGCCCCACCGGAGAGCGCGCTGGTGAGGCTCGGGCGGCGCGAGTCGGTCTTGGCGGCCTCCAGCAGGCCGATGTACATCGTCGGCACGCCCATGAAGTGCGTGCAGTTCTGGGTGACCAGCAGGTCGAGCGCGGCGGCGCCGTCGAACCGCGGCATCAGGACCAGGGTGCCGCCGACCCGGAACATCGTGTTCATCGCGCAGGTCTGCCCGAACGTGTGGAACAGCGGCAGGCAGCCCAGCAGGATGTCCTCCGGCCCGAATTCGAACGACGAGATGACCGATGTGTCGACGTTCATCAGGATGTTGAGGTGCGTGATCATCGCGCCCTTGGGCTTACCCGTGGTGCCCGACGTGTAGAGGATCACCGCGACGTCCTCGGCTTCGCACGGCACGTACCGGTCGATCGGGGTGGCCTGGGCCGCCAGGGTGTCCAGCCGCTCGATCTGGGCGTCGCCGCCGTCCATCACGGCGAACAGCGGCACGCCGGCGAGTTCGGCGCCCTTCGCCCCCTCGCCGAGCAGCGGCGCCGCGCAGATCAGCGTCTTGGCGCCGGAGTCCTGCAGCACGTACGCGATCTCCTCGGCGCGCAGCAGCGCGTGCACGGGCACCGCGACCGCGCCGAGCGCGAGCACGCCGAAGTACGCCAGCGGGAAGTGCGGCGTGTTGGGCAGCAGCATCGCCACCTTGTCGCCCGGCACGATGCCCCGTTCGCGCAGCACGGCCGCGTACTGGCGGGCACCCGCCCAGAGGTGCGCGTACGGCACCTTGACGTCGCCGATGACGACCGCCGGGTGCGCCGGGCGTCGGGCCGCGGACTCGGCGAGCAGAGCCGCGATCGATAGCGACATGGTGATCTCCTGACATCGCGAAACAGGCTGGTGACCTCTCTCACACTCTGCCAGCTACTCCCCCGTACCGCCTCAGAATCTTGCTAGGGCAGAAGACGGCCCTAGGGTCTGTTTCGAAGTCTCTGGTCGAGCGAGCCGTGTTCCAGGCGGCGGTCCGGCAAGGCGAAGGTCTGACCGGATACGGGTCTTGTATCCGGGCGGGCCGACAACGCCGCCGGTCGTCGTCTGGGGCGCGGCGCAGCCGGCAGAGGGACTTCGAACAGGCCCAGGTGCGAGCGAGGAACGCGAAGGGAAGAAATTGCTGTATCAGGGGGCAAGGGCCGCGATGCGTCCGATGTTCAGGCTGGCGTACCGGCCCGAGGTCGAGGGTGCGTGGCACGTTCCGCTGAACGGTCCGGCGATCATCGCGAGCAATCATCTCTCCGAGGTGGACAGTCTGGTCCTGCCGATGGTCGCGCCCCGGCCGATCTCGTTCCTGGCCAAGGCCGAGTACTTCACCGGGCCGGGAATCAAGGGCTGGGCGTCCCGCTCGTTCCTCACCGGCGTCGGTGCGGTGCCGGTGGAGCGGGGCAACGGGCGGGCGGCGCTGGCCGCGCTCGACACGGCTGAGCGGATCCTCGGCGACGGCGGCCTGTTCGGCATCTACCCCGAGGGCACCAGGTCACCGGACGGACGGCTCTACCGGGGGCGGATCGGCGTGGCCCGGCTCGCGCTCGCCACGGGTGCGCCGGTGATCCCCGTGGGTCTGGTCGGCACCGATCACGTCCAGCCGGTGGGCCAGCGAATGCCCGGGCTCGGCCGGATCACGGTCCGGTTCGGCGCGCCGCTGGACTTCTCGCGGTACCGGGGCCTGGAGCGGAACCGGGCCGTGCAGCGCGCCATCGTCGACGAGGTGATGCGGGCGATCCTCGAACTGTCTCGGCAGAAGTACGTCGACCAGTACGGCAGCACCGCCAAAACCGCCGCCTGACCAGCCACCCCCCTCGCCGCTTTGGGTGACATTTTCACGGCTATGGCCGTGAAAATGTCACCCAAAGGCGTGTGTGTGGGGGGTGTCGTCAGGCGACGGAGCTGCGCAGGGTGGCGACGCGGTCGGCCCAGTCGCCGCCCGTGGGCAGCAGCACCGCCCGGCGAACCTCAGTCTCGTCGTCCCGCTCGATCCGTACCTCCAGGTGAGCGTCGGCGAGCCGCTCGACCAGCCCGCCGCCCCACTCGACCAGCGTCACGGAGTCCGCCAGGTCGGCGTCCAGATCCAGATCGTCCACCTCGACGACGCCCCCGAGCCGGTACGCGTCGACGTGGACCAGCGGCAGCACGCCACCCCGGGCGGGATCCGGCCGGTGCACCCGCGCGATCACGAACGTCGGGCTGGTCACGTCGCCGCGCACACCGAGGCCGGCGCCGATCCCCTGGGCCAGCGCCGTCTTGCCGGCACCGAGCGGACCGGTGAGCACCACCAGGTCACCCGCGCGCAGCACCGCGGCCAACGCGCGCCCGAAAGCCCGGGTGTCCGCCGGCGCCGCCAACTCGAACGACGGCCCCGCCGGACCGGCGACCGAGTCGATGCCGCCGCCCGCCGGCTCGGCGGCCGAGCCGGTCACGCGCCCCGCCGGCGCAAGATCTTCCACAACCGCTTCCGCTCCTCCGGACCTGCCTTGACTGCCTTCTGCCGCCGCTCCGCCCTGGCCGCCAGCTCGTCCTTGCGGCGTACCTTGCGCCGGGACGACGGCGGCTCCTGCGACACGACCGCACGCGCGGCCCGGCGCAGGAACGCGACCAGGTGCGCGTCGACCAGATCGCCGTGCTCCATCAACGTGACGTGGCCACCGTCGGCCACCTCCACCAGCTCCGCGCCGGGCAGCAACCGCGCGATCTCCCGGGTGTGGTCGACGGGCGTGAGGAGATCCTTGTCGCCGCAGACGACCAGGGTCTCGATGCCGTCGAACACCTCCAGCGCGGCGTACCGGTCGTGCTCGGAGAGGGTGCCGAGGTAGCCGGCGATCACCTCGATCGACGTGGACGCGTTCATCCGCTCCACGTACTCGACCAGGCTCGGGCTCGGATCCTTGCTCCCGAAGCCGTACCGGCGGGTGAGCAGGTAGGCCACGTCGCTGCCCGCGCGCCGGCCGACCTCGGCCAGCTCCGCCTGCCAGCGCAGCGCGCCGGAGATGGTCGGCATGAGCGGCTTGCGGAGCTTGGCGAAGGCCGGCGGGATACCGAGCGCGACGTCGTCCAGGTGGCCCGCGGAGGTGGAGATCAGCCCCACGCCGACCACGCGCTCGGCGAAGAACTCCGGGACGCGCTCGGCCAGCGCCATGATCGTCATGCCGCCCATGGAGTGGCCGAGCAGCACCAGCGGGCCCTCGGGCGCGGTCTCGGCGATCACGGCGGCCAGATCGGCGCCGAGCTGATCGAGGTCGTAGTCGCCCGCGTCGCGCCGGCCGGACCGGCCGTGTCCCGGCTGGTCGTAGAAGATCAGCCGGCAGCGGGGATCGTCCGGGACCGCGCGGATCTCGGCGTCGCCCTCCTCGGCGACCGGCTCCTCGACCGGCTCGTCCTGCGCCCGGCGGGAACCGCGGAACGCGGCGAGCCCACGACGGCCGCCCTTCCGCTCGGTGAACGCCGCGCGCTGCCGCTGCAACTCGGTGAGCGCCTTGCGCTGGAAGTGCCAGGTGCCCATGTCCAGGCAGAAGCCGTGCACGAAGATCACGGTGAGGTCCGGCGGCTCGCCGGTGTGGTCGGGCTCGACGATCTCGACGTAGAGCGGCACCCCGCCGTCGGCGGTCACCGTCTGCTGGGCGTCGAACGGCAGCGACCCGAACGGCTCGTCGGCGAACGGGTCATCGGCGCGGCGACGAGCCCGGCCGACCGTGTACCGCTCGGCCACCACGCCGGCGGCCGCACCGGCCGCGGCCACCCCGATCAGCGCGCTGGCCAGACCGACCGCCTTGAGCCCGCCCATGAACTTGCCGCCGGTCGTGTTGTCCGGCTCGACACCCTCGCTCATGTGCCCACCTCGCTGCGCTCGGCAGCCCCACGAACGGGGCAGCTGTGCTTGCCGATTCGCTCGCTCCGCTCGTTCATTCCGCGACTCTGCAAGCGGCGCCGCGGGTGTGCTCGGCCCTGAACGTGTTGCTGCATCGGTGCGCGGCCGTGGCCGTGGATCGTGCGCTCATGCCACGCCTTCCGCTTGCTCGCCAACGTAGGTGCGCGGCACTCGCGCGCCCACTCGGGTGACGATCTCGTAGTTGATGGTGTCCAGAACGGCGGCCCAGTCGTCCGCCGTGGGTTCCCCGTCGTCTCCGGGACCAAACAGGACAGCCGGATCACCGGGGACGACGGGATCGTCACCCACGTCGACCACGATCTGATCCATGCAGACCCGGCCGCTGATCGTGCGGCGGGCGCCGCCCAGGAGCAGCGGACCGACGTTGGTGGCGCGCCCGCGGCACGCCGTCGGCATATCCCAGCGGCACCAGGGCCAACGTGGTCTCGGCGCGGTCGTGTACTGATGCCCGTAGGAGACGCCAGCGCCGGCCGGCACCCGCTTGGTCAGCACGACCTGGGCCTGCAACGTCATCGCGGGGCGCAGCTCGCGCGCAGCCGGCCAGCCCGGGATCGGCGAGAGACCGTAGACCGCGATGCCCGGCCGGACCAGGTCGAAGTGCGACTCGGGCAGGCTCAGCGTGGCGGCGGAGTTCGCGAGGTGCCGGACCTGCGGCCGGATGCCCAGGCCGTCGGCCACCTCCAGCGCTTCACCGAACACGCGGATCTGGCTCGCGATCGTCGGGTGTCCCGGCTCGTCGGCGTAGGCGAAGTGGCTCCAGGCGCCGATCACCTCGACCGTGCCCTCCGCGACGGCCTTGGCCGCCGCGGTGAGCAGCTCGGGCCAGTCGGCGGCCGTGGCACCGTTCCGGCTCAGCCCGCTGTCGACCTTGAGGTGCACCCGGGCCGGCCGGTCGGCGACGCGCGGCGGCCGCCACGATCTCGGCGAGCAGCTCGGGCGAGGCGGCGGAGAGATCGATGTCGGCGGCGACCGCCCGGTGCAACGGCAGGCCGGGCGCGAGCAGCCACGCGAGCACCGGCGCCGTGATGCCGGCGGCGCGCAGCGCGAGCGCCTCGTCCAAGTGCAGACGCCGAGCCACTCGGCCCCGCCCGCCAGCGCGGCCCTGGCGGCGGGCAGCATGCCGTGCCCGTACCCGTCGGCCTTGACCACGGCCATCACGCCCGCCGACGTGCCGGACGCCAGCAGCGCCGTGTTGGCGCGGATCGCGTCCAGATCGACAAGTGCCTCCGCTTGCAGCATGGCTCCATTGTCTCAGGGACTGCCCCGGTAGTCGCGGGCTCAGGGTGCGGACCTGTGGATATCGGGTCGCCTGGGGACGGTCCTGGCGGCGCGCGGCGCCGATGCTGGTACTCCGCCGGATTCAGCCGTCCAGCACCGTCCGCACGGCGGCCCGAAGACGCCCCCGCCAGCGTGCTCGCCGACACCGGGCCCGTCTCGGCCGCGTACCGGCCGGCCAGCCCGTGCACGAACGCCGCGTACGCACCGGCCTCGTGCGGCGGCAGCCCGGCGGCGAGCAGCGCGCCGGCCAGCCCGGACAGCACGTCGCCGGTGCCCGCGGTGGCCAGCACGGGCGTGCCGGTCGGGTTGACGTGTACGGACTCGCCACCGTGCGCGCTCGGCGGGGCGGCCACGATGGTCCGGTCCCCCTTGAGCAGGACCGTGGCGTCGAGCTTTCCGGCGGCCGTGCGGGCGGCGGCGATCCGGTCGGGGCCCGGTTCGGAGCCGGCGATCCGGGCGAACTCGCGGTCGTGCGGGGTGAGCAGGGTCGGCGCGGCGCGGTCCTGGAGCCACTCCGGGTGCTCGGCGACGATCGTGATCGCGTCGGCGTCGAGCAGCACCGGCACGTCGCTGGCCAGCGCGTCCCGGACCACCTGCACGGGCGGCGTCGTCGGTACCGAGCCCGGAGCCGACCACCCAGGCCTGCACCCGGCCCGCGTCGGCGAACCGGTCGACGCAGACCGCCTCGGGGTGCTGGGCCCGGACCGCGTCGGCCGCCGGTCCGGCGTACCGCACGTAGCCCGCAGGGCCGGCGAGCGCGCCGGCCACGGCGAGCACCGCGGAGCCCGGATAGGTAGCCGAGCCGGCCGCGATGCCGACCACGCCCCGGGTGTACTTGTCGTCACCGGCGCCGGGCCGCGGCCACCGGCGTGCCACCTCGGCCAGGGTGACCACCGTGGCCAGCGGCGGCGGCGCGAACTCCAGCCCGATGTCGACCAGCTCGACCAGGCCGGCGTGCCGGGCGCCCTCGCCGACCAGCAGGCCGGGCTTGAGGCAGCCGAACGTGACGGTCACGTCGGCGCTGACCGCGTCGCCGGCCACCGCGCCGGTGTCGGCGTCCACGCCGCTCGGCACGTCCACCGCGACCACGATCGCCCCGCCGCGCGCGCGAACGCCGTGGCCTGGGCCAGCGCGGCGGCGTCCACCCGCAGCCCGCCGCGCGCCGCCGATGCCGACCAGCCCGTCCACGATCAGTTCGGCGTCGGCGATCCGGCGGTTGTCCTCGCCGTACCCCGCCGCGTGCACGTGGCCCCCGGCGGCGCGCAGCGCGGCCAGCCCGTTGGCGTGCCCGCCGCGGACCGTGATGGCGTGCACCTGGGCGCCGCGGCGGGCCAGCGTGGCGCCCGCGTAGAGCGCGTCGCCGCCGTTGTTCCCGGTGCCGACCAGCAGCACGACCCGAGCCCCGTAGACCCGGCCGCGCACGTCCTTCAGCAGGTCAGCGCAGCGCCGGGCCAGCCCGGCGGCGGCGCGGCGCATCAGCACGTCCTCGGGCAGCCGGCCAGCAGCGCCTCCTCGGCGGTCCGGACCGCCTCGACCGGCCACGCCCCGTGCTGCGGATCGCTCGTCAACTCCATGTCACTCATGATTCCGCCACCACCATCGCCGAGGCGATCCCGCCGTCATGGGAGAGGGACAGGTGCCAGCGGTTGATCCCCCGCTCGGCGGCGGCCGCGGCGACCGTGCCGGCCACGGTCAGCCAGGGCCGACCGTCCCCGTCCGGCACGATCTCGCAGTCGTACCAGGCCAGCCCGCCGGGGGCGCCGAGCGCCTTGGCCACGGCCTCCTTCGCGGCGAACCGGGCCGCGAGCGACTCCGGCGAGCGCGGATTGCCCGAGATGGTGCGCCGCTCGGCCTCGGTGAACAGCCGTTCGGCGAGGAGCGGCGTGCGCGCCAACGCCGCCGCGAACCGCTCCACCAGGACCACGTCCATACCCACGCTCACGATCACGGGTTCTACCTTGGCACGAACCGCACACCGGGGCCGCACGCCCCGCCGAGCCGCTCCGCTAACCGCTTCGCGCCGAACACCGGAGTGAGCGAGACTGCGGTCATGACCGACCACGCCGAGCCGGTGCTCCACGGCACGAAGGTCCTGCTCGCTCCGGTCGCGGCCGGCGACGTCGAGCGGCTGCGCGAGCTACACGTCACGCCGGACGTGACCTACTGGTGGGCCACGCCGGATCCCGGCTGGCCGCTGGACGACGAGCCCGACGCGATCAAGTTCACGGTCTGGCTGGACGACGCCATCATCGGCTTCATCCAGTACGCCGAGGAGGACTCGCCGCAGTACCGGCACGCCGGCATCGATCTCTTCCTCGACCCGGCCGTGCACGGGCAGGGACTCGGCGTCGACACGGTCCGGACGCTGGCGCTGTACCTGATCCGCGACCGTGGCCACCACCGGCTCACGATCGATCCGTCGGCCAGCAACGCCGCCGCGATCCGCTGCTACACCGCGGTGGGCTTCCGGCCGGTCGGCGTCCTGCGCGAGTACGAACGAGTGCACGGCACCGGCGAGTGGCACGACGGCCTGCTCATGGACGCCCTCGCCGCCGAGGTCGAAGCGGCGGCCGCACCGCGCTGATCACCGGAGTCAGCCGGCGGATCGGCGTCGCGATCGCCCGCCGGCGCGGCGAGGCCGACCCGCGGGCCAGGTGCTCGACTCTGACGCCGGCCACCCCAACCCGTTGCGGTTCAATCCCGCCCTCTACGGGCGGATTTGAACCGCAGACAGGGGTTCGTGGCCGGCGACCGCGGTCAGGACTCGCGGCGCTCCACGTCGAGGTTCATGAAGCTCGGTCCGCTGGTGCACAGCGCGTTCATCCGCTCGGCGAACCGCTGCGTCTCCGGCATGTCGTTGTTCCGCATCGCGTCCTCGTAGGACGGGAACTCGACCATCTCCACGTAGTGCCGAGGGTTCTCCCGGTCATGCATGAGGACCGACGCCGACGTGGTGCGCTTGCCCTCGGTGTTGGCCAGCCACTCGTCCATCAGCGCGTTCATCTCACTGGCGCTGGTGGTCTCGTAGTCGATGATCTGCACGAACGTCATGACGTCCTCCTGACGCGAGGTTTGACGGTTCGGGCGCCTCGCTCTGCAGTACACGCCCGCTCCACCTCGGACGCAAGAGTCCGGACGGGCCAGAAAACCGCTACTCGACGGTCACCGACTTGGCCAGGTTCCGCGGCTGATCGACGTCGTGGCCCCGGGCGGCCGCGATCTCGCAGGCGAGGATCTGGAGCGGGATCGTGGTGAGCAGCGGGGCGAGCAGGGTCGGCACGTGCGGCACCCGGATCAGGTGGTCGGCGTACGGCACGACCACGTCGTCGCCCTCCTCGGCGATCACGATGGTCCGCGCACCGCGCGCCCGTACCTCCTGGATGTTGGAGACGATCTTGTCGTGCAGGATCGCCCGGCCACGCGGCGACGGCACGGTGATCACCACCGGGGTGCCGTCCTCGATCAGCGAGATCGGGCCGTGCTTGAGCTCACCGGCCGCGAACCCCTCGGCGTGCATGTAGGCGAGCTCCTTGAGCTTGAGCGCGCCCTCCAGGGCCACCGGGTAGCCGACGTGCCGGCCGAGGAACAGCACCTGCTGCGCCGAGGCCAGGTCACGGGCCAGCTTCCGGACCGGCTCCATGTTCTCCAGCACCTCGGAGACCGCGGCCGGGATCCGGTCGAGCTGGTGGACGATCGCCGCCACCTCGTCGGCGTACTTGATGCCGCGCACCTGGGCGAGGTGCAGGCCGAGCAGGTACACGGCCACGATCTGGGTCAGGAACGCCTTGGTCGAGGCGACCGCCACCTCGGGGCCGCCGCGGGTGTACAGCACGGCGTCGGACTCGCGCGGGATCGTCGATCCGTTGGTGTTGCAGATCGCGAGCACGCGGGCCTTCTGCTCCTTGGCGTGCCGCAGCGCCATGATCGTGTCCATCGTCTCGCCGGACTGGGAGATCACGACCACCAGCGTCGAGCGGTCCAGCACCGGGTCGCGGTACCGGAACTCGCTGGCGAGCTCCACCTCGACCGGGATCCGGGTCCAGTGCTCGATGGCGTACTTGGCGATCAGGCCGGCGTTGTACGAGGTACCGCAGCCGATCACGAACACCTTGTCGATGTCGCGCAGGTCCTGGTCGGAGAGGCGCACCTCGTCCAGGGAGATCTCGCCGTGCTCGGTCAGCCGGCCGCGCAGCGTGTCGGCCACGGCCTGCGGCTGCTCGGCGATCTCCTTGAGCATGAAGTACTCGTAGCCGCCCTTCTCGGCGGCGCTCACGTCCCAGTCGACGTGGTAGTCCTTGGCCTCGACCGGCGTGCCGTCGAAGTCGGTGACCGTGATGCTGTCCGGGGTGACCGTGACGACCTGGTCCTGGCCGAGCTCGACGGCGTCCCTGGTGTGCGCGATGAACGCCGAGACGTCGCTGGCGAGGAAGTTCTCGCCGTTGCCGCGACCGGCCACCAGCGGGGAGTTGCGGCGGGCGCCGACCACCACGTCGGGCACGTCCCGGTGCACCGCGAGGAGCGTGAAGGCGCCGTCCAGCCGGCGGACGACCACGCGCATCGCCTCGGCCAGCCGGTCCGGCGTGGCGTCGGGCAGGGCGTGGAACGCGTCGGCGAGCAGGTGCGCGACCGATTCGGTGTCGGTGTCGGAGCGGAGCTCGATGCCGCGCTCCTCCAGCTCCCGGCGCAGGGCGGCGAAGTTCTCGATGATGCCGTTGTGGATCACCGCGATGCTGCCGTCGGCGGAGAGGTGGGGGTGGGCGTTGCGGTCGTTCGGGGCGCCGTGGGTGGCCCAACGGGTGTGCCCGATGCCGGTGGTGCCCTCGGAGATCCCGGCCGGGTTGTCCACCTCGATCGCGTCGATCAGGTTGACGAGCTTCCCGGCCCGCTTCTCGCAGGCGAGCTTTCCTCCCGCCACGATCGCCACGCCCGCGGAGTCATAGCCGCGGTATTCGAGCCGTCGCAGACCGTCGACCACCACGTCGACGGCGCGCTGAGAACCTACGTAACCGACAATGCCGCACATGCTTTGGGAGCGTAGCCGAGTGCTCCCAGCACCTTTAGCCCGACGGTCAGGGCCGTCCGTCACACCACAAAAGAGGATTCGGCGACTATTTCGCAGCAAACCGGGCGGACAAAAACCAGCTGCGGTCCATTCGCGACCCCACAGGGCGCAAATGGACCGCAGCTTGGTTCAGGCGTCGGCGACGATCTTGGCGATCTGGTGGGCGATGGTGTCGGCCTGGTCCTGGCTGGGCGCCTCGACCATCACGCGAACCAGGTGCTCGGTGCCGGACGGGCGCAGCAGCACCCGGCCGGTCTCGCCCAGCTCGGCCACACCGGCGGCGACCGCGGCGGCCACCTCGGCGGAGCCCGAGACCGCGGCCTTGTCGGTCACCTTCACGTTGACCAGCACCTGCGGGAGCCGCGTCACCACGGAGGCCAGCTCGGCGAACGAACGGCCGGTCGCCGCGACCCTGGCGAACAGGTGCAGGGCGGTGAGTAGCCCGTCGCCGGTGGTGGCGTACGCCGGCATGACCACGTGCCCGCTCTGTTCACCGCCGAGCGCGAGGGCACCGTCCCGCAGCGCTTCCAGCACGTATCGGTCGCCGACCGCGGTGGTGAGCAGCTCGACGCCGTGCTCGCGCATGGCCAGCCGCAGGCCGAGGTTGCTCATCACGGTCGCGACCAGGGTGTTGTCGATGAGCGTCCCGGCGTCCTTCATGGCCAGCGCGAGGATCGCCATGATCTGGTCACCGTCGATGTCCGACCCGTCGGCCGCCACGGCGAGGCAGCGGTCGGCGTCGCCGTCGTGGGCCACGCCGAGGTCGGCGCCGTGCGCGACGACGGCCTTGCGGAGCGGGTCGAGGTGGGTCGAGCCGACGCCGTCGTTGATGTTGAGACCGTCCGGCTCGACGCCGATCGCGATCACCTCGGCGCCGGCCCGCCGGTAGAGCTCGGGCGCGACCGTCGCGGCAGCGCCGTGGGCGCAGTCCACCACGATCTTCAGGCCGTCGAGCGGGTGAGGCAGGCTGCCCAGCAAGTGGCTGAGGTACCGCTCGGCACCGTCGGCAAGATCACTGATCCGGCCGACACCCTCGCCGACCGGCCTGGTCCACTCACGAGCGGCGTTCTGCTGGATCGCGAGCTCGATCTCGTCCTCGATCTCGTCAGCCAGCTTGTGCCCACCGCGGGCGAACAGCTTGACGCCGTTGTCCGGCATCGGGTTGTGGCTGGCGGAGAGCATCACGCCGAGATCGGCGTTGAGGTCGGCGACCAGGTAGGCGACCGCCGGCGTCGGCAGCACGCCGACCCGCAGCACGTCGGCTCCGGCACTGGCCAGGCCCGCGCAGACCGCGGCCTCCAGCATCTCGCCGCTGGCCCGCGGGTCACGGCCGACGACGGCGAGCGGGCGATCGCCCTCCACGCCGACCAGCACGTGCGCCGCGGCGACCGCGATCGCCATGGCCAGCTCGGGAGTCAGGTCGGCGTTGGCGAGACCGCGCACCCCGTCAGTGCCGAACAGGCGGCCCATCAGGGCCGCCTGTCGGTACGAACGTCGTGCGGGCCGAACAGCCGCATCAGCGCTTGCTGTACTGAGGCGCCTTACGGGCCTTCTTCAGGCCGTACTTCTTACGCTCCTTGACCCGGGGGTCACGGGTGAGGAAGCCAGCCTTCTTGAGCGGCGGGCGGTCCTCGGGCTCGATCTCGATCAGCGCGCGGGCGATGCCGAGGCGCAGCGCGCCGGCCTGCCCGGTGATGCCGCCGCCGCGGAGGCTGGCCAGCACGTCGTACTGGTCGACCTTCTCGAGCGTCACGAACGGCTCACGGATGAGCTGCTGGTGCACCTTGTTCGGGAAGTACTCCTCGATGGTGCGACCGTTCAGCTTGAACTGGCCGGTGCCGGGCACGAGGCGAACGCGAACGATCGCCTCCTTGCGGCGACCGACGGTCTGAATGGGCTTCTCTGTGGTGGTCACGCTTGCGCTCTCCTAGATCCTGCTTAGTGCGCGACTACTGCGCGACCTGGGTGATCTCGAACGGGGTGGGCAGCTGAGCGGCGTGCGGGTGCTCAGGACCCGCGTACACCTTCAGCTTCTTGAGCATCTGCCGGCCCAGCGTGTTCTTGGGCAGCATGCCCTTGACCGCGAGCTCGATGGCGCGCTCCGGCCGCGTGGCCAGAAGCTCGTCGTAGCGGACGCGCTTGAGGCCGCCCGGGTGACCGGAGTGGCGGTACGCGATCTTCTGCTGCGCCTTGTTACCAGTGAGGGCAACCTTGCCGGCGTTGACGATGACGACGAAGTCACCCGTGTCGACGTGCGGCGCGAAGATCGGCTTGTGCTTGCCACGCAGGAGCGTGGCGGTGTGGGTCGCGAGGCGACCAAGCACAACGTCGGCGGCGTCGATGACGTGCCACTGACGCTGGACGTCTCCCTGCTTCGGGCTGAACGTGCGCACAGGACTACCTTTGTCTCGTCAATTCAGCGGGGACCGCTGGGCTGTAACCGGCGGTGGGGGCACGTCCAAGTCGACGCACCACGCAACAGCGGTCCACGATACCTGGCAAGTGAAGCGAGGGTCAAAACGGCCCCGGTCCTACGCCCTCGGCGGGGTCCCGCGAGCACCCTCCACGCCGCCCTGGGAGCCCGAGATCGACCGATACGACCGGGACCTCCTGCGGACTCCGGCATCCTGTCGCGAGAGTTGGCACGTAAGGGCGATGCGTTGCTGGTGACCATCGTTACGCTCGCCCCATGACGAACGATCCAGGCCGGCCCGGCTGGGAGCAGCAGCCCACGCCCGACGAGCCCGCCTACGGCCAGCCCGGGCACGACGGGCAGCCCCCGCAGTACGCCCAGCCTCAGCAGTTCGACCAGTACGGCCAGCCGGTACCGCCGCCTGCCCAGGAGTACGGCCAGGCACCGCAGTACGGCCAGGCGCCGGAGTACGGGCAGCCGCAGCAGTACGGCCAAGTGGACCAGTACGGGCAGCCGGTGCAGTACAACCAGCCCGCGCCGACCCAGCAGTACCCGGCCCAGGAGTACGGCCAGCCCGCCGGCTACGGCCAGGCCGACCCGTACGGCCAGGCTGACCCCTATGGCCAGCCCGCCGCGCCGGCCGACCCGTACGGCCAGCAGCAGTACGTCCAGCCGGACCAGTACGGGCAGCAGCCCCAGCAGTACGGGCAACCGCAGCAGTACGGCCAGCCGGAGTACCCGCAGCCGAACAGTGCGCCGCCGAACAGCGCACCCCCGTACAGCGCGCCACCGACCCAGCAGTACCCCGCCCAGCAGTACGGCCAGCCCGACCCGTACGGGCAGCCTGATCAGTACGCGCAGCCGAATCCGTACGGCCAGCCGGCGCCGACGCAGCAGTATCCGGCGCAGGACTACGGCCAGCCCGCCGGGTACGGCCAGCCGGACCCCTACGGTCAGCCAGACCCGTACGGCCAGCCAGACCCGTACGGCCAGGCCGCGGGCCACGGGCAGACCCAGCAGTACGGCGCCGTGCCCCCGAACAGTGCACCGCCGTACGCCGCGCCGCCGACCCAACAGTTCGGCGCCGTGCCCCCGAACAGCGCGCCGCCCTACACCGCGCCGCCGACCCAGCAGTTCGCGGCGCAGCCGGTCAGCCACCCGCTGGACAACCCGTACGGCGGCGGACCGCAGTACCCGCCGGCGCCGCCGAAGAAGGGCAAGGGCGGGTTGATCGCGCTGGCCGTGGTCTTCGTGCTGCTGCTCTGCGGCGGTGGCGGCATCGCCGGCGCGCTCTACTTCAACAACGACGACGAACCGAGCGACTCGAAGGCGTCCGGCACCCGCAACGCCAGCACGCCGAGCCCGTCCGCGACGCCCCAGCAGAACCACCGACGCCGACGCCCACCCCGTCCGACCTGACCGCGAACAGCGAGGACAAGCTCAAGCTGCGCTCCACCGACGCACTGCCGGTCACCGTGGCCGAGCTCAGCGCGGCCAGCTACAGCGGCACCAGCGGCACGTTCAGCCGGACCGGGACCGACTACGAGTCGGACTGCGCGGAGACCGTCGACAAGAGCGCCGGCCCGCTCATCAACGGCCTGGGCTGCAACCAGGCGGTCAGCATCACGGCCGTGAACGCGGCGAAGGGCTGCGTCGTCACGTTCGGCGTGCTCAACATGCCGGACAACAAGTCGGCGGAGCGCGTCATCGACGGCATGCTCGACGGCACGCTCGGCAGCTTCGTCCCCCGCCGGCACGATGTGACCGCGGAGGGCCAGGCCGGCGAGGGCGCCAACAGCACCTGGTGGTTCGTCATGCAGCCTTACGGCCACTATGTGACGTTCGCCTCCGGCGCCTACGCCAACGGTGACCGGGTCGTGACCCGCGACCCGACGATGGTGGCCTGCGACAACGACATGCTCAAGGTCAGTCCAGAGCGCCTCGACAAGCGCAAGAAGTAACCCGCCGAGCTCGTTCCCACCGTTCCGCTTTGGGCGACATCTTCGGTGCTATAGCACCGAAGATGTCGCCCAAAGCGCGTTGGCGGGGGTCAGCGGGTGCGGACCACGCGGCCGGCGTCCCAGACCGGACCGTCCGTCTCCTGCACCTGGCCGTCCTCGGCGAAGACCATGAACCGGTCGAAGCCGCGGGCGAACCAGCGGTCGTGGGTGACCGCGACCACCGTGCCCTCGAAGCCCTCCAGGCCTTCCTCCAGCGCCTCGGCGGAGTCCAGGTCGAGGTTGTCGGTGGGCTCGTCGAGCAGCAGCAGCGTGCAGCCGTTCAGCTCCAGCAGCAGGATCTGGAACCGCGCCTGCTGGCCGCCGGACAGCGTGCCGAAGGTCTGGTCGGCCTGGTTGTTCAGCTCGTACCGGCGCAGCGCACCGATCGCCTTGCCGCGGTCCAGGCCGTGCCGGCTGCCCTCGCCTCGCCACAGCACCTCGACCAGCGTCTTGTCGACCAGCTCCGGGTGCTCGTGGGTCTGCGCGAACAGCCCGGGCACCACCCGCGCGCCGAGCCGGCAGACGCCGGTGTGCCGCACGGACGCGCCCTCGGCGCCGCCGAAGCTCTCGCCGAGCAGCCGCAGGAAGTGGCTCTTGCCGCGAGCCGTTGGAGCCCAGCACCGCGAGCCGCTCGCCGTAGAAGACCTCCAGGTCGAACGGCTTCATCAGGCCGGTCAGCTCCAGCCGCTCGCAGGTGATCGCGCGGACGCCGGTCCGGCCGCCGCGCAGCCGCATGGTGACCTTCTGGTCCACCGGCCGCTCGGGCGGCGGCCCGGCCTCCTCGAACTTGCGCAGCCTGGTCTGCATCGCCTTGTAGCGGGCCGCCATGTCCGGGGAGATCGCGGCCTGCTGCTGGAGCGTGCGCACCAGGTCCTTGAGCCGCTGGTGCTCCTCCTCCCAGCGGCGGTGCAGCTCGTCCAGGCGGTCCAGCCGGTGCTTGCGGGCCTCGTGGTACGTGGCGAAGCCGCCGCCGTGCACCCAGGCCGAGTGGCCCTCGATGGTCACCACCCGGGTCGCCGTGCGGGCCAGCAGCTCCCGGTCGTGGCTGACGAACAGCACGGTCTTGGGCGTCTCGAGGAGCCGCTCCTCCAGCCAGCGCTTGCCCGGCACGTCGAGGTAGTTGTCCGGCTCGTCCAGAAGCAGCACCTGGTCGGGGCCGCGCAGCAGCGCTTCGAGCGCCAGCCGCTTCTGCTCGCCGCCCGGACAGCGTGCGCACCATCCGGTGCTGGGCCTTCTCGTACGGCATGCCCAGCGCGGCGACCGTCACGGTGTCCCAGAGCACCTCGGCGTCGTACCCGCCGGCATCGCCCCAGGAGGCCAGCGCGTTGGCGTACCGCATCTGGGTGCGCTCGTCGTCGGTCTCCATCATCGCGAGCTCGGCGGCCTCGAGCGCCTCGCCCGCGGCGCGCAGGCTGACCGGCGAGAGGCCGACCAGGAAGTCGCGGACCGTCGTGTCGTCCCGGACCGAGCCGATGAACTGGCGCATCACGCCCAGCCCGCCGTCCCTGGTCACGGCGCCGACCTGCGGCGTCATGTCACCGGCGACCATCCGCAGCAGCGTGGTCTTGCCGGTCCCGTTGGCGCCGACCAGCGCCACCTTGGCGCCGTCACCCACCCGGAACGAGACCTCCCGGAACAGCTCCCGACCATCGGGGAGGATGCACCCCAGCGCGTTGATCTCTACGTAGCCCACAGCCGGTGAGTCTGCCCGGTACGGCCCCGAGAAGCACAACCCTTATGCCAACCCCCTGACGGCTTTGGGCGACACCTTCTCGGCTATGACCGAGAAAATGTCGCCCAAAGCGCCAGGAAAGCCAGGTCAGCCGGCGCCGGTGGCGGAGTCTCGGCGGCGGCGGGTGGCGGCGGCGCGGGCGGCCAGCTCGTCATCGGAGGGATAGTCCACCTTCACCAGCGTGAGCCCGCGCGCACCGGCGACCGTGACGTCGTTGGCCCGTTCCTTGAGCTTGAGCAGGTCGACCGGCCAGCTCGGCGGGCGGCGGCCGTCGCCCACCGCGATCAGCGCACCGATCAGGCTGCGCACCATCGAGTGGCAGAACGCGTCCGCGACCACCGTGGCGGCCAGGATCCCGTCGGGCTGGCGTTCCCAGCTGAGCCGCTGCAGCTCCCGGATCGTGGTGGCGCCCTCGCGCCGCCGGCAGAAGCCCACGAAGTTGTGCTCGCCCAACAGATGCGTGGAGGCCTTGGCCATCGCGTCGAGGTCGAGCGGACGTGGCCAGGCGAACGTGTCCCGGCGGCGGAGCGGCTCGGCGCCCCAGGGCGAGTCCGTGATCCGGTAGAGGTACCAGCGGCGCAACGCACTGAAGCGGGCATCGAACGTGCTCGGCACCGCGGTGACCGCGCGCACCCGCACGTCCAGCGGCAGCACGCCGGAGAGCCGGCGCAGCAGGCTGCTCTCCAGCCGCTCCCAGATCTCCGTGGGCAGGTCCAGGTGGGCCACCTGACCCACGGCGTGCACCCCGGAGTCCGTGCGCCCGGCCACGGTCAGCTCGGTCGGGAGCCGGGTGATCCGGGACAGTGCCTCCATCAGGACGCCCTGCACCGTGCGCTGGCGAAGCTGCGAGGCCCAACCGTTGAAGTCGGTGCCGTCGTAGCTGATGTCGAGTCGCAGACGGACGAGCCCGCCGCCCCCACGTTCAGGGGTGGCGGGCTCGCCGTTGCTGTGCTGCGTGCTCAGGCCTTGTCGTCCTGCGCCGCTGCGCCGGGGGCACTGAAGCCAGCGGCCTCGGCGGCCTCGACGCTGTCGAACCACACCTCGGCCACCGTCTGGTCGTACCACTGGCTGTCGGTGGTGTGGTACTTCATCGAGTCGGCGTTGCCCTTGATGGTGAAGCCCTCGGGGGCCGACCCATCCTCGTTCGGCTCGGCCGAGCCGGCGCCGTACGGGCCAGCCACGGTCGGGTCCTCGTCGACCTCGAGCGCGTCGGCCGACGTGGCCTTGGGCTCGATGTCGCCGGCGAGGGCCGCCACCTTGTCGTCCTTGGCGAACTTGGTGCCACGGGCGGCCTCGGCCTCACCGACGGCCACCTGCGCCACGGTCTTGGCCTCGACGAGCTCGATGACCGCCATCGGGGCGTTGTCGCCCTTGCGCGGGCCGACCTTCACGATCCGGGTGTAGCCACCCGGACGCTCCGTGAAGCGCGGACCGATCTCGGCGAACAGGTGGTGCACGACGTCCTTGTTGCGGACGACCGTGAGCACCTGGCGGCGGGCGTGCAGGTCGCCGCGCTTCGCGAAGGTGATGAGCCGCTCCGCCAACGGGCGCAGCCGCTTGGCCTTGGCCTCGGTGGTGGTGATCCGGCCGTGCTCGAACAGCGACGTGGCCAGGTTGGCCAGCAGCAGCCGCTCGTGGGCCGGACTACCGCCGAGGCGGGGACCCTTGGTAGGGGTGGGCATGACTCGTACTCCTCGTTGCGAATTCGCGGCTCAGGCTGGTTACAGCTGCTCGGTCTCGGCGTAGTCCGTGCCGTCGTAGTCGGCATCGGAGAAGGTGTCGACCACGTTGGACGGATCGAAGCCGGGGGGCGAGTCCTTCAGGGCCAACCCCATACCGGCCAGCTTCATCTTGACCTCGTCGATCGACTTCGCACCGAAGTTGCGGATGTCGAGCAGGTCGGCCTCACTGCGCGAGATGAGCTCACCCACGGAGTGGATGCCCTCGCGCTTGAGGCAGTTGTAGGACCGGACCGTCAGGTCCAGCTCCTCGATCGGCAGCGCCAGGTCCGCGGCCAGCGCGGCGTCCGTCGGCGACGGGCCGATGTCGATGCCCTCCGCGGTCTCGTCCAGCTCACGGCACAGGCCGAAGAGCTCGACCAGGGTGGAGCCGGCGGAGGCGATGGCGGTCCGCGGGGTGAGCGAGCGCTTGGTCTCGACGTCGACGATGAGCTTGTCGAAGTCGGTGCGCTGCTCGACGCGGGTCGCCTGCACCTGGTAGGTGACCTTGAGGACCGGGGAGTAGATCGAGTCGATCGGGATCCGACCGATCTCCTGGCCCTGCTGCTTGTTCTGCACGGCCGAGACGTAGCCACGACCGCGCTCGACGGTCAGCTCGACCTCGAGGCGGCCCTTGCCGTTGATCGTCGCGATGTGCAGGTCCGGGTTGTGCACCGTGACGCCGGCCGGCGGCGCGATGTCCGCTGCCGTGACCGTGCCAGGGCCCTGCTTGCGCAGGTACATGGTGACCGGCTCATCGCTCTCGGAGCTGATGACCAGCTCCTTGATGTTCAGGATGAGCTCGGTCACGTCTTCCTTGACGCCCGGCACGGTGGTGAACTCGTGCAGCACGCCGTCGATCTTGATGCTGGTGACCGCGGCACCGGGGATCGACGAGAGCAGCGTGCGCCGGAGCGAGTTGCCCAGGGTGTAGCCGAAGCCCGGCTCGAGCGGCTCGATGACGAACCGCGAGCGGAACTCCCCAGCCGACTCTTCGGTCAGCGCGGGACGCTGGGTGATAAGCACTTTTCCTCCAGATACTCGGGACGACCGCTATATGACGCCCTCGAGAAGGCCTCTCGGCCGGTTCCGCAGGCCTCTGTCCGCCCGCAAAACCTTCTTGCTACAAATCTTCGATCTAAACCTGGAGCCCGTCCAGGTGCGCCATGAGCGCACCCGGACGGGCCGCCCGGGACTACTTGGAGTAGAGCTCCACGATGAGCTGCTCCTGGACCGGCGTGTCGATGACCTGCCGGGCCGGAAGCGAGTGCACCAGGATCTTCATCTGGTTCGTGATGACCTCGATCCACGCGGGGATCCCGCGCGAACCGGCCTCGGCACGGGCCACGACGAACGGCGTGAGCTCGCGGGACTTCTCCCGGACCTCGACGATGTCGTTCGCGGTCACCCGGTACGACGGGATGTCGACCTTGTTGCCGTTGACCAGGATGTGGCCGTGGCGGACGACCTGGCGCGCCATGTCACGCGACTTGGCGAACCCGGCGCGGTAGACGACGTTGTCCAGCCGTGACTCGAGGATCTGCAGCAGGACGTCACCCGTCTTGCCCTGCTTGCGGTTGGCTTCCTGGTAGTAGCCGCTGAACTGCTTCTCCAGGATGCCGTAAATGCGCTTGGCCTTCTGCTTCTCACGCAGCTGCAGCAGGTACTCGCTGTCCTTGCTGCGCCCGCGGCCGTGCTGGCCCGGCGGGTAGGGACGGATCTCGATGGGGCACTTCGGCCCCTCGCACTTCGATCCCTTGAGGAACAACTTCATCTTCTCGCGCCGGCAGCGGCGGCAGTCAGCACCCGTGTAGCGGGCCATAATTCTCTATCTCCCTATTTCTACGGGTACTCAGACGCGGCGGCGCTTGGGCGGACGGCAACCGTTGTGCGGCATCGGGGTGACGTCGGAGATCGAACCGACCTCCAAGCCCGTGGCCTGCAGCGAACGGATGGCGGTCTCACGACCAGAACCCGGGCCCTTGACGAAGACGTCGACCTTGCGCATGCCGTGCTCCTGCGCCTTGCGGGCGGCGGCTTCGGCAGCGAGCTGGGCGGCGAACGGCGTCGACTTACGCGAGCCCTTGAAGCCGACGTGGCCGGCGGAGGCCCAGCTGATCACGTTCCCGGCGGGGTCGGTGATCGAGACGATGGTGTTGTTGAACGTGCTCTTGATGTGCGCGTGACCGTGGGCCACGTTCTTCTTTTCCTTGCGCCGGACCTTCTTTGCGCCGGCGCCGGCGCGGGTCTTCGGAGGCATCTGCCTGGGATCTCCTGAGTCTCGAGAGTCGGTCGGAGCGGGCCGGCCACGCAGTGGTGACCGGCAGCTCTACTACTTCTTGCCGGGCTTCTTCTTGCCGGCCACGGTCTTCTTGGGGCCCTTGCGGGTACGCGCGTTGGTGTGCGTGCGCTGTCCCCGGACGGGAAGGCCGCGGCGGTGCCGGATGCCCTGGTAGCAACCGATCTCGATCTTGCGCCGGATGTCGGAAGCGACCTCGCGGCGCAGGTCGCCTTCAACCCTGAAGTTCGCGTCGATGTAGTCGCGCAGCTGCACGACCTCTTCGTCGCTCAGGTCCTTGACGCGCTTGTTCGCGTCGATACCGGTGCCCTTGAGGGTCTCGATCGACCGGGTCCGGCCGATACCGAAGATGTAGGTGAGCGCGATTTCCAACCGCTTCTCGCGGGGGAGATCAACGCCAGCAAGGCGTGCCATCGGTGGGCGTACTCCTTCTGCATGACGGAGGTCTACCGCGCTCTGTCCCCGCCTGCCCAGGCCGGGCCCCGGCCTCCGACCGGGGGTCAACCGCACTGCTCCGCGTGGCGGAACGGATGCGGTCAGAACGCGAATTCGTTGGGGCACCAGCCCCAGCGTGCGGGCTGAATCAGCCCTGACGCTGCTTGTGGCGCAGGTTCTCGCAGATCACCATGACGCGACCGTGGCGACGAATCACCTTGCACTTGTCACAGATCTTCTTGACGCTCGGCTTGACCTTCACGGCTGTGCCTTCTCCTCATCGGTTCGCAGCAGCCAGCCGTGAGACCAGCGCGTGCTGTGAGATGACCTACTTGTAGCGGTAGACGATGCGCCCACGGGTGAGGTCGTAGGGCGAAAGCTCCACCACGACACGGTCCTCGGGCAGGATGCGAATGTAGTGCTGACGCATCTTGCCGCTGATGTGGGCGAGAACGCGGTGGCCGTTAGACAGCTCAACGCGGAACATCGCGTTCGGCAGTGGCTCGACAACCCGGCCCTCGATCTCGATGGCCCCGTCCTTCTTCGGCATGTCCTCCGCAATCGTGACGCAGTACTGGTGCACCATCGGCACACCGGGGTGAATGAACTCGGCTCGTGCATCCTCAGCCGCGTCTCAGTACTGCCAAACGACAGGCAGGAGAGAACGGACGCCACGCGCCAAACACAGAGTCTACGTCGTTGGCCACGTGAACACCAAGTCGGCCCCCCGCTGGGCCGGCTGGCGGCTCCTCGCCGTGCGCCACCAGCACCACCGGACCGGCGTGAACTGGCGCGACGGACCGGCTGGCCGTCGAGACAGCGGTGCGCTCAGTGGCCGTGGCCGCCGTGGCCACCGGTGAAGCGCCGGCCGACCAGCACGGCGCCCCAGATGCCCACCGGCCACATCGGCCAGAAGTACTGCAGGTCCGCGGTGGCGATGCACTGGATCAGCGTAGATCGTCAGCAGGATGAGCGTGACGCCGATCCAGCGCTGCTCGTCCGGGGTGAGCACCGTGCGGATGCTGCGCTTGGGCTTGGGCGGCGGCGGGCGGTACCGGCGCGGGCAGGTCCGCGGTGATCGGCACCAGCTCGCCGGCGGTCTTCGCGGCGTACACCTGGCGCACCCGGTCGTCGTACTCGACCAGTTCGAGCCGGCCCTCGTTCAGCGCCGCGGTGAGCCGCTCCACCACGAGGTCACGCTCAGGATTCCCGATCCGGATGTTCGGATCACGGGACGGCTCCGGCGGTCGGGGCGAGAGCTCAGACATCGGTCACCCGACGGGCTGGCGCGAGGTCACCGCGTCGCCGAGCCGGCTGCGGCCGCCGTCGAGCGCGGTGAGCACCCAGGGGCCGTCGTCGGTCAGCACGAACGAGTGCTCGGTGTGGGCGGCCCACGAGCCGTCCCGGCTCACCACGGTCCACTCGTCGTCGAGTTCGACGGTGTCCGCGGAGCCCATCGTGATCATCGGCTCGATCGCCAGCGCCATGCCCTTGACCAGCCGCGGGCCGCGCCCGGGCTTGCCGTAGTTCAGCACGTGCGGGTCCTGGTGCATCTCGGTGCCGATGCCGTGGCCGCCGTAGCCCTTGACGATGCCGTACTTGCCGCCGGCGCGGACCGCGCTCTCGACCGCGTGGCTGATGTCGGTGAGCCGGCCACCGATGCTGGCCGCGGCGAACCCGGCCCACATCGCGTCCTCGCAGACCTGCGCCATCTTCAGGTACTCGGGCCGGACCTCGCCGACCGGGACCGTGATGGCCGCGTCGCCGTGCCAGCCCTCGAGGATCGCGCCGCAGTCGATGGAGATCAGGTCGCCCTCGGCGAGCACCTGGCTCGTGCTCGGGATGCCGTGCACTATCTGCTCGTTCACCGAGGCGCAGATCGAGCCGGGGAAGCCCATGTAGCCCTTGAACGACGGGATCGCGCCCTCGCCGCGGATCGACTCCTCGGCGATCCGATCCAGCTCACCGGTGCTGACCCCGGGGGCCACCGCCGCGCGCAGCCGCTCCAGCGTGCGCCCGACCACCAGGCCGGCCCCGCGCATGAGCTCGATCTGCTCATCGGTCTTGATCTGGATGTGCTGGCTTCTGAACATGTCGATCCTCAGGACTCGTACGAGCGGAGCGCGTCGATCGCCCGTTCCGTGATGTCCTCTACCGGACCGGTCGCATCGATTCCCACCAGCTTGCCCTGCTCAGCGTAGAACCCGACCAGCGGCGCGGTCTGCTCGTCGTACACAGCGCAGCCGGTTCTGGATCGTCTCGGGCTTGTCGTCGTCCCGCTGGAACAGCTCGCCGCCGCACCGGTCGCACACGTTCTCGAGCGCGGTCGGGTCGAACTCGATGTGCCAGATCTTGCCGCAGCCCCGGCAGGTGCGACGGCCGGAGAGGCGGCGGACGACCTCGTCGCCGTCGACCACCAGCTCCAGCACCACGTCGATCGCCACACCGAGGTCCTTCAACATGTCGTCGAGGACCTTGGCCTGCGGGACGTTGCGCGGGAACCCGTCGAGCAGGAACCCGTCGGTCGCGTCCGGCTCGGCCAGCCGATCCTTGACCATGTTGATGGTCACTTCGTCCGGTACCAGCTGGCCGGAATCCATGTACTTCTTGGCTTCCAGGCCGAGCGGGGTCCCCTGGCCGACATTGGCGCGGAACAGGTCGCCCGTCGAAATCTTCGGCACCGACAGGTGTGCGGCGATGAACTCGGCCTGTGTCCCCTTTCCCGCACCAGGGGGACCCACGAGTACCAGCCGCACTACCGGAGGAATCCCTCGTAGTTGCGCTGCATGAGCTGGCTCTCGATCTGCTTCACCGTCTCCAGGCCCACGCCGACCATGATCAGCACGGCGGTGCCACCGAACGGGAAGTTCTGCTGGCGAGCCGCCGGCGAGACCGATGAACAGGTTCGGCAGGACGGCGATGATGCCCAGGTAGATCGAGCCCGGCAGGGTGATCCGGCTCAGGATGTAGTCGAGGTACTCGGCGGTCGGCCGGCCCGGGCGGATGCCCGGCACGAAGCCGCCGTACTTCTTCATGTTGTCGCTGACCTCGGTCGGGTTGAACGTGATCGAGACGTAGAAGTACGTGAAGAAGATGATCAGCGCGAAGTAGAGCCCGATGTGCACCCAGCTGTCCTGCGGGGTGATCCACTTGTCCACGAACGTCGTGACCGCGCCCTTGTCCGTGTCCAGCTGGGTGAGCAGCTGCGGCAGGTAGAGCAGCGACGAGGCGAAGATGACCGGGATGACACCGGCCTGGTTCACCTTGAGCGGGATGTAGGTGGACGTGCCGCCGTACATGCGCCGGCCGATCATCCGCTTGGCGTACTGCACCGGGATCCGGCGCTGAGCCTGCTCGATGAAGATGACCGCGCGGATGACCACCAGGCCGATGAGGCAGACGATGAGGAAGCCGAGCCTGCCCTTGCCCCAGATGATCTGCGCCCTCGAACGGGAGGCGGGCCGCGATCGAGGTGAAGATCAGGACCGACATGCCGTTGCCGATGCCCCGGTCGGTGATGAGCTCACCGAGCCACATCACGACGGCGGTACCCGCGGTCATCGTGATGACCAGCGTGGCCAGCGTCAGCCAGAACGGCTGGCTGTTCGTCTCGGGGATCAGCGGCAGCTCGCAGCCGCCGATCAGCTGGCCGCTCCGGGCCAGCGCGATGAAGCCGGTGGACTGCAGTACCGCGAGACCGATGGTCAGGTAGCGCGTGTACTGCGTGATCTTCGCCTGACCGGCCTGGCCCTCCTTCTTCAGCTCTTCGAGCCGTGGGATGACCACGACGAGCAGCTGAAGAATGATGCTGGCGGTGATGTACGGCATGATGCCGAGCGCGAAGACCGACAGCTGCAACAACGCACCGCCGCTGAACAGGTTCAGCAGCGTGAAGACGTCGTTGGACGTCGTTGGCGCTGCTCCAGACACGAGTGGATGTTCGCGACCGACACGCCGGGCGACGGCAGCGATGCACCAGCGCGATAAATCGCGATGATGAACAGCGTGAAGAAAATCTTCTTGCGCAGGTCGGGCGTCTTGAACGCCCTACCAAAGGCGGCGAGCACGAGTCCTCCTGCGCACGGCACCACGCTGGGTGTCCGCTGGTCGTCTGCCGATTAGCCAGGAAAGGCTACCGGCCTGTCGGTCGGGGGAGCCCGCGACGCCGTGGGTGGCGCGCGTGCTTCGAACTGCGACTGTAACAGTCACTCCATCTGCTGGGGACGGCGCATAGTTCGCAGACCGACCCCGGAACACCTACGCCGCCGACCCGAAGGCCGGCGGCGTGAGGTGCCTACCGCTTTTACAACGCTGTCAGAGCTCGGTGACCGAGCCGCCGGCAGCGTCGATCTTCTCCTTGGCGGAACCGGAGAAGGCGTGCGCGCTCACGGACAGCTTGACGCCGCCGAGATCGCCATTGCCGAGCACCTTGACCAGCGAGTTCTTGCGAACCGCGCCAGCCTCGACGAGTGCCTCAGGGCTGACGTCGCCACCCTTGGGGAACAGCTCGGCGAGCCGGTCCAGGTTCACGACCTGGTACTCGGTACGGAAACGGTTCTTGAAGCCCTTGAGCTTCGGGAGCCGCATGTGCAGGGGCATCTGACCGCCCTCGAACCGGGCGGGCACCTGGTAACGGGCCTTGGTGCCCTTGGTGCCACGGCCGGCCGTCTTACCCTTGGAGCCCTCACCACGACCCACGCGGGTCTTCTTGGTGTGCGAGCCCGGGGCCGGGCGGAGGTGGTGGACCTTGAGGGTCATGGTGTTACTCGACCTCCTCGACCTGCACGAGGTGGGTCACGGTAGAGACCATGCCCCGGATCTCGGGCCGGTCCTCCTTGACGACGACATCGTTGATCCGCTTGAGGCCGAGCGTCCGCAGCGTGTCCCGCTGGTTCTGCTTCGTGCCGATCACGGACCGGACCTGGGTGACCTTCAGACGACCCATGTCACGCCCCCGCACCCGCGCGCGCCCGCAGCATGGCGGCCGGAGCCACGTCCTCGAGAGGCAGGCCGCGGCGAGCCGCGATCTCCTCGGGACGGACGAGGTCCTTCAGCGCCTGCACGGTGGCGTGCACGATGTTGATCGGGTTGGACGAGCCGAGGCTCTTGCTCAGCACGTCGTGGATGCCGGCGCACTCCAGCACGGCGCGCACCGGACCACCGGCGATGACACCGGTACCCGGGCTGGCCGGCTTGAGCAGGACGACACCGGCCGCCTTCTCACCCTGCACCGGGTGCGGGATGGTGGCCCCGATCCGCGGCACCTTGAAGAAGTGCTTCTTGGCCTCTTCGACACCCTTGGCGATCGCCGCGGGCACCTCCTTGGCCTTGCCGTAGCCGACACCGACGGTGCCGTCGCCGTCGCCCACCACGACCAGCGCGGTGAAGCTGAAGCGGCGGCCGCCCTTGACGACCTTGGCAACTCGGTTGATGGCGACGACCCGCTCGATGTGCGGCGACTTCTCCGGGGCCTGACCGCCCCGGCCGCCATCGCGACGGTCGCGGCGGTCGTTACCACCGGTTCCCCCGCGGCGCTGCTGACCAGGCATCAGGCGTTCCCCTCGGTCTCGTTGACAGAAATCTGGGCAATGCTCATCAGAAGCTCAGCCCACCCTCGCGGGCGGCGTCGGCGAGTGCCGCGATCCGCCCGTGGTACTTGTTGCCGCCCCGGTCGAACACGACCGCGTCGATGCCGGCCGCCTTCGCACGCTCGGCCACCAGCTCGCCGACCCGCTTGGCCTGGGCGCTCTTGTCGCCCTCGCCGCCGCGGATCGTGCTGTCCAGGGTCGACGCCGAGACCAACGTGCGGCCGACGGTGTCGTCGATGACCTGGACCGAGATGTGACGAGTGGAGCGGGTGACCACCATGCGCGGACGGGCCGCGGTGCCGGTGACCTTCTTGCGCAGCCGGAAGTGGCGGCGCGCACGACCGACCCGACGAGCGGCGGAAGCACCCGCGCTCTTCGAACGGCGGAGCAGTGTCGCTGCCATCACTTACCAGCCTTTCCGGCCTTGCGGCGCACGACCTCACCCTGGTACCGCACACCCTTGCCCTTGTAGGGCTCGGGCTTGCGCAGCTTCCGGATGTTGGCCGCGACCTCGCCGACCTTCTGCTTGTCAATTCCTTCGACCACGAACTGGGTCGGCTTCTCGACCCGGAACGTGATGCCGTCCGGCGGGTTGACGACCACGGGGTGGCTGAACCCGAGCGCGAACTCGAGAGCCGAACCCTTGGCCTGCACCCGGTAACCGGTGCCCTGGATTTCCAGGGTCTTGCTGTACCCGGCGGAAACGCCGGTGATCATGTTGGCGACCAGCGTGCGGCTGAGCCCGTGCAACGAGCGGCTCTGCCGCTCGTCGTTCGGGCGGGCGACGACAAGCTCGCCAGCCTCGTTGCGGTCGATGCTGATGGGCTCGGCCAGACTGTGGCTGAGCTCCCCCTTGGGGCCCTTCACCTTGACGGTGCGGCCGTCGATGGCCACGTCCACGCCGGCGGGAACCGGGATGGGCAGGCGTCCGATACGCGACATGCTCTGCTCCTTCCCTTACCAGACGTAGGCGAGGACTTCCCCGCCCACTCCACGCTTGCCAGCCTGCCGATCGGTCAGCAGTCCGGACGAGGTCGACATGATCGCCACACCGAGGCCGCCGAGCACCTTCGGCAGGTTGTCGGACTTGGCGTACACCCGCAGACCGGGCTTGGAGACGCGGCGAACGCCGGCGATGCTCCGCTCCCGGTTGGGGCCGTACTTCAGGTCGACGATGAGCGTCTTACCGACCTCAGCGTCCTCGACCGACCAGCTGGCGATGTAGCCCTCTTGCTTGAGGATCTCAGCGATGTGGGCCTTGAGCTTCGAATGCGGCATCAGAACGCGATCGTGATACGCCGAATTGGCGTTGCGCAGACGCGTCAGCATGTCTGCGATCGGATCGGTCATGGTCATGGAGTTCGTGCCTTTCTCGCCGCGGTTCCCGCGGGCCTACGGCGAAGGTGGGTGGACCCTGAGGGTCCGAATTCGGAGACCCTTCGGGTCCGGATTCTCGGGCCGGTCGCTCTCGCGAGCTCTACCAGGAGGACTTGGTGACGCCGGGAAGCTCGCCGGCGTGCGCCATCTCGCGCACGCAGATCCGGCACAGGCCGAAGACCCGGAACACCGCGCGCGGTCGGCCGCAACGCTGGCAACGGGTGTAGCCACGCACCTTGAACTTCGGCTTCTTGGCCGCCTTGTTGACAAGCGCCTTCTTGGCCATGCTCAGTTCTCCTTGAAGGGGAAGCCGAGCTGCTTGAGCAGTGCGCGGCCTTCCTCGTCGGTCTTCGCGGTCGTGACGACCGTGATGTCCATACCCCGCTGGCGGTCGATCTTGTCCACGTCGATCTCGTGGAACATCGACTGCTCGTTGAGGCCGAAGGTGTAGTTGCCGTGGCCGTCGAACTGCTTGCCGGAGAGGCCGCGGAAGTCGCGGATACGCGGCAGCGCGATCGTCAGCAGGCGGTCCAGGAACTCCCACATCCGGTCGCCGCGAAGGGTGACCTTCGCGCCGATCGGCATGCCCTCACGCAGCTTGAACTGCGCGATGGACTTGCGGGCCTTCTGCACCAGCGGCTTCTGACCGGTGATCGCGGTCAGGTCGCGCACCGCGCCGTCGATGAGCTTGGCGTCACGGGCGGCGTCGCCGACACCCATGTTGACCACGACCTTGACCACGCCGGGGACCTGCATGATGTTCGCGAACTCGAACTGCTCACGCAGGGCGGGCACGATCTCGGCGCGGTACCGCTGCTTGAGGCGCGGGGACGCGTTCTCGGTTGCCGTAGCCATCAGATTTCCTCACCGGTCCGCCGCGAGACGCGGACGCGCTTCTGCTCCACCCGACCGTCTTCGCGGGTGACCTCTTCCGTGCGCGAGCCGATCCGCGACGGCTTACCGCCGGCGACGACCTGCACGTTGCTCACGTGGATCGGGGCTTCCTGGGTCACGATGCCACCGGTCTTGGCGCCACGCTGGGTCGTGGAGACCCGGGTGTGCTTCTTGATCCGGTTGACACCCTCGACCAGGACCCGCTGGGAGTCCCGGTAGACCTTGATGATCTTGCCCTGGGCGCCCTTGTCCTTGCCGGCGATCACCTTGACGGTGTCGCCCTTCTTGACCTTCAGGCGGGTCCGCTGGGTGCTGGGGGTACTAGCCATCTTCACAGCACCTCCGGGGCCAGCGAGATGATCTTCATGAACTTCTTGTCGCGCAGCTCCCGGCCCACCGGGCCGAAGATGCGGGTACCGCGGGGGTCCCCGCCGTCCTTGATCAGGACGGCTGCGTTCTCGTCGAAGCGGATGTAGGAACCGTCAGGACGCCGCTTCTCCTTCACGGTGCGGACGACGACCGCCTTGACGACGTCACCGCGCTTCACGCCCGCGCCGGGGATGGCGTCCTTGACGGTGCCCACGATGATGTCGCCGATGCCGGCGTACCGCCGACCGGAGCCGCCGAGGACACGGATGCACAAGATTTCCTTGGCACCGGTGTTGTCGGCGACGCGCAGTCGCGACTCCTGCTGGATCACGTCAACTCCTGGTTGTCGCGCCGGTTCTCTTTACGAGCCTGGCGGAACGGATGAGCCTCCCGAAGGGAAGCCTTACTTGGCCTTCTCGAGCACCTGCACGACACGCCAGCGCTTGGTGGCGGACAGCGGACGGGTCTCCATCAGGAGCACCCGGTCGCCGACGCCACACTCGTTCTGCTCGTCGTGCGCCTTGAGCTTGTTCGTGCGGCGCAGCACCTTGCCGTACAGGCGGTGCTTCACGCGGTCCTCGACCTCGACGACCACGGTCTTGTTCATCTTGTCGCTGACCACGAGACCCTCGCGGACCTTGCGGTCGTTGCGGTCGATGGCCGGGCTCTGCTCGCTCACGGTTTCTTCCCCACTCATGCCGGGACCTCGTCCGCCGCAGTGGCGCTGCTGATGCCCAGCTCACGCTCGCGCATCACGGTGTAGATCCGGGCGATGTCACGGCGCACGGTCTGCAGCCGCCGGTTGTTGTCCAGCTGACCAGTGGCGTTCTGGAAACGAAGGTTGAACAGCTCTTCCTTCGCCTCCCGCAGCCGCGTGACGAGCTCCTCGTCAACGACCTCACGCAGTTCGGTCGCCTGCTTGTTCGGACCGCTAGCCATTAGACGTCACCCACTTCGCGCTTCACGATCCGGCACTTCATCGGCAGCTTGTGGATCGCGCGGCGCATGGCCTCACGCGCCACTGCCTCACTCGGGTACGCGAGCTCGAAGAGCACCCGTCCGGGCTTGATGTTGGCGACCCACCACTCCGGTGAACCCTTACCGGAACCCATCCGGGTTTCGGCCGGCTTCTTGGTCAGCGGGCGGTCGGGGTAGATGTTGATCCACACCTTGCCGCCACGCTTGATGTGCCGGGTCATCGCGATACGAGCCGCCTCGATCTGGCGGTTCGTGACGTACGCCGGCTCAAGAGCCTGGATGCCGAACTCACCGAACGTGACCCGGGTACCGCCCTTGGCGGCCCCGTGACGATCCGGGTGGTGCTGCTTACGGTGCTTGACCCTGCGCGGGATCAGCATGGGTCAGCCCTCCTGAGCTGCGGTCTTGCTGTCGTCGCCCGGGGTCGTCTCGACAGCGGGCGCCTCGGCGGCCGGGGTCTCGACGGCCGGAGCCTCGACAACGGGGGTTTCCACGGCGGGAGCCTCGGTGACCGGCGCCTCGACCACGGCACCCTCAGCGACGGCGACCTCGGTGGCCGGTGCCTCGTCGGCCGAACCCTTGCGGGCTCCGGTCTTCGCGGCGCGGCCGGCGTCGGTGCCGGTGGGGGTGGTGCCGGTGGAACCGGAACGGCGGGCCCGGGCCGGACGCTCGCGGCGAGCCTGCCGGACGACGGCCTCGGCGGCCTCGCGCTCGGCGCGGCTCTGCACGACGTCGCCCTTGTAGATCCAGACCTTGACGCCGATCCGACCGAACGTGGTGCGGGCCTCGTAGATGCCGTAGTCGATGTTCGCCCGGAGGGTGTGCAGCGGCACGCGGCCCTCGCGGTAGAACTCCGACCGGCTCATCTCGGCACCGCCCAGGCGACCGGCGCACTGCACCCGGATGCCCTTGACGCCGGGGCTCTTCATGGCCGACTGCATCGCCTTGCGCATGGCGCGACGGAACGACACTCGGCTGGAGAGCTGCTCGGCGACGCCCTGGGCGACCAGCTGCGCATCCGACTCGGGGTTCTTGACCTCGAGGATGTTCAGCTGCACCTGCTTGCTGGTGAGCTTCTCGAGCTCACCGCGGATGCGGTCGGCCTCGGCGCCACGGCGACCGATGACGATGCCGGGACGGGCGGTGTGGATGTCGACGCGGACCCGGTCACGGGTGCGCTCGATCTCAACCTTCGAGATGCCAGCGCGCTCCATGCCCTTGGACATCATCCGCCGAATGGCCACGTCTTCCTTGACGTAGTCCTTGTAGAGCTTGTCCGCATACCAGCGGGACTTCCACTCGGTGGTGATGCCGAGACGGAACCCGTGCGGGTTGACCTTCTGACCCATTACTCGGCGCTTCCCTTCGCGGACTTCTCAGACGTCGCGGCAGCCTTGGCCGGAGCCTTCTTGGCGGCGGACTTCTTCGCCGGCGCCGACTTCTCCGCCTTGGGGGCGGTGGCGGCCGGCGCTGCCGTCTTCTTCGCGGCCTTCTTGGCCGGCTTCACCTTCGCCGCGATGCTCTCCACGACCACGGTGATGTGGCTGGTGCGCTTGCGGACTCGGTACGCCCGACCGAAACCCCGCGGCCGGAACCGCTTCATGGTCGGGCCCTCGTCCACGAACGCCGCTGCGACGCGCAGAGTGTCCGGGTCGAGCCGGTCGTTGTTCTCGGCGTTCGCTACCGCGCTGGCCAGCACCTTGTACACGGGCTCGCTGGCGGACTGCGGTGCGAACTGCAGAACGGTCAGGGCCTCACCGGCCGGGAGACCACGGATGAGGTCGACCACGCGGCGAGCCTTCATCGGGGTGACGCGCACGAAACGCGCCTCGGCGAACCCACCAGGGGCATCGCCGAGCAGCTGCTCGCGGCGCGGATTCACGCGCTTGCCGTCAATGACTGCCATCTGTCTGCTCTCTTATCCGTCTCCCGAGTCCGACCGGTCCGCGTTAGCGGCGGCGACTCTTCCGGTCGTCCTTCTCGTGGCCCTTGAACGTGCGGGTCGGGGCGAACTCGCCGAGCTTGTGCCCGACCATCGCCTCGGTCACGAACACCGGCACGTGCTTGCGGCCGTCGTGCACCGCAAGCGTGTGACCGAGCATGTCCGGGATGATCGTCGAACGCCGGGACCAGGTCTTGATGACGTTCTTGGTGCCCTTTTCGTTCTGGACATCCACCTTCTTCAGAAGGTGGTCGTCGACGAACGGGCCCTTCTTCAGGCTGCGCGGCATGACCTGTTACCCCTAGCGCTTCTTGTTGGTCTTGCGACGGCGGACGATCATTGCGTCGCTCGCCTTACGGCGGCGGGTGCGACCCTCCGGCTTACCCTTCGGGTTCACCGGGTGACGGCCACCAGAGGTCTTACCCTCACCACCGCCGTGCGGGTGGTCGATCGGGTTCATGGCCACGCCACGCACGGTCGGGCGCTTGCCCTTCCAGCGCATCCGGCCGGCCTTACCCCAGTTGATGTTGGACTGCTCGGCGTTGCCGACCTCGCCCACCGAAGCGCGGCACCGGACGTCCACGTTACGGATCTCGCCCGAGGGCATCCGCAGCTGGGCGTACGGGCCGTCCTTCGCCACGAGCTGGACGCTCGTGCCGGCGGACCGGGCGATCTTCGCGCCGCCACCGGGACGGAGCTCGATCGCGTGGATCACCGTACCGACCGGGATGTTACGCAGCGGCAGGTTGTTGCCCGGCTTGATGTCGGCCGACGGGCCGGTCTCGATCCGGTCGCCCTGCGACAGCTTGTTCGGGCAGATGATGTAGCGCTTCTCGCCGTCCGCGAAGTGCAGGAGCGCGATGCGCGCCGTGCGGTTCGGGTCGTACTCGATGTGCGCGACCTTGGCCGGCACGCCGTCCTTGTCCGCCCGGCGGAAGTCGATCAGCCGGTAGGCACGCTTGTGTCCACCGCCCTGGTGACGTGTGGTCACCCGGCCGTGCACGTTGCGACCGCCCTTGGAGTGCAGCGGACGCACCAGCGACTTCTCCGGCGTGTCGCGGGTGATCTCGGCGAAGTCGGCCACGCTGGAGCCACGGCGGCCCGGCGTGGTCGGCTTGTACTTGCGGATGCCCATCTCTATCCCTCAGCTCGTGGTGGTCGGTCGGCCGTCAGGCGACCGGCCCCCCGAAGATCTCGATCCGGTCACCGGCGGCGAGGCTGACGACCGCGCGCTTCGTGTCCTTGCGCTTGCCGAAGCCCTGCTTCGTGCGCTTCCGCTTGCCCTGGCGGTTGATGGTGTTCACGCTGTTGACCTTCACGTTGAACACCTGCTCGACCGCGATCTTGATCTCGGTCTTGTTCGCGTCGGGGCGCACGATGAACGTGTACTTGTTCTGGTCCAGCAGGCCGTAGCTCTTCTCCGAGATGACCGGAGCGAGCAGGACGTCGCGGGGGTCGGCGATCACTTGGCGTTCTCCTTCGCAGCGTCGAGCTCGACCTCGCTGGAGCGGGCCGTAGCGCTAGCGCTCTTGCCCTTCTGCGGGCCGGCCACGAACGTTTCCAGCGCCGCCGAGGTGAAGACCACGTCGTCGCTGACCAGCACGTCATAGGTGTTGAGCTGGTCCGGCGCGATCAGGTGCACGCTGGAGATGTTGCGCAGGCTCTTCCAGCCGGCGTCGTCCGTGCGGGGCAGGACCACCAGGATCCGCCGCGAGGCGGCGATGTTGGCGATCGCGCCGACGGCGATCTTCGTCGACGGCTTGTCGCCGATGACGAGGGACTCCAGCACGTGGATGCGGCCGTTGCGGGCCCGGTCCGAGAGGGCGCCACGCAGGGCGGCGGCCTTCATCTTCTTCGGGGTCCGCTGCGAGTAGTCACGCGGCTTCGGGCCGTGCACGACGCCACCGCCGACGAACTGCGGCGCACGCGTCGAGCCCTGGCGGGCGCGGCCGGTGCCCTTCTGCTTGTAGGGCTTGGCGCCACCGCCGGAGACCTCAGCGCGGGTCTTCGTCTTGTGCGTGCCCTGGCGAGCCGCGGCCAGCTGGGCCACGACGACCTGGTGCATGAGCGGGATGTTCGACTGAACGTCGAAGATGCTCTCGGGCAGCTCCACCGAACCGGACTTCTTGCCCGTGGTGTCGAGGACGTCGATCGTGGTCACTTCGGCACACCGCCCTTCGCGAACTGGGTCTTGGCGGCGGTGCGAACGAGAACCAGTCCACCCTTGGGGCCCGGGATGGCGCCCTTGATCAGGATCAGACCGTTCTCCACGTCGATCCGGTGCACGACGAGGTTCATCGTGGCGGTGCGCGCGTGGCCCATGCGGCCGGCCATCTTCATGCCCTTGAACACGCGGCCCGGGGTGGCACAGCCACCGATCGAGCCCGGCGAACGGTGCTTACGCTGCACGCCGTGACCAGCGCCGAGGCCGTGGAAACCGTGGCGCTTCATCACGCCTGCGGTTCCCTTGCCCTTGCTGGTACCCACCACGTCGACCTTCTGGCCGACCTCGAACACGTCGACGGCCAACTCCTGACCCGAGGTGTACTCGGCGGCGTCGGTCGTGCGCAGCTCGACGGTGTGGCGGCGCGGCGTGACGCCCGCCTTCTTGTAGTGACCCGCAACCGGCTTGGTGACCTTACGAGGGTCGATCGCGCCGAACGCGAGTTGGACGGCGGAATAGCCGTCCTTCTCCGGTGTACGCACCTGGGTAACCACGCACGGCCCGGCCTTGACGACGGTCACCGGAACGATCCGGTTGTTCTCGTCGAAGACCTGGGTCATGCCGAGCTTCTCGCCCAGGAGGCCCTTGATCTGCCTGTCCATGTCTGTCGCGGTCCCTACAGCTTGATCTCGATGTCGACACCCGCGGGCAGGTCGAGTCGCATGAGCGAGTCCACCGTCTTCGGGGTCGGGTCGAGGATGTCGATGAGGCGCTTGTGGGTACGCATCTCGAAGTGCTCGCGCGAGTCCTTGTACTTGTGCGGCGAGCGGATGACGCAGTACACGTTCTTCTCAGTCGGCAGCGGCACCGGACCTGCGACAGACGCGCCGGTACGGGTCACCGTGTCGACGATCTTGCGCGCCGAGCTGTCGATGACCTCGTGGTCGTAGGCCTTGAGCCGGATGCGGATCTTCTGTCCCGCCATGGTGGCTTCGGTGTCCTTCTTCTTCGGTGACGCTGCTGACGTGGGGCTCCCAGCTAGGAAGCTGGCCTCGCGGTGCGGCGGCCGGGTCGTTCTGGACCCGGCCGCCGTCCGTACGGGTACTACTTGAGGATCTTCGTGACTCGGCCGGCGCCGACGGTGCGGCCACCTTCACGAATCGCGAACTTGAGGCCCTCTTCCATGGCGATGGGCTGGATGAGCGCGATCGTCATCTCAGTGTTGTCGCCAGGCATGACCATCTCGGTGCCCTCGGGGAGGGTCACGACGCCGGTCACGTCCGTGGTGCGGAAGTAGAACTGCGGGCGGTAGTTGTTGAAGAACGGCGTGTGGCGGCCGCCCTCGTCCTTCGAGAGGATGTAGACGTTCGCCTCGAAGTCGGTGTGCGGGGTGGTCGTGCCGGGCTTGATCACGACCTGGCCGCGCTCGACGTCCTCGCGCTTGATGCCGCGGAGGAGCAGGCCGACGTTCTCACCGGCACGCGCCTCGTCGAGCAGCTTGCGGAACATCTCGACGCCGGTGACCGTGGTCGTCTGCTTGGTCTCCTTGATGCCGACGATGTCGACAGTCTCGTTGACCTTCAGGATGCCACGCTCGACGCGACCGGTGACCACGGTGCCGCGGCCGGTGATCGTGAAGACGTCCTCGACGGGCATGAGGAACGGCTTGTCGATCTCGCGCTCGGGCTCCGGGATCGACTCGTCGACGGCGTTCATGAGCTCGAGAACCTTGGCGCCCCACTCGGCGTCGCCCTCGAGGGCCTTCAGCGCCGAGAGCCGGACGATCGGAAGGTCATCGCCGGGGAACTCGTACTGGCTGAGCAGCTCGCGAACCTCGAGCTCGACGAGCTCCAGGATCTCCTCGTCGTCCACCATGTCGGCCTTGTTCAGGGCGACAACGATGTACGGCACGCCGACCTGGCGGGCCAGGAGCACGTGCTCCTTGGTCTGCGGCATCGGACCATCAGTGGCGGAGACCACCAGGATCGCGCCGTCCATCTGCGCGGCACCGGTGATCATGTTCTTGATGTAGTCCGCGTGACCGGGGCAGTCGACGTGGGCGTAGTGCCGCTTCTCAGTCTGGTACTCGACGTGCGCGATCGAGATGGTGATACCGCGCTGCCGCTCCTCCGGTGCCTTGTCGATCTGGTCGAAAGGCGTGAAGGGGTTGATGTCGGGGTACTTGTCGTGCAGAACCTTGGTGATAGCCGCTGTCAGCGTGGTCTTGCCATGGTCGATGTGACCGATGGTGCCGATGTTGACGTGCGGCTTGTTCCGCTCGAACTTCGCCTTCGCCACTGGGGTCCTCCTGTGGAGTAATTACGTGGTACGCCGTACGACGTGTCTGGGACAGAAACTGCGGTCCGGGCTTACTCGCCCGTAGCCTTCGCGATGATCTCCTTCGCCACGTTTCCGGGTACTTCGGCGTAGGAGTCGAACTGCATGGAATAGCTCGCGCGGCCCTGGGTCTTCGACCGCAGATCGCCGACGTAGCCGAACATCTCCGACAGTGGCACCACGGCGCGGACGACGCGGAGTCCACCGCGCTCCTCCATCGCCTGGATGAGGCCACGTCGGGCGTTGAGGTCGCCGATGACATCGCCCATGTTGTCTTCGGGCGTGGTGACCTCGACGGCCATCATCGGCTCGAGCAGCACCGGATCGGCCTTCCGAGCGGCTTCCTTGAACGCGATCGAACCCGCGATCTTGAAGGCCATTTCGGAGGAGTCGACCTCGTGGTAGGCGCCGTCGAGCAGGGTGAGCTTGATCCCGACGAGCGGGTAGCCCGCCAGCACGCCGTACTGCATGGCGTCCTGTGCACCGGCGTCCACCGAAGGGATGTACTCCTTCGGGATACGGCCGCCGGAAACCTTGTTCTCGAACTCGTAGCTCGGGCCGTCCGCGGTCTGCTCCAGCGGCGCAAGCGCGATCTGGACCTTCGCGAACTGGCCGGAGCCACCGGTCTGCTTCTTGTGCGTGTAGTCGTACCGCTCCACCGTGCGACGGATCGTCTCGCGGTAGGCAACCTGCGGCTTGCCGACGTTCGCCTCGACGCCGAACTCGCGCTTCATGCGGTCGACCAGAACCTCGAGGTGCAGCTCGCCCATCCCGGAGATGATGGTCTGGCCGGTCTCTTCGTCGTTCTTGACCTTGAAGGTCGGGTCTTCCTGCGCGAGCTTCTGGATCGCGGTGCCGAGCTTCTCCTGGTCGGACTTGGTCTTCGGCTCGATGGCGACCGAGATGACCGGGTCCGGGAAGGTCATCGACTCCAGGATGATCGGGCTGTTCGGGTCGCACAGCGTGTCACCAGTGGTGGTCTGCTTGAGCCCCTGGACGGCGACGATGTCACCGGCGCTGACGCTCGGCAGCTCCTCACGCTTGATCGCGTGCATCTGGTAGATCTTGCCGATGCGCTCCTTGCGGTCCTTGGTGGAGTTGATCACCGGGGAACCGGACTCGAGCTTGCCGGAGTAGACGCGCATGTAGGTCAGCGTGCCGAGGTGCTTGTCGCTCTGGATCTTGAACGCCAGCGCGCTGAACGGCTCGGACGGGTCGGCGTGCCGCTCCAGGGCGGTCTCGCCGTCCATCGCGGTGCCCTCGATCGCGGGCACGTCCAGCGGCGACGGCAGGTAGTCGACGACCGCGTCGAGCATGGGCTGAACGCCCTTGTTCTTGAACGCGGAGCCGAGCAGCACCGGGTTGAGCTTGCCGCCGATGGTCGCGCGCCGGATGCCGGCCTTGACCTGCTCCATGGAGAGCTCTTCGCCACCGAGGTAGGCCTCGAGGATCGCGTCGTCGGCCTCGGAGAGGGTCTCGAGCAGCTTCTCGCGGTACTCCGCGGCCTGGTCGACCAGGTCGGCGGGGATCTCCTCGATGCTGTACTCCTCGCCCATCTTCGCGTCAGCGGAGTAGACGAGCGCCTTCATCTGGATCAGGTCGACCATGCCGGTGAAGGTGCCCTCGTTGCCGATGGGCAGCTGCAGCACGAGCGTGGTGGCGTTCAGCCGCTCCTGCATCATCTCGACGCAACGGAAGAAGTTCGCTCCGGTGCGGTCGAGCTTGTTGACGAAGCACATCCGCGGGACGTTGTACTTGTCCGCCTGACGCCACACCGTCTCGGTCTGCGGCTCGACGCCGGCGACACCGTCATAGACCGCGACGGCACCGTCGAGCACCCGAAGCGACCGCTCCACCTCAACGGTGAAGTCGACGTGCCCCGGGGTGTCGATGATGTTGATGTCGACGCCCTTCCACTGACACTTGGTGGCAGCGGAAGTGATGGTGATGCCGCGCTCCTGCTCCTGCTCCATCCAGTCCATGGTGGCTGCGCCATCGTGGACTTCACCGATCTTGTAGTTGATACCGGTGTAGAACAGGATCCGCTCGGTGGTGGTCGTCTTGCCCGCGTCGATGTGAGCCATGATCCCGATGTTTCGGGTATTGGCCAAGGCGGCGTTAGTAGCCACTGCTCTTCTCTCTCAACTCGTTACGAACGCGGGTTCTACCAGCGGTAGTGCGCGAAGGCCTTGTTGGACTCCGCCATCTTGTGCGTGTCCTCGCGGCGCTTCACCGCGGCACCAAGGCCGTTGCTCGCGTCCAGCAGCTCGTTCATCAGCCGCTCGGTCATGGTCTTCTCGCGCCGCGCACGGCTGTACTGGATCAACCAGCGCAGCGCCAGCGTGGTGCTGCGGCCAGCGCGCACCTCGACCGGCACCTGGTAGGTGGCGCCACCAACTCGGCGGCTGCGCACCTCCAGGGTGGGCTTGACGTTGTCCAGCGCACGCTTGAGCGTGATCACCGGATCGGTACCGGTCTTCTCCCGAGCACCCTCGAGGGCGCCGTAGACAATGCGCTCCGCGATGGACCGCTTGCCGGACAGAAGGACCTTGTTGACAAGGCTCGTGACGAGCGGGGAGCCGTAGACCGGGTCGACGACGACCGGGTGCTTCGGGGCTGGGCCCTTGCGGGGCATTAGCTCTTCTCCTTCTTCGCGCCGTAGCGGCTGCGGGCCTGCTTGCGGTTCCGGACGCCCTGGGTGTCCAGCGAGCCGCGGATGATCTTGTAGCGCACACCCGGCAGGTCCTTCACACGACCGCCGCGCACGAGCACGATCGAGTGCTCCTGCAGGTTGTGGCCGACACCGGGGATGTAAGCCGTCACCTCGATGCCGCTGCTGAGCTTCACGCGCGCCACCTTGCGGAGCGCCGAGTTCGGCTTCTTCGGCGTGGTGGTGTAGACGCGTGTGCACACACCGCGCCGCTGCGGGCTGCCCTTGAGCGCCGGGGTCTTGGTCTTTTCGACCTTGTCCTGGCGGCCCTTCCGGACCAGCTGCTGGATCGTGGGCACCGGGTCTCCGCTTCCTTCTCGAACAAGCTGTCTGGTCTAACTGGGTGTGCCGGTTGCCCGGCTCTCCGACCCCCGAGGTCGGGCGTGTCGCCCGTACGAGGCCCCCAGAGCGGCTTTCACCGCTCACAGGAGGGGAGGTTCACGTGCGGCCCGACGGGGCGCACGTGGGTGCCCGAATGCTCCCAGGCACAAGAGTGAAGACTACCTATGCGAATGCCGCAGGTCAAAACGGCGTCGGTCACACTGCCCTGATCAGGACGTGTGCCCTGTCACAAGTGTACCCGGACCGGCCGGAACACGTCGGCGGCGGAGCCCCTACGGGACCCCGCCGCCGATGCTCGCCGACCGCGCTCAGAACTCGTTGCTGAGGCCGCCGATGCCGAACCAGACCAGGCTGACGATGAACAACAGGACCGAGATGGCGACGCCGATGCCGCCGGTGATCATGCCGACGGTGGCTTCCTTCTCACCCGACCTCAGGCCGCCCGACTGCGCCACGTTCTTCTTCGTGATGAAGCCCATGACCAGGCCGGCGATGCCGGCGGCCAGGCTCAGCAGCGCCAGCGGCGTGCAGCAGCAGCCGAGCACGGCCGAGCGGGATGGACGCGATGCCGGCGATCCGGGAGAACTGCGCGAGCTGGTCCGCCTGGGCCGGCACCGGCATGCCGTACGGGTCCACGCCGTAGGGAGCCGCCGCGCCCGCGACCGAGCCGTAGCCAGGCCCCTGCGGCGGGTAGCCGGGCCGCCGGCGGGTAGCCGGGGGTCTGCGGGTAGCCCGGCTGCTGCCCGTAGCCCGGGTCGCCGGGCTGCCGGCGTGCCGGCCGCCGAGCTAGCCGTGCCGGCGGGGGGCTGACCGTACCCGCTCGGGTCGGCGCCGGCCGGCGGGTAGCCGCCCGCGCCGCTGCTGGGGTCGTAGCCGCCGCTCGGGGGCTGTCCGTACCCCCCGGCACCGCTGGTCGGGTCGTAGCCGCCCGCGGCCGGCTGACCGTAGCCGGGCGGGGTGCCGTAGCCACCGGAGGTCGGGGCGGCCGGCGGTGTGCCGTACGCGCCGACGTGGGGGCCGGCGGGTGCCGTAGCCGCCGCTGGCGGGGTCGTATCCGCCGGACGTCGGCGCCGCGGACGGGCCACCGTACGCGCCGCTGGTCGGATCGGCGGGCGGGGTGCCGTAGCCACCACTCGTCGGCGCGGCCGGCGGGGTGCCGTAACCGCCGCTGGTGGGCGCCGAGGGGGGCGTGCTGCTCACCGGCGGGACGCCGGGGCTGCTGTAGGAGCCGTAACCGGCGTCGTACCCCTGCGGCTCGGGCTGGCCGGGCGTGGCCGCGCTGCCCGGCTGGTCGTACGGCGACCGGTCGTAGTTCGGCAGGCTGTAGCTGGGGCCGGCCGGCGCCGCCGGCGGCTCGGGCGCCGCTCCCTCGGTCGGACCGCCGGCGGGCGGCAGCGTGAAACCGCCGGGTGCGCCGGGCGGCAGGACCGCGCTCGGGTCGATGGCCTTGGTGGCGTCCGAGGGAGCCACCCCGTCGTCCTGCCGCGGCCCCTTGCCCTGGATCGTTCGGGTCCGGGGTGCCGCCGTTCGACGGGTCGGGCTTCGGCTCGTGGCCGGGCTGGTCGGTCATCGTTCTCCTTCTCCGCTGCGGCCCGCGCCGACCGCCGGTCGGGTCCTCGTCTCAGCAGCCCCTGGCCGGGCCGATCTGCAACACGGTGCCAGATCAGGCTCTGGGCCGGTCCATGCGACCGGCCAGAACGCTCAGTCCACATTGTCGCCGTACTCGGGCCCGGGGTTGGCGCCGTAAGTCAGCAACACGACGATCAGCCCGATCACCAGTACCGCGAGGCTCACCGCCAGCGCGATCCAGCTCATCGTCACGCCGGCCCGCAGCATCCGGTCGCCGCTGAGGAACCCCTCGGACTCCTCGATCTCGTCCCTGCGCCGTACCTGGCCAGGTTCAACGCCAGTACGGCCGGGATCGCGCCGCCTATGCAGAACATCAGCAGCACCGCCGTGATGCCGAGCACGAGCACGCCGGACGCCTTGCTGGACGGGCGGACGTCGGGGTCGAGCGGGTGCCGCAGGCCGGGCCCCGGCACCGGCCACGGGCGCCGCTCGGGCGACGGCGGTCCGGGGTAGGGCTGCGGCGGGCTCGTCACCACCTCATCATGCCGAACGCTCATCCGGTTTACCCCGCCGACCCACCAACCGGGGCACCGGCGCGCACCGTGGCGCCGGACCATGGCCTACCCCGGACATGCGGCAGGGCCGCCCGGGCGTGAACCCGGGCGGCCCTGTGTGTCGCTGATCAGCGGTTGTTGTAGCCGCCGTAGTCGAAGTCGTCCAGCGGGACGGCCTGACCACTGCCGGTTCCGAAACCGCCGTACTCGCCCTCGTCGTACGACGTCATCGAGTACACCTGGGCACGCGCCTCCTCGGTGGGCTCGACCCGGATGTTGCGGTACCGGTTGATGCCGGTACCCGCCGGGATGAGCTTTCCGATGATCACGTTCTCCTTCAGGCCGAGGAGCGAGTCGCTCTTGGCCTGGATCGCCGCGTCGGTGAGGACGCGGGTCGTCTCCTGGAAGGAGGCCGCGGACAGCCACGAGTCGGTGGCCAGCGATGCCTTCGTGATACCCATCAGCACCGGACGGCCCGAGGCGGGCTCGGCACCTTCCGACACGACCCGGCGGTTCTCCGACTCGAACTGGGCGCGCTCGGTGAGCGAACCCGGCAGGAACTCGGTGGAGCCGGAGTCGATGATCGTCACCCGGCGGAGCATCTGCCGGACGATGACCTCGATGTGCTTGTCGTGGATCGGCTGACCCTGCGACCGGTACACGTTCTGGACCTCGTTGACGAGGTGCAGCTGCACCGCCCGCGGGCCCTGGATCCGGAGCACCTCGTGCGGGTCGATCGCACCGTCGGCGAGCTGCTCGCCCACCTCGACGTGCGCGTCGTCGACCACCCGCAGCCGGAGCCGCCGGCTGACCTTGTCGTAGACGATCTCTTCGCTGCCGTCGTCCGGCACGATGATGATCTTCCGCGACTTGTCGGTCTCCTCGATCCGGACCCGACCGGCCACCTCGGAGATCGGCGCCTTGCCCTTCGGGACCCGGGCCTCGAAGAGCTCGACCACACGCGGCAGACCGTGCGTGATGTCGTCACCAGCCACACCACCGGTGTGGAAGGTACGCATGGTCAGCTGGGTGCCGGGCTCACCGATCGACTGGGCGGCGATGATGCCGACCGCCTCGCCGACGTCCACGAGCTTGCCGGTGGCCAGCGAACGGCCGTAGCAGATCGCGCAGACGCCGAGCGCCGACTCGCAGGTGAGCACGCAGCGCACCTTGACCTCGGGCACACCGGCCGCGACCAGGGTGTCCATCAGCACGTCACCCAGGTCGGTGCCGGCGGGAACGACCACGTTCCCCTTGGCGTCGACCGCGGCCTCGGCCAGGGTGCGGGCGTAGACGCTGGTCTCGGCGTGCGGGTCGCGAACGAGCTTGCCGTCCGTGACCGTGCCGATCGGGACCTTGATGCCACGGTCGGTACCGCAGTCGTCCTCACGGATGATGACGTCCTGCGACACGTCGACCAGACGACGGGTCAGGTAACCCGAGTCGGCGGTCCGCAGCGCGGTGTCGGCCAGACCCTTACGGGCACCGTGCGTGGAGATGAAGTACTCCAGCACGGACAGACCCTCGCGGAAGCTCGACTTGATCGGCCGCGGGATGGTCTCGCCCTTGGGGTTGGCCACCAGGCCACGCATACCGGCGATCTGGCGGACCTGGATCATGTTTCCTCGGGCGCCCGAGTTGACCATCATCCAGATCGGGTTGGTGCGCGGGAAGTTCGCCTCCATGGCCTTGGCGACCTCGTTCGTCGCCTTGGTCCAGATCTCGATGAGCTCCTGACGGCGCTCCTCGCCCGTGATCACACCACGCTGGTACTGCTTCTCGATCTTGTCCGCGTCGGCCTCGTACCGCTCCAGGATGGCGGCCTTGCTCGGCGGCGAGACGACGTCCTCGATCGAGATCGTGACGCCGGCCCGGGTGGCCCAGTAGAAGCCGGCCGCCTTGAGCGCGTCGAGCGTCGCCGCGACCTGGACCTTCGGGTACCGCTCGGCCAGGTCGTTGACGATCGCCGAGAGCTGCGGCTTGCGGACGTCGTAGTTGACGAACCGGTAGTCCTCCGGCAGGGCGTCGTTGAAGATCACCCGGCCGAGCGTGGTCTCCACCAGCAGCGGCGTGCCGGACTCCCAGCCCTCCGGCGCGGCCCACGGCGTCTTGCCCTCGCCGTTGTCCACGCTGGTGACGTCCGCGAGCCGGATCTTCACCCCGGCCTGCAGGTGCAGCTCGCGGGAGTCGGTGGCCATGATCGCCTCGGAGTAGGAGCCGAAGATCCGGCCCTCTCCCGGGCGACCCTCGCGGTGCGAGGTCAGGTGGTAGAGCCCCAGCACCATGTCCTGGGTCGGCGCGGTGATCGGACGACCCGACGCCGGCGACAGGATGTTGTTGCTGGAGAGCATGAGGATCCGGGCCTCGGCCTGGGCCTCGGCCGACAGCGGCAGGTGCACGGCCATCTGGTCGCCGTCGAAGTCCGCGTTGAACGCGGTGCAGACGAGCGGGTGGATCTGGATGGCCTTGCCCTCGACCAGCTGCGGCTCGAACGCCTGGATGCCGAGACGGTGCAGGGTCGGTGCCCGGTTGAGCAGCACCGGGTGCTCGGTGATGACCTCTTCGAGCACGTCCCACACGACCGGACGCGACCGCTCCACCATGCGCTTGGCGGACTTGATGTTCTGCGCGTGGTTGAGGTCGACCAGCCGCTTCATGACGAACGGCTTGAACAGCTCCAGCGCCATCTGCTTGGGCAGGCCGCACTGGTGCAGCTTGAGCTGCGGGCCGACGACGATGACCGAACGGCCGGAGTAGTCGACGCGCTTACCGAGCAGGTTCTGCCGGAATCGACCCTGCTTGCCCTTGAGCATGTCGCTCAGGGACTTGAGCGGGCGGTTACCCGGGCCGGTCACCGGACGGCCGCGGCGGCCGTTGTCGAACAGTGCGTCGACGGCCTCCTGCAGCATCCGCTTCTCGTTGTTGACGATGATCTCCGGCGCACCCAGGTCGAGCAGGCGCTTGAGCCGGTTGTTCCGGTTGATCACGCGGCGGTACAGGTCGTTCAGGTCGCTGGTCGCGAACCGGCCACCGTCGAGCTGCACCATCGGGCGCAGGTCCGGCGGGATGACCGGGATGCAGTCCAGCACCATGCCGCCGGGGCTGTTCCGGGTGTTGAGGAAGCTGGCCACGACCTTGAGCCGCTTGAGCGCACGGATCTTCTTCTGACCCTTGCCCGAGCGGATGGTCTCGCGCAGGTTCTCGGCCTCGGCGACGAGGTCGAACCCGAGCACCAGCTTCTGCAGCGCCTCGGCGCCCATGCCGCCCTCGAAGTACTCACCGAAGCGGTCACGCAGCTCGCGGTAGAGGAGCTCGTCCGGGATCAGCTGCTTGACGTCGAGCTTGCGGAAGGTGTCGAGCACCTCGTCGAGGCGGTCGATCTCGCGCTGCGCCCGGTCCCGGAGCTGGCGCATCTCACGCTCGCCACCCTCCTTGACCTTGCGGCGCACGTCGCTCTTCGCGCCCTCGGCCTCGAGCTCGGCCAGGTCGGCCTCGAGCTTCTTCGCCCGCGCGTCGATGTCGGCGTCACGCCGCTCCTCGACCCGCTTGCGCTCGACCGAGATCTCGGCCTCGATCGTCGGCAGGTCACGCTGACGCGCGTCCTTGTCGACGGTCGTGATCAGGTAGGCCGCGAAGTAGATGATCTTTTCGAGGTCCTTGGGGGCCAGGTCGAGCAGGTAGCCCAACCGGCTCGGGACGCCCTTGAAGTACCAGATGTGGGTGACCGGAGCGGCCAGCTCGATGTGCCCCATCCGCTCACGGCGAACCTTGGCGCGAGTGACCTCGACGCCGCACCGCTCACAGATGATGCCCTTGAACCGGACCCGCTTGTACTTCCCGCAGTAGCACTCCCAGTCGCGGGTCGGACCGAAGATCTTCTCGCAGAAGAGTCCGTCCTTCTCCGGCTTCAGAGTGCGGTAGTTGATGGTTTCGGGCTTCTTGACCTCACCGTGCGACCACTGGCGAATGTCGTCCGCGGTCGCGAGGCCGATGCGCAACTCGTCGAAGAAGTTGACGTCGAGCACTTGATCAATTCCCTCTTCCGGGGTGGGGCTGTCCGATGGCGTCCGGGGGCGTCCCGGGGCCGGCGCTCGCGCGCTGGCCCCGGGTCACGTCCCTAGACCTCTTCGACGCTGCTCGGCTCCCGCCGCGACAGGTCGATACCCAGCTCTTCCGCCGCGCGGAAGACCTCGTCGTCAGAGTCACGCATCTCGATCTGGACGCCGTCGCTGGAGAGCACCTCAACGTTCAGGCACAGCGACTGGAGCTCCTTGAGGAGCACCTTGAACGACTCCGGGATGCCGGGCTCGGGGATGTTCTCGCCCTTGACGATCGCCTCGTAGACCTTCACGCGGCCCAGGACGTCATCGGACTTGATGGTGAGCAGTTCCTGCAGCGCGTAAGCGGCGCCGTAGGCCTGCATGGCCCAGCACTCCATCTCACCGAAGCGCTGACCACCGAACTGCGCCTTACCACCCAGCGGCTGCTGCGTGATCATCGAGTACGGGCCGGTGGAACGGGCGTGGATCTTGTCGTCCACCAGGTGCAGGAGCTTCAGGATGTAGATGTAGCCCACCGAGATCGGCTCGGGGAAGGGCTCCCCGGAACGACCGTCGAAGAGCCGGGCCTTACCGGACTCGCCGATCAGCCGCTCACCGTCACGGGTCGGCAGGGTCGAGCCCAGCAGACCGGTGATCTCGTCCTCCCGCGCACCGTCGAAGACCGGGGTGGCGGTACGGGTGTTGGGCTCGGAGTAGTGGGCC
>CAVVAL010000029.1:0-69728 GCA_963746095.1 uncultured Actinomycetota bacterium | reverse complement strand
GACGCTGCAACGCCGTGTAGCAGGTGCCTCGCTCTTCCGCCAAGCGCGAACCGTCGAACCGTAGCCATCCGCCGTTATGGCTTGGACCCGTCAACTGCCGGACGGAGCCGGCATGGTCGAGGGCTGCTCGGCAGGCGTTCAGGTCGCCCAGTCCGGCGAGGGCTTGGGCCTGCACGGCACTCACCCACTGCCGGGTAGACAAGGCACTGTCGCCGCGGCGCGCGATGCTAGCCGCCAGGTCAGAAGCGGCACGGTCTGCCGGAACCTGCGCTCGTACACGCCGATGAAGGCGTGACGCGTGATAGCGCACGCCCACAGGTCGAATTCACCCGCTTCCTTGCTCGCAGAGGCCGCCAGGCCGTAGCACTGGGCGGCGTCTGCGTATTGGTTGCCGTCAAAGAGGATTTCGCCCGCGAGCTGGGCAAGGTCACCAATGAGGCGACAGACCTTCAGGTGGTGATATGTTCCCGGTGAGTGGGCCACAGCGGCGGTGAGCACGTCGAGCTGTAGCTGAACTAGCGGGAAGGTCGTTGCTTTGGACTTCGACAGAACGAACACGCGCCAGAGATGACTATTGAGTTCGGTGTACTCGGCAAGGGTGGCGCCATCTAGCCGTCCCGGATGTGTCCAGGCGTAGCCAAGCCGTTCGTGATCGAGAGCAGCCGCCGCAGGACGTGCGCCGACATACAGACCAGCCAATGTGAGCAGGCTCAGCACTTCGCGCCGGTTCACGTCGCTAAGCTCCGGCGCGTCTGGGCGCGGGTCGCGAGGTGTGCGAGGAGCCTCTGAGACGCGAGACAGCGCCTGGCTGCGAACCTCGCCAGTAGTTCATCCAGTTCATCTAACGTCAGCTTCAACGCACTGGCCAGCTTGGGGCGGTGCCAGGGTTGGGGTGCGGTCGCGCCGCGTTCCCAACGGACGACGGTGGAACGCTCGATACCCAGGCGACCGGCCAACGCATCTTGGCTGTAGCCGGCCGCCTTACGCCGGGCTGCGAGGCCAGGCCGCCCATGTGCCATGCCAGCCTCCCAAGGTGTGATCCGCACCATACCCGCGCGGATCGCGTCGAGGCAGGCGAAGCGGTGCGGTGAGACATCGATGCCTCATTACTGCCACACGTGCGCTCTGGGCAGGGCCGGCCCTTAAGCGGTTCGCTGCTCGCGGTCAAGACGGCCGGTGAATGCAGGCCGCCCCGTAGCCGCAGAGCTCCCGGTCGTCTTGGCCGCTCAACCCCGTATCCGGAGGAGCACTGCCCTTATGAGTAACGGTCACGACGGCGTACCGGCAGGATGTCGCAATCCCGAGCTGGGCGGCGGGCGGCCGACATTCTCACCCAACATCCCTGCGAGGCTCGCGGCATTTGCCGATGCGGCAGGCTCGCCCCTTGCGCTGTGCGGGTGGTGGTCCGCCGCGCCCAGATTCGAGCTATGCGCCAGTACGGCCGCGCAGTTGGCCGGGCACGGGTGACCGCCTTGCACGTCATCCCGTCCCCACGCGAGAGGTACTGCCGATGACGCCCCGACCTGACGACTACATCTCGCCCGTCTTTTCAACGGTTATCACGCAGCCGACGACGCTATGCAATCTGGACTGCGCCTACTGCTACCTGCCCGACCGCAAGCGCCGGAAGGACATGAGCCCGGCCGTCGCAGGGCAGATCGCTAGAAGCATCGAGGCGCAAGGCGGGTCGCATACGGTGTCCGTGGTTTGGCACGGCGGGGAACCGTTGGCCTTGCCCCGCGATCAGTTCGTGCAGCTACTGGAGCCTTTCGAGGGCCTGCAGGAACAAGGCCTCATCCGCCACGCCGTACAGACGAACGCCACGCTCATCACGCCCGCGTGGTGCGAGCTGCTGGCGGGCTATGAATTCGAGGTTGGCGTGAGCGTGGACGGTGGTGCCGCAGCCAACCTCAACCGGGGGGACAGGTCGGGCCGTCCTGCCTTTGGCCGAATCATGACGGGCGTCGAGTACTTGCGGCAGACCGGTATCCCGTTCACGACGATCTGCGTTGTGTCCCCGCAGACCGTCTCTGACCCTGACGGCCTGTGGACTTCTTCGAGGAACTGGGCTGCACGTCGGTCGGCTTCAACATCGAGGAACAGGAAGGTATTAACCAGGAGCGCCAGGCCGTCACGGAGCATCAGGCCGAGATGTTCTGGCGGCAGCTCATGAAGCGTCGCCTGCGAGGCTCGCCCTTGCGCGTGCGGGAACTCGACCGGCTGTTTCAGTACCTCGCACAGCGTCGCACCAATCAACCCGACGACCTGTCAAAGAAGTTCGATCCCATCCCAACGGTGGCTTACAACGGAGACACGGTGATCCTGTCGCCGGAGCTACTGGGGATGCAGTCAGCCAAGCACCATGACTTCATTATCGGCAACGTACTAGAGCAACTGTTGCCGGACATGATCGGCAGGCTCAATGATATCTCTTACGCTCGGGAGTTTGCGCGCGGCCTGAATGGCTGCCAGCGCGGGTGTCCTATCTTCAGCTTTTGCCGAGGGGCACAAGCGGGCAATCGCTACTTCGAGACCGGCAGTTTCGCGACCGTCGAGACTGCCTACTGCCGCAATACGCGGCAAGCCCTAGTGAAGGCGCTACGCGCCACAATCAAGGAGGAACCATCATGACCACAGCAGTACTCGAAGACCTGGTTACCGGCCGGTCGCGCCTTCTGGACGAGCTGCTGACCGGCGCGGAGGAGGCCAGCAAATCGGCGACAAACGGCTTCGACAACCGGCCGTCATGGGACAACTGGAGTCGGCGCGGAAAGTAACAACTAGCCAGATGGCTGCCCTCGCTCGATGGTGAACGGGGGCAGCCCTGTCGTACTAAGATGACGGCATGGAGACGCGCACCATTCACGGACGAAAATTCCTTCTACCCGGTCCAGACGTGGAAGGGCTGGACGAGTGGGACGAGCCGCCGTCGCGAGGTGAGATACTGACCGAGGTAGTCGTGAGCAATGCAAACTGGGCGCTTGCCCAGATCCAGGACTCCACGGTTAATCACAGCTTCGTGGAGCGAGCGGTCCTAAGCAATGCGTCTATCTCCAGTTCGCGACTCAGCGCCACGATCCTTCGAGGGGCGGACTTCTCGTCATCGCGCTGGTCTGAGACCAAAATAGAGCGATGCACATTCAGCGGGTGCAGCTTCGTGGGCGCAAACCTGGCGGAGATCATCGTCGACAACGTGATCTTTGATGACTGTCGTTTTGACTATGCCTACCTGAACGCCTTCCGTGCGACCGGCGGCGTCGCCTTCGTTCGCTGCACCATGCGGGAGACGACATTCGAAGCCGCCCGGCTGCCCGACGCCGTGTTCGCCCACTGCACTCTCGTCGATACCGATTTCAACGGGTGCGACCTGCGGGGTGCCGACTTCCGAGGGAGCAACCTCGAACAGGTTAGAGGCGTCGCATCCTTCCGTGGCACGGTGCTCGACGCCGGGCAACTGCCACAACTGACCACGGCGTTGGTGCAGGACTTTGAGGTGGTGGTGGCGGCGGCCGCGGAGCCGCTGCGCTGACCTTGAATGGGGCCGGCATCTCGCCGAACGCCTACCAGGCGCTGCGGAATGCACAGCCGGGAACGGGGAGGGGAATCCAGTGACCTACGAGGTGCGGTGGTCCCGCGATCAGAACCGTACGGTCTCTACCGTCGCGGAACTGGACGCGGTCCTGGACGAGGTCACGGCTACCGGTCACCTCTACGCCGTCCGGATCGCGCCGCCCTCCGTGAGCGATGAGCGGTCCTCGCCTTGGGACGATGGCTCCCTGCCCCAGGAATTCCTCCTTGGGGTCGGCCACCCCGAGCGCTCGTTCCTCTTCTGGCTGGGCGATCCAGGCGGGTTCGGCTACGAGCCAGACGTAGCGCCCTGGCCAAAAGACCAGCCCGACATCGAGTTCCTGCAGGACAACGACGTGCTGTATTGCGGCGGCGACCGCAGCCGCGTCGGACCGGAAACAGCCCGCCGCGCCGCACACGAGTACATCCAGACCGGGCAACGCCCTGACACCGTTCAATGGCCGACGAGAGCACAGCACTAAGTCACCGCACCGCAGCACCGGTGCCGGCATGCCGCGCTGCGCGCCGGCGGCGAAGTGCGAGGGTTACCGCATGACCGAAGCCCCCACACCGGCCCGGACAACGGCTCGGGTCGTTGTGATCGGCGCGGGGCCGGTCGGGCTCACCGCCGCCCTCCTGCTCGCCCGCCGCGGCATCGCCACCCTCGTGCTGGAACGCCACCCCGCGTCCTACCCCCTCCCCCGTGCCGTGCACGTCGACGGCGAGGTGCTGCGCATCCTGCAGGAGGCCGGCGTCGCCCCGCAGTTCGCCAAGGTCAGCCGCCCCATGCCGGGCCTCCGGCTCCTCGACGGCCGGCACCGCAGGATCGCCGAGTTCCGTCGGGACGCCACGACCGGCCCGTCCGGCCACCCCGAGGCGTCGATGTTCGACCAGCCCGATCTGGAGCAAATACTCCTGGACGAGCTGGCCACCCATCCCCTAGCCACGATCAAGCGGGGCGCCACGGTCACGAGCGTCAAGCCGAGCCGACAAGGCGCGGTGGTCCGCTTCACCGGCCTGGACGGGATCGACCACGAGGTCCGGGCCGAGGCGGTGCTGGGCTGCGACGGGGCTGGCAGCACCGTGCGCACCGCGATCGGGGCCGAACTGCGCGACCTCGGCTACACCGAGCAGTGGCTGGTCGTGGACGTCCGGACGCCCCGGCCGCTCGAGGTCTGGGACGGCGTTCACCAGGTCTGCGACCCCCGACGGGCGACGACGTTCATGCACATCACCGGTCCGCGTTACCGCTGGGAGTTCCGGCTCGGCGCCGGCGAGACCGCCGAGCAGCTGATCGCCCCGGCCAGGCTCGCCCCGCTCCTCGCGCCGTGGACCGGCGCGATCGCGTTCGACGAGCTGGAGATCGTCCGGCACGCCAGCTACACGTACCGCGCCAGGGCCGCGCGGACCTGGCGCGCCGGCCGGGTCCTCCTGCTCGGCGATGCCGCGCACCAGACCCCGCCGTTCATCGGGCAGGGGCTCGGCGCCGGCCTGCGCGACGCCCACAATCTGGTGTGGAAGCTCGACCTCGTGCTGCGGGGGGCGGCCCAGGAGGCGTTGCTCGACACCTACCAGGCCGAGCGTCTCCCGCATGTGACCAGGACCATCCGCACCGCGGTCACGCTGGGCTGGGCGCTGACCGGCGGTCAGGGCGCCACCGCCGCCCTGCGTCGGGCCCTGGTCCGCGCCCTGTGCCGGCTCCCGGGCGTGTCGACGGCCGCGCTCAAGGTCGCGTCCCCGCGACTCGCCCGTGGGCCGCTGGTCCGTCGGCGGGATCCGCTGGCCGGCACGCTCTGCCCCCAGTGGCCGACCCCGGCCGGCTGGTTCGACGATCTCCTCGGAGACGGCTATGCCCTGGTCACCGCTTCGCCGTATCCAGGGCACAACGTCGTCGTGGCCGAGCCTGGCACGCCGGCCGCGGCCTGGCTCGGCGCGGCTCGGGTGCACGCCGCGCTCGTCCGCCCCGACCGGATCGTGCAGGCCACTGCCCGCCGGGAAGCCGACGTCGACCGGCTCCTCCAGCTGACCACCGCGGGGTGCCTCGCCACGCCCGAGAAGACGGCGCCTCACGCGTAGTACCGGTGCACCGCCTGCGCCACGCAGCAGGGCTTGTCCCCGCCATCGCGCTCGACGACGAAGTCGATGACGACCTGAACGCCGTTGCCCGCGAGGTCCTCGACGGACACCAGCGTGGCGCCGACCCGGACCTTGGCGTCGACGGGCACCGGGGCCGGGAAGCGCACCTTGTTGAGGCCGTAGTTCACCTTGGTCGTGACGCCGTCGACCGTCAGGAGCTGTTCCCAGAGCGGGATGATCAGCGCGAGCGTGAGGTAGCCGTGCGCGATCGGGCCGCCGAACGGTCCGGCCTTGGCACGCTCGACGTCGACGTGGATCCATTGGTGGTCGTTCGTGGCGTCGGCGAACGTGTTGATCCGGTTCTGGTCGATCTCGAACCAGGGGCTGTGTCCGAGGTGCTGGCCGACGAGGGTCTTCAGCTCGGGCAGGCCGTTCACGATGGTGGTCACGAGGCATCTCCTTGTTCGGTGCCGTAGCGCGTGCGCAGCTGGGATTTGAGGACCTTTCCGGTGGCGTTGCGGGGCAGCGCGGCGACGAGCTCGACGGTCTTCGGCACCTTGTACCGGGCCAGTTGGCCGGCGACGAAGGCGAGCAGCTCGTCCGCGTCGAGGGTGGCGCCGGGCTCGAGGCGCCACGATGGCCCGCCCGACCTCGCCCCAGATCGCGTCGGGTACGCCGATGACCGCGCACTCGGCGACGTCCGGGTGGCCGTACAGCGCGTTCTCGACCTCGGCCGGATAGATGTTCTCGCCGCCGGAGATGATCACGTCCTTGAGCCGGTCGACGATGTACGCGTACCCGTCCTCGTCCAGCACCGCCACGTCCCCTGATCGGAACCAGTCGCCGTCGGTGAAGGCGGCCGCGGTCGCCTCGGGCTGGCGCCAATACCCGGGCATCACGTTGGGGCCGCGGACGAGGATCTCGCCGCGCTCGCCCGGCGCGGCGTCGGTCCCGTCCGGTGCCACGACCCGGACGTCGGTGAAGAAGTGCGGCACGCCGGCCGACCGCACCTTCGTCGCCCCGGCGCTGGTCTCGCGGTCCAGGCAGAGCACCCCGGGCGCGGTCTCGGTCATCCCATAGCCCTGGACGAAGGCGAGCCCGCGGTCGAGATAGGTGTGGATCAGCGACTCCGGCACGGGCGCCGCGCCGCAGAGCACCGTCCGCAACGAGGCCAGGTCGGCGGTGGCCCAGCGCGGCGACTCGGCGAGCGCGGCGTACATGGCCGGCACGCCGAACAGGCAGGTGACGCGGCGCCGCTCGATCAGCTCCAGGACCCGCTCGGGGTCGAATCCAGGCTCGATGACCAGCTGCCCGCCCTTGAGCAGGGTGGGCAGGCAGGTCATGTTGAGCGCCGCGGTGTGGAACATCGGCGCGGTGACGAGCGTGACCTCACTGGCCGCCAGATCGAGGTCGACCAGCACGTTCAGGCAGTTCCAGGTGACGTTGCCGTGGGTGAGCGTGGCGCCCTTGGGCCGTCCGGTCGTGCCAGAGGTGTACATGATCATGCACAGCCCGTCGAGGTCGACCGGTTCGTCGATCGGCTGGCGCGACGCGACGGCGAGGGCCGTCTCGTACCCGGTGCCGAGGGCCAGCGGGGTCGCCGTGAGCTCGCCGGCCAGACCCTTCACGATGGTCTCGCACTCGGGGCCGAAGACGAGCACGGCGGCGCCGGAGTCGGCGAGCAGGTACTCGATCTCGGCGGCGGCGAGCCGCGTGTTCAGGGGCACGAAGCCGGCCCCGAGCGTCGCGGTGGCGAACAGGGATTCCAGGAACGCGGGATGGTTCGGCCCCAGATAGGCCACCCGGTCCCCCGGCTCGACCCCGAGCGCGCGGAGCGCGTGCGCCAGTCGGGTCACCCGTTCGTCGAGCTGACGGTAGGTCAGGGTCGTGTCCTGGTGGAGGATCGCGACGCGGTCGGGTGTCCGCCGGGCGCGCCGGCGGGGCAACGACCCGATGCCCTGGTTGCGCATGTCCGTCACTCCTTCGTCAGACCGAGCAGTCGGGCCGCGTTCTCCTTGAGGATCAGCGGGCGCACCTCCGGCTTGATGTCGAGCGCGTCGAAGTCGGCGAGCCAGCGATCCGGCGTGATGACCGGGTAGTCCGAGCCGAACAGCACCTTGTGCCGCAGCAGCGTGTTGGCGTACCGGACGAGCTGCGGCGGGAAGTACTTCGGCGACCAGCCGGACAGGTCGATGTAGACGTTCGGCTTGTGCGTGGCCACCGCGAGCGCCTCGTCCTGCCAGGGGAACGACGGGTGCGCCAGGATGATCGGCAGGTCAGGGAAGTCGGCCGCGACATCGTCCACGTCCATCGGGTTGGAGTACCGCAGCCGGATCCCTCCCCCGCCGCGCGCGCCGGCACCGATACCGGTCTGTCCGGTGTGGAACAGCGCGGGGACGCCGAGCTCCTCGATCATCTCGTACAGCGGGTAGACCTTCGGATCGTTCGGGTGGAATGCCTGCAGCGACGGGTGGAACTTGAACCCGCGGGCGCCGTGCTCCTCGACCAGCCGTCGGGCTTCCCGCACGGCCGTCCGGCCGCGCCAGGGATCGAGGCTGGCGAACGGGATCAGCACGTCGTCGTGCTCGGCACAGGCCGCCGGCGACCTCCTCGTTGCGGATCGGCGGGTGCCCGGTGGCGGACTCCGCGTCCACGGTGAACACCACGGCGGCCATGCGCCGCTCGCGGTAGTAGGCCGCCAGCTCGGGGATCGTCGGCGGTGCGCCGTGGGTGTGGAAGTACGCGCCCTTGGCCGACTCCAGCTCGGGGCTGAGGGAGGGATGCCCGTCGGCGGAGATCTCGGCGTGGGTGTGGACGTCGATCGCGACCAGGTCCGCGACGTTCATCTCACTGCTCCGGCGCCCGTGGCGCGGGGATGCCGACCGGTTGCGGCTGCCGGCCGACGGACGTGGGCCAGGCCGTCGCGATCGCCTCGGCGGACCAGCCGCCGTCCTTGATCGCCACCGCCGCCTCCTCCGGGTGGGTCCAGAGCGAGAGCCGGTCGCCGCCGATCCCGATCGCCTGCCCGGTGATCCCCTGCGCCGTGTCGGAGGCCAGGAAGACGATCAGCTCCGCGACGTCCTCCGGCGTGCCGAAGCCCTCGCCCTGCCGCAGCCAGGCGGGCAGCGGTTCGCCGCGCTGTTCCCACGCCTCGATGAACGGCGCGAACGCGGGGATCGTCGCGGTCATCGCCGTGGCCGCGACCGGGATCACGGCGTTGACCGTGATGCCCGCCCGCGCGCACTCCATCGACCAGGTGCGGGCCATGCTCACGATCCCCGCCTTGGCCGCCGCGTAGTTGGTCTGCCCGAAGTTGCCCCGCTGGCCAGCCGGCGAGCCGATCAGGATCAGCCGGCCGCCCGCGCCGCGCTCGCGCAGGTGCTGGACCGTGGCCCTGGCGCAGGTGAACGTGCCGCGCAGGTGCACGTCGACCACGGCGTCGAAGTCCTCGTCGGTCATCTTCCAGAGCACCTTGTCGCGCAGGATGCCGGCGTTGGTGACCAGGATGTCGAGCGCGCCGAACTCGGTGACGGCACGCCGAACGAGCCGCTCGGCGACCTCGGTGCCGCCCACCGCGGCCGGCTCGGCCACGGCCCTGCCGCCAGCGGCGACGATCCGTTCGACGGCCTCCTTGGCCGCCTGTTCGTCGGCATCGTTGACGACGACCGAGGCTCCGGAGCGGGCCAGCGCGGCCGCGTAGGCGAGGCCCAGGCCCCGACCGGCGCCGGTGACCAGCGCGCTTTTGCCTGAGAGGTCCATGACGGTACTTCCCTTCCGATTCGGCTCGCAGGTCAGGCGTTCACGAGGGTGGCGTTCGGGACCGGCGCCGCCTCCTCGCCGGGCGCGAGGTCCTGGCCGCGGGTCTCCCGGACGAACCAGACGGCGGTCGCGGTGACCGCGCAGCTGGCCATCAGGAACAGCGCGACCAGCCCGCTGTGGGTACCGCCGCCGGCCCGCGCGAGCAGGCTGCCCGCGATGAGCGGGGCGAACCCGGCGCCGAGGACCGCGGCCAGCTGGTAGCCCAGCGACGCTCCGGTGTACCGGGTGCGGGTGCCGAACATCTCCACGAACAGCGCGGCCATCGGGCCGTACATCGCGGCGTGCAGGATGCTCTGGCCGAGCACGACCGCCAGCGTGAGCCGCACCGCCGACCCGCTGTTGATCAGGGCGAACAGCGGGAACGCCGCGACCGCCATGGCCACCGCGCCGCCGAGGACGACCGGCCGCCGGCCGATCCGGTCCGAGAGCGCCGCGAAGGCGGGCAGGCCGATGATGGCCAGCGCCGAGGAGATGGTGAGGCTGTTCAGGACCGTCGACCGTTCGTAGCCGGTCTGGGTGGCGTAGGCGATGACGAACGTGGTGAGGAGCGACTGCGCGACGAAGGCGCCGAAGCCGACCCCCGAGGCCAGCGCGAGGTTGCGGGGATGCCGGCGAAGGACCTCGATCAGCGGTCGCCGCGGCACCGTGTCGGCGTCCTTCAGCGCGGTGAACAGCGGGCTCTCGCTCACCTTGAGCCGGATGAACAGCCCCACTCCCAGCAGCACGACGCTGAGCAGGAACGGCATCCGCCAGCCCCAGGAGAGGAACTGGTCCTCCGGCAGGGTCGAGAACGCGGCCAGGACCCCGGTGGAGAGCAGCATCCCGGTCGGCGCGCCCATCTGGGTGAAGCTCGCCAGCAGTCCGCGATGTCCCGGTCCCGCGTGCTCCGCGGTCATCAGCGCGGCGCCGCCCCATTCACCGCCGACGGCGATGCCCTGGAGCAGCCGCAGGGCGACCAGCAGGGCGGGGGCCCAGATCCCGATCTGGTCGTAGGTCGGCAGCAGCCCGATCAGGAAGCTGGCGACGCCCATCAGGCTCATCGTGGCGAGCAGCATGGACTTGCGGCCGATCCGATCGCCGAAGTGGCCGCACACGATGCCGCCCAAGCGGCCGGGCGAGGTAGCCGATCGCGAACGTGCCGAACGAGGCGATGGTGCCGGCGAGCGGGTCGAGGCTGGTGAAGAACAGCTTGTTGAACACCAGCGCCGCGACGGTGCCGTAGAGGAGGAAGTCGTAGAACTCGATCGTGGTGCCGAAGTAGCTCGAGAACACGACCCTGCGGAGCTGGCGGCGGTGCTCGTGGTCGGCCCGGGAGGCGGTGTCTGACATGGCGGAACCCCCTTGTCGCAGGTGATGGGTCCGGGCGCCGTGCGACGCCGGCCCCACCGTCGGTCCACGCCCCGTCTCCGGCTACCTACTTGCGGTCTCCGACACCGTGGAGGACGATGGCGATTATCAGGAACCCTGATGATGGAACACCGAGTGAGGAGCGCTGTCAATGGTTCGGACGAAGCTGACGACACCGCACTCGGCCACGCCGTGACGGTGGTGCAGCATGGGGAGATGAGCCCCGAAGCGCGGCACGGCGTGGATCAGGCCGGCCACACGCTGTACATGGTCAAGCAGCTGGAGCAGGTGATCCGCTCGCAATTGGACGAGCTACTCCGCCCGCTCGGCCTGACCACCTTGCAGTACACCGCGCTGACCGTGCTGGAGCAGCGGGACGGCCTCACCTCGGCCCAGCTGGCGCGACATTCCTTCGTGCGGCCGCAGACCATGCACGAGATGATCACCAGCCTGGACGATCGCGGCTTCATCCAGCGCGCCCGGGACCCGGAGAACCGCAGGGTGCTGCTCATCAGCCTGACCGAGCTGGGTCGCACCATGGTGGAGAAGTACGACGAGGAGGTCCGCCGGCTCGAGGAGCAGATGCTCACCGGCCTGACCGCGCATCAGCGCAAGATGCTCCACGACGCCCTGGAGATCAGCCGGCAGAACCTCGCCGACCGCGCCGGACGCGGCCAGTAGCGCGCGCCGGTACGGCCGGCGTCGGACCTGACGGCGGCCGCGGCACCGGCGAGTGCCGGTACCGCGGCCGCCGCGGGTCGGAACACGACTACCCCGCCACCGCGTCCTGGTCGGCACGCCGCCGCCAGACGAAGTACGCGATCCCGAGCCCGGTCGCCACGATCGGCGCCTGGACGAGGAGGCCCGCCCAGCCGCTGCTCGGGATGAAGAACATGCCCAGGATCCCGAGCGACGCGATCGGCAGCCAGCGCGGCACGGACCGGGACCGCCACAGCGCGATCGCCTGGAGCACCGTGCCGATCGTGATCAGCAGCATGCCGGGCAGCGCCAACGCGTACAGCTTCCAGCCGGTGCTGACCTCCTCCACCAGCGTGGCGCCGGCGGTCGGGTCGAGGACGGGGTCGGTGGCGAAGTAGTAGAACGTGGCGATGCCGGCGGAGCCCACGACGTAGCACGCGGCCCCGACGCAGAGCGCCGTCGCGCCGACCGTGGCCAGCGTGGCGCCGCGGTGCCGGACCAGCAGCAGCACGGCGAGCGCCAGCGCGGGCATGGCGAGTGCCATCTCGATGCTGAGCAGGACCTGCAACGTCCAGAAGGTCTCCCGGATCGGCGCGATGTCGGCGTAGCTGAACTCGTTGCCGTTGGCGGGCTGCGGATACCGGAAGTTGGCCGGGATCGCGGCGACGGTGGCGACGGCGAGCACTCCCGCGAGCACCCCGGCGCGGCGCCGGCGAGTCGTGGGCGGGGCGGGTGCGGTGACGGTTGCGGTGGTCATGACGAACCTCCTCCTGATGTGGTGGCACTCACTGAACCGTCCGCGTCGCCGCAGGTCATCGTGGTCGCCCCGGAATCAAGTTCCGTACTGGTACGGAACCGCGCGGGCCCGGGGAGACCTACTCTCGACGTGTGCGGTGGCCGCGATGGATCTCGGTGGCGATCGCCCTGCCGACCCTCGGGTGCCTGGCAGCGGTGATCGCGCTGCTGGCCGTCCAACCCCGGGGCGCCGCGAGCATGGCCGGCTACCTCGCGATGGCCCTGATCGGCCTGCTCAACGCCGGCCTGGCCGTCGTGATCGGCTGGCGAGTGCCGGACAACGTGGTCGGCCCCCTGCTGGGCTGGGTCGGGTTCGTGATCGCCGCGATCACTAACCGCGAGCTCTACTACGCCTCGTATGCCGCCGACCCGGACCGGCTTCCCGCTCGACCCCCGCGTGCCGGCGGTGCTGTTCGAGAGCGCGTGGTGGCTGCTCGCGGCGATCGCCCTGTTGCTGCTGTACTTCCCGGACGGTCGGCTGCCCGGCCCGCGCTGGCGCTGGGTGCCACCGGTCCTGGTCGGCTGTGTGGCCGTGACGCAGGCGTACGGCGCGGTCGACCCGGCGGCGTTCGCGGCACCGCTGGAAGACCTGGCCCGACCATGGGGTCCGCCGCCGCTCGCCGTCGAGATCGTGAGCATGGTGGCGTTCGGGCTGATGCTGGTGCTGTTCCTGGCCAGCGGCGCGTCCCTGGTGGTCCGCTACCGGCGGGCCCGAGGGGTGGCCAGGGCGCAGCTCAAGTGGCTGGCCCTGGGCGGGCTGGCCGCGGTCGGGGTACCCGGTGGTGTGCCTGGCCGAGATCGCGGTGACCGGACGCAGCGGCATCGTGGCCGGCGGTGTTCGGGTTCGTGGCGATCACCACGATCCCGCTGGCCACCGCCGTCGCGCTGCTCCGGCATGACCTCTACGACATCGACAAGGCGATCTCGCGCCGCCGTCACCTACGGGATCGTCACGGTGGCGCTGGTCGCGCTGTACACAGCGGCCTCGCTGCTGGGCGGGCTGGTGCTGGGCCGCGGTTCGGCCGTGGTGGCCGCCGCCGCGACCGCGGCCTGCGCGGTGGTGCTGGCGCCGCTGCGGAACCGGCTCCAGCGTGCCGTCGACCGCCGCCTCTACCCGCTGCGCCGAGCCGGCCTGACCGCGATCGAGGCGCTCACCCGCCGGATCCACGGCGGCACCGCCCGGCCCGAGGACCTGGAGGCCACATTGCGCACGGCGCTGCGCGACCCGGGGCTGCGGGTCGGGATGCTGGTGCCGGGCGAGGCCACGTTCGTCGACCCGACCGGCGCACCGCTCACCGGCGGCCCGCTGGTACCGGTGACGGTCGGGGGTGAGCAGGTCGGGGCGCTGGTCTCCTCGACCCACACCGGCCAGCCGGTACTGCGGGAGATCGCCGCGGCCGCCGGCACGCTGGTCGAGGTGGCCCGGCTGCGCGCCGAGCTGACCCGGGCCCTGCGCGAGGTCGAGGCGAGCCGCGCCCGGCTGGTGCAGGCCGGCGACCGGGAACGACACCGGCTCGAACGCGACCTGCACGACGGCGCGCAGCAGCGGCTGGTCTCCCTCGGGATGGCGCTGCGGCTGGCCCAGCGGCAACTCGGACGCGGCCCCCTGGAAAAGAGCCCGGTGGACGTGCACGGGCTGCTCGACCAGAGCGTCGCCGAGCTGGGCACCGCGGTCGCCGAACTCCGCCAGATCGCGCACGGCCTGCGTCCCAGCAGCCTCGACGACGGGCTACCGGCCGCGCTGGACGCGCTCGCCCAGAACGTCACGGTGCCGATCCGGGTCGAGGTGAGCACCGGGGATCTCCCGGACGACCTCGCCACCACCGCGTACTTCGTGGCCTGCGAGGCGGTGACGAACGCGACCAAGCACGCCGACGCCGCCACGATCGCGGTCAAGGTCGGGCGGCAGAACGGGCACGTCACGGTGCGGGTCGAGGACGACGGCCGGGGCGGCGCCGCGCCGAAGCCCGGCTCGGGGCTCGCCGGGCTGGCCGACCGGGTCACCGCGCTCGGCGGCTCGCTCGCCATCCACAGCCCGGGCGGCCGGGGCACCGTGATCGAGGCGGAGCTGCCATGCGGATCGTGATCGCCGAGGACTCCGCGCTGTTCCGGGAGGGGCTCGCCAGCCTGCTCATCGACGCCGGCCACGACATCGTGGGCAAGGCCGCGGACGCCGAGACCCTGCTCACGGTCGTGGCCGAGACCTCGCCGGAGCTGGCGGTGATCGACATCCGGATGCCGCCGGACCGCACCGACGACGGGGCCAGGGCCGCCCGCGCGCTCCGGGTCAGCCACCCGGAGCTGAGCATCGTGCTGCTCTCCCAGCACATCGAGACCCGGCACTCGGTCGAGCTGGTCAGCACCGGCGGCTTCGGCTACCTGCTCAAGGACCGGGTGCTCGACGTGGACGACTTCCTCGACGCGCTGACCCGGGTGGCGGCCGGCGGCTCGGCCCTGGACCCCGAGGTGGTGAGCCGGCTGATCGGCCGCAACCGGCATGCCAGTCCACTCGCGACACTCACGCCACGGGAGCGCGAGGTACTGGCGCTGATGGCCGAGGGCCGGACCAACGTCGGCATCGCCCGGCAGCTGTGGCTCAACGACCGCACGGTCGAGACCCACGTCGGCAGCATCCTGACCAAGCTCGGCCTGGCCCACAACGCCGCGGACCATCGCCGGGTGCTGGCCGTGCTCACCTACCTCGGCGCCCAGTAGCCCGCGCCGCGACATCTTCTCGGTCATGCCGAGAAGATGTCGCCCAAAGCGCACCGCTGGTCCCGCGTAGCTGGTCAGGGGAAGCGCACCTCGATGTCGAGGCCGCCGTCGGGCCGGGCACGCGCGGCCAGCACCGCGCCGTGGGCCCCGGCGATCGCGCGCACGATGGCCAGGCCCAGACCGTGGCCGTCCTGGACCGGCGGATCCGCTGACCGCCGAGCCGCTGGAAGGGCTGGAACAGCCGCTCGACCTCGTCCGGCGGGATCACCGGCCCGGTGTTGCCGACGGTGATGCTGGCCTGTCCCGCCACCGTGGACGTGGCGACCTCGACCCTGACCGCCGGCCGTGTTGTGGCGCAGCGCGTTGTCCACCAGGTTCGCCACCAGGCTCTCCACCAGGCGGGGATCGCCCGTCGCCGGCGCCGGGGCCAGCGCGGTGTCGACGCGGATGTCCCGGCGCCGCGGCCTCCTCGCTCCGGGCGAGCACCACGGCCTCGGCGAGCTCGGCCAGGTCGAACGGCTCCCGCTGCTCGACGCCCTGCTCGCTGCTCGCCAGCGTCAGCAGCGCGTCGATCAGGCGCTCCTGCGCCTCGCCCAGGGCCAGCACGTCCTCGCAGGTCGGCGCGCAGCGAGTCGGCGGTGGCGTCCGGGTCGGCGAGCGCCACCTGGAGCAGCGTCCGTTCGGCGGTCAGCGGGGTGCGCAGCTCGTGCGAGGCGTTGGCGACGAAGTGCCGCTGCGACTCGAACGAGGCCTCCAGCCGCGCGAACAGGTCGTCCAGGGTCGCGGCGAGCTCGGTGAACTCGTCGTCCCGGCCGGTCCGGCCGAGCCGGCGGTGCAGGTTGCTGGCGGAGATGTCCCGGGCGGTCGCGGTGATCGTGCGCAGCGGCCGCAGGAACCGCCCGGCGACCAGCCAGCCGAGCAGGACCGACACCACGACCATGACCGCGAGCCCGATCGCGGAGGCGGTGAGCACCTGGCGTGAAGTGGGTCTCGACCACGGTCCCGCCCGGCTCGGGGCCGACCGGGCCGTGCCTGGGGTTGCGGACGGGCTCGAGTCTGGCTGGTCTGCAGGACCGGGATGCCGAGCAGGATCGCGCCCGAGACGAAGAACGGCACGGCGTAGAGCAGGGTGAGCTGGGTCCGCAGCGTGCGGCGGCGGCCATCACGGTGCCCCGATCCGGTAGCCGCCCTCGCGGACCGTGTGGATCACCGGCGGGTCGCCGAGCTTGGCCCGCAGCCGGCGGATCGTCGTCTTCACCGCGGTGGTGAACGGGTCGGCGGCCTCGTCCCAGACCCGCTCCAGCAGTTCCTCGGCGGAGACCAGCCGGCCGCCGGCGGCGAGCAGGCACTCCAGCACGGCGAACTCCTTCGGGCTGAGCTCCAGCCGCCGCCCGGCCCGGTCGCGACCCGGCGGTTCGGGTCGAGGGTCAGGTCGCCGCTCTCCAGGATCGGCGGCAGCGCGGTCGGCGGGGCGGCGGCCCAGCGCCCGGATCCGGGCCACCAGCTCGGCGAAGTCGAACGGCTTGGGCAGGTAGTCGTCGGCGCCCAGGCCGAGGCCGTCGACCCGCTCGCTTGACCGTGCTGGCCGCGGTCAGCATCAGCACCCGGCTCGCGGAGTGGCCGGCCACGATCTGCCGGCACACCTCGTCGCCGTGCACGCCCGGGCAGGTCCCGGTCCAGCACCACGACGTCGTACCGGGTGACGGCCCAGGCGCTCGAGCGCGTCGTCGCCGTCGAGGACCACGTCGACCGCCATGCCCTCGCGGCGCAGCCCGGTCCCGATGGTCCGGGCCAGGATCTCGAAGTCTTCGACCACCAGCACTCTCATCGCGTCCTCCACGATGCCAGGTCGCAGGGTGCCACGGTGTCAGCCGCCGGTGTCAGCACGGTGTCAGCGCGCTGGCACCGGGCTGACACCGGCGAACCGCGGCGTAGAACCGGACCACCATGAGCTGACAGCGACGATCGTGGTCGCCGGGCTGCGCAAACGGTTCGGGCCCACCCTCGCGCTGGACGGGATGACCTTCACCGTCCGGCCGGGGCAGGTCACCGGGTTCGTCGGCCCCAACGGCGCCGGCAAGTCCACCACGATGCGGGTGATCCTGGGCCTGGACGCGGCCGACGCCGGCACCGCGCTGGTCGGCGGGCAGCCGTACCGGAGCCTGCGGCGCCCGCTGAGCCAGGTCGGCTCGCTGCTGGACGCCGGCGCGCTGCAGCCCAGCCGCACCGCCCGCAACCACCTGCTGTGGCTGGCCCACTCGCAGGGCCTGACCGGCCGGCGGGTCGACGAGGTGATCGAGCAGGCCGGGCTGCAGCGCGGTCGCCCGGCGCCGGGCCGGCGGCTTCTCGCTGGGCATGCGGCAGCGGCTCGGCATCGCCGCCGCGCTGCTCGGCGACCCGCCGGTGCTGATGCTGGACGAGCCGTTCAACGGCATGGACCCGGAGGGCATCGTCTGGATGCGCGGGTTCCTGCGGTCGCTGGCCGCCGAGGGCCGCGCGGTCCTGGTGTCCAGCCACCTGATGAGCGAGCTGCAGGACACCGCCGACCACGTGGTGGTGGTCGGCCGCGGCAGGGTCATCGCCGACGCCGACCGTGGCGGAGCTGCTGGCCACGGCGGCCAGCGGCCGGGTCACGCTGCGCACCACGGCGGCCGAGGCGGCCGACGCTGCTGACCGACGCCGGCGCGGTCGTGACCGCCACCGGCGCCGGCACGCTGACCGTCACCGGGCTGCCGGCCGAGGCCGTGATCACGCTGCTCAGCGGGGCCGGCGTGCCGTTCTCCGAGGTGTCCGCGCACCGGGCGACGCTGGAGGAGGCGTACCTCGAGCTCACCCGCGACGCCGTCGAGTTCCGCGCCACGGCCGAGCCGGAGGTGACCCGATGAGCGGCTTCGGACAGCTCGTGCACGCCGAGTGGACCAAGTTCCGCACCGTCCGCGGCTGGGTGATCGGGATGGCCGCCGCGGCGGTCGTGCTGGTCGGCCTCGGGTTGATCTCCGGCGGGCAGGGCTCGTGCGGCAAGAACGGGCCGGGATCGGAGTGTGTCCTGCCGGTCGGGCCGGGCGGGCAGGAGGTCACCGACCACTTCACGTTCGTGCACCAGCCGCTGGCCGGCGACGGCAGCATCACCGTCCGGGTGGCCTCGCTGACCGGGGAGCCACCGCCGCGCCCGGACGGCACCGCGTCGGACGACCCGCGCGCCTCGTGCCGTGGGCCAAGGCCGGGCTGCATCATCAAGGACGGCACCAGGCCCGGCTCCACCTACGCGGCGGTCATGGTCACCGGCGACCACGGCGTGCGGATGCAGCACGACTTCACCCACGACCGCGGCCGGCGACGCCGGGCAGTCGCCGCGCTGGCTGCGGCTGACCCGCGCCGGCGACCGCGTCACCGGTGCGGAGTCGGCCGACGGCTCGCGCTGGACCACGGTCGGCACCGCGCGCCTGCCCGACCTCCCGTCGACCGCGCAGGCCGGGTCTGTTCACCACCTCCCCGCAGTACGCCGAGGCGCTCGGCCGCGGCGAGCGCGATGAGCAGCCCCGTCCGGGCCACCGCCACGTTCGACCACCTCGACCGCGCGGGCCGACGGCCCCTGGACGACCGGCCAGCCATCGGCGCGCTCCAGGCCAGGAGAGGACGGCCACGGCGCGAGCGACCGGCCGACGGGTTCACCGCTGACCGGAACCGGCGACATCGCCCCGGCCGTGGCCGGCGCCGCGGGCATCGGCTCCACCATCACCCAGACCCTCGTCGGCACGTTCGCCGGGCTGATCTTCATGGTCGTCATCGGCACGATGTTCGCCACGGCCGAGTACCGGCGCGGGCTGATCCGCACCACCCTGGCCGCCAACCCGGCGCGCGGGCAGATCCTCGCCGCGAAGGCCGCCGTGATCGGCGGCGTGACGTTCCTGACCGGGCTGGTCGCCGCCGCCGTCGTGGTCACGGTGGGCCGGTCGGTCCTGCGCGCCAACGGCGTCTACGTCCACCCGGCGACGCCTCGGCACCGAGGTACGGGTGGTGGCCGGCACCGCCGCGCTGCTCGCGGTCGCCGCGGTCCTCGCGCTCGCCCTCGGCGTGCTGCTGCGGCGCAGCACCACCGCGGTCACCGTGGCGATCGTCGCGATCGTGCTGCCCTACCTGCTCACCATGACGGTCCTGCCGATCGGCGCCGGGCAGTGGCTGCTGCGGATCACGCCGGCCGCCGCGTTCGCGGTGCAGCAGAGCGCGCCGGAGTACGAGCAGGTCGCGAACCTCTACATCCCCAGCAACGGCTACTTCCCGCTGTCGCCGTGGGCCGGGCTCGCCGTGCTGTCCGGCTGGACCGCGGTCACCCTGGGCCTGGCCGCCTACCGGTTCGACCGGAGGGACGCGTGACGGCGGCGACCGCGATCCGGCCGGCGGGTACTCGGCTGGAGGGCCTTCGCCACACGACCCACGCCGAGTGGACGAAGCTGCGCACCACGCCGGGCACCGGCTGGCTGCTGCTGGCCGTGGTCGCGACGACCGTCGCGGTGAGCGCCACGGCGGCCGCCACGATCGGCTGCCCGGCCGGGACCTGCGGCGTGGACCCGGCCAAGACCAGCCTCACCGGCGTGCAGCTCGGCCAGGCGGTGGTGGCCATCCTCGCCGTGCTGATGATCGGCGGCGAGTACGGCACCGGCATGGTCCACGTCACGCTCACCGCGATGCCCCGCCGGATCACCGTGCTGGCCGCCAAGGCCGCCGTGCTCACCGGCGTGGTGACCGCGGCGGCCACGCTCGCGGTGCTCGCCTCGGTGCAGGCCGGGCGGCTCCTGCTGCCCGGTCAGAACGTCGCCGCGCCGTCCCTCGGCGACGGACCGGTGCTGCGCGCCGCCACGGGTTCGGTGCTCTACCTCGTGCTGATCGCCCTGCTGAGCCTCGGCGTCGCCACGATCGTGCGCAGCTCGGCGACCGCGGTCGGGATCGTGCTCGGCCTGCTCTACCTCTTCCCGATCCTCGGCCAGGCCACCTCGGACCCCGACTGGCAGCGGCACCTCGAACAGGTCGGCCCGATGACCGCCGGGCTCGCCGTCCAGGCCACCACCGGCCTGGACGACCTGCCGATCGGTCCCTGGGCGGGCCTCGGGGTGCTGGCCGCCTGGGCCGCCGCCGCACTGCTGGCCGGCGGTCTCCTGCTCCACCGCCGCGACGCCTGAACACCGGTCGCTGGTCGCTGCCCCTAACCGGGACCAGCGACCGGCGGCGGGTCAGCGCTGGCAGTCGGCGCAGTGTGCGGTCTGCGGGACGATGCGCAGGTGCTCGAGCGGGATCGCCGCGTGGCACCGGAGGCAGGTGCCGTAGACACCGGTGTCCATCCGGTCCAGCGCGGACTCGATGTTGGCCAACGCCTGCCGGGCGCCGAACGCCAGCGCGGCGCTGATCTCGTCCAGGGCGACGCCGCGACCGCCGGCAGCGGCGCGTTCCCGGGTGATGGTCACGGCGAGGCCGGCGAGCTGGTCCAGCCGGAACTGGCGATGCTCTTCGAGGCTGGCGCGCAGCACCGGCAGGGTGGCGACCAGGTTGGGATGGGGACGATCCGGCGTGGGCATGAGCGTTCGGGGCATTGGGGTCCACCAGGGGTGTGCGAGCGGTCGTCGTGAGCCAGCCGGCGAGCGGCGGTGCGTACGACGGGGGCCGGTAGGGGCGGCCGGGGCAGGCGAGGTCAGCGCACCGGCGCCGGCGGAGCGCGGACGCCCGGCAGCCGGGATGCCGGCGAGCGAGGAACCCAGTTGGTGACCCGTGGGCGGAACGCGAAGAACAGCAGGGTGATCGCGGTGAGGAAGGCGACGCCGAGAACCCCGATGGGCAGCTGGTCGAGTCCGGTCGCCGGCGCCACGACGCCACGCGACTGGCGCAGCACGCCCCAGCGGGCGACGTCGGCATCGAGCGTGATCGGAGTCGCGGCGCCGGCGGCGAGGTCGGCGCCGGTCCGCGTCGTGCCGGCGACCACCGAGGTGGAAGCGAACAGCACCAGCACGGCGAGAACGACAACGACGAGGCCGGCGGGGAGCAACTCCCGCGACGCTCGACCGGTGCGGTTCACGTGCCATCCTCCCCCACCGGCGACTGCCGTCCAAGACCTGTAACTCCCATCATTGGGCAGGCTCGTTGCCGGTGGCGAGACCGAACCACGCTAAACGCGCCGCTCTTCATTGCCGACAACCGGCAATGACCCAGGTGGGCCGGGGTCCGGATGGCTGCCGGCTGCCCCTTACAGTGGGCCTGTCGGCAGAGTGGGATGAACCGGAGGAAACCGTGAGAGGTTTAGCAATCGCGATCGGAACCGCCTGCGTCGTCGCGGTGTCGGTGCTCCCGGGCCCCGCCGCCCACGCCGCGCCGACGCGCGCCGAAGCGGACTCCGCCGGGCAATCGGTCGCCCGCGCCGCAGCCCCGCCGGCCGCGGGCTCCGCCGCGCTGCGGGCCTCGGAGTTCGCCACGCCGCCGGCCTCGGATCTCGTTGCGCCGCCGGCCGAGTTCGGCAGCGACTGGGACGACCCGCGGATCGCCGCTCCCCCGCCGGCCGTGCCGTCGACGCGATCGTGCACGGTCCGGATCGTGGACCACCGGTTCGTCGACTTCACCCCGTACACCGGGAGCTACTCCCCGCCGGCCGCCTGCGCCGGGCCGTGGAGCACGGTGGTGCTGCGGCTCGACGGCGCGGTCAAGGGCCGGCAGTACGACCGGCTCGGGGCGCTGAAGCTGGGCGACGTGACGCTCCTGAAGACCAGCACCCCCGAGCCCTCGGCCGACGGCATCCGGTGGAAGGTCGAGAAGGACGTCACCGGATACCAGGCGCTGCTGCGCACGGGCCAGCCGGTGTGGATGCTGATCGGCAACGTCGTCAACGACACCTACACCGGGATCCTCGACGTCCAGGTGTCCCTCACGTTCTACCCGGCCGACCGGCGGCATCCGGCGGCCGACACCGCGGATCGGGTGCTTCCGCTCACCGATCCGGTCTCCGAGGACGCGGCCCTGAGCGGTTCGGTGACGATCCCGCGGGACACCGAGCGGCTGCTCGCCGAGGTCTACGCCACCGGCTCCGGCGGCGGCTGCGAGGAGTTCTGGTACCTGGCCGCGCCGCCAGCCTCCGGCTACTCGTGCGCCGCACCGGATGGGCCGTACCGCGAGGTCCAGGTGCTGCTCGACGGCAAGGTCGCCGGGATCGCCGCGCCCTATCCGCACATCTACACGGGCGGCTGGAGCAACCCGTTCCTCTGGTACGCCCAGCCGGCGCCGCGCGCGTTCGACATCCAACCGATCCGCTACGACCTCACGCCGTTCGCCGGACTGCTCACCGACGACAAGCCGCACCGCGTGACGGTCCGGGTCGAGGGCGTGCCGGCCGGCCAGAGCGGGTGGGACACCCCGGTCAACGTGCTCGCCTGGCGAGACGGCAGCGGGCGCCGGGCGCACGGTGGGCTGGTGAGCCACACGCTCTCCACGCCGGACCACGCGTCCACGGTGACCCCGGACGGCACCGGGCAGCGGATACGCACCACCGGTACCCGCCGGCTGGCGGTCGCCGGCTGGCTCGCGACCTCCCACGGTCGCGTGCTCACCACCGTGACCGAGTCGCTGACCAACACGAGCACGCACACCTGGGCGGCCGGCGAGAACCCCGACCGGCTCACCGCGGCCTGGACCGACACCAGCACCGTCGCCGTGGTCGGCACGTCGGCCTTCCCGAGCCTGAGCCGCTCGGCCAAGCGATACACAGTGGACGGTGTCATCACGGTCTCGCCGGAGGATCGGCTGACCACGACCATCCGGCTGCTGGACGCGGCCGACGAGTTCACGCTGGGCGGCCGGTCCGCGCCCGTGCAGCGCCGGCTGCGCGACGAGTACACCGGCGAGGCGAGCTGGCTGCTGAACGTGCCCCGCGAACAGCGGCACGCGACCGGCACCTCGTCGGAGCGGTACCGCCTGGACGAGCACGGCCGCCACTACGACAAGCACCTGACCAGCACGAACGGCTACTTCACCAGCGACTGACCGAGCACCCGCTGCGGTTCGATTCCGCCCGCCCAGGGCGGAATCGAACCGCTAGCCGTGCCAGACGGCGGCGACCGAGGCGGCGACCGCGGCCGCCTGAGCGCGGCCGGCCCTGGCGCTCGGCCCGCGCCGGGCGGGATCGAGCGGATTGCGCCCGCCGGCGGCACGGGCGGCGGCGTCCCGCCGGATCACCACGACCTCCGCATGCTCGCGCAGCTTCAGCACCTGGCGGCCGAGCGAGTTGGCGCCGGTACCGGCCGTGACCGGGCTGAGCACCACGATCCGGTCGCACCCCGCGGCCAGATCGGCATTCGTCGCCGACCGCATGCCGCCATCGAGGTAGCGCCGGCCGTCCACAGTGACCGGCGGCCACACCCCGGGCACCGCACAGCTCGCCGAGATCGCGTCCAGCAGGGAGACTCCGCTGTCCCGGTCGAAGACCCTGAATTCGCCGCTCTCGGCGTCGATCGCGGTGATCAGCAGCCGCTCCGCCGGCCAGTCGAGGGAGGCCAGCCGGGCGGCGATGACCGCGCGCCGATCGGCCTCCGGCATCGTGTCGGCGGCCAGCGCCAGCCGTCCGAAGCGGGCACCGGCCTTCCGCTGATCCCGGCTGGTCAGCATGATCCAGGCGTACCGCAGCAGCAACGGGATCGGCAGGCTCGCCGCGACCTCCTCGGCACCGGGCTCCGCCAGCTGCCGGGCGTACAGCTGCTCCAGCGCCGCCCCGCTGCGGAGCTGGGCGCCGACGACCGACCCGGCCGAGGTGCCCACCACCAGTTCCGCGGCGGCCAGCTCGATGCCGGCTTCCGCGAGCCCGGCGATGACCCCGAGTTCCCAGGCGACTCCGGTGACCCCGCCGCCGCCCAGCACCAACGCCCTACCCGCCATGGCCGCCCCGCTTCCGTGCCGACAGATCGCCGCGCCACGCTATCGCCCGACCGCGGCCGGCGCCGGTTCGCCGCGGTCGCGTTCACCGGCCGGACGCAACCGGGAAACCCGGAAGTGGTCCATACCACTTGGCCTCTGGCCAGGTCGGAGTGCACGTTTTCGGTTCGGGCGTCGGATCGAGCCGATTCCGGAGCGCGGTTCGGACGTCCTTCGTTCACATTCTGGAAAAAGTTTGGTCATCGCCGAGCGTCGTTGCGGCTTTTGGGCGTTATGCGGAGCGGGTGACCCGTTGACTTCGCCCGAAGCAGGCGCCACGTTGTGCTCCCCCACCTTGCCGACCCGGGCAAGGCACTACTGCCAGCGGATGTCCGACCCGTCTGAGCCGGCCTGTGCGGCGCCCGGCTCCGGTGACGGCATCATCGCCCAGGAGGAGAGTCATGCCCAGAAAACGCACAGTCGGGATACTCGCCGTCACGGTCGCCGTCGCCGCCGCCGCAGTCACGTCCATGATGGCCGGACAGGTCGGGTCGGCCTCCGCCGCGGCGGCCCTCGATCCGGCCGTCGCCCCCGGCGGCAACTTCAATCTTTCGGTGTGGCAACTCCAATTGCCGACCGGTTCCCCCGGCAAGCCCACCACCATTCAGCCGGCTCAACTCAAAGGGCCGAACGGATTCACGAATGGCAACTTCTTCACCGACAAGACCAATGGTTCGATGACCTTTTGGACACCCGAGAAGGGCGTCACCACGCCGAATTCCAAATTTGCCCGTTCCGAGCTTCGAGAGATGAACTCGAACGGCACCGCGGCCGACTGGCAACTTCCCGGCACGCACCGGTTGAGCGCGACCGTGCGGGTGACGCAGGTACCGAAGAGTGTCGCGGTCGGACAGGTCCACCTCGGCTCGGGCGGGTCGACCAAGCCGCTCCTCGAGCTCTACTACGCGCCGAGCGGCAACATCACGCTGGGCATCGAGAATTCGCCGGCCGGCGGCCAGACCCGGCACGAGGTGGGCAACGTCCCGCTGAACACACAGTGGAGCTACGTGGTCAGCATCACCGGCGGCAACAAGATCAACCTGCAGCTCAACGGCGGCTCGACCCGGACCTGGACCATCCCGTCGTCCTTCAAGGGATACGGCATGTACTTCAAGGCCGGCTCCTACAACCAGTCGTCCTCCAGCAGCACGACGCAGGGGTCGAAGGTCAAGTTCTTCGCGCTGAACATCTCGCACAGCTGACCTCACGGCGAAGCGGCGGCCCGCATGCCGGGGCCGCCGCTTCGCCGTCGAGTCAGTCCTTGAAGACGTCCTTGACCTTCTCACCGGCCTGCTTGAGGTTGCCCGAGGCCTGGTCGCCTCGACCCTCGGCCTCCAGGTCCTCGTTGTCGGTCGCGGCGCCGGCCCGCTCCTTCGCCTCGCCGGTGACCTCTTCGGCCTTGTTCTTGATCTTGTCGTCCAAACCCATCGTGCTCACCTCTCGTCGTCGGAACCGGCCCGCGCGGACGCGCGGACGCGGTCAGTAGCCCATCGGGCGGCCGTCGCCCCCGGACTGCGCCGGCGACCGGTCGTTGCTGCCCGGACGATCGCCGGTGGCGTCCTCCCGGACGGTCTCGGCCGCCGAACGGGCCTGGCCGGTGAGGTCCTGCGCCTGGCTGGAGCCCTCGTCCTTGACCGTGGAGACGGCCTCGGTCGCGGTCTCCTTCACGGACGCCGCGGCCTCCTTCGCCGGCTCCTTCAGCTGGTCGGCGGCCTCCCGTGCGGCGGCGGTGACCTGCTCCTTCACCGGGCCGAGCTTCTCCCCGCCGACGTCGCGGACGGTCTCGCCGAGCCGCTCCTCGACCGGGCTCGCCGGGATCAGGCTGGAGACGAGCCAGCCGATACCGAAGGCGATCAGGCCGGCGGCGAGCGGGTTGCCCTCGGTGCGCCGCCGCACCGTGCGCCCGGCGGTCTGCGCCGCCTGCCCCGCCGAGTCACGAACCTGCTCGGCGGTGTCGGCGACCTCGTGGCCGAGTCCGGCAGCGCGGTCGCGGGTGGAGCCGGCGGCGTCCTGTGCGCTGCCCATGACGGACTCCTTGGCGGAGACCAGCGCGGACTTCGCCCGGTCGGCGCCGCGGCGGGCGGCCTGGGTGGGGCTGACCTTCTCCGCCAGCGCGTCCACGTCCTGCCCGAGCTGCTGGCGGGTGCGCTGGATGTCGCGCTCTAGCTGTTCCTGTTCTGTAGCCACTGCACATCCTCCTTGACAGTTTCGACGGTCCGCTCCGGCACCGGGTTGACCTGCTTGATGCGATTTCGACCGGTCACGGCCAGCACCGCCGCCGCGATGCCCCACAGCGCCGCGACGATCAGCGCGGCCCAGCCGAGCGGCATCACCGCGTCCAGGGCCGCCATCAGCGCGACGGACAGGAAGAGGAGGGTGAACCAGCCGGCGAGCCCGGCCCCGCCGAGTGCGGCGCCGGCCTTCCCCGTCTTGCTCACCTCGTCCTTGATCTCGACCTTCGCCAGGGCGAGTTCGCTGCGCATGAGTTGCGACAGGTCCTCGGCCACCTTGGACATCAGCTGGCCGACCGGTACCGACCCGACGTCCTGATGGTCGCTGTTCGGCCTGGTGTCCCGCGCGGTCATGACAGCGGGTCCGGCCTGGATGCCGGCTGGTCGGCGAAGCCCGTGCCGCCGCGGCCCGGAGCGCCCGGGTCGACGACGTGGGTGTGGGTGACCGGCGGCTGGTCGGGATCGACCACCGGTGCGACGTACGTGGTGCCGACCGGCTGCTCCGGCGGGACCGGAGTGGCCACACTGCTCGGCCTCGGCGCGTTGCTCGGTGCGGACGTGCGGACGCCGTTGTGGGACGGGGTCGACGGGCTCGAGGACGGCGCCGACGACTGCGCCGCAGCGACGCCGCGGGTGAGCCGGCCGGCGACCACGCCGCCGACCGCCGCGATCAGCAGGAACGCGCCAGGGCGGCGACGCGCGAACGACCGCACGTCATCGAGAATGCGTTGCGGATCGGCGTTCTCCAGGTAGTCGCCGAGGGTCTGGGCGTAGCCGCCGGCGCGGCGGGCCACCTCGGTGGTGAGCGGGGAGCGATCCCCGCCCGCGAACTCGGACAGCTCCCGGCCGCTGTCGCGCAGCGTCCCGGCGAGCCGCTGCCGCTGCTGATCGGCCTTGTCGGTGACGACCGTCCGGGCCTGGCCGGCGAGATCCCGGGCCTGCGTGGACGCTTCCTGGATCACCTCACCGGTCTGCTGCTTGGCGGTCTCGGCGACCTTCCTCGTCGAGTCCGCGGCGTTCCTGGCAAGGTCCTGCCCCTCTTGGCTCGCCGTTTCGGCCGCCTGCCGTGCACCTGGGGCGGTATCGGTGTTCGACGCTCCCATCGTGAGCTCCATACGAATCGGGGATAAGGCTCCAGAGCTACCCCGGCGCAATTACCACAATCACTTTCCGCGAATATTTGTGGCACCGTTTGCACAATTGGCGGCCCGGGTATTGCCGACCTTCCGCGTCGGCCCGCGGATGGCGTTCGGCGCTTCGGCCTGCGTGGGTCGGCCGCTGGAGGATTGCGTCCCCGGAGCGCGGGTAAGCCCCGGCCATGACGATTCCCGGGGGCAGGCCCGAGTCCTATTGGATGGACACCAGCGATCCGACCAGCTACCCCGCTCTCGAGCGCGACGTCACCGTGGACGTGGCCGTCGTCGGCGGTGGGATCGCGGGGATCTGCGCGGCGTGGGAGCTCGCGTCCGCTGGCCGGTCGGTGGCGCTGATCGAGGCGGACCGGATCGCCGCCGGGACGACCGGCTACACGTCGGCGAAGCTGTCCGCGCAGCACACTCTCGTCTACGCCCGCTGCGCGCGGACTTCGACGCCGACACCGCACGGGACTACGCGAGCGCACAGCTGGCCGCGATCGAGCGGGTCGCCGACACGGCGGAGCGGCTCGGCATCGACTGCGACCTCGACGCGCGCCGAGCTTCACGTACGTCACCGAGGAGAAGGGCGTCCGGTGTGCGGGACGAGGTCGACGCCGCGATCGAGGCCGGCCTGCCCGCCTCCTTCACGACCGAGACCGGGCTGCCGTTCCCGGTGGCCGCGGCGATCCGGGTGGAGAACCAGGTCCAGTTCCACCCGCGGCGCTCCTGCTCGGGCTCGCCCGCGACCTGACCGGCCTCGGCGGCCAGATCTTCGAACGCACCCGCGTGGTCGACCTGCACGAGGGCGAGCCCTGCCGGCTCCGCACCGAGGCGGGGGTCACCGTCACGGCCGGCGACGTCGTGGTCGCCACCCACTACCCGATCTTCGACCGCGCCCTGCTCTTCCCCCGCCTCGTCCCGCACCGCGAACTGGTCGTGGCCGGGCGATCCCCGTCAGCACGACCCGGCCGGATGTACATCACCTCCGACAGAACATCCGGTCGGTGCGGACCGCGCCGTACCGGGACGGGCAGCGACTCCTCATCGTGACCGGCGAGAGCTTCCAGCTCGGCAGCGCCCGACGTGGGCGCCCGGCTGGACCGGCTCGCCGGCTGGGTCCGGGACACTTCCCGGTGCAGACGCTCGACTATCACTGGGCCGCCCAGGACAACCACACCACCGACCGGCTGCCGTACATCGGGCCGCTGCACCCGCGGGCGCGGCACGCCTACGTCGCCACCGGCTTCGGCGGCTGGGGCATGAGCAACGGCGTGGCGGCCGGCCAGCTCCTCGCCGCCCTGCTCGACGGCGCGGAACCCGCCTGGGCCAAGCGCGTCGACCCGCGCCGGCTGCACCCGATCGTGGAGGCGCCAGGGCTGCTCAAGGCCACCGCCTCGGTCGCCCGTCACTTCGTCGGAGACCGGTTCCGCCCCCCGTCACACGCCGACTCCCCCGACGACCTGGCTCCGGGACCGGCGCGGTGATCCGGCTCGGCGGCGAGCGGTGCGCGGTCTACCGGGACGACGACGGGAACGCTCAGCGCCGTCTCCGCGATCTGCACGCACCTGGGCTGTGTGGTCGCGTTCAACGAGGTCGAGCGCAGCCTGGGACTGCCCCTGCCACGGCTCCCGGTTCGGGACCGACGGCGAGCGTCCGGCACGGACCCGCCATCAAGCCGCTGGAACAGCGCGAACTACCCGAGTAGAGGAACCGGCGAACGGACGACGTGTCGTTTCTGGCACCCGGCCCGGGTAGGAGGCGACAAAGCCATCGCGAGCTGAAAGGAAGCGATCATGAGGGCAGTCACCTGGCACGGCAAGCGCGACGTTCGCGTCGACTCGCACCCCGACCCGGTCATCAAGGACCCGACCGACGCGATCATCCGGATCACCTCGAGCGGCATCTGCGGATCCGACCTGCACCTGTACGAGGTGCTGACGCCGTTCATGACCGAGGGCGACATCCTCGGCCACGAACCGATGGGCATCGTCGAAGAGATCGGCAGCGCGGTCACCAACCTGAAGGTCGGCGACCGGGTCGTGATCCCGTTCCAGATCGCCTGCGGCACCCGCTTCATGTGCACGCAGAACCTGCAGACGCAGTGCGAGACCACGCAGGTCCGCGAGCAGGGCATGGGCGCGGCACTGTTCGGCTACACCAAGCTCTACGGGCAGGTGCCCGGCGGGCAGGCGGAGTTCCTCCGGGTGCCGCAGCGCACTACGGCCCGATCAAGGTGCCGGACGGTCCGCCGGACGACCGGTTCGTCTACCTCTCCGACGTCATCCCCACCGCGTACCAGGCGGTCGAGTACGCCGCCATCCCGGACGGCGGAAGCCTGGTCGTCCTCGGCCTCGGCCCGATCGGCGACATGTCCGCCCGGATCGCCCAGCAGCGCGGCACCGTCAACCGGATCATCGGCGTCGACCTGGTGCCGGAGCGGCTGGAACGCGCGCGGCGCAACGGCATCGAGGTGCTGGACCTGAACGAGCACGACGACATCGCCGACACGATCCGCGGGATGACCGACGGCCGCGGCCCGGACTCGGTGATCGACGCGGTCGGCATGGAGGCGCACGGCTCCACCACGACCAAGCTCGCGCAGCAGGTCACCGGCTGCTCCCGGACGCCCTGGCGGGCAAGCTGATGGAGAAGGCCGGCGTCGACCGGCTCACCGCCTTCTACTCGGGCATCGACATCGTCCGGCGCGGCGGCACCCTCTCGCTCATCGGCGTGTACGGCGGCCAGGCCGATCCGCTGCCGATGCTCACCCTCTTCGACAAGCAGATCCAGGTCCGGATGGGCCAGGCCAACGTCCGCCGCTGGGTCGACGACGTGCTGCCGCTGGTCCTGGACGACAAGGACCCGCTCGGCACCGAGACGTTCGCCACCCACCGGATCCCCCTCGACGAGGCGCCGCAGGCCTACGAGAGGTTCCAGAAGAAGGAGAACGGCACCATCAAGGTGCTCCTCCAGCCCTGACCGTCCACTCAGGAAGCCACGCCACAGAGGAGGCGAGCAGATGGCTGACCAACACTCCCGCACCGATCCGACCGATCAGTACCGCGCCGAACACGAGCCGGAGCAGCAGAGCGAGCCGGGCGAGACCACCGAGATGGCGCAGAGCCGGACCACGGCGAGAAGACCTACCGCGGCAGCGGCAAGCTCGCCGGCAAACGGCCGTGATCACCGGCGGCGACACCGGCATCGGCCGCGCCGTGGCCTTGGCGTACGCCCGCGAGGGCGCCGACATCCTGTTCACCTACCAGGAACCCGAGGAGGCCGACGCCCGGGAGACCATCCGCCTGGTCGAGGACGCCGGCCGCAAGGTCGTGGCGATGCCGGGCGACCTGCGCGACGAACAGCACTGCCAGGCCGTCGTCGCCAGGGCGGTCAAGGACCTCGGCGGCATCGACATCCTGGTCAACAACGCCGCCTTCCAGATGTCCCAGGACGGCGGCATCGAGGACATCGACACCGAGCAGCTCGACCGGGTCCTCAAGACCAACGTCTACGCCATGTTCTGGCTGACCAAGGCGGCCCTGCCGCACATGGGGGCCGGCTCGGTCGTGATCAACACGTCCTCCATCCAGGCCTTCGACCCGTCGCCGCAGCTGATGGACTACGCGATGACCAAGGCGGCGATCGTCAGCTTCACCAAGAGCCTCTCCCAGCAGCTGGCCGGCAAGGGCATCCGGGTCAACACCGTCGCGCCAGGGCCGATCTGGACGCCGCTCATCCCCGCCACCATGCCGGAGAAGAAGGTCGACGACTTCGGCACCGAGACCCCGCTCGGCCGGCCCGGCCAGCCGGCGGAGGTGGCGCCGGCGTACGTCTTCCTGGCGTCCCAGGAGTCCAGCTACATCACCGGCGAGCGCATCGGCGTCACGGGTGGCGGCTGATGCCCTGAGGCCCTGCCCCGTCCGGCCGGCCCGCGGCGCTGCGGGCGGCCGGCCCTCCCCCGGCACCACCGGCGGGCCGGCTCACGGCGCTGCGGCGCATAGCACCGCCGGCGGCGGCCGGCTCACGGCGCCGCGCTAGCGGCGCGGAGGCGTTCCAGGCTCGCCGCGACGACCTCCTCGGTGTCGATCGCCAGCAGCGCGGGGCTCGGCTCGTCGGCCCACAGGTCGCCTGGCTCCGCGTTCTCGTGCCAGAGCACGCGGTGCGGGCCGCCGGTCCGTGGCCCCCACCGGCGCGGCGGTGTAGGCCCGAACAGCAGCACCGACGGCGTGCCGAACGCGGTCGCGAGGTGCGCGACGCCGGTGTCGCCGCACAGCACCAGCCGTGCGCCGGCCACCAGCGTGGCGAGCTCCGCGATGTCCGTGGCGCCGGCGAGCACCGCCGATCCGTCCAGGCCGGCGTGATCGGCGACCCGCTCGGCCAGCCGGCGCTCGGCGGGCCCGCCGGTGATCACCACCCGCTCGCCCCGCTGGGCGAGACACCGCGCGACCGCGGCGAACCGGTCGGCCGGCCAGCGCCGGCTGCCGTATGCCGCGCCGGGATGCACCACGACCACGTCGGCGGCCGCTGGCACGGTGCGAGGCGACGGCAGCAGCAGGTCGGCGGGGTCCGCTGGATGCCGGTCGCGGCCAGCAGCCGGCACCAGCGGTCCACCTCGTGCTCCTCGTCCGTCCATTCAGGACCGGTCCAGGCTCCCGAGCGGAAGCCGATCCGGTGAAGCGGGTCGAGCGCGTCGAGCAGCCGGTGACTCTGCGGTCCCCGGCCGTGCAGGTTGACGGCGATCGCCGGGCGCCGAGCGAGGGCGGGCAGCGGGGCCAGCCCGCGGGTGTCGAGCATCGTGTCGATCGCCCCGGTCAGCCGGGCGAGCGGGGCGAGGGCCGCCGGAGCGGCCAGCACCAGCTCGTGGTCCGGGAACGCCCGGCGCAGACCGCGGTAGGCGGGTACCGCGGCCAGGAAGTCGCCGAGGCCCAGCGCGCGCAGCACCAGCACCGTGTCCCGCTCTGGCGTGGCCGTCACCGCACGCCCGGGGCGCCGCGGCCGTGCTGGGCCAACGCTCGGCGCCGGCCGGGGCGGACCGGCCGCCACGTGCGCCGCTGCGCGTCCGGTGCCCGGTGCTGGCCCGCGCGGGCCGCCAGCCACGCCAGCCGTCCGGCGGGGACCGTTCGAGGGGCCATCCGGGCGGCCCGCACCAGCCCGCGCAGCCAGTGCGCGACCGCGACGGGCGGCAGGACCGCGCTGGTGGTGATCATGGCCGCGATCTCGCCCGGCGTCCGCGGCCCCGGCACGATCCGCGCCGCCGCGAACTCCGCGGTGCCGGTCGCCCAGGCCGCACCGAGCGTCGCGGCGAGCCGCCGCCGTCCGGTCGCCGCGGCGGCGAGCCAGGCGAGCCCGGCCGCGGTCACCAGCAGATGACGCGGGCGCCGGCCGGACGGCACGGCGGCCCGGCGCCGCCAGTCCGGCCCGTGCAGTCGGCGCATGACCGGATCGTCGGCGTTGCCGGCCTGTAGTCGCACGCTGATCCACCAGGGCGCCGGCCGCACGGGATGCGCGCTGCGCCGCTCCCCCAGCACCAGGCGGTAGCCGGCGTCGAGCAGCCGCAGCGCGAGGTCGGCGTCCTCCCGGTAGGCCCGGCGGAACCGCTCGTCGAAGCCCCCGACGAAGGCCAGCGCGGTGCGGCGGCAGGCCAGGTCGGCGGTGATCCAGCGGGCGTCGGCCAGGCCCGCGACGTTCCGCTCCCAGTCGGTCGGGCGCCGATGCGCCGGCAGCGGAACGTCCAGCCGGCCCTGCACGCCGGCGAGGTCGGCGGGCGCGTCGCCGAGCTCGGCGGACAGCTCCGCCAGCCAGGACGGGCCGACGACCACGTCGTCGTCGACGAACACGACCCACTCGGTGGACACCGCGCGCCAGCCGGCGTTGCGGGCGGCGGCCGGGCCGCGGTCCGGGCCGGCGATCACCCGGACCCGGCCCGCCAGCCGTTCGGGGGCCGGCGGAGCCAGCGGCGGCTCCGGCGCGCGCCGATCGTCGACGAGCACGACCTGCGCCGGGAGCGGACCGTCCGCGCTGGCCAGGGCGTCCACGCAGGCCCGCAGGCTGTCCCGGCCGATGGTCGGCACCACGACCGAGAACGACGGCGGCGCGGTGTTCACCGGTTCGGCGTTCACCGGCTCGGGGCCCGCCGGACCACGAACGGCCCGATGGCGAGCAGGTCGACCGGCGCCGAGCCGAAGCACTCCAGCGCGTCCCTGGGGTCGTCGACCATCGGCCGGCCGGCCGTGTTGAGGCTGGTGTTGACCATCACGGGCAGTCCGGTGCGCCGCTCGAACAGGTCCAGCACGCGGGCGGTCAGCGGGTCGTCGCGGCGGTCGACGGTCTGGATCCGGGCGGTGCCGTCGACGTGCACCACGGCCGGAATCCGCTCCCGCCAGGCCGGATCGACGTCGTGCACGAACAGCATGAACGGGCTGGGCGTCGGGCCGCGGAAGATCTCACCGGCCCGCTCGGCCAGGACCATCGGCGCGACCGGCCGGAACTGCTCGCGGCCCTTGACAGTCGTTGAGCCGCTCCAGGTTCTCGGCCCGGCCGGGGTGGGCCAGCAGCGATCGGTGGCCGAGAGCGCGCGGTCCGTACTCGCTGCGGCCCTGGAACCAGGCGACGATCCCGTCGGCGGCGAGGGTCGCGGCGACCGCGTCGGCGACGTCGGTGGGCCGCTCGTACGGGACGTCGGCGGTGGTCAGCCACGCCTCGATCTCCTCGTCGGTCCAGTCCCGGCCGAGGTCGGCGCCGGGCATCGGCGCGACCGGATCACCGAGGCCCTGGGCCACGTGCAGCGCGCCGCCGAGCGCGGTGCCGGCGTCCCCGGCCGCGGGCTGCACCCAGACCCGCTCGAACGGCCCTTCCTGGGCGATCCGCGAGTTCGCCACGCAGTTGAGCGCGACCCCGCCGGCCATCGTCAGGGCGGTGTCACCGGTCTGCTCGTGCAGCCAGCCGACCAGCTCCAGCAGCACCTCCTCGAGCCGGCGCTGGGCGCTGGCGGCGAAGTCGGCGTGGTCCTCGGTCCACTCGGCATCGGCCGGCCGGCGTTTGACCAGCGTGCCGAAGTCCATCGGCTCGGTACGGAAGCCGCCGTCGCCGGTGGTGTGCACGGCCTCCCGGAACGCGTCCAGGAACCGCGGCTGCCCGTAGGAGGCCAGCGCCATCACCTTGTACTCGTCACTGGAGCGGAGGAAGCCCAGGTGCTCGGTGACGTCCTCGTACAGCAGGCCGAGCGAGTGCGGCAGCGGCTGGCTGGCCAGCACCGTCGAGCTCGCCGTCGCGGTACCGGCCGGCCAGGTGGGAGACGCGCTCACCCCGGCCGTCCAGCACCAGCACGCTGCTGTCGCGGGAACGGCGCGGCCAGCCCCGCCGACGCGGCGTGCGCGACGTGGTGCGGCACGTACTGGACCGCGGCCGGGTCCAGGCCCGGTAACGCGGTCGCCAGGAACTCCGGGGCCGCCTCGGCGTACCGGGTGCGCAGCCAGTCCCACGGGTCGGCCAGGCCCTGCTCGTCGGCCGGGACCACCAGCCGGGGATCGTAGGAGTACGCGACCGCGTCGAGGTCGGCGGGGCCGAGACCGGCCTTGGTCAGGCACCAGGCGGCGACAGCTCGGGCAGTTCCCAGGCGGCGAACGGCACCGGCCGCTTGCCGTGCTTGCGCCGGCTGAACCGCTCCTCCTCGGCGGCCGCCACGACCTCGCCGTCGACGACGAGCGCCGCGGCCGGGTCGTGGTAGATGGCGTTGATACCGAGCACCCGCATGAATCCGCCCGCGCGTCGACGGTTCGGCTGACCATGGTCTCCGGTGGGTGCTTCCCGCGTGCATTCCTTGCAATCGTCGAATGTCATGTTTGGAGCGCCCAAGCCGAGCAACCCGACGCCGCATGCCGACAGACGAGTCACTCCGCCCGCCCGCCGTCCTGTTCGACCGGGACGGCACGCTGATCACGACGTGCCGTACAACGGCAACCCGGCCCTGGTCGAGCCGATGCCGGGCGCCCGCCGGCGCTGGACCGGCTGCGGGCCGCGGGGCTGCGCCTCGGCGTGGTCACCAACCAGTCCGGCCTGGCCCGCGGCCGGTTCACCGCGACCAGCTCGCCGGGTCAACGCCCGGGTCGAGGAGCTGCTCGGCCCGTTCGACACCTGGCAGATCTGCCGCACGACGCCGGGCCGGCTGCGGCTGCCGCAAGCCCGCGCCCGGCCTGGTCCTCGCGGCCGCCGCGCGCGCTGGGCACCGTAGCCGGCGCGTGCGTGTGGTCGGCGACATCGGCCGCGACATGACGGCCGCCGTCGCGGCCGGGGCCACCGGCGTCCTCGTGCCGACGCCGGTCACCCGGCCGGCCGAGGTCGCCGCCGCGCCGCGGGTGGCGCCGGACCTGACCGCGGCCGTCGACCGGATCCTCGCGCGCGCCGAGCAGCGGAGCTCGCGGCGCGCCCGAGCCGGCCACGGCCGACGGCGAATCGCGATCCGCCATCGCTGACCGGCCGTCCTCGCGGCCCGCCTCGACCGCCGGCGACGTCCTGCTCACCGGGCCCGCCGTCCGGGCGGTCGCCGCCGGCGCGGACGGGTGGTCCTCCTCTGCGGCCCGCGCGGACGGGCCGGCCGCCGAGCTGCTGCCCGGCATCGACGAGTTGGTCGAGTGGCGCGCTGCCCTGGATCGACCCGAGCCGCCGCCGGTCGGGACGCCGACGTCGCCGCGCCTGGTCGCCCGGCTCGCCGGCGCGGCGCCGACGAGGCCGTGGTGTTCACCTCGTTCCACCAGTCGGCGCTGCCGCTGGCGCTGCTGCTGCGGCTGGCCGGGTCGGCCGCGATCACGGCGATCAGCGACGACTACCCCGGCTCGCTGCTGGACGTGCGGCACCGCGTACCGGCGGGCTGCCCGAGCCCGAGCGGGCGCTGTCGCTGGCCGCGGCCGCCGGCTTCGCGCTCCCCGCCGGTGACGACGGCGGGCTGCGCGTGCGCGTCGCCGCCGCCGGAGTGACCCGCCTGCTCGGCCGGGCCGGCCGGCTACGTGGTGGTGCACCCGGGCGCGTCGGTGGCGGCCCGCGCCTGCCCGCCGGACGCTGCGCCGGGCGATCGTGGCGCTGGCCGCGGCCGGGCACCGGGTGGTGGTCACCGGCGGCCCGGCGAGCGGCCGCTGACCGCCGCGGTCGCCGGGCGCCGGCGCTGGACCTCGGCGGCCGGACCTCGCTGGCCGAGCTGGCCGCGGTCATCGCCGGCGCGGCCGCCTGGTGGTCGGCAACACCGGGCCGGCCCACCTCGCCGCCGCGGTCGGCACCCCGGTGGTCGCCTGTTCGCCCCGACCGTCCCGGCCGGCCAGTGGGGTCCCTACCGGGTGCCGCACGTCCTCCTCGGCGACCAGGACGCCGCCTGCCGGGACACCCGGGCCGACCCCTGCCCGGTGCCGGGCCACCCGTGCCTGTCGCGTCCGTGACCGCCGCCGAGGTGGTCGCCGCCGTCGACCAGGCTCGGAGTGGCCGCGTGAACATCCTGCTCTGGCACGTGCACGGCTCCTGGACCACGTCGTTCGTCCAGGGCAAGCACCGCTACCTGTGCCGGTCACGCCCCCCGCGACCCGTAGGCGGCGGCCGGGCCCGCACCTTGGACTGGCCCGCCTCGGTCGGGGAGGTGACCCCGCGGCGCTGCACGACGAGCCCGTCGACCTGGTGATGCTGCAACGGCCCGAGGAGAGGGAGCTGGCCGCGGACTGGCTCGGCGGCGCCCCGGGCCGCGACCTGCCGGCGATCTTCGTCGAGCACAACACCCCGAAGGGCGACGTGCCGAACACCCGGCACCCGATGGCCGACCGCGACGACCTGCCGCTGGTGCACGTCACCCACTTCAACGACTGTTCTGGGACACCGGCGGGCACCCGTACCGCCGTGGTCGAGCACGGCATCGTGACCCGGCCGCCCGCTGGACCGGCGAGCTGGACCGGCGGCCGTGGTGATCAACGAGCCGGTACGGCGCGGCGGGTCACCGGCACCGACCTGCTGCCCCTTCGCCGCGATCGCCCCGCTGGACGTCTTCGGCATGGGGGTGGCCGGCCTCCCTGCCCGGCTTCTGCCCGCCGCCGGATCGCGGTGTACGACGACCTGCCGCAGGCCCGGATGCACGCCGAGATGGCGCGGCGCCGGGCGTACCTGCACCTGTGCCGCTGGACCTCACTCGGCCTGTGCCTGATCGAGGCGATGCCGATGGGGATGCCGGTGGTGGCCCTGGCCACCACCGAGGCGGTCGGGCCGTCCCGCCCGAGGCGGGGTGCTCTCCACCCGGCCGGACATGCTGGCCCACGCGGCCCGCAGCTGTTCGCCGACCCGGACTGCGCGCGCGGGCTCCGGCCGGCGGGCCCGCGGCGCGGCCCTGGCCCGCTACGGCCTCGACCGGTTCCTCGTCCGACTGGAACCGGCTGCTGGAGGAGGTGACCCGATGAGCGGCGGACCGCTGGTGGTGGTCGGCGACGCGCTGCTCGACCGCGATCTCGCCGGCCGGTCGGGGCGGCTCAGCCCGGACGCCTCGGTACCCGTGGTGGAGCGTGTCGTCGAGCAGGCGCGTCCGGGAGGTGCCGGCCTCGCCGCGTTGCTGGCCGCCCGCGACGGCCGGGAGGTGGTGCTGGTGACCGCACTGGGCGACGACCCGGCGGCCGACTCGCTGCGCCGGCTGCTCGGCGCGGAGCTGGAGCTGGCCGAGCTGCCGTGGTCCGGGCCGACCGCGCAGAAGGTGCGGGTACGGGCCGGCGACACGCCCCTGGTCCGGCTCGACTTCGGCGACGAGGGCGGCACCGTCGGCGGGCTCAGCGAGCCGGCGCGGAAGGCCCTGGCCGGAGCCGGTGCGGTGTTGGTGGCCGACTACGGCCGTGGGGTCGCGGCGCAGCCGGAGCTGCGCGCCGCGCTGTCCGCGCGGGTGGGCGCGGTGCCCCTCGTGTGGGATCCGCATCCCCGAGGCGCCCGACCGGTGCGTGGAGTCACGCTGGCCACCCCGAACTGCGCGGAGGCCGAGCACTTCAGCGCCGGAGCGTTCGCGATCAACGGCCGAGTCCCCGACGACCCGCCCGAGGTGGCCGCCGCCCGCCGCTGCGTCGGGCACCTGCGTCACGACTGGGCCGCCGCCGCGGTGGCGGTGACCGTCGGCCGGCACGGCGCGTTGCTCGACGCCGCCGACGGGGTGCACCTGGTACCGGCCCCGGTCATCCCGGCCGGCGACCCGTGCGGCGCCGGGGACCGGTTCTCCGCCGCCGTCACCGGTCAGCTGCTCGACGGCATGCCGCTGCGTGGGCGCCGTGCGGGTGGCGGTGGAGACGGCCGCCCGGTACGTGGCCGCCGGTGGTCCCGCCGTGCTCTATCCGTCCGAATCTCAGTCACCCTGATCGAGGAGTTTGATGCCGGACAGCACTGAGACGCGTACCTGCTCGGCACCGCGCTGATCACCGGCGGGCGTCCTCCGGGCTTGGCGCGGCCACCGTCGAAGCCGTGCGCGAGGGCGGTGGGCGTCCGCTCGTCATCGACCGGACCACCCCGCCGGTCGGCGTGGAGCACGTGATCGCCGATCTGGCCGACAGCGCGGCGGCGCATGCCGCCGTGGTCGACTCACCGCCGGGCGGGCGGCGGCCTGGACGCCGTGTTCACCCCCGCCGGCACCGACGCGCTGCGGCCGGCTCGACCGACGTGTCGGTGAGGACTGGAAGCGGGTGGTCACGGTGAACCTGCTCGGCACCGCCGCCGTGGTCCGGGCCGCCCTGCCGTACCTGGAGCGCGCTCATGGCCCCGTCGTCACGGTCGCGTCCACCCTGGGCTCAAGGCGGTCAGCGACGCCACCGCCTACTGCGCGTCGAAGTTCGGCGTGGTCGGCTTCACCCGCGCGCTCGCCGCCGAGACGCAGGGCGGGTCGGCGTCACCCTGCTCATTCCCGGTGGCATGCGGACCGCGTTCTTCGACGACCGTGACGAGCAGTACAAGCCGCCGGCCGACGCGAAGCTCAACGACCCGCGCGACGTGGCGGCGGCGATGGTGTTCGCGCTGCGCCAGCCACCGGGCTGCCGAGTGCGGGAACTCGTGGTGTGCGCCGTGGTCGAGTCCTCCTGGCCATGAGCCGTGGTGTCGTCGAGCCGTTGCAACTGGCCGGCGCGGCGGCCGCCGACGGCGCCGCGGCTGCCGGATCGTCAGACCAACGGGCCGTTCCGACGTGCCGCACCGCGGCCACGTGGCGTACCTCGAACAGGCCCTGGCCTGGGCGACGTCCTCGTGGTCCGCCTCAACGACGACGCGGGGGTGCGGCGGTTGAAAGGCCCAGGCCGGCCGATCAACTCCGGCCTGGGCGGACCGGGCCGCCGTGCTCGCGGCGCTGGCGAGCGTCACGGTCGTCGACCCGTCTTCACCGGCGACACTGCCGTCGGCCTGGTCGAGGCGGTACGGCCGGACGTCTACGTCAAGGGCGGCGACTACGCCCCGGCGGAGCTGCCCGAGGCCGCCGTGGTCGAGACCCACGGCGGCCGGGTCGTGCTACTGGACGACGTGGCCGGCCTGTCGACCAGCGTCATCGTCGCCCGGATCCGGACGGCTCGCAGCCTTCGGGCTGGCCGCGACTCCGCACCGCCCCCGTCAGTCGTCTCCTACGTCGGCCCGCGAGTGGTCGTCTCGCGATGCCACGGCGAAGGACGCCTCGAACGCCGCGCAGATCGCGCGCACGGCCACCAGGCGTCCTTCCTGGACGGTCGCGGTCGGAACTGCACAGACAGATCGCCTCGTCGGCGGCCAGCGCGAGCGGGTCGGGCTGGGTCCGGTCAGCGCCCAGCACGCGGCGCCCGCCCGCCTGGCGGCCGGCACGGCTTTGAGCAGGTTGGGCTGGATCCGCTGGTGGAGAGCAGCAGGAGGACGTCACCTGTGCGGGCGTGGGCCCTGACCTGGCGGGCGAAGACTTCCTCGTAGCCGTAGTCGTTGGAGATCGCCGTGAGACTGGATGTCTCGCGTCGAGCGCGATCGCGGAGAATGGTGGAAGTTTTTCCCGGAACCTGCCCGACCAGCTCGGCCGTGAGGTGCTGCGCCTCCGCGCGCCGCCGCCGTTGCCGGCCGCCAGGAGCCGGTCGCCCGGCCGAGCCGCCGGCCAGGACTCGCCCCACTGGGCTAACTGGCGGCACTCGGCCTGGAGCGCAGGCAGCGACACGACCAGCGTGTCGAGGTGCTTGTGACGCCTCGACCGGGCGGGTCGTGACGTCCTCGGGAGCCTTCACCCGGCGAAGTATGCCCGGGACGCTGTCGCGGGGGAAGGAGCGCCGCGGTCGAAGGCACGCCGTCTCGGTGGGCGTTCATTGGACCAGGTCCACTCGGTGGGCCGGCCGGCGGCGGCGGCCGGGGCAGATCTGCTGGTACACCTTCGGTCTCGGCTCCGATTCGTTGACAGGCGTACCGCGCGTTGGCCCGGGGTGCGCCGGCCGCGCCCAGTCGGGCCCGCTGCTCCGGGTCCCCCGAGCAGCTCCGACGACCCCGGCGAGCCCTTCCGGGTGGCGCGGCGGGACGTGCCGGCCGGTTTTGTGTCGACCACCGTTTCGAGGAAGCCGCCGACGGCTGAGGCCACCACCGGGACCCCGCACGCCATGGCTTCGAGGGACGATCCCGACGGTTCGTACCAGGGCGCTGCCACGACCAGGACCGCCTAGCTGGAGGAGTCCGGCATTCCTCGGCGCGAGACGGCGCTGAACAACTGCAACTGGTCTGCGACGCCGAGCCGGGCGGCGACAGATCGCGCAGCCGGACCGCTCCTCCGGCTCCGCCGCGAGGCGAGCACTCTCCGGGCTGCTGGCGATGACCAGTCCAGACGTCCGGCAGCGCGGGCAGCGCCGCGATCACCGTCCCTAAGCCCTTGCGCGGTACGAGCCGACCCACCGCGACCAGCCTGGAGCGGCGATCACGGGGCGCCTGCCAGCCGTCCGGCCGGAAGTGACGCAGGTCCACGCCGCACGGCACGATCGCTATCCGGCCGGGGTCGGCGCCCATCCGGACCAGTTCGGTCCGCTCGTCCGAGCAGGTGGCGATCGTCCGGTGCGCGCCCAAGGCAAGCATCTCCTCGGTCGCGATCCGTCCCGCCGGGCTGGTGTCGCGGCCGCCCTGATGACGCTGCTTGACCGCGCCCAGCGCGTGGAACGTCTGCGACCACCGGCACTGCCGTCTCGCGCGCTGCGGCGGTCGCGGCCAGCCCGGACATCCAGAAATGCGCCGTGCACCAGGTCGCGGAGTGCGCACCGACCAGGCATCGGCCAGGTAGTCGCCGAAGGCGGCCATGTACGGCAGCAACTCGTCCTTGGGCACCGGAGCACACCGGACCCGCGGGCACGTGCTCCACGGTCACGCCGCGCGCCGCCACGACCCGTCTCGGCAGGGCCGGATCGTCTCCAGCGGGTGTAGACCGTGACCTGATGACCCGCGCGGCCGAGGGCGGCCGACAACTCCGCCACGTGGACGTTCTGTCCGCCCGGCGTCGGCACCGCCGAGAACGGCGAGCGGACTGGCGTGTTCGGACACCATGGCGAGCCTCATGCACTCACGCTCCGTGGCTGGACGTCATATCTGGCAAGGGAAATCTCCGATGAGGAGATTGCTAAACGTCATTACCAGCACTGATCGCGGTGACCGCTGCCGGTTCGATTTACGGGGTCCGGGTAGCCACGGAAAGGCCTGCGCGTCAGCAGGAAACACCGGTATCAAGAACGCTCTGGGAGGAACCAGTGACGCGGAGATCGAGGTTCGCGACCCGGCCGACGGCTCACTCGTGGGCACCGTGCCCGATCGCCTCGGAAACCGACGTGGCCGCCGCGGTGAAGGCCGCCGGGACGCGGCGCCCGGCTGGGGCCGCACCCCGGCGGCGCGCGGCGCCCGCTGCACGCCGCCGCGGACGCGGTCGAGGCGGCGGCGGACGAGCTCGCCGATCTGATCACCGGGAGATGGGCAAGCCGGTCGGCGACGCCAGCGACTCGATCGGCGCCGGCGTCGGCACGCTGCGCCAGTACGCCGAGCTCGGCCCGTCCACCGCGGCCGGACGCTGGCCGGCAACGACGAGGCGATCGACCTGATGGCGTACGGGCCGCGCGGCGTGGTCGCGGTGATCACCCCGTGGAACGACCCGGTCGCGGTCTCCTGCGGGCTGCTCGGCGCCGCCCTGGTCACCGGCAACACGGTCGTGTACAAGCCCAGCGAGCGCACCCCCGCCACCGGCTGGCGGCTGGCCCAGCTCCTCGCCCCGCACTTCCCGGAGGGCGTGTTCTCGCTGCTCAGCGGGGACGGCACGGTCGGCGCCGCGCTGGCCGCCGGCCGGAGGTGGACGTGGTCGCGCACGTGGGCTCCACGGCGACCGGCCGGGCGATCGCCGCGGCGCTGCGCGCCACCGGCGCCAAGGCGCTGCTGGAGAACGGCGGCAACGACCCGCTGATCGTGGACGCGGACGTCGACCCGGCGCTGGGCGGCGCAGCAGGCGGCGCTCGGCGCGTTCGCCAACTCCGGGCAGATCTGCGTCGCGGTCGAGCGGATCTACGTGCACCGCGACGTCGCCGACGCGTTCCTGCGCGCGCTGGCCGCCAGCAGGCGGACACCTGGGCCGGCGACCTCGGCCCGCTGGTCGACCGCCGGCTGCGCGACGCCGTGCACGCCCAGGTCAGCGGCGGCCGTGGCGGGACGGCGCCCGGGTGCTCGACCGGCGGTGAGGTGCCGGACGGGCCGGGCGCGTACTACCCGCCGACCGTGCTGGCCGACTGCACCGACGACATGGCGGTGCTGCGCGAGGAGACCTTCGGCCCGGTCGCCCCGGTGGTCGGTCGGTCGACTCGTTCGGCGAGGCGCTGGCCGCGCGGCGGCGACGTCACCGTACGGGCTGGCCGCGACGGTGCTGACCGGCTCGATGAGCCACGCCCAGCAGGCCTGGCGGGAGCTGCCGGTCGGCACCGTCAAGGTCAACGCGGTGTTCGGCGGCGCGCCCGGGCGGTGCCGCGCATCCGCGCGGCGGCAGCGGCCAGGGCTTCGGGTACGGCCCCGAGCTGCTCGACGAGATGACCGTCAAGGCCGTCCACCTGGAGGCGCCGCCGTCCTGATCTCGCGCCGGGCACATCGAAATCCGAACGGGTCGCATGGAAAAGACGGCGCCGGGTAGGAGCGGATTACGCCAATACCGAAGGAGGGCGCCATGGCTACTCACACCGAGACCGGACAGGTCACGGGCACGAAGGACAAGGACTACAACATCATCTGGTTCACCGAGGCGTGCCTGAGCAACGCGCTCCGGCTCGAGACGTTCATCGCTGACGCCCAGCGCGACGGCGACACCGAACTCGCCGAGTTCTTCCAGCGGGCCCAGGCCGACAGCCGCAAGGGCGCGGAGCAGGCCAAGCAGCTGCTGCGCAGCCGGATCGCCGCCGACTAGCCCGGGATCCGGCACCACCCGACGTCCGCCGCGCCGCGGGCCAACCGTCACCGGCCCGCCGACGCGGCGGACACGCGCGTTCCGCACATCAAACATCCGCTCGCCGCGGCCGATGCCGCGCCGGGCGCCGACGAGGAGGGAAGCGACCACCATGACCGCACCGAGCCGAACTTCGCCGTGGTGACCGGGGCGTCCAGCGGCATCGGCTCGAGCTGGCCCGGCAGTTCGCCGCGAACGGCTTCGACCTGCTGATCGCCGCCGAGGACGCCGGCATCGAGGAGGCCGCGGCCGAGCCTGCGCCGGGACGGCGAACCGAGGTCGAGGCCGTCCAGGTGGACCTCGCGACCTTCGACGGCGTCGAGCAGCTCTACGCCGGCGATCCGCGCCACCGGACGGCCGGTCGACGCGATCGCCCTCAACGCCGGCCTCGGCGCGGCGGCGACTTCGCCCGGGACACCGACCTGCGCGACGAACTCGAACATCATCGACCTCAACGTCAGCTCGACCGTGCACCTGGCCAAGCGGGTGCTGCCCGATATGGTCGAGCGCGGCGCCGGGCGGGTCCTGTTCACCTCCTCGATCGCCTCGACGATGCCCGGCTCGTTCCAGGCCGTGTACAACGCCTCGAAGGCGTTCGTCCAGTCGTTCGCGGAGGCCGTCCGCAACGAGCTCAAGGACACCGGGGTCACGATCACCGCGCTGATGCCCGGGCCGACCGACACCAACTTCTTCGACCGCGCCGACATGGACGACACCAAGGTCGGCCGAGCGAGAAGGACGACCCGGCGCAGGTCGCCAAGCAGGGCTTCGAGGCGCTGATGGACGGTGACGACCACGTGGTCGCCGGCTCGCTCAAGAACAAGGCCCAGGCCGTCGCCGCCAAGGTCATTCCCGACACCGTCAAGGCGGAGCTGCACCGCAAGATGGCCGAGCCGGGTTCCGCCGACAAGTAACTGGGGATGGGTGCGCCGTGGCCGGTGGCGACGGACAGCCGGTCGCGGACGTGGTGGTCGCGCGATTGCGCGCGTGGGCCGCCGCGTTCATGGCCACGGCGCACGGGTAACCCCGAAATTGCCGCGCGTTCGACCGGCGGGCCCTTGTATTCTCGGCGACGCCACCGAGGCGGAGCGCCGGTGGGCGACAACGTGTAGCTCAGTCAGCAGAGCACCGGGCTTCGGACCCGGAGGGCGCGGGGGCGGAGCCCGCCACGTTGGCAATGGACGAGAACGAAGCACCCATGCAGATCGGCACCGGCTACCCGAGGGATCAGCTGGCACGCGCGTTCACCACCGCGACCGAGCACGAGGACGCCGAGACCCGCCAGCGCGCGGAGACGCGGCTCAGCCGCTGGGCCAGCGTCCTGCGCGGCATGGCCAGCGGCACGCTCTCGATCGGCTCCCGCACGCCGGTCGCCGGCCTGCCGGCCTGGGCGACACCCGAGGTCGCCCGGGTGGCTTCGCCACCGGCACGGCCGCGGCGCGGCGGGCCCCTGCGGCAGGACGAACTCGACCTGGCACAGCGGGCGGGCATACCTGCCGAACGGCGCGCGCTGTTCGCCTACCACCTCACCGACGCAGGCCTGGCCGAGCTGACCACGCTGCTGGACAGCGGCGCCTACCGGGTGCGGGTCCCGGAGGAGGCCGCGCTGCTCACGGTCGCCTGGCTGGCCCGTGCGGGGAATCGGGACGCCGCGCTCGCGCTGCTCGACGTGCTCGCTCCGTACGCGGACCGGTTGCGATTCCTTCCCGAGCGCGATGCCACGCCGGTCGAGGAGCCGCAGGTGGTCTGGCGGGAGACGGTCGGCGAGGTCCGCGAGAGCGTCGCTCGGCGCCGGTACAACGCGCGCATCGAGGCGATGCGTGAAGCCCTGGCGGTGTGGAACCCGTTCGCCGACGAACTGCTGGCGCTGTGGTGGCGAGACCGCCGAGGACGGACGGATCGGCGTGCACCTCGACGATGCGTGGCGCGACCGCGCCGCCGCACTCCTGGCGAGGTACCACGAACTGGCGGCCGCGCACACCCGCTGCGGCAAGCACCGCCGGCCCAAGGAGAACCTGTCCATCCTCCGCACCGCGCTGCAGGACGTGGTCGACGGCCGCCCGTGGACGACGCGCAGCCGGGGCATGGTGCAGTCCGTCGTCGACGCGATGCTGCGCCGGCGCGGCGCACCGGGCTCGCCGCAGCACGCCGCGCTCCGGGACGCCGCAGGCGGCCGTGGTGGCCCTGCCCACCCATCACACGCTCGCCCGGCTCGTCCTGACGCGGTTGGCGGCGCTGCCGCAGGACGCCGGCATCCGCACGCTGGACACCGTGACCGCGCCGGTCCGCCCGGAGGAGGCCCGGACCGACGGCCTGCCGGCGGGTACGCCGATCCCGGCGCCGCTGCGGCAGACCGTGCACCGGGCGCTCGCCGGCACCGTCGAGGAGCTCATGGCCGCCGGTGTCGTGCCGTCCGCCGAGGTGCTGGCCGAGCTGGTCCCGCAGATCGCCGCCGCGACGACGGCCTCGCCGTACCGCGACGACGCCCTGCGGACGCTCGATGGCCGCGAACTACCGCGCGTTCCGCAACCGCCGGTCGCTGCTGCTCCTCAACCTCGAGCACCAGGTCACGGTGGAGGAGCTGCCGTGGGTGCGCGCGCTGGCGCCGTACCGCGAGACCGGCGAGGCCACCCGCAGCGACGCGACCGCGACGCTGCGCCGGCTCGGTGAGCTGACCCTCGACGGCTTCCCCGGCACCCTGCTGCCCAACCCGATGGTCCGCGAGCTGGCCACGCTCAGCACCGAGGCTGGCCTTTCGCTGCCGTGGGTGGACGAGCTGGCCGCCGACATCTTCCAGGGCACGTTCTCCGGCAAGTTCCTCGCCGCGGCGAAGCTCGCCGGCGAACTGCTGACCGGCAGCGTGTACGAGCGCTACTACGGCATCGACTACCGCCAGGTGCTGGCGATCGAGGACGTCCGGCGGCGGGACGGGCTGGGCGCGGCGACCTCGCCGGCCTTCGATCAGCTGTGCCGGGCACGAGCGGGCGTCGAGGCGGGCACGTGGTCCGTGGCCGCCAACGGCATGGTCATCGAGCAGGCCCAGATCCTGACCACGCACAACCTGGCGACGCTGGTCCGCGCCGTCGACGTGCACCCGGCGAGCGGCTGGCGCGCGCTCGCCGGCCACGCGTTCGGCACGGTGCTCGCGCTGGCGGACCAGCTGCGGCGAGAACCCGCGCGAGCTGGCCACGATCAAGGACCTGGCCTACGCGTGGCGGCAGATGATCTTCTTCCTGTCCCGTTGCGACTCCGGTGAGCAGGCGATCTTCCTCGTCCAGCTCGGCGCGGACCTCGCCGCGGCGCCGGCGTCCGTGCGCGAGCGGCTGCTGCCGGCGATCGTCGGACTTCACCACGTCCTCGACGGCGGCACCTTCGACTCGGGCGGCAAGGCTGGCGACGGACGCCGGCTGACCGGCTGGACCACCGGCCGGCACTGGCTCCGCCGCCGCGGCAGCCGCCGCACCGCTGCAGGGGCACGCCCTAGGGTCTGTTTCGAAGTCCCTGGTCGAGCGAGACGTGTTCCAGGGGGCGGTCCGGCAAGGCGGAGGTCTGTCCGGATACGGGTCTTGTATCCGGGCGGGCCGACAACGCCGCCGGTCGTCGTCTGGGGCGCGGCGCAGCCGGCAGAGGGACTTCGAAACAGACCCTAGCCCGGGGCAGCTCGGTCACCAGGGTGTCGGGGCGGGCGGCGGAACCACCGGCGGGCGGTCGTCGCAGGTGATCGTGTTCGGCAGCTCCCACGGCGCGAGCCAGCCGTGTGCCGCCGCCGTCGTTCCCGCCGAGGTCGGTCAGCGAGAACTCCGAGCCGGTCGGCCGGGAAGTTGAACGAGCCGCAGTTGTTGACGCCGACCGCGCCGACGTTGCGGGCGTCGACGTTCTCGAAGGTCGCCGACCCCTTGACCCGGGCGCTGACCACGGAGGTGCCGGTGCCGTCGACCCGGATGTCCTGGAACTCGACGTTCGGTGATCGAGTACCAGGTCCTTCACCGGCCAGTCGCTGACCAGCATGATCGCGTTGTAGGTGCTGTCGAGGTAGTGGTCGCCGGTCACCTGGATGTCCGCGTCGATGTTCTTGTCGAGGGCGTAGAACCAGATCGCGCCGAGGCCGATGTTCCAGTTCAGCTCGTAGGTGCCGGCGCGGACCGTGGTGTTGTTCGTGATCCGGAGTGTGCCGGCGAACGGCTCGGCGCCGAACCGCGAGCCGACGTGGATCGCGCTGCCCTCGCGGACCGGGTCGGCGACGAGGTTGCCGGACACGGTGTTGTCGGTGCCGCCGTAGATCGCGATGCCGTTGGCCAGCGTCGGGGTCTGGACGGTGTTGTGGTCGGAACGTGTTCCCGGCGTCGGCGGTCTTCTCCGACCACATGGCCAGGCCGTCGTCGCCGGTGTTGCGGATGAAGTTGTTCGCCACCACCGAGTTCGTGACGCCGGTGTGGAAGTTGAGCGCGTCGGCGATCTGGTCGGCGATGACGTTGTCGGTGACCCGGATGTTCGTCATCGGCCCGTCGAACCACAGGCCGACCTTGGTGTGGTGCAGGTACAGGCCGTCGATGGTCGAGTCGCTCAGCGCGCCGCCGATGGCGTTGACCTGGTCGGTGTCGATGCGCTCGCGGACGTCGCCCTCGATCGCGAAGCCGGACAGGTGCACGTTGCGGCTGCCGCCGGCCGCCGCGTCCTTGCCGTAGAAGCCGACGCCGGTGTGGACCGAGCCGTCCGGCGCCGGTGCGGTCAGCGCGACCTGGCGGCCCTTGACGATCGTGTACCAGCTGCCCGCGCCCTCGATCGTCACGTCGTCGACGACGATGTGCCGGTTCACCTGGTAGGTGCCCGGCGGGAGGTAGACCTTGAGGCGCGCCGCGCTTGGCGAAGGCGATCGCCCGGTCGAGCGCGGCCGGCCGAGTCGCGCCGGCCGGTCGGGTCGGCGCCGAAGAGCGAGCACGTTGGCCGCGACGCAGCTCGACGTGCGGCGCGGCCGACGAGCTCGGAGTCGAGCAGGTCGATGACCGTCCACGCCGCACGGCTGCCGGCCGGGACGGTGAGCCGCACCGTGTCGCCGGCCCGGTAGGTCCGGCCGAGCAGCAGCCGCTGCTCGTCGTAGAAGTGCGTCGGGCCGGAACGGCTTGCTGATCACCGGCGCCGGCGTGGTGGCGGCGGGCACGCACGCGCACTCGGTGATCCACCAGTCGGGGTGCAGCAGGTCGGCGTTCGGGTCGTTGGTGAACGGGTACTGGTTGTAGAGCCAGGAGTACTGCGACGTCAGCGTCATGCGTCCGGCGGTCCTTGCCGTTCACCGTGACGTCGAGCGGCGCGGTGATCCCGCCGCCGTTCGGCGCGTCCGGGATGCTGTAGCGCACGGTGATCGCGTTGGCCGCTGCTCGGCAGCGTGAACTCGACGTGCTGGCCCGGCGTCGAGCTGGACCGCCTTCCGGCCGGACGCCTCCGCGGGCAGCGTGTAGGCGGTGCGGTCCGGGCCGATGACGGTGCCGGTGGTCGGCGCGTTCTCCGCCTCCTGCTCGGCGAAGTCGACCGTGGCGCCCCGCCCGGCGACCAGGGCCGGGTCGAGCGCGGCACGGGTGACCACGGCGCCCGGCGCCGGCTCCGTGCCTTGCTGGGCGAAGGCCGGGCCGCCTAACGCGGTGGTGAGCAGGACGGTGCTGGTGATCAGCGCCGCGACGGGTGGCCGCGCGGACCATCTCGTAGCGGTACCTGTGCTGGTCCGTGACATCGGAGGCCCGTTTCTCTCGGGAGCTGACCACCCCGGACGGCGGAGGTGGAGCGGACATTAAGACTCCCGGGCGGCTCGCCGCAAGGTCTCTGCTCAAACTTTTCGACCTCTTGGCGAAAATCTGCGTCGTTTTGTTGCCTTCTTACGGCGCGATCCTTGCATGCATTCGTCCGCCGACGATCCGATTGGCCCGATCGTGGACGGCGGCGGGTGGGACCTCGCGCTGGCGGGTACGGCCAGCGGAGGCCTAGGTTCGAGTCCGAAGGAAGGTGACTTCTGGTGCGGGTTTCTGCGCGGGGCCACACCTTTCGGGTGCGGGTGGGCGGCCCGGTGGGCGGCGAGCCGGTGCTGTTACTGCACGGTTTCCCGCAGCACTCCGGCATGTGGCGCGCCGTCTCCCGGCCGTTGCACGCGGCCGGGTTCCGCACGATCGCCCCGGACCAGCGGGGCTACTCCCCCGGCGCCCGGCCGACGGGTACCGATCGCTACCGGATCAGCGAGTGCGTCGCGGACGCCGCGGCCCTGCTGACCGCGCTCGGCCTGGAATCCGCGCACGTGGCCGGCCACGACTGGGGCGCGATCGTCGGCTGGTTCCTGGCGGCGCATCACCCGGATCGGGTCCGCACGCTCACCGCCGCCTCGGTCCCCCATCCGGCCGCCTTCGCCGACGCACTGACTCGCAATCTGGATCAGTGGCTGAGGTCCAGCTACGTGGCGCTTTTCCGCCAGCGATACCTCGCCGAGCGGCTGCTGCTCGCGTTCGACGCGGCGCTGCTGCGGCACCAGTGCACCGCGAGCGGGCTGCCGGCCGCCGCTGTCGGCGGTTACGTCGACCGGCTGACCGAGCCAGGAGCGCTGACGGCCGCGCTCGCCTGGTATCGGGCGATGTCGCTGGCGGAGTTCCGGGCGCTCGAACCGGTGGGCTGCCCGACCACGTTCGTGTGGAGTGACCAGGACCGCGCCATCGGTCGCCACGCCGCCGAACGATGCGGCGAGCACGTCACCGGCCCGTACCGGCACGTCGAGCTGCCCGGGGTGAGCCACTGGATCGCCGATGTCGCCCCCGCCGCCCTCGCCAGCGCGATCATCGACCGCGCGACCGTCCTGACGCCGCCCGAGCTGGCTCCGGACGTCCACCGCGGGTAGTGCGCTCTGGTCGCGCCTCGGTCAGCCGGGCTGCGGGTGATCGTCGGCGAGCGCGGCGTCGACGGTGGGATAGATGCCCAGGATGCTGTCGAGGTTGGTGATCGCCAGGCTTCGCCGGATCGACGGATTGACCCCGACCAGGCGAAGCCAGCCGTCCCGCGCGCGCGAGAGGTGGTGAAAGCGGACGAACAACCCGAGCGCACTGGAGTCCAGCCGCGGCACGGCCGTCAGATCGAGCACGACTCCGGGCGCACCCCCGTCCACCAGGTCCGACAGGACCGCGTCGAGCGGCGGGCACGATTCGAAGTCCACGGCTCCGGTCACGGCGACGATGGCGTACCGGGGGTCGATCTTCTGGACCTCGATGTCGAGCGCGGAGCCGGTCATGTCTGTTCCTCCTTCGCCGCGCTGATGGCGGTCGCTCGGCGGGCCGCGACAGCGGACCATTCCAGGAGCATCAGGGTGGCGTCGTCTCCCGGCGGCCCGTTCTGGTGCCGCATCACGCTGTGCGAAAGTCGACGCAGCCGCTCGGGCGCCGGGATTCCCTCGGTCGCGTTACGTTCGGCCAGGTCGACGAGCCGCTCCACGCCGAACTGTTCACCTCCGTCGGCATGCGCCTCGGTGATGCCGTCGGTGTACAGCAACAGGTCGTCGCCGGGTTCGAGCCGTTCCTCCGCCACCACGACGGTGTCGGCGCCGAGCCCCAACGGAAGACGCCGGCCGCCGTCCAGCTGGCGCACCAGTTTGCCCCGGCGCAGTACCAGCGGCGGCGGGTGGCCTGCGTTGACGTACCGGAGCAGGCCGGTCCGCAGATCCAGTTCGGCGAGCACTCCGGTGACGAAGCGGGCCCGGCCGAACTGAGCGATGAGCACCTCGTCGGCGGCGCGGCTCATGGCGTCGAGCTCCGCGTTGTCCCGGCGGGCACTCCGCATCGCCGACAGCGCGGCCGCGCAGGTGAGTCCGGCGTACATGCCACGGCCCATGGCGTCGAGGATCATCAGCCGGACGAGTGAGGCGTCGACCGCGTAGTCGAACGCGTCGCCGCCCACCTCGTAGCAGGGCTCCAGCGTCGCGGAGATGACCATCTCCTCGCAGGTGAACGTGAGCGGTGGGAGCAGCGCCATCACCAGTTCCGCGGCGGGCGACGCCGGCCGCGTGCGGCGGACCTGCTGCAACCGGTCGCCATAGGGCAGCTTGGACGCGATCAGGTGGCCGACCAGCCCGGCGAAGATCTCGCACTGCTCCCGGAGTCCGGGTTCGAAGGGGTCGCGGCCGTCCTGGAGGCTGGCCTCGATGACGCCGAGCCGTTCCGTGCCGTCGAGCAGCGGTATCCAGATCCGGCCGGGCTCGTCGTCCCCCGCGGCGACGGGTGTCGCCTCGTTGTTGGCGAACACGCGACCGGCCATGGTTCCCTCGACCGTCAACGGATCGCGGGGCGGCGCGTCGGTGGCCGCCAGCGGCCGCAGTTCTCGCTGTTCCAGGTCGACCAGGTAGATGACGGCGCCGACCTTGAGCCGGCCGGCCACCTCGTGAACCAGCGACGGCAGGCTGTCCGGCTGGCACAGCTGGGCACCCACGATCAACTCGGCCAGGGCATCGTGCCAGCGCTGCTCCATCCGGACCGTCATCGCTGCGCACCCCCTCGACCGTCTGTCGTGGCAGTACGTATCCGCCCGGTGTCGGCGGTAACCCTGTCCCGACGCCCGACCTTGCGGCCGGCTCGCCGTCGTGCCGGTCCGACGTCTCGACAGGCCGTCGCGGGAGGCGCAAACTCAAATGGGGTTAGGGGGCCGTCATCGTGGCTCAGACCAACGTCCGTTTGCGGCAACGCCGCGCGAACCATCTCGAACTCGTCCTGACGGGCGAAATCGACATCGCCAGCAGGAAGCAGCTCGACCGGGCCCTACACCTGGTCCGCGAGACCCTTCCGGACAACGTGTACGTCGACGTCCGTGGCGTCACCTTCTTCGGCGCCAACGCGATCACGTTCCTCGACCGGCTCCGCGAGGTGGTCGCCAGCCACGGCCTGCGGCTGCTGATCGGACCGATGCCGCCCTGCGTCGCACGCGTGCTGGCGCTGACCGAACCCATCTCGACGACCGAGGCCGATCGGCCGGAACCCCGCGCCGCGGCCACGACTGGCGGCCGGCACACCACCGCTTCCGCTCTCCCCCGCATCCCGAAGTCGTCGCCCGTCTAGGGCGGCGACTTCGGGGACTTGCCGCGGAGTCCGGCGACGCGGACCACGGGCATCAACGCCCGCCGGTCACTGGCAGCGCCGGCCGGCGTTGATGCAGCCGACCACCTGACGCATCAGTCGGTCGCTCATCACGTTGATGAAGTCGTTGTGGTCGGTGATCGGGTCGTGCAGTTGGTCGGGGAACCCGTCCACGGCGAACACCGTGTTGCGCGGAACGTCGTAGGCCGTGGTGATCCGCAGCTGCGGTACGGCCTTCGTGCCTGCCGGGCAGGCGCCTTGCTTGTTCGGGAAGACGATGTGGGTGCGGTGGTTCGCGCTGTCGGTGTTGGTCCCGTCCCAGCAGCTCGGGAAGTCCGAGATCCGCAGCACCGCGCTGCCGGCCGGGCAGATCGGGTATTTCGTGGTGACCCGGTTGGTGAAGCCACTGCAGCTGAACTGGACCTTCGCGTTGGCGCCGCCGTTGCGGGCCGCCTTCGCGTCGCCAGTGAGCACGCGAAGGAACCGCGGCATCGCTCGCACCTTGCTCCGCGGGCTGCCCCGGAACTCGATCCGGGTGCTGCTGGGCTGCAGGATCTGGCCGATGTTGCCGTCCTTACCGCCGCCGGGCTCGTTCACGTCCGGCGCGTCCTCGCCGGTGCGGATCCGCAGCACCGGCCAGTAATAGGTCGACTTGTCGGCCTGCTGCCGGCAGGTCGTGCCGGCCCGCGCCAGGCTCTCGTCGGTGGAGAACCCGGTGGTGTCGAGGTTCCCGACGTAGTCGTGGGTGTGCTGCGCGCCGTTGGAGACGCCGGGCGCCACGATCACGTTGTCCGGGTTGTTGTGGCCGTTCTCGTTGTTCCCGCAGCGGGACAGGAAACTGCCGGTGGCGGCGTTCCGCCCGAGCTGCGGCTTGCTCACGTTCGGCCGCACGGCCCGGATGTCGACGAAATCCTTCCTGAACGGACCGCCCGCGGAAGGTTTCGCCGTCGCCTCGGGCTGTCGCGGACCACTCCGCGTGCCGCCGGCGGATTTCTCACCTGCCGACTTCTCCCCTGCCGACGCGACGCCGGCGGTGACCACGCTGAGCGTCAGGACCGCGACGCCCACTCCGATGGCCACGAACCGGCGTGGCCTGGTTTCCCTGACTGTCACGTGCACTCCTTCTGTCGCCAGGCCCCGTTCCGATCCCGCCCGGAATCGGCGGAACGGGGCGATGTGGAGCGGGGGCGGCGGTGCGCCGCGAAACCCGCGTGCTGGCAACAGTCACCGACGCCGACCCCGGTGAACAGGGTCGGCGCCGATCGGTAATGCCTCGGTAAGGAGTGCCGGAACGAGGCCCGCCCCCGCGTCTGCGGGGGCGGATCACACGTCGTTCCAGGTCAGGCGCCCGGCTGCTGCTGCGCCAGCGCTTCCTTGCGTACCTCGTCCATGTCGACGGCTCGGGCCTGGGCGATCAGGTCGTCCAGCACCGGTCCGGGCAGCGCGCCCGGCTGGGAGTAGAGCACCACGGCCTCACGCACGACCATCAGCGTCGGGATCGAGCGGATGTCGAAACGGGCCGCCAGCTCCTGCTCCGCCTCGGTGTCGACCGTGCCGAAGACGATGTCGGGGTTGGCCTCCGACGCCTTCTCGTACACCGGCGCGAACTGCCGGCACGGGCCGCACCAGCTCGCCCAGAAGTCGACCAGCACCGTGCCACCGGCGCCCACGAACTCGTCGAAGGTGTCCTTGGTCAGTTCCACTGTCGGCATCGCGCGTGTCCCTCTCCACTAGATCAGTACCGGCTTAACGGCTGGAAGTCTCACGCAATTCCGTCCTCCCGCTCGGCGTGCCTCAGCTGAGACCGCCGTCACCTCGTTTGAGACCGTGGCCCCCGGGGAACCCTCACTGGACACGGACCATCGTCGGGGGGCGACAGGACGGAGTTACCCGTGCAAGACGGCTCCAACGGTGGCGGGCCGCAACGCCGGCTCGCCGCGGGACGATACGTGCTCGGTGCCCGGCTCGGCGGGGGTGGCTCGGCCGACGTGTACGAGGGCGTGGACACCAGGCTGGAGCGGCCGGTCGCCGTGAAGCTGTTCCGGCCCGGCACGGACAAGGTCGGCGGAGCGCCGATTCCAGGAAGAGGCCCTGTTGCTGGGCCCGCTGCACCATCCCGCGCTGGTCACGATCTACGACACCGGCGTCGAGGGCGGCCGCGCGTTCCAGGTGTTGCAGCTGGTCGACGGGGTCACGCTGCGGGAGACTCCTGCTGGATGGCCCGCTCCCCGTCGAGCAGGTGCGCGAGATCGGCGCCCGGCTGGCCGAGGTCCTCGCGTACGTGCACAGCCGCGGCATCGTGCACCGCGACGTCAAACCGTCGAATGTGATGGTCGGGCAGGATCCGGACGCCGAGCACCCGCCCGTGTACCTGGCCGACTTCGGCATCTCCCGCCTGCTCGACAGCGCCCACCTGACCGCGACCGGGCTGGCGATCGGCACGGCCGCCTACATGGCGCCGGAGCAGGTCCGCGGCCACGAGGTCGGCCCGGCGGCGGACATCTACTCGCTCGGCTTGGTCCTGCTCGAATCCCTCACCGGGCAGCAGGAGTATCGCGGCGCCACGGTCGAGGCCGCGGTCGCCCGGCTGTCCCGCCCGCCGCTCATCCCGACCCGGTTCCGCGCCCCGCTGCCGTCGCTGCTCGCCGCCATGACCAGGGACGATCCGGCCGAACGCCCGTCCGCGCAGGAGTGCATGGCGGTGCTGCGCGGCACCGACACCGAGATCGTGCTGGCCGCCGAGGATCCGGTTCCGGCCACCGACGGCAGTACCGCCACCCAGCCCACCGTCGCCGCCGCCTCGCCGCTCGGCCAGGCCGTGTTGGCCTCCACGGACGACACCCCCACGCCGACCTCGGTCGTGCCCCTGGCCGCGCCGGCCAGCCCGAACGGCTCCGGCGTCGCGGGCGCCGACGTTCCCCAGCGACGTCGGCACCGGCAGATCGCCGCCGGCGTGGCGGTGCTCGGTCTGGCGGCGGCGCTGGTCGGCGGCTGGCTCGGGCTGGCGGGACAGGACAGGGACGGGACCACGCCGGGAACGAAGCCCAGCACCTCGCCGTCCGCGCCGAGCGGCCAGAACTCCGGCCGCGCGGTCCCGGGCGGGCAGCAACAGGGCTCCCCCGGCGCGCAGAACCCGGCCGCGACCCCGACGACCAGGCCCAGCGCCAGCGTCTCCGCCAACCCGACCACGGAGCCGAGCACCGAACCCACCGCCCCGCCGTCCACCGGCAGCGAGCCGCCCGCCAGCCCTTCCACCGACTCGGACGACGAGGACAACTCCGGCAACGACAAGGGCGAGGACAAGGGCGGCGAACTCCGGGCCGGGCAAGACGCCGAAGCCGGAGAAGACCCCCAAACCCAAGGACGCCTGAGCACCGTCGTCCCCGGCTTTGGGCGATATTTTCTCGGCTATAACCGAGAAAATGTCGCCCGAAGCGAAGGCTGCTCGCGGAGCGGGCAGCTCGGCGGAGTCAAGCGGCTACCAGGCGGACGGCTTGTAGTCCTTGAGGAAGCAGCCGTAGAGCTCCTCGCCGAGTTCGCCGCGGACGATCGGGTCGTAGACCCGGGCCGCGCCGTCGACGAGGTCCAGCGGCGCCTGGAAACCCTCCTCGGCGAGCCGCATCTTCGACGGATGCGGGCGCTCGTCGGTGATCCAGCCGGTGTCGACGCTGGTCATCAGGATGCGGTCGGTCAGCATCTCCTTGGCGCTGGTCCGGGTGAGCATGTTCAGCGCGGCCTTGGCCATGTTGGTGTGCGGGTGGCCGGGGCCCTTGTAGCCGCGGCTGAACTGGCCCTCCATCGCGGAGACGTTCACCACGTACTTGCGCCGCGCCGACGCCGCCGCCATCGCCGGCCGCAGCCGGCTGACCAGCACGAACGGGGCGGTCACGTTGCACAGCTGCACTTCCAGCAGCTCCAGCGGGTCGACCTCGTGCACCCGCTGGGTCCAGCTGTTCACCGCGTCCAGGTCGGGCACCAGCCCGCCGGCGTCGATCGCGGTGCCGGCGGCGATCCGGGCCGGCGAGGCGGACCCGCTGGTCAGCGCGAGCGCGGTCAGGGCGTGCGGGGTGAGGGCCTGGTGCTGCGCGGCGGCGCCGGCCAGGGCCGCCGGGCCGCCGGTGCTGAGGTGACCGAACGTGATCAGCTCCGGCAACGCGCCGGCCGGCAGCGGCGCGGACTCGGCGGCGATCAGCGCGCCGTACGCGCCCGCGGTGCGGCGGACGGTCTGCGCGGCGTTGTTGATCAGGATGTCCAGCGGCCCCTGCTCGGCCACCGAGTCGGCGAGCGCGATCACCTGGGCGGGGTCGCGCAGGTCGATGCCGACGATCCGCAGCCGGTGCAGCCAGTCGGCGCTGTCCGGCATCGCGGTGAACCGGCGGATCGCGTCGTTGGGGAACCGGGTGGTGATCGTGGTGTGCGCGCCGTCCCGGAGCAGTCGCAGCGCGATGTACATGCCGATCTTCGCCCGGCCGCCGGTGAGCAGCGCGCGCCGGCCGGTCAGGTCGGTGCGGGCGTCCCGGCGGCTGTGGTTCAGCGCTGGCGCAGGGCGGGCAGAGCTGGTGGTAGAACGCGTCGACCTCGGTGGTAGCGCTCCTTGCAGATGTAGCAGGAGCGGGCCCGCAGCAGGGTGCCGGCGGTCTTGGCGGTGACCTTCGGGGTCAGCGTCGATGCCGAGGGTCTCGTCGTCGATCCGGCCGGGCGCGCCGGTCGCGGTGGCCGCGGTCACGGCCTTGTCGTTCGCCTGGACCTCGGCCCGCTTGTCCGCGCGTCGCCGCAGCTTGACCGTCTTGTAGAGCTGCGCGGTCGCCCGCCGCACCCGCACCGCGTCGGGGTGGTCCACCGGGAAGGCGTCCAGCTCCGCGATCACTCGCAGGCAGATCTCCAGGCTCTCGGGATCGACTCCCGCCAGCTCAGTACGACTGTCCTCACTCACCGTCATGCCCGCTACCGTTCCGCTACTCGTCTGCTCGCCGACCGTCCCCGAAACTGTACGGGCACCGGTCTCCCCCGGTCGCCGACCGGTCACCGAGGGGTTGACTAAGCGTAACCGAGTAGTCGTGGAGCGACGTAACATGTGGTGGGAGCCTCATGACATGACCGGTTACCGGATCGGCGCGCGGCGAGTCCTCACCGGCACTCGCCGCGTCGCCATGAACGGATGGTTCTGCGCCGCCGGCCTGACCCTCACCGCCGCGATCTCGCTCTGGAGCCTGGTCCGGGTGCCGGATGCCGCCCTGCTCCCGATCCTCCTCGGCCTGCTGCCGTTCGCGGCCGGCAAGTACCTGCTCTGCCCGCTGCGCTGGCACGCCCTCTCGGTCGGCGGGCAGCGACGCTGGTGGCACCTGCGCGCCTACGCCGAGAGTGAGCTGCTCGGCCTGCTCTCCCCCGTGCACGCGGGGGCCGATCTGTGGCGGGTGCACCGGCTCCGCGGCGTCGGGTTGAACCGCACGTCCGCGGTCGCCGAGGTGACGCTGGACCGGCTGGTCGGCGCGGCCGGTGTCGCGCTCGGGGTGGCGCTGCTCGGGATCGCGCTGCCGTGGCCGGTGCTGATGGTGGTGGCTGGGATCGGCGCGGTGGTGCTGGCCGTGGCGGCGGTGGTGCGGGCCCGCCGGCCGGAGGTGTTCGCCCGCCGCCCGCTCCCCAGCCCCCGGGTCTTCGCCCAGGGGCTTTCGTTATCGGTCGCCTACCAGCTCACGATCGCCGCGCTGGTGTTCGGCGCGGTGACCTCGGTCGGCCACGCGGTCGACCCGTTCGCCCTGCTCACCGTCTTCGCGGCCAGCCAGGTGGCGAGCATGATCCCCGGCGTGAGCGGCGCGAACCCACGGGCCGGCGCCCTCGCGGCCGGGCTCACCTCGATCGGGGCGTCCTGGACCGCGGCGCTCGGCGCGGTCGCGCTGATCACGCTGCTGCCGTGGGTGCCGGCGCTGCTGTTCGGCGGGGTGAGCCTGGGCATCCGCCGGTGGACGAGCCGCCGGTCAGCCGGCGCTCGTCAGCGGGCGGCTCGTCAGCGGGCGGCGAGGATCTGCCGCAGCAGGCCGAGGTCGCGACTGATCACGCCGGTGACGCCGAGGCGCCGGGCGTGCTCGAGGTCGGCGGCGTTGTCGACCGGCCAGGCCAGCACGTGCTCCGCGCCCTTCCGTAGCTCGGCGACGATCTCCGGGGTGAGCAGCTGGAGCCGGATCGACAGGCCGAACGCCGGCTCGGTGCGGAGCCGGACGCGCAGCCGCTGCAGGGCCGCCCGGTTGCTCACCGACAGCACCTTCCGCACGTGCGGGTCGTCGCCGAACGCGTCCAGCATCGACCATTCCTTGGTGCAGACGGTCACCGGGACACCCGGCGCCACCTCGCGCAGCAGCGCCGCCACGGCGGGACCCAGCGCCCGGTCGGTGCCCTTGAGGTCGAGCATCACCCGCGGGTCCCCGGCGAGCACGTCCAGCACGTCCCGCAGGTCCGGCAGGATCGTGTCCCGGCGCCGCGCCAGCTTCCAGGTGTCCCAGAGCAGGTGCCGGCCGAGGGACCGCAGGTGCCGGACCTCCAGCGCGTCGCCGAACAGGCGCACGTCGGCCTCGACCAGGTCGACGCCGGCGTCCAGCGCGGTCCGCAGATCGGCCAGGTTGTTGCCGGCGCGGTGCGCCACGGCGAGCAGCGTGCCCACGTCGTTCCGATTCATGCGGGGCACGGTACCTGGCCCGGAACGACGCCGGGTGACGCGGCGGTGAACCGCGCCACCCGGCTCGATCCGATCAGCAGGCCTTGACCCAGGAGCACTCGAGGGTGCGCTCGTCGATCTCGGTGGTCGGGTCGTTCGTCCGGGCGCGCTGCTTCGGGATCCTGGCCAGATCCTTCTTCAGCGTGGCGGCGGGCGCGCCCGAGTTGGCCAGCGTGACCGCGACCGAGTCCTCGATCGCCTTGACGCTGCTGGCCACCCAGTCGTTGCTGAACATCGAGAAGACCAGCTTCTGGCCGCCGGCGTCGGTGACGTAGCCGGACAGGGCGCTCACGGAGGTCATCGAGCCGGTCTTGCCGCGCAGGTTGTTGGCCGCGGCGGTGCCGCCCAGCCGGTTGGCCAGCGTGCCACCGACCAGGCGGTCGGGGTTGCCGGCCACCGGCAACGCGGCGAGCCAGGTGGCGAACCACGGCTTGTTCTGGACCGCCTTGAGCAGCACGGTCATCTGGTCCGGGGTCACCAGATCCAGCCGGGACAGGCCGGAGCCGTCGGACAGCCGCAGGTTCGCGGTGTCGACGCCGTTGTCGCGCAGGAACGTGGTGGAGACGGCCAGCCCGGCGCTCCAGGTGCCCTGGTTGCTGACCTTGCGGCCCATCGCCTTGGTGAGGATCTCGGCGTGACCGCTGTTGCTCAGCTTGAGGAAGAACGGCAGCAGCTGGCTCAGCGTGATCGAGTCCCGCACCGCGACCTGGGTGGCACCGGCCGGGGTGGTGGCGCGCGGGGTGGTGGTGGCGGTGATCGTGACGCCACGCTTGATCAGCGCGGCCCGCAGCATCGCCGTGGCGTAGCCGGTCGGCTCCTCGACGGCCCGCAGCCGGGTCTCGGTGGCGCCGGCGGCCGGCACCGAGCCGGTGATCACGAGCGTGTTGTTGCCGTGCACCCGGTTGACCGCGAGCGAGATGCCCGAGCCGGCCGCGCCGGTGGTCGCGTTGTTCACGATCTTGACGTAGTTGGTGGCCGGGGTCAGCGTGACCGTGGGCGCGCTGCCCGCCGCGGCGGCGGGCTTCACGCCGACCTGGACGATGCCGGTGTCGAGCACGTCGTTGGCCGCCACCGTGAGCGCGGAGATCTGCGCGGCGTAGGAGAACTGCTCGTCGCTGGACGCCCATTCCGCACCGATCCGGTCGGCGTCGAACCAGCTGTCGTCCGCGATCACGGTGCCGCGCACTGCCTTGATCCCGGCCGCGACGACCTGGGCCGCCAGCGCGTCGAAGCCGGCCGCGTTGAGGGTCGGGTCGCCGGTGCCCTTGAGGTAGAGGTTGCCGGTGAGCACGGTGCCGGCGCGGGTACCCGCGCGTGGACACGGTGGTCCGGAACTTGTAGTCCAGGCCGAGGGTGTCCACCGCGGCGGCCGAGGTGAGCAGCTTCTCGTTCGAGGCGGGCGTGAACCGCTGGCTGCCGTTGCGGGAGTAGACGACCGCGCCGGTGTCGGCGTTCCGCACCACCAGGCCAGCCTTGGCGCCGGCGAACCGCGGGTCGGCCAGCAGCGCGTCCAGCTGCTCGGGCAGGCCGGCCGCGGCTGCCTTGGCGGCGGGCGTGGTCTTGGTCGCGCGGCGTCGTGGCGGTCGGCGACGACGGGCGCGGCACCGACCGCGGCCAGCAGGGCGGCGGCGGCCAGCGAGCTGGTCCGGCGGCTGAAGCGGTGACGCATGCGTTCTCCTTGACGTGGGACAACCGGGTGGGCGATGCCGGCGGCGGGCGACCCGGCGCGACGATATCGGGCCGCCGCCACCCGGAGCAGCGGCGGCTCAGCCCACCGGGACCTGCGGGACGCGTGCCGCCTGGCCAGGCTCACCAGCGCGGCCCGGTCCGCCTGCTGGGTGCGGGTGAGCAGGCTGGAGACGTGCTTCTCCACGGTCCGGGGCGAGAGGAAGAGCCGCTCCGCGATGGCCTGGTTGCCGAGCCGGTCGGCGAGCAGCATCAGCACCTCGTGCTCCCGCACGGTCACGCCGGCCCGGCGCAGCTCGTCCGGGATGGCCTGGCTGCCGGCCCGCCGCTGCCGTGGGGTGGCGCCGGCCCGGCGGAGCAACGCCCGGCAGGCCGCGGCGACCCGAGGCAGCTCCTGCTGGTGGAAGAAGTCCTCGGCGCCGCGCAGCCAGCCCACCGGGTCGCCCCAGCCGTCGGTGAGCGCCGCCTCGGCGGTGAGCCGGCGGACCAGGCCGAGCGCGACCGGGAGCGCGGTGCCGGTCCGGAACGCCTCCTCCATGGCCGCGGTCGCCTCCGCGTGCCGGCCGGCCCGTCCGAGCAGCACCGCGTTGGTGGCGGCCAGGAACGGCTGGTTCCAGTTCACGTTGGCGAACTGGGAGTCGGCGAACGCCTCGTACTCGGCCTGCCCCGCGTGGCCGTAGACCGCGCGGAGCAGCAGGTACGGGCCGCGGTAGCCGGACGCCCTGAGGGTGGCGACCGCGAGGTCCTCGTCGCCGGCCTTGGCGAACTCGGCCAGCGCCTCCTCGTGCTCCTCGGACAGCAGCGCGCAGGTACCGCCCGCGCAGGCGCGCACCTCCATGCCGTAGCCGAACCTCGAGCCGTCGCTCTCACACTCGGTGAGCGTCCGGTCCAGCTCGGCGCGCCGGGCCTGGAGGGCGTAGATGCCGGCCTTGGACCCGGTGGCGAAGGCCCGCAGTTCGGGCAGCCGGAGCCGGGCCGCCGCCTCGCTCACCCGGTCGGCGCACAACATCGCCTGGGCGTACTCACCGCGGACCAGGTGCGCGGTGGACAGCTGCAGATCGGCCCAGCAGGCGGTGACCACGGCGCCCGCGTCCAGGGCGGCCTGGCGGGCCTCCTCCAACCGCTCGAAGCCGCTGTAGCGGAGCTTGTCGATGACGCCGAGCTCCATCAGCGCGCGGATCCGCCAGACCGTCAGCGCGTGCCGCTCGGCGATCTGCAAGGCGTGCGTGAAGTACCTCTCCGCGACCGCGAAGTCGTGCTGACGGGTACACCGGCCGAGCACCTCCAGCGCCTCGCAGGCCACCGCCGGCAGCCGCCACGACGCTGCGTCCTCGCGCAGGCCGTCCGCCTCGGGGAGGACCGCCGGAGCATCGGCGCGGGCCGCGGCGGCGAACGGTTCGGCCGCGGTCAGCGCGCGGTGCGCGAGCTTCATGGCGACGGCCAGCCGGTCGCTCTGGCGGCCGCTCAGCACCAGCCGGGCGGCGACCGCGTCGAGCGGGGCGGCGATCCGAGGGCCGGCGTCGGCGCCGACGAGCCGCCAGGCCGCCTCGACCTCGGCGAGCCCCAGCTCCCACTGGCTGCCGATGGCGGCCGCGCGGGCCCTGGCCAGGTGCGCCTGCCCCCGCCGCTCGGCCGAAGCGTCCACTGTGGCCAGTACGGAGACGAGCCGCTCGCCGAAGGCCAGCGCCCTGGGCGTGTCGCCGGTGAGGGTGAGGGCGTACACGAGGTCGTCGAGCACGTCGGCCATCGCGATGGTGGGCAGCCCGGCGGCCGTGTCCAGCAGCGCCAGCGCGAGTTCCAGCAGCTCGACGGCCGTGGCCAAGGCGCCCCGGTCGGTGGCCCGCCGGCCGGCCCTGGCGAAGAACACGGCGGCGCGGCGGGGTTCGCCGCCGGCCAGCCAGAGTTCGGCCGCGAGCTGCGGCCAGTCGTCGCCGACGTGCGCGCTGCCGGCCTCGACCGCCTCGGCGGCCCGGCGGGACAGCGCGGCCCGCTCGCCGGGCAGCAGCCGGTGCAGGATCGCCTCCCCGGTGAGCGCGTGCCGGAACGCGTACCAGTTGGGGCAGCCGCCGGGGTCCGGCACGATGAAGCCCGAATCGGCGGCCTCGCGCAGCAAGGCGAACTCCTCGCCAGCCGGCACGCCGGCGATCGCCGCCGCGAGCGGGGTGGCGAACCGCCGGCCCAGCACGGCCGCGGCCTCCAACAGGGCGACGCAGCGGTCGTCCAGCCGCTGGACGCGCTGGCGGATGGCCGCCGTCACGGTGGCCGGCACATCGGTCGCGACCGCCTCGTCCACGCCCCAGCCGGTGCGGCGGCGGACCAGGTGACCGCTGTCGACCATCGCGCTGAGCAGTTCCTCGACGACGAACGGCACCCCGTCGGCGTCGCGGTGCAGCCGGGTCACCACCTTGGCCGGCACCCGGCTCACGGCGGTGCCGAGCTGCCCGGCGGCCAGTTCCACGGTCTGCTCCGGGCTGAGCCGGCCGAGCCGCAGGACGGTGGCGACCCGGCGGGCGGTGGCCGCCTCGACCAGTTCCGCGCCAGGGCCGGGATCGGGCCGCAGGGTCGCGAGCAGCAGCACCGGCGCGGCCGCCAGGTTCCCGGCGAGGTTGTCGGCCAGGTAGTCGATCACGGCGAGGGTCTCCGCGTCGGCGTCGTGCAGGTCCTCCAGGAGCAGGATGCTGCCGGCGGACCGACCGAGCGCGCACAGCATCCGCAGCAACGCCTCCGCGCGCAGCACCAGCGACTGCTTGGCCGGGGCCGCGGCGTACCCGGGCAGGCCCGGATCGAACCCGGCCAGCACCGGCCAGTACTGCCCCAACGCGGCGTCCTGCGGCGGACCCTGGCGTAACACCGAGTGCAGCGCCTCCGACAGCGGCCGGAACGGCACCGCGGCACCGACCGAGGCGGCCCGTCCGCGCAGCACCCGCATGCCGGCCGCGGCGGCCGGATCGGTCACCTCGGCGGCCAGCCGGGACTTGCCGATGCCCGCCTCGCCCATCAGGAAGACGCTGGAGCCGCGCCCCTGCCGAGCTGCCTCGACGGCCTCCGCCAGTACCGACTGTTCCGCCTGCCTACCGACCAGAACGGCTCGCCGCAACGACGTCTCCCACTCTCTCGTCCCCGAAGCCGTAGCCCGGGGCAGGCCACAGATTCTTGGCCTCGCACCACGGGCGGAGGCGCCGAGTCTAGGGCAGCCCGACAACCCGATCGGGCAGGGCCGGCGGCTGTCCCGCTGCCCGATCGGTCCCGCCGTCGCGCGCTCGCGCGGTGGCGGCCAGAGACTGCGGCCGAGCCGGCCTGGCAGACTCGGTAGAGCGTCCGCCGATAGGGACGGTCGAGCGAGGCGGATGTCAGGGGTCGTCCGGCAAGGCGGCAGGGAGAAACGCCGCCGGTCGGCGTCTGGCGCCGGCGCAGCCGATCAGCGCCCTATTGGCGGATGCTCTTAGGGAGGCCACCATGACTGTCGATCCGCTGTCCGGTCACACCGCCGGCCGTCCCGTCGCCGCCCGCCGGGGCCGCGCCGGGCTGGTCCGGGCCGCCACGGCGATGGCCGCGTTCGTCGCGCTGCTCTGGGGCCTCGAAGCGCTCGATCTGGTGCTGGACCACCGGCTGGACGCCTGGGGCATCTCCCCGCGCGACCCGCGTGAACTGCCCGACATCGTCACGGCGCCGTTCCTGCACGCCGGCTTCGACCACCTGGCCGCCAACACGCTGCCGCTGTTCGTGCTCGGCGTGCTGGCCGCGCTCCGCGGGCTGGGCCGGTTCCTCGCGGTCAGCGCGGTCATCGTGGCGGTGTCCGGGCTGGGCGTCTGGCTCGTCTCCCCGCCCAACACGGTCACCGTCGGGGCGAGCGGCCTGATCTTCGGCTACTTCAGCTACGTGGTGCTGCGCGGCTTCCTCGACCGCAACCCGGTGGACATCGTGATCGGCGTGGTCGTGGCGCTGGTCTACGGGTCGGTGCTGTGGGGCGTGCTGCCGCTGCAACCCGGGGTGTCCTGGCAGGGCCATCTGTTCGGCCTGATCGGCGGCGTCCTCGCGGCCTGGGCGTTCCGGCATCGGGCCCGCCGGCAGGCTCAGATCCGGTAGCGCCGCCGCTCGCCCGCGAGCCGCTGTTCGGCGACGACCTGGTCCCGGCCGCCGCGCTTGGCGATGTAGAGGTTCCGGTCCGCCTCGGCGAGCAGGGACGCCTGAGCCACGTCACCGCCCTCGCCGGACCGGTCGGCGTCGGTGCTGACCGCCCCGATGCTGACCGTCACCGGCCGGTCCCCGATCAGCGGCCGCCACGCGTGCGAGCGGACCGCCAGCCGGAGCGCCTCGAGCCGGCGGACGGCCTCGGTCACCGCGGTGTGCGGCAGCACCATGAGGAACTCCTCGCCGCCCATCCGCGCGACGAAGCCGCCCTCGGTGGGATGGGTGCCGGTGGCGGACGGCATCGCCCCGTGCAGCAGGCCGGCGATCGCGATCAGCACCTGGTCGCCGACGTCGTGCGAGAGCGTGTCGTTGATCCGCTTGAAGTGGTCGAGGTCGATCACCGCGACCGTGAGCGGCACGTGCGCCCTGGCCGCCCGATCGATCAGCACCGGGAGCTGCATGTCGATGTAGCGCCGGTTGTAGAGGCCGGTGAGCGGGTCGCGGAAGGCCTGCTCGCGGAACCGGCGGGCCTCCTCGCGCGCCTCGGACGTCTCGAAGATCGCCTGCCGGGTGCGGGCCTGGGCCTCCCGTTGCAGCGACTGCAGCGCGACGGTCTCGGCGTGGAAGCCCTTGTGCACCTCGTACGCCGCCTCGAACCGTCCCTCCGCCGCGTGCAGTTCGGCCTGTTCCTGGCTGACCCGGATCAGGATCTCGGCCAGGTCGTTCTCCTCGCACACCTCGCGGCAACGGTCCAGGGTGGCCTGGGCGCGTTCGGTGTGGTGCTGGCAGCGCTGCGCCTCGGTGAGGGTGAGCAGGATCTCGGCCAGGTCGTCGGTGTTCTCCTGGCCACCGACCCGGCGGTGCTCCAGCGCCTCGTTCAGGGTCTGCTCGGCGTCGGCGTACCGGCCCACGCCCATCTGTGCCCTGGCGATCGTGTCGCTGAACGCCACGTGCATCTTGCCGCCGCGCTCGGCCACGAGCGCCTGGAGCTGCTCGGCCGCGGCCAGCGATCGGGCCGGCTCGCCGGCGCGGTACTCGGTGTAGGCGAGGTTGTTCAGCAGCACCAGCCGTAGGCCCACGTCACCGAGGCTGATCAGCATCTGCTCGGCCAGCGCGTACCGCTCCCGGGCGGCCTCGAAGGCACGGGTCCAGGCGAGCGCGTCGGCCAGCGTGATGAGGAACAGGGCCCGGGTCCGCGGCTTGGTGTCGGCGTCGGTCAGCTCCATCGCGCGGATGGCGTGCTCCAGGGCGGCCGGGCGGTCGCTCAGCATGTAGTAGATCGGCGAGAGCACCCAGTGGCTGCGGGCCAGGATCGGCAGGTTCTGCTGCTGGACCGCCCAGCGGTTCACGTCCCAGGCGAGCCGGATCGCGGTGGCCAGGTCGCCGCGCCGCTTCACCATGTCGGCCCGGATCAGCCGGGCCCGCATCCGGCCCGCCGCCACGCCCAGCTCGTCGGCGCGCTGCTCGATGTCCGCCGCCGCGGCGAGGTCCCGGTCCACGTCGTGGCCGGGCAGGTACTCCAGCGCGTCCAGATCCGCCTCGAGCCTGGCCAGCGCGTCCGCCCGGTGGTCGGCCTTGTGGTCGCGCTCGAGGTCCGGCCCGGGGTCCCGGCTGGTGCGGCGGCGGAGGCACGGCGGCCCGCACCGTCCCGCCTGACGAGCCGTCCGCCCTGTCCACGTGCCGCTCCCAGCCTGCTCCGGCCATCCGTTCCGGCGTGCACGGCCGGTACTGCCGTCGAGATGACGATAGGCCGAATCGGCGCCGGATCGCCGTCCCCCGGCCGGTGGTTCCCGAACTGCTTACGGGTGAGCGCGCGCGGTCCGCCCGGATCGCGTTCGAGCCTGGCTCGGCTCGGTCTGAGCAGGACCGAGGCGCTGGATCGGGGCCGACTCGGCGACCCGCCGGCACAGCGCGTGAAGCCCGAGGCCGCCGACGAGTGTAAGTTTCATCCCTGGTGGGACACAGCGGCCGGGGGCCGAGGGCCCGCATCGAACCCACGGTCACTGTGCATCGGGGTCGACCCCAGCTCAACGTTAGGCCGGTGCGATCCCGCGCCAGAATCAGGAGCTTCACCATGTCCCAAGACGCCGTCGAAGAGACGACCACCTTCGCCGACCTGGAGTTGCGGCCCGAGCTCCTGCTGGCCCTCACCAGCCTCGGCTACGAGGAGCCCACCCCGATCCAGCGCGAGGCCATCCCGCCGCTGCTGGCCGGCAAGGACCTGCTCGGCCAGGCGGCGACCGGCACCGGCAAGACCGCCGCGTTCGCGCTGCCCGTGCTGCAGCGGCTGGTCCCCGGCGGCAAGAACATCGAGCCGATCGCGCTGGTCCTGGTGCCCACCCGTGAGCTGGCGGTCCAGGTCTCCGAGGCGCTCCACCGCTACGGCCGGGACCTCGGCGCGCGGGTCCTGCCGATCTACGGCGGCCAGCCGATCGTGCGGCAGCTGCGGGCGCTGGAGCGCGGCGTCGACGTCGTGGTGGCCACGCCCGGGCGGGCGCTCGACCACATCGGCCGCGGCACGCTGAAGCTCGGCGACCTGCAGATGGTCGTGCTCGACGAGGCCGACGAGATGCTCGACATGGGCTTCGCCGAGGACATCGAGGCGATCCTCACGTCCACGCCCGAGGGCCGGCAGACGGTGCTGTTCTCCGCCACGATGCCGCCGCGGATCGACGAGATCGCCCGCCGGCACCTCACCGACCCGGTCCGGATCCAGATCGGCCGCGAGACGACCGCGCCCGGCGAGGCGCCGCTGGTCCGCCAGAGCGCCTACGTGGTGGCCCGCGCGCACAAGCCGGCCGCGCTCGGCCGGGTGCTCGACGTCGAGGCGCCGACCGCCGCGATCGTCTTCTGCCGCACCCGGGACGAGGTCGACCAGCTCACCGAGACGCTCAACGGCCGGGGCTACCGCGCCGAGGCGCTGCACGGCGGCATGGGCCAGGAGCAGCGCGACCGGGTGATGGGCCGGCTCCGCGCCGGCACCGCCGACCTGCTGGTCGCCACCGACGTCGCCGCCCGCGGCCTGGACATCGACCAGCTCACCCACGTCGTCAACTACGACGTCCCGTCGGCGCCCGAGTCCTACGTGCACCGGATCGGCCGCGTCGGCCGGGCCGGCCGGGAGGGCGTGGCGATCACGCTCGCCGAGCCGCGCGAGCACCGGATGCTCAAGACGATCGAGCGGGTCACCAAGCAGCGGATCACGGTCGAGAAGGTGCCGACGGTCGCCGACCTGCGGGCCCGCCGGCTGGAGCTGACCCGCGCCGCCCTGCACGAGAGCCTGCTCGAGGACGACCTGGACCACTTCCGGGTCGTGGTCGAGACCCTGGCCGACGAGTTCGACATCATGGAGGTCGCGCTCGCCGCGGTGAAGCTGGCGCACGAGGCCAGCAGCGGCACCAGCGCGGACGACGAGGAGATCCCCGAGGTCGCCGCCCGCCCCGAGCGGGATCGGGACGCCACCCGGGGCCCGCGCGACAACACCGGCCCGCGTGGCCAGGGCCGGGGCCGGCCGCCGACCGGGGCGATGGCGCGGCTGTTCGTCGGGCTGGGCCGGGCCGCCGGGGTCCGCCCGCAGGACCTGGTCGGCGCGATCGCCAACGAGTCGAACCTGCGCGGTCGGGAGATCGGCGCGATCGAGATCTCGGACCGGTTCTCGCTCGTGGAGGTCCCGGAGGGCTCGGCGGACGAGGTCGTGGTGGCGCTGCGCGGCACCACGATCAAGGGCCGCAAGGCCACGGTCCGCCTGCACCGCAGCTGACCCGGCTGGCGCCCCCACGCGGGGGCGCCGGGTGGTTTCGGGGTTCGCCCTGGTCACCGGGGACGCGCCGGCCATCCGTGGCCGGCGCAGTTGATCCCGTTCAGTGGGGGTGTCGCGGGACGCGGCCGCAGAAACCTGCTACGGTTTGTGCAGTTGCAGTTGCAGTTCTCGTACGTCTCGACGCTCGCGAGTTGTGATCGCGGGCGTTTTCTGTTTTTCGGCTCCGGTTCGGGAAACGCGTCAGTGATCAGCGCCGCAACTAGGTGGTCCGCACAGTGCGGGTCACCACCCGTCCCTAGAGGAGACGAGTTTCATGGTTCAAGGCACAGTGAAGTGGTTCAACGCCGAGAAGGGCTTCGGCTTCATCGCCCCGGACGACGGCACCGCTGACGTCTTCGTGCACTACTCGGCTATCGCCACCGACGGCTACCGTTCGCTGGACGAGAACCAGCGCGTCGAGTTCGACGTGACGCAGGGCCAGAAGGGCCCGCAGGCCGAGCAGGTCCGCGCCGTCTGAGCTTCACGCCCAAGCGCTGACTGAACCCAGTGGCCGCGTTCCTCCTCGGAGGATCGCGGCCACTGGGCTGTTCGGGGCT
>CAVVAL010000028.1:0-14011 GCA_963746095.1 uncultured Actinomycetota bacterium | reverse complement strand
CACCGACGGCTACCGTTCGCTGGACGAGAACCAGCGCGTCGAGTTCGACGTGACGCAGGGCCAGAAGGGCCCGCAGGCCGAGCAGGTCCGCGCCGTCTGAGCTTCACGCCCAAGCGCTGACTGAACCCAGTGGCCGCGTTCCTCCTCGGAGGATCGCGGCCACTGGGCTGTTCAGGGGTCTTAGAGGGATCGTCCGTAGGGACGTTCGAGCGAGCCGGATGTCAGGGGTCGTCCGGCAAGGCGGAGGAGGAGGTCATGCCGTTGCTGCATGGCCGACGACGACAACGCCGCCGGGCGGCCTCTGGCGCCGACGCAGCCGATCAGCGCCCTATTGACGGTCCCTCTTACTTAGTTGGCGAAGTCCTGGGTGAGCCATACCTTGCCGGAGGCGTCCCGGATGATCGCGACACCGACCCGGTGGAAGGTCGAGCTCAGCAGGTTCTTGCGGTGGCCGTCGTTCGGCGGCGTCTCGGCCAGCATGCTGCTGGTGAGCCGCTTGGCCATGGCCACGATCGCCGCATCGTTCGCCTGCACCGGACCGCCGTAGCCGACGTTCTCGCCGGCGGCGTTCCAGCGCACGCCCTGCGCCGTGATCCGCTCACCGAGCCCGGGCTCGCCCGGGCACTGGTGCGACAGGCCGCAGCCGCTGAGCATCTGCTGGTTGTGCAGCGCCGCCGCGGCGACCAGGCCCGGCTCCATCGTGTAAGCCGGCAGGCCGTTGGCGGCCCGTGCCTCATTGATCTGGTCGAGCACTTGCTGCGCCAGCGGATCGGTGCTGCCCGGCGTCGGGGTTGGGCTTGGCGGGATGGCCGTGGGGGTGGCCGCCGGGGTCGGGGTGGCCGGGGCGGCCGTGCGGGTGGGACGCGGCCGGGGACGGTGGTTCCGTCCCTGGTTGGCCGCCTGGGGTAACGCGGCGTCGACCGAGCCGGCGGTGACCGGTTCGGTGGACAGGGCCGTCGCCAAGCCGCTGAACTTCGCCGGCGCGTGAGCTGGTGACGCGTTGGCCTGTGTCACGCCGAGCGCCGTCAGGACGAGCACGGAGCCGGCGACGATCGCGTACTTCTTCTTCCGGGCAGAAGTCTGCACGGTCGAGATCACCTCAAGAGTTCGGTCTGATCGGACCGTCGATACCAGCTGCGGCCCACACACGGTGGCACGACAGCCCGGCACCCGCGGTGGCGGGAGCGCCGCCTACCCTGGCCCGCCCGGCCTGGCCACAGATACGCTCTTATGGGTGCCTTAATGCTGACTTGCGGTAAACATAAGGGCCTATACCGGGCCGTTATCTCCCTACGTCACACCGTCACCAAGGCCTACGGACTGTCACCCCACCTTTGGTGTTTTTGGGCGACATCTTCTCGGCTATGACCGAGAAGATGTCGCCCAAAAGCGCGAAGTTCGGCGCCGCAGCTCTGACTATGGTTGCCGCATGGTGATCAAGCCGTCCGATGCCGTCGCTGCCGCCTTCCTCGCGGACGGACCCGCCGAGGGCGTCGACCTCAGCCTGTTCGGACAGTTCGCCGGGTCCTGGCTGCTGGACTGCACGGAGTACGAACTCGACGGGTCCTCGACTGTCCGCCGAGGCGAATGGCACTTCGGGTACGCGTTGGGCGGGCGGGCAACCACCGACGTCTGGATCCTGCCCGAGGTTGAACACGGCGTCAGCGTGCGGTTTCCCGATCCCACGGCCGGTGCCGGCGTATGGCGCTCGACGTGGGTGGGACCGACCAGACATCGGACGCACACGTTCCTGGCCTCTCGCGTCGGAGGGGAGATCGTGCTCGACGGCGGCGATCTGCGCTGGACCTTCTCCGACATCGAGGCCGACAATTTCCGGTGGCGCAACGAGGCACAGCAACCCGACGGCACGTGGCGGCTGCAACAGACGTTCCAGGTCTGGCGGCGAACCTGACCTCCCGCTCACCGGCCCCTTCGACCCCACTCCCCCGCGCCTTCGGGCGACATCTTCACGGTTGGAGCCGTGAAGATGTCGCCCAAAGCGCGTTGGGTCGTCGTCACCGAGCTAGACGCAGCGGGCCTGGATCAGGACATACGCGCCCCACCAGTTCGGTCCGAGCTGGTGCGCGCCGCTGGACGTGTTCAGCACGGTGCAGGACTCACCTGTCTCGGCCTCGTAGGCCGCCTTGTCGGCGTTGGCCTCGGCGGCGGCGCCGGCCCGCGCCTCGGCCTGGGTGGTGCCCTCGTCGCCGCCCGCGAAGTAGCGGGGGTATGACGGGGCGGCGGTAGCGGGTGCCGCTGCCGCGCCGGCGAGCGCCAGGCCGAGCACGATCGGGACGAGTGCGGTTCGGATTGAGCGCATGGTGCTTCCTCCAAGGGTCGTGGTGCGATCGGCCGCCCCCATGAACGGCCGGAATCAGAGCGCGCGGATGGTCCGGGCGATGCCCGCCGCGTCCAGGCCCAGTTCGGCCAGGATCGCGCCGCGCGAGCCGTGCGGCAGGAAGTTCCGCGGCACGCCGAGCACATGTAGCGGCGTGGCGACACCGGCATCGTGCAGCGCCTGTCCGAGCAGCGACCCGACACCACCGGTCCGGCCGCTGTCCTCGACCGCGACCACGTGCCGGTGCGCGGCGGCGAGACGGACCAGTTCCGGCGGAACCGGCACCGGCCAGCGCGGGTCGACCACGGTCACGCCGGGCAGGGTGCGCGCGGCGGTGACGCCGGCCGAGGCGAGCGCGCCGACGGCGACCAGCAGCACGTCCGGGCGCTCGCCTCGGACCAGCACGTCAACCCGGCCGACCCGGCCAACGGCGGGCACCGGGTCGCCGACGGTGGCCTTCGGGTACCGGACCACGGTCGGCGCGTCCGCCACCCCGACCGCCTCCCACAGCGCGGCCCGCAGCTGGTCGGCGTCGCGCGGGGCGGCCACCCGCAGTCCGGGGATCGGCGCGAGCAGCGACAGGTCCCACATGCCGTGGTGGGACGCGCCGTCCTCGCCGGTGACGCCGGCTCGGTCGAGGACCACGGTGACCCCGGCGTGGTGCAGGGCGGCGTCCATCAGCAACTGGTCGACCGCGCGGTTCAGGAACGTGGCGTAGAGCGCGACCACCGGGTGCAGGCCGCCCAGCGCCAGGCCGGCGGCCGAGGTGAGCGCGTGCTGCTCGGCGATACCCACGTCGAAGACCCGGTCCGGCCGGGCCTGTGCCATCGGGTGCAGCCCGACCGGGCGGAGCATCGCCGCGGTGATGGCGACCACGTCGGGGCGGGTCGCGGCGATCTCGGCCATCGTCTCGGCGAACACGTGCGTCCAGGTGCGGCCGCCGACGGTGCGCGGCCGGCCGGTGAGCGGATCGAGCTGGCCGATGCCGTGCATGTGGTCGGCGAGGTCGTGCTCGGCGGGGGGATAGCCGCGGCCCTTGCTGGTGACGCAGTGGACGACGGTGGGCCGGCCGCGCGCGTCGGCGCGGCGCAGCGCCGCTTCCAGCGCGGGCACGTCGTGGCCGTCCACCGGGCCGAGGTAGTCGAAGCCGAGCGCCTCGAAGACGGTCCACGGTTCGCCGACGCCGGCACGCAGCCGGCTCAGGTGCTCGGCGAGGCCGCCGACGGTCGGGCCGTACGAGCGGCCGTTGTCGTTGAGCACGATGACGACCCGGCCGTGCGGATTGCGGCTCAAGTTGTTCAGCGCCTCCCAAGCCATACCGCCGGTCAGCGCACCGTCGCCGACGATCGGCACCACCCGCCGGCCGGACTCGCCGCGCAGGTGGAACGCCTTCGCCAACCCGTCGGCGTAGGACAGCGCGGTGGACGCGTGCGAGTTCTCGATGACGTCGTGTGCGCTCTCCTCTCGGCTCGGGTAGCCGGACAGGCCGTGCCGCTGGCGGAGCGTGGACAGGTCGCGCCGTCCGGTCAGGAGCTTGTGGACGTACGCCTGGTGGCCGGTGTCGAAGAGCAGCGCGTCCTGCGGCGAGTCGAAGACCCGGTGCAGCGCGATGGTCAGCTCGACCACGCCGAGGTTCGGCCCGAGGTGGCCGCCCGTGGCGCAGACCCGCTCGACCAGGATCTCGCGGATCTCGGCGGCGAGCGAGGAGAGCTGGCTGTCGTCGAGTTCGCGCAGGTCGGCGGGGTGGCTGATCCGGTCGAGGAGCGGGTAGGAGACGGGGGCGGCGTAGGCGACCATCAGTGCACCTCCACCCGGACGCCACCGGTCAGCGCGGCCATCTCCTCGCCGAGGTCGGCGCCCATCTCTTCAGCCAGGCGCAGCGCCTCGAAGATCAGAGTCTCGACGATCTGTGCCTCCGGCACGGTCTTGATGACCTCGCCCTTGACGAAGATCTGCCCCTTGCCGTTACCGCTGGCCACCCCGAGGTCGGCTTCCCGCGCCTCGCCCGGCCCGTTCACCACACAGCCCATCACCGCCACCCGCAACGGCACCGGCAAGCCCTCCAAACCAGCCGAAACCTCCTCAGCCAGCTTGTATACATCCACCTGCGCCCGCCCACACGACGGACACGACACGATCTCCAGACCACGCTCACGCAGGCCAAGAGATTCCAAGATCTGATTGCCGACCTTGACCTCCTCCACCGGCGGCGCCGAAAGCGAAACCCGGATCGTGTCCCCGATGCCCTCGGACAGCAACGCACCGAACGCCACCGCGGACTTGATCGTGCCCTGGAACGTCGGCCCGGCCTCGGTCACACCCAAATGCAGCGGATAGTCACAGGCCCGAGAAAGCTGCCGGTAAGCGTTGACCATCACAACCGGGTCGTTGTGCTTGACCGAAATCTTGATGTCAGTGAAATCGTGCTCCTCGAACAGCGAGCACTCCCACAACGCCGACTCCACCAGCGCCTCGGCGGTGGCCCTGCCGTACTTCTCCATCAGCCGCTTGTCCAAGCTGCCGGCGTTGACGCCGATCCGGATCGGGATCCCCGCGGCCTTGGCCGCCTTGGCGATCTCCCCCACCTTGTCGTCGAACTTCTTGATGTTGCCCGGGTTGACCCGCACCGCCGCACAACCCGCGTCGATCGCCGCGAACACATACCGAGGCTGAAAATGGATATCGGCGATCACCGGGATCTGCGACTTCCGCGCGATCGCCGGCAGCGCCGCGACATCATCGGTGTCCGGAACCGCCACCCGCACGATCTGGCAGCCGGCCGCGGTCAGCTCGGCGATCTGCTGCAGGGTGGCGTTGACGTCGGCGGTCTTGGTCGTCGTCATCGACTGCACCGACACCGGCGCGTCACCGCCGACCAGGACGTTCCCGACCTTGATCTGGCGGGTCTTCCTGCGCTCGGCGATCTTCGGCGCGGGCGGTCTGGGCATACCCAGCGAAAGAGTCATGGCTTCACCTCGAGTGCGGTCTCCTCGGGTGTCGCTTTCCACCCGTCGTCGGAACTGCTGGTGCGGTTCGGGAGCAGTGCGGCGAGCAACGTGCCGGCGAGCGCGACGGCGACCAGCAGCCACACGGTGTCGTGGAACGCCGTCACGCCGGCCGCCTGGGCTTGGTAGAACGCGGCCACGCCGGCGATGCCGAGCGAGCCGGCGACCCGTTGGACCACGTTGAACAGCGTGCTGACGTCGGTCACTTCGGCCGAACTCTGGCGGGTCAGCATGCCGGTGATGAGCGGTTGCAGGGTCAGGCCCAGGGCGGCGCCGCGCCCGGTGAGCAGCAGCGCGATCAGCCACGGCGGCGTCTGAGTGGACACCGTGAGCAGCAGCGCGGTGGTCACGGTGAGCACGGCCATCCCGCTGACCACCGTGGTCCGCAGCCCTACCGCCGCGATCAGCTTCTCGCCCAGCCCCGAGCAGAGTCCCATCGCGATGCCCTGTGGGAAGAGCACCAGGCCGGCGACCAGAGCGGAGTGGCCCTGCACCTGCAACGTGAAGATCGGGATCAGGAACAGCACCGCGAACAGCACCACGGATGCGACGACGCACACCGCCACCGCGACCCGGCTGCTCCGATCGGCGAGCAGCCGCAGCGACACGGCCGGGTGCGCGGTCCGGCGTTCGTGGGCGAGGTACCCGGCGAGCAGGATCAGTCCGGCCAGGCAGCACGGCCAGCCGCCGAGCGCGTCCCAGCCATCGCTGGTGATCACCGACGCGCCGTAGGTGGCCAGCGTCGCGCCGGCGGCCAGCAGGCCGAGCCCGCGCAGGTCGAGCGGGGACCGGTCGGCGGTCGGGGGGTCGGGCGCGAGTTTGCGCGCACCGAGCAGGCCGATCGCGACCAGCGGCACGTTGATCAGGAAGATCGGCCGCCAGCCCGCGGACGCGGTGATCAGGCCGCCGATGGTCGGACCGAGTGCCGGGGCGAGGAAGAAGAACATCCCGGCCAGCACCGGGGGCCGCATCTTGCCGCCGCCGCCGAACAGCAGCGAGAGCGCGAGCGGGATCAGAGGCGCGCTGGCCACCCCCTGCAACGCCCGCAACCCGATCAGCGCCTCGATGCCCGGCGCGGCGGCGCAGGCGGCCGAGGTGAGCCCGAACGCGACCAGCGCCGCGAGGTACGTACGCCGGGTGCCGTACCGGCGGGCCAGCCACGCCGTCGCCGGCAGTGCGGCGGCGATGCCGAGCAGGTAGGCGCTGACCGTCCAGCCGACGGCCGCGAGTGAGGCGTCCAGCTCGCGAGCGATCGTCGGGACCGCCACGTTCACCGCGTTCGAGTCCACCATGGACACGAAAGGGCCGCAGACCAGTCCGACCAGCACCAGCGCCGACGGCCGACGAGGCTGACCCGGAACCGCGTCAGCGGACATCACGGCGGTCCTCCTCGCTACGGCGTTGCACGGGGAGAGCGGGCATCGTGCCGGCGCGCGGATCGGGCAGCAGCCCGAGCTGTACCAGCCGGTCCACCCGGGTGAAGCGGTGCACGCCCAGGCCGGACATGTTGTACGTGATGATGAACTGGAGCCGCCGGTTGCGCCGATTGCGCTGCAACACGTGCCGGCCCAGCACCTGGCCGCGCCAGCCGGTGTCGGTGAACAGCGTGGCGAGGTTGTGGCTCAGCCGCGAGACATAGTCGATCCGGGGCCGCCGCACCTGGTCGTACCGGGACAGCGCGGCGTCGATGACCGCGGCGGTGAGCCGGTCGGCGCCGGCCAACTGCTCGCTGAGGGTCCAGGCGTCGGCGATAGCGGCGTTCATACCCTGGCCGGCCATCGGGTGCACGCAGTGCGCGGCGTCACCGAGCAGCGCCAGGCCGGGTCGGGTCCAGGTGGGGGCGTTGAATCGCCACGCGGGCAGCGCCTGGGCGCTCGCCACGCTCTCCCGCAGCCGGTCGGCGATCGGGGCGAGCGCGGGCACGGTGCGCAGCAGCCAGCCGATCCAGGCCGGTAGCCCCGACCTGCCGATCCGCCGGAACTCGCCGCCTGGCAGCTGCACGTAGAGCCGGGCGCGGTCACCGGGCATCGGGAAGAGCAGGCGCAGGCCGTCCCTGGTGAGGTGCGCGACCACGTCGTCGCCGAGGCCGATGACCCCGGTGAGGTCGAAGCCGATCAGGTCGTGCGGGTACCGGGTGCGCTCCACGGCGATGCCGGCGTCGGTGCGGATCCGCGAGGAGTTGCCGTCGCAGCCGACGACCAGGTGCGCGTCCACGTCGGTGCGCGCGTCCCCGTCGGCGAGCCGCACGCCGACCACCCGGCCGGCGCCGTCGCGGCGGAGCCGTTCCACCAGCACCCCGGAGCGCACCTCCACGCCGTCGCCGGGCTCAGTGCCGATCGCCGCCTTGATGTCGGCGTAGTAGTGCACCAGGCAGTGGTCGAAGGGGGGCGGCAGCAGCCGGTAGTCCAGCGCGCCCACTTCGACGCCGTCGGCCGTGCGGCAGGCCAGCCGCGGTGCCCGCAGCGCACCCCGGGCGGCCAACCGGGGCAGCGCGCCGATCCCGTCCAGGATCTGTAGCGAGCGAGGCTGCAACAGCTCTCCCTTGTGGACCGGCGCGGGCACGGGCTGCTTCTCCAGGAGCAGCACCCGCCGCCCCTGCCGGGCGAACGCACGCGCGGCGGTGAGTCCGCCCACACCGGCGCCGCAGACCACCACGTCGTAGTCGCGCATCACGCCGCTCCGGCGCGGTACCGGCCGAGTGCCTGGAGCGCGAACCCGTCGGCGATGTGGTCGCACCAGTAGGTCAGGCCAAGGAAGTAGATGCCGACGAACGTCGCGGGCCAGCGCCCGTCCGGACGCTGCCGCGCCAGCAGCCAGGCCACCCCCGCACGCACCGCCGCCGAGCCGGCCTCCCCCGCGGCGACCAGCCCGAGCACCGCCCACGCGGTCTCCTCCACCGACGGCGGCGCCGAGACTCCGTCGCCCCAGCCGCCGTCCTCGTGCTGGTGGGCGAGCAGCCAGTCGCGGCAGCCCACCGCGGTGGCGGTGCCGGCCAGGCCGAGCTGGCCGAGCGCGTCGAGCACCCGCGCCGTGCCCGCGGTGTCACCGCGGAACCAGATGTTGGCGAACGCGCCGTCGGACCGCTGCGTCCTGGCGAACCAGCGCACCGCCTTGGCCAGGGCCGGGTCGTCGGGCGAGCCCCCGGCCGCGTGCAGGCCGAGTACGGCGTGCGCGGTCATCACCGAACACGGCGAGTCCATCGAGACGCCCGCGTTGCTGGCGAAACAGCCCCACGAGCCGTCCCGGTTCTGCATGGTGCGCAGCCAGTCGACACCTTTTCCCAGGGCCGCCTCGTCGCCGCCGAGCTGAGCCAGCACCCCGACCGCGCACGCGGTGTCGTCGGTGTCCGGCCAGCCCGAGGGCAGCGACCAGCCCCACCCGCCAGCGGGCGCGCCGGTCGGCGGGAACGGGTCGAGGCGCTGGCAGCGGCGGATCCAGTCCGCGGTGCCGGCCAGCCCGGCGCGGTCAACGCCGGCGTCGTGCAGGCCCTGCGCCACGTACATGCTCACCGAGAACTCGAGGTCCCGATCGACCGGCCACGACCCGTCGGCGCGGACGGTGGCGCGGAGGTAGCGGACGTAGTCGTGGGCGAGGGCGAGCCCGACGCCGGCTCGCACCAGCCCGACGCAGACGATCGAGGCCATCAGCGCGGATTCCTCGACGCCGCCGGGGCGATCCGGATCGCTGCTCTCGTACGTGTGGATGTCGGCGAGGTAGCGCAGCGCCTTCGGCTCGGCGAGCCGGTCCAGGCGGCGGCGCAGCGGACCGGTGCGCCGGGTCCGCGCCTGCATCACCCCCCAGGCCATCAGCCCGGGCACGGTGAACGAGAGCCGCTGGCGGAGCCGGCGCGGCAGCAGCACCAGCTCAAGCGGCATCCGGTCGATCCGGGCCGCGTCGTACAGGCCGGCCAGCGCGAGGTACTGCTGGCAGATCACCTTGAGCGTGCACAGCGTCTTGTCCTCGACGGCGGCCATCCCACCGAACTCGCCCATCCGGGCGAGGCCCCGGTCGACCGCGACCACCGACCGCTCCGGCTGGACCAGTCGCAGCGCGGCGACGGCGATCGCGGTGGCGTTCAGCGTGCTCGGTCCGTCCGGTGCGTCGCCCCAGCCGCCGTCCGGGGCCTGGGTCTCGCGTAACCAGCCGGCGCCACGTTCCACCAGCTCGCCGGAGCCGGCCGCGAGGTGCAGCGCGATCACGGCCGATCCCGTGGACACGGCGGACGAGGGCAGCGTGCCCTGCCACGAGCCGTCCGCACGGCGCAGGGCGAACAGCGCGTCGACCGCCGCCGCGATACCCCGATCCACCGTCTCCACCGCGGGTAACCGCACGCCGGTCACGCTGACCGCCCCCGCGGGTCGGCCTGCTGCTCCAGCTGCGCCTCGACCGCACAGTTCTCACCCGATCCAGGACCGGTTGTCTCACCGCGCTTGAGCGCCTTCTTGTACCGGTTGAAGAGCGAGCGCATCAGCAGCAGCTTCGGCATCGACGGCGCCTTGCGGATGTCCAGCAGCCCGCTCACGATCGCCTCCCGACCGCCCAGCTCGCCGCTGGTGAGGCGGTGCAGGGTGAGCGGTTCGGTGCGGATCACGATGTCGGCCTGCTCGTACGGGATCGCACCAGGCTCGATCGCGCGACGGTCCCGCTCCACGGTGAGCAGGTACGGGGTGGGCTCCGGGCCGCCGGTCTGGAACTCGTACAGCACCGTGAGCGCGCCGCCCGCCAGTCGCTGCGCCAAGGTCGGGTTGCGGCGGCTCACCTCCAGCATGTCCCGCAGCTCGGCGACCACGTCCTCGATGGTCATCTCGGTGCTCATCGGGTACCTCCGTTCCGGGCGCTGTGCGAGGCCAGCGAGAGGCCGTCGACCGGGATGAACACCGGCGCCGGACCGGCGGGGACCGGGCTCGCGGCGGGCAGCGCGGCCAGCAGTTCCTCGGTCGACCGCCAGTAGGTGGGGTCCATCGCGTCCGGCTGTCCGGTGTGGATGATGGAACGGGCCAGGCAGCCCAGGTCCTCGGCGCGGGCGCGCTTGAGCAGCGGCGCCTGCCAGATGTCGACGATGCTCTGCTCGCGCAGGCTGCCGATCTTGGCGTGCACGAACGGGCAGGAGTGAATGTCGCCGTTGGGCTGCACGCTGACCATGAACCGGCCGACCTTGCAGCCGGAGCTCTTCTCGAAGCCGACCGCGTGGCCGGCGTGGTGGTGCTCGCTCCCCGGCCGGTTCAGCTCGATGCCCTGCGGGCAGGCCAGGCTCTCCTGGACCGGGACGTTGACGCCGAGCGGCGCGCCGATGTCGCGTAACCGGTGCAGGGTCTTGAGGAACAGCTCCTTGCCGATGATGTCCGCGCGGCGGTCCTCGGTGCCGCCGGCGGCGCGGCCGACCATGAAGATCGGCAGCAGGATCAGCTCCTCGACGCCCTCGTCCAGCGCCCACTGGAACAGGTCCGGGATGGCCTCGTAGCTGTCCTCGGTGACCACGATTCGGACGCTGGTGCGCAGCCCCTGCTGGACGGCGTACCGGATCGTGCCCTTGGCGCCGGCCAGCGAGCCCGCCACGCCGCGGACCGCGTCGTGCACGGCGTCGTCGCGGCTGTCGATGGAGACGCCGATCATCTCCAGGCCGGCGTCGACGAGCCGGTCGATCTTCTCGTTACGGACGTTCAGTCCGTTGGTCAGCAGCGCGGTGTAGATGCCGAGGTCGGTCGAGTAGTCGACGAGTTCGTAGATGTCGCGCCGGGTCAGCGGTTCGCCGCCGAGGAAGGTGACGAACATCAGGCCGCTGGCGGCGAAGTCGTCCAGGACGCGCTTCGCCTCCGCGGTGTCCAGCTCGTCGGGGTCCCGCTTGCGGGCGTCGGCGAAGCAGTAGTAGCACTTCAGGTTGCAGGCTCTGGTGACGATCCACCATGCGGAGGGCGGCGCCAGGAGGTTCCCCGATCTCGCCCCGTCCATGTAATCCTCGAGCCAGCTCATGCCCTCCGGCATCTGACCCCCCTTCCCTGGTGTGCCCGCGCCCGGGGCGCGGTCAGCGTCTGAAGATCCGGGTGCGGTAGGTCCACACCAGGTAAGCCAGCCCGAACAGGACGACCGCGTACAGCGCGCCCTGCCCGAGGTAGCGGTACACGTTGGTGACGTCGGTGAAGACCGCCGTCTTCAGCGCCTCGACGGCCGGCCAGTAGACGAGGTACTTCTCCGCCTCAGCACCGCCCCGGCCCAGCGCCATCTGGATGCCGGCGAACGCGATGATCACCATCGCCGCCTCGAACTCGCGCGGGATCAGCAGCCCGACGAGCGTGCCGAGAGCGACCCCGATCAAGCCGATCAGCAGCAGCGCCAGCGCGGTGAGCACCGACCGAGTGCACGTCCACCAGCGGCACGAAGATCGCCAGGAAGACGAGCGTCGAGATGAGCGTGATCATCGCCAGCACCGCGAGCCGGGCCGAGAGCAGCTGGTGCGGCCGGTACCCGACCAGGCGCAGCCGTCGCATCACCGCCGTGCTGCCGAGTACCGTGGTCAGCGCGGCGAACGAGCTGGTCACGCTGATGCCGAGGACGGCCAGGTAGAGCGCCTTGAACGCCCGGTCGTTCACTTGCAGTTCGGTGAAGCCGTCCCCGGTGAAGACGTTCGCCGGCGCCACCTCGGTCGCGTCGCTGGTCAGGTAGCTGACCAGGAAGTACGAGGCCGGCATGAAGATCATGAACAGTACGGTCGGCCAGCGCCGCAGAAGTTCGCGCAGGAACATGCCGGTCGCGACGGACGTGGCCCGGTGCGGAGTCGTCGTCGTGGTCATGCCGCACCGCCCGCGACCTGGTCGGCCAGCCGGCCGCTCGCGACGATCCGGCCCTGCACCAGGTCGAGCATCGCGTCGAACCGGTCCTTCTCCGAGTGCATGTGGCTCACCACCGCGACCGCGCCGCCGTCGCGCCGGAACTGTTCGGCGTAGTCCCAGAACTTCAGGTAGGTGTCGTAGTCGAAGCCCTGATAGGGCTCGTCGAGGATGAGCACGTCCGGGGTGTGCAGCAGCGAGGCGATCAGGTTCACCTTCTGCCGGGTACCGCCCGATAGCCGGCTGACCCTCGTGCCGGCGTACTGCGCGCAGCCGAACGTCTCCATCAGCTCGCCCGCGCGGGCGGTCACCTGCTCGGCAGTCAGCCCGTAACCGGCGCCGAAGAGGCGGAGCTGCTCGGCGATGGTCAGCGCGTCCAGCAGCGACGGCTCCTGCGGGCAGTAGCCGATCGAGCCGCGGACCAGGATCTCGCCTGAGTCCGGGCCGAGCAGTCCGACCAGGCACTTGAGCAGCGTGGACTTGCCCGCACCGTTCTCGCCCTCGATGCCGACCAGGGTGCCGGCCGGTATCGAGAAGGTGACGTCGGTGAGCACCCGCCGCCGCCCGTAGCGCTTGGCCACGCCACGGACGGAGACGGCGGGTGCCCCGGCGGCACCACGGCCGGCCGTGGGCCGAGCGTCCTCGTGCGTCAACATTCGGACTTCCTTCTCATTTGGGGTATCGATCACGCAGTCACCGTACGAGAACCGGGCGACCACCGGTACCTGCTTCATCCGCAATTCACCACGTCACCGGGACCACCTCCGGTGCCTGCGCCGCGGTCTCGGTCAGCCAGCGCACGTCCTCGTACGGCACCGCCAGCCGCAGCTCGGGGAGACGCCGCAGCAGCGCGGCGAACCCGAGCTGCAGTTCCATTCGGGCGACCGGCGCCCCGAAGCAGAATGCCGGGCCGCTGCCGAACGTCAGGTGCTGGTTCGCGGTGCCCCTGGTGATGTCGAATCGCTCAGCGCCGGCGAAGTGCGCGTCGTCCCGGTTGGCGGCGTGCCTGGCGACCAGCACTGTCGCGCCCGCCGGGATCAGCGCGCCGCCGATCTGGACGTCCGCGGTGGCGTACCGGCTGATCCCGTACCCGTTGCCCGGCGGTGTGCAGCGCAGCATCTCCTCGGTCGCCGACTCGATCAGCCCGCCGCCGGCGAGAACGTCGTTCCGGAGTGCGGCGAACTGGTCCGGGTGCCGGTGCAGCAGCAGGAAGCCCTTACCGATCTCGGCCGCGGTCGTCTTGTAGCCGGCGACCAGCAGCGTCATCACCGTGATCCACAGTTCTTCCTCGGTGAGCCGGCCGTCTTCCTCGTCGGCCACCGCGACCAGCCCGCTGAGCAGGTCTTCCGCCGGTTCGCGGCGCTTGGCGGCACTCAGCGCCTTGGCGTAGTCGATCAGCGTGCCCGCCGCGCCCGCCCGGTCCGAGGGATCGTGGTCGCTGGAGAGCATCGTGTCCACCCAGTCGCGGAACCGCGCCTGGTCAGCGACCGGGACGCCGAGCATCGTGCAGATGACCGTGATCGGCAGCGGGTAGGCGAACGCGGCCATCAGGTCGGCCGACGGGCCCTGCGCGGCCAGCTTCTCGACCAGGTCGTCCACAGTGGTCTGGATCTGCGGGCGCATCGCCTCGACCTGGCGCGGGGTGAACGCCCTGGCCACCAGCCGGCGCCAGCGGGTGTGCACCGGCGGGTCGGCGAACGGGTTGCCGTAGTTGCCGAACCCGATCGCGGTCTTCATCCTGGCGGCGTCGGGCCGATTGAGGTCGCGGCTGAACCGTCCGTCGGAGAGCACGGCGCGCACGTCCGCGTACCGGGTGACCAGCCAGGCCTGGTCGCCGCTGGGCA
>CAVVAL010000027.1:0-213754 GCA_963746095.1 uncultured Actinomycetota bacterium | reverse complement strand
TGGTGGGACGCCGACCCGGTGCGGGAACTGCTGGACGGCAACCACGTCGACAAGTACGGCACCGGCGGCGACACCCGCCTGCTCACCGGCTCCGGCGCGCACTCCATCAACGGCACGAAGTCGACCCCGTCGCTCTCCGGCGACCTGTTCGGGGACTGGCGCGAGGAGGTCATCCTGCCGCGCGACGACAACGCCGCCCTGCGCGTCTACGCCACGCCGATCCAGACCGACCGGCGCATCTATCACCCTCATGCACGACACGCAGTACCGGGTCGCGATCGCCTGGCAGAACAGCGCCTACAACCAGCCGCCGCACCCCAGCTTCTTCCTCGGCAACGGCATGAGCGCCCCGCCCCAGCCGCACATCTACGTCCGCTGAACACTCCGGAGAACGGGCCGCGACCGGCCGGCCCGTTCACCGGAGCCAGCGGCGCACACCACACAGATCCCCGATACCAAGGAGTCAGCGTGTCGATGCAACGACGTACGTTTCCTCAAGTGGGCGCCGCCGGAGTGGCGACCGTGGGGGCGTCCCTGCTCGGTTCCTGCGGGCGAACGCCGACACCGTCGGGACCGCTGCGGACCGCGCCGACCACCCCGTTCGCCGTCGGCGTGCGCCAGTACAACTGGATGCGCGGCAGCCGCCCGGTCACCACCTTGGTGTACTACCCCGCCACCGGCAACCCCGGCGGCAGCCCCGTCAACAACGCACCCGTCGCCGCGGGCGTCTTTCCCGTCTGCGCGTACCAGCACGGCCTTGGTGGCACCCCGCAGGGCTCCCTGGCGGTGATTCGCCCGCTGGCCGCGGCCGGCTTCATCGTCCCCGCACCCAGCGTGCCCAGGGTCGGCATCGGTGATACGTACAACGGCGAGCTGCCCCGGGACAACTCCGAAGCCATCACCCGCACGCTGGCCCTGAACAGCGGCGGCGACCCGTTGGCCGGCCACATCGACACCACGGTCGGCGTCGGCATGTCCGGCCACTCCATGGGCGGCATGACCACCCACGCGATGCTCACCGCCTTCCCCGACTCCCGGATCAAGGCGGCGGTCCCCATGTCCTGCATAGACATGGGCAACCCGAGCAGCGCGGTCAAGGCCAACGTCCTGTTCAGCACGGCGACCGGGACCCCACGACGGTGTACTCCTCGGCCCGCCAGGCGTATGCGGAGCTGCCCCCGACCAAGGCCTTCCTCACCTTCCTCGGCGGGGACCACGGCAGCTACTGGGGCACACCGTGGCCATCAGGACCCTCCTCGACTGGATGCGGTGGAGCCTGTACGGCGACCCCGCCGCCCGCGCCCGCCTCGCCGCCGACGCGACGACCTCCACCACCAGGTGGGAGTTCGTGCCGGGCGCGGATGTGCCGGGAGGGCAGCGGTACGAGGCGGAGAACTCGCCGGCGGTGTGTCAGGGCACGATCGATGCGAATCACGCCGGCTTCTCCGGCAGCGGATTCTGCAACGGCACCAACGCCGTGGGCGCCTACTCCCAGCTCACCGTGAGCGCGGCGGCGGGGCACGGCCACTCTCGGGATCCGGTTCGCCAACGGCGGCGACGCGCGGCCGGCGAACCTGTGGTCAACGGATCCACGGTGTCCACAGTGTCCTTCGAGATCCCGGCCCGTGGACGGCCTGGTCCACCAAGACCCTGGCCGTCGCGCTGAATGCCGGCAGCAACACCGTCCGGCTGGTTTCGACCACTGCGGCCGGATTGCCGAACGTCGACTTCATCGAGGTCGCGCCGTAGAGGGCCCGTCTATAGGGACGGTCGAGCGAGGCGGATGCCAGGCGTCGTCCGGCAAGGCGGAGGAGGAGGTCATGCCGTTGTTGCATGGCCGACGACGACAACGCCGCCGGTCGGCCTCTGGCGCCGACGCAGCCGATCAGCGCCCTATTGACGGTCCCTCTTAGCGCCGGTCCCCCGCTCCAGCCGAACGCCTATTCCGCTGAACCGCTCCAGCGGCGCAAGACGCACCACTTCCCCACCCAAGGAGTCACCTTGTCGATGCAACGACGTACGTTCCTGAAACTGAGCGCGGCCGGGGCCGCGGCCGTCGGCGGCGCCCCTGCTCGGCACCTGAGGCGAACGCCGCCGAACCGCGGCCCTGCGGCCGGCGCCGACCACGCCGTTCCGCGTGGGCGTGCGCCAGTTCACCTGGATGCGCGGCTCCCGCCAGGTCACCACGATGGTGTACTACCCCGCCACGGGCACCCCTGGCGGCAACCCGGTCAACAACGCACCCGTCGCCCGGGCGTCTTCCCCATCTGCCAGTACACGCACGGCAGCGGAGCGAGCCCGCAGCGTGCGCTGGGGCACATCACCCGCTGGCCGCGGCCGGCTTCATCGTCCCGGCCCCCGACTTCTCCAGGGCCGGCATCGGCGATGCGTACAACGGCAACCTGTCGAGGGACGTCTCGGAGGCCATCACCCGGACACTGGCCCTGAACACCGGCAATGACCCGCTGGCGGGCCACATCGACACAGCGGCCGGCGTCGGCGTGTCCGGCTACTCCATGGGCGGCATGACCACCCACGGGCTACTCACCGCCTTCCCCGACTCCCGGATCAAGGCAGCCGTCCCCATCTCCTGTGTGGACATGGGCAACCCGAGCAGCATGGTCAAGGCCAACGTCCTGTTCATCCACGGCGACCGGGACCAGGCCTGCCCGTACTCCTCCGCCCGGCAGGCCTACGCCGAGTTGCCCCGGCCAAGGCCTTCCTCACCTTCGTCGGCGCGGACCACGGCGGCACCGGTTGGGGCAACACCGGCACCGTGGCCAGGGGACCTGGCACGACTGGATGCGGTGGAACCTCTACGGCGACCTCGCCGCCCGGGACCGCCTCCCCGGCGACGCGACGGGCTCGGGCGCCAGGTGGGAGTTCGTCCCCGGCGCGGGTGAGCCGACCCCGCCGCCGACCGGCGCCTACAACCTGGTGGCCCAGCACAGCGGCAAGTTAGCCGAGATCGCCGGCGCCTCCACCACCGCCGGAGCCCTGCTCGCCCAGCGCGGCAGCAACGGCGGGCAGAACCAGCAGTTCGAGCTCATCGACACCGGCGACGGCCACGTCCGCATCAAGGCTCGCCACAGCGGCCTGGTCCTGCAGGTCGCCAGCAGCATGAGCGGCGCCGACATCACCCAGCAACCCGACACCAACGCCGCCGGCCAGCAATGGCGCGTCACCGACCACGGCAGCGGCGTGACAGCCTCATCAACCGGCAGTCCGGCCTGGCCATCGACGTGTGGGAGCGTCTCGACGCCGACGGCGCCCGCATCTCCCAATACGCCTACACCGGCAGCCCCAACCAGCGCTTCCTGCGCCGACCCGTCTGATCTCGAAGGGGGGCGCCGTCCGAACGGCGAGCGGCGCCCCTTCATCGGCAGCACTCCGCGCCACGCGCCGCTGCCACGCAGCTGTCGCTTCAGGCCGGCGTATCGCAGATGCCGGCGGCCATCTCCTCGACGGTGTGGGCTCGGACGTCCGCCCCGGGCGCGTCGCCGACGCTCGCCACGACAGCCCGGACGTGCTCCTCGGCCGGTTGGGCCAACCCGTCGTAGACCGCGATGAAGACCTCCCCGCCCGCCGTGGCCAGTCCGATGGCATCAGTCCAGCGGGCAGGAGCGGGTCGATGAGCGGGAGTCGCCGGTAGATGTCCATGACCTCTTGCCGGCGTTTCACCGCCTCGGCACCGGACACGCTGCGCCTGGTGATCCCGGCCAGCAGTTCGCTCCAGCGGTCGATGAACAGCTTGTACTGGCCGGCGATGCCGTCGATGTCCCACGCGTCGACCGGGTTGCGCGCGGCGTCCACCTCGAGGTCCGTGTGCTGCGCGCGGAACACGGTCATCGCACCGGACGTCATCGCTTCCAGAATCGGTCCCGTGGGTGACGTCAGCGGATGAGGCGAAAGCCATCCCCGTCGTACAGCGGCGCGTACCCCCGCCACCGGAGTTCGTTGCGCAGCGTGCGCCGCTGGGTGCTCTTCTCCTGGGGCAGCGAGAACGCGACCAGCGTCCACGAGCCGTCCCAGGACTCGGGGGGTCCCGGCGAACGACCCGACCTGCATGCCGCCACTGGAGAGGTTCACGCTGGCCGGCTGCGTCAATCGGTAGGAGGTGTGCCGCCCGTGCTGGTAACCCTCCAGCACTCCGCCGGCGGGCCAGCCGGCTGATCGTCGTCCGAGCGGCGCCGTCGGTCACCCCGAACTCACCGAGCAGAGCCACGATCGCCGCGGAGGGTAGCCAGGCTCTGGCGGGCAGGGTGTAATCGGCCACCAGGGTCACCGCCAGGCCCTGCGGGGAGCTGCCCGCCTGCCGCCGCGGCAGCCGCACGGAGCCGGCACCGACGTCGGGGAATATCTCGTCGATGCTGAACGGGCTCACCATGGTCTGCTCCGGCCCGGGTCGCGGTACAGGGTCCGACACACTGTAACTACCGCGAGACGCTCTTCGGATCGGCACGGTTACCGCGTGTCGCTGGCGGACGCGAACGCCCCGCCGCTGGAGGACCGGCGGGGCGTTCTGTCCGTTCAGGTCACCCGATTCGGCTGACCTGGAGCTGATCGCTACTGCCGACTCCAGCGCTGGTTCGCCGCCCTGTGCAGTTCCACCCGATGACGGCGGCGTTGTTGGCTGTGCTGCCGCCCGACACGTCGAGGCAGCGACCGGACTGGGTGTTCACGACCGCGCCACCAGCGTCGAGTGTCCACTTCTGACTGCCGCCGCCGGTACAGGAGTTGATCGTCACCGCGCGTTCCCTGTTGGTTACCGCCCGCGTCCATGCACTTGGAGTTGTTGTAGATCCGCAGCTCGCCCGCCGCGGTCCTGGTCCAGCGCTGGTTGGTCGCGCCGCTACAGGTGTAGATGATCAGGGCGGTTCCGTCGGTCTGGGATCCGGACGGCACGTCGAGACACTTGCCGGAGCCGGCGCCGACCAGGCTGAAGGGCATGTCCGCCGGGGGCGTGGGCGACGTCGTTGGTGAGTCCGTCGGTGTCGGCGTCGGCCCCTCCGGCAGCAACGGACACGTACTGCGATACGTCCGCACCCCGGTCGAGTCCATCAACGGACACAGAAACTGCGAATACCGCGCATCCCGATCAACAAAAATCTTCAACCACGGAATACCTTCCGCGTCATCACCGAATTCGACGACGTCGGAAAACCATGCCCCGCACCCGACAACTCCAGATACGCCTTCTCCGTCGAACCCGGAACCTGATTGTAATTACCCGTCACCGCCGACGGCGTCACCGTCCCATCATTCTGACCCGCCATCAACATCGCCGGCACCCGCAGATTACACAAATTGAAATGGAAAATCGCCGGCGCCAACCCGATCGTCGCCTTCAACGACGGACGATTCGCCGCCGCCCACATCGCCCCGCCGCCACCCATCGAATGACCCATCACCGCGGCCCGGCTCCCATCAACCCGATCCCGCACCGGACTCCGCTGGGTCAGATAGTCCAACGCCGCCAACAACTGCGCACCCCGCGCGTCATACCAATCATTACGACTGTTCGTGTCGATCCCGATCACCACGAACCCGAACGACGCCAACCAATGACCCATCCACGCACCTTCAGCAGCCCACGTCGCCGTATACCCCGGCACCACCGCCAACGCACCAAACCGACCCTGGCTGGTATCCGTCGGGTAATAGATCACCCCACCGCCAAAACCGTTCCCACCCGGCGCCCCCACCTGCGCCGTCGCGAACGAACCCCGCTTCGCCGCCACACTCGACTGCGACGGAGCCGGCCCACGCTCAAACGGATTCTCCGCAGCGCGACGCCGAAGCCGACCGCACAACCACCACCACACTCAACAACGACACCACCACCGCCACCGCGACCACCCACCGCCGCACCACCACCGGTCGTCCGCGGTCGGGCGCCGCCGATAACGCAAGTCCCGAGCTACTTTGGGGCGTCAAGACGTACCTCCAAGTCGTGTACCAGCAGCGGAGGCCTGTGGCACGGCTGCTGTGCGGGGCACTGCCGTTCTCATGCGTACGCGCGCTCCGCCCTAGCCACGAGCGACGAGCGCGTTTCGGGGCCGGGAAGTCGCCCCAGCGGGCGGCGCCAGGGAGCGAGTGGGCACCGTCAGACGGAGCCGCGCTCCGGGATGAGCGCGCGTTCACATTCCGGAAAGATGACAGGAAGTCTTCCCGCAGCACGCAAAATTGTCAACCAATCACCCAGTCGTTCCTGGCCTCGGCGGTGACCCCGACCTCGGGCGATCTTGTCCACTTCGGACAGGGCGCCACCGGCACCGCATTCGGCAAGATCGCTGAACGAAGTTGTCTATTGACAGCCCGTTGCCTCCTCGTCAGTCTGTGTGGAAAGCGCTTGCCCGCCGGCGTGCATGCGTCGTGGCCTCCCGCCTGATCGGTTCGACGTCGGAACGGATCTCGCGCGGACCTACCTTTGGGAGCGCCGATGCGGCGGTACGCGGGGATTTCGGCAATAGCGATGACAGTGGCCCTCACCGGCGCCGTTGTCCTATCCACTGTGGATGCGAGCGCCGCGACGAACCGGTACGAGGCCGAGTCCCCACCCGCTGTGTGCGGTGGAGCCGTGGCTTCGAACCACTCGGGATACTCGGGTAGCGGCTTCTGCGACACGACGAACGCGCTCGGTTCGGCCGTGCAGTTCACCGTGAGTACGCCCGGCCCGGTCACCGCGGTCCTGAGCATCCGCTACGCCAACGGCGGCGGCACGGGCCGCCCGGCGGATGTCAGCGTCAACGGCACCGTGGCGCAGGGCGGGTTACCGTTCGAGCTCACCGGCGCCTGGACCACGTGGGCGACCAAGACGCTGACGGTCCGGCTGGCGGCGGGGAGCAACACGGTGCGGCTCGCCGCGACCACGTCCGACGGACTCGCCAACATCGACCACCTCGACGTGACGCTCGACGATGCCAACCCCACCACCCCAGCCCGACGACCTCCCCGCCGCCCGGCCGGCCGTCGCAGTGCACCGGCACCTCGCCGATCAGCTGCAACTTCGCGGTCTCCCCGGCAACTACACGGTGACCGCGTGGATCGGCGACCGCGCCGCGGCGGGTGACACCTCGATGTCGGTGGAGGCCCGGCGACGGATGCTGCCGGCGGTGGCCACCGCGCCCGGCACGATCAACACCTACACCTTCACGATCAACGTGCGGCAGCCCGAAGGCCAGCCCACCGGGCAAGGCGGCACGGGGACGCCAGGTTGCAGTTCACGTTCGCCGGTCCGCGCCCAAGCTCGCCGGCCTGACCGTCCAGCCGGCGAGCCAACCCGCTCGTCGTCTACCTGGCCGGCGACTCCACGGCCTGCGATCAGCCGGGCGCCCCGTACACCGGTTGGGGACAGCTCCTGCCCACGCAGGTCGCGGCCGGTGCGGTGATCGCCAACTACGGCGACTCGGGTGAGAGCTCCGGCAGCTTCCTGAGCAACGCCGCGCTGTTCCCCACGATGAGGCCACTGATCAAGGCGAACGACCTGGTGCTGATCCAGTTCGGACACAACGACAAGACCACCTCGGCGCGAGCTTCCGCAACAACCTCACCTCCATGATCAACCAGGTGCGGGGCAGAGGCGGCGTCCCGGTACTGGTGACCCCGCCGGTACGGCGGTCGTTCAGCGGAAGCCAGCTCAACGACGCCGGGCTGCACATCAACGGCGTGGGCGTGAACCTGCCGGCCGAGATGCGCAGCCTCGGCTCCTCCCACAACGTTCCGGTGATCGACCTGACCGCGAAGAGCGAGGCGCTGGTCGAGTCGATGGGCCCGACCAACTCCGCCCAGCTCTTCCTGCGCCAGTCGACGGACGGCGTCACCGACAACACGCACTTCTCCGAGTACGGCGCCGGCAGGATGGCCGACCTGGTCGTCCAGGGCGTCCGGGAGCGGAATCTCTCCCTGGTCAGCTACCTGCGCTGACTTCCTTGTCCACGGACCGGGAGACTCAGGCCGCTATCGCTCGCGTCTGCCTGTCATGGGCGCCAGCGGATGTTCGGGTTGAGGCGGCCGGACCAGTCGAAGATGGCCATGTTGTCCCAGCCGTTGCCGGTGTCGTTGATGTTGGCCGGGTCCCAGCCGTTGCCGGGCACCGCGTACCAGGTGGGCTCCCAGTAGAAGACGCCGATCGCGCCGGCGTTGCGGGCGGTGTTCTGCACGGCGGTGAACTTGGCCTGGCCTGGCCGGCCAGGTGGCGGGTAGCCGGAGCAGGCGCGCTGCTGCGATGCGTTGCCGGTGCTGTCCGCGTTGGCCGGTGGTGAACGGGTACGCGGTCTCGGCGATGACGACCGGCTTGCCGTACCGGGAGCGCACGTCGGTGATGACGTTGGCCGAGGTTGGCCAGCGTGCCGTGCCACATGCAGTAGTACGACAGGGCGGTGATGTCCCAGTCCACGCCCTGGGCCCGGATGCCGTCGTAGAACCAGCGGGCGTGCCGTCTGTCCGCGTTGGCGGTGTGGATGATCACCTGGGTGCCGCTGTTGCACGCCTTGGTCGCGTTGTAGCCCGGCCTTGAGCAGCAGGCCGAGGTTGGTGAAGTCGTTGTTGACGACCCTGCCGTCGTTCCACAGCATGCCGACGTTGATCTCGTTGCCGATCTGCACGCTGTCCGGCGTGGTGCCCTGCGCCTTGAGGCTGGTGCACACGTCGTACGTGTAGTTGTAGACGTCGGTCTGCAGCTGGCTGATGCCGTGGCTGGCCCAGGCCGCCGGCTTGGTCTGCATGCCCGGGTCGGCCCAGGTGTCCGAGTAGTGGAAGTCGACCAGCAGCTTCAGGCCCTTGGCCTTCACCGTCCGCGCGTACTGCAGCACCTTGGCCTTGTTGTTGTAGCCGCTGCGCGGGTTGTTCCAGATCCGCAGCCGGACGTAGTTGACGCCGACGCCCTTGAGGATGTCCAGCGGGTCGGCCTGGGCGCCGTCGGCGTCGTAGTACTTCGCGCCGAGGTCGGCGCCCGTTGCACGGTCGACACGTCCGCGCCCAGCATGGTGATTAGCCCAGGCGGGTCAAGCGTGACGGCTTCGAGGTAGTCGATGTTGGCCAGCCCACCGGAGGTGGTCGCGGCGAGCCGCACCGAATTGGTCCCCGCCGCCACCTGCACGGTGACGGTCTTGGTCGCCCACGTCGTCCACGCGCCGGTGGCCTCGAAAGCGAAACCGGACTGCACCACGGCCCCATTGACGGCGATGTCCGCCGGCCGGTTCGCGCCGCCGCCGTTGGCGTACCGGACATTCACCGTCGCGGGGCCGGCCGCCGCGGAATTGATCGTGAACTGCACAGCGGAACCAACGGCGTTGGTCGTGTCGCAGAAACCACTACCGGAGTAGCCCGAATGGTTCGAGGCCACCACACCACCGCACACGGCGGGCGCGGATTCCGCCTCGTACCGCCTCGTCGCAGCTTGCGCGTCGACCGCCAGCACGACAGCGGTCCCGGACAACGCCGTCGTCACCGCCGCAACCATCGAGATCTTCGATAACCGCTTCATCAACACTCCTAGATTCGGCGCACGCTTCGGCGAAATCGGTCTCTACGGGGCGAAGGGCCCGCATGTCGGCACCCGGTGCCGGATGCCGCTGCTCATCGTGGACTACCAGGCGCACTCGGCGGGTGGGCCCGTTCAGATTCAGAGCCTGGTTCTGCCGTCAGAATGTGACTGACCCGCTCGGACAGCAGCTCGACATCGTGGTCGGGCCGGAGCCCGTCCATGGTCAGCGCCTTGAGGAGGTCGGTGGCTGGCGCGTCGAGGAACGGCGCCAGCCGCTCGGCCACCTCGGCCTCGTCGACGGCCGCGTCCGCCTCGACCGCGGCCGCCACCACGCCCCGCCAGGTCGGCTCGTGGTCCAGGACGGCGCGGATCGTCGCCTGCGGTGGCAGGCCCGGCACCGGGTCGCACGGGTCGTCGGTCTCCCACTCGTGCGGCCCGGGCCCGACCGTCAACGGCTCGTTCGCCCCGGGCAGGTAGACCACCGCGGAGGCGCCCACCGGCACCCGCAGCCGCAGAGTGAACCGGCCGTTCGATCGAGACCAGCCGACCCGCGCCTCGCCGTACGGCGTCAGGTGCCGGGCGCTCGCCCAGCTCAGGCCAGGCCCCGGGGTCGGGCGCACCTCGATGATGCGGTAGCCCGGCTCCGCCGGAGCGAGTCCGGCGACCCGGCGGTGCAGCCAGTCCGCCACGGCCCCGAGCGCGTAGTGGTTGAACGACGTCATCCCGCCCGGATTGATCCGCGCGTCGGGCAACATGCTGTCCCAGCGCTCCCAGATCGTCGTGGCGCCCATCGTCACCGGGTACAGCCAGGACGGGCAGCCGGTCTGCAGCAGCAACCGGTACGCGACCGCCACCTCGCCGACCGAGGTCAGAGCATCGGCGATCAGCGGGGTGCCGACGAACCCGGTGCTGATCCGGAAGCCGGCCGTGCGGACCAGGTCGGCGAGCCGGCGGCCGGCGCGGGCCCGCTGCTCGTCGCCCGGCAGCAGCGCCCACTCCAGTGCGAGGGCGTAGGCGGTCGGAGCGTCGCCGAGCACCCGGCCGCCCGGCGTGGTGAACTCGGCGGCGAACGCGGCCCGCGCCCGCGAGGCGATCTCCGCGTACCGCTGGGCATCGTCCTCGCCGACCAGCTCGGCGGCGCGCGCCACCACCTCCGCCGAGCGGACCAGGTGCGCCGTCGCGATGACGTCCGGGTGGGTCTTGGCCCGGTAGGGATTCTCCGGCGGCGCGGCCGGGTCCAGCCAGTCACCGAAGTGGAATCCGCCGGTCCACAGGAGGTCCTCCCCCGCCAGCTCGACCAATCGGTCCACCCAGGCGCGCATGCTGGGCAGCTGCCGGGCGAGCAGCGCCAGATCGCCGGTGTGCTGGTACACCACCCACGGCACGAGCGTGGCGGCGTCGCCCCAGGCGGCGGCCGCCGGACCCGGCTCGCGGATGACGTCCGGCACCACGAACGGCACGGAGCCGTCGTCCAGCTGGTCCACCGCCAGGTCGGCCAGCCACGACGAGAGGAAGCCGGCGCTGTCGTACAGGAAGCTCGCGGTCGGCGTGAACAGCTGGATGTCACCGGTCCAGCCGAGGCGTTCGTCGCGCTGCGGGCAGTCCGTCGGCACATCCAGGAAGTTGCCGCGCATGCTCCACACCACGTTCTCGTGGAACCGGTTGAGCAGCTCGTGGGAGGACTCGAACCAGCCCGTCCGGCGCAGGTCGCTGCCGACCACCACGGCCTCGGCGTCCTCGGGCCGCAGCTCGGGCAGGCCGCTGATCTCGGCGTACCGGAAGCCGTGGAACGTCAGCGCCGGCTCCAGCACCGTCTCGTCGGGACCCGCCAGCAGGTACGTGTCGGTCGCCTTGGCGCTGCGCAACGGCCGCACGCCCAGCTCGCCGTCCTCCAGCACCTCGGCGTGCCGAACGACCACCTCGTGACCGGCGGCGTGCCCACGGACCCGCAACCGGACCCAGCCGACCAGGTTCTGGCCGAAGTCGACGAGCAGCCGACCGGCCGGCGAGCGGGACACGGTCACCGCGGGCAACACCTCGGTGATCCGGACCGGTGGCCCGTCCGGTGCGACCAGCCGGCCGAGGTCGGTGTCGAGCAGCTCGACGGGGTCCCCGCCGGGCTCGTCATCGCCCGTCGCGCGGCGCAGGTCGGTACGCTGGCCGTCGTACAGGTCGTCGGCGAGCACCGCGCTGTCCCTAGCTGTCCAGCTGCCGTCGGTGGCGAACACGTGTCGGCGGCCGTCCGCGTCGGTCACCTCCAGTTGGGCCAGCAGGGCGAGGCGATCACCGTAGAGCGCGCCTTGGCCGTGGACGCCCAGCCGGCCGCGGTACCAGCCGTTGCCGAGCAACACCTCCAGGACGTTGCGGCCGGGCCGCAGCAGGGCGGTCACGTCGTACGTCTGGTACCGCAGCCGATGCTGGTAGCTGGTCCAGCCGGGCGTGAGCTGCTGGTCCCCGACGCGGCTGCCGTTCAGCGTGGCGACGTAGAGCCCGTGCGCGGTGATGGACAACCGAGCCGACGCCACGTCGTCGGCAGCTCGACGGTGCCGCGGAGAATCGGCGCGGGCATGTCCAGGCCGCCGAGGGTGCTCGGGGTGACGAACCGCGCGATCCAGTCGGCCGGCGACAGCAGCCCCGCCTCCACGACGCCGGGCGCGCTCCACGATGTCCAGTCGTCGCCGTCACCCACCCGCACGCGCACCCGGGCCGACTCGCGGGCCGTCAGCGGCGGAGCCGGCCAGGGCACGAGCACCTGGTCGGCCGACTCCACCCGGAACACCTGCGACTCGCCCGTCGACCTGGTGACCTCCAGCTCGTACGCGCGTTGCCGGAATCCGGGCGCAGCCTCGGGCACGTACCAGGAGATGCGCGGGCTGGCGGTGCCGATGCCGAGCACGGGAGAGTCGTCCGTGCGGTGCTCGAACCGGGGAGCCGTCGGGGCTGTCGCGTGCGGCATGGAGCTCCTTTGTCGATGTCAGTCGGTCACCCGTAGCACCCGAACCTCACCGGCGGGCAGCGGCAGCACGCCGTGGCAGGGCGCGCCGGTGAGCAGTTCCTTGCCGACGGCCGGCAGCTCGACGTCCCGGTCGCTGTGGTTGATCGCCAGCAGGTAGCGGGCCACGTCCCCGACGCGGTGGACGACCTCGACGCCGTCCGGCACGTCCTGGCGGGCCGTCATCCCCGCGTCGCGCAGCATCAGCCCCAGATCGGCGTCGCTGAGCCGGGTCGAGACGTACCACGCGGTACCGCGGCCGACTCGGTTGCGGGTGACCGCCGCACCGCCGGCCGCCGGTCCGTCCAGGTAGTGCAGCACCGGCTCCGCCGAGGTCAGGACCAGCTGCTCCGTCCACAGGTCGGCGGTCATTCCGCGCTCCAGCGTGACCCGTTCGCCCGCACGCAGCGGCAGGAACTCCTCGACCTGGCAGGCCGAGCAGTTCGCGCAGGGCGCCGGGGTGGGCTGCCCGGGTGCACGGTGTCGTGCTCGTCGACGATGCCCGAGAAGTACGAGACGACCAGCGTGCCGCCGTTCTCGACGTAGGCAGCGAGGTTCGCCGCCGCGGCCGGCGTGGTCAGGTAGAGGCTCGGTACGAGCACCATCGGGTAGGCGGTCAGATCGCCCTCGGGGTGGATGAACTCGACGGTTCGGTGCGCGCGCCAGGCCTGCTCGTAGAAGGCCGATATCCGCTCGACGTAGTCCAGGTCGACCGAGGGCCGCCACTCCAGCTCGAGCCCCCACCAGCTCTGCCAGTCCCAGACGATGCCCAGGTCGGCCTGGACCCGGGTGCCGACGCAGCTCGTCGAGTGCCGACAGCTCAGCGCCCAGCTGGACCACGTCACGCCAGACCTGGGTGGCGGTGCCGCCGTGCGGCAGCATCGCCGAGTGGAACTTCTCGGCGCCGAACCGCGAGGCCCGCCACTGGAAGAACAGCGCCGCGTCGGCGCCGCGGGCGATGTGGGCGAAGCTGTTGCGGCGCAGCTCGCCGGGCCCCTTGGCGAGGTTGCGGGGCTGCCAGTTGACCGCGCTGGTGGAGTGCTCCATGAGCAGCCACGGTCGCCCGCCGGCGACCGAGCGGGTCAGGTCCGCGGCCATCGCCAGGTCGATGTGGTTGTCGGCCCGCTCGGCCTGCAGGTAGTGGTCGTTGGCGACCACGTCGACCTCGCGTGCCCACTGCCAGTAGTCGATGTCCTTGCAGTTGCCGATCATGAAGTTCGTGGTGACCGGCACGCCGGGGCTGAGCCGGTGCAGGATGTCGCGCTCGGCGCGGAAGCACGCCAGGTACTCGTCGCTCGAGAAGCGCAGGTAGTCGAGCTGTGGGCGGGGTTGACGCCGGGCGGCGCGAGCCGCGGCGGCTCGACCTCGGCCCAGTCGCCGTAGCGCTGGCCCCAGAACGTCGTGCCCCACGCCTCGTTGAGCGCCGCCAGCGTCCCGTACCGGTCGCGGAGCCAGCCACGGAACGCCTCCGCCGAGATCGGGCAGTAGCACTGCGCGGCTCCCCAGCTGTACTCGTTGTGGACGTGCCACAGGGCCAGCGCCGGATGATCGGCGTACCGCTCGGCGAGCCGCTCGGTGATCCGGGCCGCGTACCTCCGGTACGCCGGCGAGCTGGGGCAGAACGAGTGGCGCGCGCCGCCGCCGAGCACCTGGCCCTCCCGGGTGACCGGCCGTGCCTGCGGGTGGCGCCGGAAGAACCAGGCGGGCGCCGCGGCCGTCGGAGTGGCGAGGTCGACGGCGACGCCGGCCCCGTGCAGCAGGTCGAGGATCCGGTCGAGCCAGTCGAAGTCGTACTGGCCCGGCGACCGGCTCGAGCAGGGCCCAGGAGAAGATCCCCACGTTGACCAGGTTGACCCCGGCCTCGCGCATCAGCCGGACGTCCTCGTGCCACGTCCGCTCGGGCCACTGCTCGGGGTAGAAGTCCCCGCCGTAGGCCGATCTTGCCCAGCCTCGGCAGCGACCGGGGGAAGTTGGTCACCGGCACCGGCGTCTCGGACGAAGCGTCGCTCATGCCACCTCCTACTGGGAGCGCTCACAACGGACATCGTCGATGAAGACCCATATCTATACACGGAAAACGCTTGCCGCTGAAGTCTTGACAGGTGCATGCGGTGGCCCAAAACTGGGAGCGCTCACAGGCAGGATATCCCCGCAAATGCATCGGGAGGAGAGCCATGTCCGACAGGTACAGAAGCGCTCAGCTCAGCCGCCGGCGCTTCCTGGCGGGCTCGGCGCTCGTCGCCGGGGGCGCGGTCGCCGCACCGTTACTCGGCGGCTGCAACGCCAGCTCGTCCAGCTCTTCGGATGGTTCGGTCACGCTGACCGTGATGTATCCGAGCAACGAGCTGACCAAGGAGCAGATCGCCGACTTCGAGGCGAAGAACTCCGGCATCAAGATCAGCCTGGTCGAGTTCGACCAGACCCGGCTCAACGCGATGCTGGCGTCGGGGAAGCCGCCGGACTTCGTGCGCGGTGCGGCGGTCGGCAGCGCCAACACCAACGCCCGCGGGTTGGCGACCAGCCTCGACCCGTACCTGGCGAAGAGCACGGCGCTGAAGAAGGACGACCTGCTCCCGGTCAACGACAGCTTCCGCTGGGACGGCAAGAAGGCGGGCCGAGGCCCGTACTACGGCATCGTGAAGGACTGGAGCCCGGACGCCACCCTCTGGTACAACGCCGCGCTGTTCGACGCCGCGAAGGTGGCGCCGCTGAGCGCCACCGAGCCGGTGAGCTACGACGAGCTGCTCGAGATCGCGAAGAAGCTCACCGTCAAGGAGGGCGGCAAGACCAAGGTCTACGGCCTGGGCGTCGAGTGGGCGTGGAACCTGTGGGCGCCCATCTCGATGATGATCATGCAGCAGGGCGTCCGAGCTCTACAGCGGCGATCTCACCAAGACCGACCTGACCACGCCGGCCGGCAAGCGCGCCATCGGCTGGTACGTCGAGCTGGCCAAGTCCCGCGTCGCGCCGTCCTCCCTCGACCCGCTGCCCGACGGCGCCGACCTGTCGACGTTCCTCGCCAAGCGGATGGCGATCACGCAGGACGGCTACTGGTTCGGCGGAAACTTCGTCAAGGAGTCCGACGAGATCAAGAAGAACCTCGCGGATGGCGCCGGCTCCCGTGATGGGCGACACCCGCGTCAGCCCGTGCTACGCCGGCCAGGGCGCGTGGATCCCCGCCAAGTCCAAGCACAAGGACGAGGCCTGGAAGCTCATGGAGTACTTCATGGCCGGACCGCCGGCCGAGGAGCGCGCCAAGAGCGGGTGGGGCCTGCCGGCCCTGAAATCGCTCCTGCCGCTGGTGCCGCAGGAACTGCCGTACCAGAAGCAGGTCGTACGAGACGGCGCAGCAGGAGCTGCAGTTCGCCAAGTCGCTGCCCGACTCGCCGTACGTGACCGTCGACAGCTGGAACACCGTGCTCGACAAGCACATCCAGCGCGCCGTCAAGGGCGAGGCCACCGTCGACCAGGCCTGCCAGCAGATCACCGAGGAGATCAACAAGCTGCTGGCACAGGGCAAGGACCAGATCGGCTAGGTGGCCTGAAATGCAGCTGGCGGGGTGCGCAGTGAGCGGCGGGTGGCGTGGAACCGCTACTCGAACCGGACGTTCTACCTCTTCGTCTCACCGTGGGTGCTCGGCTTCCTGCTGCTCACCGCGGTGCCCGCTGGCGTACGCGTTCGTGATGAGCCTGACCAACTTCGACGGCAGCTCCGACCGCTGGCGCTGGGTGGGGTTCCGGAACTACGTCGAGCTGCTCGACGACGTGGACGCCTGGGCGAGCCTCGGGCGCACGCTGCTCTACGCCGCCATCGCGGTGCCGCTGAGCGTGGCCGGCGGGCTGGGCCTCGCCGTCCTGCTCAACCGGCGGCTGAAGGCGGTCGGGCTGTTCCGGACCATCTTCTTCCTCCCGTCGGTGGTCCCGGTCGTCGCCATGGCGATCATGTGGAAGCTCGTCTTCAACCGGGACGCCGGCATTCTCAACGCCGCCATCGAGACGGTCGGATTCGGAGCGGTCACCTGGCTGGTCGACCCGCTCGCCTTCTACGCCCTGATCATCCTCACGCTGTGGGGCCTTGGCGGCGGCATGGTGATCATGCTCGCCGCCCTGCAGGGCGTACCGGCGGAGCTCGAGGAGGCCGCGCTCATCGACGGCGCGGGCGGGTGGCTGGTGTTCCGCCACGTGACCGTGCCGATGATCTCGCCGGTGATCTTCTTCCAGGTGGTCACCGGCATGATCACCTCGTTCCAGATCCTGGTCCAGCCGATGCTGCTCGCCGAGACGAACAGCATCGCCGAGGTCGGCAAGGTGCCGCAGAGCACCCACCTCTACATGGTGCAGGTCTACCAGGAGTTCTTCGCCAGCAACCGCTTCGGCTACGGCTCGGCGATGCTCTGGGTCTTCTTCCTCATCATCCTGCTGATCACCCTCGCGGTGCAGCGGTCGAGCCGATTGTGGGTGCACTACGAAGTGGACAGCGATGCAGACCGGTAGCCGGCGCAGCGCCGCGGGCACCTACTTGCTACTCATGACGTTGGTGGTGCTCTTCGCGGGGCCGTTCGGCTGGCTCGTGCTCGCCGCGCTGAAGACGCCGGCCGAGTGGGCCGCCGTGCCGACCCGCATCCTGCCGGCGGTCCCCCAGTGGGACAACTTCGTGCGGGCCGTCACGGACATCAACTTCGCGGCGTACACCGTCAACTCGCTCTTGCTGTCGACCCTCTACGCCACCCTCGTGACGTTCTCCAGCGCGGCCGTCGGCTTCGGGTTCGCCCGGCTGCGCGGGCGCGGCAAACGGGCGCTGTTCGTGGTCGTCCTCTCCACGATGATGATCCCGCAGATCCTCACCCTGATCCCGACCTACGTGCTGTTCGCGCGGATCGGCCTGGTGAACACGTACTGGCCGTGGGTGCTGTGGGGGCTGAGCGCGTCGCCGTACCTGGTGTTCCTGTTCCGGCAGTTCTTCGCCGCCATCCCGGCTGAGCTGGAGGACGCCGCGATCATCGACGGCTGCGGCTACGGCCGGATCTTCCTCGTCGATCTTCCTGCCGCTGTCCCGGCCGGTGCTGCTCACGTCGTTCCTGCTGTCGTTCACCTGGACCTGGGGTGACTTCATCGCCCCGGCGTTGCTGCTCGACATCGACCACACGACGCTGTCGGTCGCGATCACCGCCTGGTACCGGGATCCGCACGGCAACGCGATTCCCACGGTGCAGGCCGCCGCCGCCGCGCTCTACATCCTGCCCGTCCTGATGATCTTCCTGTTCGCCCAGCGCTACTTCATCCGCAGCGTCGTCACCTCCGGAGTCAAGGGGTAGCCGCGGTGTTCGGGCTATTGGGTGAGGACGTTGTCGAGGTAGACCGCGGACGCGCCGCTGGAGTTGGACGCGGCGAGGAACTGCACGCCGATCTCGCGTACGTCGTCCCGATTGCTCACGCCGGCCAGACTCAACGTCAACGTGGTGCCGCTCGCGCCGCTGTCCACCAAGGACGCGCCGCTGTCGTACCAGCGCCATGCCGAACCGGTCTTGACGTACAGCTTGGCCGTCGTGCCAGTTCCCGGGCTCCCCCAGGCCGGCACCCGCACGGTCACCCGCAACGTCGACCCGGAAGCGAGGTTCACCGCGCCGACCCGCGCCAACCCGAACTGCCGGCCCGCGCCCAACGCCACGTTGGCCTTGAGCGACCCACTGCCCTGCGCCGCCCATTCGGTGACGCGCCATGGGCCGCCCGTGACGTTCGTGCCGGTCCAGGACTCGGTACCCGACTCGAATCCGTGCAGCAGCGACCCTCCAGACGGTCCGCCCAGCAACGGCGTCAGCACCGGGAACCAACGATCGGCGATCTTCTGATTGCCGCTGTCGTCCGGGTGCACTCCGTCGTAGGTGTCGGCGGACGTGCTGAACCCGCTCCACTGATCCACCACCGTCACGGGCGACTGCGCCGTGCTCTTCGCACCGGCCCACGCCGGGATGGCGTTGTTCAGGTTCACCACCCGCTGGCCACACTGCGCGCAGTTGCTCGGGTTCATCGGAATGATCTTCGCGACCAGAACCTTCGTCTGCGGATTGCTGGCCCGCATCTGATCGACGAGCTTGCCGAACGCGGCCAGGATGGTGCTCGGCGCGAGGTTGCTCCAGACATCGTTCGTGCCCAAGTGCATCATCACCACGTCCGGCCGGGTCGCCGACAGCCACGCCGGCAGCAGATTCTGGTTCGCGATCTGCGTCGCCAGGTAACCGCCGTGGCCCTCGTTGTCCCCGTCATAGGGCACCCCACAGCTCTGCGCGGTCAAAGTGCCGACGAAGTCCACATTGGTGTGGCCCGCGCTCCGGAGCCGATTCCACAGCGACGCCCGCCAGCAACCCGGCGACCCGGTGATCGAATCCCCCAGCGCCATCACCCGCACCGCGGGTGCCGCCACCGCGACCGGCCGATCACCGACCACCCTCGGCGCTGCCGTCGCGGCGCTCTGAGCGATCGCCACCCCGGACGCGGCCATCGCGGCCACCAGAACCACGCCAAAGACCAGTCTCTTCACGATGCGTCTCCTTGGTCAGGGAACGCCGGGGCTTCGCCACCCGACGGCGGTGCCGAAATTGGGGACGGCCGTCAGGCTCCGGCGTCGAGCTCGAGAAAGTCGATGTTGGGTAGCCCAGCGGCATCCGTGGGACTCAACCGGACGGTGTTACCGCCGGCGTTCAACGGGATCGTCACGGTCTTGGTGACCCACGACGTCCACCCACCAGTGGCCTCGAACGACACCGTCGCCACCGTGACCCCGTTGACGACCAGGTTCGCCGGACGGGCCGCCGCACCACCGTTGGCGAACCGGACCCCGACCGTCGCCGCACCAGCCGCCGACGCGGTCGCCGTGAACTGGGAGTAGGCACCGACCGCGTTGCTGGCGTTGCAGAACCCCGTACCGGAAAAGCCCGCGTGGTTCGCATCGATCGTGCCCTGACACACCGCCGGCGCGGTCTCCGCCTCGTGACGCGGGACTTCGGGCGAGGGTGGCACCGCCCGACCGGTGACCGGCGAGATCATGCCGGCGCACAGGTTACGGCTGGTCAGGTCGGCCGCGATCTGTGGGATCGCGGCGACGGTGTTCGGGTGGTGGTCGTGCAGGAGGATGACCTGTCCGTTGGTCAGCCGGCGCGCCGCCGCGACGATGCTGGCTACCGGCGCACCGCCCCAGTCCGCCGCACTGATGTCCCACAGCACCTCGGTGAGTCCGTACTGCCGCTCGACCGAGCGCAACGTCGAGTTCGTGCTACCGAACGGTGGCCGGAACAGCGCGGGCGCGGTACCGGTCTGCTGCTCGAGGAGGTTCTGGGTCGTGCTGATCTCCGAAGCCATCTGCGCCCGGCTGAGCTGGGGCATGTGCGGGTGTGACCAGCTGTGGTTGCCGATCCACATCCCCGCGGCCTTCTCGGCCTGGACCAGCGACGGGTTGGCCTGCGCGTGGTCACCCTGGTTGAACAGCGTGGCCCGCACACCGGCCTGCTTCAACGCGTCCAGCAGCGTGAGGGTGTTGCCCGGCGTGGGACCGTCATCGAACGTGAGCCCCACGTAGCCGGCACAGGTGGCGGCGTGTGACTGCGCGGCGGGCGCGATCAGGGTCGCCGCGACCACACCGACGGCGAGCGCGGCCGACAGGGCGCGAACCCTGGGACGAGACGTTTGGGTCTGGGAGCTTCTGGTCATCGGGGTCCCTCCGCGATCAGGTCTGCCCAGCGGTGTGGTCCGCCCGACACCGCGACGGGTCGGGCGGACGACCGCGGGTCGCTAGATGTACTGGTCGAGGATCGGCGCGAGGCGTCGCGCGATCGTCGCGTTGCCGACCTCGTTGGGGTGGGTGCCGTCGCTCGTGTCGGTCGCGGCGACGATCCAGCCCGCGGTGTCGACGAAGTGCACGTTGCTGTCACCAGCGGCGTTGCGGGCGGCGACGGCACTCCGTGTCTGGGCCAGGTACCAGTTCTGGAACGTGCCCATGGCGAAGATGTGGGCGTTCGGGTACGCCCGGCGGACCCGCTCGAGCAGGACGACGTAGTTCTGCTGGAACTGCGCCGTGGACACACCGTGGCCGATGTCGTTGGTGCCCAGGTTGATCACGACCGCGGTGGCCTGGTAGGTCGAGAAGTCCCAGTCGTCGTAGGTCGCCCCGGTCGAGGACCGGCGGAACAGGTCCATCATCGCGAGGCAGCCTCGCTGAGCGACCAGGCAGGCCCCGCTCCGGGCGATCTGGGTGTGGCCGGCTCCGAGTGGCTCGCTAGCGAGCCACGGGTACGTGACGAAAGGGCGGTTGGCGTTGCCATAACCCACCGTGATCGAGTCGCCGATGAACTCGACGAGGTTCGGCGGCCGTCCGATCGGCGCGGTCTGCCCGCCGCTCGCCAGGATGAGGCCGCCGAAGACCGCGTCCCCGGTGTACCCACCCTCCCGCTCCCGATAGCCGATCCGGACGGTGTGCGCGGTGCCCGACAGCCCGGTGGCGAGCGTGACGCTGCCGGAGACGTTGCGCCGCCACTGCGGCGACCGGCCGTCGACCGAGTAGTACAGGTCGATCGCTCTACGCTGCCGGACCCCGATGGAGCTTCCCGTGAAGCGGGCGTCGACGTAGGCGCCGGCCCAGCCCATCGCGTAGAACGACGGATCCGACCGGTTCCACCGCCCGTAGTACTGGAGGTTCACGTCGTTCGGGCGGCCGTCGCCCGGCGTCCCGGTGTCGCCGCCCGGCTCGATCTCGAGGTAGTCGACATTGGCCAGGCCGGCGGCGGTGGTCGGGCTGAGCCGGATCGTGTTGCTGCCGGCGGCGACCGTCACCGTGACCGTGCTCGTCACCCAGGTGGTCCAGGCGCCGGTGCCGGCGAACGACGCCGTCGTGGCGCGGGCGCCGTTGACGATGACGCTCCGCTGGCCGGGCGGCCGTCGTGCCGTTGGCGAACCGGACGCCCACGGTGGCCGTGCCCGTGGTCGCGGCGGTGACGGTGAACTGCGCCGACGCACCCACCGCGTTGCTGCCGTTGCAGAACCCGGTACCCGAATAGCCGGCGTTGTTCGAGTCGATCGTGCCGGCACACGTCGCCGGCGCGGCCTCAGCCTCATACCGAGTCGCCGCGGCCGCCGCGGCGGCCGTCGGCACGACGAAGCCAGCGCTCGTCAGGATGGACAGAAGGGCGACCAGGGCCAGTCTCAGCTTCATCGATGCGCTCCTTTGTCGGCTGCTACGGGTGCGCTCTGGTCACCGTTCGACCTACCGATGAGGCGCAGGCTCCTTCACTGACTGGGGTTGGGATTGAAGACGGGGTGGAAGCTTTCCGGCGGGGCGAGATAGCTGGCTGGCAGTCCGCCGGTGTCGATGACGATCTGGTCGACGGCGTTCGCCGGGTCGACCATCCACAGCTTGAGGATGTGTTCGCCTGGCCGGTCCACGGTGATGTTCGTGGTCAGTTTCTCGATGCCCTCGACCACGTTGCGCGACCACGCGCCGCTGGTGGACGTGACTCCCGTTCCCTTGAGCAGGATCGGGCTGCCGGAGTCGAGCCCGATGGCGAGCCGGCGGGTGCCACGTTCGTCCAGCGACGGCAGCCGGTACACGGTGACCGGGAACGTGCCGGCCGTGGCGAAGCGGACGTTGTACTGGAGCTCGGGCGCCAGGGTGCGGCTGTCCCCGTCGATGCGCGCCGCGTTGAACGGCGCGCCGATGACGGCGGCACCGGAGCGGCCGAGGCCGGGAACCGTCTGCCAGGTCGCACCGGACCGCGGCACCAGCCGGTCGTAGTGCTCGGCCTCGATCGACACATACCCGTGCGCCTCGACGAAACCGGTCGCCGTAGCCCGACCCTGCTCGCCGTCGTTGACGACCTGCACCGGCACGGTCACGGTCGCGCCAGCGCCGGTGATGCGCACCTGTGGGCTGCTGACGCCGAGCGGGGCCGCGGCCCAGTCGACGCTGACCCAGATCCGGACCTGGTCCGACGTGGTGCCCGCGCTGGCGCTGACCCGTACCCAGGAGTGGCTGGCGGACGCCTGCCAGGACAGCGGGGCGAACCCGGTGTTGAAGATGTCGATGAAGCGCCGGGCTCGGGTGTAGGAGGAGAACGACAGGCGCTGGGCGACGCCGGTGTCGTTGCCCTCGGCAGCCACCCCGAGGCCCACGGCGCTGGTCCGGGTGCGCCTCGTCACGGCGGGCACCCGCGGCGCCTTGGGGATGTTGGCCGGGTAAGGGTTGATGATCTCTTTCCACTTACCGCCGGCGATCGCGGTGTTGTAGCGGCGGGTCAGCGCGTCCTCGTCGGCCTGGGCCCGATCGGCGAGGTCGGCGAAGACGTTCACCCCGGCACCGCGGCCCTGCCTGACGGCGAGCGCGTTGCGGTCGGCGCCCACGAACTTCAGGTTCATCAGGTACGCGCCGGTCAGCGGATACAGCAGCAGCTCGAAGAAGGCGTCCTGATAGGCAGCCGGCAGCTGCCGGCCCACCGCCTCGGCGCGGCTGATCAGGCTCCGGTAGGCCTCCATCCGCCGCTCCGCCTCGTCGCCGTGGTGGACCAGGGAGAAGACCCCGCTCTGCATGAACTCGGGACGGCGGGACGCGGCCAGCTCGTAGTAGCCGTGCCGGATCTCGGCGATCTCCTGGGCGTGCGCGGTGCCGAACTGGCGGCCGGCCCACTCCGCCAGCCGGAGCTGCACGTCCTCCGCTCGCCACCGGTCGACGTCCCAGGCGAGCGCCATCGCGAACGACAGCCCGACCTCCTGCGACTTCAGGTCGCCCACGTTGATGACCCAGGTCTGGCGGACCCCGTTGTCGTACGCCCTGCGCAGCTCCTGCCAGATCTTCGCCAGCGGCGTGGTGTCCAGCCACAGGTAGCTCTTCGGCGATCCCCAGTAGGAGATGTGGTAGTACAGGCCGTTGCCGCCGGACCGCTGCTGCTCGGCCGCCGTGGGCAGCTGCCGCATGTTTCCGTGGTTGTCATCCGGCCAGATCAGCGTCACGTCGGCCGGCACCTGCACCCCGGCCTTGTAGAGGTCGAGTACCTCCTTGTACGGGATGAAGATCTGCGGCACGGCGCCGACCGTCCGGTTGACCTCCTCCGCCAGGATCCGGCGCTGCTGGGTGATGATGTCGTTCATCACCGCGACCCGCTCGGCGGTGGTCTTGGCGTTCTTGGTGACCAGGCCCGAATCGTGGATGCCGCGCATGCCGATCGTCCAGACGCTCTCGTACCGGGCGTTGGCTCTCGCCCTGGCCCGCCAGTAGTCCAGGATCGTCTGCCGGTTGACCGTGAAGTCGTACTCCGGGAGGCTGCCGTCCGGGTTGCGATGCGACTGCGCCCAGGGCGCCCACTCGTGCACGTTGTTGCGCAGCAAGGGTTCCGGGTGACTGGAGCCGACCAGGATGCCGTACTCGTGAGCCAGGCGTGCGTTGTCGGGATACTTGTTGAAGTGGTCGGACTCGGGGTGCATCGCCGGCCAGAGGTAGTTCGCCTTGAGCCGTAACATCAGCTCGTAGACGCGCGCGTAGACGACCGGCCCGATGTGCTTGCCGGGCTCGGCCGTCTTGATACGCCCACTGCGACAGGTTGTCCTCGTCGTTGAGGAAGATGCCGCGGTAGCGGACCGCCGGCTCGCGCCGCTTCTCCGTACCCAGCGACACGGTGACCGTGTCGCGGCGCGGCACCGGCACGTCGGCCCACCAGTACCAGGGGGAGACACCGATCCGCTCGGACAGGTCGTAGACGCCGTAGATGGTGCCGCGCCGGTCGCTGCCGGCGATGACAATCGCGCGGTCGACCCCGGTGATCGGCGCGTCGACGAGCTGGGTCACCGAGGCCTCCCAGCGCCCGGCGACCTCGGAGACGTCGAGGCGACCAGCCGCGATCAGCCGGTCGATGACCGGACTGTGGCCGATCGTGCCGATCAGCACCGCGGTGCGGGACAGGCCAGCGGTGCTGGTCCTCAGCGTGGGCCGCACGCCACTGACCCGCTCGATGTCCGCTTGTAAGTCGCCAGCCACCCGCCGGACGGCCACATCGTCGGCCGCGTCCACGAACACGTCGACGGCCACGCCACCCGCGACCAGCGAGAAGACGTCGGCGGCGGAGGCCTGCTCGGCGGCCAGCAAGGTCACGGCGGTCGGGATCAGCGGCAGCGCCCCGACCGCGGCGAGCCCTTGGAGGAACGATCGGCGCGATGGCGAGAATGCTTCAGCTGGCGGGCCCGACGGCTTTGCGATCACGGGAGTTGATCCCTTCGGCAGGGCTGCTCGGCGGCGCTACAGGTCGGAAACGATAGAGGCACAAATCCGGACGGTCAACACTTTCCTGTCCGGTCGGGCAGTAGTTTGCCTAGTCTTTGAGAAGAGTCGACGAGAACTCGACAACAGAGGCGCCGACAAGGAGTCGAGCGTCCCGGACCAGAACCTGAGAACCGCCCGCCACTCCCGCACGGCCGGCGCTCGACTGGTCAGCATACCGTCGCATATAGACACATTGGCCGACATTGATCGGATACCTGCAGCGAGGCCCAGACCCACTTTCCTGCGGCCCCACAGAACGCTCGCCTCAGCCCCGTGTCACTGCGGGCGATAGCGGCGCGCGACCACCAATTGACAGTTTTTCAGCCTCAAGGCAGTCTATATGACACTTATCGATCTACGTCGGGCTGTCCATCGCCGGTCGCGGATCACTCAAAGGAGTCTGCATGCACTCCGATCAACGGCGAATCCGCCGACTTGTCTGGCCTCGCGCCGCCGCTGTTGCCATTGCCGTGGTGGCTGTCGCTGTCGTCGCTCCCGCGACGGGGGCCGCTGCCGCACCCGCCGTCCTGATCGACGAGGCGTTCAGCGCTCAAACCACGCCACCGAACTTCGGCTTCCCGGCGGGAGCTGACGTGTCCGGCGGCGTCCTGAACGTCACCAGGGGGATGCGGAACTACTCCACCTCGGTCAAGCCGTTCGACCCGACGGTCACCGAGCAGCGAACCCTCGATCTGAGCTTCGACTGGAAGACGGCCGTCTCCACCAGTGGGAACAAGACGGGCGTCGAGTTACGTGACGACCAGGGCAATCTCGTATTCGTGATCGCCGCGACCACGACCGAACTCCGGTACGGCGTGACCGGCCCGGTGTCGGACTCGACGTCCGCCCCGGACTCGCTCAACCCGACCTGGACCAGGATCGGCTACGACCGCTCCAAGTGGTACACGGTCAACCTGCACCTGGACTTCGCGCTGCGACGGGTGCAGTACACGATCACCACGAAGGAGACCGCGGCGAAGGTCATGGCCTCCGGGACGGCGAGCGTGACCGGCACGCGCCTGGCCAAGCTCGTGGCCTGCAACTACTACGGCACCGGCGTGCAGTCCATCGACAACGTCCGCCTCACCGTGCCGGAACATCCCGCGAACGGAACGTTGAGAGGCAAGACGATGTACGCCTTCGGCGACAGCATCGTCGCGGGCCACTCCTACTCCCGCAGCTTCGCGAACTTCACCGCTGAGCGTGAGCTCATGACGCTGACCAAGTACGCCAGGAACGGCGCGACGATCGGCCCCGGCAGTAACCAGATCATCGCCCAGGTCAGGGGCGCATCCTCGGTGTCACCGGGCTACGTGGTGTTCAACGGCGGCACGAACGACGCCGAGGCGATCTACCGGGACCACCGGTATCCGGTCGGCACGATGGCCGACGGCTTCGACCCCGCCAGATTCAACAACTCCACCTACGCCGGCTCACTCGAAACCACCCTCTGGACCATGCGGAACAGGTGGCCGACCGCACGGATCGTGTACGTCGCCGTCCACAAACTCGGCTCCCGGGACTGGAACACCCAGCTCGCCCTCCGCGCGGTGACCCTGCAGATCGCCAGCAAGTGGGGCGTCACGGTCGCGGACGTCTTCAACGACGCCGCGCTGGACACCCGCATCGACAGCCACCGGGTCGCCTACACCTTCAACGACCTGGTCAACGGCTACCCCGGAACCAACGGCACCGGCACCCACCCGAACATCGCCGGGATCACCGCCTTCTACGTCCCGACGCTCACCGCGGCACTGACCCGACCGTGAGCCTGGATCGTGGTCAGCGGGGGCCGGTCAGGAACTCCGCCGGGCGCAGTGCGCGGGACACGATCCGGACGTCCCCCAGCCAACCGTAGAAACCCTGGCCGTACCGCTCCGCGAACTGCGTGCCGCCCAGCACGAACGGCTTGCCCAGCGTCGCGATCCCGCGCGACGGCTCGGCGGGTTGCGCGCGATCGTGGAGCCGTCGACGTAGATGACGGTCCGCCGCCCGTCGTTGACGATCGCGAGGTGCATCCACCGGCCGACCGGCAGCGCGTGGCTCCACGACGTCGGATCGGCGTCCACGTCGGCCGGATAGACCACGTACTGCAGGAACCGCTCACCGGACAGGTTGACGCTGCAGGTCGGCTCGTCCGGCGAGCCGCTGGTCTTGCCCGCATCGCCGCTGCGCCCCTCCCAGGACAGCAGGCCCATCCAGGCGTGGCTCCCCTGGAACGGGTCGGGCAGCTTCAGGAACGCCTCGATCGTGTAGCCGGCACGGAACTTCAGGCTGTTCAGCGGCGCGTCCGGGCCGGTCCGCAGCACCGCGCCGCGGTCAGGGCCCTGGCCGCCATCGAACCGGAGGCTGGCGTGCGCGGGCTGTCCGGTGTGGTGCTCGGCCGACCAGGTCAGCACCTCGGCCGGGCTGGCGTGCAGCCGCCGCACGGTGAGGTCGTTGCCGTTGCCGCTCAGGTCCCTGGCGACCGCGCCGGCCGGCACCACCGCGCCCGGCGTGCCGCCGCCGGCCAGTCCGGCCGCGTCGAACCGCCAGTAGGCGACCGTGCCCTGGGTCAGCACCGCCTTCGCCGGCCGCGACGGCGGCACGGGCACCGGGGCGAACCCGCTGAACCGCGCCCCGAAATCGAGCTCGCACGCCGAACCGGTCGACCGGTCCGGTCAGCTCGATCGTCTCGGCCTCCAGCGGCGTGCGGCGGCGCGGATCCTTGGCCAGGAACCACGGCGAGAACGTCTCGACGTCGATCGTGTCGCGGGCCAGGTCGAAGGAGTAGAGCCGGATCATCGCGGCGCCGCCGTAGTAGCGGTCCTGGTAGTTCGTGATGTGCACGTGCACGTCGTGGCCGGCGTCGTTGGTGAGCGTGGTCCGGCCCGGCGGCCAGTAGTGGCCGTTCAGCGTGAGGAAGATCTGGTCGTTGCGGCGGATCAGTCGGTCCCAGAGCCGCTGCCCGTACGCGGAGAGGGACGCCGTGCCGGCCTCGTCGGCGAACGCCAGGTCGTGCGTGGTGAGGATGGCCGGCAGCCTCGGGTGGGTGTCCAGCACGCGTTGGGCCCAGGCCAGGCTGCGGTCCGAGGCACGCCAGTCCAGGGCCAGCAGAAGCCATTCCCGGCCGCCGGCGGCCAGCACGTGGTAGCTGTTGTAGCCGTCCGGCGAGGCGCCGCCGAACGTCGGCATCGCGGCGAACCGGTGCGGACCGAACGCCCGCAGGTAGGCGGTGTCGCCGCGCTGGTCGTCGGTGCCGGACGCGATGTCGTGGTTGCCGGCCAGCACGCTGTAGGGCAGCCGGCCGTCGAGGTCCCGGAACGACCGGGAGGCGAGGCCGATCTCGTGCTCGGTGCCGTGCTCGGTGACGTCCCCGAGGTGCGCCATGAACGCGATGTTCGCGTCCGTCCGGTGTTCCACCAGGTAGCGGAACGTCTCCCGCAGCGGCGCGGGGTCGGCGCTGTCCGCGTCGAAGAGGTACTGGGTGTCCGGCAGCACGGCGAGCGCGAACCGCGGGCTGGCCGCGTCGAACCGCCGACCGTTGGTCGCGCTGGCGGCCTCGACGCCGAGTAACTGCGTGCCGGCCACGACCGCCGGCCCGGCCACCGCCGCGCGCAGCACGGTGCGCCGATCCACCTCGCGCGGCATCCGGACGTTCTCCATCGGACCTCCCAGTCGACTGCGACCGCCGACTCTGCCGGTCGCCGGTGACGTCCGGATGACGTGGACCGGAACAACCGTCGTCGTCGGCCGCCACGCCCGCACGCTCCGCCCTGCCGCCAGCGGCCGGCCACCGGCGGTCCACCTCCCGGCCATCCCCGGTCTCTACCGTGTGCCGCCAGGCGCCGCTGACCAGGGAGTACGCACCATGTCCGAACAGCCCGGCACCGAACCCCGGCCGTTACCCGAGTGGGCCGACCCGGCCGTGCCGGAGCACGCCCTCGGCCGCCAGGAGCTCTCCCGGCGTGGGCTGATCCGGCGCGCCGGCCTGTTCGGGGTCGGCTTCGCCGGGGCGACCGCGCTTGGCGCCACGCCCGCCCTCGCCTCCCCCGCCGAGCCACCGCCGCGGCACGCACGCGCGACCCGACGACGATCCGGAGCTGGCCTACCTCGTCGGCGACCACCACGTGCACTCGGTGTACAGCCACGACGCGAAGTACACGTTCTCCCAGCAGGCGATGCGCGCGGCCCAGTTCGGGCTGGACTGGATGGTCTTCACCGAGCACAGCAACGTCGGCCACGCGCAGGGCGGGTTCCTCAAGGAGCACGCGGAGGTGCTGCGGGCCCGCGCCGAGAACCCGCGGCTGCTGATCTTCCAGGGCCTGGAGTGGTACATCCCGGCCGCCGAGCACGCCACGGTGTTCACCGCGCCCGGCCCGAACGAGGCCACCGTGCTGCGTGACTTCGAGCTGACGTTCGACGGAAAGCTGCTGCAGCGCACCGAGGGTGCGGCGGGCGCCGCGGCCACGGCCGGCAACGAGGCCCTCGCCGTCGAGGCGATCCGCTGGCTGGCGGCCCAGCGGCGAGCTGGCACGATCCCGGACGCCCTGGTGCTGGCCAACCACCCGTCCCGGCTCGGCATCGACTCGCCGCACGAACTCCGGGCCTGGCGGGACGCCGACCCCGACCTGATGATCGGCATGGAGGGCGCCCCCGGCGCGCAGGGGGCCGCGCTGCCCGGCCGCGGCGCGAACAGCATCCGCGGCGAGTACGAGAACAAGCCGTCCGCGCAGTCCTGGCCCGGCTACCCACCCGAGGCCTACCTGACCTACGGCGGGTTCGACTGGATGACCGCGACCGTCGGCGGTCTGTGGGACGCGATGCTCGCGGAGGGCAAGCTTTTCACCGTCACGTCCAATTCGGACAATCACCGGACCGTGCACGACACCCTGCGCAACGGCGACTGGACGCCCGGCCAGAACTTCGACAACACCGGCAAGCTGCCCGATCCGGTGGAGGCCGGTTCGCCGCAGCCCGGCAGCGACTTCTGGCCGGGCCAGTTCAGCCGCACCCACGTCGGCGTCACCAGCTACGGCTACCGCGAAGTGATGGCCGGGTTACGCGCCGGCCGCGTGTGGGTCGACCACGGTCAGCTCGTCGACGGCCTCGACGTGCGGCTCACCAGGGCGGACCGGCAGGGCGGCGGCGCCACGCTCGGCGGTCGGCTGCGGGTACGGCGCGGCGAGCGGCTGGCCCTCACGGTCACGATCACGCCCGCGTCCAGGCCGAACTTCCACGGCGAACTGCCGAGGCTGGCACACGTCGACGTCATCCGCGGCGCCGTGCGCGGTCCGGTCCGGGACCGTGACGTGTGGCGCGCGCCGGACACCCGCGTCGCGCGGACCGTGGACGTCGGTCGGCGGACCGGCACGTACACCCTGCGCATCCCGATCGGCCAGGTCCGCGACTCGTTCTACCTGCGGCTCCGCGGCAGCGACGGGCGGCGCAACGGCGCAGGGCCGCTGGGCTCCTCGGTCGATCCGCACGGCCCGATCGCGCACCGGCCGGGCGAGGGCGACCCGTGGCTCGACACCTGGCTGTACACGAACCCCATCTTCGTCGACGTCCACCGCTGACCGCTGCCGGGCCGACGCCCGCTCCGGAACCGCAGCCGAAACTGCTCGTGCGCGGGCGATCGATCCTTGACACACTCTTGAGGCATTCATACAGTCATTGTCACTTTGTATGAATGAGCGGGGTGGTCCGCATGGGGCTTGGCCAGACCGCGATCGTCCTGGGTGGCAGCGCCGCCGGGCTGTGCACAGCGGGAGCGCTCGCCCCGCACTTCGACCGGGTGCTGGTGCTGGAACGCGACGTGCTGCCGGCGGAGGCCGAGCACCGGCGCGGCGTGCCGCAGAGCAAGCATCCGCACTTCCTGCTGAACTCGGGCCGTCGCGCGATCAACGCGCTGTTCCCCGGTTTCGAGGACGAACTCAAGGCCGCCGGCGGGCTGCATCTGATGCCGTCCATGGACGCCGCCTACCTCGACGGGGAGGGCTGGGCGGCACGCAAGCGCGGCTCCATGACGATGGTCTACAGCTCGCGGATCCTGATCGAGCGTGTACTGCGCGACCAGGTACGGGCGTTGGACAACGTGGTCATCCGGGAGGGTGTCACGGTCCGCGGCCTCACCGTGCGGGGCGGCGGCACCCGCCACGGCGCGGTCACCGGGGTCGACTTCTCCACCTCCGCCGGCGACGAGCACGCTCGAGGCCGACTTCGTGGTGGACGCGATGGGCCGCGGCTCCTCGGTCGGCAACTGGCTGGTGGCGGCGGGTTGGCCCGAGCCCGAGGTGCAGACCCTGGACGCCAAGGTCACCTACACCTCGCGCTGGTACGAGCTGCCCTCCCCGCGGAGCGACCCGCGTCCTGGTGGTGGCAGCACCTGGTGATCATGCCGACCCAGGCCAGCGGCGAGCATCCCGCCGAGCACGAGTTCCTGGTGAACTTCTTCCCGATCGAGGGGAACCGGGTCATCGCCTGCATGGGCTCCTGGGGGATCGACATGCCGCGCACCACGGACGCGTTCGTCGAGTCGGCCCGCCGGGTGCGGACACCGTTGTTCGCGGCCGCGATGGAGCGCTGCGCCCCCACCTCGGAGGTGCACCTGACCCGATCGACCGGGAACACGTGGCGACGGTACGACCGTTGGGCCACCCCGCCGACGGGTCTGGTGTTCATCGGCGACTCGATCTGCGCGTTCAACCCGTTCTACGCACAGGGCATCAGTTCGGCGTCTGGTTCGGCACTGCTGCTGCGCGAGCACCTCTCCCGCGCCGAGCGGCTCGACGCGGGTTTCTCCGCACGGTTCCTGGCTGCGCAGCGCACACTGCTCCGGGTGCCGTGGCGCCTGGCGATGGCCAGGGACCAGGCCTACGAGTGCGCGGTCGGCACCGAGAAGTTACGGGAGTGGCGGCGTCGCATCGTCGCGGCCGTGTCCGGCCCGGCGTTCAGCCTGATCGTCGGTGCCGCCCGGGAGGACGAGGTGGTCGACGAGCACTTCGCCAAGGTGTTCAACATGGACGAGTCGCTGGGCGACATGATGCGGAACCCGCGGGTGATCGCGGGACTCGTGCGCTACCGCGTCCGTGCCGGTTGGGCCGGCGCCGGGTCCCCTTCGGGTTCGATCCGCGGTCCGATCCACCAGCCACGGACTACTCGCCGGACGGCGCCACGACGACCGCGGCCGCCCGATGAGCGCCGGGTGCGGACCGGAGGCGGAGGCCGTCATCCGCGACCTCGGCTTCGACTGCCACGGCGTCTCCCCCGTGGTCTCGATCCGCTTTCCCTGGGATCTCGCCAACTGGACGATGCCGCTGCTCGAGGTGCTCATCATCGGCGGCGCCGTCTTCGCCCTGGTGCACGCCGTCCGCCGCTACCGCGAGGGCCGACCGATCAACCTGGCGCTGTGGTGCGCTTCGCTCGTCTATCTCCTCGTGACCGAGCCGCCGCTGTACTTCCCGGAATGGTTCGGTCTCGACAAGCAGTACGGTTTCATCTTCGCCCACAACCAGTTCACCGTGCAGTTCATGTGGGACCGACTGCCGCTCTACATCGTGGCGTTCTACCCGGTGATCAGCCAGCTCGCCTACGAGCTCGTGCGGTCGCTCGGGATCTTCCGGCGCCGCGGCGCGTTGCTCGGATCGGTCGCCGTCGCCTTCGTCTGCCAGGTGTTCTACGAGGTCTTCGACCACCTCGGCCCGCAGCTGCGGTGGTGGGCGTGGAACCTGGACAACGACACGTCAACCACCCCGCGATGGCGTCGGTGCCGATGAACAGCATGGTGCTGTTCGCCTCCGTCTCGATGGGCGCCATGACCTACCTGGTCGTGCGTCTGGTCGGTAGCCCGGCTGCGGACGGCGGCCCGCGGCGCGGGCGGTCGCTGGCGGCGCGCACGCTGGCGGCCGGCGTCCTGACGCCGCCGACCATGGCGATCGCCGGCATCCCGGCGGGCCTGTTCGGCGGGAGCACCCCCAACACCACCGCGCAGGCCTGGGTCCTCGGCATCGAGCTGGCCCTGATCTGGCTGGCCGGCGCCTGGATCGTCGGCTCCCACCTGACGTCCGCGGATCGCGGTGCGGACGAGCCCTTGTCGGCCTTCGCCCGGTTCTATCCCGCCGTCTACCTGGGCGGGATGGCCGTGTTCTGGATCGGCGCCCTCCCGGCCTACCTCGACGCGGACGACGGCCTCACCCGCGAGGGCACCCCGATCGGAAGCGGAACCTACGCGCTCGCCTGCTTCCTCGGGGCCGGCCTGTTGCTGGCCGCGCTGTATCGCAACGAGTGGGCGCGTCGCAGGGCACCTGCCACGGTCTGAGCCGTCCCCGTCGGGAAAGATGGTGCGCATGGGGCACCACGGATGGCAGGGCAACCCACCCGGCAGCGAAGACGAGGCACGCCGCCGGATCGTCGAGGCGGCGACGGGGTGCATCGACCGTGTCGGGCTCGCCAAGACCAGCCTCTCCGGTGTCGCCGCCGAGGCCGGCGTGACCCGGCAGACCGTCTACCGCTACTTCCCGAGCCTGGCGGACATCCTCGGTGCCGTCGCCCTGGCCGGCGTCGAGGATTTCGCCGGGCGGATGGAACGCCACCTCGCCTCGTTCGGAAGCCCCGCCGAGGTGGCCGTGGAATCCGTGGTGTTCGCCGTCAGAACGGTCCCCGACGAGCCCTACCTGGGCCTGCTCCTGCGAGCCGGCGAAGCCGACTTCTTCGCCGCCCGGATCACCTCGCCGCTGGCCTTCTCCTTGGGCGCGCGGATCCTGGGCAACGTGCCGGTCGACTGGCCCGCCGTCGGCGTCACCACGGACAGCGACCTGCGGGGGCTGGCCGAGATCCTGATGCGACTCTTCATCTCGTTTCTGCAGCTACCCTCGACGCCGGCGCTCACCGACGACCAACTAAGGTCGCTCGTCCGCCGCTGGATCGGACCGGCCCTGCGAGACGCTAGGGACGCGAGCCCCCGAACCCGCTGATCGAAACCGTGGCTACTGCCCTGTCGCGGCCTCGTTGGTGCCCTCGTTGTGCCGCAGGGCCTCCTCGAGTTGGTCCTCGAGGATGATGATCCGGCAGGCGGCCTCCAGGGCGGTGCCCTGGTCGACCATCTCCCGGGCCCGGGCGGCGAGGCGCAACTGGTAGCGGGAGTAGCGGCGGTGCCCGCCGGCGGAGCGGAAACGGGTCGATCAGTTTCGCCTCGTCGAGCCGGCGCAGGAACTCCTGCGAGTGCGCCGACGATCTCCGCGGCGCGGCCCATCGTGTAGGCGGGGTAGTCCTCGTCGCCGAACATGTCGTCGGGTCTGGGCCATGCACACCTCCACGTCGAGGGCCCCGGCGCTAGTTCAGCGCCGGGGCCCAGGGTTACGGGTCAGAACACCATCTACCGACAGCTGCGTCGGGTTGTCGTATCCGCACCGCCGCCGTGAAAGCGCGGGGTGCGAGGATCGCATAAGCGTGACCGGAGACCACCTCTCGTTCGATGGAAACTGCGGTGTCCGCCCGGCCTGAACAGCTCCGGCGGCGGGCGATCCAACGGTGTACCGACCCTCCCTTTCCTCTGATTGCACTTGCCTCTCGTACTGTCCGCCGCCTGTCGGAGCCCCACGCAACTTCGTGGCCCCGGACATGCTCGACGGTCTTGCGGTCGTACCTTCGTACTGCCCGCCGCCTGTCGGAGCCCCACGCAACTTCGTGGCCCCAGACACGCTCGACGGTCTTGCCGTTCCCGCCCGCCTCCGGGCAGTTCCTGCACGTCTTTGGATGCCTCTGTTCTCGACTTCAGGAACACTAACCGCCGCTCAACAACAATGTCTAGTCCCGCCAACCCAGATTCTCTGCATGGGCGAGCACACGCTTGAGCCCGCCAGCGAGCGAGCCGGTCTCCACGGACTTGGGAACTTTCCGCGAAACCAGTCACGCACGATGTTGTATCTAGAGTCAGGTCGTCCTCCCGGCACTCCCGCGCGGACAAGGAGGTAGGGACAGTGAACGCGGACACGAATCCCGCGCAATCGGATGGCCGGATCTCCGCCCGGTCGATTCGCCGGCCGGGTCGCCGTGGTCACCGGTGCCGCCTCCGGGATCGGCGCGGCCACGGCCCACCGGCTCGCCGGCGAGGGCGCGGCGGTCGTCCTGACCGACGTCGACGCCGGAGTCGAGCAGGTCGCGGCAGACATCCGGGCGGCCGGTGGCCGGGCCGACGCCCTGCTCGCCGATGCCTCCGACGAGCGGCGCTGGGCCGAGGTCGTCGCGCACGCCGAGCGGTTCGGCCCGGTCGACGTGCTGGTGAGCAACGCGTTCACTGTGGACGTCGCGCCGGCCGGGGAGCTCAGCTCCGCCTCGTGGGACCGCCAGATCGCGGTCAACCTCAGCGCGGCCTTCCTCGGCTTCCGGGCCTGCCTGCCCGGCCTCCGGGAGTCGACCGCCACGGGTGGCGGCGCCGTCGTCCTGGTCTCCTCGGTGCACGCCACCGTCGGCGTGCCCGGCCACCCGGCCTACGCGGCGGCCAAGGGCGGGCTGACCGCCCTCGCCCGTCAGCTCGCGGTCGACTACGGCCCGGCGGTGCGGGTGAACAGCGTGCTCCCGGGGCCGGTGACTGAGCCGGGCCTGGGATCGGGTGCGGGAAGCCGACCGGCGCAGGAGCGCTGCTGCCACAGTGGTCAAACGCTTCGGTGATCCGGCCGAGGTCGCGGCGAGCATCGCCTTCCTCGCCTCCGGCGAGGCATCGTTCGTCACGGGCGCCAGCCTCGTCGTGGACGGTGGTTGGAGCGTTGTGAAGGACTCGGCATGAACGGGGAACGCATGATCGGGAAAGGACCGCCGGCGGCTACCGGGGACGCGGCCTGCACGGCGAGGTGGTCGAGCTGCTCGGCCGGCGCATCCTGTCCGGGGAGCTCGCCGACGGGGAGACCCTCGACGTTCCCGGGCTGGAGCAGGAGCTCGACATCAGCCGCAGCGTGCTGCGCGAGGCGTTGCGGGTGCTTCAAGGCCAAGGGGCTGGTCGACGCGCGGCCCAAACGGGGCACCTTCGTGCTAGCCCGCATCGGAGTGGCGGCTGCTCGACCCCGACGTCGTGCGGTGGCAGTTCGAGGGGCGCGACGACAACCAGTTCCTCGACGACCTGGCCGAGGTGCGCGGCATCATCGAGCCGGCCAGCGCCCGCCTCGCCGCGCTCCGGCGCACCGATGAGGACCTCGCCGCGCTGGAGCTGGCGATCGACCGGATGGCCGCCGCGGCGCGCGGTGACGGTGACGCCGTCGCGGCCGATCTCGCGTTCCACCGCGCCCTGCTCGCCGCGACCCACAACGAGCTGCTGGTCCGCATGGAGGTCGTGCTCGAGACCGGTCTGGCCGCCCGGGACCGCCTGGTCCACGGCGCCGTCCAGGACGACGACCCGACCCCCGCGCACGCGGCGGTGCTGAACGCGGTCCGCGACCGCGATCCGGAGTCGGCGGCCGCCGCCGCCAGCGCGCTGCTCGCGAAGTCACTGCTCGACGTCGAGAAGGCCCGGGCCGCGGCCACCGCGCCGCCCGCCGGGAGCAACCGTGAAGATCACCTCGGTCGAAACGTTCCTCGTCCCGCCGCGCTGGCTGTTCTGCCGGATCGGCACCGACGAGGGGGTCATCGGATGGGGCGAGCCCGTGGTCGAGGGCCGCGCCGCCACCGTCCGCACCGCCGTCGAGGAACTCGCCGAGCTGCTCATCGGCGCCGATCCACTGCGGATCGAGGACCACTGGCAGGTGCTGACCAAAGGCGGCTTCTACCGCGGCGGCCCGGTGCTGTCCAGCGCCGTCGCCGGCCTCGACCAGGCGCTGTGGGACATCGCCGGCAAGGTGCGCGGGGCGCCGGTGCACGAGCTGCTGGGCGGGCCGGTGCGGGACCGGGCCCGGGTCTACTCCTGGGTCGGCGGCGACGAACCCGCCGAGCTGGAGCAGGCGGTGCAGGCGCAGGTCGAGGCGGGCTTCACCGCGGTGAAGATGAACGCCTCCGGCCGGCTCGGCCCGATCGCCACCCCCGCCGAGATCGACGCCGTCGTCCAGCGGGTGGCCACCGCCCGCGCGGTACTCGGCCCGGACCGCGACGTGGCGGTCGACTTCCACGGCCGGGTCAGCCTCGCCAACGCCCGGCGGCTGCTGCCGCTGCTGGAGCCGCTGCGCCCGCTCTTCGTCGAGGAGCCGCTGCTGCCGGAGGAGCAACACCAGCTGCACCACGTGGTGGCCGCGTCGTCGGTGCCGATCGCGACCGGCGAGCGGATGTACTCGCGCTGGGACTTCCGGTCGGTGCTCGACAGCGGGCTCGCGGTGGTGCAGCCCGACCTCAGCCACGCCGGCGGCATCTCCGAGGTCAGGCGGATCGCGGCGATGGCCGAGGTGTACGGGGTCAGCGTCGCGCCGCACTGCCCGCTGGGCCCGATCTCGCTGGCGGCGAGCCTGCAGATCGCCTTCTCCACGCCGAACTTCCTGATCCAGGAGCAGAGCCTCGGCATCCACTACCACGACGGCAGCAACGACCTGCTCGACTACCTCCTCGACCCGTCGGTCTTCACCTTCGTCGACGGCCACGTGGCCCGGACGACCCGCCCCGGCCTGGGCATCGAGATCGACGAGAAGGCGGTCCGCCGGGCCGACGAACTCGGTCACGCCTGGCGGTCGCCGGTATGGCGGCACGACGACGGCAGCTTCGCCGAATGGTGACGTGAGCGCCGGATCGAGCGACGCGAACCCATGTAACAAACCGGTAACAAGCACTTCCGTCCGAGAATGTGACCGTTCACACTACGCGTGTGAACGGTCACATCGTCCATGACCGCCTCTGAGAGCCCGTCGTCTGCGATCGGGCGCGGACAGCCCACCCCGCAAGGATCCGTTGATTCGCTTGCTCTGCCGTGGCTTCACTCTGCCCAACCCCAGGAGGTAGTGACGCTCATGAGGTCGATAACTCGGATGATCGTCGGCATCACGGTGCTGACGCTGGCGCTGTCGTCCGCGATGCCGGTCGGAACGGCCAGTGCCGCACCATCGCAGCTCACCGTCGATCTGTCGGCGAACACCGGCGCCTTACGCTACGGCGCGACCGGATTCCTGTACGGCCTCGGTGACGAAGGCATCCCGAACGAGACGATGCTGACCGCACTCCGGCCGCAGGTCGCCGCGCAGAAGGCGCCGGACGGCCTGCAACACCCGAACGGGGACGCGCTGAGGGTGGCGCCGATGTTCAAGCGTGCCGGCGGACGCCAGATCGAGATCTACATGCAGGACGTCTATCCGAACTGGCCGTACGACAACCTGGGCCTCAACGACTACCTCGGCAAGGTGGACACGATCGCCCGCAAGGTGGTCGCCGACCCCAACCGAAGTCTCTTCGTGTACGTGCCGTTCAACGAGCCGGACTGGATCTGGTACAGCGGACAGATCACCGGCCGGTTCCTCAACGATTGGCGCACGGTGGTCCAGCGCATCCGCGCCATCGACCCGGGCGCACGCATCGCGGGGCCGGGCTTCACCCACTACCTCCCGAACGAGACGCGCGCCTTCCTGACGTTCGCGCGAGACAACAACGTGCTGCCGGACGTGTCCACCTGGCACGAGCTGGGCGACGACTTCTTCGCCAACTGGAACAACCACTACAACAACTACCGGCAGATCGAGCGGGACCTCGGGATCAGCGCCCGCCCGATCACCATCGACGAGTACGGCCGGCAGAACGGCGACCTCGGGGTGCCCGGCAACCTGGTGCAGTACGTGGCCAAGTTCGAGGCCAGCAAGGTCGACGCGTGCCTGGCCTACTGGACCACCGCGGGCGGGCTCAACGACCTGGTGACCCGGAACAACCAGGCGACCGGCGGCTGGTGGCTGTACAAGTGGTACGGCGAGCTGACCGGCAACACGGTGGCCGTCACGCCCCCCTCGGTGGGCGGCGCGCTGCAGGGGCTGGCCGCGGTGGACTCGGCCAAACAGCAGGCCCGGGTCGTCTTCGGCGGCAACAACCCGGTCACCGGCACGTACGACACGAACGTCGTCGTCCGCGGTCTGGGGTCGGCGCCGTTCCTCGGCAACACCGTGCACGCCACCGTCTGGGGCGTGGACAGCTCGGGCCAGAACCCGACGACCGGACCGTTCCTGGTGACCGAGGGCGACTACACCGCCAGCGGCGGACAGTTCACCCTCCCGCTCACCGGGCTGCGCGGCTCGGCCGCGTACCACGTCATCATCACGCCGAACAAGGATCTGTCCGCCGTGGGCGGGGCGTCCCGGTACCAGGCCGAGTACGCGCGCCTCGATGGCGGCGCCCGGGTGACGTACGGGAACAACACCGGCTACTCCGGCACCCATTTCGTCGAGGGGTACGGCGCCAGCGCCACCGCCAGCACGAAGTTCGTGGTGACCGTGCCGTCGGACGGCTACTACAACGTCGGCCTGCGCTACTCGGCCGGCCCGTACTCCGGCGCACCGGCCAACCGGTCGATCCGGCTGCGGCTCAACGGCACGGATCTGTCCGACCTGGCGTTGCCCGGGACCGCGGATTGGAACACCTGGAACACGGTGACCACCAAGGTGTTCCTGCCCGCCGGCATCAGCCGGCTGGAGGCCAACGCGTACGCCGGTGACGATCGGGACGCGGTGAACCTCGACTACCTCGACGTCACGTCCACGAGCGGCACGATCACCGGGTACGAGGCCGAGGCGAGCGGGAACACGCTGTCCGGCACGGCCGCGAGGGGCAGCAATTCCGGTGCCTCCGGTGGCCAGCACGTCGGGTTCGTCGGTGCGGGTGCCGGCAACACCCTGCGGTTCAACAACGTCAACGTCCCCACCGCCGGCCGGTACCGGATGGTCGTCGCCTACGCCAACGCCGAGGTGGTCGGCGATCACCAGTACAACAACAACATCGTCGACCGTGGCGCCGACATCAGCGTCAACGGCGGTGCCGCCAGGCGAACCTACTTCCGCAACACGCTGAGCTGGACGACCTTCCGAACCGCGGTGGTCGATGTGGACCTGGCGGCGGGAGCCAACGCCATCACGTTCGGGAACTCCTCCAGCGGCTACGCACCGGACATCGACCTGATCCGGATCGCGGCCCCGATCGGCTGAGGTCCGGGCCTGCGGCCGCGGCGACTCACCGGGGTCGCCGCGGCCCGCGCTGGTCGGTGTCGACGGTCGGGGCGGTCCAGGAGGCGAGCAGGTCGAGGGCGTGGGCCGTGGGTGAGGAGGGTTCGGCGGCGTAGAGGGTCAGGGTGAGACCGGGGTCGGAGATCATGTCGACGCTTTCGTAGGCGAGTTCGAGGTCGCCGACGTCACGGTGATGGAAGTGTTTGGTGCCCGCGCCGTGGTAGCGGACGTCGTGCGAGCTCCAGCGGCGGCGGAAGTCCTCGCTGCGGGTCGCGATCTCTCCCACCAGGTCGTGCAGTTCCTTGTCGTGGGGGTCACGGCCGGCTTCGGTGCGCAAGATGGCGACGCAGGTGTCGGCGGCGAGGTCCCAGTCGGCGTAGAAGTCGCGCGCGGCGTCGAGGTCGAGGAAGGTGAACCGGACGAAGTTCGGCTGTGCGCCGGCCGCGGTGTCGTACACGGAAGCGTGCATCGCTCGGCCGAGGTGGTTGCAGGCGAGCAGATCCATCCGACCGTTGCGGACGATCGCCGGCGCGGTGAACCTGTCGAGCACCCACTGCAGGCTGGGTCGCGGTGTCCACCGTTTGCCGGCACGACGGCGCGGGCGCATCCCGGCGCTGGTGCCGTCCGCGGCGTGGGCGAGGTGGAACAGGTGGCCGCGTTCGGCGTCGTCGAGTTGCAGCGCGCGGGCGATCGCGTCGAGCACGGAGGCGGAAACCCCTCCGAGCGCGCCGCGTTCGAGCTTGGCGTAGTACTCGACGCTGACTCCGGCGAGCGCCGCGACCTCACCGCGACGCAGTCCCGGTACGCGGCGGGGCCCGACGTCGGGTAGACCCGCCTGCTGCGGCGTGATCTTGGCGCGCCGCGAGATCAGGAACTCGCTGGCTTCGGCACGGTTGTCCACAGCGACGACGGTACGACGTGTTCCTGCTGGTTGGGGTGCTCTCTGAGTACGCGTCTCGACAGGGACTTCTTCGGCCGCTGTGGAGCGGGTTGGCTGGGAATTGGCCGGGTCCTTCGGCTACCCGTCGATGCGAGGAGATGTTCCACCGATGCGTGGTGTTGTCATGTACGCCCCGGGTGACGTCCGAGTTGAGGACCGGCCGGAGCCGGCCATCCTCGAACCGACCGACGCGATCATCCGATTGGCGGCGACCTGTATCTGCGGGTCGGACCTGTGGCCCTACCGAGGTGCCGAGCCCGTGGACCACCAGGTCATGGGCCACGAGTACGCCGGTGTCGTCGAGGAGGTGGGTCCGCAGGTCCGCGACATCAAGGTCGGTGACTTCGTCGTCGGCTCCTTCTGGGCCTCCGACAACACCTGCGAGATCTGCAAGGCCGGATACCAGGCCTACTGCGTGCACCGAGTCCTGATGGGCACCATCGGCACCCAGTCCGAGCGGGCCCGCATCCCGCTGGCCGACGGCACCCTCGTCGCCACCCCGGGAATGCCCGAGCCCGAGCTGCTTCCGTCGCTGATGGCCGCCTCCGATGTGCTGGGCACCGGCTGGTTCGCCGCCGTCGCCGCCGAGGCCGGCCCGGGCAAGACGGTCACTGTCGTCGGCGACGGCGCCGTCGGGCTGCTGGGCATCCTCGCCGCGAAGCAGCTCGGCGCCGAACGCATCATCGCCTTCAGCCGCCACGCCGATCGCCAGGCACTGGCCAAGGAATTCGGCGCCACCGACCTCGTCGAAGAGCGCGGGGACGACGGGGTGGCCCGGATCAAGGAACTCACCGGCGGACTCGGTGCGCACTCGGTGATCGAGGCCGTGGGCACCCAGGAAGCCATGATGCAGGCCATTCGCTCCACCAGGCCGGGTGGCCACGTCGGGTTCGTCGGCGTCTCGCACGACGTCGCGATCCCCGGTGACGAGCTGTTCATGGCCGGCGTCCACCTCCACGGCGGCCCCGCCCCGGTCCGGCAGTACCTCCCCGAGCTGGTCCAGCTCATCTGGGACCTCAAGATCGACCCCGGCAAGGTCTTCGACCTCGTGCTGCCCCTGGACCGGGCCGCCGAGGGCTACCGAGCCATGGACCAGCGGACCGCGACCAAGGTCCTGCTCACCCTCTGATCCAGCCGAACCCGCCGGCCCGAGAGGACTCATGAACGCCGTCCGCCACGCCACCACCGCCGTACTGACCTCGACTGTCGCGTTGGCACTGGTCGCCTGCGGATCGCCCTCCGCCGGTCAGCAGCCCAGCCGGCCCAGCCCACAGCAGACGCGAAGTGCCGAGGAGGACGGGATGAGAATTCACATCACGATCGGTGATCAGCGCTTCCAGGCCATGCTCGACGACAGCGCCACCGCTCGCGATCTGGCGGCGCAGCTTCCCCTCACCCTCGAGCTGACCGACCACGGCGCCGTGGAGAAGACGGGTCCGCTTCCCTCCCCGCTGTCCCTGGACGGTCAGCCGGCCGGCGCGAAGCCCGCCATCGGCGACGTCGGCTACTACGCGCCGGGCAACGATCTCGTCCTCTACTACGGTGACCAGTCCTACTACGACGGCATCGTCGTCCTGGGCCGCCTGCACGATGACGCCGCCGAGCGCATCGCGCGCATGGACGGCTCCGTCAAGGTTCTGCTCCAGTCCTGACACCTCCTCCTCCCCGAAGAGACTCGATGCGACAGGCTCTGCTCCCCCCGGACGTCGGCTGGTCGACCCCGCGCCCGCCGAAGGAACGCCGCCAGGCCCGGCTGACCGCTGGGCTGGTCGCGACGGTGGTGTTCGTGACCGCGATCGCGCCGCTGGCCACCGACATGTACGTCCCGGCGTTCCCACGGGTCGCCGGCGAACTGTCCACCACCGCGACGCAAGTCCAGCTGACGCTGACGACCTTCTTCGTCGGCATGGCGCTCGGCCAGTTGATCGGCGGGCCGGTCTCTGATCAACGCGGCCGCCGGACCCCGCTGCTCGCGGCACTCCTGGTGATGACGCTGGCCTCGGTCGTGTGCGCGATCGCGCCGTCGATCGCCGTGATGACCGTGGCCCGGTTCGTCCAAGGCTTCGCCGGCGGCTGGGCGATGGTGATCGGCCGGGCGATCATCGTCGACCTGGCCACCGGCGCCCAGCTGGTCCGGGTACTGAACGTCGTCGCCGGTGTCGGCGGCGTGGCTCCGATCGTCGGTCCGCTCCTCGGTGGCGTGATCCTGCAGCTGTCCCATTGGCGGGTCTCGTTCTGGCTGGTCGCCGCGCTGGGACTGGTGATGACCCTGGCGGTCCTGGTCGCGGTGCCCGAATCGCTCCCGCGCGAGCGCCGGCACGCCGGTGGTCTGCGGAGCTTCCTCAGCGCCGGCCGGGTCGTCCTCGGCAACCGCGAGTACGTCGGCTGCCTGCTGGTCGCCGGAGCGGCGATGGGCGCCCTGTTCGCGTACGTCGCCACCTCCGCGTTCGTCCTGCAGACCATGAACGGGCTGAGTCCCCTCGCGTACTCCGTCGACTTCGCCGTCAACGCCGGCGGAATGACGGTCGCCGCGCTGGTCGCCGCCCGACTCGCCGGACGCGTCTCCACCCGCAAGCTCATCCTGATCGGGCAGCTCGCCGCGCTGGCCGCAGGCATCGCCATGCTGGTCGGCGCCCTGTGGCTCGGCACGCCGCTGACCGTGGCGATCGTGTGCTTCTTCGTCCTGATGACCGCCCAGGGGCTGATGATCCCCAACGGCGGCGCCCTCGCGTCGGCCGCCGTGCCCGACCACCCCGGCACCGGATCAGCCGTTCAGGGCTTCGTCCAATGGGTCGCCGCCGGAACCATCGCACCGATCGCCGGGCTCGGCGGCGAGCACACCGCCGTACCCATGGCCACCCTCATGGTCATCGGCGCCACCGTCTCCATGCTCGGGCTCCTGGTGCTGGCCAAGCCCAAGCCCACCAAGACCGCCGGCCACCGGAGCCGAACCGCGCCGTAGGCGAGACGCCCGTCGAGGATTTCAGCGCCGCGACCGACCACCTCGGGCGCGTCCCAGCGCGGGATCGTGGGAGTCGTCAGCCGACGTGGACCCGAGGGCGCCGCTCCGGATCGGGCTCGTGGGACCGGACGATCTCCCGGACCACGGGGGCGGTGTCGCCGCGGCCGAACAGCAGGTACCGGAACAGGTGGCCGAGCGGGTTGCCCTCGGCCCACTCGAAGTGGCAGTGCGGGCGGACGCCGGTCGCGTCCCGCAGCGCCAGCAGGATCGTCGCGATCGCATTCGGCACGGCCGGGACTCTCCGTGCGCAGGATGCGATATCCGCCGACCTCGACACCGCGCACCCTGAGCACGTCGCTGAACCCGGACGGGTCGATCACGTCGATCTCCAGGAACAGCACGTCCGCGGCACCCGGCACCGGGTTCAGCTCCCGCTGGCCGGCTTCCTTCTCCGCGTACTCGGCCCGATCGCCGGACTGGCGCTGGTTCGCGATCAGGTTCAGGTTGCCGTCGAACGTGATCGAGTCGGTGATGAAGCCGGCGGGCCGCATCGTCGAACTCGATCCGGTCGGCGCGCAGCTCGGTCGTGCGGGACACCCGGGAGATCAGCGAGACGACCATGATGCCGGCGATGAACACCGCCGAGATCGCCAGCCCGTCCGGCTTCTCGATGATGTTCTCCACCAGCGCGTACAGCAGCACGAGGGTCAGCAGCGCGAACCCGGCCGTGGCGCGATGCTGGCGCCTGCGGGCGGCCGAGATGGTCACGGCGACCGAACCCGAGACCATCATCGCGAGGATCCCGGTCGCGTACGCGCCGGCCTGGGCGTTCACGTCGGCGCCGAACGCGATCGTGATGCCGACGCTGATGACCGTGTAGACGAGCACGACCGGCCGGACGGCCCGGCCCCACTCCGGCGCCATCCCGTACGCGGGGAGGTAACGGGGCACGATGTTGATCAGGCCGGCCATCGCGGACGCGCCGGCGAACCACAGGATCAGGATGCTGCTGACGTCGTAGACCGTGCCGAACACCTCGCCGAGGTGCTCGTGGGCGAGGTACGCGAGCGCACGCCCGTTGGCCTCGCCGCCCTCCTTGAACTCCGCCTCGGGGATCAGCACCGTCGTGATGAAGCTGGTGGCCAGCAGGTAGACGGACATGATGAGCGCCGCCACGGTGAGCAGCTTGCGGGTGTTGCGGATCCGGTCCCGCAGCCGCGCCTCGGCGTCCGCACCGTCGGCGGCCACCAGCGGCATCATGCTGACGCCGGTCTCGAACCCGGACAGACCGAGCACGAGCAGCGGGAACGCGAGGATGGCCGGCCCGACGACGCCGCCGAATCCGCCGCCGTCGGCGGTGAGCGCGTCGGTCCAGGCCGAGAACGCGCCGGCGGTGGTGATCACCTCGTAGACCCCGACGACCACGATCACCGCGTTGAGCAGCAGGAAGACGCCCACGAGCGGGATCGCGACGCTGACCGCCTCGCTGAATCCCGAGCAGGAACACGCCGCCGAGGACCAGCAGCAGCACCACGGTGATCGCGACGGCCTGGCCGTCCAGGAAGCCCGGCAGGTACGGGTTCTCCAGCATGTGCACGGTGGCGTCCGCCGAGGAGAGCGTGATCGTGATGAGCCACGACGTGGCCACGAACCCGAGCAGCACCAGCACGAACAGCTTGCCGCGCCAGAACGGCAGCAGGTTCTCCAGCATCGCCACCGAGCCCTGCCCGTGCGGGCTCTCCTTGGCGACCCGCAGGTACATCGGCAGCATCCCGAGCAGCGTCAGGGCGACGATCAGCAGTGTGGCCAGCGGGGACAGCGCGCCCGCGGCGAGCGCGGCGATGGCGGGCAGGTAGGACAGGGTCGAGAAGTAGTCGACGCCGGTCAGGCACATCACCTTCCACCACGGCTGCGGCGTCGCGTGCGCCTCGTCGCTCTCCGGTCCGACCGGCTGGACCCGGTGCTCCAGCAACCAACCGGCCAGCCTGCTGGTGGGCGGCTTGGCCTGGATCGGGCTGTCGACGGACGACGGAACCGCGAAGGCGGGTTTGGTGCTCAAGGCGTTTCTCCTGGTGCGGCCCCCGAGCCGCCGGAGTGGGCTCGTCGCTGAGCCAAGGATGCCGGACGGCACCACGGCGGTCGCCAGCGGTGGGGGTGTGGCGGCGGGCTGCTGTGGCCTCAGATTTCGATCTCGGCGAGCGCGCGCGGTACCTCGGCAGGAATCTCCCGGGCCAGGTAGCCGACCCGGCCGACCGCGGCGGCCAACCGGTCGCCGGCCCGGCCGTGCAGCTGGCTCGCCCAGACGGCGGCCTGCTCCGGCCCGGCACCGCGCGCGGTGAGGCCCGCGACGATCCCGGCGAAGACGTCGCCCGAGCCGGAGACCGCGAGCCCGTAGCCGCCGGTCTGGTCGCACCAGAGGCGCCCGTCGGGGCTGGCGATCCAGGACTCGGCGCCACCGCAGACGACCGTGGTCTGGGTGGCCTGCGCCAACCGCAGGGTCATGCCGGCCGGGTCGGCTTCCACCTCCTTGTTGTCCACGTCCAGCGCCAACGCCAGCTCCTTGCGGTTCGGCGTCAGCACCGCTCGACCGCCGAGGTGCCGCAGGCCGGTCAGCTCACCGTCCACGTAGGCGATTCCGGCCGCGTCGAGGACGAGCGGCACGGCGAGCTCCGGGAGCACCGAGTCGAGCAGCGTGCGGCACTGGTCGATGTTCCGCGCGCCCGGCCCGATCAGCACCGCCGCCGCGTCGCCGGCCAGCTCGAGGACGAGGTCGGCCGCGCTCGGTGCGATGTCGCCGCCGGTCTCCGGGAGCGGCAGCACGAGCGCCTCCGGCAACGCCACGGCGACCAGCCTGGCCACCGACTCCACCGGTCGCGACCTGCAGTTTCCCCGCGCCGGCGCGCAGTGCGGCCTCGGCGGCGAGCAGGACCGCGCCGGGGGTCTGGTCGCTGCCGCCCACCACCACGACCCGGCCCCGGCTCTCCTTGTCCCCGGCGGGTGGGGGCAGCGGCCAGTCCCGCAGCACCGCCGGCGTCACGACTCACGGCGTCAGTGCGCATCGATCTCGACCTCCTCCCGAGGCGGTTCCTCGGTGACCGGGGCGCCCAGGGAGGCGACCGTGCGGACGTCGTTGAAGACCTCCAGGCGCAGCGTGCCGGTCGCGTCGCGGACATAGCGGGTGAGCGCGCAGTTCGCGATCGGCGGGCCGGCGTCGAGCTCCAGCACCTCGGCCTCGGTGAGCCGCTCCAACACGTACCGGGCGTTCATGATCACGGCCTGGTGGCTGACCGCGAGCACCCGGCGCCCGTCGGCCTCAGCGGCGAGGTCAGCGAGCAGGCTGCGCAGCCGCAACACGACGTCGCACCAGCTCTCGCCGCCGGGCGGGCGGTGGTAGAACTTCCCGAGCCAGCTCCGGCGACGAACCTCCTCCGGGTACCTGGCCCGCACCCCGGTCCCGGTGAGGCCGTCGAAGACTCCGAGTTCGCGCTCGCGGAGCCGCTCGTCGAGCCGGATCTCCAGCTCGAGTCCGGCGCCCTCGACGGCGGCCTGCGCGGTAGCGACCGCCCGCCGGTACGGCGAGCTGAGCACGTACTCGGGCCGCTCCCCCGCCGGCCGGTCGGCGAGCCAGGCGCCGAGCGCGCGGGCTTGCCGCAGGCCGGCCGGCGAGAGCTCGACGTCCGCGTCGCGGGCCCGCAGTTCCAGCACCTCGGCGCCGGATCGGCTGCGCGCGCAGGTCCGCGACGTTGCCCTCGCTCTCGGCATGCCGGACGAGGTCCAGCGCGGCCAGGCCCGTGGTGATCATGCTCAACCCTTGCCCAGCACGCACGCGGCGCCAACCGTCGGCCTACTCCGCCGTCGACGTGTTCACGCCGCGGTTGGTGCGTTCCTGGAGTTCGTCGATCAGCTTCGACGCCTCGGCCTTGGTCAGTCCGTCCGGCACGATCTGGCCGGCCTCCTGCGCGAGCGTGTTCAGGTACGACTGCTGCGGTCCCGTCATCGGCTCGTCTCCGGTCACCCAGTCCTCGGGGTCCTTCTCCGGGTTCTGGGTCACACCGTCCTTCTGGGTCACACCGTCTTTCTGGGTCAGCACCGTCGTCGCGGGGCTCCGTCACAGGCACTCCTCGGTCGGGGTTCTGGGGTTGCTTCCGGTCCCTACCCCGCCGCGCCGCCTTGTACGCAGCGGGCCGCAGTCGCATAGCGGCGGCGCGGCGACCCCGGATGCGCCGCCGCCCTTGACAAGCTCGCCGCTCTGACTGAATCTGGGAGCGCTCCCATATACGGTCCGAACTGACGACAGGGGACGGCGCAATGAGTCCTCACCTTGCTTCCTCGGGCCCGAGCCGGATCTCCATCGCGAGCTTCCGGGTCGCGCACGCGGCTCGCGAGCGCCCGTCCGGGCAGCCGCCGCACCGGCTCTCCGGATGCCCCGCCGGCATCCGGGTCGACGCGGAGAGCCTCGCCGAACTCCGCCTCGCCCCGGACAACGACTTCCAGCCCGGCTCCGCCCCCAAGGCAGTGCCCAGGCGGGACGCCATGCCGCACCAGGTCCGCGAGGTCGAGCCGATGCTGTGGTGCGAACTGGAAGCTGGTCACGACGGCCAGCACGCGGCGAGATGCCGCCGGACGCACGGCGACGACTCGTGGGCCCGGTGGACCGAGCCGGATCTGCTGCGGCTCGACGGCTGCCCGGCTGACAACGGTCTGCGCCACGACCAGCTGGGCTGGACCTCCTGCGCCTTGCCGGCCCAGCACGCGGGCCGGCACAGCTTCCAGTACCGGTAACCACCGCGCCAGCAGGGACGGTCGCCGAGCGTGCCCCGCCGGTTGCGGTCCATTCGCGCCCTCCCAGGGCGCGAATGGACCGCAACCCCGAATGGCGCCGCGGTCAGCCGAGTCGGAACCGCCGCGCCGTGCACGTCAAGCGGCGATCGGCTGGCGTCCCGTCGGCGGCCCCGTACGCTTGCGGCGTGGACCGTTGCGACGAGTGCGGCTTCCGCTATGCCAGTGTCGCGGACGATGCGCTGCCCGGGCGGCTGCGCGAATTCGGCGGGCGGTACGCCGCCGCGCTCGGCGCCATACGGCAGCCGCGCCGCCGACCGGCCGAGCAGGTGTGGTCGCCACTGGAGTACGCCTGCCACGTCCGCGACGTCTTCCGCGTCCAGGGCGAGCGGCTGGCGCTGGCCCTGGAAGTCGATGAACCGGAGTTCACCCCGATGGGCCGTGACGAACGGGTCGTCGCGGACGCCTACAACGCGCAGGACCCGGCCGTCGTGCTCGCAGAGCTGGCCGGCGCCGCGGCGGACCTGGCCGTCGCCTTCAGCACGTTGGGCCGCACGGAACTGGCACGTACCGGCGTCTATCCCTGGCCAGCGCCGCAGGTTCGAACCCTGTCGTGGCTGGGCCAGCACACCATCCACGAGGGTGAACATCACCTACTCGATCTCCGCCGAACGACGTAATCGGCACGGCTCGACGCCGGACCGTCACGACACCGGTCGCCGCGACGCCCGGCCGTCGCGGCTCGCCGCCCGCCGCTCGCCTAGCCGCCGAACCGGAAGTACAACGTCCGCCGGTACTCACCGGTGGCCACGCTGCGCTGGCTCTCCGGGCCGAGGTTCGCCGCCTGATCGAACTTGGTGCCGATCGCCGGGATCGCGTCCAGGAACGAGATGTCGCCGGCCGGGAACGGCGCCGTGGCGCTGCGCGGATCCGGCCCCCAGCGCGGCGTGAACAGCCGCAGGAACAGGTCCTCGTCCTGGGCCACCACGGTGATCGGTCCCTTCGGTCGTCCGGAGCGTGGCCCAGTAGGTCTCGGCGTGGTAGCCCTTGAACTCCGGGTACTGCCACGGGCCGGCGCCGGTCGGGGTGTCGTTGTGCTCCTTGGACCAGACGTCGGTGGGGAACCCCCGGGTCCGGTTCTTCCACACCCGGTAGGGGCCATGGCCGAGCCACGTCATCCCGGTGACCTTCGACTTCCGGGTAGTCGAAGTTCACGCCGAAGTAGTCGTGGCTGCCGGTGAGCTGGTACCGGTAGTCCAGCTGCAGCCAGCCGTTGGGATGCAGGCACCAGCGCACGCCGCTCAGGCCGCCGGTGTACTCGGCGTTCACGGCGTACGCCGCGCCCGTCCGGCGCCGCAGCTGAGGCCGGTCAGCGTGGCGGCGCCGACCGCCGGCGCCGGTCCGTTGGTCAGCGACACCGCTCCCCCGGCCACGCGCACGCCGGCCAGCCGGCCCGTGTGCCGATCGATCGTCACGCGCGTGCCGGCGGCGCGTCAGCGTGACCGCGTCGGCGTCCTCGGTCGCGGTCACCGCGGGAGCCCGCCGGGCCGGCCGGACGATCCGGCTGGCGTGGTCGGCCGCCTTGGCGATGGTGAACGTCCACTGGTTGATCACCGCGCCGGCGCGGTCCTTCGCGATCAGGACGAGCGCGTCGCTCCGCCGCCAGGACGGCGGGCAGCTTCAGCCGCAGGGTGCCGCTGGCGCCCGGCGCGATGTCGGGGCTGGCGATGTCGGCCCGAGCCGCGATCTGGTGGCCGGTACGGGCGTTCTTCGGTCCGGAGTAGTTGACGAGCTGCCAGGAGAAGCGGCACTGCCCGGGTGTTCGGTGAAGTCGTACCGGTTGACGACGCCGACGGTGCCGTCGAAGCCCGCCGGGAACGTGCGTTCGAAGTATTGGCGATCCGCGAGCTGGATCGGCGACCAGACGTCCTTGATGGTGAAGAAGCTGGCCTTCCTTCTCCCGGTACGGGCCGAGGATGCCGTCGGGGTAGTTGTTCGAGTTGACGTCGATGACGCCGCCCTTGTCGTCGCGGACGATGCCCTCGTCGACCAGCGCCCAGATGAAGCCGCCCGCCGAGAGCGGCGCGGTGCCCATCAGGTCCCAGTAGTCGCTGAGTCCGGCGCCGCCGCCCCCGTCGTACAGGGCGTGCAGCATCTCGGTGCTGCATGAAGATGGTGGAGCCGGCGAGGATCGAGCGCGTGCTGCTCGTACGTCTCGTAGTGGTCGGTGTTGATGTCGCTGAACGTCGCCCACGGGTGGATCACCGGGCGTCGCTGCGGGTCGTAGAGCGCGTAGTCGTCGTCCACGGCGGTCTGCCAGCCGCCCTCGTTGCCGTTCGCCCAGAAGATGACCGACGGGTGGTTCACGTCGCGGGTCACCATCGACTTCACCAGCGGCGTCGCGGCCGCCTCGGAGTAGCTCTTCTGCCAGCCGGCCAGCTCGTCGATGACGTACAGGCCCAGCTCGTCGCAGAGATCCAGGAAGTGCGACGTCCGGCGGGTAGTGCGACATCCGGACCGCGTTCATGTTCATCTGCTTCATCAGCACGATGTCCTGGCGGCTCTCCGCCGACGGTGACAGCCCGACCGGAGTCCGGCCAGATGGCGTGCCGGTTGGCGCCCTTGAACACGATCCGCTCGCCGTTGACGTAGACGCCGTCGCCGCGCGCGCACCTCCACGGTCCGGAAGCCGAACCGGGTCTCGCTCCGGTGCAACTCCCGGCCGCCGGCGAAGCAGGCGCACGTCCACCCGGTACAGGTGCGGGGTCTCCGCGGTCCACGGCCGCACGCGCCGGGACCGTGGTGCCCAACCGGACGCTCTGCGCGCCGGCGGGGATCGGCGCGGCGAACGCCGGTCCGACCGGCTCGCCGTGCAGACCCCGCACCTGTGCCACCACTCGGTCGGCGGTGACGCACGCCGCCGAGGTAGGCGTCGAGCGTCAACGCGCCGTCCGCCTCGGCGTCCACCGCCAGCCGGTCGAGGTGCTCGACGGGCAGGGACTGCAGGTAGACGGGCCGGTAGATGCCGCCGAAGTTCCAGTAGTCGCCCTGCCGCTCGGCCCGGTTCACCGACTCGTCGGTGGAGTCGCGCAGCACGGTCACCTCGATGCGGTTCGTCGTGCCGTAGCGCGAGCAGCTCCGTGACGTCGTAGCGGAAGCGGTAGAAGCCGCCCTGGTGCGTCGGACCCGCCGACCGGCCGTTCACCAGGACCGTGGTGTCGGTCATCGAGCCTTCGAAGACGAGGTAGGTCCGCCGGCCGGCCCACTCCGTCGGCACGGCGAACGAGTGCCGGTAGAGCCCCTGCTCCTGCGGGAGGATGCGTCCAGCCGGTCGTGTACGTGCCGAAGCCGTGGAAATCCCAGTGCGACGGGGTCGGGATCGTCGACCACACGTTGGCGTTGCGCCCGTGGGTCACGAGGAAGTCCCAGTCGACCGGATGGTCCTTGTCCGCACCCGTCAGCAGCAACACCTCCGTGCCGTTGCCGCCGCGCCCCGCCGGTGCGGCCGCGGCCAGGTCACCGGTGACCAGGGTGGTGGCCAGCCCGGCGGCCCCGGCCGCACCGAGGGCTAAGAATCGACGCCGTTCGATCTCCATCTGGCACTCCGCTGGCTCGTGGTGACGTGTGGTCGGTGCTCGTGCCCGCGGTTGGCGTCGCGGTTTCCTGCCGGACTAGTCGCAGCGCGCCGCGTTCAGCGCGAAGGTCGTCGGATCGGCGCTCGGCGGCGCGGCGCCCGCCTCGAAGCCGAGTTGCACGGAGGCGCCGGGCGCGATCTCGCTGTTCCAGCCGGCGTCCCGGACCTGGACCTGGCGGCCCTGCTGCCGGAGCTGGCCGTTCCACAGGTTGCTGACGCGCTGGTCACCGCCGAACCGCCAGCTGAGCATCCAACCGCGCACCGGGCGGTCACCCGCGTTGCGCAGCACGATGTTCGCGACGTGGCCCTGGTCCCAGGACGCCGACCGGGTGAACGTCACGACGCAGCGGGCACCCAGCGGCCGGGCCGCCGCGCGGCCGCCGTTCGACGGCCGGGGTACCGGCCGCGGCGACGCCTGGGCCTGCCGCCGCGACGCGGTCGACGCCGCGCGTGCGCGCCGGGCAGCGGCGGTGGCATCGGCGGGAGCCGGTCGAGCCGCGGCGGGCGAGGGAGTGGCGGTCGGGGGCGTCAGCGCGCGCTCCGGGCCGACCTCCAGCACGACGTCCGGGCCGGCCGCCTGGATCGCTCCGTCCGTCCCGCTCGGTAAGTCCGTGCGCGACTCGGCCCAGGACCACGACGTCGTCTGGTAGCTGATGGAGAGCGCCAGGATCAGCACGCCCATCCCGAGCACGGTCCACGCCGTGAACGACTGGCCACGGTCGACTCGCCGCTGTTGCGGGCGCCGCCACCGGGCGATCAGGCGCAGCCTCTTCTCACAGTGTCGGCCGGGCACGCTCCATACCTCCCCGTGATCGCCGTGGCGCTGGGATGCGACGTTCGGCCGACAATAGCCGTGAAATCCCGGGTATGGAACCGCTCCCATGACACAGCGTGGACGCGGCCCCGGGCCGTCCTGAGGTTTCGGAAGCGGCGACGGGACGCGTCCCGCGACGGCACCGGTCGTGTAGTAGCTGCTGGCACAGTCGAACAAAGTCGATCCGCCCGATGTCGCGGACCGCCGACTCGCCGGCGCGGGCACGTCGAGGCCGACCGGCTGGAGCGAGGTGATCCCGCGACCCTTCTCGTCAGGCGGAAAACCACCCTTCTCAGGCGTTTTCTAGAGCGACCCCGCGCCGAGCCTTGACGCCGAGCGGGCTGGCCTCCAGCATGCCATCATCCGATGGCTATGGCCGTATCCGTCCTAATGAGCCCACTCCGGGCGGATTTGTGCGGCCGAGACATCGGATGTCAGTGGCCTCGCAGCGGGACCAATGGAGGAGCCAATGCGCAGGAGAGCGTTACGCACGACGAGCGTGGGGGTGGCCGCGGGTCTGCTCCTCGCCGGACTGGCGCCACCCGCGCTGGCGGAGTCACCTCGGCGCTCCGCTTCACCGCGGGTTCCCGAGCCGGTGACCGTCGCGCTGGAGAGCTACTTCGACAACGACGGCATCGACACCGCCTCCGCGCGGGGCGGCGACTACGACGGCTCGGGTTACACCTTCCCCGCCGAGGCACTGCCCAGCGGCCGGGTCCAGGTGGACGGCGTGCCGTTCGTGCTCGGATCGGCCGCGGCGGCCGCCAAGAACAACGTCATCGCGCTGGGCCAGCGGCTGACCATCCCGAGCGGGCGCTACCACTCGGCCCAGTTCCTGGTGGCCAGCAGCTACGGCATGGCCTCGGGCAAGGCGACCGTGCACTACGCGGACGGCGGCACCACGTCCGCCACGTTGGGCGGCCCGGACTGGTACGGCGGGTCGGGCGCGATCGTCGCCCCGTACCGGTACGGCCCCGACAACACCACCGACCAGCACCCGGTCTCCCTCTCCACCGCGCAGGTCTGGATGGACGCGCAGCGGGTCGCCGTCGGCATCACCCTGCCGGTGACCAAGGCGCCGCGGCCCGACCAGAGCAGCCTGCACGTGTTCGCCCTGTCCGCCCAGCCCGCCGCCACCGGCAAGGCGCTCGCGCTCCGCGGTTCCCGCTCGACCACCAAGCTGCTGACCGGAGCCAAGGGCGGGCAGGCCGTCGAGGCCACCGTGACGAACCTCGGCGACGAGTGGATCACCGAGGCAGACGAGTTGGCCGTCCGGGTGGACGTCTTCGGCGCGCGGACCGTCCAGCCGGCCAAGATCCGGCGGCTCGCGCCCGGGCGAGCAGGCCAGGGTCCGGATCGGCATCGCCCGCTCGGGCGCGCCCGTGGACACCGTCGTGAACGGCACGGTGATCGCGCAGGGCCGGCGGCTGCGGGTCGAGCAGCCGGTCCGGTTCACGCTCGGCGTCGCGGACTACGCCGCGACCGACGCGTCGCTCGGCCGGCACGAGTCGCCGTACTGGTTCGACGACGCCAAGTTCGGCATCTTCATCCACTGGGGCCTCTACTCCGTGCCCGCCTGGTCGCCGCCGGGCGAGCAGTACGCGGAGTGGTACTGGCGCTGGATGGAGGAGCAAGGACAACGCCGTGCACGCCTACCACGACAAGACCTACGGCAAGGATTTCAGCTACGACGACTTCATCAAGGAGTTCACCGCGGCGCAGCTTCGACCCGAAGAGCTGGGTGACGCTGTTCGAGGAAGCGGGCGCGAAGTACTACGTGCTCACCGCCAAGCACCACGAGGGATTCGCGCTGTACGACTCCGCGGTCTCCGGCCGCGACTCGGTCGACCTCGGGCCGAAGCGGGACCTGGTCAAGGAGCTGTTCGACGCGTCCCGCAAGTACACCCCCCAGCTGCGCAACGGCCTCTACTTCTCGATGCCGGAGTGGTACAACCCCGACAACCCGTGGACGGGCCACGGCCCGCGCAATCCGTACACCGGCGCGGCCGAGCCGTACACCGGCTACCAGGCCGGCCGGGACTACGTGCGGGACTACCAGGCGCCGCAGCTGCGCGAGATCGTCCACCAGTACGACCCGGACGTGATCTGGTGCGACATCGGCGGTGTCGAACGACAGCCGCACGGTGTTCGCCGACTACTTCAACCGGGCCAAGAACCGCGCGCAGCCCAAGGACGTGACGGTCGACGACCGGTGCGGCATCTCCACGCACGACTTCACCACGCCGGAGTACGCGACGTACCCGGACACCGTGGTGAAGAAGTGGGAGGCCAGCCGCGGGCTGGACCCGCGGTCCTACGGCTACAACAAGGCCACCCCGGACAGCATGTACATGACCGCGGACGAGGTCGTGGACACGCTCGTCGACACCAACAGCAAGAACGGCAACTTCCTGCTGGACATCGGCCCGCGGGCGGACGGCTCGATCCCGGAGATCATGCAGACCCGGCTGCGCGAGACCGGTGCCTGGCTCAAGGTCAACGGCGAGTCGATCTACGGCACCACGTACTGGTCCCGGATGGCCGCGCAGGGCAAGCTGCGCTTCTCGGTCAAGCAGGACGAGGCCTTCTACATCACGTCGCTGGCACAGCCCGGCGACCAGCTCGTGGTGGACGCGCCGGTGCCGGTCCGGGCGGGTGACAAGGTGCGGCTGCTCGGCTACCGGGGCCGGCCCTGAAGTGGCAGCAGCAGGACGGCAAGCTGGTGATCGACGTGCCGGAGGCCGCCCGCGCCGCCGGCAAGCACGCCTGGGTGTTCGAGCTCGCCTGAGCGCACAGCGGGTGGCCGCCGCCGGGAGCGCGGCGGCGGCCCCCGCTGGCTCGCCGAGCGTCAGCTGGGGACGCCGAGTTCGATCAGGAGCGTCTCGACCCGGGCGCGGATGTCGTCACGGATCGGCCGGACGGCGTCCACGCCCTGACCGGCGGGGTCGTCGAGCTTCCAGTCCTCGTAGCGCTTGCCGGGGAAGACCGGGCACACGTCGCCGCAGCCCATCGTGACGATCACGTCGGAGGCTTCGGCGGTGGCGTGGTCCAGGATCGTCGGCCTGTTCGCGGCGATGTCGATGCCGACCTCGGCCATCGCCGCGACCGCGGCCGGATTGATGCTGCTCGGCCGGCGCCGATCCGGCGGACCGCACCTCGACCCGGTCACCAGCGAGGTGCCGCAGCCAGCCGGCCGCCATCTGAGATCGGCCGGCGTTGTGCACGCACACGAACAGCACGCTGGGCTTGGACACGGTCATTCGCCTCTCGTTCGGTTCTGGGTCAGGGCCGGCCGGCGGGCGCGGCGGTGCTCTCGCCGAGTTCGCGCGGGACGACGACCTCGTCGGCGCCGCGGCCGGCGCCCGGGTAGAACAGGGCGATCGCCGCCACCCCGACCAGCAGGCCGGCGAACTGGGCGGCCACATAGCCGGGCACGGAGGCCGGGGCGATGCCGGCGAACGTGTCGGTGAACGCCCGCCCGACCGTGACGGCGGGATTGGCGAAGCTGGTCGAGGAGGTGAACCAGTACGCGGCGCCGATGTACGCGCCGATCGCGGCCGGCGCCACCGCGGTCCGACCGGTGCGCGCCAGCGCGAAGACGAGCAGGAGCAGCCCGGACGTGGCCACCAGCTCGGCCAGCCACAGGTGCCCGGCGGAGCGCTCCGTGCCGGACCAGCGTGACCGGCGGCAGCCCGTACATCGCGTTGGCGAGGACGGCGCCGGCGATCGCCCCGGTCGTCTGCGCGAGCAGGTAGGCGGACACCTCCGGCAGCCCGATTCCGGCACCGGCGCGCCGGCCGAGCCACCAGTCCGCGAGCGTGACGACCGGGTTGAAGTGCGCGCCGGAGACCGGGCCGAACATCAGGATCAGCGTCCCCAGCCCCAGCGCGGTCGCCAGCGCGTTCTCCAGCAGCTGCAGGCCGACGTCGTCCGGGGAGAGCTTGGCGGCGGCGATGCCGGACCCGACGACCACGGCGACCAGAAGCGCCGGTCCCGGTGAACTCCGCGGCGGCCCGGCGGACCAGCGATACGCCGGTCACGGGCATTCCCGGGCCGTGGCGGCGTTCGCCCTCGCCCGGGCGGCCAGGTCGGCGAGCTGGGCCGCGGCATCCTCGAACGCCTCCGGCAGCAGCCGGTAGTAGGTGAACCGGCCCCGCGGCTCGGCGACCACCACGCCGGCCTCCCGCAGCGCGCGCAGGTGGTGGGAGACCGTCGGCTGCTTGGCGCCCGTGTCGTCCACGAGGTGACAGGTGCAGGCCGGGTCCGTCGGCCAGCAGCTCGACGATCCGCGCGCGCAACGGATCGGCCAGCAGGCGGATCACATCAGGTTCGGCTGATATCAACACAGGTGGATATAAGCACCCGGGGCGATCGGTCGTCCAGCAGCACGGTCTGTCCGCGAGGTGAACACTCGGCTAACGACCGCGCCGGATCAGGGCCAGCGCGAGGGCGGCGACGCAGCAGGCGACGGTGACGGCCACCAGCACCGGGGTGTAGCCGCCGGTGGCGGTGACCGCCGCGGCCGCGGCGAGCGGGGCGCCGGCCTTGGCGAGCGTGGCGGGCAGCGCGAGCGTGCCGGCGAGGCTGGCGTAGGCGCTGGTGCCGTAGCGCTCGGCGAGCAGTGCGGGGCGGCTGAGCGTGCCCACCCCGAAGCCCAGTCCGAACAGCGACCACGCAGACCACCGCCCCGACCGCTCCGCGCCCGACCAGCGGCAGCGCGGCCGCGGCGGCGCCCTGGAGCACGAACACCGCCGCGGTGACCGTGGTCGTGCGGTAGCGGCGCCGCAGGCCGGTGGTGACCAGCCGGCCGGTGACGGACAGGACGCCGAGCAGGCCGGCGACGGACGCCGCGAACGACGGCGGATGGCCGAGCGTCACGAGGTAGGCGACGAGGTGCACCGCGATGATCGACACCGCCGCGCCCTGGGCGACGAACGCGGCGACGAGGAGCCAGAACGCCCGTTCCCGCAGCGCTTGGCGGACGACCCGGTCCGGCGCTCGATCCGGTGACCGGCGGCGCGGGGTGCGGTGCGGGCGAGCGCGAACGCGTGCAGCGGGATCGTGGTGAGGCCGAAGATCGCCGGCCAGCACGAGGACCGCGGGGCGCCACCCGAGCGCGCTCTGGAGCGCACCCGCGAGCGGGAGGAAGATGGTGCTGGCGAATCCGGCCACGATGGTGAGCGCGAGCAGGGCGTTGGGCCGGCGCCGGGCGTCGAAGTGGCCGACGATCACGGCGAACGCCGGTTCGTACAGCACCATCGCCGAGGCCAGCGCCGATCAGCGCGAACACCGCGTAGAGCTGGCCGACGGTGCGGACCTGGGACCAGCCGAGGACGCCGATCGTGCCGAGAACCGATCCGGCGGTCATCAGGCCGCGGCCGCCGTGACGGTCGAGCCACCGGCCGGCCGGTACGGCGGCGACCGCGGCGAGCAGGACGGCAGGTCGCGGCGCCCGTGACGACGGTCGCGCTGGTGCCCAGCTCGACCGCGACCGGGCGTGAGGAACACGGCGAACGCGTAGTACAGGACGCCGTACCCGACGGTCTGGGTGACGGCGAGCGCGGCGACCGTCCGCCGGCCGGCCCGGCGCGCGGCGCGGTCGCCGTCCCGGATCGGGGCGGTGACCTGCGCGGACGTACCGGTCACCTGCTCAACTGCAGCAACCGCCGGCCGTCGGCGTGACGTCGACCAACGGCACCGCGAGCAGCCCGCCGGCGACGCCGGTCGCCAGGCCACGGCCGCCTCGGCCGATGGCGCCGCGCTGCCGCACCCGCCGTCGCCGCGGCGCTGCCAGCCCGCCGCCGCCGGTCGGCTCCGTGTTCGCCGCCGGCTCGGCGGCCAGGTTCGTGGAGCAGACGCCGGTCTCCGGGAGTTCGAGCCGGACGTCACGGGCGGCGGCCCAGTCGCCCGCCAACGCCGCGACGACCGAGCGGGCCTGCTCGTAGCCGGTGGCCAGCAGGAACGTGGGCGCGCGGCCGTAGCTCTTGACCCCGATCGCGTAGTAGCCGGGCTCGGGGTGGGCGAGCTCGTCGACGCCGTGCGGCGGCACGGTGCCGCAGGAGTGCTGGTTCGGGTCGATCAGCGGCGCGAGGGCACGGGTGGCGCCCAGGATCGGGTCGAGGTCCAGCCGCAGCTCCGCCGCGATGCCGTGGTCCGGGCGGTACCCGGTGGCGGCCACGATCCGGTCGACGGTGACCTTCTGCTCGTGGCCGGCCGGGTCCCGGCTCACGACGGTGACCCGGTCGCCGTCCGGGATGAGCCGCTGGGTGGAGAAGCCGGTGCGCAACGCGATCTGGCCGGCGTCCACCAGCGCGCGGAGGCGGCTGCCGAGCGCACCGCGGGCCGGCAACGCGTCGGCAGCCCCGCCGCCGTACGTCCGCGCCGGGGCGGTGCCGCGCAGTGCCCAGGTGATCTCGCGTTCCGGGCTCCGCCTCGGCGAGCTGCGCCAGCGCGAGCAGCGTGTTGGCGGCGGAGTGGCCGGCGCCGGCCACCAGCGTGTGCTTGCCGGCGAAGCGGACCCGGTCGGCGCCCAGCACATCGGGCAGCGCGTGGTCCAGGTAAGCGGCCGCCTCGGTCTCGCCGCGGGCGGGGAGGCCGCTGCCGCCGAGGACGTTCGGCGTGGTCCAAGTGCCGGAGGCGTCGATGACCGCCCGCGCGATCAGGTCCTCGCCGGTGCTCAGCCGCAGCAGGAACGGCGCCCGCTCCCGGCCGGCGGACCGCACCCGGTCATGGCCGGCCCGGGTGATCCCCCTCGACGCGAGTGCCGTAGCGGATCGCCGGGGCGATGGCCGGGTGGGCGGCGAGCGGTGCGAGGTAGTGCTCGATGAGCTCGGCGCCGGTCGGGAGATGATCGAGGTTCGGCTCGGCGCCACCGCGTTCCGGCCAGGAGCCGGCGCGCGGCCGGGTCGAGGTTGTAGCGCCAGGGGCTGAACAACCGGACGTGGCCCCACTGGGCGACCGACGCGGCGACCGTGTCGCCGGCCTCCAGCACGACGAAGTCGATGCCACGTTCGGTGAGGTGCGCGGCGGCGGCGAGGCCGACCGGGCCGGCGCCGATCACCGCGACCGGCAGGCCGTCAGGGACAGTCATGGGTGGAACTCCTTCGGGGTTGTGGTGAGGAGGAGCTGAACGGTGGTGGTGACGAGCCGGGTCGCCGCGAGCAGGGTCGCGGGCTCCACCCGGTCCACGGTCTCGGCCGGGGTCTGGTAGCCGGGGATGCCCATCCCGACCCCGATCGCGGGCAGGCCGGCGGCGGCGTAGCGACGGTTGTCCGAGGGCATCGGTGCGGCCCGCAGCGGCACGCCGGTGTGCCGGCCGGCCTGGTCCACCGCCGCCAGCAGCCGCTCGGCCGGACCGCCGGCCTCGATCGCCGCCGCGCCCTCGAGCCGGCCGGCACCGTCCACGTTGATCACGGCCGTGCCGGGCCGGACGTGCGCGGCGTGGTGGGCGGAGCCGAGCGCCCCGGCCTCCTCGGCGTCCAGGAACGCGACCGCCATCCCCGCGCCGGGCGGCAGCGCACCGGCCAGCTGGCCGGCGGCTTCGAGGATCACCGCGCAGCCGGAGGCGTTGTCGGCGGCGGCCGGGAACCGCTGGCCCGGATCGTCGCCCACGCCGTCGTAGTGCGCGACCAGCAGCACCGACGCCGCACCATCCAGATCGGACCCCAACGAACCGTGGACGTTGGTACCGGTCACCCGGACCATGCGGAGCGGCACGGAAGCCGTGACCTCCCCGGCGCCGACCAGCATCGCGGCATGGAGATCGGCCCGGACCGACAGCACCGGCACCGCCACCTCCGGCCGGCCGACCAGCATCTTCGGCATCCAGCCGGCGGCATCGACCCCGCGCGATACCAGCAGGCCGGCGGCGCCGTCGGCCTCCGCCCGCGCCGTAGCTCGGCGGACAGCGACGGCACCAGCACCCACCGACCCCGCCAGTCCCCGTCACCGGCCGCGGCCAGCCGGCCCTGGCGCGGCGCGGGCAGCTCGGCCGAGACCAGGTGTTCGGCGAAGTCCCGCCGGTGCACGAGCCGGTGTTCGGCACCGGCCGCGTCCCGCCAGGACAGCACCGGAGTCGCCGAAAGCTCCCGCAGCTCGGCGGCGAAGTCCTCGGTCGTCACGGTCGCGCCGAGTCGGGCCAGTTCGGCGCCGAGCCACCCGCGCGCCGCCCGGCCGCCCGGCGTGCCGACCCGGCGGCCGGTGAAGTCCGGGCCCGCCAGCCGCCGCACGGTGGCGACCAGCCTTGCCGCCGGCTCGTCGACGCCCGCCGGTCTCGCCGTGCCGAGGGGCACCGCGGTCATCCGCAGCACCCGGCACCGGCGGCCATGGCCTCGGTCTTCGCCACCGGGTCGCAGCACGCACCCGCGCTCCGGGCCGCCTCGGCGCTGCCGCAGCAGGTGCTCGCCGCCGGCGTGGTCAGCGACGCCGACGCGGCCGGATCCGCCAGAACGGCGGGCACCGGACCGGTCCGAGCCGCCGAGCTGGCGACGGTGGCGGGCTCGCTGCCACAACAGCCTCCGGCGGCGGGCGGGGTGAACGCCTCGGCCGGATCGCCGGCGAACCCGCCCGGCAGCGGCACCGCGGGGGTGGTCGGTTCGTGCGTCGTGTGGGTGGTCATGGTCGTCTCCTCGATGCGCGGGCGGCGCCAGTGGTTCCGGACCACAGCCCGGCCTTGACTAGATGAATGTCTAAACAGCTCGACGACTGCAACCTTGCATCGGGATTAGACAACTGTCAAGATAGAAGAATGTCTAAACAGACGATCGCGCTGGAGCTCACCCCGACGACCGTCGGGGGCGGCTGCTGCGCCCCGCTGGTGGCCGCGCCGCTGGCTCCGGAGCAGGCCGTCGACCTGGCGAGGGCGTTCAAGGCACTCGGCGATCCGGTCCGGCTACGGCTGCTGTCCCTGATCACGTCGGCCGACGGCGAGACCTGCGTCTGCGATCTGACCACGGCGTTCGACCTGACCGGCCCGACGATCTCCCACCATCTCAAGGTGCTCCGGGAGGCCGGGCTGGTCGGCTCGGAGCGCCGCGGCACCTGGGTGTACTACTGGCCGCGGCCGGAGAACCTCGGCCGCCTCTCCGCCCTGCTCGAGGCACCGGGCCTCGCCGCCGACGCGTCCTAGCGACGACGTGTCTGCCGGAAGCGAACGCGGCCGGTGCTTCCCGGCCGCGTTCGTCGGCACCAACCGGCAGTTCAGGCGTCGGCGTGCCGGGGAACCGCCGTGCTGAGCGGGCTCCGTCGTCGCCGCCCGGTGCGGGTGGTGCCCCAGAGCACGCCGCCGGCGACCAGTGCGGTCGTCCCGGCTCCCACCATCTGCTGCACGAAGGCCCGTTGGGCCCGGCGGGTGGGGTCGCACTGCTGATCTTTTCCAGACAGCACCGTGACCAGTCGATCCGAGGCAAAGATGGCCGGGCAGGCCACGCCGTCCAGGTTGTGCAGACCGCGGAATCCGGAGGCCGCTCCCACCCCCAGCAGTACCGCGCCTCCCGCAATGAGCAACCAAGCGACCCAAATCCTGCGCATTCCCCTCCTCCCAGCTGGCCCCGAACCGTGTGACGTGGCAGCAACGTATGGGAGGCGCCCGGCTCGCGGACGAGGCTGTTCAGCCAGGATCCACTCAGCCGAACGGCCGTCCGGCGAACAGCGGCGGACGAACGTGGCCAAGCCGCCCCGCGCCGCCGCCGGCGAGCCTGCGGAGAGGCGCCGCGTCACGGCGCCGGGTGCTGGATGAATGACGTTCAGTCGCCGGAAAGTCACGCTTCGGCATCGCGCGTTGACACCAGCAACTCCGTCGGCGACCGTCGACCAGTGACGAACACGTGGCCGCGACCAGGGACTCTGCTGGACAGCAGATATCGCCTGATCGAGAAGCTCGGCGAGGGCGGCATGTCCGCGGTCTGGCGCGCCCACGACCCCATCCTCGGGCGGCCGGTGGCGGTCAAGGTGCTGGCCGGCCCCTACGCCAGCGACGAGAGCTGCCGAGCGATCATCGGCCGAGAGGCCCGCGCCGCGGCGCGGCTGTCCCATCGCCACATCGTCGCGGTCTACGACTACGGGGAGACCCGGGGGCCGGACGACCTCGTGCTCCCGTTCGTCGTCATGGAACTCCTGGAGGGCCAGCCCCTGCAGGCACTTCTCGACGCCGGCGAACGACTGAACACCCACGACGCCATCGAGATCTGCGCCAGGGTCGCCGACGCGCTGGCGCACGCGCACCTCAACGACGTCGTGCACCGGGACGTCACGCCGGGCAACACGATCCTGACCCGCGACGGTCTGAAGGTGGTGGACTTCGGAATCGCGGCCGCGATCGGCGAGCCCGACGACGACTCCACCGGACTGATGTTCGGCACGCTGGAGTACGTCGCGCCCGAACGGCTGGACGGCGGCCCGGCGGACGCGGCCACCGACGTGTTCTCCATCGGGGTGCTGCTCTACGAGCTCACCACCGGGCGCGCCCCGTTCCGGGCCGACGCTGGGAGGAGCTCGCCGAGGCCTACGAGGCGGGGCCTCCGCTCGGCGCCCGAGGGGTTACCGCCCGACCTGGCCGCGCTGTGCCTCCGCTGCCTCGCCACCGCGCCCGGCGACCGCCCGGCCGCGGCCGAGGTCGCCGCGGCGCTGGCCCGCACGGTCGCGGCCCGGAACCGGGCCCGGACCACCGTCATCCCCCGCCACACCATTCCGGTCCGGGCCAGCACCGCCACCGCGCCCCCGGCCTCCGCTGCTGCCGCCGCCGACAACGCCGAGGCCACCGGTCCCGCCGCGCTGCGCGGCGTGGCGGCAGCGACGCGGACCGGCGGCCGGGCGCGATCCGCAGCCGGCCCGGCCGTCCGAGCGCCGCCGGGTGGCCGTGACCGTGGCGCTGATCGCGGCCAGCGTGGCCGTGATCTCCGTACCGTTCCTCCTCGACGCGAACTGGCGCAACTCCAAGCGGACGCCCGCCGCGAGCGCACTCGGCGTACCCGACCTACTCCCCCGCGCCGGCCCTGCCGTCCGCGACGCCCTCCCAGAGCCCGCCGGACCAGCCCGAGCCCGACCGCCGTCGCAGAGCCCGACGGCCAGCCCGACACCGACGCCCACGGAGAGCACGCCGGCCACCGTGACCGTCGACCGGTTCGCCCAGTTCGAGTCGGTCCTCGACGCCGGCCTCGCCAACGGCGAGATCCGCGACGACGTGGCGACGGACATGCGGAACCTGCTCAACAACATCGACCGATCGGACGCCCAGAGCGCGAACCAGCAGCTGGCCGCCCTCCAGCGCAAGATCGACGACCGCCAGCGCGAGGGCGGGCTCAGCGCCGCCGCCGCCGAGCGGCTCCGGCGCGTCCTCTCCGCCGAGGCCTGACGGTCGCGGCGGGCCGGTGACGGTCCGCCGGCACCCACGCGGGCGGCGGCGTTCACCGGCGGCGGGCCCGCGATCGGCCCGCCGCCAGCCTCCGGCACGCCGTCAGCTGCAGGCGCCGCCGTTCGCGGTGAACGCGGTCGGATCGGTGTTGGTACCGCTGAAGGAGCCGTTGAAGCCCATGCTCACCGATCCCCCGGCCGCCACGTTGCCGTTGTAGCTCTCGTTGACGACGGTGACCGCCGAACCGCTCTGCGTCCACCGGCCCGACCAGCCCTGGGTGACGCGCTGGTCACCCGGGAAGCTGAAGCCGAGCGTCCAGCCGGTCCAGGCCGTCGACCCGGTGTTGGTGAGCGTGACGCTGCCGGAGAAGCCGGTGCTCCAACTGTTCGCCGTGTAGCGGACCTGGCAGCGCGCCGTGGAGGTGGTCGTCGTCGTGACCTGCACCGCCGGGGAGGCCGCTGAGCTGAGCCCGGCGCCGTTCTTGGCCACCACCGCGAACGTGTACGCGGTGGCCGGCGAGAGGCCGGAGACCGTCGCCGCGGCGGTGGCCGGCGACGCCACCACGGTGGAGGTGCCGCCGCTGATCCGCCGCACCTCGTAGCCGCTGACGCCGCTCTCCGGGTCGGCCGACGCCGGCCAGCTCAGCCGGACGCTGGTGGCGGTGACCTCGGACGCCACCGGGGTGCCGGGCGTGGTCGGCGCGGTCGTGTCCGCCGGCACCGTCCCGCCCGTCTTCTCCGCCGCCCAGTTGGCCAGCCAGGCGAACGCGGAGTTCCAGTTGACCGTCACCTCGTTCACCGAGTACGCACCGATGTCGTCGATGAAGCACTTCTGCGGCTTGCACCCGGCGAGCTGCTGCTGGGCGATCGGGTCCTGCAGTTCGCTGTTCGGACCGCCGGAGAGGGCGCCGGGCGGCGCGATCGGCAGCGCGCTGTTCGCCTGGTTGGCCCAGAAGCGGTGGTGCACGTTGCGGACCGCCTTCTCGCCGTAGCCGCTGACGTACGACTGGTTGAGCGGGTTCCGACCGAGGAGGTAGTCCAGGGTCCGGAACACGCCAGCCCGGTACTTCTCCTGGCCGGTGAAGTCGTGCGCGAGGGCCAGGACGTTGGCGTTGTTGGCGATCGTGCCGTTGGAGCCCCAGTAGTAGATGGTCGTGCTGCCGTTCGGTGCCGGGTAGCCCTGGTTGGCCATCTGGCTCAGCAGCCCGTCCGCGTAGCCGGCCAGCTTCGTGCGGGTGGCGGCGACGTCCGCGGCGGGGAGCCCGTTGGGTACCAGGGCGAGCGTGGTGTCGCCGAGGCCGCCGACCCAGTTCCAGTCGTAGCCGCGCTGGTTGAAGCTGGCGCCCCGGTAGAACGAGGAGCCGGTCACGTCGTTGCGGTAGGACGCGGCGCCGGTGCTGACGTAGAGCTCGGCGGCGGCCCAGTAGAACTCGTCGGTCACCGAGTTGTCCTCATACGCTCCGCCGCCGGTGCTGTCGCTCGCGGACGCGTACCGGGCGGGGTTGGCCTTCGCCGCCGTGTAGGCCCGTTCGGCCGCGGCCAGGGCGCGGGCGGAGAAGGTCGGGTCGAGGCTCTTCCAGATCCGGGCGGCCTGCGCGGCCACCGCGGCGAGGTTCAGCGTGGCCGCCGTGCTGACCGGTGCCAGCTGCCTGGGCTGCGGGTCGGCCTCCGGCCGCATCGGCAGGCCGGTCCAGTTCTGGTCGTGGAGCTTGTGGTGCGCCATGCCGGCGTCGGTCCGGCCGGCCGGTACCTGCATCCGGAGCAGGAACTCGACCTCCCAACGCGCCTCGTCGAGCACGTCCGGCACCCCGTTGGCCCTCTCCGGGATGGCGAGCTTGCCGTCGCCGAGCGCGGCCGCGTCGGCACCGCTGACGTGCACCGCACGCTCGTACAGGTTGAGTAACTGCCAGCTGGAGATGCCCCCGTTCACGACGTACTTGCCGTGGTCGCCCGCGTCGTACCAGCCGCCGCGCGCGTCGAGGGTGTAGCCGCACGAGTTTCGGCAGGTCACCGCGTTGTCGCCCTGGTTAGGGGCGACGTTGACGTGCCCGGCCGGGCGGGCGTACTGGTTGCCCACGTAGCTGGCCTCGATCGGCGTGCCGCTGCGCTGGTGGTAGAAGAACGCCAGCGCGTCGTACCGCATTCTGCGCAGCGGATCGGCCGAGATGTCGAACGGGTAGCTGTTGGCGCCGCCCGCCGAGAGCACGTATCCGGTACCGGCGACGTCGTACGCCGAGAAGTCGGCCACGTGCACCGAGTCGCCGGAGAGCGAATCCGCCCCGCGAACGGCGGTCTGGCCGGAGGCGACGGTGCCGCCCGCGGCGTTGCGCAGGGTCCACGCGATCGGGGCGCCGGCCGTGCTGACGACCGTGGCCTGCTTGGGCAGCCCGGGCACGTAGGCGACCTGGTTCACCTTCACCACGGAACCGGGGTCGGGGGCCGCGACCGCCTGGCGCGCACTGGCGCCACTGAGCGTGGCTCCGACGAGGGCGACCGCGACGAGAGCCGCGCGGTGCCGGCGTGGACGGTTGAGCGCTCGGGGCATCAGGGCCTCCAGTGAACGGCATCGCCGCTGGCGACCCGGCGGCGGACGAGTGAGCACGCGTGGGAGCGCTCCCGGCACGATATGCGCCAAAATCCGACCCTGTAAAGGGGTGGCGTTTCGCTGTGAAGAAACATGGGGGCAATCGTCTCGAAACCATTCCCTCGCACCCCCACTTCGCTCTACTCTGCGTTGGGAGCGCTCCCATACCCACTCGGAACAATGCGACAGCGCCGTTCCGCCACCCTCGAGCCGCTGGTCACGGGCTCGGCACGGCGGCGCGGTGCCAGCGCAGAGGAGGGCATCATGCCCAGATCGCAGCCCGCCTTGTTGACGCGTTCCGTGGCCGTGTTCGCCGTGGTCGCGACCGTCCTCGCCGCAGGCCTCCTGGCCAGCCAACCGGCCGAACCGGCGCGAGCCGCGACCGGCACCGGATACCTGCAGCACGCAGCGGCAACCAGATCGTCGACGCGACCGGCGCGACGGTCCGGCTCACCGGCATCAACTGGTTCGGCATGGAGACCGACAACAAGACCTTCCACGGGCTGTGGAGCCGCGGCTACATGGACGTTCCAGATCGACCAGATGGCCAGCCTCGGCTACAACACGCTGCGGGTGCCGTTCTCCAACGACGCGCTCAAGCCGGGTGCGGTCGCGAACAGTGTCAACGACGGTCACCAACCCGGACCTGGTCGGGCTGTCCCCGCTCCAGATCCTCGACAAGGTCATCGGCTACGCCGGCGGCAAGGGCATGCGGGTGCATCCTGGACCGGCACCGGCCGACCAGCGGCCGGGCAGTCCGCGCTCTGGTACACCGCCGCCGTGCCGGAGAGCACCTGGATCGCCGACTGGAAGATGCTGGCCCAGCGGTACGCCGGCAACACCGACCGTGATCGGCGCCGACCTGCACAACGAGCCGCACGCCGAGGGCACCGACCCGAACCGCCACCGGCTCCTGCTGGGGCTGCGGCGACACGGCGCGGGACTGGCGGCTCGCCGCGGAGCGCGCCGGCAACGCGATCCTCGCCGTGCAACCCGAACTGGCTGATCTTCGTCGAGGGCGTGAGCTGCCCCAGCGGCGGCAACGCCAACGTCTGGGACAACGACACCAGCAACGACGAGCACTGCGGCTGGTGGGGCGGCAACCTGTCCAAGGCCGGCCAGTTCCCGGTGCGGCTCAGCCGGCCCGACCGGCTGGTCTACTCCCCGCACGAGTACGCCACCTCGGTGTACGCACCAGCCGTGGTTCGACGACCCGGCCTTCCCCGCCAACATGCCGGCGATCTGGGACCAGTACTGGGGCTACCTGGACAAGCAGAACATCGCCCCGCTGCTGATGGGCGAGTTCGGCACGACGCTGCGCGAGCCCCGTGGACGCCGTCTGGCTCCGCGAGCTGATGGAGTACACCGGCACCGGCGTAACGGGATGTACTTCACCTACTGGTCGTGGAACCCGAACTCCGGCGACACCGGCGGCATCGCTCAAGGACGACTGGACGCACCGTCAACCAGGCCAAGCAGTCGATCCTCCAGCCGTACCTCATGCCCGGCCGGGCCCGGCGACCCGACGCCCACCACGCCGACCGCCCACCGACGCCGACCGCCGACCACGCCTCCGCCCGGCGACGACCTGCACCGCCACCGGTCACGCATGGACAACGCCTGGCCGGCGGCTTCCAGGGCCAGCGTCACGGTGAAGAACACCGGTAGCGCCGCGGTGAACCCGTGGCGGCTGACCTGGACGTGGCCGGCCGGCGTCGACGCTCGGCAGCGGCTGGAACGCCACCGTCACCCAGTCGGGCAGCACGGTGACCGCGGCGGCGCCGAACTGGAGCCCCTCGCTCGCGGCCGGCGCCTCGGTCACCGTCGGCTTCACCGCGAACGGCCCGTCGACGCCGCGTGCCGAGCGGCGTGACGCTGGGCGGCTCGCGTGTTCCTGACGCTCGGCGGTGCCCCGCTCCCGCCCGCCGTCCGCGGTCGGAGGTGCGAACCGATGAAGCCTCGCTTAGCCATCGCCGCCGCCGCGATCCTGGCTGCGCTGGCCTCGGCCCTGATGTTCGTCCTGCCGGCCCACGCCGCCACCGGATTCACGGTGAGCGGCGGGCGGCTCGTCGACGCCAACGGCGCTGACTTCGTGATGCGCGGCGTCAATCACGCCCACACCTGGTATCCCAGCCAGACCGGCTCGTTCGCGGCCATCAAGGCACTGGGCGCCAACACCGTGCGGGTGGTGCTCAGCACTGGCGATCAGTGGACCAAGAACGACGCCACCGACGTCGCGAACGTGATCGCGCGCTGCAAGGCCAACCGACTGATCTGCGTGCTCGAGGCCCACGACACGACCGGGTACGGCGAGGCGAGCGCGGCCGTGACGCTCGATCGGGCGGCCGACTACTGGATCAGCGTGCAGAGCGCCCTGACCGGCCAGGAGCCGTACGTCATCGTCAACATCGGCAACGAGCCGTACGGCAACCTCACCGCGCTGCGGTGGACCGGCGACACGTCCGCCGCGATCAAGAAGCTGCGCAGCGCCGGCATCGGCCACACCATCATGGTCGACGCCCCGAACTGGGGTCAGGACTGGTCGTTCACCATGCGGAACAACGCCGCGGCGGTGTTCGCCAGCGACCCGAACCGCAACACCGTCTTCTCGGTCCACATGTACGGGGTCTTCGACACGGCCGCCGAGATCAACGACTACCTGGGCCGGTTCGTCGCCGCGAAGCTCCCGATCGTGGTCGGCGAGTTCGGGCACAACCACTCCGACGGCAACCCGGACGAGGACGCGATCCTGGCCACCACCCAAGCCCTGGGCCTCGGCTACCTCGGCTGGTCCTGGAGCGGCAACGGCGGCGGCGTGGAGTACCTCGACATGGCCACCAACTTCGACCCGAACGCCCTGACGTCCTGGGGCCAGCGGATCTTCAACGGCGCGAACGGCATCCGGCAGACCGCCAAGGAGGCGTCCGTCTACGGCGGCGCACCGTCGCCCACCCCGACCCCGACCCCGACTCCCGACGCCGACCGGCGGCACGGCGGGCTGCACCGCCGCCTACGCCGTGGTCGGGCAGTGGCCGACCGGCTTCCAGGCCGAGGTGAAGGTCACCGCCGGCAGCGCGCGGATCAACGGCTGGACCGTCACCTGGACGTACGCCAACGGCCAGACCGTCACCGCCGCGTGGAGCGCCATCATCACCTCCAGCGGCTCCCGCGTCACCGCGGCGAACATGGCCTACAACGGCGGCCTCGCCGCCGGCGCCAGCACGAATTTCGGCTTCGCCGGCAGCTGGAGCGGGACCAACTCCGTCCCCGCGCTCAGTTGCACGGCCAGATGACCGTGCCGTGTCCATCGACGTGGACACCGCACTCAAAGCCCCCCGTTTCGGTAGGCGGCCCCCGCTGGGACGGGTTTGTGCGGTTGGATTCCGGAGCTCAACTCCGGAATCCAACCGCACGCGGGACCGGCGCTCGGCCAGCGCCGCCCCATAGAGCAACGGGCTGCCGGCGTCCGGCCGTGCGCTCAGCCGGCGGGAAGCGTGCCGGCCGAGCGGTCGTTGACGCAACGCAGTACCGGCCAGCTGGTCAGCGCCGCCTCTTCGACCGGGGCGGCGGCGCTGACCGTGAAGGTCGCCGACTCCCCCGGCAGCAGGGTCGCCATCGCGGCATCGACGGTGGCCGCCGGATCGAGGCGATCGGGGAAGAGCGTCAGGTCCCGCAGGATCGTGCGGGCGGTCACCGTCACCGCCACCCCGTCCTCGGTCGGCTTGACCACCGCGTCGTACTCGGCGGCGGGATAGTCGATCTCCCGGTCCTCGGCGAAGAACCAGTGCGCGCGCTCCACTCCGGACGTCGGCCACCAGCAGCTCGCCGCGCGGGTCGGCCACGGTCCACCAGCCGCGCCGGCAGCGGCACGGTCACGGCCGAGCCCGGGGAGATCTCCAGCGCCATCGACATCGTGGCCAGCCGTTCGCCCGCGAGCGTCACCCGGGTCACCGCGACCGGCGCCAGCCACGGCTCGACGCCGTCGTTGACCGCGATCAGGGCCAGCCCGCCGTCGCGCGGCTGGATGGTCAGCAGCCGGTCGGCGTAGGCCCGGCGCAGCGCGTACCACAGCGGCTTGCGCCGGCCCGTCGCCGTCGATCGCGGCCCACGAGGTGACCGGCCAGCAGTCGTTGAGCTGCCAGATGATCGTGCCCATGCAGACCGGGCGGCAGCGAGCGGAAGTGCTCGACGCCGAGCGCGATCGCCCGGGCCTGGTTGAGCTGGGTCAGGTAGTGCCAGTCGTCGAAGTCGCGCGGCACCGGCAGGTGGGCGTCGAGGCCGCGTTGCAGCTTCGCGTCGCCGTCGACCGCCTTCTGGTGATGCCGCATCCCCGGCGAGTCGGGGCCGAGCGGATCGTCGGCGAGGGCGCGCGCGCAGCGTGGCGTACGCGGGCGGTGCCTGGTAGCCGAACTCGGCGACGAACCGCGGCCGTAGTCGCGGTACCGGGTGTAGTCGTCGGTGTTCCACACGTCCCAGATGTGCATGGTGCCGTGCGCCGGCTCGTTCGGGTGCAGGTCGCCGCGCCCGGAGTAGGGGCTGCCCGGCCAGTACGGCCGGGTCGGGTCCAGCTCGGCGACGATGCGCGGGCAGCACGTCGAAGTAGTAGCCGGCGCCCCAGCTGCGTCCGGCCAGCGGCTCCTGCCAGTCCCAGTCGTGCGTAGCCCCAGATGTTCTCGTTGTTGCCGGTCCACAGCACCAGGCTGGGATGGCTGGCCAGCCGGACCACCTGCTCGCGCGCCTCGGCCGCGACCTCGCGCGGCGAACGGCTCCTCCTCCGGGTAGGCCGCGCAGGCGAACAGGAAGTCCTGGCCGACCAGCAGGCCCGAGCTCGTCGGCGAGGTCGTAGAAGTCCTCCGACTCGTACCGGCCGCCGCCCCAGACGCGCAGGAAGTTGACGTTCGCCGTCGCACGCCTGGGCGAGCCGCTCGGCGTAGCCGCTCGCGGGTGACCCGGGTGACGAAGACGTCGTCGGGGATCCAGTTGACGCCGCGGACGAAGATCGGCACGTCGTTGACCACCACGGTGAACGCCGAGCCGTGGCTGTCCGGTGCGGTGTCCAGCCGCACCGAGCGGAAGCCGATCCGGCGCCGCCAGGTGTCCAGCACCCGGTCGTCGGCGCGGCAGGGTCACGTCGAGGTCGTAGCGGGCCTGGTCGCCGTACCCGCGCGGCCACCACAGCTCGGGGTCCTCGACGTCGAGCGACAGCACGGCCGATCGGTGCCCGGCTCGATCGCCGCCTCGACCTGCGACGCCGGCGACCGTGGCGCGTGACCGTGACCGGCTCGTCGGCGGTCCCGCTCGACGCTCACGTGCACCTCGACCTGCCCGACGCCGTCGGCCACGGTGACCAGCGGGCGGACCTCGGCCAGCCGGGCCGACCGACCAGGTCTGCAGCCCGATCGCCTGCCAGATGCCGGCGGTGACCAGGGTCGGGCCCCAGTCCCAGCCGAAGTTGCAGGCCATCTTGCGGATGAAGTTGAACGGCTCGGGATAGGCGTTCGGCCGGTCGCCGAGCCGGTCCCGCTGCGCCTCGGCGTACCCGTACGCCGAGGCGAAGTGGACCTGCAGCCGTGTTCGTCGCCGGCGCGCAGCACGGGCCGGACGTCGAAGCGGTAGCCGCGGTGCATGTTGGCGGTGCGGCCCAGCTCGACGCCGTTGAGCTGACCGTGGCGACGGTGTCCAGCCCGTCGCAGACCAGGTCGATCCGGCCGGTCGCCCCGGCTCGGTGCCACTCGAACGCGGTCTCGTAGACCCAGTCGGTGCGGCCGATCCAGGCCGAGCCCGTTCTCGTTGTCGTCGAGGTACGGGTCGTCGATCAGGCCCGCGGCCAGCAGGTCGGTGTGCACGCAGCCGGGCACGGTCGCCGGCGACTCTGCCGTCGCGACCGTCGCGGGCGCCGCTGCAGGATCGCGGCGACGACCAGCCGTCGTGCAGCGCTCGGTACGAGGTCACGGTGCCCCCCAGGTGTCAGTCAAGACTTGACCGCGCCTTCCATGATCCCTCGCACGATCTGCCGGCCACCGATGCAACAGCAGCACGAGCAGCGGCACGGTGGCGACGAACGCGCCCGCGAGCACCCGGCGGTAGATGCACGTAGTTGCCGCTGGCCAGGTCGGACAGGGCCACCATCGAGGTGGGGAACTCGGTGCCGCTCAGCGTGATCAGCGGCCACTGGAAGTCGTTCCAGGTCGCCACGAACGTGAGCAGGCCGAGCACGGCCAGCGCCGGCCGGATCGCCGGCAGCACGATGCTCCAGTAGATGCGCATGGTCAGCGCGCCGTCGATCCGCGCCGCCTCGACCAGCTCGTCCGGCACCGCGTGCGAGGATGAACTGCCGCATGTAGAACACGCCGAACGCGGTGACCAGGCCCGGCGCGATGACCGGCGAGCAGCGTGCCGTTCCAGCCCAGCTTGCCCATCAGGATGTAGAGCGCGACGACGCCGAGCTGGTTGGGCACGGTCAGGGTCAGGATCACCACGATCACCATCAGCACGTTGCGGCCGCGGAAGCGCAGCTTGGCGAAGGCGAAGCCGGCGAGCGAGCAGAAGAACAGCACCGACGCCGTCACGACGGTGGACGACGATGAAGCTGTTGATCAGCGACGCGGGAAGTACACGTCCTGCATCGTGAAGACCTCGCGCAGGTTCGTCATCAGCTGGCTGCCCGGGATCACCTGACGGCGGGATCTGCGAGACCGCCTCGTCGGTGCTGGTGGCGATGACGAACATCCAGTAGAGCGGGAACGCCGAGAACAGGCATGAAGAAGCGCCAGGAAGAGGTAGTTCCAGATGCTGCCCGAGGTGTTCTGCGGCGACCGGCCCATCAGGGCGGCCCGCCGCCGGCTGGTCGGGACGGGCGCGGGCACCGGTGTCGTCGTCGTGCTCACTCGCGTCCTCCTCCGAGCCGGTTGGTGATCAGGGCGTTCAGCCGCGGCGACGATCAGGATGATGAGGAACAGCGCCCAGGACATCGCGGCGGCGTAGCCGAGGTTGAGGTCCTTCCAGCCGACCTTGTAGATCAGCTGGGCGATGGTCTGGAACTGACCGTTGGAGCCGCCGGTGGCCGCGGCCGGGTTCTCTCGAAGAGCATCGGCTCGGTGAAGAGCTGCAGGCCGCCGATGGTCGACAGCACCACGGTGAAGATCACCACCGGCTGGATCATCGGCACGGTGATGCCGCCAGAGCTGACGCCACGGCCCGGCGCCGTCGACGGCGGCCGCCTCGTAGACGTCCTTCGGGATGGACTGCATGGCCGACAGGTAGAGCAGCGCGTTGTAGCCGATCCACTTCCAGTTGACCATCGTGGCGATCGCGATCCACGAGGCTCCACTTGGCGGCGCGCCAGTCGATCGGCTCGGTGTCGCCGATGCCGAGCAGCGCCGAGCACCCAGTTGGCCATGCCGGTGTCGCGCGCGAAGAACACCGCGAAGACCAGCGTCGACGCGGCGACCGGCGTGATGTACGGCAGCAGCACGCCGACCCGCCACCAGGTCTGGTGCCGCGCAGCTTGCGGTTCAGCAGGTTGGCCACACCAGCGCCAGCAGAGCTGCGGAATCGTGGAGAGCATGAAGATCCCGAACGTGTTGTAGAGCGCGTTCCAGAAGTCGCTGTCGGCGCAGAGCTTGGTGAAGTTCGCCGAAGCCGGCCCAGCCGGAGACGGTGTCGGGTCGTCCAGCCGCCAGGTCCGCAACGCGACGACGCCGTTGAAGATGATCGGGAAGAGCCCGAACGACGCGAAGAGCAGGAAGAACGGCGAGATCAGCAGGTAGGGCACGTAGCGCTTGTGTCGAAGCGGTAGAACCGGTCGCGCCAGCGCGGCCGGTCCGCGCCGGGCGGCGCCGCGAGCGGATGCGCGGCGGCGGAATCGGGCGCGGCTGCTGGGCAGCGGTACGCGTGGCGGACATGGGGCCTCCTCCGGACCGAGGGACGTCGATGCGAACGCGCGGCGCCGGGACGGACCGCACGGGTCCGTCCGTCTGTCGCACCGCTAGGCAGTGGCGGCCTTCTCGGCCTCCTTGACCGCCTCGGCCCACGCCTGATCGGGTTTGCCCTTGAGGTGCCGCTGTCTGGAGCCGGGTGAGCACGTTCTCCACCGCGACCCGGACCGGGCCGTTCTTCTTGCCCAGGTACTGCGGCTTCAGGTTCTCCGCGGCGTCGGCGAAGATCTGGCCGATCGGCGCGTTGCTGAAGAACGCCTTCTTGAAGTCCAGCGACCGCCGGGTCCTTGTACAGCGCCGGCTGCGACGGCAGGTTGCCGACCTTCTTGAAGATCTCGATCTGCTGCTCCGGCTGGACCAGCCACTCGACGAACTTGTACCGCCTCGTCGACGTTCTTGCCCTGCTTCGGGACGGTCAGGAACGAGCCGCCCCAGTTACCGCCGCCGCCGGGGATCGCCGCGATGTCCCACTTGCCCTTCTGGTCGGGCGCGGTGTTCTTGATGTGGCCCGGCATCCACGCCGGGCAGGCGAGCACCGCGAACTTGCCCTTCTCGAAGCCGCTGTCCCACTCGGGCTGAGAAGCCGTGAGGTTGGCCGAGAGGCCGGCGCTCGATCGCCTTGCTCGCGATGTCGAACGCGGCCTTCGGGCCGGCCTCCATCTGTCAGCTTGTCCTGCTCGTCGAGAAGTTCCCTGCGGCTGCTGGGCCAGCACCGGGTTGAACATGTTGGTGCCGGAGTCGACGAACTTCTTCCCGGTCTTCTGCACGTACTGCTGCCCGGTCGCGATGAACTGGTCCCAGGTCGGCCAGAGCGCCGACACCTTGTCCCGCTCGGTCGGCAGCCCGGCCGCTCTTGAACAGGTCGGTGCGGTAGCACATGGCCAGGCCGCCGACGTCGGTGCCGAGGCCGATCTGGGTCTTGCCGTCGGCCGACAGCGACTGCTTCCACTTCCACGGCAGGTACTTGTCCTCGTACTTGCCGGCGCCCTTGTCCAGCAGGTTGACGAACTTGTTCGACCTGGCCGCGGAACTGGACGATGAAGCCCTCGTCGATCGCCGCGACGTCCGGCGCGCCGGAGCCGGCGACCAGCTTCTTCTGCAGGTCCTCGTGCTGGGCGTTGTACTCGCCGGTGTTCAGGCTGATCTTGACGTTCGGGTTCGCCGCCTCGTACTGCGCCTTCAGTTCGTCGAGGCCGAAGTCGCCCCAGAAGTTGACCTTCAGGGTGACCTTGCCATCCGCGTTCGAACCGCTGTTGCCGCTGCATCCAGCGATGGCGAGCAGCCCGACCACGGCTAATGCCGCAGTGCGGGTCCAGCGAGCTCGCGGGACCGTTTCATGTCGTCCTCCGAGGCAGGGGTGGGACCGCTCCCAGTGACAGGGAGCTGCGACTTAACCGGATAAGTGAGGCACTGTATGAGGGGCCTGTGACCATGTCAACGGCGTGTTTCGAATTGGATTTCTCTTCGTTACAAACCGACTTAACCGGTAAAGCGGTCGAACTGCCCAAGGCACCCGCCGAGCCTCAACGACTGTCGCTCGATGCCTCGGGTAACCGCTCAAGCGACGCGCTGCCCGCCCGACGCCGCGAGGTAGTCGTGGGAGCGCTCCACAGCTGCGGACAGAGGAGCGACCCAGTGAAACGGCCAACGATCGCCGACATCGCCCGCCGGGCCGGCGTGTCCAAGGGCGCGGTCTCCTACGCGCTCAACGGGCAGCCCGGCGTCTCCGAGGCCACCCGGCAGCGCATCGTCGCCATCGCCCAGGAGATCGGGTTCAGCCCCAACAGCGCGGCCCGCGCCCTGTCCGGCGCGAGGCCAACGCCGTCGGCCTGACCCTGTGCCGGCCGGCCCGGATGCTCGGCATCGAGCCGTTCTTCATGGGGCTGATCAGCGGCTTCGAGGCCGAGCTCTCCGCCCGCTCGTACGCGCTGACGCTGCAGGTGGTCGCCGACCCCGAAGCCGAGATCGAGGTCTACCGGCGCTGGTGGGGCGAGCGCCGGGTCGACGGCGTGTTCGTCAGCGACCTGCGGGACGACGACCGTCCGCATCCCGGCGCTCGAGGAGCTGCAGCTGCCCGCCGTGGTGATCGGCGGGCCCGGCGAGCACCGGCACGCTGGCCAGCATCTGGTCCGACGACGCGCGGCGCGATCGACCGAGGCGGTCGAGTACCTGGTGGCGCTCGGTCACCGGCGGATCGCCCGGGTCGGCGGCCTGCCCGACCTGCTGCACACCCAGACCCGCACGACGGCGTTCACCGAGGTCTGCCGGCGCTCGGGCTGGACCAGGCCGATGACGGTGCCCTCGGACTACACCGGCGAGGAGGGCGGCCGGGCGACCCGCCGGCTGCTCAGATCGACGCCGACCCGCCCGACGGCGATCATCTACGACAACGACGTGATGGCGGTCGCCGGCCTCGCCGTGGCGCAGGAGATGGGCCTGGCCGTGCCGGCCGACCTGTCCATCGTGGCCTGGGACGACTCGCCGCTGTGCCGCCTGGTGCACCCCCCGCTGACCGCGCTGAGCCGGGACATCGCCGCCTACGGCGGCCACGCCGCCCGCCAGCTGCTCGCGGCGATCGACGGCAAGCCGATCGCCGACGCTACGAGGCCGAGCGCGCGCACCTCACGCCGCGCGGCAGCACCGCACCGCCGCCGGCCTCCTGATCACCGCACGGCTGTGGCCTCCCCAGCGACGGCCGGGGAGGCCACGGACGGACGCCGCGATCGCTACGGGCTGGTGCAGGTGACGCCGGTCGGGACGCGGTTGGCGCTGGTGGAGGTGCCGACGAATCCGAACGACGTGGCGGCGCCGGCCGCGACCTGTCCGTTGTGTGCGGCGTTCCGCACGGTGATGGCCGCACCGGCGGAGCTGACCGTGCCGTTCCAGAGGTTGCCGATGGTCTGCCCGTCGGCGAACGTCCAGCGGACCGTCCAGCCGGCGAGCGGGCGGGAGCCGGTGTTGCGCACCGCGACGTCGGCGACGAAGCCGCCGGACCAGTGGCTACTCACCTGGTAGGCCGCCGCACAGCTGGTCCCGGGCGGCGGAGTCGAGGTGGGTGACGGGGTGGGCGTCGGCGAGGAACTGCCGGTGGGGGTGGGAGTGGGAGTCGGGCTGACCGACCCGCCGAGCGCCGTGACGATCGCGGCGTAGGCCGGCTTCCTGGCCAGGTTCTCGTCGTACGGCAGTGCCGCGCCCTGGCCCGGGAAGACCGACGGGATCCAGGAGTACTTGTCGGTGTAATCCCACACGGTGATGCCGACGCACCGGGTCACCGCGAGGCAGTCCCGGACCACCGAGCCGTAGTCGCTGGCCTGCTGGGCGTCCTTGGCCGCGGTCCGCGGCAGCTGCATCCGGATGTCCAGTTCGGTGATCGCGACATCGACCCCGAGGTCAGCGAAGCGCTGGATGTTCTGCCGCACGCTGCCGGGCACCTGGCCGACGATGAGGTGCGCCTGCAGGCCCACCCCGTCGATGGGCACGCCCTCGGCCTTGAACGACCGCACCAGGTTGTACATGGCGTCGCTCTTCGCGCCGATGCCCTCGACGTTGTAGTCGTTGAGGTACAGCTTCGCGTTCGGGTCCGCGGCCCTGGCCGCCTTGAACGCCTCGGCGATGTAGCTGTCGCCGATCTTCTGCTGGAACACGGACGGCCGTCGGGTGCCGTTCTCCTCGAACGCCTCGTTCACCACGTCCCAGTGGGCCAGCTTGCCGCGGAAGCGCGTGGCCACGTTCGTCACGTGGTTCTTCATCACGGCGAGCAACTGGTTGGCCGGCACGCCGCCGACCCAGCCGGGTAACTGGCTGTGCCAGACCAGGGTGTGCCCGCGCACCAGCTGGTTGTTCGCCGCGGCGAGGTTCACGATCGTGTCGGCCCGGCCGTAGCTGAACTGACCCTGGGTGGGCTCGGTGGCGTCCCACTTCATCGAGTTGCCGGGCGTGAGCTGGCCGAACTCGCTGCCCAGCAGCTGGACGTAGGGCGCGTCGGACAGCTCGGGGTTGTCAGTGGCCGAGCCGAAGTACCGACCCTTGGCCGCCGCGAGCTGCCCGAGGGTGGTGTCCGCCTGGGCCGTGGCCGTCGTCGCGAGCGTCACGACGGTGCCACCCAGGACGGCGGCGCCGACCGCGAGCAGGCAACCGATCCGGGTGCGAAGTTTCCGTGGCATGACTGCTCCTCCGTAGGGACAAGTAAGGCGCCCTCCGGCGATCCGGCGGACGAAATGTGGGGAATGGGAGCGCTCCCAAGTTACCGAAACGTGGCTAAATTGGGAAGAGACTGTTTCGACCGGTCGCCACTGGCCGTGATCGACGCCGCCGGTGGCGGGCCGGCTCAGGCAAGCGGTGCCGGGCCGCGCCGCGCCGGCTCAGGCGGTAGCGCGGCGCCGGGCTGGCCGCGTGAGCCGGTGCGGATCAGTAGACGAGCGGCCAGCCGCCGTCCCAGCGCAGCAGGTTGATGCCGAGCTTGCCGGTCGCCGGCGTGCTGTCGCTGTAGTAGTAGTGGTAGATCAGCACGTCGGCGTCGGTGTCCGGCATGACGGCCACGTGCCCCGGGCCGTAGACGGCGCCGTGCGTGGCCAGCAGCTCGGTGCCGCCGCCCGCGGTCAGCGCGGTGCCCGCGCGGTCCAGATAGGGACCGGTGACCGAGGTCGACCGGCCGACCATCGTGCGGTACGTGCTCTTCGTGCCCTGGCAGCACAGGTCGAACGAGACGAACAGGTAGAAGTAGCCGCCGCTCTTGTAGATGACGGGCGCCTCGACCGCGTACGGGCTCACGTGCCGCTGGGCGATGCCGTGCACCGTGCGGTCGGTCGCGTGCCGCAGGCCGGTACCCGGCTCCAGCCGGATCAGCTTGATGCCGCTCCAGAACGAGCCGAGGCTCAGGTACCAGCGGCCGCCGTCGACGATCAGATTCGGGTCGATCGCGTTGTAGTTGCTGCTGGTGTTGGTCTCGATGACCAGGCCGCGATGGGTCCAGGTACCCGGCATGGCGGTCGGGCTGGTGGCGAGGAAGATCGCCGACTTGTTCGAGCCGAACGAGGAGGCCGCGTAGTACAGGTAGTACTGGCCGTCGCGGTAGGTCAGGTCCGGAGCCCACAGGTAGCCGCGGCCGCTCGACAGCGTGTACGGATAGGTCCAGGTCGGCTGCCCGCTGGCCCAGACGGACCCCACCTTCCGGAAGTTGGTCCGGTCGGTCGAGGTGCGGATCTCCAGGAAGTTGTTGGTGGAGATCAAGATGTAGGTGCCGTTGGGCGCCTTGACCATCGCCGGGTCGTGAACGCCGGTGATGTCTCCGGTGACCCGGCCGGGGTTCGGATAGGCAGCCTGTGCCGGCGCACCGGCGAACAACAGCGCGCCGACGATGAGCGAGTACGAGTACCAGGGCCGTCCGACTCGTGCGACACCACTGCGGCATGGCGGGCTCGCTTCCTGGCTGACGCCGGCCAGTCGGGCGCTGACTGGGCGTGATATTGTGAGCGTTAACAAGTAGCTGCAAAACGGTCCAGATCCGGACAGCGGATGGTGGGCGTTCATCTGAACGCAACAACTTCGCAGTGTCAAGGGTCACATTTCATGGAATCGCTCCCGGCCGCTGCCGCTCGCGCGCGCCCACTGCAGACCCTCCCTCCTTCTAGCTCTTGAGCTGCCACGATGCCGCCGATATCGCCGTCGACTCGGCCAACCGAGGCGTTGAACCGGACCGGAGAACGGTCCGTACTGAGGTTCACACAGGGACTTGATGGGATCGCTCCCAGCACCACTCCCGATCCTCAGGAGGTAGCAACATGCAGCAGAACTCACGATCTCGATGGACGGTCGGCGCGGGCCTGACCGCAGCCGTCCTCGCCATCGGTGGACTGAGCGTCGGGATCGCCACCGCTGACGAGAGCTCCTCGTCAGCGGGCGCCGCCCCCACGGTCAACTGCCCCGCCGTGGCGAACCGGCTGCCCGCCGTTCCCGCCTCCGCCCGCGCCGAGATCGACCGCAACCTCGCCCTCCTCAACACCCAGATCGCCGAGGCCAACCAGCGGCTCATCACCTCCCAGGGCCAGGGCGGACCCAACTTCATCCAGAACGCGATCCTCGGACCGCTGGCGGACAAGCGCGTCGCCACCATCAACCGCATGGCCACCGCCATCGGCCGCACCGCCGCCCGCCCCGCCGGCCTCGACGCGCTCGCCGCCTGCACGCTGAACACCGGCACGGCCAACAACACCAAGCCCGAAGCACTCCCGCCGGCCCAGAGCAACCAGCCGGCGCAGGGCAACCAGCCGGCGCAGGGCAACCAGCCCGCCGGCAGCACCGGCTCCGCGCCGACCGTCAACTGCCCCGCCGTCGCGAACCGGCTCCCCGCCGTACCCGCCTCCGCCCGCGCCGAGATCGACCGCAACCTCGCGCTCCTCAACACCCAGATCGCCGAGGCCAACCAGCGCCTCATCACCTCCCAGGGCCAGGGCGGACCCAACTTCATCCAGAACGCGATCCTCGGACCGCTGGCGGACAAGCGCGTCGCCACCATCAACCGCATGGCCACCGCCATCGGCCGCACCGCCGCCCGCCCCGCCGGGCTGGACGCGCTCGCCCCCTGCAGCCTCAACCGCTGATCAGGGCTTGAACGGGTGCGGACCTCTCACCCTCCCTCGTAGTCGAGGGGTCCGCACCTTCCGGTGGTGAGGCACCGGACAGCCCGCCGCCCGGCCTGTAGTCAAACCCCCCGTAGGCCGGGCGGCGGGCGCTTTCCTGCCCGCTGATCGCCCTTACGGGGCGAAGGCGCCGAGCGCGGGCAGCGCCCGGTCGGCGTAGTCGAAGAGCGCCTGGTTCTCCCAGCCGTTGCCGGAGTCGGGATCGGCGGGATCCCAGCCGTTGCCGGGCACCGCGGTCCAGGTGGGCTCCCAGTAGAAGACCCCAGGCCACGGCCGCCCGGGACGGCCTTCACCACGTTCATCACGTCGGTGAGGTTCGCCAGCTGTCCCGCCGGGGTCGCCGGGTAGCCGGCGACCAGTTCGGACGGCTGGTCGATGATGTTCTCGAGCCGTCCTTGCTCGGGAGCGTGAACGCGTACGCCGTCTCGGCCAGCACGACCGGCTTTCCGTAGCGCGCCGCCGCGTCGTCGAGGTTGGTCTGCAACGCGTCCAGCGGACCGTGCCAGTAGCCGTAGTAGGACAGGCCGATCACGTCGAACGGAACGCCTTGGGCCACCGCCTGGTCGAACCACCACCGGGTGCCGCTGTTGTCGCCGGCGTCGGCGATGTGCAGCATGACCTTGGTCGAGCTCGACGCGGCCTTCGCGGCGCTGATCCCGACTCTTGAGCAGCTTCGCGAGGTTGGCGAAGTTGCCCGAGCTGCCGTCCGGCAGCAGCATGCCGGAGTTCAGCTCGTTGCCGATCTGCACCAGTCCCGCGGGTGTGCCCTGGGCCTTGAGCGCGCTCAGCACGTCATAGGTGTGGGCATAGACGTCCGCCTGGAGCTGCGTGAAGCTGTGCGAGGCCCAGGCCGCCGGCTTGCGCTGCTGGCCGGGATCGGCCCAGGCGTCGGAGTAGTGGAGGTCGACGAGGAGCTTCGCGTTCTGCGCCTTCACCCGCTTGGCCATGGCCAGTACTCGGGCCTTGTTGTTGTACCCGTCGGCCGGGTTCACCCAGACCTTCAGCCGGAGGTAGTTCACCCCCGCGGAGCGCAGGATCTGCAGGGCGTCGCCGCGGCTACCGCCGCTGGTGCGGTAGATCCCACCCTTCGCCTCGCTCTTCGGCAGGCTGGACACGTCCGCGCCGCGGATCTGCAGTGCGCCGACCGAGCCCGGCCCGAACGCCACGTCGTCGACGTTCGCCCAGTTCCCGGCGTTCGCGTCGGAGACCACCGCGACCGTGCAGCCGCCGCCGGTGACCTGGGTCGAGACGGCGACCCGGACCCAGCCCGCGGCGATCACCGGCAACGCGGTCCGCGCCTCCGCGCCGCCACAGTCGCGCAGCGCCAGGTAGGCGGCCTTCTGCCCGCCGCTGGAGCGGACCCAGGCTGTCGCGGTGTACGCGCCGTTGGCCAGGCCGGTCAGTCGCTGGAACGTCTCGGTCCGGTACGCGGCGGCGGCCCAGTGGCTGAGCCGGAGGCTGCCGGTGCGTCCGCCGGCCTCGCTGTAGGAGGCGTTGACGGCGCCGGCCTTGGACCATCCACTAGGGACAGCGGCGGCGCCACCGGACTCGAAACCACTGTTCTGGACGGTCGACGCGGCCAGGGCGGCCGGAGTCGGGCCGGCGGTCAGTGCACTTGCCAGCAGTAACACGCCGACGACACGCAGGGCTCCTCTGGACATGGTGCGTCCCCTCTCAGCGGACGACTGGGTGAACATGGACTTGCACGGTCGCTCGCGGCGGAGACGCAAGACGGCGTCAGGCGGAGGAGCGGTGCACGATCTCGGTGGGAAAGACGATCGAGGTCGGCGCCGGTCGTTTGGCGATCCGGTCGGCGAGCAGCGCGACCATGCTGGCGGCGACCTGCTCCAGCGGCTGCCGCACAGTGGTGAGCGGCGGAGTGGTGACCGAGGCGACGCTGGAGTCGTCGAACCCGACCACCGCGACGTCCTCGGGAATCCGCCGGCCCGCCGCGGCCAGCGTCAGCATCGCACCGGCCGCCATCAGGTCGGAGGCGGCGAACACCGCGTCCAGGTCCGGGGTCGCGGTCAGCAGTCGGGCCATCGCCGCCTCGCCGCTCTCCCGGCTGTAGTCGCCCACGGCGATGAGCTGATCCTGCGCCCGCTCCCCCAGCACGTCCCGGAATCCGGCCAGCCGCTCCAGACCGCCCGGGGTGTCGAGCGGGCCGGTGATCATCGCGATCCGCTCCCGACCGCGCTCCACCAGGTATCGGGTGATCTGCTGGGCGCCGGCCCGGTCGTCCGCCGCGACCCAGGACAGCGCGTCCTCGTAGCCGATCGGCTTGCCACAGACCACGATCGGCACGGGGCAGTCCTTCGCCTCCTCCAGGATCAGGTCCCGGCCGTGCGCCGAGACCAGCAACGCACCGTCGACGTGGCCGGAGTGCAGGAACTCCATCACCTGCCGGCGCTCGCGGTCGGTGCCGGCGATCAGCAACACCAGCGCTAGCTGCCGCTCGGCCAGCGTCTGGCTGAAGACCTTGAGCAGCACCGACAGGTTCGGGTCCTGGAACAGCCGCTCCTGCGGCTCGGACAGCACGAACGCCACGTAGTTGGTCCGGCCAGTGACCAGGCTCCGCGCGTTCCGGTTCGCCACGTACCCGGTCTCCCGGATCGCCCGCTCGACCGCCTCCCGGGCGCTGCCGCTGACGTAGTTGCCGCCGTTGAGCAGCCGGGAGACGGTGCCGCGGGACACCCCCGCGATCGCCGCCACGTCCTCCAGCGTCGGTCCGGTCCGCATCGCGCGCCGGGCCGCTCCACGCGATTTCGGATGGACCGGGGGCGTCTCGACCGGCTTCGGCCCGGCGGCGCCCGGTTTCCCGGACTTCGCCGGTGTCGGCTTGCCTTCGTCGTCGGTCATGACTTTGCTACCCCCGCTGATGAGATTGAGTTTCCAGAATCGTTGCAAGAAAGGGCTCCGGGCGGCGAACCGGTGCTTGGCCAGGCTGTGGTCGGCGAGCGTCGCCATGGGGTTCCTTCACATGCCGGGAGGAAGCGGCCGGGCTGCCCGCCAGCCAGGAGATTGGCGAGCGGCCCGGCCACGATCAGGGCGGCGCAAACCGCTCTTCGCACAGCTGGTGTGCATAGCGGCGCCCTCCGTAGAGGAATGCTTCTGTGAGCGCTCACAGAATCACCGCCGTGAAGGGCTGTCAAGAGCTGGCTCCTCTGTATGTCCTGGTCGCTTCGCGAAACGGACTTGCGGGGCTTCCGTGCCTACAACGGGCGCGCGTAGCCACGTTAGTCCCGCAAGTCCGTTTCGCCGTCGCCGTCCCGCTGCGGCCGGTGGCGCGGTCGACGGCGGCCGCGCCCCGATCCCGGCGCGACCTGACCCCGCCCGGTCCACACACGACGATTGGCGCGGCCCTTCGGCCCTGCTAGAGTGGAAAACGCTTTCCACTCTTTGGCGATCGGGAGCAGACGTGGGTTTCCAACGGCTAGGCGTCGCGATGAACGGCGTCACGGGGCGCATGGGATATCGGCAGCATCTGGTCCGTTCCCTGCTGGCCATCCAGGACCAGGGCGGCGTCCTGCTACCGGATGGAACGCGGGTGATGCCGGAGCCGGTCCTGGTGGGACGCGATGCCGGCAAGCTCCGCGCGATCGCCAGCCGGCACGGCATCGCGCGCTGGACCACCGACCTCAACGAGGTGCTGGCCGACCCCGACATCCCGATCTACTTCGACGCGCAGGTCACCCAGGCCCGCGAGAAGGCCATCAAGGCCGCGATCGCCGCGGGCAAGCACATCTACACCGAGAAGCCGATCGCGGAGACGCTCGCCGGGGCGCTCGAACTCGCGGAGCTCGCCAAGGACGCCGGCGTGCGGAACGGGGTCGTGCAGGACAAGCTCTTCCTGCCCGGGCTGGTCAAGCTCCGGCGGCTGATCGACGCTGACTTCTTCGGCCGCGTGCTGTCCGTGCGCGGCGAGTTCGGCTACTGGGTGTTCGAGGGCGACGGACCGCCGGCCCAGCGCCCGAGCTGGAACTACCGCAAGGAGGACGGCGGCGGGATCACCCTCGACATGTTCTGCCACTGGTCCTACGTGCTGGAGAACCTGTTCGGCCGGGTCGAGGCCGTCACCGCCGTGACCACCACCCACATCGCGGACCGCTGGGACGAACGCGGCGATCACTACCACGCCAACGCCGACGATGCCGCGTACGGCATCTTCGAGCTGGCCGGCGGGATCGTCGCCCAGCTCAACTCGTCCTGGTGCGTGCGGGTGCACCGGGACGAGTTGGTGGAGTTCCAGGTCGACGGCGTCGAGGCGAGCGCGGTCGCCGGGCTGCGCAGCTGCAAGGTGCAACACCGGGCTTCCACGCCGATGCCGAAGTGGGACCCGGACGTGCCGACCGCCGAGCGGTTCCGGGCTCAGTGGCAGGAGGTGCCTGAGCACGGCGAGCTCGACAACGGCTTCAAGGCACAGTGGGAGGGCTTCATCCGGCACGTCTGCGCGGACGCGCCCTTCCCCTACGACTTCCTTGCCGGCGCACGCGGCGTGCAGCTCGCCGAGGCGGGCCTGCGGTCCTCGGCCGAGGGCCGGCGGGTGCTGCTCCCCCCGCTGTAGGGCCGCTCAGCTGGCCCCCGCGCGCCGTGTCGCCCAGAGCGTTGCGCGGGGCGCTCGACGGGACGGGGCTGCTCAGCTGGAGCCGCGCACCTCGAGCCGGGTCTCGAGAATGACCTCGGTGACCGCCGGCTCCTCGCCCTGGATCCGGGCCAGCAGCAGCCGCACCAGTTCCCGGCCCATCTCCTCCACCGGCTGGTGCACGCTGGTCAGCTGCGGTTCGGTGAGCCGGGCGATGGCGGAGTCGTCGAAGCCGACCACGGCGACGTCCTCGGGCACCCGCCGGCCGGAGGCCTTGAGCACGCGGATCGCCCCGGCCGCCATCGGGTCCGACGCGGCGAACACCGCGTCCAGATCGGGGACCCGCACGAGCAGCCGGCGCATGGCCTCAGCCCCGGTCTCCTCGCTGAAGTCGCCGAACTCGACCGGGCCCGCCGAGCCGACCACCTGCTGGTAGCCGGCGAGCCGGGCCAGCCCGACGGCCATGTCCTGCGGGCCGGCGATCGCGACGATCCGTTGACGCCCACGGCTGACCAGATGCTCGGCGGCCTGCCGGCCACCGCCGGTGTTGTCGGCGTCGACGCTGAAGGAGAACTCCGCGGTCATCGGCCGGCCCACCCGGACCGTCGGCACGCCGCGCTCCTCCAGATGCGCGGGGAGCGGGTCCGAACCGTGCAGCGACAGCAGCATCGCGCCGTCGACGTGCTGCCGGGTGAGGTAATGCTCCAGCCGCACCCGCTGGTCCGGCGACTGCGCGATGGCCAGCAGCAGCTGCAGGCCGGCCGTGCTGAGCGCCGAACTCACCGACTGCACCATCCGGCCGAAGAACGGTTCGGCGAAGAACCGCTCCCCCGACTCCGACACGACCAGCGCGACGGAGTCCGTCCGCTGGGTGACCAGCGACCGGGCGGCCTTGTTCGGGATGTACCCGAGCTCGTCGATCGCCTGCTCGACCGCCGCCTTCGCGCCGGCGCTGACCTGCGGCGACCCGTTGAGCACCCGGGACACCGTCCCTCGACCCACGCCCGGCCTTGACCGCCACCTCTTCGATCGTCGGTCGCCCGGTCGATCTGCTCCGCTCGGTCATCGTGCCCGCTCTCCTCGCTACGGCCCCATTGCGCTTTCGCCCGGCGACGCCGACGGCAGCCCCGCTCAGTCTGGTCGGGCGGCGAGTACCTCCTCGTACCAACACGCGCTGCGTTTGAGGGTGCGTTGTTGGGTGGTGTAGTCCACGTGGATCAACCCGAACCGGCGGGAGTAACCCCAGGACCACTCGAAGTTGTCGAACAACGACCACGCGAAATAGCCATGCAACGGCACCCCCGCCACCACCGCCTCCGCGCACGCGTCCAGATGCGCCGCCAGATACGCCACCCGATCCAAATCCTCGACCCTGCCGTCGGCGTCGACCACATCCTCAAACGCCGCACCGTTCTCCGTGATGTACAACGGCACCGCCGGATAATCGGCCGCGACCCGGATCAACACATCCCGCAACCCCGGCGCGTCGATCTCCCACTGCATCGCCGTCGTCGGCAACCCCCGCGGCACGAACCGCACATCCTCACTCCCCGGCCACGGCGACCCCGCCGTCCCCATCGGCCCACCATGCCCATCATCAACCGCGACCGAGTCCGGCTCCACCGTCACCGTCGTCCGGGAGTAATAATTCACCCCCAACAAATCCAACGGCGCACTGATCGTCGCCAGGTCCCCGTCCAGCACATGGTCGAACCCCGTCACCTCGGCGAGATCCGCGACCACATCGGCCGGGTACTCCCCACGCAACAACGGATCCAGGAACAACCGGTTCTGCAACCCATCGATCCGCCGCACCGCATCCGCATCGCCCGCGCTCGTGGTGGCCGGGAAGAACCCATACAGATTCACCGTCACCCCCACCTTCGCCCCCGCATCCCGCAACACCGGCACCGCCAACCCGTGACCCAACATCAAATGATGCGCCGCGCGGATCGCCGCCGCCGGCTCCCGCCGCCCCGGCGCATGCACCCCCGAGGCATACCCCAGGAACGCCGAACACCACGGCTCGTTCAACGTCGTCCAGGTCGGCACCCGATCACCCGAGCGCCTCATGCACCAGACCCGCGTACTCCGCGAACCGGAACGCCGTATCCCGCTCCGGCCAACCCCCCGCATCCTCCAACGCCTGCGGCAAATCCCAGTGATACAACGTCGGCCACGGCTCAATCCCGCACTCCAACAACGCATCCACCAGACGCCGATAAAAATCCAGGCCCTTCACGATTCGCCGGGCCACGCCCATCCGGCTGGATCCGCGGCCACGCCACCGAGAACCGATACGCCCGCAACCCCAAATCCGCCATCAACTTCACATCATCGCGATACCGCCGATAATGATCGATCGCCACATCACCCGTATCACCACCCAACACATTCCCCACCCCATGCGAGAACGTGTCCCAAATCGACTACCCCCGCCCATCCGCGTCGACCGAGCCCTCGACCTGATACGAGGCGGTGGCCGCGCCGAAGAGGAACCCTCGCGGCAACGCGAACTCCGTCGGGCGCCGGCTGACCCAGGATGTCCGTCACCGCGTCACGGCAACGTGCGTCGAGATCTCGCGCGGGCGGCCAGCGCCGGCGCTCCCTGGCTGGGCCGATGCACACTGATGTGGCGGCGCGGAGTGGAGATCAAGACTCATGTGGATCCTTTGGTCGGGCGGCCGGGCGCCGTCCCGTTCAGGGCGGCCCGACCACGGCGCACGTCGGCTTTCATGGGGATGACAGCAACCGCTTTCCACCTGTACGTGGGAGCGCTCCCATAAGCATCCGTCAGGGCCCCTAAGGTGTCAATACGCTTGACTGTGACGTCTCCGACGGCGGCCTCGGCGACTGGCGGGTCGCCGCACCTGGCCGCGTGCTCGACAGCACCTAGGCCCGTTGGTGGTGGGTCGAGCAATCGCGTGAGCAGGCGGGTCAAGGTCTGCCTGTCCTCGGCCGAAAGCGGCCCCAACAGCTCGTCCTGCACCTTGTCGAGCGCTCGGTCCATGCGCCGCAGCTGCCGGTGACCCGCCTTGGTGAGGCTCACCCTGTTGCGCCTTCGGTCATCCGGATCCGGCGTCCGCTCGACGCAGACCCTGCTCGGCCAGTTCGTTGATCGCCGCCACGACGTCGCTGCGGTCCATGTTGCACCGGCGACCGAGCTCGGCCTGGCTGGCCACCCCGAACTCCTCCAGCGCGGCCAGGATCCGGTAGTGGTATCCGCGCGCGCCCACCTCGCCGAAGCCGTCGGACGCCAGCCGGTGGGCGTGCACGGCCACCTGCGTGAGCAGCCAGCTCGGCTTCGCGGTCAGGTGCGCGGGGGTCTCTTCCACGACCGCACCCTACATCGTTGGCACTACCAATGAATATCTGTATAGTTGGCGGCGCCAACGTTGGACTCACCAATGAAAAGAGACCTTCATGTCCGCCACCACTCTGATCGCCGACCGGATCGAGATCGCCGACCTGTTCGCCCGCTTGGCGCGCCTGCTGGACGAGAAGCGGTGGGATGACGCCGACACCGTCTACACCGACGATGTGGCGGTGCACTCACCGCGCGCGGGCGAGATCCGCGGCATCGACGAGGTCGTCGGCTTTCTGCGACGGAGCGAGGTCGAGGGCGTACACACCCAGCACGTGACGACCGACCTGCTGGTGAACGTCGACGGCGACGGCGACCAGGCCGCCGCCTCCGCGAACTCACTCGTGTACTTCTACCGCGACGGCCAGGCACCCCATCTGGCCAGCGGCCTGCGACTGGCCTGCACCGTGGTACGGACGCCGGCAGGCTGGCGGATCCGCGAGTCGCGGATGACGGTCGCCTGGATGAACGGGAAGTCGCCCGGTGTCGCGCAGTCCTAGGGACTTTTCCTAGGCCCTAGCGGACGGTGCTGCCTCGCAGCACGACCTCGCCCGGCATGCCGACGATCCGCGGCGCGGACTCACCCTCGGCGCCCAGCACCATCGTCGCGGCGACCCGGCCCATCTCCTCCAGCGGTAGCCGAACCGTGGTCAGCGTCGGGGCGACGTCCCGGAGCGTGGAGATGTCGTCGAACCCGGCGATGGCCACGTCCTCCGGCACCCGCACGCCGTGCTCGCGGCACGCCGCCATCGCGCCGACCGCCATCATGTCGTTCACCGCGAAGACGCAGTCGATCTCGTCGAGGTGCGGCAGCATCCGCAGTTGCGCCTCGTACCCGCCGTCCCGGTTGAACGGACCGGTGACGACCCGATCGGCGGGCAGCGTGCCGACACCGGCCAGCCCGCTGCGGAAGCCGTCCAGCCGCTCCTTCGCGGTCAGCAGGGTCCGCGGACCGGCGAGCACCGCGAAGCGCCGATGACCGAGCCCGACGAGCTCGATCGCCAGCGCCCGCGCACCTTCGTAGTTGTCGGGCTGCACGGTGTCCGTGCCGAGCCTGGCCTGGCTCACGCAGGCGACCCGGCCGCCGTTGGTCCGGAAGGCCTGCACCTCCCGGGCCAGCTGCCGGGTCTCGGACTCGCTCGTGCTCCGGCTACCGGCCAGGATGATCGCCCTGGCCCGCTGCGCCCGCAGCATCGAGACGTACTCCAGTTCCCGGCCGGCGTTGTTGCGCGTGCTGCCGAGGGAGACGATCAGCCCCTCGTCGTCGGCGACCGCCATCACGCCCGCGGCGATGTTCGAGAAGTACGGGTCGGAGATGTCGTGCAGCAGCAGCCCGACCACGTTGCTGGTGCCCCGGGCCACGGCCTGGGCATGCAGGTTGGGCACGTAGTCCAGCTCCGCGGCCGCGGCGAGCACCCGATCCCGCAGGTCCTTGCCGACGGATCGCGCGCTTCCGTTGAGTGCGCGGGACGCCGTGGCCAGCGAGACGCCGGCCCGGTCGGCGACATGGTGGAGAGTGACGGCCTGCTGGTGTGACGGCGCTGAGGACCTGGTCGAGTCCGAGGCGTCGGTCATCTGTCCTCCCCCTTTCGCAGGAGGTCCGTGACCCCGGTCTGGTCCAGCCTGCCGTCGGTCACAAAGACCGAGAGCCGGCGAGCCAACTGTTCGCCCGGTGCCAGCGTGACCGGATCCTCGAACGCCAGCGCCGAACCAACACCCGGGTACGTCTCCACCCGCACGAACCACGCGTCCTCACGGACGGTGTGCCCGGCCGTGAAGATCAGCGTATATCGAGTCGACGGATCCCCGGCATCGCCACCGAACGCGAGCCACCGCGCCCGGCTGCCGTGAACGGCGATCTCGCCGCTCTCGACCGCCGTGAACACGTCGATCGGCCCCGCCGGCAAGGGCGCCCGCCAGAACAGACCGCCATAACCTCCCCCCACGCGGCCGTTCGTGGCGGGACTGCCGAGGACGAGCGGATTCTCCGTGACGTTGCGCAAGGTGTACTTCGAGGTCCAGGCGCCAGCAGCGGTCCGAGCCGGGCGCCAGCGACGCCTGGACCGTGCGCTCCTCGACCAGCGGCGTCGAGCCGTCCCTGGCGACCCACCGGAGTTCCTCGACGAACATGGTCTCGGATCGATCCAGCCACCGCTCGTGCCGGACGCTGCCGTGGTCGTCCAGGTGCACGTAGCCCTGGTCGCGCACGTAGGTCCGGCCACCCCAGAAGTTGCGTCCCCCCGACGTCCTGGATCGCCACGCTGACACCGAGGTGCCAGCGGTGGTCGGCCGGCAGTACGGCCGTGGTCAGGGTGCCCCCGAGCGTGCGGACCGGATGGAGGTAGGGCCGCGGCGACAGCTCCGGCTGCAGGGCCGGGCCGGTAGACGTACCGCGCCACCTCGACACCGCCGGCACGCAGTGCGAGTTCAGAACTCACGATGCCGCCGGGCGGTCGCCGCTGCCCACGGCACGTCGAGCTCGCTGAACAGCCGCAGCGTCTCCGCCGACCGGTCGACCGCCGCCGCCACGTCGTCGATGATCCGGCGCTCGACGCCGTCCTCGCGCCGGATGTCCTGCGCCAGGACGCCGGCACCGGCAAGCGGATCGGGGGCCAGCCGGATCGCCTCGACCACCTCCATGAACGGCCGGACCGAGCTGAGCGGGACCAACAGCGGCACGCCGGGATCACGCAGGTGATCGAGGAGGTTGGTCAGCAGGTCGGTCCGGGGGAAGACGCCGCTGGACTCCTCGCCGGGCGCGCTCACGTGCACCTCGTCCCGCTTGTAGAACAGCACGAGCCGCCCGGCCGTGCCGTGCACGATGAGGTACGGCGGGCGTTCCTCGGGCGCGCAGAGCGTGGTGGCCATCGTGATCACCGTGCCGCGGTCGGTGGTCAGCCGCAGGCAGGACGTGTCGTCCGCCTCGATCGGGTGGGCGTGGAACAGCTCGGTCTCCACCTCGGTCACGCCGGTGGCGCCGTCCAGCCGGAGCGCGGACGCGAGCGCGTGCGCGAACGGATTGGTCAGGGCACCGTCCACCACCGCCTGCCCGCCGAGTTCGCGCCGGCCGGCCCAGGCCGCCCTGGCGTAGTACCGCGAGTCACGGACCCAGTTGCCCGCGCCGCCGATGCCCCGGATCTCCCCGAGCCGTCCCGAGTCGATGACGGACCTGGCGTGGTCGAGGGCGGCCGAACCCAGCGCCTGGAACCCGACCTGGCAGGCCCGGCCGGTCTCGACCACGCCGGCCAGCAGCCGCTCGTACTCCGCCAGGCTGGCCGTGGGCGGCTTCTCCAGCAACACGTGCGAACCGGCCCGCATCGCGACGAGTGCCAGGTCGACGTGGGTGTGGATCGGCGTGACGATGATCGTCACGTCCGGCCGCAGCATCTCCAGCGCGGTGTCCAGCAGCGGGTACACCGGCACGTCCGAGTCGATGCCCAGCTCGTCCAGCGACGAGGTGCGCACGTCGCACACGCCGACCAGCCGGGCGATGCCGTCGTCGTCGAGTCGCCGCAGGTTCTCCAGGTGCCAGCGTCCGTGCCCGAACGCGCCCACCAACAAGACCCGCGCCGGGCTGTTCACAGTTCTGCCCGGCGAGCGATCGCGACGCCCGCGAACGCCAGCAGCCCGGGCGTGACGAGCGCGAGCGCGGGCGAGAGCACCGCGATCAGTCCGGCCGCGGTCACCGCCAGCAGCAACAGCAGGCTCTCCCCCGGTCGCCGGGCCGCCGTGGCCGCCGCCGCGGCGATGACCTCCCGCCACGGCACGGCCGGACGCCAGGTCGAGGCCGCCCGGACCGCCACCACCAGCAGGTACCCGGCGACGACCGCCAGCGCGACGGTGGCCAGCCCCGCGCCGGGGACGCCGGCGGAGAGCGCGACGACGTCGAGCGCGAACACGGCGACGATCGCCGGCGGCGCCAGCAGGACGCCCGCGCTCGACCGCACGACCGCACCGAACACCCGCAGGTAGCCGCGGACCGTCACCGACGCGTCCCGCTCGATCCGGTCGTCCAGCACCCGGCAGGCCGCGGTGATCGCGGCGAAGCACGTCACCAGCGGGAGCGACGCCACGAACGCCAGCGCGCCCGCGTACAGGCAGTCGGCGAACAGGGCGAATCGGCCGTCGGTGCGAATGGCTGCTCGCGTCACGCCGTCACCCCTTCAATCCGGAGGTGCTGACGCCCTCGACCAGGAAGCGCTGGAACGCCAGGAAGAACAGCCCGATCGGCACGAGCGCGAGCACCGACATGGCGAACATCGGCCCGAACGCCGAGGTGCCGGTCTGGTCGATGAACAGCCGCAACGCCAGCGGCAGGGTGTACTTCGACGGATCGTTCAGGTAGATGAGCTGGCTCAGGAAGTCGTTCCAGGTCCAGATGAACGTGAAGATCGTCGTGGTGATCAGCGCCGGTTTGGTCAGCGGCAGCACGACGTACCAGAAGGTCCGGATCGGACCGCACCCGTCGATCCTGGCCGCGTCGTCGAGGTCCTGCGGCAGGCCGCGCATGAACTGGATGATCAGGAAGACGAAGAACGCGTCGGTGGCGAGGAACTTCGGCAGGATCAGCGGCACGAACGTGTTCACCAGGTCGAGCTGCTGGAAGATCGCGTACTGCGGGATCAGCACCACGTGCGCCGGCAGCATCAACGTGGCGACGGTGAAGCCGAACAGCGGCCGGGACAACCGGAACCGCAGCCGCGCGAACGCGTACGCCGCGAGCGAGCACGAGATGATGTTGCCCAGCACGGCGCCGATCGCCACGATCAGCGAGTTGCCGGCGAACCGCCAGAAGCTGGTCCCGCCGATGCCGTCGAACGCCTGGGAGTAGTTCGACCAGTCCAGTCGCGACGGCAGCAGCCGCAGGCTGGACAGGACCTCCTCCGGCGGCTTGAGCGACGCGCTCACCAGCCAGACGATCGGGTAGAGCAGCGCGAGCAGCATCGCCGTGCAGGCGAGGTACCAGAAGATCGAGCCGGCGCGGTAGCGCATCGGCTTGCGGCCGCGGACCACGGTGCCGGCGGTCATCGGACACCCCTCGGGTCCTCGGCGTAGAACACCCAGTGCCGCGCGGTACGGAACAGGATCGCCGTGACGGCCGCGATCACCAGCAGCAGCAACCAGGCCATGGCCGACGCGTAGCCCATCTTGAAGTCGGAGAAGCCCCGTTGGTACAGGTACAGCGTGTAGAAGAGGGTGGAGTCGCTCGGCCCGCCGCGACCGCCGCTCACCACGAACGCCCCGGTGAAGGCCTGGAAAGCATGGATCATCTCCAGCACGAGATTGAAGAAGAGCACCGGCGAGAGCATCGGCAGGGTGATCCGGCGGAACGTCTGCCAGGTCCCCGCCCCGTCGACCGCGCCCGCGTCGTAGAGCTCTTGCGGTATCTGTTTGAGGCCGGCCAGGAAGATCACCATCGGCGCACCGAACTGCCAGCCGGCCAGCAGCACGAGCGTGTAGAGGGCGTAGTCGGGCTGGTTGATCCAGCCGCCGGTGTCGAACCCGATCGCCGACGTCAGCCGGTCCACCGTGCCGTCGTCGGTGAACAGGGCGCGCCAGACCAGCGCGATGCTGACGCTCGCACCGAGCAGGGACGGTGCGTAGAACGCCGACCGGTACAGGCCCTGACCGCGACGCGGCCGGTTCAGGATCAGCGCGACGCCGAGCGCGAGCAGCAGCTTGAGCGGCGCCGCGATGCAGACGTAGGTGAGGGTCACCTTCAGCGAGTGCAGGAAGCGCGGGTCGTCGGTGAAGAGCTGCCGGTAGTTCCGCAGACCCACCCAGTTCGGCGAGCTGAACAGGTCGTAGTCGGTGAACGAGAGGTACAGCGACGCCAGCATCGGCCCGACCGTGAGCAGCAGCGCGCCGACGATCCAGGGTGCCAGGAATAGATACGCGACGTTCGGCCGGCGCCTCGGCTTGCGGCGCGGTGCCGGCTGCGGCGGCGAACTCATCGGAACGGTCCGGGTCTGTAGTGCCATCGCTCCAGCCTCATCAGGGGGTGCGGCGGTCCCGGCCCACGACGTGGGCCGGGACCGCGGGAATCTCGGTCAGGACGACAGTTCCTGCTTGCCTCGGGAGAGGAACTGCTCGACCGCGTCGTCGATCGAGATCTTCTTGAACGCGATCTCGTCGTTCAGCTGTTGCCAGTACGTCTTGATCGCGCTGTTGCCCTTGGGCGGCGCGGTCGGCGCCTTGTCGAGGCTGTCGACCAGCGACGCCTCGTAGTCGTAGACGGCCTTGCGGGCACCGCTCAGGTCGGCCGCGACGGCCTCGCGCACCTTGAGGTTCGGCGGCAGGCCCCGGTCGGTCCCCATCACCTTGCCGGCCTCGACATCGTTGAGGAGGAAGTCGACGAGCTTGCGCGCGGCGTCCTTGTGCTTGGTGCGCTTGGAGATGCTGACGTACATCGACGGCTTGGCGTACTGCCCAAGCTTGTCGGTGTCCGACGGGAACGGGGCCAGCGCCACCGGCTTGCCGAGCACCTTGTAGTACGAGGCGACCGTGCTGTCCCAGCTGTTCTCCGAGTACGACAGCTTCTTGCCCATCGGCATGTTCTCGATCGCGCCGTCGATCTGCGTGGTCACGTTGGGCGGCGTCGACGCCTTCTCGTCCCGCAGCGTCTTCAGCAGCTCCAGGAAGGTCTTCAGGTCGGACTTGTCGAAGCCGAACTTGCCCTCCTTGTCGTACAGCTCCTTGTCCTGCTGGCGGAGCCACACCTCGAAGGCCTCCCAGGACCAGCCGAGGTCGGTCGTGCCGCTGATCTTCCCGCCGCTGGCGGCCGTGAGCTTCGCGGCACCGGTGCGCAGGTCGTCCCAGGTCCAACCCTTGGCGGGCGCCTTCAGGCCGGCCTTGGCGAAGGCCTCGGCGTCGTAGACGATGACGTGGGTGTTCTGGCCCATCGGCAGCGCGTAGACCTTGCCGTCGACCACGCCGGAGTCGGCGACGGCCGGGGCGAGCGCGTCCTTGAGCTTCTTGTCCAGCTCGAGCAGGGTGCCGCGGTCGGCGTACTCCCGCAGGTAGGCCCGATCCATCTGCAGCACGTCCGGCGCGTTGTTGCCGGCCGTCTCGGTGGCGAGCTTCTGGAAGTACGGCGCGAACGCCGAGTACGAGGTCTGCACGGTGATGTTCGAGTACTTCTTCTCGAACAGGTCGACGGCCGCCTCGGTGGTCTTGGCTCGGTCGGCGCTACCCCACCAGGCGAACCGGATCGTCACCGGCTCGTTGCTGGCTGATCGCTGTCGTCGGCCTCTCCACCGCCACACGCGCTGGTCGCGATCAGTGCCGCAGCGGTCACGGCCGCGGCGATCACGTGGATCGCCCTGAATGGTCTGGGGGTGCTCATCGGGGGGACGTCCTTTCGGCAAGATTTGCTCCGCGGTGGCCGCGCGTACAGCACGGCCGTCCGCGGCTGGATGCCCTTCGCCGCGTCGGTACGGCGGGTGGGCTGTCGACGAACGGTGAATCGGTGGTTACTGCGCTGTGTCTGGTTCGCCAGTCGCCGTCAGCCGATCCGCCCGGTGCCGGCCCAGAGCGCGACCACCGCGGGCACGACCGCGGTCGGGTCGATCCGGGTGTGCAGCACGGGAGTCCAGCCCGCGCTCGCGCCGAGGTCCGGGTCGTGGGTGGCGTTGTACGCCGCGACCAGGTCGACCTGGTGCCGCGGCGACCAGCCGTTCACGAGCGTGCCGCGGACGGTCACTGCGGTGCCGCCCCAGTCGTGGACGAGCAGGTCGGGTGTGACGCCGGCACCCAGGCTGACGTAGTTGTTCTCGGCGTAGATCTGGGACTGGACGCCGACGCCGAAGGTGTACTCGTACCCCTCGCGGCGCGGGATGACGTAGTGGTTGTCATAGACGTGCACCTGGCCGAATCGCACCCGCGGCGCGCGCTGCAGGATGCTCCGGAACTGGTTGTGGTGCACCGTCACCCGCAGCTTGCCGAGGTCGTCCTTGGGGTTGTTCGTCGAGCCGATGAGCATCGCCTTGTCGTGGTCCCGGAAGACGTTCCACGACAGCGTGACCAGATCCGAGCCCTTCGTGACGTCCAACAGGCCGTCGTGCACCTGGTACGGGCGGCCGAAGTAGGTCGGCTGGGCGCTGTCCGGGTTGGCCCCGTCGCTGAACGAGCAGTGGTCGATCCACACGTGCGTCGCGGTCAGCAGCGAGACCGTGTCGTACTCGGAGTTCCAGTTGCCGACCGCGGTGTCGAGCGGGTCCCACTGCGGGAAGCAGTCGGCGGCGTCCTGGAAGTCGAGGTTGCGGACGATGACGTTGTCCACGCCGTCGATCATCAGGTTGCCGCCGAGCAGCCCCGCGCCCCGGCCCGCGCCGACGATCGTGGTGTTCGGGCCGACGTTGATCTTCACCTTGCGCGGCCTGGTTGGCCGCGGACCGAGCCCTGGCCTCCTCGAGCGGGCCGGTCGGATCCTTGCGGCCCCAGGTCGCCGGGTCGTACGCGGCGAGGTAGCCGGCGAGGGTGTAGCCGGGGTCGGCGTAGGCAGCGCAGTCCAGCGGCCGCCCGGCGTCGTCCGCGTTCGCTCGGACCGTGCCGACGATGTTGATGATCTTCGGCGTGGCGTTGGTCTTGTTCCTGGCGTTGTCGCCGCCGAGAGCGGCGATCAGCTCGGCTCGGTTCCGCACGGTGTACACCTGGCCGGGTTTCGCGGCCGAGCCGCCGGTCGTCCCCGTCGAGTAGGCCGCCCAGCCGTCGTTCGCGGGTAAGACCTGCCGGCCGAGTGTCGTTCCGTGCGTGCACGGCGTCGCCCGCCGGCTGGCTGGCCTGCGCCGGCGCGGCGGGCGGTCAACACCAGACCGCAGGCCACGGCGAAGATCCAAGGTGTCCGGGGCATCAGGGTGATCCCTTCCCGATCGAGCGACGGCACTGGAGGGCGTACGGAAAGCGCTTGCCACGGCAAGTACGGCCCGTCCACAGCTACGCCGCCGGCCGAATTCGACCATCGAAACGTATCCTTCTGGCCGCTGGCAAGGCTTTTCGCAAATTCCGTTACGGTCATTTTCCGTAAACCCGCTCCGCGGCGTTGACGGGGGCAAAACAGCACCGTTAGCCTGGAAAGCGCTTTCCTCTCCATCGACCCGCTCGTCGACCGTGCGCACGACCAGCCCTTACCGGCCGCGGGTGGCGATCGCCGGCACCTGACACGCGGCATCCGTCACTCCATCCGCCCGGTCGCGACCCACCGCTCCCGGAGGAATCATGCTTGGATCTGCCATCGCTGGCGCCGTCCTGGTGCTCGTCCCGTCCGGTTCCCTGCCGGCCCGCGGCGTCGCCGACACACCACAGCGCCATGGCGCTGCCCGCACGATCGTCGTCGCCGCCGACGGGCGCGGGGACGTCAGCACGGTCCAGGCCGCCGTCGACGCGGTACCGGCGGGCAACCGGACCCCGGTGACGATCCGGATCAGGCCCGGCATCTACCGAGGCGCCCTGTCGGTACCGGCCGACAAGCCCTTCATCACGCTGGTCAGCACCACCGGACGAGCCCGCGACGTCGTGATCACCGACAACAGGGCCAACGGCACGCCGAAGCCCGACGGCGGGACCTGGGGCACCTCCGGCAGCGCCACCGCGACGCTGTCCGCGAACGACTTCATCGCCCAGGACCTCACGTTCGAGAACTCCTTCGACGAGCAGGCGCACCCGGAGATCACCAACCGGCAGGCCGTCGCCGTCCTGACCAAGGGCGACCGGATGGTCTTCGACCGGGTCCGGTTCCTGGGCAACCAGGACACCCTCTACGCGAACAGCGCGGCCGCCGACGTGGTGGGCCGCCAGCTCTACCGCGACTGCTATGTGGAGGGTGACGTCGACTTCGTGTTCGGCCGCGCCACCGCGGTGTTCGAGGGTTGCGAGTTCCGCTCCCTCACCAGGGGCAGCAGCACGAACAACGGGTACGTCACCGCGGCCAGCACCTCGCTGGCGAATCCCGTACGGCTTCCTGATCACGGGCTCCCGGTTCACCAGCGACGCCCCGGCGCGCACCGTTCACCTGGGCCGGCCGTGGCACCCGAGCAACGACCCGAACGCCGTGGCCCAGGTGCTCATCCGGGACTCCAAGCTCGACGCCCACATCCTTCCGTCGCCGTGGACCGACATGTCCGGCTGGTCCTGGCGGGACGCCCGCTTCGCCGAGTACCGCAACCGCGGCGCGGGCGCCGGAGTGACCGCCGACCGACCGCAGCTCACCGCCGCCGAGGCCGCGCGCTTCCTCCCCCGCAACTACCTCGCCGGCAGCGACGGCTGGCACCCGCTGCACGGCTGAGAGGCGTGCGGGCCGGTCGAGAGACCGGCCCGCACACCTTCCGCTCGGAACGTCGAACTCATGCCGAACGGCTCATCGGTACGTGATGTCCGAGGCCGAGTAGAAGCAATGCTTTCCGTCGGCGCCAGCGCCGTCCTTCGGCGGTTCTTACCGGTCGTATTACCGATGAAACGCTGGCAGATCACGATCTTCTTCTTGGTGTCGCCAACGATCGTGATGCCGGAGAAACGTGCGGTGTCGCCGTAGTTGCTGTTCACTCCGACAAGGGTCTAACCCGGCGTGTGCGCGGTCACGTTCTGTACCACAACATTGCGCTTGTATTGTCCCTTACGGCAATTCCCGCAGGATCGATAAAGCTTGCCGAAATCCTCGACCTGGAAGTTCTTGATCGTGAGCGTGCCGGCGCCGTTGTGCTGGAAAACCTTGTCCTCGGCCTTCCGAGCACCCCCGCCGTCCACCGTCATCGTGGCCGACGCCGAGGTGCCGAGGAAGGTCGCGGCGTCCTCGCCCACGTCCTCCCACCAGACGTTCTGGAGGGTGCACGAACCCAGGCAGTGGATGCCGTCGGCCGCGGGGCTGCCGATGATGACATTGGCCAGGGTCGCCCCGTTGGCCAGCTCGAACAGGGGTGGCTGGTCCTCGTCCTGACCGGAGCCGCCGAGGTCGCCGCTGCCGACGTAACGCTTCATCCCGCCGCTGACCCAACCGCTGATCGGCTTGGTCGAGGTCAGTTTCTCCGTGCTGGAGGCCGCCGGCCAGTTGGTGATCGCGGCCACGCCGGCCCTCGGCAGCGCAGTGAGGGTGAGGGCGGCGAGAGCGAGCGCCATCGCGAGATACAGCAGCGGGCGTAACAGCCGGGGCAGCACAGGGGTGATCGACATTCATGACCTCCTCGGGACCATTCAGCCGCAGCCGGATCGGGCGCGACTGATCTGCCGTGGCCAGCCAAATTGATCTGGACCGACAGGCTCGACGACTTAGCGGAAAGCGCCTTCCGCTAGCCCGGGAATTTAACTCCTTGTTCCCCGTGCGTCAACGGAATGTTTCGGCTTTCGATATTGCCGTGAATTCATCCGATGTCCCGCTCGGACATTGACCATTTCGAGGCGAGCGCCGCCGCCGCTCGGGGGCCAGGAAACAGATCAGCGGCGCGGCCGTGGGGCCGCGCCGCTGACCTGGGTGGAGCGCCTTCGGTCTAGGGGAAGAGTCGACCGAAGTCCGCCATCGCTGTGGCGATGTCGGCCTGCGCCCAGAACCGGTGGTACGTGATGGTCGGTGCCGGGCCGCCCTTGAGGAAGGCGTCGACCTTCGACCAGTTCGGGTCGCTCTTGTACCAGGACCGGAGGCCGAGGAACGTCGAGCTCGAGTTGATCGGGTCACCGTTCGCCATCGTCCCGGTCCAGCCCGGCGGCACGCTGACCGCGTCGTTGAACCGGCTGTAGTCCGACCGGGTCTCCGGGACGGCCACACCGCGGCTGTCCTGGTTGTTGGCCCACATGCTGTCCAGCAGCGCCTTGGCCGTGTCCTTGGCCGCCGCGTTGCCCGACTTCGCCGCGTAGTACATCAACGTCCGCGCGAGCGAGGCGGCGATGCCGACGTCGTTACCGGACTTGACGACCGAGACCCGCAGCCCGGCATTCGCGCCCGGGTTGGCCGCGTTCCAGGTGTCCGGCTTACCGGACCACTGCAGCGTGTCCGGGATGGTGAAGCCGTTGGCGCCGACCGTCGTGTTGGCGATCGCCCACGGCACCCACTTGTCGAGCACCGCCTTGGCCTTGGCGTCCCCGGTGACGTTGTAGTACTCCGCCACCCGCTGCATCGACCAGGCCTGGAACCCGAACCACTGGTTGCTGGGCGGGTCGTGCCAGACCGGCTGCTGGTCGTAGTACATGCCGTAGAAGGTCGCGCTACCCGCCGGCGGCGTGTTGTAGCGACCGTCCCAGCTGTTCGTCGCGCCACCGGCGATGCCACCGTCCGCGGACTGCAGCCACCGGTAGAACTCGAGCTGGCGGTTCAGGCTGGTGGCCCAGTCGGCCGCGCCGGTCGCCGACTTCGGCTTCAGCTCGGTCACGTTGGACAGCGCCCAGGCCGCGAGCGGGTTCTGGTAGCCCTGGTGCGCCGCGCTGTCACCGATCCGCCAGGACCACGGCGCTCGCGGCGTCCAGGCCGCCACCCCACGCGTAGTACCAGGAGAGCAGGTAGTGCGAGCTGTCCTTGCCCGTGCCGTTGGCGCAGGTCCGGACGTCGACGCAGTTGCCGATCTTCTTGAAGTACTTGTCGAAGAACGAGTACCGCAGGTAGTCGCCCATCTTCGCCGCGTTCGCCACCGACGCGCTCACGGCCGCGCCCTTGCCCTGCTCCTTGGCCCAGGTCAGCGCCCAGTAGGCGGACTGCACCGCGCGCGCGTCGGCGTCCGGTGCGTTGGTGTACTTCCACTGCTTGGCGTAGCTGGCGTCGCCGGTGAACAGGTCCAGGAAGCCGTTGCGGCCACCGTGGGCGAACGTGTCGCAGGAGGGCTGCGGGATGGTCTCCCACACCGACTCCTGCGGGCCACGCTGGAAGGTGTTGATGTAGGACGGCTTGGTCGTGCCGTCGCCGCACTTGCCGTAGCCGTACTTGTTGTCGACGTCGAGCAGCCAGTGCATGCCGTAGATGTCGGAGTTGCCGTAGGCCGACTTCAGCTCGCCGGCGATGGGGTCCTGCCCGACGGGCGCCGCGAAGTCCAGCTGCGCGGGGTACTGGCTCGGGAGGTCGAGTTCGGGCGCGTAGGTCGCCGGCGAGGCCGGCTTGTAGGCGTCGGTCGTCGGCTGCTCCGCGTGCGCCGGGATGATGTACCGCTCCATCAGCGCCCAGGCGTCGTTGAACGGCTTCCAGTCCGTGGTCACCTTGCCGTAGGAGGCCTCGAGCTGAAGCAGGTAGCTGAACGCCTCGGAGGTGGTGACGTGGCCGTAGTCCGGCGCCTCGACGATCAGGGTCTCCACCGAGTGGTAGGGGATCCCCTGCGGGCTGAAGTAGCCGTTCGCCGGGTCCTTGATCCGGTTGTAGAGCTCCACGAACCGCTGGGTGTAGACCGGAGTGTCGTTCTCGGCCTCGGTCGCGTCCACCGTCGCGGCGCGGTGGCCCGCGGCGGAGGCGGTGAAGACGGCGATGCCGCTGGCCTGGTCGGCGTCCTCGGCCGCCCGCAGCGTCACGTTCTGGGCGGTGGCCCAGTTGGCGGTGGTGAAGGTCAGGCTGCCGCCGGTGGCCACGGTGAGGTCGGTGTCGCCGGAGGTCCGGGCGGTCGCGACGGTCACGGACCGCGGTCGGCTGGCTGGACAGCTTCACCGCGACGGTCTCGGTGCCGCCCTCGGGCACCCGGACCGCGGCCGGCGTGGCCACGATCGCCGGGCCGGCGTCAGCGATCACCCGCACGCCGACCGGCGCCGACGTGCCGATGGCGCCGAGGTTGTCGTACGCCTTGGCCGTGAGCGAGTAGTCGCCGACGGGCACGGCGTTCCAGGCCAGCGTGTAGGGGCTGCTGGTGTCGGTGCCGAGCAGGGCGCTGCCGCTGTAGAACTCCACCTTGGCGATCGAACCGTCGTCGGTGGCCGTCGCGGCGAGCGGGATGCTGGCCGGCGCGGTGTACGTCGATCCGGGCACGGGGCTGGTCAGGGCGACGGTGGGCGCGGAGTTCGGCCCCCGGCACGCGGTTCCGTTCACCGTGAACGCCGTCGGAGCGACGTTGCTGCCCGAATAGGTGGCCTGGAAACCGGCCGTGGCCGAGCCGTTGGCCGGGATGTTGCCGTTCCACCCGCCGTCCCGCACGCTCACCTGCGTGCCGGTCTGGGTGAAGGCGCCGTTCCAGCCGTTGGTCACCCGCTGGTTGCCGGCGAATCCCCAGCCGAGGGTCCACCCGTTGAGCGGGTCACCCTCGTTCTTTATCGTCACGTCCGCGGTGAAGCCGGTGTTCCACTGACTCTGGATCTTGTACTGCACCGAACACGCGACGGCGGCCTGCGCCACCGTGGCCGGCACCAGTGCGGCGGCCGCGACGATGAGGCCGACCGTCCACCGGGAGACCGCCCGTAACCGTGGTCTTGTGAAACGCATCGGTTCCTCCTTCAGACCGGAACGACGGCTGTCCGCCAGCGGCGGCAGCGTGGAGCGACAGTCAGTGGAACGAGGGCCAGGTATCCGGGCACACGGGTCCCGTGACGTCACCAAGCAGAGGCGGAGCGGTATTGAGCTGCACTCCTCCATGGGAGCGCTCCCATACTCACTGCTGTATTTCCGTTTTGTCAACCACCGATTTCCGTTCGACGTCGCGCCCGTGCCTCCCGTCGCGACGGGTTTCGCCCGCTGGCCTCGGGTCCGCCGGCGGACCGCGCGGGAGACGGAAATCGGCGCTGGCGGCGGCCTCTCGGTCCGCGGCCAGCGCCGATCATCGGCCTGCTCGCGCCGGCGGCGGTGTGCTGGGGCCGCCGCCGGCGCCGAGGATCAGCCTGCGCGCGGTGTGTAGATCAGGCCGACCTGGTCCAGCTCGGTAGCCGCCCGCCCGTGGAAGCCGGCCAGCTGCCAGCCCGACGGCGCGGTGTAGGTGACCGTGTTGGAGGTCCGGGTGCCCGCACTGAGCGTGCGCCCCTGGGAGGTCCGGAACTCCGCGAAGAAGACGCGGGTGCGCCCGTCCTTCTGCCCGCTGCTGAAGGTGGCCTGGGTCAGGTACTCCCCCGCGGCCAGGTCCAGCGTCCGCAGGGTGCCGCCGTTGCCGCCGTGCGCGAGCTCGACACCGTCCTGCCGCTGGAGCGCCACCCGGTCCACCCGCTCGCCGCCCCGGATCGACACCTGCCGAACCGCGCCGCCGGTGACCCGGTCCACGTCGTTGTACCGGGTGCCGTGCGGGCCGCCGAACAGGTCGCTCGCCCGCAGGTCCGGCGCGAGGGTCCAGCTGAACTTGGCCGTGTGCGGGTAGTGGTCCGACAGCGGCTGGCCGGCCGAGTCCAGGAACTTGAGGTGCTCGTTGTTGTACGACGTCGGCGCTGAGCCGCACGTGCCGGCTGGCCCGGTAGAAGATCTTGTCCACCACCTCGCAGGCGTTCGTGACGTTGGCGGGGTCGCACATCAGCGCGGGGCAACCGGCCGCCGGCACCGAGCCGCCGCGCACCTTCTCGACCCAGACGTCGGTCAGGCCGTTCTGGCTGACCAGCTCGCGGATGTTGTCCTCGGCCCGGGTGTAACGGGTGTTGGTGTCACCCATCACGACCACCGCGTTGCCCACCGAGTTGGCCGCGATGTACTGCGAGAGCTGGGTGATGTTGGCGCGCCGCGCGGCGAGGTCGGCCGACTCGACGCTGGCGTTCGGGTGCAGGTTGTAGAAGTCGATGTACACGCCGTCGGCCAGCCGGGTCCGGGCCAGCGTGAAGCCCTTGGGCGTCAGGCAGTCGGTGCCGTTGCACTTCGACCACTTGACCCGGTCCAGGCTCCTGGAACGGGTACGAGGACATCGTGTTCAGCCCGCTGCCGAACGGCACCCCGCCGCTGGTGGACGTCGCGAACTGGTGGTTGTCCGTCGCGTACAGCGCCGCGTGGTAGTTGAAGTCCTCCTGGACGTGGACGATGTCGTACCCGTTGACCAGTTCACCGATCCGCGGCGTGTTGGCCGCCGGGTTGCCACTGGAGATCAGATCCGGCAGGCCGGCGACGTTGTAGGTCAGCACCGAGAACGCGCCGCCCTCAGCGGCGGCCCGAGTGGCCGGCGCGGCCTTGGATGCCCCTGCCAGCTCGTCGCTCAGCGCGGGTCCCGCCGCGGCGACGCCGGCCAGCAGCGTCAACGATGCGGCGATCAGTAACCGAACAGCCTTCATGGACCGTTCCTCTTTCTCGATGGATCCTGGACATCACGAGCGAGCTGATCGCCGGTGGGCCCGCAGGCCGCGGGACCGCCGCGCACAGCGCGGGCTCGGCGGTGGCAGCGAACGCGGCAGGCCGCGCCGACGCTCCGCGCCGATCCCAGGTGTTTGCGTTAACGAACCCGGCAAGGCGGCCAATACCTTGGGCATATCGGTACCAACCACCGCGCCAGGGACGGGCCAGTGTGATCGCTCACATCTGCGCAGGTCAAGAGTCGATGCCATTTCGTGGCCTTCGTTTTCCCGGCCCACCCCAAGGCTTCGCTTCGCGTCCACTCTGGACCTCCGCGCGACCCTCCCGCGCCGGCTCTCCGCCGACCTCGGCCGGACCGCCCCCGGCCCACCGCGCCGACGGCCCCGCCACCAGCGCGCAGCCCTGGTTTCGCGGATCAGAAATCCGCCGGTAACTCTCTATTCACACACCGAAGTATTGCGGTTACAGTGCAACTGGGAGCGCTCCCATATATTGCCTCTCCGCCCGACTTCGAGCTTCCGCGGCGAACCCGCGGCGTGGTCCCCAGGGCGGCTTCGCGTCCATGGCGCCAGCCTGGTCGGAATCTGGGTCGTCGTTGACCAGGCATTCCGTCCGGACGGCGTTCCAGGCCCGTCCGAAGGGATGCACCGTGACGAAATTACGGCTGACTGCCGTCGCGGTTACCGGCGCTCTGCTCCTGAGCCTGCTCGTCGTCGCACTCCAAGCCAACTCCGCGTCAGCGCACGGCGCGGCCATGAAGCCGGGCAGTCGAACCTTCCTGTGCTGGAAGGACGGCCTGACGCCGCAAGGCAACATCGTGCCCCAGAACCCGGCCTGCTCGGCGGCGGTCGACAAGAGCGGCAGCAACTCGCTCTACAACTGGTTCGGCGTACTGCGCTCCGACGGCGCCGGACGCACCCGGGGCTTCATCCCGGACGGTCAGCAGTGCAGCGGCGGCAACCCGACCTACTCCGGCTTCGACCTCCCCAGCAACAACTGGCCGCTCACCCACCTCACCTCGGGCGCCAACTTCGGCTTCTCCTACAACACCTGGGCGGCGCACCCCGGCTGGTTCTACCTCTACATCACCAAGGACGGCTACGACCCCACCAAGCCGATGACCTGGGACGCGCTGGAGAGCACGCCGTTCGTCTCGGTGAACAACCCGCCGCAAACCGGCCCGGTGGGCTCGGTCGACGGCCAGTACAACTGGAGCGGCAACCTGCCAGCCGGCAAGTCGGGCCGCCACCTCATCTACTCGGTGTGGTCGCGCTCGGACAGCAACGAGACGTTCTACGGCTGCTCTGACGTCGTCTTCGACGGCGGCAACGGCGAGGTGACCGGGATCGGTACCCAGCCGACGCCCACCGGCTCGCCGACGGGCTCACCCACCCCCACCCCCACCCCGACCAGCACGATGTCGCCCGGCCCGACGTCGTGCATGGCCGTCTACGCGATCACGCAGTCTTGGCCCGGCGGCCACCAGGCGACCGTGACCGTGATGAACCACGGGACCGCACCGTTCAACGGGTGGTCGACCCGCTGGAACGTGCCGGCCGGCGTGACCATCAGCACCGTCTGGAACGGAACGCTCAGCCAGAGCGGATCGGCCGCGACGGTCCGGCACGCCGATTGGAATCGGGTGATCCCCGCCGACGGCACCAGCAACTTCGGTCTGGTCGTCAACACCACGGGTACCGGCTCCGCCTTGCCGACCCTGACCTGCCAGAGCCCCTGAGGCCGCTGGCGTAGTCCCGCGGTGCCCGGCCGCCACCCCCCGGCGGCCGGGCACCGCGTCCACCGAGTTCGGCCATTCATTCCACCGTGCACGTGCTGCGGTGGACTTGCCCCTAGGAGTGTCCGCATGAGCTCAACCCCTCTACCCGCGGCTCGACGTCCGCGCGTACCCCGCACGCTCGCCGTGGTCGCCGCGCTGGGGCTCGTCGCCTCCGCCGTGGTGATCACGGCGGTCAATCCGGCTAGCGCCGCGAGCGGTTGCAAGGTGACCTACAGCGTCAACCAGTGGTCCACCGGCTTCACCGGCAACCTGGCGATCACCAACCTCGGCGACCCGATCACCAATGGGTGGAGCCTCACCTGGGACTTCGCCGGGAACCAGCAGGTGCAGCAGGGCTGGAACGGTGTCATCAGCCAGGTCGGTCAGCGCGTGACGTTACAGAACCCGTCCTGGAGCACCGGCCTCGGCACCAACGCGACGGTGAACCCCGGCTTCAACGCCAGCTACTCCGGTACCAACGCCGCACCCACCGCCTTCACCCTGAACGGCGTCCTGTGCACCGGCGGAACCGGATCGCCGTCCCCCACCGGGTCCCCGTCACCGACCGGGTCACCGAGCCCGACCGGCAGCCCGACCCCCTCGCCGACCACCTCCCCGCCGCCGCCCGGCACCCACGTGGACAACCCCTACGCCGGCGCCAAGGGCTACGTGAACCCGGAGTGGAGGGCGAAGGCCGCCGCCGAGCCCGGTGGTAGCCGAATCGCCAACACCTCGACCGGCGTGTGGCTGGACCGGATCGCGGCGATCCAGGGCAGCAGCACGTCGATGGGCCTGCGCGCGCACCTCGACGCGGCGCTCGCCCAGGCCGGCGGCCAGCCGCTGACCGCGCAGTTCGTCATCTACAACCTGCCGAACCGGGACTGCTCCGCGCTGGCCTCCAACGGTGAGCTGAAGATCGCGGAGAACGGCCTGAACCGCTACAAGACCGAGTACATCGACCCGATCGCCGCGATCCAGGCCGACCCGAAGTACCGCAGCCTGCGGATCGTGAACATCATCGAGATCGACTCGCTGCCGAACCTGGTCACGAACCAGGCCATGCCGCTCTGCGCCGAGGCCATCAGCACCGGTGCCTATGTCAACGGCGTGCGCTACGCGCTGGACAAGCTGCACGCGATTCCCAACGCGTACAACTACGTCGACGCCGCGCACTCGGGTTGGCTCGGCTGGGACACCAACTTCGGCCCGGCCGTCGACCTGTGGGCGAGCACGATCAAGGGCACCATCGCCGGCGTGGACAGTGTGGACGGCTTCATCAGCAACACCGCCAACTACACGCCCGTCGTCGAGCCGTTCCTGCCCAACTCGAGCCTGTCGATCGGCGGTAACCCGATCCGCTCGGCGAAGTTCTTCGAGTGGAACCCCTACTTCGACGAGCGGACGTTCGGTGTCGAACTCCGCAACAAGCTGATCGCGGCCGGCTTCCGGTCCAACATCGGCATCCTCATCGACACCTCACGCAACGGCTGGGGCGGCGCGGCCCGGCCGACCGCGGTCAGCACGTCGACCACGCTGGAGACGTACGTCAACCAGTCCCGGATCGATCCTCGGTTCGGTCGCGGCAACTGGTGCAACCAGAGCGGTGCCGGTCTCGGCATCCGACCGGTCGCCAGCCCGGCCGCGGGCTTCGACGCCTACGTCTGGATCAAGCCGCCCGGAGAGTCCGACGGCTCCAGCGAATTCATCCCCAACGACCAGGGCAAGGGCTTCGACCGGATGTGCGACCCCACGTACACCGGCAACCCGCGCAACAACAACCAGATGAGCGGCGCACTGCCGAACTCGCCGATCTCCGGCGCGTGGTTCTCGGCACAGTTCCAGCAGCTCATGGCGAACGCCTACCCGGCGCTCTGAGCCAACCGACAGCGGCGGTCCGGTCCGGCTTCCCTCAGCCGCGACCGGGCCGCCGCGCTTTGTGCCCACACCACGAGGCACACACCGCGAGGCCACACAGCGGGGGCGCGGCGAGATCCTCGCCGCGCCCCCAACCTGTGGGTGATCAGATCTTGCCGGTACCGGCGCCTCCGGTCACCACGCTCTTCACGCTGCTGGCGCTGTCGAGCTGGTAGGAGTACGGGATGGCCTTCACGCTGCCGCGCGTCTGGCCAGCGCCCGAGTTGACGAAGTGGTTGTTCCGGGCGACCAGCGAGCCGGCCGGGGAACTGCCCTCGCCGACGTGGTACGGGTCGTCCACGCCCTCGAAGTAGTTGCCCTCGACCAGGACACCGGCCTCACACGTGGAGGCGACGCCGTAGCCGCCGGTGCTGCGGTAGTAGTTGTTGTAGACGTGCACCGGATTGCCGAATCGCACCCGCGGATGCCGCTGATTGCTGCCGTCGAAGTAATTGTGGTGATAGCTCACGCGTAGATGACCACGGTCCTGCGCGCCGTTGTCGTCGCTGTGACCCAATAGCGCGGTCTTGTCGTGATTGAAGAAACGATTCCACGACACGGTGACGTAATCCGAGGCGCGCTTGATATCGACCGCACCGTCATACCCGGCGCTGAAGGAGTTGTGATCGATCCAGACGTGATGGGTCGACTCCTGGACATTGATCGCGTCGTCTTTCCAGCCTCGGAAATTGATGTTGCGAATGATGACGTTGCTGACCTTGCTCAGGTTCAGCCCGCCGCCGGTGATCGCGGCGCCGCTGCCGACCCCGATGATGGTCTTGTCCGACGCCACCTTCTGCATACCGCTGATCGCGATGGTGCCGGACACCCGGATGACCCGGGCGCCGCTCGCCTGCATCGCGCTGGTCAGCGCGGATGCGCTGGTGACGGTGGTGGCAGCGGCATTTCCGCCGCCGGTGGTGGTGCCACTGACAGTGGCCCAGCCGGCGAGCGCGTACGAGGCTGCCAGCGCCGGCTGGCCGGCCACGGCCGTGCCGGTCAGCGCGAGCGTGCCGGCGGCAAGCAGAACGAGCGGCGCGCGTAACCGGGGCGACCGCATACGGACTGGGCGAGAAGATGGGGAAAATGACACGTCGGACCTCCAGAACCGAGCGCGTGTTCGCATTCTGAGGTGAGGCCGCCAGAATGCGACGGACACTGCTACGCGCTGCACGGCTTCCCATGGCGCCCTACCGAGTCAGGCCAGGACTCGAGGCGAGAGGGGGAGCGCTACCGTGCAACATGGAAAACGCTTTCCCACACGAAACGGTAGCGACACGAAGAAGTCATGTCAATGACACATATCCGCAACACTCGGCGCGAATACAAAACCGCGGGAAGGCGCCGCCCGATGGCGCCTTCCCGCGGAGTAAAGAGGTGCTGCCGGCGACCCGCTCGGTCGCCGGCGCGCCCGCTCAGCCGGAAGCCGCCGCCGCGGTGGGCCGCTCGTCCACCGTGGGAGTGCTGACCGGAGCCTTGGCTGTGGCCCGGCGGGACGCGATGGCCCGCTGCAGGACGATGAAGACGAACAGCAGCCCGCCGATGACGATCCTGGTCCACCACGAGCTGAGCGTGCCCTGGAAGCTGATGATCGTCTGGATGACGCCGTAGACGAGCACGCCGAACACGGTCCCGACGATGTAGCCCGATCCACCGGTCAGCAGGGTGCCGCCGATGACGACCGCGGCGATGGCGTCCAGCTCCAGCCCGATCGCGTGCAGGCTGTTGCCGGAGAGCGTGTAGAACGTGAACAGCACGCCGCCGAGCGCCGAGCACAGCCCGCTGATCGCGTAGACGGCGATCTTGGTACGCGCGACCGGCAGACCCATCAGCAAGGCGGACTGCTCGCTACCGCCGAGCGCGTACACGTTCCGACCCAGCCGCATGTAGTGCAGCACGAAGAACGCCAAGACGACCACGGCCAGCGCGATGACCACGCTCAGCGAGATGAACAGGCCGCCGGGCAGCGGGATCCGGACCTGGGCGAACTTGGTGAAGACGGGGTCGGTGATCGAGATCGAGTCCACGCTGATCACGTAGCAGAGGCCACGGGCGAGGAACATGCCCGCGAGCGTCGCGATGAACGGCTGGATCTCGAAGTAGTGGATCATCGCGCCCATGGCCAGGCCGAAGACCGTGCCGCCGATCAGCACCAGCGGGATGACCATCAACGGCGGCCACCCGTGTTCCTGCACCAGCGTGGCGCACACCATCGTGGACAGCGCCACCACGGCGCCGACCGAGAGGTCGATGCCGCCGGTCAGGATCACGAACGTCATGCCGACCGCGACCACGAGCAGGAACGCGTTGTCGACGAAGAGGTTCAGCACCACCTGGCCGGAGGCGAAGCCCACGTAGCGCGTCGATCCGACGGTGAACATCACGATCAGCAGGCCGAGCGTGGTGAGCACCGGCACGTATCGGCGGGCCGCCGCGAGCACCGTGGTCTGCGCGGTCATGAGACGACCTCCGGAGTGAGCATCGCAGCGACGCAGGAGCGAGGAGCGGAGCGAAGGTGGTCGGCGGGGTACACGGTCATGCGGGCACCTCCACATTCGAGTCCGCGGTCGCGGTCGGGCCCGGCACGGGTGGCCGGGGCGACTTGCGGCCGAAGACCTTGGCACGGAACGCCGGGGACTGGACCAGACAGACCACCGTGACCACCACGGCCTTGAAGACGAGCGTGGTCTCCGGCGGCACCCCGATCGTGTAGATCGTGGTGGTGAGCGTCTGGATGATGAGCGCGCCGACGACGGTGCCGCTGAGCGAGAACCGGCCGCCGGAGAGCGCGGTGCCGCCGATGACGACGGCCAGGATCGCGTCGAGCTCGATCCACAGGCCGGCGTTGTTGCCGTCGGCGCTGGAGACGTTCGAGCTGACCATCAGACCGGCGATCCCGGCGCAGACCGCGCAGACCGCGTAGGCGCCGATGATCAGGCCACGGGACCGGATGCCGACCAGGCGGCTGGCCTCCGCGTTGCCGCCGACCGACTCGACCAGCAGCCCGAGCGCGGTGCGGCGGGTCAGCAGCAGGGCCAGGCCGAACATCGCGAGCGCGATCAGGATCGAGAACGGCAGGGTGAGCCAGTAGCCGGCGCCGATGAGCTTGTACGGGGCGCTGGAGATCGTGATGATCTGCCCGTCGCTGACCAGCTGGGCGATGCCTCGGCCCGCGACCATGAGGATCAGCGTGGCCACGATCGGCTGGATACCGGCCCTGGCGACCAGGAGGCCGTTCCAGACCCCGAGCACCAGCGCGGCGCCGAGCGCGATGCCGACCGCGGTCAGCACCACGACCAGGCTGCCCTGATCCGGCTGCTCGCTGATGTACAGGCAGGCCAGCGCGCCGGAGATGGCCACCACGGAACCGACCGAGAGGTCGATGCCGCCGGTCGCGATCACCAGCGTCATGCCGAGCCCGACCAGGATCAACGGCGCGCCGAGGCGCAGGATGTCGATCACGCTGCCGTAGAGGTGGCCGTCCTGGATCCGGATCGAGAAGAAGTCGGGCTGGAAGGCCACGTTGCTCAGCAGCAGCAGCCCGAGGACGACCAGGGGCCAGAACAGGCGATGCTTCATCATTCCCGTGCTCCGCTCGCGATGGTGGCCAGCACCCGGTCGGCGGTGAGCTGCTCGTCGTTCGCCAGCTCACCGACCAGCCGTCGGTCCCGCAGCACCTCGACCTTGTCGCTCAACCGCAGCACCTCCTCCAGTTCGGCGGAGATGAACAGCACCGCCATGCCCTCGGTCGCCAGCTCGGCGACCAGGCGCTGGATCTCCGCCTTGGCGCCGATGTCGATGCCCCGGGTCGGCTCGTCCAGGATCAGCAGCTTCGGCTCGGTGATCAGCCAGCGCGCCAGCAGCACCTTCTGCTGGTTGCCGCCGCTGAGGTTGCGCACCAGCGCGTCCGGGGTTGGGCGGGCTGATCCGGAGCGCCTTGATGTACTTGTCCACCAGCTCGTCGCGGCGCTTGGCCGGTAGCGGGCGGGCCCAGCCCGCGGGCCGCCTGCAGCGCGAGCACGATGTTGTCGGCGACGGTCAGGTCACCGATCAGGCCCTCGGCCTTGCGGTCCTCCGGGCAGAACGCGATGTCGCTCGCGATGGCCGAGCGGGGCGTGCCGGGTGGAGATCGGGGCGCCGTTCACGAGCAGCCGGCCGGAGTCGGGCTTGTCCGCGACGAACAGCAGTCGCGCCAGCTCGGTGCGGCCGGAGCCGAGCAGGCCGGCCAGGCCGACGACCTCGCCCTCGTGGATGGTCAGGTCGAACGGGGCGATGGCGCCCTGCGCGTCCCAGTCCTTCGGCGGCGAGGAACGGCTCCCGTGCCTCGACCGTGGCCAGGGCACGCTTGGGCTGCTCCTCCAGCTGCTCGAGGACCTCGAGCTCCTTGCCGATCATCCGCGACACCAGGTCGATCTGGCTCAGCTCGCTGGTCTGGTACTCCCCGACCAGGCGACCGTTGCGCAGGATCGTCATCCGGTCGCAGACCTCGTAGACCTGGTCCAGGAAGTGGGTGACGAACAGGACGGCCACGCCCTCGGCCTTGAGCCGCCGCATCACCGCGAACAGCTGCTCGACCTCACCTCGGTCGAGGCTCGAGGTGGGCTCGTCGAGGATCAGCACCTTCGCCGACACGTCGACCGCCCGGACGATCGCCACCAACTGCTGGATGGCGAGGGAGTAGGAGCTCAGCGGGGCGGACACGTCCAGATCCAGCTGGAGCCGCGCGAGCAGCACCTTCGCCCGCTCGCCGCATCTCCTTCCAGCGGATCGCGCCGGCGCGGCGCGGCTCCCGGCCGATGAAGATGTTCTCCGCCACCGACAGGTTGGGGCAGAGGTTCACCTCCTGGTACACCGTGCTGACGCCGGCCTCCTGGGCCTGCAGCGGGCTGCCGATCGACACGGTCTCGCCTGCCAGCACGACCTCGCCGGCGTCGATCTGGTAGACGCCCGTCAACACCTTGATCAGCGTCGACTTGCCGGCGCCGTTCTCGCCCATCAGGGCGTGGATCTCGCCGGGAAAAAGCCGGAAGTCGACGCCGGTCAGCGCCTTGACGCCGGGGAACTCCTTGGAGATTCCCCGCATCTCCAGAACCGTCTCTGGGTTCGACACCAGAGCCACTCCTCTCGTCTGCCACACGGGAGCTGTTCCGGGCCCGAGTGGCCCGGAACAGCTCCCCGGCGCGGATCAGTACTTGCGCTTGGGCAGTTCAGCCGCGGCCTGGTCCTGGGTGAAGACGCCTTCCACGGTCTTGATGCGCTTCTCGGTCGGCTCGCCGGCCTTGATCTTCTTCACGACCTCCATGAGCTGGCCGCCGAGCAGCGGGTTGCACTCGACGAGGACGTTGATCTTCTTCTCGCTGAGGGCGATGAAGCCGTCCTTGACCGCGTCGACGGAGATGATCTTGATGTCCGTGCCGGGCTTCTTGCCGGCCTCCTCGATCGCCTGGATCGCACCGAGGGCCATGTCGTCGTTGTGCGCGTAGAGCACGTCGATGTCCTTGTTGGCCTTCAGGAAGGCCTGCATGACCTCCTTGCCCTTGGCCCGGGTGAAGTCACCACTCTGCGACGCGATGACCTTGAACTTCGGGTCGGCCTTGATGACGCTCCGCGAAGCCCTCCTTGCGGTCGATCGCCGGCGCCGAGCCGGTGGTGCCCTGAAGCTCGACGATGTTGACCGGCTCGGTCTTGCCGTCGTACTCCTTGACCAGCCAGTCGCCGGCCTTCTTGCCCTCTTCGACGAAGTCCGAGCCGAGGAAGGTCACGTACAGCGAGTCGTCCTTGGAGTCCACCGCGCGGTCGGTCAGGACCACCGGGATCTTGGCGGCCTTGGCCTCCTTCAGCACGGTGTCCCAACCGGACTCCACCACCGGCGAGAAGGCGATGACGTCGACCTTCTGCTGGATGTAGGAGCGGATCGCCTTGATCTGGTTCTCCTGCTTCTGCTGCGCGTCGGCGAACTTGAGCGTGATGCCCGCCTCCTTCGCCGACTCCTGGATCGACTTGGTGTTCGCCGTCCGCCAGCCGCTCTCCGCGCCGACCTGGGAGAAACCAAGGGTGATCTTCTTGTCGCCGCCGCTGCCGCTCTCTTCCGCGCAGCCGGCGATGCCGTGACCATGAGTGCGGCCACCAGGGCCGTCGCGAGCTTCCTTGACACTGTGCACTCTCCTGTTTTAGGGAAGGTTAGCGCTAACATGCGGGGACTGGGACACGTTCGGGCGGAAAGCTCACGATCGACCGCGCCACCACACCTACCAGCGGTCGAGCCGACGCACGATGAAGTGTGCCTCGCCTGGTTCGACCCGCAAGGGCCTCACCGGCACTTTCACCTTCATGCTTCGCCTCCGTGACGCGGTGTTTGCGAGAGTGTTAACGATCACACGAGCGCGCCGTCAAGAGAATCACGGAACGTTTACCGAGCTGAGATCCGCCGCTGTCGACAGGCCGAAAGATCAGATCGAATCCACCCGTACGGGCCAAGTTAGCGCTAACATCTACCAACGATCGACGTAGCGATGGGAAGCAACTGGTCGGCCGAGCGCCGTTGCGCTGGCGTCGAGCATGGCGTGGTCCGTCGCTTCCGGCTCTCGTCCTGAATCATCCGGCAGCGGGCCACCCGGCCCGCGCCGGCCCGGAACATGGTGTAGACCAGTTGCGGGACAACGTGCGTCAATGCGGCGTCGAGGCGGCGTCCGAGCGTTAACATCGGCGAGGCCGGAGGGGGCGACATGGTGGTGAGCAGCGAGCGCAGGCGACGGCCAGCGGTGATGATGGACGTCGCGCGACTGGCGGGCGTCTCGCACCAGACGGTGTCGCGCGTGCTCAACAACTCCTCGAGCGTCAGCGAGCTGACCAGGGAACGCGTCCTGGAGGCCATCGCGCAGCTCGACTACCGGCGCAACGGCGCGGCCAGGGCGCTGGTGACCCGGCGGTCGCACACGTTCGGCGTGATCAGCTTCGACACCACCCTGTACGGCCCGGTGAGCACGCTCTTCGCCCTCGAAGAGGCGGCCAGGGACGCGGGGTACGTCGTCTCGGTCGCGAGCCTGCGCCGGATGGACCGGACCGAGATCCTCGAGACGGTCGACCGGCTGATGGCGCAGTCCGTCGAGGGCATCCTGGTGATCGCGCCGCAACGGCCGGTCGCCCTGGCGCTCCAGCACATCGCCCTCGACATCCCGGTGGTCGCCGTTCAGCTCGCCACCGTCTCCAGCCACCCCGTGGTCGGGATCGACCAGGTCCAGGGCGCCCGCGAGGCGACCCGGCACCTGCTCTCCCTCGGCCACCGGACGGTGTGGCACGTGACCGGCCCGGCCGACTCCCTCGACGCGGAGGGTCGGCTGGAGGGCTGGCGCGAGGAACTGGCCAGCGCGCGGGCGAGGGTGCACGATCCGATCGTGGGCGACTGGAGCCCCCTGTCGGGATACCGCGCCGGCCAGGCGTTGGCCGATCGCGGTGACGTCACCGCGGTCTTCGTCGGTAACGACCAGATGGCGCTGGGCGTCCTCCGCGCGTTCGCCGAGCGCGGCATCCGGGTGCCCGAGGACGTCAGCGTGGTGGGCTTCGACGACATCCCGGAAGCCGCCTTCTTCACCCCGCCGCTGACCACGATCCGGCAGGACTTCGCCGCGGTCGGCCGGATCGGCATGCAGACGCTGCTGCGCCGCCTCAACGGCACGGAGCCGGAGAACCGCACGGTGGTCCGTCCCGGAGCTGATCACGCGGCAGAGCACCGGCGCACCGGGGCGCTAGGGTCTGCTTTCCGAAGGCCCCTGGTCGAGCAAGAGGCGTCCGGCAAGGCGGCGGTCTGTCCGGATACGGGTCTGCTGTCCGGACGGGCCGGCAACACGGTCGGTCGTCGCCTGGTGCGCTGCGCAGCCGGCCCTGGAGTCTTGACCCAGGCTCTAGCAGGACCGGAACCAAAATTGACCGCCCGAGACCTTGACGGGCCACCCACGTTAACGTTAACAATTAGGTCCTTCGACCCGGGTTCCCCCGCCCGACGATCCGCTGCGATCGCAGCACGGGCGCCGCGAACCCAGCGGTCGTCGCCGAACCACCACCCATTCGCCTGGAGGACCGTTGAGTCGCCCGCTTGTTAACGCTCACGAACCGGTCGTGGTCGGCATTGACTTCGGCACCCTGTCCGGCCGCGCGGTCGTGGTCCGGGCCAGCGACGGCGCCGAGCTCGGCGCGGCCGTACACGAGTACCGGCACGGCGTGATCGACGACGTACTGCCGGTCACCGGCGACCCGTTGCCGCCGGAGTGGGCGCTGCAGATGCCCCAGGACTGGCTCGACGTGCTGCGCCACGCCGTACCGAAGGCGGTGGCGCTCAGCGGCGTCGACCCCGCCGACGTGGTCGGCATCGGTACCGACTTCACCGCCTGCACCGTGCTGCCCGCCCTCGCGGACGGCACGCCGCTGTGCGAGGTCGCCGAGTTCACCGAGCGCCCGCACGCGTACCCGAAGCTCTGGCGGCACCACGGCGCCCAGCCGCAGGCCGACCGCATCAACGCCCTCGCGGCCGAGCGTGGCGAGCCCTGGCTCGCCCGGTACGGCGGCCGGATCTCCAGCGAGTGGGAGTTCGCCAAGGCGCTGCAGGTCCTGGAGGAGGACGCGGAGATCTACGAGCGCACGGCGCACTGGATCGAGGCCGCCGACTGGATCGTGTGGAAGCTCTGCGGCACCTACGTCCGCAACGTCTGCACGGCCGGCTACAAGGGGATCTGGCAGGACGGGCGCTACCCGTCCGCGGCGTTCCTCGGCGCCCTGAACCCCGCGTTCATCGACTTCATCGAGAAGATCGACCGCCCGATGGGCCAGCTCGGCGCCGCGGCCGGCGGGCTCACCGCCGAGGCCGCCGCCTGGCTGGGCCTGCCCGAGGGGATCACGGTCAGCGTCGGCAACGTCGACGCGCACGTCACCGCACCGGCCGCCCGGGCGATCGACCCCGGCCAGCTGCTCGCCGTGATGGGCACCTCCACCTGCCACGTGATGAGCTCGGACGTCCTGGGCGAGGTGCCCGGGATGTGCGGTGTGGTCAAGGACGGCATCGTCCCCGGGCTCTGGGGCTACGAGGCCGGGCAGAGCGGCGTCGGCGACATCTTCGGCTGGTTCGTGCGGACGTCCGTGCCGCCGGAGTACCACGACCGCGCGTTCGCCCAGCAGATCGACGTCCACGAGCTGCTGACCCGGCTCGCGGCCGAGCAGGCGGTCGGCGAGCACGGCCTCATCGCGCTGGACTGGCACAGCGGCAACCGCTCGGTGCTGGTCGATCACGAGCTCTCGGCGGTGGTCGTCGGCCAGACCGTGACGACCAAGCCCGAGGACACCTACCGGGCGCTGCTGGAGGCGACCGCGTTCGGCACCCGGCGGATCATCGACGAGTTCGAGTCCTCCGGCGTCCCGGTCAGCGAGCTCGTCGTCGCCGGTGGCCTGCTGAAGAACAAGCTGCTGATGCAGATCTACGCCGATGTCACCCGGCGGCCGCTCAGCGTCGTCGCGTCCGAGCAGGGCCCGGCGCTCGGCTCGGCCATGCACGCCGCGGTCGCCGCCGGCGTACACGCCGACATCCGCGCCGCCGCGGCCGCGATGGGCGCCGCGCGCACGGCCTCCTACCAGCCCGACCTCGAGCAGGCCGAGCGCTATGACCAGCTCTATGCCGAGTACCTGCTACTGCACGACCACTTTGGACGGGGAGGCAACGACGTGATGCACCGGTTGCGGAAGATTCGGCGCCAGGCGGTGGCTCGGTGAGCGAGACCGTCACCGCCAGGCTCACCGAGGCGCGGCGCACCGTCTGCGCGCTGCACGCCGAGCTGACCCGCTCCGGACTGGTCGCGTGGACCAGTGGCAACGTCTCCGCCCGCGTGTTCGGCACCAACCTGCTCGTGATCAAGCCCAGCGGCGTGGTCTACGACGAGCTGACGCCCGAGTCGATGGTCGTGATCACCCTGGACTGCGAGCCGGTCGAGGGTGATCTGGAACCGTCCAGCGACGCGGCGGCGCACGCCTACGTCTACCGGGCGATGCCCCACGTGGGCGGCGTCGTGCACACGCACAGCCCGTACGCCACCGCGTGGTCCGCTCGCGCCGAGGCCATTCCGTGCGTCATCACGGCCATGGCCGACGAGTTCGGCGGCGAGATCCCGATCGGCCCGTTCGCCCTCATCGGCGGCGACGACATCGGCAAGGGCATCGTCGAGACGCTCAGCGGGCACCGCTCCCCCGCCGTGCTGATGCGCAACCACGGGGTGTTCACCATCGGCAAGACGCCGACGGCCGCGGTCAAGGCCGCCGTGATGTGCGAGGACGTCGCCCGCACGGTGCACCTGGCCCGCACGCTCGGCGACGTGGTCCCGATCGCGCAGGCCGACATCGACGCCCTGTACCACCGGTACCAGAACGTCTACGGCCAGCCGGAGATCGGCGAGGAATCCCGTTGAGTAGGGAGCGCTTACCGCGCATCGGCGTGCTGGGCATCACGATGGCCCTGTACGACGACATGATCCCCGGGATCACCGATCGGCAGGAGAAGTACGCCCACGAGGTCACGGAGAAGCTCGCGGGCGTCGCCGAGTTCGTCGTCGGCCGGCCGGTGAAGAGCCGCGAGGACGCGGAACAGGTCATGCGCGAGTTCGAGAACGCCGATCTCGACGGTGTCCTCGTGGTGATGCTGACCTACGGTCCGGCGATGCGCGTGGCGCGGATGTTCAACGACAACCGGCTGCCGGTGTGCCTGGCCAACATCCAGCCGGAGGCCGCGGTCACGCCCGCCTGGGACATGGCCGACATGACCTACAACCAGGGCATCCACGGCGCGCAGGACACCGCGAACGCGATGGTCCGCGCGGGCCGGGCGTTCCACGTCGTCACCGAGGACTGGACGAGTCGCGGCGTTCGAGGACCGGATCGGCCGCTGGGCCGGGCCGCGGCGGCGGTCACCGCGTGGCGCTCGCTCAAGGTCGGCGTCTTCGGCTACGCGATGAACGACATGGGCGACATCCGGGTGGACGAGAACGCGCTGCTGCGCGCGCTCGGGCCGGAGATCAGCTTCGTCGCTCCCGGCGACCTGTGGCGCGGCATGAGCGACATCACCGAGGCCGAGACGGTCAAGCTGATGGCGTGGGAAGACGAGATGTTCGACATCGACCCCCGGCTGTCCGCGGAGGAGCGCGAGGACCACGCCCGGATGCAGCTCGCCATCCAGCGGATCCTCCTCGACCGTGGCTACGGCGCCTACTCGACGCACTTCGACGCGATCGGCGAGGACGGCCGGTTCTCCCGGCTGCCGCTGGCCGCGGCATCGTCGCTGATGGCGATGGGCTACGGGTACGGCGCCGAGGGTGACGCGCTCGCCGCGACCATGGTCTCCGCCGGTCACACGCTGCTCGGGAACGCGCACTTCACCGAGATGTACGCGATGGACTTCCCGTCCGATTCGCTCCTGATGAGCCACATGGGCGAGGGCAACTGGGCCGTCGCCCGCTCGGACGAGCCGGTGCGCCTGGTCAAGCGGTCGCTCGGGATCGGCAACATGGAGGACCCGCCCACCTTCGTGTTCCGGATCCAGCCCGGCCCGGCGACGCTCGCGTCGCTGGTCTCCCTGGGCGGGGAGAAGTTCCGGATGGTGGTGTCCGAGGGCGAGGTGCTCGACTCGCAGGAGTTGCCGGCGCTGGAGATGCCCTACGGGCAGTTCAAGCCGGACACCGGCCTGCGGGCGTGCCTGGACTCCTGGCTGCGGGCCGGTGGCACCCACCACATGGTGATGAACCTGGGCCGCAACGCGGCCGACTGGCAGGTTTTCTGCGAACTCGCCGGCATCGAGTACGTGCCGGTATGACCTGGTCGCCGGTGGTGCGGGGCCGCATCACCGGCGACCAGGAGCGTCCGTCGATAGCGGCCCTGTCGGCGGACGCTCCCTCGCCTCGGTGGCGATCAGTGGGCCGCGCTGCCCCGTTACCCCGCGAATCGCGCGCGGTCCGCACGACCTGATCGTCACCGAGCGGCAAGAGCGAGGCCGATGGGGAACCGGACAGTGACCCGTCGGCCCCGCTCTCCGGGCGCCGGTCCTGCGGAAACGCGGGACCGGCGCTCTTTCGCTGGCGCCTTTCTCTCGCTGCTCGCCGCCGCTTCCTGGCGCGGGTTCAGTGCGTCGGGTTGGCGACGCACCGGCGCCGCTCGCCGTCGGCTGGTCCGGAGCCGTCGCCCAGGACGGGAGCCAGGCCGGCTCGGGCAGCGGCGCGAGGCTCGCGAAGTGGTCGATGATCGCCCGGAGTCCTGGGTGCGGATTCGTGCTGGGGAAGACGAGCGAGAGCGGGTAGGCGAGCGTCGGGTTCACGATCGGGATGCGCCGCAGGTCGTAGTTCGCCGGCCAGAGGTACCGGTCGCCCGCGCCGACGAGGGTGGCCACGTCGGCGGAGTCCGCGAGGGCGTCGAGGAGCACCTCGTTGCCGAAGTTCGGGCCGGCCGCGTCGATGCGGAGGTCGAAGTCGGTGGCGAGCTGGTCGTAGAACTCCGCCCATTCGCTGCGGGGCGCGATCCCCGGCACCCAGATCCGGTGCCGGCGCAGCTGGGGCGGGGTCAGGGTCCGCGCGGCGGCGAGCGGGTGCCTGGGGCCGACGAGAAGTTCCAGCGGGGAGTCGAACGCGTGGATCATCCGCACGTCGCTGGGGCAGCGTGGCCGGATCGGTGACCGTACGGAACGAGGCGTCGACGTCACCTGCCTGGATGGCGGCGACCACCGCTGCGCGGGTCGTCGACCTTGAGGGTCACCACGTCGAGGTCGGTTCCGGGATGTGACCGCCAATAGTCGTGCAGGACGACCGCCTGCGCGCTCCGGAAACCGAGGACGTCGATCCGGAGGGCCCGCGAGCCCGGGGTGATCGCGGTGACGGCGCGGTCGACCCCCGTCACGACGCTCCGCGCGTGCGGCAGGAACGCCTGACCGTCCAGGGTCAGCTCGACCCCTCGGGCGGTGCGGGTGAACAGCCGTACGCCGAGCTGCCGCTCCAGCGTGGCGATCCGCTTCGAGACGGCCTGTTGCGTCACGCCCAGCTCGTCGGCCGCGTGTTGCAGCTGCCCGAGCTCGGCCGCGCGGATGAACGATCGCACTGCCTCGGTGTCCATCGGTCCACCTTATGAGCACGCCCAACTGATCGTTGTGGCTCGCCGGGACGGCGGTTGTTTGATCACGCTCTAGCGCTGACCGATGTGATGCCGGGGTCCAAACATCGGTTGTCGCGAAGGAGTCGTATGCGCGTGCGGTTGGGACGAAGCTTCGGCTGGCTGTGGTCGGCCTACGCCGTCAGCACGTACGGCACGTGGATCGCCTTCGGCGCGTTCCCGCTCATCGCGATTCGCGTGCTGCACGCCGTCGGCGTTCGCCGTCTCGCTGCTGCACGGCGGCCGGGCTCGCCGTCGCGGCGATCGTCGCGTTCCCGCTCGGGCCGTGGGTCGAGCACCGGGCCAAGCGTCCGGTGATGATCGCGATGGACCTGGTCCGGTTCCTCGCGATGGCGAGTGTTCCGATCGCCCACCTCCTCGGCCTCCTGTCCTACGGCCAGCTGCTGGTCGTCTCGGTCGTCTCCGGTACCGCGAGCATCGCCTTCACCGCCGCGTCCGGCGCGTACCTCAAGCACCTCGTCCACGGCGATCAGCTCCTGGTCGCGAACGGGAGATTCGAGGGCACGAGCTGGGTGGCGACCGCGGCCGGCCCGCCGCTGGGCGGCGCGCTCATCGGGCTGCTCGGCCCGGTCGTCACGGTCGTGGCCGACGCCGTCAGTTACCTGCTGTCCGCGCTCGCGGTCCTGCGGATCCGGGGCGGCGACGTCGCGACGCCCCGCGACCCGGCCACCGGATTGCGCGGAGCCGACCTGCTGGCCGGCTGGCGGATCATCCGCCGCGACCACGCGCTCCGGCGCCTGTTCCTCAACGCGGTCCTGGTCGGCGGCCTGATCATGGCCACCGTCCCGCTCCTGTCCGTCCTGCTGCTGGACCAGTACCACTTCCCGGCCTGGCAGTACGGCCTTGCCTTCGGCGTCCCGGCACTCGGCGGCTTCGTCGGCGCCCGCCTCTGCGCACGCCTGGTGGCCCGCTACGGCCAGCACCGGGTCATGATCGTCTCCGGCTGGCTGCGGTCGCTCTTCCCGCTCGGCCTCGCGTTCACCGGCCCGGGCGTCCACGGGCTCCTCACCGTGATCGTCGTCGAAGGCCTGCTGATCACCTGCATGGGCGTCTTCAACCCGATCTGTGCCACCGAACGCCTGCGCCGCACTCCGGCCGATCACGCCGCGCAGGTCCTCAGCACCTGGAGTGTCGGCAGCAGGCTCGTCCAGGCCGCCCTGATGGTGAGCTGGGGCGCTCCTCGCCACCCTCACCAGCCCGCTCGCCGCGATCACCGTCTCCGGCGTCCTGCTGCTCGCCACGCCGCTCCTGCTGCCCGGCCGGACGGACCGGCCCGATCCCGCGGCCGTCGCAGGCCCGGGCAGCCAGCGGGCGCACCGGGACTGAACGCGCCGTTGGCCCGTGCCTGGAGTGGCACGGGCCAACGCGCGTCGCTGCGGGTCGCCAGGGATTCCGAAACAGGCGCTAAGGGCGGCGGACCTCGATCGATCCGCCACCGATGGCGTAGTCGCCGCCACCGGCCTGGCTGTCGTAGACGGTGTGCCCGTCAGCCTTGTCCCAGATCTTGATGCGGACCCGGTCCACGCCGTCGCCGGCGACCGCACCGTCGACCGCGGTCAGCTCGAACCCGTAGCTGCCGGTGCCGTTGATCTTTCCGGACCCCTTGTACCGTGCCTGACCGCCGGAGACCACGAGCCAGCCCTGCGCAGCCGAGCGGAAGCTCAACGCGCCGGCCTGGAACTGGAACTCGGTGGTCCCGCTGGGGACGGTCGCGCCGGCGTTGTACCGGGACGCGAGGGTGAAGTTCGCCCGTCCGGTCAGCTCCGGCTTGGCGGGGAAGGCGCCGGCGGGCGAGTCGAGCCAGCCGGTGCCGGTGACGTAGCCGGCCTTCGGGTCGTACACGACGACCGAGTCCAGCGGCCGGCTCGCGGTACCGCCGTCGTCGTCGGTGATCGTGAGGATCGGGCTGTACACACCCGCCGCCTGGTAGGCGTGCTTCGCGGTGCAGGGTCCGCCCTTGGCCACGCTGCCGGCCGAGGAGGTGCCGTCCTTCCAGTCCACCGTGCAGGTGTAGGTGTCCCGGGTGCCCTGGTCGACGAAGTAGCCGGTCAGCTCGACGTTGCCGCCGGCGGCCACCGGGGCCGTCGGCCCGTAGACGCCCTTGAGCACCGGTGCGGCGTTGGTGACCGTGATGATCGCGGCGTCCGTGCGCCCACCGGCGGTCAGCCGGACGGTGTAGCTGCCGTTGTCGGCACAGGTGAAGGTGGTGCGGAGCGCGGTCCGGTCCGCGAAGACGCAGGGTGCGCCGTGGTCCGTGGTCCACTTCGCCTTGGCGCCGTTCGACACCGTGCCGACCAGCGCGATCGCCGTACCTTCGACGCCGGTGCTGTCCGCGCCGGCCTGCACCATCGTCACCGGATCGATGCTGCTCAGGGTCGGCACCACCGGCTTGATCTTGCCGTCCTGACTCGAACTCCAGCCGGTCGATGGTCGTCTCGCGGTGCATGCCGTCACCGCCCGGGATGGCGAACCGGTGGTAGGCGACGTACCACTCGTCGGTGCCCGGCACCTGGACGACGGAGTGGTGGCCCGGTCCCCTTGATGCCCAGCTCGAGGCGCTTCTGCAGGATGACGCCCTGCTTCGTCCACGGGCCGTAGGGCGTGCTGCCGGTCGCGTAGGCCACCTGGTAGTTCTCGTCCCGGGTGTCGTTCTCCGACCAGGTGAAGTAGTACGTCTTGTCGCGCTTGAAGACGAACGAGCCCTCGTTGTACCCGGGCGGGGTGATGGTGCGGACCTGGGCGGCGTCGAACGAGATCATGTCCTCGTTCAGCTTCACCACGTACGCGCCGCCGTTGCCGAAGTACAGGTAGGACTGACCGTCGTCGTCGGTGAAGACGCCGGGGTCGATCATCTGGCCGCGGAACTGGCCGGCCGGCACCAGCGGCTTGCCGAGCGCGTCCTTGAACGGCCCGATCGGGGAGTCCGCCACCGCGACACCGAGCTGTGCCTCGGCGCTGAAGTAGAAGTAGTACTTGCCGCCGCGCTCCGCGATCGTCGGCGCCCAGGCCCGCTTCTCGGCCCAGCTGACGTCCGGACCGAGGTCGAGGATCACCCCGTGGTCCTCCCAGTGCACCAGGTCGGTGGAGGAGAACGCCTTGAACTGGGTACCGGACCAGCCCTCGAAGCCGTCCGTCGTCGGGTACAGGTAGAAGCGGTTGTTGAACACCGCGATGTTCGGGTCGGCGTACAGGCCGGGCAGCACCGGGCTGCGCATGACCATCGCCTCCACGGTCCAGACCCGCTTCACCTTGTCCGCGCCGGTGACGGTGTAGGTCACCGGCTTGCTCAGGTCCCGCGCCGCGCCGGACGCCGGGTTGATCCGGGCGCCGCTGGCCAGGGTGAACGTCGGCTTGAGCGCGGTGAGCTTGGTGCCCTCCTTCAGCGGGAGCACGACCCGGCTCTTGGCGTCGTCGATGATCGCGTCGACCTTGAGCTCGGGCAGGGTGACGCCGGCGATGCCGGTGGTGTTGCCGGCGAGCGTGAGGATCTCCTCGCCGCCGAGCGCCCGGTTGTAGATCCGGAAGTCGTCCACCTCGCCGCCGAAGTAGGGGTCCGGTCCGTAGAACGACTTGCCGATGTAACCGGTGTAGTTCTTCGTCGCGTCGACCAGGTCGGACGGCTTGACGGTGACGCCGGTCGCCCTGGCCACGGCCTGGCCGTTCAGGTAGAGCACGGCGGTCTTGGCCGTCGAGTCCGTCGTCACGGCGAGGTGCTGCCAGCTGCCGGCCGGCAGGACCGAGCCGGTGCGCAGCTGCTTCTCCGCCTGCCAGCTGCCCGTCGTGATGGCCGCGAAGACCGCGTTGCCGTTGAGGTTGGGCGTCGCGAACAGGTACTTCTGGTCGCTGGCGCCGAGCCCGAACACCCACTGGTTGACCGAGGTCGAGGCGTTCCACTTCACGTACGTCGACACGGTCACGTTGTCCACGCCGTCGAGCACGCCGGCGGGGATCGTCACGTAGGGCGCGGTCGTGGACGAGCTGGCTGCCGCCGGCCGCCTTGAACGATCCGCCGTGCACGCCGGTGCCGAAGGCGGGCGTGCGCTGGTACGCGCCGTCATGGCCGCGGCCCGAGGAGTCACGCGCCACCGCACCTTCGGTCTCGTCGAACTTGTAGTGCAGCAGCAGGTCCGCCGGGATGTCCTTGCTGACCGTCAGCTCGACGGTGGCCTGCTTGCCGCTCGCGCTCCTGGCGGTGAGGGTGGTCTTGCCCGCCTTGAGCGTCTGAATCTCTCCGGTGGCGCTGACCGTGGCGACGGTGGACTTGCTGCTGGACCAGGTGAGCGTCCGCTCGGTCGCGTTCGGCGGAGTGATCGTGACGGTGAGCGGACGGCGGACGCCGACGCCCAGGGTGAGCTCGCTCGGCTGAACGCTTCAGGCCGGTCACCGGGATGCTGCCGTTCCACACCGTCACGACCGCCTTGGCGGTCACGCCGGCGCCGTCGGGCAGCGTTCCCCGCACGGTGAACGTGCCGGCCTTGGCGTACGCGGACGCCGGGACGTCGTCCCAGGTCACCGGCGTGGAACCGGAGTGTCCGTCGGCGAACGTCGCGGTGACCGTCGCGGGCAGCACCGGCGCGGTGCCGGCCAGGGTGGCGACCGGGACGTCGGCGACCGAGGTCACCAGCTGCTCCGGGGCGTAGGCCCGCAGCATCCGGTCGTACTCCGCGCGGGTGACCGGCAGCACGGTGCCGTGCCGGGGGTGCGCCGGCAGGGCGTAGTTCGTCGACATCGTCCACTTACCCGCGGCCAGATCGGTCGACTCGAACGGGATGTAGCCCCGGCCACCGAACTCGTCGATGAACAGGTACCACTTCTCCTCGGTGTTGGACTTGAAGATGGTCGGGCCCTCGCCCTGGCTGATCGATCCCTTGCCGATGCAGTCGGCGACGAAGTCGTAGTCCAGGTCCAGGATCGAGTCGGACTTCTGCTCGATGATGAACTTGCTGCACGGCGTGGAGGAGCCGTTGTTCCGCTCGTCCTTGGTGAAGCGGTAGTAGGTGCCGTTGTGCTCGGTGATCGTCGAGTCGATGACCGAGTAGCCCGGGTCGACCCAGACCTTCGGTTCGCTGAACGTGACGAAGTCGCGCGTCGTGGCGTACATCATCTTGTTGTAGGTGTTGCCGGTGTGGTCGGGATCGTTGGCGGCGTACAGCTTGGACGCCCAGAACACCACGTAGGCGCCGAGTCCCTTGTCGTAGTACGCCTCGGGCGCCCAGGTGTTGCCCGCCGTGTCCGGCGACACCTTGACCAGCCGCTGGTCCGTCCAGTTCACCAGGTCGGTCGACTCCCAGACCATGATCGACTTGCTGCCGCGGCGCTGCGAGCCGTCCCAGTCGCCGTTGCCGTAGATCCGCAGGTCGGTCGCGATCTGGTAGAACTTGTCGCCCTCGGGCGAGCGGATGATGAACGGGTCACGCAGGCCCTTCTCCCCCATGGTCGAGGTGAGCGTGGGGTTGCCGCCGTTGAGTTCCCGCCAGTGCAGGGGGTCGTTGCCCCGGCTCAGCGCGGAGTAGATCTGCTCGCCGTTCGCGGTGCCCTCGCCGGTGAAGTAGCTGAACGTGTAGCCCACGTAGGGCTGCGCCGCCGGCAGCTCGCGCACCTTGGCGGTGAAGGTCCGGGACGCGGACGCCTGGTTCTTGGTCACGGTGGCGATCAGGACCACCGTGGTGGTGCCGGCGCCCGGCTGCGGCCGGTTGACCACACCGGTCGTCGAGACCACCGTCGGGCGGTCGGACTTCCAGGTCACGGTCGTGCCGTTCCGGCCGGTCGTCGGGAGCGTGAGGTTGCCGCGCACATCCTCGACGTTGCGGACGGTGAGGGCGTCGGCCGCCCGGTTCGCCAGCTGCGAGTCATCGAGCTGGGCCAGCACGGTGACCTCGAAGGACTTGGTGTCCAGGGTCGAGCCGTAGGCGAGGGTGGCGGTCAGGGTGACCCGCGCGTCGGGGCGGCCGAGCGGCGGCCGGGTGACCCGGCCGTCCTGACCGATCACGGCGCTGTCGCTGGAGGCCCAGGTGATGGTCGAGCCGTTCGGTCCGCTCATCGGCAGCGCCAGGTCCGCCTCGACGGCGCGGACGTCGCCGAGGGTGAGCGCCGCCTTGTCCCGCTCCACGATCTTCGCCGTGACCGGCGCGGCGAGCTCGCCGATCTCGGACGCCGGCGAGCGCGCGGTCGTAGACCCGGAAGTCGCGGATCTTGCCCGGCGAACAGCTTGTCCCCGCCGTACAGCGAGCGGCCGAGGTAGTTGGCGGTGGTGGTGCCGGCGCCGATCGCGCTGGGCTTGATCGTCACGGCCGGGTTCCGGCCGACCTCGACGCCGTCCTGGTAGACCACGCCGGTGTTGCCGCCGAGGGTGAACGCCACGTGCTTCCAGACGCCGCGCGGGAGGTTCCGCCCCGGCGAGGGCCGGGTGTTCTGCTCCGTGGACCAGTTGCCGGTCGCGATCGTGCTGCGGTAGTCGTTGCCGGTGGTGAAGAGGTAGCCGTCGCCGTTGCCGCCGCTGGAGTTGCCGAAGCCGTAGAGGAAGTACGGGGTGGCCTGCGCCGGGTCGATGAAGACGTCCATCGCCACGGTGATCGCGTCCATGCCCCGCATGAGGTTGTCCGGGACCTTGACGTAGGTGTTGGTGCCGTTGAACGACAGGCCCTCGCCGGGTGTCCAGCCGGGGGTGCCGAGCACGGCGCCGTCCCGGCCCTTGCCGGAGGAGTCGACCGCGACGGTGCCCGAGGCGGCGTCGAGCTTGTACCAGAGCGCGAGTCCGTCGGCGGTCGCCGCGGCGGCGGTGCGCACGGCCGCGGCGGCCGGCTTCGATCCGCCGAAGCCGAGCGCGCCGAACGAGGACAGGACCATCACCAGGGCGAGCAGGATCCGGCCGATGGGTAATGCTCGGCCGCCCCGGTCGAAGCAGCCGGCACCGAATTCGCGTTGCGGTGTCCGATCCTGTTAGCGTTAACATGCGCCGTCACGGATCTCCCTGCTTTCTACTATCGAAGACGTCCGTACCGGCCCGGCTACTGCCCACGTGCGGGCTCTGGACATGTGCTTTTCCTCGTGCGGGGACGGCAAGCTGCCGAGCCGTCCCAGCGCGGTGTTTCGAGAGTGTTAACCGTCACCCCCTGTGGCGTCAAGAGGTGCGAGGGTCCGGTGTGGCCGGGCGGAGCGGGCATTTCCGCCGCATTCGATTCCCCCTGAGCGTGGGACCGGGCGGCGTACCGGTTTGGTCTCAGCTCTCCCCGCCAGTGGCCCCGTGGCTCGCGCCCACCGGCTTGCTCTCCGGAGATCCGCGCTGGCGAAGGTAGATGGCGAGGACGGCCATCGAGGCCACCGCGAGGAACTCCGACTGCCAGTTCTGCAGGGTGCGGTTCCAGAAGTCGGCCGAGGACACGTAGCCGACCCAGGACACCGGATCCTGGAGGTCCCGCAGCCGCTGCTCGTTGAACGCGCTCTGTCCGGCCACCGACTGGACCAGCCAGGAGGCCAGGAACACCCCAGCCATGACCAGGCCCAGCGAGTTGCCGTAGAGCGCGGTCCGCCACCCGCCGGCGCGCGCCCAGCGCGGCGACTGCGACCGGGCGTACCTGCCGACGAGTTGATCCTGGTCCGACTCCCCGCCGGCCTTGCCCGGCTCCTTCGACTCGGACGAACCACGCTGCACGAACCAGACCGTGGCCAGGATGTACAGCAGGAACTGGAGGTACTCCGACTGCCAGTTCTCGGACACGTCCACGGCGAAGTCCGAGGAGGTGACGTACCGGCCGAGCGAGATCGGCGGCAGCCCGTCCGCCTGGAGCTGGTTGTTGACGTCGGCCCACCCCGCGAAGGCCTGACCGATCAGCGCGGCCAGGAACAGCCCGCCGAAGAACAGGCTCAGGCTGTTGTCCCGCAGGAACTTCCCCGGTGCGCGGCTCATCGGTGCATCACCGCCAGCGCCAGGAAGTAGGTGAGGCCCACCGTCAGCACCAGCAGGCACGTCAGGAATACGGTCCGCACCGCTCACGCCCCCTTGACCGTGCACTCGTACGGCCGGCCCGACCTTGCCTGGCAGCCAGCGGCGGCCACCCGCCACCGGCCGTGCCCGCCCAGGTCGTCGAGGAACAGGGTGTCCTCGCTCCCCCGCACCTGCGCGGTCAGCCCGTACACGCTCACCGCGTTGACGTCGCCCAGCGGCGACAGGTTCTCCTCCTCCAGCGCGTCCGGGCACGGGGCCGACGCGGACTGCTCGAGCTCCTCGCGAGTTTTTGGCGCCAGCAGGGTGCAGGCCGCCGCGAGGTCTCCGGTGTCCAGCGCCCGGGCGAACTGGGTCGCCGCGCGGGTGGGTCCGTCGTCGCGACCGCCGGTTCCGCAGCCGGTCACGGCCAGCGCCACCAGCACCCCGATCGCGACCGCTCCGCTGACTCGCATGTGTCCGACTTACCCATCCGGAGCGGGATCATGCGCCGACCAGGCCGCGAATCTCCACCCTGGAGCGTGCTGAACACCGCCCGTGAGCAGCGAAAACGCCGCACCGCGGGCTGGCCAGCCCTACCCCCACCTAGCCGCCCTCTGACCCCGACCCACCCCGCTTTGGCCCCAACCCACCCTCGCTTTGGGCCCGACCCACCCTCGCTTTGGGCCCGACCCACCCTCGCTTCGGGCCCGACGCCACCTTCGCTTTGGGCCCGACCCACCTCGTTCTCGGCTATAGCCGAGAAGTGTCGCCCAAAGCGGATTAGGACGGGGTGCGGCGCCAGCGGTCGGGGGCGGTGCCGTGCCGGGCGGGTCGGCCTCGTTCGAGCCGGCCCCGTTGCGGTTCGACGGTGTACTTCGGGTCGCGGGCCGAGAGCACGCCGGCCTCGTACACGCCGAACCGGGTGCACACCGACGCCGCGACCAGCGCCGCCCCCGCGACCGCGGACGCCACCCTGCTCCGCCGCCCGAGCACCGCGCCGGCGACGCCCGCCACGGTGAGAGCGCGCGCGGCCCGGAGCAGCGACCCGGCGCGGCCACGGTGGTACGGCTCGCTCAGCAGCCCCAGCTGGGACTCGACCCGGTGCAGCGCCGAGAGTTCCAGCGCGGCGGCGCCGACGGCCAGCCGGCGGACCGGCGCGTTCTCCGCCGGTGGCGCCACCGCGAGCGCCACGCCCGACGCCGCCACCAGCGCGCTGCCCGCGAAGACGAACGGCAACTCGGGGGCGGCCTCGTGCCAGGCCGGCACGGCGGTCCCGGCGATCAGCACGGCGGTGTACGTGCCGAGCGCCGGTGCGATCCCGGCCGCCGCGAGGCCGGCCACCCGGCCGCTGGTCGGCAACGCCCGGCGCACCAGCCCCAGCGTGCCGCGCTCCGGCAGCCACGGCGCCGCCTCCGCGACCGCCGCGAGGCCGGCGGCCGGCCCGAAGGCGGCCAGGATCCAGGTGCCCACCGACATCGGTGAGGTGGGCTTGGCCACCCGGAGCATGTGGTGGAACCGGTCCGGCCGGCCGAGGTCGTTGATCAGGAAGTAGGTGCTCGCGCCGAGGGCGGCCAGGGACGTGAGGCGCCCGGCCCGACGCAGTTCCGGCCGGCCGGTGAGGTCGGCGCCGGCCGCGATCAGCGACGATCCGGCGGCGAGCCCGCCGCTGAACAGGTACGCCGGGATGTCGTGCCGCCATACCGGCGCCTTGAGGATCGGCCGGCCGTAGTACGAGCGGAACTCGGCCTCGGCGACCATCGACCGCTCGCCGCCCTCCCGGCCACGCCCACGACGCCGACCGTCGGGATCCCGGTGCCGACCACCGGCCGCCCGCGTCTCGACGCCACCCGTCGAATGCACCTTGTCGCTCACGGTCGGCCGCCGACGAACGCCGCCACCGTGGCCGCCGCCATCACGGCCGCCGCGACGCCAGCCCGCCGCCACATCGCCGGCAGGTCCCGGGTGGTCACGACCGGGTCCGGCGGCAGGCCGTACACCTCCGGCGCGTCCAGCAGCAGGAAGAACGCACCGGCGCCGCCGACACCGTCCGCCGGGTCCTCGCCGTACAGCTGCGCCTCGGGCACGCCTCGATCGTGCAGCGTGTCGAGCCGCTGCTCGGCCCGCTCGCGCAGTTCGTCCAGGGGGCCGTACTGGATCGACTTGGTCGGGCACGCCTGCGCGCAGGCCGGCGTGAGGCCGTCACCGATCCGGTCGTAGCACAGCGTGCACTTCCAGGCCCTGCCGTCGCCTTTGCGCTGGTCGATGACGCCGTAGGGGCAGGCCGGGATGCAGTAGCCACAGCCGTTGCAGATGTCCTGCTGCACCACGACCGTGCCGAACTCGGTGCGGAACAGCGAGCCGGTCGGGCAGACGTCGAGGCAGGCCGCGTGGGTGCAGTGCTTGCACACGTCCGACGACATCAGCCAGCGCATCTCCGAGTGCACCCCATCGGGCCGCGAGCCGGGCAGGTCCAGTCCCGGCATTCCCAGAAACGCCGGCTCCCGCGCGGCGTGGCCCGCGTCCGCGGCGGTGGTCCCGCTGGCGCCGGACCCGGGCTGCTCGATGAACGCGACGTGCCGCCACGAGTTGGCGCTGAGCGTGCCGGTGTTGTCGAACGACATGCCGAGCAGGTCGAGCCCGTCCTCCGGCACCCCGTTCCACTCCTTGCAGGCCACCTCGCACGCCTTGCACCCGATGCAGACGCTGGTGTCCGTGAAGAAGCCCATTCGCGGCGGCGGGTCGGGATGGCCGGCGTCCGCGGCCGGGTCGAGCGGCCCGAAGAGCCGGTTGGACGGATCCGCCATGTCAGTCCTCCTCGGTGCCGGCCGGTGCGATCGGGCTGGCCGGCTCGCCGTCCAGGCCGGCGCGCCGCCGGTACTCGGCGACGTACGCCAGCGCGTCGGGTCCGGTCGGTCGCCGCCCCGCCCGCAGATCGCAGGTACCCACTTTGCTCTCCTGGATGAGCACGTTCGGGTCGAGCGTGATCCCGAACAGGTCGTTGGCGGAGTCGCCCGTGGTCAGGCCCGTGCTGCCCCAGTGGTAGGGCAGCCAGATCTGGTGGATCACCCGGCCCTCCACCCGCAGCGGCACCAGCCGATCGGTGACCAACGCCCGCGCCTCGACGACCGCCCGCGCGGTGATCACGTGCGCCCAGCCCAGATGCTCGACGCCGCGCTCGGCCGCCAGCTCGGGCGAGATCTCCACGAACATGGCCGGCTGGAGCTCCGCCAGGTACGGCAGGGTCCGGCTCATGCCGCCGGCGGTGTGATGCTCGGTGAGCCGGCTCAGGCTGAACACGTACGGGAAGACGTCCGCGCGTGCCTCCGGCGGGCTCGGGTGCAGCGGGTTCTCCGGCCGCTCGTACACCTTCCGGGTCGGGTTGGCCTGCTGCCCGTAGAGCGGGTTGCGCACCGGCGACTCGGCCGGCTCGTAGTGGGTCGGCAGCGGACCGTCGATCAGCCCGGCGGGCACGAACAGCCAGCCCTTGCCGTCGCCCTGCATGATGAACGGGTCGTCGCCGGCCAGCGCCCGCGGGGCCGCCGGTGCCCGCCGCGGGCCGGTAGGTGGGCGGCTTGGTCCGCTGGAAGTCCGGCACGTCCGGCCCGATCCACTCGCCGCGCTCCGCGTCCCAGCGGAGGTAGGCCTTGCGGGCGCTCCAGGGCCGACCCTCGGGGTCCGCGGACGCCCGGTTGTAGAGGATCCGCCGGTTGGCCGGCCAGGCCCAGCCCCACTCGGGGGCGACCAAATCCTGCTCCGAGCCGGGCTTGCGTCGGGCCGCCTGATTGACGCCGTCCTGGTAGACGCCGGAGTAGATCCAGCAGCCGCCGACGGTGGAGCCGTCGTCCCGCAGCTCGGTGAACGACGAGAGCGGCCGACCGGTGGCCACCTCGTACCCGTTGATCTCCCGCAGTACCGCCTCCGCGCTCGGCTCGTCGTGCTCACCCTCGACCGGGTAGTCCCAGGCGAGGTCGAGCAGGGCACGGTCACGGGGTTCGGTGGAGCCCGCCAGCTTCCGCCGGATCAGCCGGCCGAGGTGGTAGAAGAACCAGAGTTCGGACCGGCAGTCGCCGGGCGGCTCGACCGCCTTCTCCCGCCACTGCAACAGCCGCTGGGTCTGGGTGAACGTGCCCTCCTTCTCCACATGGGACGCCGCCGGCAGGAAGAACACCTCGGTACGGCACTCCTCGGGCACGATCTCGCCGGTCTCGACCTCCGGCGAGTTCTGCCAGAACGTGGCGCTCTCGATCAGGAACAGGTCCCGGACGACCAGCCAGTCCAGGTTGGCCATTCCCAGCCGCTGCGCCTTGCCGTGCGCCGAACCGACGGCCGGGTTCTGCCCGAGCAGGAAGTACCCGGCGATCTTCCCGTCGATCATGCTCAGCACCTGCTGGTAGGTGCCGTGGTCGCCGGTGAGCCGGGGCAGGTAGTCGTAGCAGTAGTCGTTCTCCGCCGTGGCCGCGTCGCCCCAGTACGCCTTGAGCAGGCTCACGCAGTACGCGCCCGCGTCGCCCCAGAAGCCCTTCTGCTCCGGATGCCTGATCGCGCCGATCCAGTCCGCGAGGGTGGCGTGCTGCTCGTGGTGCGGCATCGGCAGGTACCCAGGGAGCAGGTTGAACAGCGTCGGGATGTCGGTCGAGCCCTGGATGCTGGCGTGCCCGCGCAGCGCCAGCACGCCGCCGCCCGGCCGGCCCAGGTTGCCGAGCAGCAGCTGGATGATCGCGCCGGTGCGGATGTACTGGACGCCGACGCTGTGCTGGGTCCAGCCGACGGAGTAGACGAGCGCGGCGGTCCGCTCCCGGCCCGAGTTCCGGGTCCAGGCTCGGCAGACCGCCAGGAACTTCTCCTGCGGCACGCCGCAGATCGACTCGACCTGCTCGGGGGTGTAGCGGGAGAAGTGCCGCTTGAGGAGCTGGTAGACGCAGTGCGGGTGCTGGAGGGTCTCGTCCCGGTCGGCGTCGGGGTCGATGCCGGGGCCGTGCGACTCGTGCTGCTGCGCGCTGGCGGTCTCCCGCTGCATCGGCGCATCGTGCCGGGAGCCGTTCTGCTCACTGCCGGCGTACTGCCAGCTGTCCGGTGTGTAGGTGCGGGTCTCGGGGTCGAAGCCGGAGAACAGGCCGTCCAGGTCCTCGGTGTCACGGAACTCCTCGGCTGACGATTGTGGCCGCGTTGGTGTAGGCGAGCACGTACTCCCGGAAGTCCAGCTCGTTGTCGAGGATGTACTTGACGATGCCGCCGAGGAACGCGATGTCGGTGCCGGCCCGGATCGGCAGGAACAGATCCGCGACCGCGCTGGTCCGGGTGAACCGCGGATCGACGTGGATCACCGTCGCGCCCCGCGCCTTCGCCTCCATCACCCACTGGAACCCGACCGGGTGGCCTCGGCCATGTTCGAGCCCTGGATGATGATGCAGTCGGCGTTGACGAGATCCTGCTGGAAGTTGGTGGCCCCGCCGCGGCCGAAGCTGGTCCCCAGACCGGGGACGGTGGAGGAGTGTCAAATGCGGGCCTGGTTCTCGATCTGGATGGCGCCCATCGCGGTGAACAGCTTCTTGATGAGGTAGTTCTCCTCGTTGTCCAGCGTCGCGCCGCCCAGGCTGGAGATGCCCAGCGTGCGGTGCAGCGGCCGGCCCCGGTCGTCGACGTCCTGCCAGGTGGTCCGGCGGGCGGCGATCACCCGGTCGGCGATCATGTCCATCGCGGTGTCGAGGTCGAGGTCCTCCCACTCGGTGCCGTACGGCCGGCCGGTAGCGCACCGTGGTCTGCCGCAGCGGGCTGGTCACCAGGCTCTTGCTCGCCGACCCCTTGGGGCAGAGCCGGCCACGCGAGATCGGGCTGTCCGGATCACCCTCGATCTGGGTGACCGCGCCGTCCTTGACGAACACCCGTTGGCCGCAGCCGACCGCGCAGTACGGGCAGACCGATCGGGCCACCGAGTCGGCTTTCTCGGTCCGGGGCGTGAGCGCGGCCGTGCGGGGTGACATCGCCGCCGCACCGCGGCCGAGCGGATCGGTGCCGGTCAGCTGCCGGTAGACCGGCCAGCCCTCGATCCAGGTGCGGACTCCCATGCCTTGGAGAGTCCCACCCGAACGCGGCGCCAAACACATCTGCGCGACTTTCGGCCGGTGGCTAGTTCCTCGGCTCGTCGGACCCGCGCAGGTTGGGGGTGTCGGTCACGGTCGGCGCGTCCTCGCTGTCGACCTGCTCCGGCGGCAGGTCCTTCTGCAGCCGTGGCGTGTTCATGTCCTGCTGGACCGTGGCCTCGACCCGATGGGCCTGCGCGGCGAACTCGGGGAACTTGAGGTCGAACGCCGGTCGCTCGGACCTGATCCGGGGCAGCTTGACGAAGTTGTGCCGAGGCGGCGGGCAGGAGGTCGCCCATTCCAGCGAGTTGCCGAAGCCCCACGGGTCGTCGACCGTCACCACCGCGCCGACCAGGTAGGACCGCACGACGTTCCAGATGAAGACGAGCGTGGAGACGCCGAGCACGAACGCGCCGATGGTGGAGATCGTGTTCAGCGTCGTGTAGCCGTCCTCGGGCTGGTAGTCGGCGTAGCGGCGGGGCATCCCGTCGTTGCCGAGCCAGTGGTGCACCAGGAACGTGGTGTGGAAGCCGACGAACGTCAGCCAGAAGTGCAGCTTGCCGAGGCGCTCGTCGAGCATCCGCCCGGTCATCTTCGGGAACCAGAAGTAGACGCCGGCGTAGGCCGCGAAGACGATCGTGCCGAACAGGACGTAGTGGAAGTGCGCCACGACGAAGTACGTGTCGTGGGTGTGGAAGTCGATGGGCGGCGCGGCGAGCAGCACGCCGGAGAGCCCGCCGAACAGGAACGTCGCCAGGAAGCCCAGCGCGAAGAGCATCGGCGTCTCGAACGTCAGCTGGCCGCGCCACATGGTGCCGAGCCAGTTGAAGAACTTGATCCCGGTGGGGACGGCGATCAGGTACGACAGGAAGCTGAAGAACGGCAGCAGCACGGCGCCGGTGGCGAACATGTGGTGTGCCCAGACCACCATCGAGTACGCGGCGATGACGAGCGTGGCGCCGACCAGGCCCTTGTAGCCGAACAGCGGCTTGCGGCTGAAGACCGGCAGGACCTCGCTGATGATGCCGAAGAACGGCAGCGCGACGATGTAGACCTCGGGGTGGCCGAAGAACCAGAACAGGTGCTGCCAGAGGATCGGGCCGCCGGTCTCCGCGTCGTAGACGTGGGAGCCGAGTTCCCGGTCGGCGACCAGCGCGCAGAGCGTCGCGGCCAGGATCGGGAACACCATCAGCACCAGGATCGCGGTCACGAACAGGGTCCAGGTGAACATCGGCATCCGGAACATGGTCATCCCGGGCGCCCGCAGGCACAGGATCGTGGTCACCATGTTGACGGCGCCGAGGATCGTCCCGAGCCCGGAGATGATCAGCCCCACCGCCCACATGTTCGCTCCGGTGCCGGGCGAGTGCTCCATCGTGTTGAGCGGCGCGTACGCGGTCCAGCCGAAGTCGGCGGCGCCGCCGGGCGTGAGGAAGCCGCCGACCACCATCAGCCCGCCGAACAGGTACAGCCAGTAGGCGAACGCGTTCAGCCGCGGGAACGCCACGTCCGGCGAACCGATCTGCAACGGGATCACGTAGTTCGCGAACGCGAAGACCAACGGCGTCGCGAACAGCAGCATCATCACGGTCCCGTGGATCGTGAACAGCTGGTTGTACTGCTCGTTCGACAGGAACTGCAGCCCGGGCCTGGCCAGTTCCGCCCGCATCAGCAACGCCATCAGCCCCGCGAGGAAGAAGAAGCCGAAGGAGCTGACCAGGTACATCAGGCCGATCGTCTTGTGATCCGTGGTGCGCAGCGCCGCCGCGAGGACGGAACCGCGCACCGATCGCCGCGGCTCCGGCCCGGGCCGCGGGATCGGCTGTGGCTTGAGGGTGGCGGTCATGAAGACCTCCTGAGGCAACGGCGGCTACGGCGGAACGTGGCGCGTACGCCTCCGCCGGTACCCAGGTCCGCACCGGCTACACGTGCTCGAAACCGTTCAGCCGGACCGGGTAGCGAGCGGTCGAGCGGGGTAGGGGCCAGCGATGGCCTCCCTTCCCCAGGACGACCGGATCAGCGTCGTGATCGTCACCCGTAACCGGTACCCGTCGCTCCGCCGGACGCTCGCCCGACTCACCGCGTTACCCGACCGTGCGCCGATCGTGGTGGTCGACAACGGCTCCACCGACGGCACCGCCGAACAGCTCCGCCGCGGCTGGCCGGACGTGCGGCTGATCGCGCTCCGCCGCAACCTCGGCGCCGCCGGCCGGACCGCCGGGGTCCTGGCCGCGGCGACGGAGTACGTCGCGTTCAGCGACGACGACTCCTGGTGGGCGCCGGGCAGCCTGGAGCGCGCCGTCCGCATCCTCGACGCCGCTCCACGCCTCGGGCTGCTCGCCGGCCGGCTCCTGATCGAGCCCGGCGGCCAAGAGGATCCCGTCTGCGCGAGCATGGCCGCCGGTCCGCCGCTCGGCGACGTGCCCGGCGGACACCGCGTCACGGGCTTCATCGCCTGCGCCGCGGTGGTCCGGTCCGCGGCCTATCTGGCCGTGGGCGGCTTCCATCCCCGGTTCGGGGTGGGCGGCGAGGAGGATCTGCTCGCCGACGACCTGGCGTCGGCCGGGTGGCAGTGCGCCTACAGCGCCGAACTCCTGGCCCACCACGCGCCCAGCCGTGCCGACGCCCGGCCCGGACGCCGCGTGCGCGAGGTCCGGAACGCGCTCTGGACCGCCTGGCTGCGGCGCCACCCGGCCGGACTGGCCCGGCACACGGTCCACGCCCTGCGCTCCGAACTCGACCGGCGCACGGCACTCGCCGGGCTCGGCGCGGCGCTGCGCGGGCTGCCCTGGGTCCTGCGCGAGCGCCGGCGGCACCCGGCACGGCGGGTCCGGCACCGGGTCAGATCGGGTCCAACCGCCGACGGAGCAGGCAGAACTCGTTGCCCTCGGGGTCGGCCAGCACGTGCCAGGACTCCTCGCCGGTCTGACCGACGTCGACGGGCACCGCGCCGGCGGCCAGCAGCCGAGCCAACTCCTCGTCCTGACTACGGTCGGTGGCGCTGACGTCGAGGTGCAGCGGGAGCCTGCCCACTCTCGGTTCCGCCGAATAGTTGAGCACGAGCGTCGGTAGTGGCCCGCCGAAGCCCACCTCCGCCGGGCCGATCTCGATGTCGTCGCCGTCCCGTTCCAGCACGACGTAATCCAGCACCTCGCACCAGAATCGGGCGAGCCGCTCGGGGTCGCGGCAGTTCAGGACGAGTTCGCTGATCCGGCACGCCATGCGGCCAGCCTAGGGCCTGTTGGAAACAGGCCGCTCAGGGTGGCGGATTGGCCACCTCCGCCCACATCGTCGCAGCTCACAGCCTTGCGGCCCGGCGAGCCGGTGGCGTATTCCACAGCCTATTCCCCTATCCCCATCTGCTCAGTAGGGTTTGCGTCACGGAGGCGTCGAGACGGGGAACGAGGTGGCGACATGACCGGGCCGAGCGCCGCCAGAACGCCCGTCGCCCAGCTCTCCGACGCCCGCCGCCGGCGCGCCGACCGCGCCCGGCAGGTCGCCGACGTGCTGCGCCACCAGGTGCTGGCCGGCGCCTTCCGCGACGGCGCAGCTGCCCAGCGAGGGCGCAGCTCGTGCCGGGAGTTCGACGCCTCCCGCAACACCGTGCGCGAGGCGCTCGGCCTGCTCGCGCGCCGAGGGGCTGGTCGAGCGGCTGCCCGGATCGGCACGACGGTGGTCACCGAGCAAGTACGCGCCACGGCCTGCACCGGCTGATCGGCCTCGGCGGAGACGCTGCACGAGCACGGCGAGATCACCAACGAGGTACGGGCGCTCGGCGCTGATCCGGCCGCCCGCGACGGTGGCGCGAGCGGCTGCGGCGTGGCCGCCGGACGAGCCGGTCGTCTACCTGGAACGGCTGCGCCGGCTCGACGGCGTGCCGCTGTCGCTCGACCTCACCTACCTGCCGCGCGACATCGGCGAGCCGCTGCTCGACGAGGATCTGGCGCACCACGACATCTTCGTGCTGATCGAGCAGCATCACCGGCCAGCCGCTGGGCACGGCCGACATCATCGTTCGAGGCGGTCAACGCCGACCCGCACTCGCGCCGACCTGCTCGACGCGCCCGACCGGGCCGCCCTGCTCATGGTCGAGCGGCTCACCCACCTCGCCGACGGCCGCCCGGTCGACCTCGAGTGGATCCGGTTCCGCGGCGACCGGCTGACCATGCACGGCCAACTGCAGCGCGGCGCCCGGTCCGGCGCCGAGGTCGCCGCGACTGACCGGCCACTCACCCACCTGCTCCGGCCACGCGGCGCCCGCCGTGCGCCTGCCCACCTCCGAGGAGACACCCATGGCCCTGGTCAACCAGCGGGTCGACGTTCCCGTGATCGATCGACGAGAGCCTCTGCATCGACGGCTGCACCCTCTGCGTCGACATGTGCCCGCTCGACTCGCTCGCGATCGACCCGGAGACCGAGCAAGGCGTACATGCACGTCGACGAGTGCTGGTACTGCGGGCCGTGCGCCGCCCGGTGCCCCACCGGCGCCGTGACCGTCAACATGCCGTTCCTGATCCGATGAGGTGACACCGATGAAGCGTCCGCTCGTCGCCGCCGCCGCTGGTCGCCGGTCGTCACCGCCGCTGGCCGGCTGCACCGTCGCCGGCCAGGCCGCCGAGGCCGGCGCCGAGCCCGTGGTCGTCGGCTACCAGTCGAAGACCATCAACACGGTCACCGCCGGCACGCTGCTGCGCGCCCAGGGCTACTTCGAGAAGCGCCTCGCCGAGCTCGGCGCGACGCACCGGCAAGAAGTACGCCGTCACCTGGCAGGACTACGACACCGGCGCGCCGATCACCGCGCAGATGATGGCCGGCAAGATCGACATCGGGTCGATGGGCGACTATCCGCTGCTCATCAACGGCGCCCGCGGCCAGCAGTCCCCGCAGACCCGCACCAAGATGGTCGCGGTCACCGGCTACAACCTGCGCGGCGCGCTGAACACCGTGGTCGTGGCGCCGAACTCGCCGATCCGGTCGCTCGACCGAGCTGCAAGCGGCAAGGTCGTCTCCACCAGCTCCGGCTCCGCCGGCGCACGGCACGCTCGTGCAGGCGCTGCGCAAGAGCCGGGCTCGACCCGGAGAAGGACGTCAAGGTCGAGAACCAGCAGCCGCCGGTCGGCGCGTCCGCGCTGCAGTCCGGCAACGTCGCCGCGCTGTCGCAGTTCGTCGCCTGGCCGGGCCTGCTGGTGCACCAGGGGCAGGCCACGGTGCTCTACGACGGCGGCGAGCTGGGCGTGCCGACCCTGCACGGCACGGTCGTGCGGGAGCAGTACGCCACCGACCAACCGCGACGTGGTCCAGGCGTTCCTGCAGGCCCAGCTCGACGCCACCGCGTTCCTGCTGGAGCAGCCGCTGGAGGCCGCCGAGATCGTCGCCAAGGCGACCGGCCTGCCCGCCGAGGTCGTCTACCTCTACAACGGCGCCAACGGCATCGCCACCTTCGACCTCACCCTCAAGCCGCAACTGCGCGCACGCGCTCGACGCAGGACGTGCCGTTCCTCAAGTCGATCGGCGTGCTCCAGACACGATCGACCTGGCCGCGTTCGTCGACGACAGCTACCTCGAGGAGGTCTACGGCGCCGACTACGACCGCCGACGCGGCCGGCACGGCGAACAAGGCCGCGCTGACCGGCACCGACGCGGTCTGCCAGACCGCCGGTCGGACGACCCGGCGACGGCCGGCGAGCTGTGGCTGGCCGGGCGAGGCGGCACCCAGCCGGCCGCCGACCCGACCTGCCTGCTGCGCGCGGTCAAGGCCGCGCAGGCGGCCGGCAAGCAGATCCGCGCCGCGTACGTGCCGGACGCCGGCACCGGCACCCGCTGGTTCGCCGACAAGAGCGTCTGGGTACGCGACGGCGCGCCGACGTTCCAGCCGTTCGTCACCGCCGCCGGCGCCCAGCGCTACGTCGCCGCGCACCCCGGCAGCGACGCTCGTGCCGTACGCCGCAGGCGGTGGCCGCGGCATGACGGCGTCACCGACCGTCGGCGCCGCGCCCGTCGAGCGACCGGCGGCCGTGCCGACGCCGTCCGGCGTCCCGGCGCCGGCCCCGCGCGCGCGCTGCGCTGGGCGGTCCGCGTCGGCTCGCTGGTCGCGCGCGCTGCTGCTGTGGCAGTGGCTCACCGCCGCCGACGTCACCGCTCTGGGTACGCTTCGACCGGCTGCCCACGCCGGTCGAGGTGGCCGACGCAGTTCGGCCGCGCTGCTCGGCGACCCGGCGTACTACCAGGACATCGCGCAGAGCCTGGTCCGCATCCTCACCGGCTTCGCCCTCGCCGCCGTGGCCGGCATCGCCGCCGGCGATCGCGGTGGCCCGCTCCTGGCTGCTGGCCGACGTGCTGCAGCCGCTGTTCGAGGTGGTCCGGCCGATCCCGGCGATCGCCCTGGTCCCGGTCGCGATCCTGCTGTTCCCGCGCAACGAGCAGGGCATCGTCTTCATCACCTTCACCGCGGCGTTCTTCCCGATCCTGGTCAGCACCCGGCACGCCGTGCGGGCGCTGCCGACCGTCTGGGAGGACGCCGTCCGCACCATGGGCGGCGGCCGGCTGGCGGGTGCTCGCCAGCGTCGTGCTGCCGGGCGCGCTGCCCGGCGTGTTCGGCGGGCTCTCCGTCGGCATGGGGGTGTCCTGGATCTGCGTCATCTCCGCCGAGATGATCTCCGGCGACTTCGGCGTCGGCTACCGCACCTGGCACGCGTACACCATCGTGGACTATCCCGGCCGTGCTGGTCGGCATGGTCACGATCGGGGTGCTCGGCTGGGCCACCTCCGGGCGCGGTGGAGCTGCTCGGCCGGCGGGTCACCCGCTGGCTGCCGGCCCGGCCGCGCGGGCGGTGCGCGATGACGCCGCCCGGCCACCGGTCTGGCGCTGCGGCGTCGACGGACGTCACCCTCGGCTACGGCGGCGACCCGGTGGTCCGCGACCTGACCCTCGACGTGCGCGCCCGGCGAGATCCTGGTCGTGGTCGGCGCGTCCGGCTGCGGCAAGTCCACGCTGCTGCGGGCGCTCGCCGGGCTGCTGCCGCGTCGCCGCCGGGGCGGTGCTCGCCGACGGCGCCCCGGTCACCGGCCCGTCGCCCGACCGGGCCCTGGTCTTCCAGGACGACGCGCTGCTGCCGTGGCGCACCGCCCGGCGCAACGTCGAGCTGCCGCTGGCCATCCGCGAGGTGGCCCGCGCGCGAGCGCCGCGACGCGGGCCGACGCGTGGCTCGCCCGGGTCGGCCTCGCCGGGCAGGAGCACCGGCTGCCCGGCCAGCTCTCCGGCGGCATGCGGCAGCGGGTCCAGCTGGCCCGGACGCTGGCCGGCGAGCCCGCGCGCGATCCTCATGGACGAGCCGTTCGGCGCGCTGGACGCGCAGACCCGCGCCGCGATGCAGCGGCTGCTCGTCGAGGTGCTGCGCAGCCACCCCGGCCACCGTCGTGTTCGTCACCCACGACGTCGACGAGGCGCTGTTCCTCGGCGACCGGGTCGCCGTGCTCGGCCGCGAGCGGCGTCCGGCACGCTCGTCGACGTGCCCCATCCCCGCGATCCCGCCGACCCGCGGCACCCCGCTGGTCGCGGGCCGCCCGCACGCGACGATCCTCGCCGCGCTCGGCGCCGACCGACACCGGACGCCGACCTGACGACAGGAGCCCCGTGCTGATCCCCTCGCCGACCGACCGCCGCGAACTCGAGCTGCGACGTGCTCGTCGTCGGCGGCGGCACCGCCGGCACGCATGGCGGCGCTTCCGCCGCCGAGCACGGCGCCCGGCGTGCTGCTGCTGGAGAAGGCGCACGTGCGGCACTCCGGCGCGCTCGCGATGGGCATGGACGGCGTCAACAACGCCGTCATCCCCGGCAAGGCCACCCCCGAGGACTACGTCCGCGAGATCACCCGCGCCAACGACGGCATCGTCAACCAGCGCACCGTCCACCAGACCGCCACCCGCGGCTACGACATGGTGCAGCGGCTGGAGCGGTACGGGGTCAAGTTCGAGAAGGACGAGTACGGCGAGTACGCCGTCCGGCAGGTGCACCGCTCCGGCCGCTACGTGCTGCCGATGCCGGAGGGCCGCGACGTCAAGAAGGTGCTCTACCGGGTGCTGCGCGCGCCGCGAGATGCGCGAGAAGATCCAGATCGAGAACCGGGTGATGCCGGTACGGGTGCTCACCCGCGACGGCCGGGCGGTCGGCGCGGTCGGCTTCGACACGCGCACCGGCGAGTTCGTGACCGTGTCGCGCCGGCGCGGTGATCCTGGCGACCGGCGCCGTGCGGCCGGCTCGGCCTGCCGGCCAGCGGCTACCTCTACGGCACGTACGAGAACCCGACCAACGCGGGCGACGGGTACGCGATGGCCTACCACGCCGGCGCCGAGCTGTCCGGGATCGAGTGCTTCCAGATCAACCCGCTGATCAAGGACTACAACGGGCCGGCCTGCGCGTACGTGGCCAACCCGTTCGGCGGCTACCAGGTCAACAACCGGGGCGAACGGTTCGTCGACTGCGACTACTGGTCCGGGCAGATGATGGCCGAGGTCGCCCGCGAGACTGGACTCCGACCGCGGCCCGATCTACCTCAAGCTGACGCACCTGCCCGACGAGACGATCGGCGCGCTGGAGGGCATCCTGCACCGCACCGAACGGCCCGACCCGGGGCACCTTCCACGCCGGCCGCGGGCACGACTACCGCACCCACGACGTGGAGATGCACATCTCCGAGATCGGCCTGTGCGGCGGCCACTCGGCGTCCGGGGTCTGGGTCGACGAGCACGGCGCGACCACCGTGCCGGGCCTCTACGCCGCCGGCGACCTGGCCTGCGTGCCGCACAACTACATGATCGGCGCGTTCGTCTTCGGCGACCTGGCCGGCACGCACGCCGCCGGCGCCGCTCGCGCGCCGACCGGCGCGCGCTGCCCGAGGACCAGATCGAGCGCCGCGCACGACGCTGATCTACCGGCCGCTGTCGCCACCCGGACGGGCCGCCGCAGCCGCAGGTCGAGTACAAGCTGCGCCGGTTCGTCAACGACTACGTGGCGCCGCCGAAGTCCGCCGCGAAGCTGGAGATCGCGGCTGGAGACGTTCCAGCGGATGACCGGCGAGATCGCCGGCCTGGGCGCGCGCACCCCGCACGAGCTGATGCGCTGCGTCGAGGTCACGTTCATCCGCGACTGCGCCGAGATGGCGGCCCGGGCCTCGCTGGTCCGCACCGAGAGCCGCTGGGGGCTCTACCACGACCGGCACGACCACCCGGAGCGCGACGACGCCGACTGGTTCTACCACCTCAACCTGCGCACGCGCGCCGACGGCGACGATGGAGTTCGTCAAGCGGCCGGTCGCGCCAGTACCTGGTGCCGGTCGACGACTTCGACCCGACCGGCCGGCGAGATGCACCGTCGTCGCCGAGCCGCGCGCTGGCGTCCGGCGCCGGCGCGCCGCGGCCCCCGGCGAGCACCGTCGCGGCCGCGCAGGCCAGCGGCCGGCGCCGCCTGGAGCTGGTCCGTGCTCGCCCTGACGGAGCAGCCGCACGGTCGCGGCCTTCGCCCGTTCCTGGCCGACGCCGAGCCGGACGTGCGCCGTACCGCGGTCGCCACGCTCACCGAGGTCACCCCGGCCGGGCGTGGCGGACGCGCTGGTCGGACGCCCTCGGCGACGGCGACGCCGACGGTGCGCGTGCGCCGCGGTGGCCGGCCTGCGCGAGCTCGCCGACGTGCTGCCGGCCGAGGACGCCTCGGCGTGCGCGCTGCGCGGCAGCGTCGGCAGCGCCGACCCGGTGGTCCGCGGCACGTCGTCGTCGAGCTGCTGCGGGTCACCGGCCTCGGCGTGCCGAGCGACTTCCGGGCCGCCGCTCGAGGACGCCGACGTCGCGGTGCGCCTCCAGGCGGTCCGCGGGCTGGTCCGGCTGCGACGACGTCGACGGCGCTGGCCGTGGCCGCCGAGCGACCCGGCCCGGGAGGTGCGGGTCGCGGCCGCGCACGGGCTCGGCACGGTCGCCGATCCGCGCGGCGCGGCCGCGCTGCGCCGGCTGGCCGAGGACCGCGGACCCGCTGGTCCGCGCCGCCGCGTTGCAGGCCGCGGCCGCGGATCGGCTGCCCCGGTCCGATCGCCGCCGAGGCGGTCCGCGCCGCTCGAGCGACCCGGCCTGGCAGGTCCGCGAGGGCGCGGCCAAGGCGCTGGGCGGCGCCGACCCGGACCTGGCCGTGCCGGCGTTGCTGGCGCGCGCCCGGCGACGGCAACCTCGACGTGCGCCGCGCCGCCGTGCGGTCGCTCGCCGGCTGGGCACACCGCGACGACGTGGCCGCCGCGTTGCGGTCGGCGCTCGACGGACCCCGACGCCGACGTCCGCGCCTACGCCCGGCGGGCGCTCGCCGCGGTCCGCGTGTAACCGTTGCGGTTCAATTCCGCCCTGGGAGGGCGGAATTGAACCGCATCAGGGCGTGCGCGGGGCGCAGGGCACGTCCAGCGCGCTGAACGTCAGCGGGTCGGCACCGGCGCCCCACGCGGTGACCCTGACCCGGAGCACCGACTCGGCATCCGGCGGGACGGCGTCGCCGAGCAGGACCGGCCAGGCCGCCCGCTGATCCGGCTCGAGTCGGCCGTGCCGCGCCGACCGCACCCTGGCCACCGTGGGCTCGTCGCTGTTCGGATGTTCGCCGCTCGCCTCATCGTCGAGGAAGGCGGCCCCGTCGTCGATCAGCTCGATCGCCACGGCGGCGAGCGGGCGCAGCGAGTCGAGCTGGAGCCAGAGCACGGACGACGGTCCATCGTGGTCGATCCCAGCGGAGTACTCCGGTTCGCTGTACCGGCCGTTCGTGCCTCGTGGCACGGCGCGGGCGGGTGGCCCGAGCGGGACCGCAGGACGCACCCGGCTGTTGCGCAGGGCGAACACCGCGACGACCAGCGCGAGCGTCGCGACGACCAGCGCGGCGAGATCCATGCCGCCAGGCTAGGACCCGGGTTCAAGGGCGCTCGGGTCTGCGCGCCCGGGTCCCCCGCGCCTGGCGTCAGACGATGCTCTGGGCGACGTAGAGAAGGCCGACCGCGATCGCGGTGCCGCCGAGGAGCCGGCGCAGGGCCAGCTCGGGCAGTCGGGGTTGGAGCTTGGCTCCGAGGTAGCCGCCGATCAGGCCGCCGAGGCCGCAGCTCAGGCCCAGCGGCCAGTCCGGAGCGATGTCGCCCGTGGTGGTCACGGCCAGCACCGCATAGGTCGCGGCGCCGACGAGCGAGGCGGCGAAGGTGGAGGCGAGTGCCGCCGGCGCGACGACGGCGACCGGGCTGCCGCGGCCGACGAGGACCGGCCCGAGGATCGACCCGCCGCCGATGCCGTAGACGCCGCCGACCACGCCGATGCCGAGGGCGAGCGCGGTGACCGTCCGGCCGGACAGCTCGGCGCGCGGCGAGGCTGGGCGCGGTCGCAGGGTCCGCAGGAACAGCCAGCATCCCAACGGCAGCAGCACCGCGGCGGCGACGAGGCGGAACAGCTGCGCGCCGGGCAGCAGGAAGACCCGCACCAGCGCGCCGAGCATCACGCCCGGCACGGTGCCGGCGAGCAGCTGGCGGCTCAGCGGACCGCCGAACTGTCCCGAGCGGGCGTAGCGCAGCAGCGCCCCGGGGCCGGCGACCACGTTGAACAGCAGGTTCGTCGGCGTCACGGCCGGGTTCGGGACGTTCAGGATGCTCAGCTGGACCGGCAGCAGGAACACCGCACCGGACACGCCGACCGGTGCGGTCACCGTCGCGATGAGCAGGCCGGCCGCGAACCCCGCGAGCCCGGTCGTCCAGGTCACCCGCCACCCCCTTGTGCGGTTGGATTCCGCACTCCCCGTGCGGAATCCAACCGCAACCCGCGACGGCGGGGGCTGGGCACGCCGGAGGGCGTTCGGATTCGGTCGGGATTCACCAACGCGGACGATCGACGCGGCACTGTCGGGAACGGCGTACCCCGCCTTTCGGGTATGACTGGCATGAACGCGACAAAAGGTACTCGCTTCACCTCACCAAGGGGGATATCCAGTGCGTAGGAAACTGTGGGCGGTTCTCGCCGCCGCGGTCACGATCGGGTCGTTCGCGGGAGCCCTGGGGGCGGCTCCGGCACAGGCCGCGCAGGGCTGCGGCGGGCGGCTGATCGGCCAGCACGTGCTCTGGGGCGGCTTCGCCCAAGTGGACGTGTACCTGGAGAACGGCACCACCAACTGCCTGGTCAACCGCACCCGGGGCGACTCCTGGGGCCAGGCGCGGGGCATGGGGATCATGGTGTCCACGCGGAACTCGGACATCCCGTCCGCAGAGCAGCAACCTCTGCAACGGCATGACGAACACCGCGACCCGCAAGGCCGACTGCAGCGCCAGCTATCGCACCTACGCCGGCCCGGTGCGGGTGTACGCGCCGCACGCGTGCCTGTACTTCACGGCGACCGTCGGCACGCCGCAGGGCTTCACCGGCACCAAGTTCAAGAACTACCACTGCGGCTAGGAGCGTGCGCCGATAGGGACGGTCAGCGAGGCGGATGTCAGGGGTCGTCCGGCAAGGCGGAGGAGGAGGTCATGCCGTTGTTGCATGGCCGACGACGACAACGCCGCCGGTCGGCGTCTGACGCCGGCGCAGCCGATCAGCGCCCTATCGGCGGATGCTCAAGCCCGCGAATTACTCCTGGCCGCTGGTGGGGGCTCCCCCGCCGGCGGCCAGGGCGCGCGCGATGATCCCCTCGATCACGGCGGTCTTCGCGTCGGCGTACTCCTGCACGTACCGCCATTCCCGCTTCGCCAGCTCCCGCTTCGTGCTGGCGTACAGCTCACGATCGGCGCCGTCGGACCGCAGCCAGTCCCGGATCAGCAGCATCCGGTCGATCTCGGCAGAGCCGACCGTGAAGGCGTGCAGGTTCACCCCGAGGTCGGCGGGCTTGAGCACCCGGTGCTCCTCCCACTCGGGCTCCCGGATCCGCAGCTCGTAACCGGCCGCCTCCAGCGCCGGCACGTACGCGGGCTCGTCGGCCGAGTCGGCGAGGCCCAGCACGATGTCGACGATCGGCTTGGCGACCAGCCCGGGCACCGACGTCGAGCCGGCGTGCTCCAGCACGAGCGCCGCGTCCCCGAGCGCCGCCCGGATCCTCGCGGCCTCGCGGTCGAACCGGCGTGGCCACTCCGGGTCGTACTCCATCAGCGTGATTCGGCCGTCGAGCCTGGCCGGCGCGCCGACGGTCACCTTGGCGAGCCGCTGCTCGAGGTCGGGGTCCGGGTGCTCCGACGTCATCGCGGAAATCCTCTCGTCGGGTTCGAGCAGCCTATGTATATTAGGTTCAATCCTAATGGCTCTAGGTTTGGTGGTCACACGAGATGGCGCGTGCCGGGCTGACCGCGGAGCGGGTGACGCGGGCGGCGGCCGAGCTGGCGGACCTGGTCGGATTCGATCACGTGACGCTGTCGGCCGTGGCCCGAAGTTTCGGCGTCAAGGACGCGAGCCTGTACTCCCACGTGCGGAACCTCCAGGATCTGCGGACCAGGGTCGCGCTGCTGTCCGCCGCCGAGTTCGCCGACCGGATCGCCGCGGCGGTCGCGGGCCGGGCCGGGAAGGACGCGCTGGTCGCGTTCGCCGGCGCCTACCGGGACTTCGCGCTGGAGTGTCCGGGCCGGTACGCGGCGACCCAGCTTCAGCTCGATCCAGCAATGGTCGCCGAGTCCGACGCCTACGTCCGCATCGTCGACCTGACCTACGGGATGATGCGCGGCTACCCGCTCGCCGAGCCGGACCTGACCGACGCCGTGCGGCTGCTGCGCAGCACGTTCCACGGTTACGCGAGCCTGGAGGCCAGCGGCGGCTTCCGGCACTCCCGCGACGTCGAGGCGTCCTGGCGGCGGGCGCTCGACGCGCTGCATCTCCTGCTGGAGCACTGGCCGGCCGCATCGATCGAGGAAGGCACCCAGCCATGACCGGACCGTGGAGCACCCTGCAGGACCAGGTGCAGAAGACCCTCGACGAGCTCGTCGCGGCGGACCGGCGGCTGGGCGCCCAGGTCGCCGCGTACCGGCACGGCGAACTCATCGTCGACGCCTGCGCCGGCCTGGCCGACCCCGACACCGGGCGGCCGGTCACCTCGGACACCCCGTTCTTCAGCTTCTCCACCGGTAAGGCGCTGACCACCACCGTGGTGCACGTCCTCGTCGAGCAGGGGCGTCTGGACTACGACCTGCGGATCGCCGACGTGTGGCCCGAGTTCGCCCAGCACGGCAAGCGGGACGTCACCCTGCGCCACGCGCTGACGCACTCGGCCGGCCTCCCGGCCCTGCCCGCGGACGTGACGGCCGACGACTTCACCGACTGGCACCGGATGTGCGACATCGTGGCCGGCAGCGAGCTGGTGTGGACGCCCGGCACGCGGCACGGCTACCACGTGTGGACGTTCGGTTGGCTGGTCGGCGAGGTGGTACGCCGGGCCACGGGGCGCACCGCCGCCCAGCTGCTCGCCGAGGACATCGCCGGCCCGCTCGGCGTGCCGGACGAGCTCTTCCTCGGGGTGCCCGAGGCCCAGCTCGACCGGTTGGCGCGGCTGGCCGACGGCAACTGGTCGGCCGCACTGGAGCAGCTCAGCGCCCAGCTCCCGCACTTCGACCGTGCCGTGCCGCGCGGTGCCCGGCCGGACGCCGCGCTGGGGAACCGGCGCGACATCCTGCGGGCGGACATCCCGGCGGTCGGCACGGTCAGCGCGCGGGCGGTGGCGAAGCTGTACGCGGCGTTGCTCGGCGAGGTCGACGGCGTCCGGCTGGTCTCGCCCGAGCGGCTCCGCGCGATCTCCGCGGTCGCGGTCGAGGGCCCGGACTGGACCTTCGGCATGGACGGGTCCTGGGCGCTGGGCTACGGCATCGAGGCCGGCGGCGCGATGTTCGGCTCCGGGGGCATCGGCGGCAGCCTCGCCGGCGCCGCGCCCGCGCAGGGTTTGGCGCTCGGCGCGACGAAGAACGTACTCGCGGTCGGCGACGGCGACCCGATGGAGCAGCTCCGCACGCTCATCCTGGAGACGGTGACAGCGGAGGCCTAGCGAAGGCGGTCAGGGCAGCTCGCCGGTCTCCGCGAGGTACTGGGCGACGTCCGCGAGCTTGCGGTTCAGCCGTTGGGACGCGCGCCGGAGCACGTCGAAGGCCTCGCCGGCGGACAGTCGCTGGCGTTCCATCAGGATGCCCTTGGCCTGGCCGATGACGTCTCGGCTGGTCAGTCCACGGTGGAGCGCTGCCTCGTGCCGGTCCAGTTCGGTGCGGCGATGCGCCACGTTGACCGCCACGGCGACGTACGCGGCGAGGATCGAGCCGAACTCCAGGTCGTCGTCGCTGAACGCGTCCGGAGTGGCACTGTAGAGGTTGAAGGTGCCGAGCGTGGACCACTGCGCCGGCTGATGGACGAACAGCCCGTGACACAGCGCGCTCGCCACGCCGTGCTCCGCCGCGGTCGCCGCCAGCAGCGGCCAGGCCGACGACGTTGCCAGCTCGGGCACGTAGACCGGGCGCTCGCTGTGCAGGGCCTCCGGCGCCGGGCCGATGCCCGCTCCGAACTGGAGTTCGTCGAGTTCGCCGGCCAGCGGATCGCTGGCGACCGTGTCGGCCATCCGCCCCTGGTTCCACAACGTGATGCTGGCCCAGTCGCAGCTGGCCACCGCGTCGACGGTGAACTTCAGCACCTGCGGCAGCGTTTCGGTCAGCTCCTCCGAGCGGAACAGCTCACGCGCGAACTCGGCGAAACTGGCCACCAGCATCGGCCCGTAGGCGGCTGGGCCCCACGCGGCGGCGGCGCGAGCGCGGTCCTGCTTCGCGGTCTGCCGACCGGTCGCCGCGGCCCCACGCTGGTACGCGGCCGCGGCGCGCAGGTCCGCGTTCACGGGGTCGCCCACGCCGACCGGCGGCACGGCGGGCGCTTCCGTCTGTCGCAGCCGACCGAGCCGCTGTTCGCGCGCCAGCGACTCGTACTCACGAGCGTCGGCCTGTTCATCCCAGAGCCGGGCGGCGTCGTCGCGCAGATCCGCCAGACGATCCCGGGCGTCGGCCGCGATCTCGCGTTCGGCGGCGACGAAGTCGCGTCGATCCACCAGCCACGCTCGTTCCTGCGCGTCCTCGGTCTGGTCGGCGCGGTGCGCGGCCTCCTCACGCGCGGTGCCGGCCGCCCGCAGCACGGCTCGCGCCTCGGCTCGGACCGCCGCCTCGCGGGCCCGCACCAGCTCCTGCTCGGCGCGCAGCACGCCGGCCTCCGCGCGGCGCAGCGCACCCTCCGTCGCCGCGAGCTCCGCGGCGATGTCCTCGCCAGCGCGGTCGGGGCTCGTCGCCGCCAGCTGAGCGGCCTCGCGCCGATCGAGCGCCCGATCGTGCCGGTCGGCGAGCCGGTCCCGGTCGCTGGCGAGCGTCGCCCGCTCGTCGGCCAGCCGGTCGCGCTCGTCGGCCAGCCGTTCCCGCTCATCGGCGCTGGCTTGCCACATGTCGGCTCTGGCCTCTCGGTCCTGCGTCGGAGGGGTCTCGCCGCCGAGGTCGGCCACTACGACGCCTGCTCGAGGCGGGTGTCCTCGCCCAGGAGCTCGGCCGGTGCGAGCACCTCGAAGACGCGCGCCGTGACGCCGTGCAGGCCCACTACCCGCAGCACGTGGCCACGGGCGTTCGCGGCGTCCCAGGCCCGGACGATCAGCCCGGTGCAGTGCGCGTCGATGAACGCCACCTCGGACAGGTCAATGATGATCGAGGCGCCGACCACCTCCCGCAGCCGCCGGTCGAACTGCGACGCGGTCGAGATGTCCAGATCATCCACCAGCCGGACCACCGTCACGCCGTCGGCGGAGTGTTCGGTCCAGCTCAGCGAGCCCGCGGCCGAGAAGCCACGGAATTCGTCACGGGTCTTGAGCACCAGCCATCTCCTTCGCGGAGCGTCGGCTGGTTCATCAACCGAAGGCCAGTCTCCCCGGGTTCCCGACCCACCGCAACCGCAGACCGCCCACCGGGTCAGCCGACGGGCTCTGACCTGCCCCGGTTCAGCGGGGCAGGCGAGCACGATCAGCACGACCCGGCGGGCCTGCCGAACCAGCGGGCGAGGTGGTCGTCCAGGTCCTGCTGATCGTCGCCGATCCAGGCCACGTGGCCGTCGGGACGTACGAGGACGCACGGAACGTCCAGTGCCGCGGTGGGATCCGCGAGGTGATCGACCCGGTCCGACCGGCCGCCGACCGTCAGGCGTTCGGTGCGGTCCAGCAGCAGACCCCGGCCGCGATGCAGCAGATCGTAGAGGCGGCCCTGCTTCACGTCGAGGTCGCGCAGCCGGCGACCGAGCAGATCGGGGCCGGCGCCGAGGTCGTAGCGGACGCCGATCGCGGTGATCTTCTCGATCAGATGGCGGTTCACCTCGTCGAAGTCCATCAGTTCGGTGAGCAGCCTGCGCACGGCCCGCGCACCCGGTTCGGCGGAGAGCAGTTCGAGCTGGGCGCGGGTGTTGTCCAGCACGTCCTCGGCGACCGGGCGACGTTCGGCCTGGTAGGTGTCCAGCAGCGTTTCCGGCGCCCAGCCGCGGACCTGTCCGGCCAGCTTCCAGCCAAGGTTGAACGCGTCCTGAACGCCCAGATTGAGGCCCTGTCCGCCGATGGGGGGATGGATGTGCGCCGCATCGCCGGCCAGCAGCACCCGCCCGACCCGATAGCGCTCGGCCAGCCGGGTGGCATCGCCGAAGCGGGACAACCAGCGCGGGGAGTGCACGCCGAAGTCGGTTCCGAAGGTGGCGCGCAGCTGTTGTCTGAAGTCCTCGAGGGTGGGCGGTTCCGCGCGGTCGCTGACTCCCGCGGCCGGGACCACGACGCTGTAGACGCCCGCGCCGAACGGCCGGAGCCAGGATCGCTGCTGGGGCTCGCTGAGCTCGGCGACCTTGGCGGCGATCTCCTCCGGCGGCACACCCACTTTCATCTCGCCCATGAGCGTGTCGGCCCGGGCGGGCTCGCCGGGGAAGCCGACGCCGAGCAGCTTGCGCACCGTACTGCGGGCGCCGTCGCAGCCGACGAGATAGCGCGCACGCAGCCGTTCCCCGTCGGTCAGCTCGACGGTCACGCCCTCGTCGTCCTGCTCGACAGCGGTCACCGCACAACCGCGCCGGACCTGCGCACCCAGTTCGATCGCATGTTCTTCGAGCAGCCGAACGACGACCGGCTGCGGGATGCCCAGCAGATAGGCGTGCGCGGAATCGAGGCCCTCGGGCGCGGGCTTGTTGATGGCGGCGAAGAAGCCGGCGGCCGGACGCCGTCGGCCGTGTTCGAGCAGGCGCTCCAGCAGCCCGCGCATCGCCATCAGCTCGAGGCTGCGCATGTGCAGGCCGACGATGCGGACGAACGACACGGGCTCGGTTTCCTTCTCCAGGACGAGTACCCGCACGTCGTGCAGCCGCAGTTCGGCGGCCAGCATCGCGCCCGTCGGCCCGCAGCCGGCGATGATCACGTCGAACGTCAGGGGCGCGCGATCGGTACCGGACGCCGGGGATGGAGAGTTCATGGGTGTTGCCTTTCGGGAGGGCCTGGTGGCGAGGCGCTCCCGGCGACACCTACGCCGATCGCCTGCCGTGACGGCAAGGGGGAGCACCCACTTCGACTGCGGTCATGGGTCTCACCTCCTCGGGCGGCGTCACGGTCAGTTGCAAGCTACAAGCCCCCACGTCATCCCGTCCAACCCTTTCCCAGCCCCGTGATCACGACTCCACGCGGCGGCGAGCGGGTGCGTCACGGGCGCTCCTTCCGGCGGAATCCGGGCCCCGGCGCGGCTTCGATCTCGTGCGCGCTGACGTGGTGATCGTGCTCGCAGCGGACCTGCACGGAGAGCGCGGCTCCGCACCCGCCGTGCCGGGTGAGGATGGCCGGTCCGGCGGGATCGGCGCGGTACCGGTCGCCCCACTGCAGCAGGCCGAGCACCGCCGGCACCAGATCGTTCCCCTTGGGCGTGATCACGTACCGCAACCGGCCCCGCGCGCCGGCCTCCTGGTAGGGCTCGGTGGCCAGGATGCCGTGCTCGACCAGCTTGCGTAGCCGCTCGGCGAGCAGGTTGCGGGGGCACCCCACGGTGCGTTCGAGGTCACTGAAGCGGGAGGCGCCGTACCAGACCTCTCGCAGGATCAGCAGGGTCCACTTCTCCCCCACCACCTCCAACGTGCGAGCGATCGAGCAGTTCGTCGTGTCGCGCTCGAAGAGCATGTCAACGGCATCGTCCATGCCCCCACCCTACTAGTTGAGTTTACTTTTCGATACTCAGGTCGTAACGTTCAGGCCGACGCGAGGTTCTGACGTCCTGGGCGCGGTGAGGGGTGGAGAGAGCGATGAGGGCATTTGTCGTCGAGCGTTACGGGGACGCCGACACCGTGCGGGCGAGTGAGGTGCCGGATCCGCGGCTGGGTGACGATGACGTCCTCGTCCGGATCCGGGCGGCGAGCGTCAACCCGCTCGATCTCAAGACGCGGGACGGGAGCCTCAAGACGGTCCTGCCGTACCGGGTGCCGTTCGTCCTGGGCAACGACCTGGCCGGCGAGGTCGTCGCGGTGGGTGCGAACGTGACGCGGTTCGCGGTCGGCGCCGAGGTCTACGCCCGGCCGGACAAGAACCGGATCGGCACGTTCGCCGAGCTCATCGCGGTCCATCAGGACGACGTGGCGATCAAGCCGGCCACGCTCACCATGGAAGAGGCGGCGTCCATCCCCCTGGTCGGCCTGACCGCCTGGCAGGCCCTCGTGGATCGAGCGAACCTGCGGCCGGGCCAGAAGGTCCTCATCCACGCGGGCTCCGGCGGCGTGGGCACCATCGCCATCCAGTTGGCGAAGAAGTTGGGCGCGGCCACCGTGGCCACGACCGCGAGCACGGCGAACCTCGAGCTGGTGCGAGACCTGGGCGCGGACGTCGTCGTCGACTACAAGAAGCAGGCCTTCGAGACGGTGCTGCGCGACTACGACGTCGTGCTGGACACCGTCGGCGGCGCCACGCTGGAGAAGTCCTTCCAGGTACTGAAGCCGGGCGGGAAGGTCATCAGCGTCGCGGGGCCGCCCGATCCCACCTTCGCCAGGGAGCTGGGCGCCAACCCGATCATCCGGCTGGCGATCGCCGCGCTGAGCTTCCGCACCCGGCAGCGGGCGCGCCGCCACCACGTGACGTACTCGTTCCTGTTCATGAAGGCCAGCGGCGACCAGCTGCGCGAACTCGCCGCTCTCCTCGACGCCGGCGCGATCCGGCCGGTGGTGGACCGGGTCTTCCCGTTCGAGTCGACCCGGGAAGCGCTGGCGTACGTCGAGGAAGGCCGCGCCAAGGCCGGCAAAGTCGTCATCCGGATGAGCTGAAGGAGATCGAGATGGACGCGTCGGGAAATTCTCGGAACAGCTCGCCTGTGGCCCAGTACCACGAACAGTTCGTCCGGACGGCGCTCGCGTTCCTGGCCTAGAAACCGGACCGCCTCTGGTTTGCCTCCGCCCGTACGATGCGGTCGTGCACAGCATGACGCTAGCCGTGCTGCGCCCGCTGCTGGTCATCAGTCGCGGGGCAGGCGATCGGCTCGATCGGATCGCCTCCTCCCGCCGGCTCGCGCCGCTGCGGCACTCCCGTCTGCTGAAAGGACCTGCTCCGGTCCTACTGCTGGTGGTCGCCGCGGTGGTCGCCGGCGCTCTCCAGGGCGGCTTCACGGATCTGTTCGTCTACCAGTACAGCGGCCAGCTGGTGCTCGACGGTCTGCCGCTCTACTCCTCCCGTGATCCGGTGATGGGGCTGCCGTTCACCTACCCGCCGTTCGGGGCGCTCGCGATGGTGCCGCTGGCGCCGCTGCCGGCGTGGCTCGCCGCAGCACTCTGGACCGGGGCGTCGGTCGGGGCCCTCGCCGGATGCGTCGTGGTGGTCCGGCGCGCGCTCGGCCGGCCCGCGCCGGGATGGCTGGTCGCGCTCCTCACCGGCGCCGCGCTCGCTCTGGAGCCGGTGTGGCAGAACCTCGCGTTCGGACAGATCAACCTGGTGTTGATGCTCGCCCTGCTGGTCGACATGGTCCGGCCGGACCGGCGCTGGTCGGGCGTGCTGCTGGGTATCGCCGCGGGGATCAAGCTGACCCCGCTGGTCTTCGTCGTGCTCCTGGTACTGGTTGGTCGTCGTGCGACCGCGGCCCGGGCGGTGCTGACCTTCGCCGCGACCGTCGCGCTCGGCTTCGCGGTGATGCCCAGCTCGGCGACGAAGTACTGGGGCGACGGTCTGGTCGAGGCGGGCCGCGTCGGCCCGCCGGCGTTGGCCCACAACCAGTCGGTGTTCGGGGCGCTCACCCGGCTGCTCGACGGTCCGCCGTCGAGGTTGCTGTGGCTCGCGGTCGCCGGGCCCCTCTCGATCGCGATCGTGGTGGTCGGCGCCGCGTGGTGGCGGCGCGGCGATCGGGTCCTCGGCACCTGCCTCGGCGCGGTGGCCATGTTGCTCGCCTCGCCCGTCTCCTGGTCGCACCACTGGGTGTGGGCGGTGCCGGTCGCGCTGGTGCTGTGGGAACGAAGCCGGTGGACGGGCGCGGCGTGGACGGCGGTGTTCGTGGCCCGCCCGTTCGTGTGGCTGCCCTGGGGCAAGGGCCGCGAGTTCGGCTGGAGTCCACCCGAACATGTCGTCGGCAACGCCTACCTCCTCGCCGCGCTCGGCCTCGCCGGCTGGGCGGCGGTCAGCCTCCGCCGCGACCGTCAGGTCGAGGAACCCCGCTCGTCGCCGGCCTGACCGCCGGGGCAGCACGATCGGTGCCGCCCCGGCGGGTCTAGCCAGCCTCGGGAATCAGAGCGGCTGGTCCACGGTCAGCCGGAACCGGTCCGCCGCGGACCGACTCGGCGGCTGCTCGGACGCGCCGGCGCAGCCCCGGTCGATGCGTCCGGTGGTGAAGAACGAGACCAGCTTGGCCGCGCACTCCGGCACCCGCAGCACCGATCCGTGCACGTCGTCCTCGACCGTGAACACGGTGCCACCGACCTCGTTCCGCATGTCGGCGGTCCACTCGTACGGCGACGGGGTCTCGTACCGGTGTCCGGCCAGGACCAGCGGCCCGCCGGCCTTGCGGAGTTCGACGGGGCGCGACGGCAGCGACCAGCCGGCACAGCCTGCGGAGAACCGGCTGGTGCGGCCCGTCACCGGATTCCGCGCGAGCCGCCGCTGGTAGCTGGCCCAGGCGGTGGCGAAGTCGGGCCGGTTGGGGTCCTCGTTGCAGAGCGCGGCCCGGTTCAGCACCGGGTTGGACCGCTCCGGCATGCCGGCGGGCGGCGGTGGCTGCGGGGAGCCGCCGCCACCGAGCACCTGCTTGACAGTGGGCGGCGCGGTGGGCCCGGTCGCCTCCCGCAGTTCCTTGAGTACCTGCCCGACCAGCGGCCAGATGCCTGCGGACTGGCTCGCCGAGACGGCGACGAACACGCCGTCCAGCACCATCGGCAGATCGGTGAACCGGCGCGGGTTCGCGTCGTAGTCGCGGCGCAGTTCCGCCACCGCGGCCCGGACCTGCTCCTGGGTCGTGCCGAGGCCGTAGGTGGCGTCGCGCTGGGCGAGCCAGGCTGCCATCCGGCCGAAGTTCCGCTCCGCCGCGGCGGTCCGGACGTCGATGAAGTAGGGCTGGCGGAAATACGGCAGCGCCACGCTGTCCAGGAACATCCGGCCGGCCGTGGCCGGGAAGGCACTGCGGTAGACGGCACCGAGCAAGGTGCCCCAGGACACGCCGACGAAGCCGAGCTTCCGCTCCCCCAGTGCGGCCCGCACCCGATCGAGGTCACGGGCGATGTTGGTCGTGGTGAGCTGGCCGATGAACGCCGGGTCGGACCGGGCGCACGAGGCCTGCGCGGCCACCTCGTAGTCGTACATGACCCGCGCCGCCTGCTCGGTGATCGGACCGGGCGAGGGCTGCTGGGGCGGCGGGCCACTCTGCGGGCATTGGACCTTGGTGCTGTAGCCGACCCCCCGCGGGTCGAAGCCGATCAGGTCGTACCGCTCGTTGAGCCGCGCGGTCTCCGGGTTCGTGACCGCGACGTCCACGGGCATCAGGTAGCCGCTGCCGCCGGGGCCGCCCGGGTTGAGGGCGATGCTGCCCAGCCGGCGGGCTCGGTCGGTGGCCTTGAGGCGGGTGATCGCCACGGTGATCTGGCGCCCGTGCGGCCGGCGGTAGTCCAGCGGGACGCTGACCGTGCCGCACTCCATCCGGGCGAGCAGGGCGCGGATCTTCGGCAACTCCTCCGCCGGCGTACCCATGGCCTTGAGCACGTCGTCGGAGTACTGCGGACAGGGCTGCCAGGCGACGGTGGGTCGCGGACTGCCGGCGGCCGAGACCGGCGGTGCGCCGGCCACCAGCACCGCCAGCGTCGTGGCGAGGACGGCCAGCGCCGGTGCGGCCCGCCGTCTGGTCAAGGTTCGGTGTTTTCTCATGGCACCACGGTGGTGCCGGGCGGATCACGCTCGCGTCTGCCTGCGGTCCACGGTCGCCTCCGTCTCGGGAGGTATCACGGATAGGCCTTCAGACAGACGCGGTGGCTGGCGGTCCGGTCATACTCTCGCTGGGTCATGACACCTCGGTCAGCGGTCCTCGTCGGTGCCTGGTCGCGCCTGCCAGCGGTACGCGACGGAGCGCTGGCGTTGGCGCTGCTCGTGGCCTGTGTGCTGGTGAACGGCTCGGACTCGATCGCCGGTGACACGCCGGACCCGTTCAGCGGTGGTGCGGTCGAGCCGCCCGCGCTCTGGTGGGCGGCCACGGCGCTCGCGGTGGCCGCGGTCGCGCTGCGCCGCCGCTGGCCGGTGCCGATGTTCGCCGTCGCCGTGCTGTCCGCCGCGATACACGTGGGCCAGAACGTGCCGCTCACGCTCATCGACCTCAGCGTGCCGATCCTGCTGTTCACCGTGGCGACCTGTCACGAGCGGGTCGTCTCGCTGGCGGCGCTCGCCGCCCTGCTCCTGCTGATCCTGGGGTGGAGCGGGTACGCCACGCGGGACGAACCGTCGACATCGAAGGTCATGAACCGCCCCAACCCGGCGATCATCGGCCCCCTGGGCGAGCCCGTGCCGCGCCCACCCGAGCCCGAGCAGCCCTTCGTGGTCTTCGAGAACCTCCGCTCGGACATCTGGGGCGGCCTGCCGATGCTCGCTACGGGCCTGATCGCTTCCTGGGCGGTGGGTGCCGGCGCACGCAACCGCCGGGCGTACCTGGACCAGCTGCACGCCCGGGCCCGGGAGCTCGAACGCGAACGCGACCAGCAGGCGGCGCTCGCGGTGGTCGCCGAGCGCGGGCGGATCAGCCGGGAGCTGCACGACGTCGTGGCGCACGGCCTGTCCGTGATGGTGATCCAGGCCCAGGGCGGCGCGGCCGCCCTGGACCACCGGCCCGACGACACCCGATCGGCGCTGGCGGCGATCGTCACGACCGGCCGGGACTCCCTCGCCGACATGCGCCGGGTCCTCGCGGCGGTGGGCGAGGTGGACGACGCGTGGCACCCGCAGCCCGGGCTCGGGCAGCTCCCCGCCCTGCTCGCCCAGGTGCGGACGGCGGGTACGCCGGTCCACTTGCAGGTCGAGGGCGAGGTCGTCGCGCTGCCCTCCACAGTGGACCTTTCGGCCTACCGGATCGTGCAGGAGGCGCTGACGAACACGATGAAGCACGCCGGTCCGGGCGCGGCCGCGACCGTGGTCCTCACCCATCGCGAAACGGAGATCCTCATCGAGATCAGTGACGACGGACGAGGCACGGGCGCGGGCACCGGCGGCGGCAACGGGCTGCGCGGCATGCACGAGCGGGTGCGGCTGCTCGGCGGGCGGCTGACCGCAGGGCCGGGGCCGCAGGGCGGCTTCGTCGTGTGGGCGGCGTTGCCGATCCAGGGGCGCCCATGATCCGGGTGCTGCTCGCCGACGATCAGTCCCTCGTGCGCACGGGCTTCCGGATGATCCTGGAGAACGCCGAGGACATGCGGGTGGTCGGCGAGGCCGGCGACGGCGCGGAGGCCACCGCGTTGGCGGCCGAGCTGCGGCCGGACGTGGTGTTGATGGACATCCGGATGCCGGACGTCGACGGCGTCGAGGCCACCCGCCGCATCTGCGCCGGCGAAGCCGCGGCCGACACCCGGGTCCTCATCCTGACCACCTTCGACCTGGACGAATACGTGTACGCCGGCCTGCAGGCAGGCGCCAGCGGGTTCCTGCTCAAGGACACCCTGGCCGCCGACCTGCTCTCGGCGATCCGGGTGGTGGCGCGGGGCGAAGCGGTGGTCGCGCCGAGCGTGACCCGCCGGCTCCTCGAACGGTACGTCGGCACCCGGGCCGAGCAGGTCACGCCGGCCGTCGACCTGGACGTGCTGACCGAACGCGAACGTGAGGTGCTGGGCCTGATCGCCGGCGGGCTGTCGAACACCGAGATCGCCGGCCGGCTGTACCTGGCCGAGGGCACCGTCAAGACGCACGTGAGCCGGGTGCTCACCAAGCTGGGCCTGCGCGACCGGGTCCAAGCCGTCGTGTACGCCTACGAGTGCGGCCTGGTCCGCGCCGGCGCCGCGGGGCGGCCATGACCAGCGGTCGTCGCCAGGCTGACCACCCGCTCTTGACGCTTTGGGTGACATCTTCTCGGCTATAACCGAGAAGATGTCACCCAAAGCGAGGGTATTGAGGGCTGACAGCGTGCGTGCGGCCCGCTACTGGCTTGCCGCGCTGGGCGCGGCGACGGCGTCGCTCGCGTGTCGCCGTTCGTAGGCGGCGGCGAGGATGAGATAGGCGCTCGCGGTCCAGGTGTAGGCGCGGTCGCGCAGCCCGGCGCCGGTGAGCGCGTCGAAGTTCTCCGCGAAGCCCGAGCGCTCGCACAGCGCCCGGAACCGGCTGCTGATCTCGTCGGCGAGGTCGGTGCTACCGGCCCGGCGCAGCCCGTCCTCGATGAGCACGGTGGACGGCGCCCAGATGGGCCCGCGCCAGTACCCGTCGCTCTGGTAGTGCGGCGAGTCGGGCAGCTCGGTGGCCAGGCCGTACGGCGTCAGGTGGGCCTCGATGCGGCGCACGAGCGCGTCCCGCACCGCCTCGGGAAGCTCACCGGCGAGCACGATCGGCATGAGGTCGAGCAGGCTGGCGCTGCTCCAGTGGCGCGGCGTACCGGCCGCCCTGGCGACGAACTCGCTGCCGTTCCACAGCTCGGCCAGCAGCGCCTGCCGCAGCTCGTCGGCGCCACTCCGCCAGGACGCGGCCTCGTCCGGCGCGCCGAGGTGCTCGGCGAGATCAGCCAGCTCACGCAGCTGCAGGACCAGGAACGCCGCCAGGTCCGCCGACTCGATGACGCGCTCGGGGTCGAACGTGGTGGCGTTGTCCCAGCCGCTGTCGTTGCCGTGCTGGTAGTGCGGCAGTGCCCGGCCGGGCGCACGCCGGGCGCCGAGCCAGAAGCGGGTCCAGCTCGCCAGCCGTTCGTACACCGCACGGAGTTCGTCCTGGTCCAGGCCGCCGATCGCCCGCCGGAGCTGCGTCAGGGTCCAGCCGTGGATGGGCGGCTTGACGAAGTTGTAGAGCACCTCGGAGTGGGTCACCGAGTCGGGCAGCGCGCCGGCCTCGTCCTGGTGATCGAACGGCAGCCGGAACTGGTGCCAGGCGAGCTCGGGCGCGCCGCCGGCGAGCGCCAGGGCGTTGAAGCAGTGATCCCAGCTCCAGACCTTGTCCATCCAGTGCTTGGACATCAGCACCGCCGGCCGGGTGAGGAATCCGGCCGGCCGGACCGTCGCGGACCACAGCACGTACGCGGCCAGCGCGGCGGCGGGCGTGTCGACGCTGCGCCAGGGAGCCACCGCGTCGACGAACCCGCCGAAGCGCACGGCCGCGGCATGCGCGACGTCGTCGAAGCCCGCCGAGCTCCGGTACGGCGCGCGCGCGCTGTCGTACTCCTCGATCGCCACCTCCCAGTCCGCGTCGTCCGGCAGCAGGAGGCCTCGCTCGGCGGAGCCCAGGTCCTGCAGGCCGAGCGCGGCGACGGGCTGTCCACTGAGCACGGTGATCCGGTAGCGGCGGCCGGTCTCGTACAGGGTGAACAGGTACGAGCCGTCGACCGGGTCCTGGAGCAGGTACGGCCCGGAGAACGGGGTCAGCGTCGGGTTCGCGGCGACGATGCGCAGACCGAGCCCGTGTCCCCGCAGCCGCACGGTGTCGGTGTACTCGTAGGCCAGCTCGACCCGGCCGTCGCCGTGGGTCCAGGTGAGCAGCGACGGCGCGGCGCTGACCTGTGCCGTGACCCGGCTGGGACCGAGGACCGGCACGAGCCGCAGCACCGGATGCAGCCCGTTCTGGTGCGAGACCAGGTGCACGTCGTCCGCGTAGGTCTCCTCGGCGATGACGGGGGAGAAGTTGAACCAGGAGCCGGCGTAGCTGAACGGGATCTCCCGGACGCTGAACTCCGGACCAGGCGGGGCAACAGGCATCGGTTGGCTCACTTTCGGGTGAGAGGGACCAGGCCGGGCGAAACAGGTCCTAGTCCTTGACGGCGCCCGCGGTGACGCCGGCGGCGATGTAGCGCTGGGCGAGGACCAACAGCACGGTCGCGGGAATCGAGGCGACGACGGCGGTCGCCATGATGGCGTTCCACTGCTGGTTGTTGTTGCCGATGTACTGGTAGATGCCGAGCGTGATCGGCCGCAGCGCACCGCCGCCGTCGAGCGTGCTGGCGAAGACGAAGTCCGACCACGCCCACAGGAACGCGAAGAGCGAGACGGTGACCGTGGCGTTGCGGCTGACCGGCAGGATGATCGACCAGAACGTCCGCACCGGACCGGCGCCGTCCATCGTGGCCGCCTGGGTGATCTCCGGGCCGATCCCCGACATGAACGCCGTGAAGATGAGAACGGCGAACGGGACCGCGATCGTCGCGTCGGCGACGATCAGGCCGGTCACGGTGTTGAGCACGCCCAGGTTGAGGTAGATGGCGTAGAAGCCCATCGCCATGATGATCCCGGGGATCATCTGCGCGACCAGCAGCACGAACGTGAGCACGCGACCGCCTGCGGGGCGCAGCATCGCCAGCGCGTATCCGGCCGGCGCGGCGATCACCAGGGTGAGTACGACGGTGCCGACCGCCACCAGCAGGCTCGTGCCGAGGTAGGGCAGCTGCTGGTCGAGGACCGCGCGGTATCCCTCGAGGGTGCCGTCGACCGGGAACAGGTTCGGGGGGCTCTTGCGCATGTCCTGCTCGCGGGTGAACGAGACGTTGATCATCCAGTACACCGGGAAGAGCATCAGCGCGGTCAGCACCAGCCCGATCCCGGTCTTCCACCACGTCGGTCGGGACCTCACGACAGGCCCTGCTTGCGCTGGGTGCGGATGTAGAGCAGCCCGACGACCAGGGCCATCACGATGAGCAGGTTGCCGACCGCGGCGCCCGGCCCGAACGCGGGCAGCAGGTTGCCGAAGCCCAGCCGGTAGGACCAGGTCGCCAGCGTGGTGGACGACTCGGCGGGGCCGCCCCTGGTCATGATCCAGATGATGTCGAAGACCTTGAGCGTGTACACCAGCCCGAGCAGCAGCGTGATGGCCGAGACCGGACGCAGCAGGGGGAACGTCACCCGCCAGAACCGCTGCCACGGACTCACCCCGTCCAGCGCCGCGGCCTCGTACAGCTGCGGCGAGATGCCCTGCAGACCGCTGTAGAGCACGACCAGGTTGAACGGGACGCCGATCCAGATGTTGGCGATGATCACCGAGGCCAGCGACCACTGCGTCGACGTGAGCCAGTGCACCGGGCCGAAGCCGACCGCGTGCAGCGCCGCGTTGACCACCCCGGCGTCGCTGTTGAGCATCCAGGACCAGGTCGAGGACGAGACGATCAGCGGCAGCAGCCACGGCACCAGGAACAGCGCCCGCAGCGTCGCGGAGAGCCGGAAGTTCTGGTGGAAGAAGACGGCCAGTGCCATCCCGATGGCGAACTGGAAGGCGAGGCAGACGAGCGTGAACACGACGGTGTGCGTCAGCGCCGGCACGAACGTCGGATCGGCGAAGACCGCCCGGTAGTTGTCCAGGCCGGCGAACGGGGCGCCGCCCTGGACGAACGAGCGCACGGTGTACTCGCGCAGGCTCAGGTCCAGGTTCCGGTAGAGCGGGTAGGCGTAGAAGGCCAGCAGGAAGACGACGACCGGTACCAGGAACGCCCACGCCACCCCTTGCTCCAGCCGCCGCCGCGACGCACGAGCGGTCCGTGGCGGGGCGGCGATGACGCCAGCCCCACCACGGCTGCTCGCGGACCGACGTTCGGCGTGGGTCCGACGGTTCATCAGGCGGCTACTTCGTGGCCGCTGCGGCCGCGGACTGGGCGGCGGCGAGCGCCGCCCGCGGCGTTCTTCGCACCGCTGAGCGCGGCCTGCACCGCCGTCCACAGCGGCTCGGAGATCCTCGGGTACTTCGTGCCGAGGTCGTCGCTGGTGCGTCCCTTGGCCGCCTTGACCGCCTCGACCCAGACGGCGAGATCCGGCGTCGCAGCGACCTGCTTGGCCTGCACGGCCTCCGTCGGCGCGATGTAGGACAGCGTCGTCGTGGTGGCGAGCGAGTTCTCCGCGCTGGCTAGGCACTTGACGAGCTTCGCGGAGACGGCGTACCGGTCGGTCTTCACCTGCACCGGCACGGTGACGAACTCACCACCGGTGGGCGCCGGCGCGGTGCCGCCCGTCCGTGCGGGGATCGGGATGATGCCGTACTCGAAGCCGGCCTTCTTGGCGTTGGCCAGCTGCCAGGTGCCGTTCTCCGCGAACGCGTAGTCGCCGCTGGCGAACTCCTGCCAGCTGGTGGTCTGGGTGTTGTTGATGACCGAGTTCGGCGCGTACCCCTTGGCCAGCCAGTCGCTCCACAGCTGGACAGCGGCGGTCGCCTCCGGCGAGTCGAGCTTGGTGAGCTGAGCGCCGCTCCCCCAGAACCACGGCAGGAACTGGAAGCTGCCCTCCTCGGTCCCGATGGCGGAGAACGTGATGCCCTTCTTGCCGGCCGCCTTCACCTTCGCCAGCGCCGCGGTGAGCGACGCCCAGTCCTTCACCGAGGCGATGTCCACGCCGGCGGCGGTCAGGACCTTGGTGTTGTAGTACAGGGCCAGCGTGTTGGCGCCGATCGGGAACGCCGTAGGTCTTGCCGCCGCTCTGACCGGCCGCCAGCAGGTTCGGCGAGAAGCGCGGCGGTGTCGAGCTTGTTCTCCTCCGTCGTGGTCAGCACCCCGGCCTCGGCCAGCGTGGAGACGACCGGGTTGTCGACGATGAGCACCTCGGGCGAATTGCGCTGCTGGGCGGCGAGCAGCGCCTTGTTCGTCAGGTCGCTGGTGTCGTAGGCGGTCCTGGTCGACGGTCACGCCCGCTTCGGAACCGCAGCGCTGTGAGCAGCTGCACCCACGCGGAGCTGTCGTCGAACTGCGGGTACGGGTCCCAGATGGTGTACGTGCCGCCGGCGGACTTGCCCGAGCTGTCGCCGTCCGAAGAACAGGCGACGAGGCCACCAGCGACGGCGAGTGCCATCACGGCGACGCACGCGACGCGGCGGTTCCTGGCAGAGGATCTCACGGTTCTTTCCCTTCACGAGTGTGCGGCAGCACCCGGCGGACCGGGTCGGGGCGACCGGGCTCGTCGATGCCAGGGCGGGGCTCCGGCTGGGCGGCTCACGTAGCGTCGAACCGATTCGCTAACGGGGTGCGGCAGAACATAGGGGCTGCGGGAACGACCGTCAATGGTCAATCGTTAGACGTGATCAGAGCGTTGACGAAGCCCCAGATCGATCGTTAGGCTCCGCGAACCGATTCGACGTCGTACCGGTTGGCCTGGTGCCAATCCGGTGGGTAGTCGCTGGCGAGATCCGCTCGCTCGACCTGAGGAGCGCGATGAACATCGGCGAGATCGCCCGCCGAGCCGGCGTGTCGCGCAGCACGGTCTCCTACGCCCTCAGCGGCAAACGGGCGGTCTCCGAGGCCACCCGCCGCCGCGTCCAGGACGTGATCGAGGAGGTCGACTACCGGCCGAACGCCACCGCCCGAGCGCTCAAGGAGGGGCGCACCCGGACCATCGGGCTCGTCATCCCACCGGCTCACGAGCGGCTCTCCTACGATGCAGCTGGGCTTCGTCGCCAGCGTCGTGGAGGCTGCCGCCCGCTCCGACCTCGACGTCCTGCTCTCCCCGTCCGGCGGCGACCACGATCGCTCGTTCGAACGCGTGATCACCGGTCGACGGGTCGACGGCGTGATCCTCATGGAGATCCGGCTGGACGACGCCCGGGTCACCCGTCTCCACCAGGCCGGCGTGCCCTACGTCGGCATCGGGCGCACGGCGAATCCGGACGACATGTGCTGGGTCGACCTGGACTACCCGACGCTGATCAGCCGGTGCGTGGACCACCTCGCCGACCTCGGGCACCGGCAGATCGCCTTCGTCAACCGGCCGGCCCGGCTCGTGGCCGCCGGCTACGGCCCCGGCAGCCGCGCGCTCGCCGGCTTCACCGACACCGCCGCTCGACGCGGGCTCACCGGCGTCGAGCTGTGCTGCGCCGACGACGCCGCCGCCGGCGAGGAGTGCGCGCACCGCCTCCTCGTGGCGCACCCGGACGTCACGGCCATCGCGACCATCAACGAGGCAGCCATTCCCGGAATCCTGCGCGCGCTCGAGGCCGCCGGCCGGTCCGTGCCCGGGGACTTCTCGGTCACCGGCGTCGTCGCACAGTCGATCGCCGAGCAGGCGCGGCCACCGCTCACCGCCGCCGACATGCCCGCCGACGAGATCGGTGCGCGCGCGGTCGAGCTCCTGATCGAGCGGATCGCCGCGCCGAAGACCGCGCCACGGCACGTGCTGCTCACGCCACCGATCTCGCTGCGCGGCAGCACCGGTCCGGTCCGGACCCGGCGCGCGGACAGCTCTCGCTGAGCACCCCGGTCGGCGCGGCACCCAGCCGAAGAGCCGGCCACGTGCGACCTCGTAGCGCAGCCATCGAACCGGTTCGACGCACATAAATTGGCATATTGACGTGTGATTCGCATCACCCTACGCTCTGGCATTCGAACCGGTTCGAAGCCGTAGGGACAGCGTGAGGGCAAGGGCTTCGTTCGGTTCTCCCGGGCACGCCAGAACTGAAAGCCCACCATCACGGAGCGGACGCACGGCCTGTCTCCTCGGATCTTCGGGGAGCGGCCCGACTTCCGCACTCTCGGAGGTTCGGATGCACAAGCAGAGCGTCGGGTCCCAACGGCAGAGATCCCGCAGCAGGCGATTGCTGTCCGCGGTCGCCAGCGTCGTCGTCGCGGCCGGCGTGTCGCTGGTCGTCGCGTTACCCGAGACCCCAGCCGCCTTGGCGGCCGAGGACAGCGTCTCGGTGAACTTCTCGACCACGTCGGGTGCGCCGACGTATCGAGCGTCAGGAATCATCTACGGCCTCACCGAGGACGGTTCCGGGCCACCGGACCGGTTCATCACCGACATGAAGCTCCGCTTCGTCCGGGCCGGCGGTGCCCAGCTGGACAGCCCGGGCGGCTGGGTGGCCAACAAGTACGACCGGCGGTGGCGGTCCGTGTTGGCGCAGTACCGGCGGACCGTCGCGTTCGGTGGAACGTTCGTCATCCTGCCGCACGACCTGTGGGGAGCCGACGGCGCCGCGATCCCCACCTTTCCCGGCGACAACGGCGACTGGTCGAACTACGACCGCTTCCTCGACCGGCTGATCGCCGACGTCACCGCCAGCGGCATGAACCCGCAGTGGGACATCTGGAACGAGCCCGACCTCAACATCTTCTGGAACCGCAACCAGGACCAGTACCTGCAGATGTGGCGCCGGGGCTACCAGCGCATCCGCGCGGCGTTCCCCAACGCGGTCATCGTCGGCCCGAGCACGGCGAGCCAGCCGGCCCCGAACAACAGCTGGTGGACGCGGTACCTCGACTTCGCCAAGGCCAACAACGCCGTGCCGGACATCATCAGCTGGCACTCTCTGAGCGTCGGCACCGACCCGGCGGTCAACAAGACCTACGCCGACCAGCTGCTCTCCGCACGCGCCATGGGGCCCAAGCCGTACCAGATCAACGAGTACGGCGCGCCGGAGGAGCAGAACCCCGGCCGGTCCGCCTGGTACATCGCGCGGCTCGAGCGCCTCGGCATCGACGGGCTCCGAGCCAACTGGGGATCCGCACAGGGCCTGCACGACAACCTCGCCGCGCTCCTGGTCAAGAGCGGGTCGACCTACCAGCCACGCGGTGACTGGTACACCTACCAGTCCTACGCGAGCATGACCGGCGCCACCGTCGCCGTGACCCGGGGCAACCTCGTCGACGGGTACGCCACCAAGGACACCGCCGCCGGCCGGGCCGCCGTGCTGCTCGGCAACCACGGCGTCACCGGCGACGTCACGGTCAACCTCAACCGGCTCGACACCACCGGTCTGGTGCAGAACGGCGCGGTCCGTGCCGTGCTCGAACGGGTACCGTACGGCAACGGCGGCGCCTCCACCGGCCGGACCATCGTGTTCGACCGGACCGTCCCGGTGGCCAACGACAACGCGGCCCTCACCGTGCCGTGGACCAGCGCCAACGACGCGTACGCCGTGACGCTCTACCCGCCCCAGGGCGGGCCGACCCAGTCGCCCACGCCGACGCCGACGCCGACCACGCCCGGTCCGCGCACGTTCAACTCGACCATCGTGAATCAGAACGGCGCCAACTGCGCGGACGTGTCGGGCGGTTCAACAGCCGACGGCGCCAGGCTCATCCAGTGGTCGTGCCACGGCAACGGCAACCAGTCGTTCGCCTTCACTCCGGTCTCCGGGGCCAGCGGCCAGTACACGATCGGCACGGCCGCCGGTAAGTGCGTCGACGTGTCAGGGATCTCGACCGCCGACAACGCCGCCATCCACCAGTGGAGCTGTCACGGCGGCGACAACCAGAAGTGGCAGCTCGTACCGGTGAACGTCGCCGGCACCGACAAGACCTTCAACCTCAGGGCGGTGCACTCCAACAAGTGCGTCGTGCCGTCGGGTGACTCGTCGGCCTCCAACGCCGGACTCGTCCAGCTGCCGTGCAACTCGGCCAGCTCCCGGGTGTGGCGAATCCCGAGCTACTGAGTTCCCCAGCCGCAACACGCTTTGGGCGACATCTTCGCGGTCATAGCCGAGAAGATGTCGCCCAAAGCGGCTGGTTGTCGACTGTCGCCCGGGCAAGGGTCGTTCAGCGGCGGGCCGGCGGCGGACCGGTGCTCGCCCGCAGTGAGATCGGCGGGGACACGAGCTGGTGCTGCGGCGGGCTGTCCGGCGCCGCGATCCGCCCGCACAGCAGCTCGACCGCGTGCGCCCCCATCTCCAACGCCGGCACGTCCGCCGCGGTCAGCGCCGGTCGGAAGTCCTCCGCCAGGTGCCGTGCCGCCACCCCCGCGATCGAGAAGTCCCCCGGGATGTTCAGGCCGAGCCGGGTCAGCGCATGCTGGATGCCGGGTAGCGCCGCCTCGTTGATGGTGACCGCGGCGGTGATGTCCGGTCGGCTCGCGAGCAGCTGACCGAGGCGCTCCTCCGCGGCGGTCCGGTCGTCGGGGCAGCAGACCGCTTCTCCGTTGATCCCGTTCTCCTCGACCGCGGCGGTGAAACCGGCGAGCGCGCGGCGCGCCGGACCGTAGCCGGCGGCCAGGAGTTCGGCGGACCGGTTCAGCAGCGCCACCTGCCGGTGACCGAGGTCGGCCAGGTGCTGCACACATCGGTGGATCAGACCCTCGTAGTCGACGTCCACCCAGGTCGTGGCCGAGGGCTGCGCGATCCGGCCGATCGTGACGAACGGCAGCCCGCTGTCCTGCAGACGGGTCACCCGCGCGTCCTCCAGCCGGATCTCCATGAGGATCACGCCGTCGACCCGACGGCCGCTGACGATCCGTTCGAACGACCGCTCGCCGTCGGTTCCGCTCGGCGAGAGCAGCACGTCGAGGTCGTGCCGACCGGCCGCCTCCAGGACGCTGGCCACGAAGCTCAGCTGCATGTCGGTCAGGCGCTGCCGGGCGGGGGGAATGACCAGACCCAGCGCGCGGGTCCGTCCCTCCGCCAACGCCCGGGCGGTCGCGGACGGGCGGTAGTCCAGCTCGGCGATCACCTGCTGGATGCGTTCGCGGGTGGCCGCCGAGACCGGTCGCTTCCCGCTCAGCACGTAGGACACCGTGCTGCGGGAGACCCCAGCCCGCCGGGCGATGTCTCCGATGTTCACGCATCCCTCGCAATACCTGGCTGGGTCGACAGCGGCATGCTCACCATCATCCGCCAAGGCCCGCTGAATCGGTTCGACAACCGTAGCCGCTGATCGTCGAACGGACGATTGCGGCGGCGGAGGCGATGGGCCACCATGTGGCGTCCACGCCCCCGCACCGTCCGGGAGTCCTCCATGTTGGACGCATCGCCCCGGCTCGTAGCCGGCCTCGTCCTGTTGGCGCTGGCCGTGCTGGCGTTCGTCTACCGAGCGCGGCTGAACAAGCCGGCCGGACGGGCGGTGGAGGCCCCGACGGACGGCGGCCGGAATCGTTCCCTCACGGTGTACCGGCCCGATCCGACGGACGACCTGTCCACCGGCGGCATGGTCGACCTCCGCGGGACCGTGGTGAGCGGGGCCACGATCACGGCTCCCGTGTCGGGTCAGCCGTGTGCGCTCTGGGAGGTGAGCCTGGCCGAGATCTCGCCAGCCTCACCCGCGGACGACCTCATCGAGCGGACCACCACGATCTGGGCCACCGCGCGCAGCGCCGATCTGGTGGTCGAGTACGACGTGCGCCGGGACATCGGCGGCGACCCGCGGACCGGCGGGTCGAGCCAGGCTCTGGGCGGTCCCGGTCGGGTCTCCGTTCCTGGTGACAAGGTGACGATCGCGATGCCCGACGACTGGTCGATCGGCGAACCGATGCCGTCCCTCACGGCCTTCGGCGGCCACCGGTACCGGCCGGCGGACCCCGCTCACCTGGAGGGGATCGGGGTCCCCGCCGACCTGCTCGCCCGGGTGCGGGCCAATCCCCGACTCTTCGAGGTCGCGGAGGCCGTCGTCGGTTCGGGCGGGCGCATTCGGCTCTTCCAGCGGCCGGCACGGGCGCACGGTGGCCCGGACCCCGACGGGGTGTTCCACGTGTACCCGTTCGACGCCGTCACGGTGGGTGCGGGATTCCTGCGCGGCTGCCTCAGCAGTTGGCTGGGCATCGTCGGAGCGATCGCCGCCGTGCTGGGACTTCTGCTGGTCGCGGCGGGCTCGGTCGACCTGGCCGGTTCGTAGGGAGACGGCACCGGTTCGTAGGGAGACGGCGCCGGTTCGTAGGGAGACGGCGCCGGGACAACGTCGTGCACCGCCTAGTTCCGGCTCAGCCAGCCGGCGGGGTCCTCCCGGACGCCACGGACCACGCAGCCGCCCGCGCCGATCACCGCCGCCAACGGACCCAGCGCCGATGCCTGCACCGTCACCGGTCGCCAGCCGGCGGTCAGGACCCGTCCCGTGATCTCGCCTTCGATGCCGCCGCGCAGAAAGGCCAGCAGCGGCACGTAGTTGCCGCCGAGGACGATCGTGTCGACGTCGAGCAGGTTGACCACGGCCGAGATGACCGTGCCCAGCGCGGTGCCAGCGTCGAAGAGCGCGGCCACCGCGGCGGGTTCGCCCTGCTCGGCGCGGGTGGCCAGGGTGGCCAGGGCCGCACCGGCGACGCCGTCGTCGGCGATCCCCGCTGCCCGCAGGATCGCTTCCTGGCCCGCGTACTGCTCCAGGCAGCCGCGGGCGCCGCAGCGGCAGCGGGGCCCGTCTGGCTGCACCGCGACGTGTCCGATCTCCCCGCTCAAACCGCGCACGCCGCGGTACAGCACGCCCTCGAGCACCAGGCCGGCGCCGATGCCGACCTCGCCGGAGATGTAGACGAAGCTGGCGGTCGGCGGGCCGGCGTGCAGTTCGCCGAGGGCGGCCAGGTTGGCCTCGTTGTCGACGGCGATGGGCAGCTCGGCGAGCGCGGCGGACCGGCGCAGCAACGCGGTGGCGTCGACGTCGTGCCAATCCAGGTTCGGGGCGACCTTGACCAGCCCGTCCGCGGTCACCAGTCCAGGTACGGCGAGCGCGGCCCCGGCGAGCGGCAGCCCCTCCCCCTCGGCGCTGCGCCGGACCTCGCCGGCGAGGTCGCCGAGCTGCTCCAGTGTCCGCTCGGCGCCGGCTGGCCGCTGGTCGGCGTGCCGGACCACGCGGTGCAGGACGGCGCCGGTGAAGTCCACCGCCGCCGCGGCGAGGTAGTCGACGTTGACCTCGAGCCCGAGGCCGACCGGGCCGTGCGGGGCGAGGGCGAGGCCGGCGGCCGGGCGGCCGGCCCCGTTGCGGGGGGCCGGATCGACCTCGATGACCAGGCCGCCGGCGAGCAGATCGTCGACGAGGGTGGAGACGGTGGCCCGGGTGAGCCCGGTGCCGGCGGCGACGGTCGCGCGCGAAGGAGCGGAGCCGGCAGCCTGCGCGACGTGCTGCAGCACCAGGGCCATGTTGTGTGCCCGTACGCCGTCCTGGCGGGCGGGTGAGCCCTGCGCGCCGCCGAAGAGTCTGCTGTGCACCGGTTGACAATGCCACAGCATCGGCAAATAATTCAACCACTGAACAAATCTCTAGTGGAGGCAGCGGTGTCGGTCCAGCCCACCCGTGATGACAAGTTCTCGTTCGGTCTCTGGACCGTGGGATGGGCGGCGCGCGATCCGTTCGGCGACGCCACCCGGGCCCCGCTCGACCCCACCGAGGCCGTGCACCGGCTCAGCGATCTGGGCGCGTACGGCATCACGTTCCACGACGACGACCTCGTGCCGTTCGGCTCGGACGACCCGGCCAGGGCCGCGGTCCTGGACCGCTTCCGCAAGGCCCTGGACGAGACCGGCCTCGTGGTGCCGATGGTCACCACCAACCTGTTCACCCACCCCGTCTTCAAGGACGGCGGTTTCACCAGCAACGACCGCTCGGTCCGGCGTTACGCGCTCCGCAAGGTGCTGCGCAACCTCGACCTGGCCGCCGAGTTGGGCGCCAAGACCTTCGTGCTCTGGGGCGGCCGTGAAGGCACCGAGTACGACATGTCCAAGGACGTCCGCATCGCCTTCGACCGCTACCGCGAGGGCCTCGACCTGATCGCGCAGTACTGCGTCGACCAGGGCTACGGGCTGCGCTTCGCCCTCGAGCCGAAGCCGAACGAGCCCCGCGGCGACATCCTGCTGCCGACCGTCGGCCATGCGTTGGCCTTCATCAGCCAGCTCGAGCATGCCGACCTCTTCGGCGTGAATCCGGAGGTCGGACACGAGCAGATGTCGAACCTCAACTTCACCCACGGCATCGCCCAGGCGCTCTGGCAGGGAAAGCTGTTCCACATCGACCTGAACGGCCAGCACGGCCCGAAGTTCGACCAGGACCTCGTCTTCGGCCACGGCGACGTGTTCAACGCGTTCTCGCTCGTGGACCTGCTGGAGAACGGCGGCCCGGACGGCGGCCCGGCCTACGACGGCCCGCGCCACTTCGACTACAAGCCGTCGCGCACCGAGGACTACGACGGCGTCTGGGCTTCGGCGGCGGCCAACATGCGGATGTACCTGCTGCTCAAGGAGCGTGCTGCCGCGTTCCGCGCCGATCCGGCGGTCCAGGCGGCGCTCGCCGCCAGCAAGGTCGGCGAGCTCGCCCAGCCCACCCTCGCGGCCGGCGAGACCTACGCCGATCTGCTCGCCGACCGCAGCGCGTACGAGGACTTCGACGTGGACGCGGCCGGGGCGCAGGGGTACGGGTTCGTCGCCCTGCACCAGCTCGCCATCGATCACCTGCTCGGCGCCTCCTGATCCACTCGGGTGGCCTCTTCCCCGTCCTGGCCGGAAGAGGTCACCCGAGGCGGTGCTCGCCGCTGTCAGCCGTCGGGCTGGGCGGTCGGGCCGTAGTCCAGCCAGTCGAAGCTCGCGCTGCCGCGGGTGACGAACATGCCGATGACCCGGCCGGTGAACCCGGCCGCGACCTCCGTCGACAGGTACCGGCCGTCGAGCTCGGCCAGCAGCACGGGCTCGTCGGCCTCGACCGTGAAGCTGATCGTGTCGGGCCCGTGGGCGGCGACGCCGACCGGCTCGTCGGCCAGCTGGCTCGCGGCGGTGACCGAGGGCGGCAGGACGCCGGTCGTGCGGATGTCGACGACGAGGGTGAGCGGCCCCGGCGGCACCGGGTGCTGAGCCAGGCACTGGGTCAGCGGGCCGATCCTGGCCACCACCCGTGCCTCGCCGTCGCTCACCTCGAGGTCGTAGTGGTGTGCCTCGTCGAGCCGCACCGACAGCCCGGCCCGCGCCGACCCCGGATCCAGCCGGGCGGCGATGCGGCAGTCGGGGTGCTGCTGCCGCCGGCCGACGAACGTGTGGCCGGGACGGTCCAGCGTCGACCCGGTGGCGTGCAGCGTGAGCCAACCGGCCCGCGCGGTCAGCGACCAGGAGTCGTCCGGCCGGGTGCGCGGGGAGATCCAGTACGGCGCCAGCGCCGTGTCGTCGAAGTCCTCCCGTACCGGCGGCGGGGCGATCGGCTGCCACGCGGCCGGCGCGGTGTCGCGTTCTTCGACCGGGCCGACGGTCGGCCACCCGTCCATCCACTCCACCGGAGCCAGGAACGTCTCCCGGCCCTGCACGTGGAATCCCGGGCTGTGCCCCCGTGGCCGGGTCCCGAGCAGCGTCATCCACCAGGTGCCGTCGGGCGCTGAGACGAGGTCCGCGTGGCCGGTGCTCTGGATCGGCCGGTTGGTGCTGCGGTGGGACAGGATCGGGTTCGTCGGCGCGGGCTCGAACGGCCCGCGCGGCGAGGGTCCACGGGCGATCGAGACGCTGTGGCCGCGCTCGGTGCCGCCCTCGGACAGCAGCAGGTACCACCAGTCGCCGATCTGGTAGAGGTGCGGCGCCTCGGGATACTGCAGTCCGGTGCCGCTCCAGCTGGGCCAGGGCCCTTCGAGGATCTTGCCGGCCACCGGGTCGATCCGCGCGACCTGGATCCCGGAGAAGGTGCACCAGCAGGTGCCGTCCTCGTCCCAGGCGAGATCAGGATCGATGCCGGGCACGTCGATCCAGACCGGATCCGACCACGGTCCGGCGGGGTCCTCACTGGTCACGATGAAGTTCCCGCCACCGGCGATGTTCGTCGTGATCAGCCAGAATCGGCCGTCGTGATGGCGCAGCGTTGGCGCGAAGATGCCGCCGGACGCCGGTACCTCGGGCGGCAGGACGAGCTGTTCCGGCCGATCCAGCACGTTGCCGATCTGGCGCCAGTGCACGAGGTCACGACTGTGGAAGATCGGAACGCCGGGAAAGTATTCGAAGCTGGAGCACACGAGGTAGTAGTCCTCGCCGACCCGGCACACGCTCGGGTCGGGGTGGAGTCCAGCAACCACCGGATTGTCGTAGGTCCGCACGCGGGCGGCTCCTTTCCGCCGAGGCGCCAAGGGGGTGAGACGGGATGCTTGCGGGGATCGCCTTCGACCAGGCGTCACTCCCTGGGAGCGAGCCGGGCGCGGAGGAATTCGAGGGCGTGCGCTTCGTCGAGGATGCCGCCGCCCTCGTGGCCGTTGTACTCCCAGCTGAGCATTTCGTGCTGGCCCAGGTAGGCGTTGAACGCCGCGTAGACGGTCGAGGGCGGGCAGACGTCGTCCATCAGCGCGACGGAGAACAGCGCGGGAGCCGCCGCCCGCCGGGCGAAGTTCACGCCGTCGAAGTACGCGAGGGTGCGATGTGCCTGGTCGACCTTGTCCCGGTGGACGGCGAGGTAGTCCGCGATCTCCCGGTAGGGGTAGCTGTCGGTGACGCGGGTGGCCCTGGGGAAGTCGCAGAGGAACGGCACGAACGCCACCGCGGCGGCGAGATCGGAGCGCAGACCGGCGACGGCCAGCGCGGTGCCGCCGCCCTGGCTGCCGCCGAGGACCGCGATCCGCGCCGGATCGACCCGGTCGATGCTTCGGGCGGCGTCCACCGCGCGCACCGCGTCGGTGAACAGGCGGCGGTAGTAGTAGTCGGCCGGATCGAGGATGCCCCTGGTGAGCACACCGGGCACCTGCGGGCCGGCCGTCGCCACGTCGGGCGTCTGGCCAAGGCTCCAGCTCGAGCCCTGACCCCGCGTGTCCATCTGCAGGTGGGCGAAGCCGGCGGAGGCCCACAGCAGGTTCTCCAGGGCGTGCCCGCGCCCGCCGCCGTAGCCGACGTACTGGACGACCGTGGGAAGGGCTCCTTCGGCGGCGACCGGCACGCGGAGCCACGCCCGGACGTCCTGGCCGGCGAAACCGCGGAAGGTCACGTCGTACGTCGTGATCGTGGTGAGCCCGGTCGGCACCTCCTCCAGGCGCACGTCGAGGTCGTGTCCGGCCGCCTCGTCCAGGGTCTGCTTCCAGAACTCGTCGAAGTCGGCGGGCTGGGTCTGCGAGCTCTGGTAGGCGATCAGCTCATCGTGGGGGCGGTCGGTCAGCACAGGTGCGTTCCTTCGGTTGGCACGGTCACCGGCGGACCGATTCGGGCGTGGGTGGTCAGGCGTCGCGGGGAGCCGAGCGTGACGGTCTCGCCGACGAGCTGGATCTCGGCCCGGAGCGAGAGCTCGGCGACCGATGCCCCGGTGGCCAGCGTAATCGTGCCGGGCTCCACGATCCGGCGACCGGCGAGGCCGGTGAACGAGAACGCGTCGGAGGGCACGTCGAACGTCACCTCACGGGTCTCGCCAGGCGCCAGCGGGACCCGCGCGAACCCGATGAGCTGCGCGACGGGCCGCACGACCTGCGCCACCGGGTCGGAGGCGTACAGCTGCACCACCTCGTCGGTCGGCCTGGTACCGGTGTTGCGCACGGTCACCCGCGCTTCGACGCCGCCATCGGTGGGGCACTCGGCACGGGACGTCGTCAGCGCCTCGTACCGGACGGTGGTGTACGACAACCCGTGCCCGAACGGGAACGCCGGGGTGGGGTCGAGCGACGAGATGCCGTTAGGCAACCGTCCCAGCGGTGCCTGGAGGTACGTCGACGGGTTGATCGAGGGACCGTGCGGGATCTGTACCGGCAGCCGGCCGGACGGGTTCACCCGGCCGCTCAGCACACCGGCGACCGCCGCCGCGCCCTCCACGCCCGGGAAGAACGCCTGCAGAATGGCGGCCACCCGGTTCGTGTACGCGCCGAGCGCGTACGGTCGCCCGGACAGGACGACCAGCACGGTCGGCGTCCCGGTGGCCAGCACCGCCTCGACCAGCCGGTCTTGGACGCCGGGCAGGCTCAGGTCCGCCGCGTCGCACCCCTCGCCGGAGGTGCCGGCACCGAACAGTCCGGCCCGGTCCCCGACCACGACCAGCGCCAGCTCGGCGCCGGCCGCGGCCTCGACGGCCTCGTCGAATCCCGACTCGTCGTCGCCGGAGACGTCGGCGCCGCGCGCGTAGCGCACCCGCGTCCGCGGGAACTCGGCCTCGACCCGATCCCGGATCGTCGCGACGGGCAGGCCCATGCCGTGGCTCGGGAAGCGGCCCAGGACGTGATTCGGGAAGGCGTAGCAGCCGAGCAGGCAGCGCGGGTCGTCGGCGCCCGGACCGATGACGGCCAGCCGGTCGATGGCCCGCGCGTCGAGGGGCAGGAGGTCGTCGGCATTGCGCAGCAGCACGATCGACCGCTCCGCGAGGGCGCCGGCGATCCCCCGGTTGCGCGCGCTGTCCAGGTCGACGCCGGTCACGTCGGCCGGCACGACCGGTCCGCCGTCGAGCAACCCGAGGTCGACCTTCTGGCGGAGTATCCGGCGCACCGACTCGTCCACCACGGACTCGGGCACCCGCCCCGCCTGCACCTGCCTGACCAGATGCGGACCGTAGCCCGCGGTCTCGGGCAGTTCCACGTCGATGCCCGCGGTCATCGCGAGCGCCCCGGCGGCCGCGTCGTCCTCCGCGACCCGGTGCAGGGTGGCGAGAAACGGGATGGACCAGTAGTCGGAGACGACCGTTCCGTCGAAACCCCACTGCTCTCGCAGCAGCCGCCGGAGCAGCTCCACGCTCGCGCCGACCGGCACCCCGTCGACGTCGGTGTAGGAGTTCATCACCGACCTGGCGCCGCCGTCGTGCAGGGCCGTCTCGAACGGCGGCAGGATCACGTCCGCGAACTCTCGTGGGCCGATGCTGACCGGTGCGTGATTGCGGGCGGCGCGGGACGCCGCATAGCCCGCGAAGTGCTTGAGGGTCGCGATGATCCCCGCGCCTTCGAGACCGCGCACGTAGGCGGCCCCGAGCTGGCCGACGAGGTAGGGGTCCTCGCCGAGCGTCTCCTCGACCCGTCCCCACCGGTAGTCCCGCACCACGTCGAGGACCGGCGACAGCCCCTGGTGCACGCCGACCGAGCGCAGGTCGTCGCCGATCGCCTCGGCCATCCGCCGGACCAGCTCGACGTCGAAGGTCGCCGCCCAGGCCAACGGCGTCGGATACGCGGTCGCCCCGAACGTCGCGAACCCGGTGAGGCACTCCTCGTGCGCGATCGCGGGGATGCCGAGGCGGTTCCCCGCGATCACCTGGTCCTGGAGCCAGCGGAGCCGGGCCAGGCCCTCGGTCGGGCTGAGCGGAACGGTGCCGAAGACCCGGGTGAGCTGGCCGAGGCCGCCGCGGAGCCGGTCGGTCACGTCTCCGACCGGCGTGAAGAAGTCCTGCATCGGCGCCACGTTGGCCTCCGTCGCCGGGCCGTCCGCCTCGTCGGCCGGTGGCGTCACCCAGACGGATCCGAGCTGCGCGACCTTCTCGGCCAGCGTCAGCTCCGCCAGCAGGGCGGCCACCCGTTCCTCGCGCGGGCGACGGGCGTCCCGCCAGGGCGCGGGCCCCGACCCGTTCGGGCCGCCGGAGCCTGGCCCAGTCACAGCTGTCATGTCGTCCTTCGTGGAGGTTGATCGGTCCGGGCCGGGTTAGCCCTTGAACGCGCCGTCCATGATGCCGGCCACCATCCGCCGACCCACGAAGACGAACAGCACGATCAGCGGGATGGTGGCGAGGAACGAGCCGGACATCGCGAGCCCGAGGTCGATGTCGTACTTGCTCTGCAGCGCCTTGATGGCGATCTGGACCGTGTACATCTCCGGCGACTTGAGGACGATGAACGGCCAGAGGAAGTCGTTCCACGCCGTGACGAAGCCGAACAGGCCGAGCACGAAGGCCGCCGGACGGACCAGCGGGAAGGCGATCCGCCAGAAGATCTGCCAGCTGTTCGCGCCGTCCATCCGGGCCGCCTGCAGCAGTTCGTCGCTGATCGTGGTCGAGAGATGCTGGCGCATCCAGAAGATGCCGAACGCGCTGGCGAGTCCCGGCACGATGAGTGCCTGCAGGGTGTCCACCCACCCCAACATGGAGATGATCAGGTACTGCGGAATGACCGCGAGCTGCGTCGGCACCGTCATCGTGAGCACCACCAGCAGGAACAACGTGTTCCGGCCACGGAACTCCAGCTTGGCGAACGCGAAGCCGGCCAGCGAGCAGAGCACCGCCTGCCCGACCCCGATCGTGCCGGCGACGATCATGCTGTTGACCAGCGAACGCACGAACGGCACCGTCGTGAAGACGAGGTCGGCGAGCGGGAGGAAGTTGTCCGCCGGCACGATCTCGGGCGGCAGCTGGGTGGCCGCGGCCGTGTCGGTCGTGGCGACGACGAACATCCAGTACAGCGGGAACAGGCAGACGAGCACGGCCACCGCGAGCAGGCCGTAGTTCCACCAGCGCACGCGTTCGAGGCGGCGGCCGCGGGGCGGGCGCACCGGTGGCGCGGTCTGTCGAGCCGGCTTGGTCATCATCGCTCCGGTCGGATCCGGGTGGTCAGCAGGTAGTTGATCAGGGCGATCACGACGACCATGACGAACAGCGCCACCCCGATGGCCGCGCCATAGCCGAACTGGAACTGCCCGAAGCCCTGCTCGTAGAGGAAGAGCGTGAGCGTCTGGCATTGGCGAACCGGCCCGCAGGTCAGCGGCGCGCTGCGGGAGATGAGCAGCGGCTCGGTGAAGATCTGCAGACCGCCGATGGTCGACGTGACGACCGTGAACACGATCACCGGCCGCAGCGACGGGATCGAGATGTGCCGGAACTGCTTCCAGCCGCCGGCGCCGTCGACGGACGCCGCCTCGTAGATCTCCCGCGGTATCGCCTGGAGCGAGGCGAGGTAGAGCAGCGTCGTGTAGCCGAACCAGCGCCACGCGACCATGGTGGCGATCAGCACGTGGCTGCCCCACTCGGACTGGGCGAAGTCGATCGGATCGACGCCGACCAGGCCGAGCAGCCAGTTCAGCAGGCCGAAGTCGCGGTCGAAGAGCTGCGCGAAGACGATGGTGGTCGCGGCCACCGACGTGATGTAAGGGACCAGCATCGACATCCGGAAGAACACGGCGAAGCGCAGCCGCGCGTGGTTGAGCACGTGCGCCAGGACCAGCGCTCCGATCAGCTGCGGCACGGTGGACAGCAGCCAGATGCTGAGCGTGTTGCCCGCGGCGTTCCAGAATCGAGGATCGTCGAACAGCCGGGTGAAGTTGTCGAACCCGATGAAGACGTGCTCGCCGATCGGATTCCAGTCGAACAGGGCCACGTAGAACGTGAAGAGCAGTGGCACGAGGCCGAACACCGCGAAGATCACGAAGAACGGCGCGATGTAGGCGTACGGGGCGATCCGTTCGCCGATGCTCTGCCGCACCCGCTTGGCTGGCGGCGGAATCGACGGCGCGGGTGTCGGCCGGGTGGCGCGGAGACTCGTGGTCACAGGTCAGTCGCTTCCTCGCCGCCGGTGCCGGCTCTTCGGAGCTCGGCACCAGCGGCGCGCTCGGCAGATGGCTACTTGCCGATGGCGGTCTTGATGTTCTTCAGGCCGGCGTCCCAGGCCCGTCCTGGCTCACCCTTGCCCTGTTCGACGTTGGTGAGCGCGTTGAGGAACTCCTGGCCGATGGCGGAGCTGTCCGGTCCGATGTAGAACGGTTCGAGGCCGAGCAGCGACTTCGTGTAGATCACTCCGGTCGGCGCCTGGGAGAAGAACGGGTCCTTGAGCGCCGTGAGCCGAGGGTCCTCGTACACCGACGGGGTGGTGGGCAGCGCGCCCGACTGCACGAAGTGCTCGAGCTGTCCCTGCGGCGACTGGGTGGAGGAGATGTAGTCCCACGCCGCCTTGGCGTTCTTGGCGCCCTTCGGGATCGCGAGGTAGCTGCCGCCCCAGTTGCCGGCGGCGCCGGGGATGGTGGCGATGTCCCACTTGCCCTTCGTGGCCGGCGCGTTGGTGCGGATCGCGTTCAACATCCAGGAGGGCGCGGCCATGGCGGCGAACTGGCCCTGGCCCATGCCGGCGCTCCAGCCGGTGGAGAACGAACTCTGCTTCGCCGTGATGCCCGCCTCGATGGCCTTCAGCGCGTAGTCGAAGCCCGCCTTGACCTGCGGGCTCTTGTCGTACACGGGCTTTCCGTCGCTGTCGTAGTACTTCTGTGGACCCTGGTTGACGGCCTGGTAGAAGATGCTCGTCGCCGCGTTGTCGACGAACGGCTTGCCCGTGGCGGCCGTGTACTTCTTGCCGGTCTCGATGAAGGCGTCCCAGGTCGGCCAGAGCTTGCCGACGGTCTCGCGGTCCTTCGGCAGGCCGGCCGCGGCGAACAGGTCCGTGCGGTAGGCCACGGCCATGCCGCCGACGTCGGTCGGCACGCCGATGATCTGACCGCCCTCGGCGGTGCTCTGGCTGATCACCCAGTCCAGGTAGTCGTCCTTGACCTTGTCGGCGCCCAGCTTCCGCAGGTCCAGGAAGTTCTGTGGCTGCTGCACGAATTTGGGCAGGTCGTCGCCCTGGATCAGCACGAGGTCCGGCACCTTGCCGCCGGCGAGCGCGGTGGTGAGCGCCTGGGCCGTCTCCACCGAGCTGCCGACCTCGGTCAGCTTCACCCGGACGTCCGGGTGCTGCTTCCGGTATTCGTCGACGGAGGCCTTCTGGTTGATGCCGGTGAACGACCAGAACTCGAACGACTTTCCGTCGCCCGCGTCGTCCTGGGCGCCGTGGGAACAGCCCGCGGTGAGCGCGAGCGCCATGGTCAGTACGACCGATAGGGCCAGGCGGAATTTCACGGCAATCCCTCTCCAATCGAGTGGTGGGTCGGGGCAACGACCGCGTGGTGCCGGTCCGAGCGGGGGCTAACGGTCGGTCGGCTGCCGGCCGCCGCCGGCCAGCCGGACCACTCCCCACCGCGAGGTGTTGAGATAGGACAGTCCGGTGGGGTCGCTCCAGGCGCGTGCGGCGGTCCGGGTGCCGGCCGTCGCGTCGTTCACCTGCAGGTCGACGCCGAGCAGGGCGCCAGGACGGAGATCGACGGTCTTCAACGCGACGGCGGCCTCGACCACGTAGCCGCCCGGCACGGTGCGGGTCGCGCTGGTCAGGGTGCCGGCGATCGCGTACCCACCGAAGTTTCCGTTCAGGCTCCGCGCGTTGGTGAAGCTGATCCGGTACTGGCCGTCGTCGTCGGAGTAGCCGGCGGTCTTGGCGTTCTGCGGATCCACGAAGATCTCGACGGAGTCGTGCTCCCAGACGTTGGGGCTGCTGTTGTCGAGCGTCGGGTCCGTCACGGTCACGAACAGGTAGAGGCGGGTGTCGTCCCAGAGCACCCGCGCCGTGGCGGTGGCCCCGCCGGCCCCGATGACCTGGACCCCGGTGCGGATCTCGGGGGCGCGGGCCCAGCCGCGGTCGGCCAGGCCGTCCAGGACCGGCGTGCCCCGGGCGGCGTCGACCCGGCGCACGGCGTCGATCAAGGTCAGCCGGCCGGGCCCACCCGCTCCCCAGGCCGCCGACTCGGCGGGATCGACGAGCGCGAGGTCGAACGGCACCGACTGGCCGACGGAGCCGACCGCGGGCAACGGGATCGCCGCGTCGATCGTGTACCCGGCCGAGCTCCGGTTGACCTTCACCGAGATCCCGCGGGGTGACGCACCGGTGCGCGGAAGGCGGTACCGGGTGCCGCCGACGGTCACGTCGACCGCGTCGCCTCGGCCCAGGGTCCGGTCCTTCACTTCGGCGTGGACGTACAGCAGGCGGGCGTGCCAGCGCAGCGCGAAGGCCACCGACCGGCCGGCCGCGGTGGTCACGGTGGTGGCCGGCAGCAGGTCCCACTCCGACCGGCCGGGTCGCCCGGCCGGCACGGTCAGCGCGCGGGTGTAGGCGGGCAACCGCGCCGGGTCGACGATCCCCCAGTACGCCGGCTTGGCCTGGAGCTGCCCGTCGAACGGCAGCGGTTCGTTCACCCGGGTGATCGGGAACGTGTTGAGCCAACTGGCGTCGTCGGACTGTCCCCAGAACGTGACGGAGCTCAGGTGGGCGCGCTGCCGGCGGAACACGTTGAACAGGTCCGCGTACCGGTAGCCCTGCTCGGCCAGCACCGCGGCCGGCACCGTGGCGTACTTGTCGCTGAAGTTGGTGTACACGCTCAGGTCGAGCTCGGTGACCTGGTTGTCCAGGCCGAGCGCGGCGAACGTCCGCAGGGTCTGCTCGACCTCGGCCAGCGCGGGCTTCTCGATGTCGATGTGCAGCTGGTGACCCACGCCGTCGACCGGCACCCGTTCCGCACGCAGCTGACGGACGAGCTTGACCAGTGCGGCGCGCTTGTTCGGCTGGGTCGAGTTGTAGTCGTTGACGTAGAGCTTGGCGGCCGGGTCGACCTCGTGCGCGACCCGGAACGCCGTCCGGATGAAGTCCAGGCCGGCGATCTGGAACCACTTGCTGCGCCGCAGCCCGTCCGCCTGGTACTCGTCGATCACCTCGTTGACGACGTCCCAGGCGTAGATCTTGCCCTTGTACCGGCCCATCACCGCGCGGATGTGGCTTTCCTCGCGCCGCAGCAGCAACGCCTTGTTCGCCGGGGTCGCCGTCAGGTCCTTGCCGGCGGCGTCCTTGAAGATCCAGTCCGGCGCCTGGGAGTGCCAGACCAGCGTGTGGCCACGGATCTTCAGCCCGTGTTCGACGGCGAAGTCCACCTCCGCGTCCGCCTCGGCGAAGTCGAACCTGCCCTCGGCCGGCTCGGTCGCGTCCCATTTCAACGCGTTGCCGGGCGTCACCGAGCTGAAGTGCTTGGTCAGCAGTTCGCTGGGGCGACCGATGATCTGGTCGCGCACGATCGCGGTGCCGATCGGGAAGTCGGGTCGCAGCACGTCCTTGAGCGAGGGGATGTCGGTCTGGATCGGCACCGGCTCGACGTAGGCCATCGCGAAGTCGTCGAGATAGAACGACGCCGTGCCGCCGCTCGACTCGACGTAGACCGCGAGCGCGTCGACGTCGTAGGCCAACGTGTACGCGCCGCGCAGCTCGGTCCACCCGGTCGCGGTCACCGGGCTGTCGCCGACGATCGGGTCATAGCTCGTGGTACCGCCGGAGCCACGTTCCATCGACAGCTTCAGCGACGACGGAGCCTGGCCGGGCGCCAGCTTCACCCAGACGGAGAAGGTGTACTTCGACCCCTTGGACAGCCGCCCCAGGACGTTCCGGCTGGGACCCATCCACGACTGCTCGCGGGCGGTGGTGAGCAGGCTGCGCGTTCCACCGTGCGCGTCGGCGTCGGTCACCGCGGTCTGGCCGAACCCGCTGCGAGGGGCCCAGCCCTGCGTCGTGCCGTCCTCGAAGTCGCTGACGACGCCGGCCTGGTCCGGCGGTCCGGTCGGCGGCGGGGCGGTCATCGTGACGGTCGCGTCGTCGAGGTCGAAGGACACGGTCGCGTCGTCGCTCTCGAGGTAGAGCTGGAGTTCGGACGAGTCGCTCGGCACGGTGTAGCTGCCGTGCAGTCGCACCCATCCGTCGGCCGTGACCGCCGCGCTGGCGACGAAGTCGTAGCTGGTCGAACCGCCGACCGGCGTGCGCTGGATGGTCATCCGTAAGGTGGCGGCCGGCTCTCCGGCGACCAGCCGCAGGTACCCCTCGATGGCGTAGGTGGCGCCGGTCCGTAACCGCCCGGCGAGTTCCACGCTGGGGCCTTCCCAACCCTGCGTGCGCCCCGTGGTGCGCAGCGCGTGGGCGCCGCCGTGGGAGGCGGCCGTGGAGGCGGCGACGCTGGCCCCGCCGCGCGCCTGCCAGCCCTGCGCGGTGCCGTCCTCGAAGTCGTCGCTGCGCACCACCTGATCCGCGGCGGCCAACGTCGGCGGCGTCGTCACGGTGGTCGACAGCAACGCTCCGAGTACCACCGCGACACCCCAGCGCCGGATTCTCTCCACCACGACCTCCGGCCGCCGACAGTTTCGGTGTTATTTCCGATCGTTAATGGGCGAACTGTAGGGCCGAGCCGGGAAAAGGGTCAAGAGTGCGCCCAAAACGGCCTCCGAAACGATCGGCCGAGTGTGTAGAAACCCCGGCGCTAGACTGCGCCCATGACCGCGACCAGGGAGCCGGCCCACGCCGGTGCCGAGCGATCCCAGCCGCTGACCATCGCGCAGGTCGCCGAGTTGGCCGGAGTGTCCATCGCGACGGTCTCCAAGGTGGTCAACGGCCGCTCGGAGGTCGCTCCGCAGACCCGGGCCCGGGTCGAGAGCGTCATCCGCAAGCACGGGTATCGGCGGCAGAAGAAGGCCTCGAGCCCGGCCGCCCTGCTGGAACTCGTCTTCCACGAGCTGGAGGGCGCGTACGCGATGGAGATCATCAAGGGGGTCGAGCAGGTCGCCCGCGAGCACCAGCTGGCCGTCGTGCTGTCGGAGCTACAGGGCCGGCACACCCCGGGTCGGGGGTGGATCGAGGGCGTCCTGACCCGCCGGCCGACCGGCGTGATCTCGGTGTTCTCCGGTCTCACGGCGGCGCAGCGCGAGCAGCTGCGCACCCGTGACATCCCGTTCGTGCTGGTCGACCCGACCGGGGAGCCCGGTCACGAGTTCCCGTCGGTGGGCGCCAGCAATTGGAGTGGTGGGCTCTCGGCCACCCGGCATCTGCTGGACCTCGGGCACCGGCGCATCGCGATCATCACCGGCCCCGCGCACGTGCTGTCCAGCCGAGCCCGACTCGACGGCTGCCGCGCGGCGATGGATGCCGCCGGAGTGCCCCTGGATCCCGCGCTGATCCGCGAGGGCGACTTCGACGTCGAGGACGGCGTGACCCCGCTCGCCAGCTCCTGCGCCTGCCCGACCCGCCCACCGCCATCTTCGCCTGCAACGACGCCCAGGCCATCGGCGTGTACCAGGCGGCGGACGAGGCCGGCCTCCGCATTCCGCACGACCTGAGCGTGATCGGTTTCGACGACCTGCCCCCCGTCCAATGGCTCATCCCGCCACTGACGAGATCCGCCAGCCCCTGACCGACATGGCCGCGTCCGCCGCGACCATGGTGGTCGCGCTCGCGCAGGGCGAGCCGCTGGCGCGCAGCCGGCTCGAGGTCGCCACCGAACTCATCATCCGGGCGAGCACCGCGCCGCCGGCCGATTCCGCCCCCTGAGCGCCCGTCCGACCTTGACACGAGAGAGGGAGCGCTCGACGATGGGAGCGCTTCCATATACCGGTTGATGGTGATTTCAGCGATCTGGGGGGATTCATGAGGCGTTCCTTAGCCGCCCTGGCCGCGGGCACGGCGGCGGCCACGATCGCGGCCGGGCTCACCATGGTGACCGGGCCGCAGGCGTTCGCCGCGTCGGCCGGCTGCCGCGCCGACCGCAGCGCCTGCCTCAGCACCCCGACCACCTCGGTGCTGCCTCGCGGTCTCGCGACGGTGCACACCGCGGGCCGCACCACGATCACCGGCGACTCCGCGCGCTACAGCTGGCCCGGCGTCTATTTCGAGGGCCAGTTCCGCGGCACCGGCGTCGGGGTCGTGCTCAATGACCCCGACAGCGACTACGACGTGCAGATCGACGGAGCGACTGTCGCGACCTGGGTGACCCCCGCCGCCGGCACGCGCTGGGTGAACGGCCTGACCAACGCCCGACATCGGGTCCGGCTGGTCAAGCGCGGCGAGAGCCCGTGGGCCACCAGCGCGTTCGGCGGCTTCGTGGCGGCCCGGGCGGCGCGATCCTCGCCAAGCCCGCGGCCCGGCCCCGGCAGATCGAGTTCATCGGCGACTCCCACACCGCCGGCTACGGCAACATGTCCGCCACCCGGGACTGCACGGGCGACAGGTCAACCGCACGACGAACGCGGACCTGGCTTCGGCGCGCTCACCGCCAAGCGGCTGAACGCGGACTACCAGCTCAACGCCTACTCGGGTCTCGGCATGGTCCGCAACTACAACGGTGGGCGGCCGGAGGTCACCTACCGGACCTTCGCCGACCGCGCACTGGTCAATGTGGACGGCGACGTCTGGCGGAACCCGGGCACGTGGCGACCCCAGCTCGTCGTGGTGCGCCTCGGAATCAACGACTTCTCCACCGCGATCAACCCGGGCGAGCCCTGGACGCCGGAGAGCCGGAACGCCGGCTACCGCGCCGCGTACCACGGTTTCCTCGACAAGCTCCGCACCCGGTACGGCAGGAACACCGTCATCGTCGTGGTCTCCGGCGACGCGTCGACCACGACGGAACTGGCCAAGGCGACCCAGCAGATCGTGCGGGAGCGCAACAGCCGGGGCGACGACCGGGTCCGCCACTTCGCCTACCCCGAGACCGGGCTGGACCTCCTCGGCTGCCACTGGCACCCCTCGCTCCGCGACCACCGGCTCATCGCCGACCGGCTCCAAGCCTTCATCGGCACGCTTCCGGTCGCCTGGCCGCGGTAGGGCCGATCGGCAGCCTCGTTCTGCCGTCCTCCCGCGATCATTCGTCGAGGAAGGCGCTGGTCGAGGCGCGGATCGCGGCGACGAAGGCGGCGACGGCCGGGTGGTCGCCGGCGCCGTGGCGGTAGGCGATCCGGGTCCGCCGGCGGGTCGGCAGCGGCATCAGCCGCACCCCGGCCGGCGGCTGCATCGCGGCCAGCTGCGGCACCAGCGACACGCCCTGGCCGGCCGCGACCAGCGCCAGCACGGTGGCGAAGTCGTCGGCGTGGTGCCGGCCCGGGGCGCGAAGCCGGCCGCCCGGCACACGTGCAGGGTCACGCGTGTGGCACAGCGTGCCCGGGCTGGCCAGGATCCAGTCGGCGTCGCGCAGCGTCGCGCGAGCGGGTCGACGCCGCTGCCGGCCGCGGGCACGGCGAGGTACACGGTCTCGTCCAGCAGCGGCACCGCGTCCAGCGCCGGGTCCGGCTGCGACCGGCACGACGTCGTAGTCGTGCAGCAGGCCGACGTCCAGCCGCCGGTCGCGCAGCGCGCCGGCACCGCGACCGGGTCCAGCTCGGTGACCATCAGCTCGAGCCCGGGATGCTCGCGGCCGAGGGCGACCAGCGCGGCGGGCAGCAGCGTCCGCACCGCGGTGGGGAACGCGCCGATGCGCAGCGGCCCGGACAGGCCCGGTGACCGCGGCGGCGAGCGCGGCCGTGGCCTGCTCCAGGGCGGCCAGCACCGTCTCGGCGTGCCGCGACCAGGACCCGGCCGGCGGCGGTGAAGGTGACCCGCCGGCCGGTGCGTTCCAGCAGCGGCACGCCGGCCTCCCGTTCCAGCGCGGACAGCTGCTGGGACACCGCCGACGGCGTGTAGGTGTGCGCCTGCGCGACGGCGGCGATCGTGCCGAGGCGGGCGAGGTCGCACAGCAGCCGCAGCCGGCGGACGTCGAGCATCAGCTCAGCTTACGGATCGTGCAGAAATGTGAACTGGACCTTACGGTCGCGGTGCCGGAGGCTGCGGCCATGACGCTCACCGGTGTGTACGTCCCGCTGATCACCCCGTTCGACGCCGCCGGCGGCGGTGGCCCTCGACGCGCTGGAGGCGCTGGCCGCACGAGCGTGCTCGACGCCGGCGCGTCCGGCCTGGTGGCGCTGGGCACCACCGGCGAGCCGGCCGCGCTGACCGCGGCCGAGCGGCGCGCGGTGCGTCGACGTGCTGGCCGCGGGTGTGCCGGGAGCGCGCGGCGCCGCTGCTGGTCGGCGCCGAACACGGTCGAGGCCGTGCGGGCGCTCGGCGAACGGCCGGGGTGGCCGCGCCGCGCTGAGCCTGGTGCCGCCGTTCCTGCGCCCCGGCGAGGCGGGCGTGGTCGCGCACTTCGCGGCGCTGGCCGCGGCGAGCCCGGTGCCGGTGGTCGTCTACCACGTGCCGTACCGGACCGGGCAGCCGCTGTCGGCCGGCACCCTGCGCCGCTCGCCGCGCCTGCCCGGGGTGGCCGGCATCAAGCACGCCACCGGCGGCATCGACGCGACACGATCGCGCTGCTGGCCGATCCGCCGGCCGGGTTCGCGGTGCTCGGCGGCGACGACGCGTTCATCTCGCCGCTGCTGGCGCTGGGCGCGCACGGCGGCATCCTGGCCTCGGCGCACGTCGCCACGGCCGGTTCGCCGAGCTGGTCGCACGCCTGGCGCGCCGGCGACACCGCGCGGGCCCGCGCGCTCGGCCATCGGCTCGCCGCGCTGTCCGGCGGCGCTGTTCGCCGAGCCCAACCCCACGGTGATCAAGGCGTGCTGCACGCGCAGGGCCGGATCCCGACCGCCGCCGTACGGCTGCCGCTGCTGCCCGCCGAGCCCGACGTCGTCCAGTCGGCACTCAGCCTCGTCGACCAGTTCGCCGGCTACGCCCGGTCGGGCGCGCCCTGAACGCTCGGCGGGCGGCCCGCGGGTGTCAGGTGGCCGGGTCGAGGAGATCGCCGGCGCGTCGAGCCGCCGCCAGCGCGGCGGGGTCGCCGGTGCGGTTGTACACCTCGACCGCGGTGTCGGAGAACTTGATGACGTGTTCGTCGCCGTGGTCGATCGCCCGGTCGAGCACTCTCGGCCACCGGGTGCGGTCCCCCGGGCTGGGCGGCCGGGGCGGGCGGTTCGGGAGCCCGGCCGCTGCCGCGAGTATCGCGGGATGATCGCGGCGGTCGCCGACCAGATCGCGGCGAGGCTGGGCGCCCACATCTCGGTCGGCAGCGCGGGCAGCGTGTGCAGCACCGCGTTGGGTGCCGTGGCGGTGTGCACCATCATCACCGGCTGCCATGCCCGCGCCGAGATAGCCGCAGCGTCGCGGCGTACCACGGCTCGGCCAGCCGGACCCGCACGTCGTCCGGCTCGTCCGGCGCAGGCGGGCCGCCGCGACCGACAGCGGTCAGCCGGGCAGCTGTTCGAGCTGCGAACCGCCACGTGTGCCGCGCTGCTCGGGGATGCGCGGGATCGAACCGAGCGCCGCGAGGGCGCCCAGCTGGCCGGCCGGTACGGCGGTGCCCGGGATGGCGCGCACCCGCGCGGCCCAGAACGCGAGGCCGTGCGCCAGCTCGGCGACCGCGGCCGGTCCTCCTCGCCGGCGAGCAGCGTGCGGACGGCGTGGCTGATGCGGATCACGCCGTGCGTGGCGCCGGCCATGATGCCCGGCAGCAGCCGGGGCCACCAGGTCGGCGCAGCACCTCCCGCCACGGCCGGTCCCCCACCTGGGCCTCGAAGTAGGTCGTCCAGTCGCCGACCCGCCGGCCGTCGCCGAGCGCATCGGTGAAGTTGGCGTCCGTGATCCGGTCGCCGGCGGCCGGCAGCTCGTCCAGCCGGCCGAGGTAGGCGTCCACCCAGCCGTGCACGTCGTCCGCACGCCCGCGCCGGACCAGCACCTCCACCGCCATCGGACCGTGGTTGGTGAGCTTGTCCTCGCCCCACTCGGGCCCGGTGGGCAGGAATCGTTCGTATGCCTCGGTCAGCACCCCGTTAGTCACATCGCTCACCGTAAGTAACAGAATGGCCGGCCGTAAGAGCCAATCGGCATCATTCTGGTTGGGCCAGTCACCGCGGGACACACGCACGCTCGAACCTCCATAGGTAGCGCGATGTGTCGGTGGGCGCCGGTAGCGTGTCTGCCGTGGACGCTCGGGAACGGATCCAGGAACTCGCCGACCAGCTCGTGGTGCTGCGTGACGCCTACTACCGGGGCTCGCCGCTGGTGGCGGACGCCGAGTACGACGCGATCGAGGACGAGCTGCGGGGGTTGATCGAGGCGAACCCGGAGCTCGCGCCTGACCCGAACCCGCTGGAGCAGGTGGGCGCGCCCGCGGTGCTGCACGCGCCGATCCGGCATTCGCGGCCGATGCTGTCGCTGGAGAAGGCGACCCGGCCCGAGCAGGTCGCGGCGTTCTTCGACCGCTTCCCCGGCCAGCCCGTGGTGGTCATGCCGAAGCTGGACGGGCTGTCGCTGGCCCTGGTCTACGAGGACGGGCGGCTGGCGCGGGCGGTCACCCGCGGCGACGGCACGACCGGCGACGACGTGACCTTGCTGGTGCGGGCGCTGACCGACGGGGTGCCGGACCGGGTCGACGCGCCGGGCCGGGTCGAGGTGCGCGGCGAGGCGGTGATGCTGCGCTCCACGTTCGCCGCCTACAACGCCGCGCACCCGGACAAGCCGCTGATCAACCCGCGCAACGCCGCCGCCGGCACCCTGCGCGCGAAGGACCCGGCCACGGTCGCCGAGCGGCGCCTGCGGTTCTTCGCGTTCGACCTGGACACCGATCCCGACGGCGCCGCGAACGACCTGGAGCACGGGCTGCGGACGCTCGGGTTCACCGCCGCCGACATGCGGCACTGCGCCGACGCCGACGCCGCGCAGGCGGTGATCGGCGCGATCGAGCGAACAGCGCAACGACCTGGACTACGACCTGGACGGCGCCGTGCTGCGGCTGGCCGACCGCGACGCCTACGCCGCCGCCGGCACCCGGTCGAGTTCGCCGCGTGGCGCGCTGGCGTTCAAGTTCGCCGCCGAGGAGAAGACCACGGTGCTGGCCGACGTGGTCTGGGACGTCGGCAAGACGGGCAAGATCGCCCCGGTCGCGCTGGCTGGAGCCGGTGTTCGTGGGCGGCACGACGGTCACCCGCGCGACGCTGGCCAACCAGGAGGTGATCCGCGCCCGCGGCATCAGGATCGGCGACACGGTGCTGGTGCGCCGCGCGGGCGACGTGATCCCGTTCGTCGCCGGCGTGCTCGACGCGTCCAAGCGCACCGGCGAGGAGCGGGAGATCGTGCCGCCCACCGAGTGCCCGTCGTGCGCCCAGCCGCTGACCGAGCAGGGCAACAGCCGCGAGCTGTTCTGCACCAACGTCGCCTGCCCCGCCCAGACCGTGCGGCGGCTGATCCACTGGGCGTCGCGGGCCGCGGCGGACATCGACGCCATCGGCGGGGTGTGGATCGAACGGCTCGCCGAGGCCGGGATCCTGGAGCACCCGTCGGACTTCTACCGGCTGACCAAGGAGCGGCTGCTGGAGTTCGACCGCATCGGCGAGGTCTCCGCCACGCGCATGATCGAGTCGATCGACGCCAGCCGCCAGGTCGGGCTGCGCCGGGCGCTGATCGGGCTGGCGATCCCGATGGCCTCCGAGGGCACCGCCGCCCGGCTGTGCCGCGCGGGGTTCGGCTCGCTCGAGGAGGTCGCCGACGCGGGAGTCGACCGGCTCGTGGCCGTCGAGGACATCGGGCCGAAGGTCGCCGCCTCCCTGGTCGAGCACCTCACCCGGCTACGGCCCGAGCTCGAACGGCTGCGCGAGCGCGGGGTCTCCCTGGACGTGCGCGAGGAGGACCTCCCGCCGGTCGTCGTGGCCGGCGCGCCGCTGGCCGGCAAGACGGTGGTGATCACCGGCGCGATCAGCGACCCGCGCTCGGGCGAGAAGGTCCCCCGCCCCACGTTCCAACGGCTGTGCGAGAAGGCCGGCGCGACCACCGCGTCGTCGGTCTCGGCGAGCACCGACCTGCTCATCACCGGCGCCGACGTCGGCGCGAGCAAGCTCACCAAGGCCGAGAAGCTCGGGGTCGAGGTCGTCGACCAGGGCGAGATCTGGCAACTGCTGATCGCGGCCGGCATCGTCTAGCGACTTCGCCCGATGCGGCGCGGCGGGCGATCCTGGGTAGCTACTACGGCGACGACGTCGGGCCGGCGTCGTGACCAGTGGAAGGGATCGAGATGACGACGATCGGCAACCTGCCCGAGGTGGTCTCGCGCGAGGAATGGCTCGCCGCCCGGAAGGCACTGCTGGCGAAGGAGAAGGAGCTCACCCGGGCCCGTGACCGGCTCAACGCCGACCGGCGCCGGTTGCCGATGGTCCGCGTGGACAAGCCGTACGCGTTCGAGGGCCCAGACGGGACGGTCAGCCTGTCCGACCTGTTCGAGGGCCGGCCGCAGCTGGTGATGCACCACTTCATGTTCGGCCCGGACTGGGAGGAGGGCTGCTCGAGCTGCTCCTCGGCCGCCGACGGGATCGGCAGGCTGCGCCAACTGCACGTGCGCAACACCACGCTGGTCGCGGTGTCGCGGGCGCCGTACGCCAAGCTCGCGGCGTTCCGCGAGCGCATGGGCTGGACGTTCCCCTGGTACTCCTCCTTCGGCAGCGACTTCAACTACGACTTCCACGCCACGCTCGACGACCGGGTCGCGCCGGTGCTGCTCCACTTCCGCACCGAGGCCGAGCTCGCCGTGGCCGGCACGCCATGGACGGACGGTCCGTGGACGGAGAGCATGCGCGGCGAAGAACAGCCGGGCATCAGCGCGTTCCTGCGGGTCGGCGAGGAGGTCTTCCACACCTACTCCACGTTCGGCCGCGGCATCGAGGAGTTCCACAACGGCTACCAGTACCTCGACCTCACGGCCCTCGGCCGCCAGGAGGAGTGGGAGGAACCGCAGGGGCGCGCGGCCCCGCTCGGCCTGCAGGTCGGCGGCCCGGCGATGCGCCTGCCGGACGAGTACGACACCTGAACCGCGGCTTGGCGTGCCACGATGAGGCGGCAAGTTCAGTCGTGGAAAGAGGACGACGTGTCCGAGCGATCAGGAACCCACGCCGAGGATCCGTTCCGTGATCGGCGTCCGACCAGTCACGAGCGGATGACGGGACTGCCCTGGGACGCCTCGTACCACGACGGCCCAGCGCCCTGGGATATTGGCCGGGCGCAGCCGGCGATCGTGCGGCTGGCGGACGCGGGCGCGTTCGCCGGTCCGGTGCTCGACGCCGGCTGCGGAACCGGCGAGAACACCCTGCGCGTCGCCGCGCTGGGACTCTCCGTGCTGGGCGTCGACGTCGCCGAGACGGCCCTGGCGATGGCCAGGGAGAAGGCCGCCGACCGTGGGATCGAGGTGGAGTTCGCGGTGGCGGACGCGTTCCAGCTCGAGCGTCTGGGACGCCGGTTCGAGACGGTGTTGGATTGCGGGCTGTTCCACACCTTCGACCCCGACGAGCGGCCGAGATACGTGTCGAGCCTCGCGGCGGTGACCGAGCCCGACGGGACCCTGTACGTGTTGTGCTTCAGCGACGAAGGCACCGACCCTGGCCCGCACCCCGTCAGTCGGGCAGAGCTGGGCGCGGCGTTCGGCCCCGGCACCGGGTGGAAGGTCGTCGCCATCGAACCGGACCGGGTGCAGACCAGGTTCCATGGCGACAACGGCGCACCGGCCTGGCTCGCGACCATCACCCGTCACAGCCACCCGCTGCGCTGAGGCGGGAGTAAAACCGCTACTTCGGCGGTGGAGGTGGCGCGTACGGTGCGGCTGTGGCTGTGATCGCGTGCAGCGCGGCTCACGGCGACAGCCACGCGGACACGAGGGAGCGAATGTTGCCAGGCGCTGAACTGCGAGGGGTGACTCTGGACTGTGCCGACCCGCAGACGCTGGCGGGCTTCTACGGTGCACTGACCGGGATGCGCGAGCTCTTCAGTTCGGACGAGTTCGTCGCTCTGACGGCCGATTCCGGCTTTGACCTGGGATTCCAGCGGGTTGACGGATACCGGGCTCCGCAGTGGCCAGGTCAGGACGTGCCACAACAGTTCCATCTGGATCTCCGCGCCGACGACCTCGATGCGATGGAAGAGCTGGCGCTGGAACTCGGAGCGGCCAAACCGGACCATCAGCCCGGCGACGGACGCTGGCGGGTACTCCTGGATCCGGCTGGCCACCCCTTCTGCCTGACGTCCTCCTGACACCACCGGCGATGACAGGCGTCCCCGTCCCAGCCTCGACCGGGCGGAGCGTCGACGGCTCCCGGCCCGGGTCAAACCGGCCCGGGCCAGACCGGCGGGCACGCCGTTCGTAAATGGCTGGCGCGCGTCGTGACGCAGCCGGAATGATCCGCTCTGCCCGGGCCGCCGCAGGTCCATCGATCGCGCTCCGCCCGCCCCGCTGCTCCGCCGGCCCAGAGGTTTGGCCTCGCCGGACGCTGGGCCGGCGCAGAGAGGAAGTGCGCATGACCGCGTCCACCGGCTCCCAGCCTGAGGTCCGTGCGGTGGCCGGGCCGCTGCGCGGCAGCCGCGAGGCGGGCATCGCGGTCTTCCGCGGCATCCCGTTCGCCGAGCCGCCGGTCGGTGCGCTGCGCTTCGCCGCGCCACAACCGGTGCGGGGCTGGGACGGGGTACGCGGCGCCGTGTCCTACGGCCCGCCGCCACCGCAGGCCGGCGTGTTCGGCATGGACGCGATGTCCGGCGCGACGGGTGACGACTGGCTGACGATCAATGTCTGGTCGCCCGAGCCCGACCCCGCCGCGGGACTGCCGGTCATGGTGTGGATCCACGGCGGCGCCTACACGATCGGCATGTCCAGCCTCCCCGAGTACGACGGCGGCCACCTCGCGCGGGACGGCGGCGTGGTCGTGGTGACGTTCAACTACCGGGTCGGCATCGAGGGCTTCGCGCAGCTCGACGGGGCGCCGGCCAACCGCGGTCTGCTCGACCAGGTCGCCGCCCTGGAATGGGTGCGCGACAACATCCGCGCCTTCGGCGGCGACCCCGAGCAGGTCACGGTCTTCGGCCAGTCGGGGGGCGCCGGTTCGGTGGCCGCGCTGCTGGCGATGCCGCGTGCGGCCGGGCTGTTCCGCGGGGCCGTCGCGCAGAGCGTGCAGGGCACGTTCTTCTCCCCGGCGCTGGCCACGGACATCGCCGGCGCCTTCGCCGCCGAGTTCGGGCTGCGGCCCACGGCAGCCGACCTGTCCACCGTGGCGCCGGCCCGGCTGCCCGCCGCCGGTGACGCGGTCACCGCGAGGATGGGCCAGTGGGCGCGCCGGTGGGGCCAGGCCGCGCAGCGGCTGATCCCGTTCGCGCCCGTCGTGGACGGCGACGTCTTGCCCGTCACCCCGTGGCGTGCCCTCGCCGACGGCGCCGGCAGGGACATCGCACTGCTCGTCGGCCACACCCGGGACGAACAGCGGCTGTTCACCGTGATCGACGGTCTGATCGGCCAGGTGACCGAGGAGCAAGCCGCCAGCGCGCTGGACGCGCTCGCCCCCGGCCCGGACGGCGCACGCCGCTACCGCGACGGCTTTCCGGCCGCCGGCCCGGACGAACTCTACGAACTGGTCAACTCGGACTGGCTGTTCCGGATGCCGTCGCTCCAGCTCGCCGAGGCGCAGGCCGCCGCTGGTGGCCGGGTACACCTCTTCGAGCTGACCTGGCCGGCGCCGGGCATGGGCGGCCTCTTCGGCGCCTGCCACGGTCTCGACGTGCCGCTCGTCTTCGGCAACCTGGCCAGTGGCCAGCCGGCCATGCTGATCGGCGAGGGTCCGTTCCCGGAGGCTGAGGCGCTGTCCGCCCGGATGCGCGCGGCCTGGACGGCGTTCGCCACCGGGGGCGACCCCGGCTGGCCCGCGTACGACACCGGGCAACGCCTCACCCAGCTCTTCGACGCCTCGCCGGCGGTCACGGCCTATCCCGAGGAGGTCTCCCGCCAGCTCTGGCAGGACCACCCCTTCGCCGTGCTGCCGCTCATCGACCAGGAGCTCAGCCGGCTCGGCTAGCGAAGGCCCGAGATGGCGACGCGGCGGCCGATCAGGGCAGGCGCAGGGTCCGCAGGAACTCGCGGGCGATGCCGATGACCTTGATGTTCCGCTCCTGGGACTGGGCCACCAGCCGGGCGAACGCCTCGTCCGCGTCGATGCCGTGGATGGCCATCAGCGCGCCCTTGGCCTGGTCGATCTCGGCGCGGGAGGCGAGCGCCTGCTGGAGTTGCTCGCTGAGCCGCAGTGACTGCAGGTAACGGCGCCCGTTGCCGATCGCGGCGACCGCGGTCGCGGTCAACAGCCGGCCCAGCGCCGCGTCCACCGTGGTGAACGCCTCCGGGGTGTAGCCATAGACGTTCAGCGAACCGACGACTTCCTCCGCGCGGTCGTTCGCGGCGGGAAACACCAGCGGTGCCGACAGATACGCCCGGACCCGGGCGGTCTCGGCCGCCGCAGCGAACGCCGGCCACCGCTCCACCACGTCTTCCACCGTCACCCTGACCAGCTGCCGGGTACGCGCCGCCTCCAGGCACGGACCCTCACCGGAGGCGTACTGGCCTCGGTCGATGGGCAACACGTCCGGGGACGTACACGCGACGGTCTGCGGCCCGTCCTCGCCCAACACCGTCACGCTCACCGCGTCCGCGTCGTGAATGGCCCACAACGCGGTCTGCGCGAGCCGACCCAGCGCCGCCGCCAGACCGTCGGAGTCCTCGAGTAGATCGACCAACCGTTCGAGGGTCTCGCTGACCTCGTCCAGGCGCGCGGGGAGTACCGGATCGTCCGGGGCCGCATCGGAAAGGGTCACGTCTGTGGTTACCCGCGCCTAAACAACGCGCGGCAACGGCGTGCCGGTGCGGGTCTCCCGGCGCCGGCCACAGTGGTTTGCCGACCCGCCGACCGGGGCAGGGACCGGCCATGCCTCTTCCGCGACGTCCGATCCTCGACAGCAGCCTGGCGCTTCTCGGCGAGGGCTACGGATTCCTGCCGAACCGCTGGCGCCGCAGCGCCGGTGGGGTCCTGCGGCTTCGCCTGATGGGCCAGCACGCGGTGGCGCTGCGCGGGCCGGCGGCGGTCCGGTTCTTCTACGACCAGAGCCAGGTGTCCCGGCGGACGGCGGTGCCGGAGCCGGTGCAGGGAACGCTGTTCGGCCGGGGTGCGGTCCACACCCTCGACGGCGAGGCGCACCGCGTCCGGAAGGCGATGTTCCTGGCCCTGCTGACCGAGCAGCGTGGCGTCGACGCCCTCGTCGATCACACCGTCGCCGCCTGGGACGACGCCGTCACGGCCGCGGCCGGCCAGCGCGACATCGTGCTGTTCGACGAGGCGAGCCGGGTCCTGACCCGGGCGGTCTGCCGCTGGGCCGGCGTGCCGCTGGACGACACCGAGGCCGAGGCGGTGGCCGCGGATCTGGTGGCCATGGTCGACGGCTTCGCCACCCCGGGCCCCCGGCACTGGCGAGCCCGGCGGGCGCGTGGCCGCCGGGAGGACTGGGCCCGGCGGTTGGTGGAGGACGCGCGGACCGGTCGGGTGTTCGTGGCGGCGGGCTCGGCGGTCGACGTGGTGGCCCGGCACCGGGGGCTCGACGGAGCGCCGCTCGATGCGCAGGTGGCCGCGGTGGAGCTGTTGAACGTGCTGCGGCCCACGGTCGCGGTGTCCTGGTTCGTCGCCTTCGCCGCGCACGCCCTGCACCGGTGGCCGGAGCAGCGGGCCCGCCTCCGCAAGGACGACCCGGCCTACGCGGAGGCGTTCGTCCACGAGGTCCGCCGGTTCTATCCGTTCGCGCCGTTCCTCGGCGGCAAGGCGGTCAAGGACCTGTCTTGGCGCGGCGAACCGATCCCGGCCGGCGCGTTGGTGCTGCTGGACGTGTACGGGCAGAACCATGACCCCGACCTGTGGGAACGTCCGTACGACTTCGATCCGCAGCGCTTCCTCGACCGCCCGGCCGGCCGCGACGAACTCATCCCGCAGGGCGGCGCCGATCCGGCGACCGGCCACCGCTGTCCGGGCGAGCCCGTCACCGTCGCGCTCCTCCAGGCACTCTCCACCAGGTTGGCCGGCCTGGACTACGACATCCCTGCCCAGGACCTGACCATCCCGCTCGGACGTATCCCGACCCGGCCGCGCAGCGGCATGATCCTGCGCGGCATCCGGTCATCGACCGGCTGATCCGACGCCGGCCCGGTGGCTCTCCGGCGGTCCGAGGTAGCTGTCGGCGAGCCCGCCGGTGCTCGACCACGAGCTTCTGCACGACCACGGTGGGGTCGACCATCCAGAAGCGGAGGGTGTGCACGCCGGGCGTGGCGACGGTGAAGGTGGTGGAGCTGCGATTGGCGTTGTCGGAGGTGTGCAGGCCCCACAGCGTGTTCATGGCACCGTCGTCGACGCCGGTGGTGGTGGTCACGGTCTTGGGGGCCTGGTCGTCGATGGACACCGCGTACCGGATGCCGCTGCCGGACAGCACGTTGTTCCGGGGCGACAGGTAGCACCAGACCGTGACCGTGCCGGTCGTGGTCAGGTTCAGCCGATACTCCAGCCGGGGGCTGCCGCCACCGGGCGTCTGGCTGGCGGCGGTCGGCGGGTGCGGAGTCATGCCGGCGCCGGTGCGGCCGATGTCGGGGATCCGCTGCCAGGACACGCCGTTGCCGGCGATCGCCGCGGCCTGGTGGTCGGCCTCCATCGACACGTACCCGTTGGCCTCGACGAACCCGGTCAGCGGTGCCGGTGGGGCGCTCGGCTTGTCGACCACGGCCTGCACCGTGACGGAGCGGCCGGCGCCGGTCACCGTGATCGGCACCTGGGTCCTCCCCTGGGGAGCGCTCGACCAGTTGACGCTGACCTTGGCCCTGACCTCCTTGGTGACCGTCCCGCTGGCCGGGGTCACGGTCAGCCAGGGCACCGATGGCGTGATCTGGTAGCCGAACGAGCTGGCGCCCCGGTTGAAGACGTCGAGGTACTGGGCGGATTGGGTCTGGTACGGGCTGAAGGTGGGCAGCACGGCCTGGGCCGTCGAATTCGGCCACCAGTTCCGAGAGCCGTCGATCGCCACCCCCAGTTCGGCCGCGCTGGGCACCGTGACGCGCTGCACCGCGGGGTAGATCTGGTCCGGCTGCGGCGGGTCCGACCAGCTCGCGTTGTCCCCGTACCGGGCCTTGTCGCCGTACCCGATCTTGGTCTGGGTCTGCCAGCCCTTCCACTTACCGCCGGCGAGGGTGTTGTTGTAATAGCTGGACATCGCAACGTCGTCGGCGAGCCGCGCCTCGGCCGCCGCGGCGTGATCGTTGCTGGCCGCGCGTCCCTGTGTCCAGTAGCGACGGTTGAGGAACTGCGCCCTGCGCAGCGCGTACAGGTTGGCCGTGGCCTTCACCGGATAGAGCACGAGCTGGTAGTAGGCGTCCTGGTCCGCGGCGGGAAGCGTGGCGCGCACCTGTTCGGCGCGGGTCGCGAGGGTCTGCCACTCCGCGGTCACCCGGTCCAGCTCGGCATAGTTCTCGATGCTGAACGGCGTGGTGGTGTCGTCCGTGGTGATCGAGCCGTTGGCGTTGCGGGTCATCCTCCGGTTGGTCAGCTCGGGCTTGCGGCGCGCCTGCAGCTGACCGTAGGTGTGCAGCACGTCGGCGACCGCCGGCGCCGCGACCGCACCGAAGTTCTGCGCGGCGTACTGCCGCTCCCAGTCGTCGATGCCGTCGGCCGGCACGGCGTTCGGGTTCCAGGCGTAGTCGAGGAAGAACTGCGTCGGGCGTTCCATGTTCTTCAGGTCACCGACGTTGACCACCCACAGCCGGTCGATGCCGTACGTGTACGCGTTGCGTAACTGCTCCCAGGTGTTGGCCAGGTTGATCGTGTCGGCCCACTTGTAGTTGCGGCTGCCGCCGACGTAGTCGAAGTGGTAGTACATGCCGTAGCCGCCGCCCCGCGCCGGCAGGCTCCGGTCGGGCAGCTTTCGCAGGTTGCCCCAGTTGTCGTCGGTGAACACGACGGTCGACGTCCTCGGGCGGCCGCAGCCCCTGATCCCAGTACCGCTGGACCTCCTTGTAGAGCGTCCACACCTGCGGCACCTGCGTCGGCGGCCGGCCCGCCTCCTCGGTGAGGATCTGCCGCTGGGCGGCGAGGATCTGCCGCATCAGCTCGATGCCGTCGCCGTCGGGCAGGCTGGTGTCCCCGTTTCCGCGCATCCCGAGGGTGACCACGCCCTCGAAGTTCTGCTGCCGCATCCGGCGGATCGCCGTCGCGCCAGTACGCCTTCACCGCTTCGGCGTTGCGGACGAAGCTCCACTCCCCCGTGCCGCCGTACGCGGTCGTGTTCCGGTTCCACTCCTCGATGCCGCGCATCATCGGCGCCTCGTGCGAGGTGCCCATCACCACGCCGTACCGGGTGGCCGTGGCGTGGTTCTGCGGGTCATCCAGGGCGAACGCCTTGCCCCACACCGCCGGCCACAGGTAGTTGGCCTTGAGCCGCAACATCACCTCGAAGACCTTCTCGTAGTACCGGTGGTTGACGCCGCCGAACGCGTTGCGTGCCCAGGTGCCGGTCTGCGGCTCCTCGTCGTTGACGAAGAAGCCGCGGTACTTCACCGCCGGGGTGCCCTGCGTGTAGGCGCCGGGCCGGACGTAGACGGCGGTGTGCTGGCGGGCCGGAACGTCGTCCCACCAGTGCCACGGCGACACGCCGATCCGTCGGGAGACGTCGTAGGCGCCGAAGATGGTGCCGCGCTGGTCGCTGCCGGCGATCACCAGGGCCCGGCTCACTCCGGCCATCGGGTTGTCGACCACCTGCTGCAGCGAGGTCTCCCACCGCCCCGCGAACCGCCGCGACGTCCAACTTCCCCGCGGCGACCAGCCCGTCGATCAGCGGGCTACGCCCGATCGTGCCGATCAGCACCACCTCGGTGGCACCGCTCGGAACGGTGCTGGACACCGTCGGCGCGACCCCCGTGACCCGCTGGACGTCGGACTTGAGATCGTTCACGACCCGGATCACGCCGGCGTGGTCACCGCCGTTCACCACCAACGGCGCCGCACGTCCCGACGCGGCCAGGGTGAAGCCGCCGGCCACCGCGCTGAACGACACGTACTCACCGGAGCTGGCCGCGGCCGCGACCGGCTCCACCGAGGACACCGCGATCACCGCCGTGGGCGCGGCGACGATCGCCGCGGCTAACGCGACCCACCATGCGCCTCTGGGCCGCCTCGACCGGGGGCGGCGCGGAGCGCCGAAGGGCATGCGGACCGAGTTCCACGTCCTGGTCATGATGATCTCCGTAGGGCGTAGCGCCACCGAAAACATTTCGGGACTGGCCGTTCGTGCGGATATCAACTCAGCGCTGACCATGCCATATAACGCGACATAGCGGCACTATTGACATTAAGAAATGACCTGGTAACTTGCCTGAAAAGGTTTTCAGAGTTAGGCATCACTCCGGCGCACCCACCGCCGTTGATGTAGTCCGGTGCCGGACGCCTGCCACTTTCGGGCGCCGCCAGCTGGACATCACCGCTAGTGCCGCATCGCCAGCTCGGGGGGCCTCCGGGAGGTGACAACGTGCTGACATCGACGCGTCCGTCCTCAGCAGCCGAGAACGTCCGGCTGGCACGGCGGAGTCGGCGGCACAGCCGAATCCGGACGGACCGGCCACCGCCGCGGCAGTAGACCGGTCCGGCCACGGCGCCCCCGCACTGACGCGACGATCGCGTGTCACGCGCCGTGGCCCGTCACCCCTGGGCACCGGACGGCCCACCAGTGGCCGAGACGTCCACGTCCCCCGACGTGGCGTCGCACCGCGACCAACCGTGCCCGCGCCCTGCGGACTGGTCGACCTCGCCACCTGCCCCGCCGGGCTGGATCACGACCAAGCGCGCCCACCGTGGCATTCGGCCCGGCGGCCGGCCGTGCTTCGTTCCCTCGCGAAAGGACAGTTCGATGCCTGAACCGCACGTCGAGCAAGATCCGAGAACACCCCTGCCCGTGACCGGCAACCGGCGGTGGCGGATCCGGGCCGCCAGCCTACTGATCACCACCGGGTTAGCCGCCGCTTTCCTGCCGAGCCTGCTGTCCGGCAGTGCGCAGGCCGCCGAGGCCTTCGCCACGACGATCATCAACCAGGCCAACGGCAACTGTGTCGACGTGCCGAACGGGTCGGGCACCAACGCACTGCAGTTGGTCCAGTCGACGTGTGCCCCCGGCGCCAAGCAGTCGTTCAGCTTCGCCGCCGTGGCCGGCGAGACCGAGACCTACACCATCGGCACCCTGACCAGCGGTAGCTGCCTCGACATCTTCGGAGCGTCCAGCGCGGACAACGCCGCACTGATCCAGTACACGTGCCACACCGACACCAACCAGCGGTTCCGGCTCAACGCCGTGTCGGTCAGCGGCGCCACCAAGACGTTCAACATCGTCTCGGTGTCGTCCGGCAAGTGCGTCGTGCCCGCCGGGGACGCCTCGGCGAGCAACACCGCCCTCGTCCAACTACCCTGCACCTCGGCGGCCAGCCGGGTGTGGCGGGTGCCGGGCCACATCGGCGGCGGCACCAGCGGCCACGCCCACGCCCACGCCCACGCCCACGCCCAGACCAGCCCGCCGCCCAAGCGGCTGGAACCCGCCGGCGAACCCTCGCCGCTGGCCGCGGTGTGGAAGCACCAGGAGGACACCTACAACAACGGCAATCTGTACGGTTTCCGCAACTACGGCTGGGACCAGCTGATGGCCAACCGCGGTTACGTCAACTACTGCGTGCGGTGGGACTCCAGCGCGAACGTCACGACGGCCCAGCGCGACGCCATCCACACCGCCCTGCGCCGGCAGGTCAAGAAGTGGACCAGCACCATGGCCGGGCACAACGCCTTCCCGTACAACGACGTGCCGGTCAACATCGTCGGCTGGGCCGTGCGTAACCGCAGTCAGCTGCAGTGGACGGACAACTCGGTCGACATCTACGTCAACAACATCCGGGAGAACGCCCCGCAGTGCTCCGAGCCCTGTGGTCGGTTCTTCCACCAGGACGGGAACTACTCCGGCTGCCCGGGCGGCGTGGCCCGCCACTACGACCAGTCGTTGTGGCTCACGTCCGGCTTCAGCGGTGGCGCCGGTGGAGACTGGGGCCAGCGGATCAGCAGCGAGTACATGGTGGGCAACGTCAACACCGACAACATTCACATCCTCCTCCATGAACTCGGGCACACGTACGGCCTGGACGACTTCTACGACTGGGACCCGCTGAACGGGCAGGGCTTCATCATGAAGGCGGGCAGCGCGACCACGATCACCGAATTCGACAAGTGGATGTTCCGCGACTGGTGGCGGCATCTGAAGAGCCGCTACGGATTCTGAGCTATGGGCCCGGTGCCCGGCAGTCTGTCGACTGCCGGGCACCGCCGCGGCCCGGGTCGCGTAGGTGGCGCTCACGTCATACCCGGCTCGGTGCGCCTGACGAGACCCGCACGCGTGCCTGCAGGTCTTGTTCGCCCGCCATAGTGTGGGAGCTCCGACAGGTTCACGATCGACTTCGAGGAGTGGCGATGACCGACCCGACGGAGACCGACGCGACACCGGAGACGATTCGGACGGTCGGCGATTGGCGGGTCCCCGCTCTGGGCGCCGGCACCTGGGCACTGGGTGGGCCCTGGGACTTCGCGGGCGCACCGGCGGGTTGGGGTGAGGTCGACGACGAGGTGTCGATCGCCGCCGTCCGCGCCGCGTATGACGGTGGCGTGCGGCTGTTCGACACGGCCGACGCCTACGGCTGTGGCCATGCCGAGCGCGTCCTCGGAAAGGCGCTCGCACCGTTCCGCGACGACGTGGTGATCGCGACCAAGGTCGGACTCGTGTTCGACGAAGCCACCCGCAGCGGCGACGGCGTCGACGTCAGCCCGGCATACCTTCGGCGGGCCTGCGAGGCGAGCCTGCGCCGGCTGGGGACGGACCACATCGACCTGTACCAGCTGCACCCGGGCGAGGTCGGCGCAGACCAGGCACCGGGCGTGGTGGAGGTGTTCGACCGCCTCGTCGACGAAGGCAAGATTCGCCGCTACGGAACGAGCAACGACGCCGCGGCCGTGATCGACGTCTTCGCCACCGGCGCCGGCTGCGTCTCCGTGCAGCAGGAGTTGAACGTCTTCGGCGCGAACGACGAGGCGCTCGCGCGCTGCGACGCCCACGATCTCGCCGTGCTGGCCCGCAGCCCGCTCGCGATGGGATTCCTGTCCGGCAAGTACCGCTCGCTCGACCAGCTCGTGCCCGGTGACGTACGCCGAGAGACGCCGCACTGGGACTATTTCACCGAGGCCGGCATGCCCCGTTGGCAGCAACGACTGGCCGCGGTCCGCGACGAACTCCGCGTCGGCGGGCGCACGCTGGTCCAGGGCGCGCTGGCCTACGTGTGGGCGCGCTCGCCCAGGGCCATCGCCCTCGGCGGTATCCGGACGCCCGAACAGGCCAAGGAACAGGCCGGCGCGCTCGACCATGGGCCGTTGACCTCGGCGCAGGTCGCCCGCATCGACGCCCTGGTCACCGCCGCCTGAGCCGTACGGCGCCGTCGGTGAACCCCGCGGTCAGCCCTCCGCGCGCTCGGCGAACACCTCCCGTGCCACGCCGATCGCGTTGAGCGCGGCGGGGAAACCGGCGTAGAAGGCCAGGTGCAACAGGGTCTCGATGACCTCCTGCCGGGTGCCGCCGACGTCGAGCAGGCCGTTGATGTGCGCCCGCAGCGGGCGCAGGGCAGTGCCGAGCGCCGTGCACGCCGCGATCGCGACGATCTCGCGGTCTTTGGAGCTGAGCTGGCGCGCGCTCCGGCTCACCGCCGACTCGCCAGCCGGCCGGTCGTGCTCCTCCCGCCCAGCGAAGGCCTCGCCGACCGCCGCCAGCGCGTCGAGTGCCGGAGACCCGGTGACCGCACCGACCCGATCGATCGCCTCGACGACCTGCTCCGGCGTGCACCCGACGTTCAGCGCGGCCTTCGCGTGGAACTGAAGCTGCGAGGGGGCGTAGCCGAGGGCGGTCAGCGCGCCCACCGTGGCCAGCTGACGTTCCCGCACGGACAGCCCGGGTCGGTGGTAGACGGTGCCGTAGATGAACCCGACACACTCCTCGCCGAAGTCGGCCTCGCCGATGCTCTCGAACAGGTCGAGCACGGCCGGCCGCTCCTGCCCGCCCAGCCGCTGGATCAGCCGCAAGCCCTGCTCGAACGAATCGGACCGTGCGTCGGCCATCGCCGCTCCCCCGTGACGTCGCTGGTCCTGCACGGCGGCGACCCGGTCCGCGTGCGTCCCGGATCCCCGACCCCGATGCTACGGACGCCGCCCCGCACCGCCCAGTCGGTTGCGTGTTGCAGCAACGTTCGCAGGCCCAGAGGACGACTTTGCACATCCGTCTTAGTATCGCGCAATGGCACCTACATACCCCATCAGCAGGCGTCGTTTCGTCGCCACAGCAGGCGGAGCCGTGGCTGGACTGGTCGCCGGACCGGCCCTACTCGGCCCCAGCGGCGCCTCCGCCGTCTCGCGCTCCGGCGCCGACACGCCGTTGCCCGCCGGCCTGTTCACCCTCGGCGTGGCGTCCGGTGAACCCGAGCCCGACGGCATCGTGCTGTGGACCCGATTGGCGCCCGATCCCATCGCCGGCGGTGGCATGCCCGACCGCCCCGTGCCGGTGCGGTGGGAGGTCGCCGACGACCCGGGCTTCCGGCGGATCTGCCGGCGCGGCGTGGAGCTGGCCGAGCCGCGGCTCGCCCACTCGGTGCACGCCGAGGTCGACGGCCTGGCGCCGAGCCGGGAGTACTACTACCGGTTCCTGGTCGGCGGCGAGGCGTCCCCCGTGGGCCGCACCCGGACCGCGCCGGCGCACGGCGCCCGCGTGAACAGCCTCAAGTTCGCGTTCGCCAGCTGCCAGGACTACCAGACCGGGCTCTACACCGCCCACCAGCATCTGGCCGAGGAGGACATCGCGTTCGTGGCGTTCCTCGGTGACTACATCTACGAGGCGAAGTCCAACCCGCCCTGGTCCGCCAGCACGAGGGCACCGACGAGCCCTACTCGTTGGCGGCCTACCGGAACCGGTACGGCCGGTACAAGACGGACCCGAACCTGCAGGCCGCCCACGCCGCCGCCGCGTGGATCGTCACCCTCGACGACCACGAGCTCGACGGTGACTGGGCCGACGAGATCCCCAACGACCCCGACCTGCAGACCCCCGAGGCGTTCCGAGCTCGCCGGGTCGCGGCGTTCCAGGCTTACTACGAGCACATGCCGCTGCGGCGCTCCTCGATGCCGCGTGGCCTGGACATGCGCCTCTACCGGCAAGCCCGGTTCGGTCGCCTCGCCTCGCTGCACGTACTGGACACCCGGCAGTACCGCAGCGACCAGCCGACCACGCTCGAAGGGGCGTACGACCCGACCCGCACGATGACCGGCGCCGAGCAGGAGAACTGGCTGGTGCGCGGGATGAGCCAGTCGGGCACCCGGTGGAACCTGCTCGCCAACCAGGCCATGTGGGCCCAGAACGACCGCACGGCCGGGCCCGCCCAGACGTTCTCGTTCGACTGCTGGGACGGCTACCGCGTGCAGCGCAAGCGGCTGCTGGAGTTCTTCGGCTCCGGCCGCACCAACAACCCGGTCGTGCTCACCGGCGACCGGCACTGCACCTGGGTGTGCGATCTGAAGCCGGACTTCGAAGACCCGAACTCGCCCGTGGTCGGCGCCGAGCTCACCGGCACCTCGATCACCTCCGGCGGCGACCCGAACCGGCCCGCGTTCCACGCCAAGTGGGATCCGATCAAGGCCGAGAGCCCGCACTGGAAGTACATCGACATCCGGCGCGGCTACATGCTCTGCGACGTCAACGACGAGCGACTCCGGGCCTCGCTCCGCGCGGTCAGCACCGTGTTGGGGCCGACCGCCACCATCACCACCGCGGCCACGTTCGAGGTCGTCGCCGGCACCCCCGGCGTCAAGGTGGTCAGCTCGGACGGTCCGCCCCCGCCCGCCGCGGCGCGCGCGGCGTCGGGGTACATCGGCGTGGACGACCAGCCGTAACCCCGGTACACGATCCCGCCGGCCGCGTTCTCGAGCGGCCGGCGGGCCAGCCGGCGTCGACCGCGCGTCAGTTGCCGCCGATGCGCGGGATCACCGGGCGGACCGCGACCGGGGCGCCCGGGCCGCCGCCGGCGCGGGAGGCTGTACTCCGGGACGCCCACGCAGGTGAAGAGCAGCGCCGCCAGCTCGGCCGGCTCGCCGAGCAGGGCGGGCACCTCCGAGTCGAGGAACGTCATCCCGGAGGCGCTGGCACCCAGGGCGTACGCGGCCAGATGCAGCCGGCCCTCGACCAGCCCCGCCGCGAGCTGCGCGTCGCGGTAGCCGCGGTCGTCCAGCGCGGCCAGCGACGTCGCCGCGATGACCACGTAGGCCGCGTCGGCGGCGAGCGCCTGGTCCAGGCAGATCCGGAGCAACTCGTCGCGCAGGTCCCCGGTCCGCAGCGGGGTGTACAGATCGGGCCACCGGTAGACCCCGGCGGCCACGCCGTCGACGCCGTGCACGACCACCCAGTGCGGCACCCGGACGCCGCGCAGGGCCGCGCCAGCGACCAGTCCAGCAGTGCGCTCGCGGCAGCGTCCGGGACCGGTCCATCCGCCGCTGCGAACCACGGCGGCGGATCACCTCATCGAGCGAGTCCGACGACGGGAAGTCCGCCAGCGCCGGCCCCTCCGGCCAGGGCTCGCCGAGCTCGTCCCGCTCGCCGGCCCGCTGCGCCGCGGTGCACAGCGGCAGCTCGACCGGCGGCAGCTCACCCGCGGCCGCCGGGCCGGCGGCTCCGATCGCCGGTTCGCCGTCGCCGAAGGACAGCAGGGCCAGCGGGTGCTCGTGCACACCGTCCGCGCCGACCAGTTCCCGCACCGCGGCGTCCGGGAACAGCGAGCGCAGCCGCGGCGCGAGGCCGGCGCTGGCGGCCGCCGCCGCGAGCTGGGACAGCAGCGTGCCGCCGTCCCAGTACGAGGTGCCGCCAGCCACGCTCGGCGTACCGCCATCCGGTGCGCCACGGCACGCCGGTCACGACCAGCGTGGTGGCCGCACCTTCGGCGGCGGGGCCGACCTGGACGAGCGCGTGCCGCGCGGCGTCGTACCAGTGCACGCCGTCCGGCACGCCCTCGACGCCGCGCGTGCTCGCGTAGACCTCCAGCGGGAAGCGCGCCCCCGCCGAGCCGGCCGCGCGGAACAGGATCGGCCGACCGTCGCGCTCGGCGGTGCGCACGACACCCGCGCCGAGGAAGAGCACCCGGCCGAGCTGCGCCGCGTCGAGCGGCCGCGCCGGGGCCGTGCCACCGGCGAGGACCGCCGTCGCCGGCACGCCTGGATCGGGCAGCTCACGCGGCAGCTCGAGCACCGGCAGCCCCGCCGGTACGCCTTCATCGGCGGCGGCAGGGTCTCCGGATCGTTCGGGACGAGATCCTGACGCACCCGCGGGTCGTCCACGGGGACGTCCCACTCGCGATTCGGCAGGTACGAGGTGAGCCGGTGCAGCAGCCCGGCGCCGGAGTCGAGGTCCACCCGGCCATCCTGCCAGGCGGCATTTCGTGGCGCCTCCGGCGCGGACGGGCGGGCCGCAGGCTGGCGCTGGCCGGCGCAGGCCGGCTGGCCTCACGGCCGGATCGGCTTGCAGGCCAGCACGAATCCCTGCGGGGTGTCCTCGGGGAAGTCACCGTCGATGTCCGGCTCGCGCACCACGCGCGTCCGCACCGCGAACCCGGCCTCGGTCAGCAGAGCGGCGACGCGGTCCGGCTGCCGGCGGTGGAAGTCGAGCGAGACCGGGTGACCGCCAGCCTCGGTCCAGTGCGCGAGATCGTCGCCGACCTGGAACGCGAGTTGGAGGTAGCCGCCGGGCGCCAAGAAGCGATGGAAGTCGGCGAAGACGCCCGGCAGCCGCTCGTCCGGGAGATGGATGATCGAGTACCAGGCCACGATGCCGCCGAGTGAGCCGTACCGCAGATCCAGGGCCAGCAGCGAGCCCACGTCGAAGCGCAGGCCCGGGTAGGTCCGGCGGGCCGCGGCGACCATCCCCGGCGACAGGTCGACGCCGAAGACGGACAGCCCGAGTTCGCTGAGGTGGGCCGTGACGCGGCCGGTGCCGCAACCGAGATCGGCGACCGGTCCGGCGCCGGCCGCCAGCACCAGCTCGGCGAACCCGCCGAGCAGCGCGCGGTCCAACGGCTTGGCCGCCAGCTCGTCCCGGATCCAGACGGCGAAGTCGTCGGCCGTGGCGTCGTACGAGCGCCGGGTCCGCGCCACGAAGTCCGGTTCGGTCACGCTCCGGGACCCTACCGCCGAGCGCGCTCGGAGCTGCCGCTCGTCCGCCCCGTCACATTCGCCCTGCGCGAGTTGTCATACCGGCAGAACCGCGAAACGAGCGGTGGTGGCCGGGAGATCGACTCCCGGACGGATGAAGGGAAGCTCACCATGACCGCACCCATTCTTGTCACCGGCGGCACCGGCACGCTCGGCCGCCTGGTCGTCCCGCGCCTGCGCAAGGCCGACTGCGCCGTGCGCGTGCTGAGCCGGAGCGGCCGCGAGCCGGAGGAGGGCGTCGAGTACGTGGTCGGCGATCTGGCCACCGACGAGGGCATCGACGCCGCGGTGGACGGCGTCGACACGATCGTGCACTGCGCGGGCAGCACCAAGGGCGACGCGGAGAAGGCCCGCAGCCTGGTCCGGGCGGCGGCGCGGGCCGGCGTCCGGCACCTGGTCTACATCTCGGTCATCGGCGCCGACCGGGTCCCGGTCGTCAGCGGGATCGACCGCGGCATGTTCGGCTACATCGCGGCCAAGCGCGAGGCGGAGAACATCATCGCCGGCTCCGGGATCCCGTGGACGACCCTGCGCGCCGCCCAGTTCCACGACCTCATGCTCACGATGGTCCAGGGGATGACGAAGCTGCCGGTGGTCCCGGTGCCGGCGGGCATCAGCGCCCAGCCCGTGGACGCCGACGAGGTGGCCGCCCGGCTGGTCGAGCTGGCCCTCGGTGCGCCGGCCGGCCTCGTGCCGGACCTCGCCGGGCCACGCGTGTACACGCTGAGCGATCTGCTCCGGAGCTACCTCCAGGCCAGCCACCGGCGCCGGCCGCTGCTGCCGATCCGGCTCCCCGGCAAAGCGGCGGCCGCGTTCCGGGCCGGCGCCAACCTCGCCCCCGAGCGCGCCGTCGGCCACCGCACCTGGGAGGACTTCCTCGCCGAGCGGGTGGGCTGAGCGTGCCGTCCCGGTCCTGGCTCGTACGCTTCCGAACGTGAAGCGAATCCTCCTCACGGGGATGTCCGGGACCGGGAAGTCGAGCGTCGTCCGAGCGCTGGTCACCCTCGGGTACAAGGCCGTCGACACCGACGATGGCTGGTCCGAGGTCCAGCCGGACGGTCGGCAGCGGTGGCGCGAGGACGCCATTCGGGCGCTCCTGGCCACCGAGGACGCGGACGTGCTGTTCGTCGCCGGTTGCGAGGAGAACCAGGCGAAGTTCCACGCCCAGTTCGACCACGTCGTGCTGCTGAGCGCGCCGGTCGAGACCCTGCTCGATCGGCTCGCGACCAGGATCACCAACTCCTACGGCAAGACCCCCGAGGAGCGGCGCCGGTTCCTCGCCGACGTCGAGACGGTCGAACCGCTGCTGCGCCAGGTGGCCAGCCACGAGGTCCGCACCACGGCACCGCTGGCGGACGTGGTGGCCACGGTGCTCCGCCTGGTCGACGAGCGAGGCCGCGCCGTCACATCGTGACGATCACCTTCGCGCTGGCGTGCTCCAGCTCGAGGTAGCGGATCGCCTCGGCCGCCTCGGGCAACGGGTAGGTCCGGTCGATCACGGGGGCGAGCTGCCCGGACTCGGCGAAGTCCCGCAGCGTGGCCAGGCGCTCCTGGCTGGGCTTGGTCACCAGGGCGATCAGCCGCTGGCGGACGAACCAGGACAGCAGCCGAGCCCTTGGCGATCAGACCGACCGGCCCGAGCAGGCTGCCGCCGTTGGACACTCCCCCGCCGGAGAGCACCAGCGTCCCGGCCGGGGTCAGCGCACGCCGGAGTTCGGTCAACGACCGGTTCCCGACCAGGTCGAACACCAGGTCGTACCGCGTCCCGTTCCGGGTGAAGTCCTCCTGGGTGTAGTCGATGACCCGGTCCGCGCCGACCGACCGGACCAGGTCCGCGTTCTTCGTGCTGCACACGCCGGTCACGTCCGCGCCGAACGCCTTGCCGAGCTGCACGGCGAACAGCCCGACGCCACCGGACGCGCCGTTGATCAGCACCCGCTGCCCGGGCTCACCTGACCCACGTCACGCAGCCCCATCAGCGCGGTGATCCCCGCCAACGGCAGCGCGGCGGCCTGCTCGAACGTCAGGTTCGCCGGCTTGCGCTCCACCAGGTCCTCGGCGACGACGGCGTACTCCGCGAACGACCCGTTGCCGTCGCCGAGTTCGCCGTACACCTCGTCGCCGGGCTGGAACCGGGTCACGGCCTTGCCTACCGCCGTCACCTCGCCGGCGAAGTCCCGGCCGCGGATCTTCGCCTTGGGCCGGCGAAGCCCGATCGAGGCGCGAGCCAGGTACGGGTCGCCGCGCATGATGTGCCAGTCGGCCGCGTTGACCGCGGCGGCCCGAATCCGCACCAGCACCTCGTGGTCGGTGACCACCGGGTCGTCGACCTCCCGGAGTTCCAGCACGTCAGCCGAGCCGTAACGGTCCTGCACGATCGCCTTCAT
>CAVVAL010000026.1:0-28713 GCA_963746095.1 uncultured Actinomycetota bacterium | reverse complement strand
CGACCGTGGCTCCGGTGACCTCGTCGATGAGCAGGAACGAGCCGGTGCCGCGCGAGGACCGGTACGGGTCGACCGCGACCGGCTCGGCCAGCCGCAGCGTGACGTCACCGATGTCGTTGAGGGCGAGCGCCTCGGCGTCGAGCACGCCCAGGCTCACCACGTCGAGCCGGTCCCGGACCGAGCCGACGATGGCCCGCACGTCCCGGGTGCCGGTCTTGAGCCGCAGCCGGTCGCCGGCCCGCATGGCCGCTCGGCGACGACGCAGACCCGGCCGATGATCTCCCGGGTCGGCGTTGGGGCGTCCGCCACGGCGGCGATCATGTCACCACGGGAGATGTCGATGTCGTCGGCGAGCCGGATCGCGACCGAACGGCCGGTGCCGGCCTCGTCGAGCTCGCCGTCGAAGGTGTCGATGCCGACCACGCGCGAGCGCCGCCCGGACGGCAGCACCGCGACCTCGTCGCCGACCCGCAGCACGCCGGCGGCGACCCGGCCGGCGTACGCGCGGTAGTCGGGGTGCTCGGCCGAGCGGGGACGGATCACGAGCTGGACCGGGAACCGGGCGCCGACGCTGCCGTTGCGGTCGCGGATCGGGACGGTCTCCAGGTGCTCGAGCAGGGTCGGGCCGGCGTACCAGTCGAGCCGCACCGACGGCTCGACGATGTTGTCGCCGTGCAGCGCCGAGATCGGGATCGCCGTGACCGACGGGATCCCGAGCTGGTTGGCGAGCACGTCGAAGTCGGCCACGATGCCGTCGTAGACGTCCTCGGCGAAGCCCACCAGATCCATCTTGTTGACGGCGAGCACGATGTGACCGACCCCGAGCAGCGCGGCGACCGCGGCGTGCCGGTGGGACTGCTCGACCAGGCCGTGCCGGGCGTCCACGAGCACGACCGCGACGTCGGCCGTGGAGGCGCCGGTGACCATGTTCCGGGTGTACTGCACGTGACCGGGGGTGTCGGCGAGCACGAACGAGCGGCGCGGCGTGCCGAAGTACCGGTAGGCCACGTCGATCGTGATGCCCTGCTCCCGCTCGGCGCGCAGGCCGTCGGTGAGCAGCGCGAGGTCGGTCTCGCCGAGCCCGCGCCGCCGCGAGGCGTCCCCGATCGCGTCGAGCTGGTCGGCGAAAATGTTCTTCGAGTCGTGCAACAGCCGGCCGATCAAGGTCGACTTGCCATCATCGACCGACCCGGCCGTAGCGACCCGCAACAGGTCAGTCATCGCTCTATGCCCTTTGCTTTTGAATGTGCTTTTGATCGAACCCGGAGCCCGCTGAGGTGCCGCGATCGCAAGGCCGAGGAGGCGCCGCGTGCTTCTGGGCACGCAAGCCGACGAGAACGCCGCGAGCGCGGTGCCTCAGCGGGCCGCCTACTTAGAAATATCCTTCGCGCTTGCGGTCTTCCATGGCTGCTTCGCTGGCTCGGTCGTCCGCGCGGGTCGCGCCGCGTTCGGTGATCCGGCTGACCGCCGTCTCGGCGATCACGGCGTCGACGTCGGACGCCGTGGACCGGACCGCGCCGGTGCAGGTGGCGTCGCCGACCGTGCGGTAGCGGACCGTCTCGGTGCGGACGATCTCGTCGGGGCCGGGCTGGGTCCACGGGGTGACGCCGAGCAGCATGCCGTCGCGCTCCATCACCTGGCGCTGGTGGGCGTAGTAGATGCTCGGCACCTCGATGTCGTCCCGCGCGATGTACCGCCAGATGTCCAGCTCGGTCCAGTTGGAGAGCGGGAAGATCCGGACGTGCTCGCCGGGGGCGATCCGGCCGTTGTAGAGGTCCCACAGCTCGGGGCGCTGGTTACGCGGGTCCCACTGGCCGAACTCGTCGCGGATGGAGAAGACCCGCTCCTTGGCGCGCGCCTTCTCCTCGTCCCGGCGGGCACCGCCGAGCACGGCGTCGAACTTGTGCCGGGTGATGCCGTCGAGCAGCGTGATCGTCTGCAGCGGGTTGCGGGACTGGCCGGGGCGCTCGATCACGCGGCCGGTGTCGATGGACTCCTGCACGCTGGCGACGACCAGGTCGACCCCGAGCTCGGCCACCCGGCGGTCGCGGTACTCGATGACCTCGGGGAAGTTGTGGCCCGTGTCGACGTGCATGAGCGGGAACGGGACCCGGCCGGGGAAGAACGCCTTCTCGGCCAGCCGGAGCATCACGATGGAGTCCTTGCCGCCGCTGAACAGCAGCACGGGACGCTCGAACGTGCCGACCATCTCGCGCAGGATGTGGATCGACTCGTCCTCCAGCGCGGTGAGCGCGTCGGAGTCCGAACGGGTGAAGACGGCGGCGGTCATGCCAGGCCCCTCTCGGTCAGTAGGTCCAGGACACGGTCGACCGATCCGGCGACGTCGGACTGCTCGGTGCGCAGTACGAGGTCGGGCGCCGTCGGCTCTTCGTAAATGTCATCCACGCCGGTCAAACCCTTGATCTCCCCTGACCTCTGCTTCGCGTACAGGCCCTTGACGTCACGCTCGCTGCACACCTCGACGGGTGTGGCGACATGAACCTCCACATACGGAACGCCACTGAGGGCGTGTCGGTTACGCACTTCGGCCCGGCTCGCCTCATAAGGGGAGATAACGGCGGCGAGTACGAGGACGCCGTTGCGGGCCAGCAGCTCGGCGACGAAGCCGATCCGGGAGATGTTGGTCTCGCGGTCGGCCCGGCTGAATCCGAGGCCGGCGGAGAGGTGTTCGCGGACCGCGTCGCCGTCGAGCACCTCGACGCGGTGGCCGGCGGCGCGCAGCCGGTCGGCGGCGGCGTGGGCGATCGTGGTCTTGCCCGCGCTGGGCAGGCCGGTGAGCCAGACGGTGGCCCCGGTGGGATGGGTGGCAGCGGCGGTCTGCGGTTCGACGCTCCCCGCCGGTTCGGCAGCGGGGTGGGTCGCGACAGAGCTCGACATCGCGGTGGTCTCCTGACGACGGTCTCGGGCGAGCTGGACTGGAGCGGGACTGCACTTCGTCCTAGGGGCGCCACACGGACCAGGAGGTCGGACCCGCGGGGGTTACGGCACCCGGCGGATCAGGCACATCTCGCGACTTCGTCGTCGCGGCAGAGACCGACCCACCTAAGAGGTGGGGCGACAGGCCGCGCTGGACACACGGAGGAGGTCAACGTGCAGTCGCACGGTGAGCCTGGTGCCAGCGGACATGCGAACAATGATCGCACACGACGCGAGAGTTGTTAACCGTGAGCTTGGCCACGATGCGGACAGTGTGTCTCATCATATGGCCACCTCCGGTCGCGTTGTGAGACACTCGTCCGGTGACGAACCCTGGTGACCTGCTCTTGGTCGCCCGCCTGCATGTAGATCTGCAGCGGGTGATCAGCGCCGCCTGTCCGGCCTGACGGTTCTTCCCCAGCCGGCTCTTCGTCCGTCCGCTGACCTGCGCGCGCTTCCGGCGGCGTGGCCACGGTCAGCTCGTTCCGGAGGACAACCCTCGATGGCCGCGCCCACCCCAGCGCCTGCCCCCCGCCCCGCCCGCCGCGCCGCTCCGCCCCGCCGTTCCCAGGGCCAGTGGGCGCTCGGCTACCGCGAACCGCTCAACCCGAACGAGCGGACCAAGCGGGACAACGACGGTCTCGAGGTGCGCCAGCGCATCCTCGACATCTACTCCCACAAGGGCTTCGACTCGATCGACGGCGCCGACCTCCGCGGCCGGATGCGCTGGTTCGGTCTCTACACCCAGCGCGCCCAGGGCATCCCCGGCGGCAAGACCGCCGTGCTGGAGCCCGAGGAGCTGGAAGACAAGTACTTCATGCTCCGGGTCCGCATCGACGGCGGCCGGCTCACCAGCGACGCCCTCCGGGTCATCGGCGGGATCAGCACCGAGTTCGGCCGGGACGTCGCCGACATCACCGACCGGCAGAACGTCCAGTACCACTGGATCCGGATCGAGGACGTCCCGGAGATCTGGCGCCGGCTGGAGGCCGTGGGGCTGGGCAGCACCGAGGCCTGCGGCGACACCCCGCGGGTGATCCTCGGCTGCCCGCTCGCCGGGGTGCTGGCCGACGAGGTCATCGACGCGACCGACGCGATCCACGAGACGGTCGAGCGGTACGTCGGCGACCCGCAGTTCTCCAACCTGCCGCGCAAGTTCAAGACGTCGATCTCGGGCTGCGTCGACCACTGCACCAACCACGAGATCAACGACGTGGCGTTCGTCGGCGTGGTCGGGCCCGACGGCGAGGCCGGCTACGACCTGTGGGTCGGCGGCGGCCTGTCCACCAACCCGATGTTCGGCCAGCGGCTCGGCGTCTTCGTCCGCTCCGACCAGGTCTCCGAGGTGTGGGCCGGCGTCTGCGGTCTGTTCCGCGACTACGGCTACCGCCGCTCGCGCAACCACGCCCGGATCAAGTTCCTGCTCGCCGACTGGGGCGTGGAGAAGTTCCGCGAGGTGCTGGAGAAGGAGTACCTCAAGGCGGCCCTTCCGGACGGCCCCGCGCCGGCCGACCCGGGCACCGAGGAGCGCGACCACGTCGGCGTGACCGCGCCAGGCGGACGGGAAGTTCGCGGTCGGCTTCGCCCCCGCGGCCGGCCGGATCAGCGGCTCCACCCTGACCGCCGTGGCCGACCTGGCCGACCGGTTCGGCGCCGGCCGGATCGCCACCACCGCGCAGCAGAAGCTGGTCATCCTGGACGTGGCCGAGGCCGACATCGAGCCGCTCAGCGCCGCGCTGGCCGAGCACGACCTGCTGGTCCGGCCGAGCGTGTTCCGCCGCGGCACGATGGCCTGCACCGGCATCGAGTTCTGCAAGCTGGCGATCGTGGAGACCAAGGCCCGCGCGCAGTGGCTCTACACGGAGCTGGAGCGCCGGCTGCCGGACTTCGACGAGACGATCTCGATCAACGTCAACGGCTGCCCGAACTCGTGCGCCCGGTTCCAGACCGCGGACATCGGCTTCAAGGGCTCGATCGTGCGCGACGCCGAGGGCAACCAGGTCGAGGGCTACCAGATCCACCTCGGCGGGCACTTCGGCGTGGACGCCGCGTTCGGCCGCAAGTTCCGTGGCCTGAAGGTCACCGCCGAGGAGACCGCCGACTACTGCGAGCGGATCCTGCGCGGGTACGTGGCCCGCCGCGAGCCCGGCGAGCGCTTCGACGCCTACGTCGCCCGCGCCGACGAAGAGTGGCTGCTATGAGCGTGGCTGCAATGAGCGGAGCGCAGCGAGCGAATCAATGGCACGCGCCCCGCTCTTGGGGCCGCCTCGCGCAGCGAGGCGCCATGAGTGAAACGGGAACACCGCGGCACGCGCCGCCGTTCTACTGCCCGTACTGCGGGGAGGAGGACATCCGACCGTGGGGCGAGGCCGCCGCGCAGTACCGCTGCTCCGACTGCCTGCGGGTCTGGACCCTGCGGATGGTCGGTACCACCACCACGGAGGCGGGCTCGCCCGACGGGCCCACCACCGAGGCGACGAACGGAGCCCGGTGATGAAACGCGAGGCGATGCAGTCACTGGCCGAACTGGCCGGAGCCGAGTTAGAGGACGCCCACCCGCTGGACGTGCTCCGCTGGGCGGGCGAGACCTTCGGCGAGCGGTTCGCCATCACTGCCTCGATGGGCGACGCGGTGCTGGCCAGCCTCGCCGCCGAGGCCGTGCCCGGGATCCAGGTCATCTTCCTCGACACCGGCTACCACTTCCCGCAGACGCTGGCGACGCGTGACCAGGTCGCCGCCGAACTGGACGTCCGGGTCGTCTCGGTGCGCCCGCAGCTCACCGTGGCCGAGCAGAACGTCAAGTACGGCCAGAGCCTGTACGCCCGCGACCCCGACCTGTGCTGCTCCATGCGCAAGGTCGAGCCGCTCAACCGCGTGCTGCGCGGGTACGAGGCCTGGGCGTCCGGCATCCGGCGCGACGAGTCGGCCAGCCGCGCCGACACCCCCGTGGTCGGCTTCGACGAGCGACGCGGCCTGGTGAAGATCAACCCGCTCGCCACCTGGACCCAGGCCGACGTGGACGCCTATGCCGCCGAGCGCGGCGTGATCGTCAACCCCCTGGTCGAGCTGGGCTTCGCCTCGATCGGCTGCGCACCGTGCACCAAGCGCGTCGAGCCCGGCCAGGACGCCCGCGCCGGCCGCTGGGCGGACTCCGAGAAGACCGAGTGCGGCCTGCACGTCTAGCGGCCCGCTGAGGTACCGCGCTCGCGGCGTTCTCGTCGGCTTGTGTGCCCAAAAGCACACGGCGCCTTCTCGGCCTTGCGATCGCGGCACCTCAGCGCTTAGGTCATCAAAGCATCAGTCAAAGCGGTTATGCGTTCCCGGCGGGCGGGCGGCTTGCGCGGTCCCCGCTGGCGTGATGTCGGTCGGCCTCCCGGGCCGGCGTCCATAGCCGAAGCTGGCCGCCGCCCGGGGCAAGAGCACCTGCGGTCCAAATGCGCCCTCTCAGGGCGCATTTGGACCGCAACCCCGGCGACGGCGGGGGTGCGAGCTTGTGCGGTTGGATCGTGCCCTTCCAGGGCACGATCCAACCGCAACCCCGGCGACGCTGGCCCGCCATGAGCGAGTACGGGTCAGAGCAGCCCCGCCGGCGCTTCGCGCCGGCGGGGTGCGGTTCAGCGGTTGATGGAGGACATGTCGGCGTAGCGGTCACCGGCCGGGGCGCCGAGGTTGTCGAGCGCCATCAGGTCCTCTTTGGACAGTTCAAGGTCGAGCGCCGCGACGTTCTGCTCGAGGTAGGTGCGGCGCTTGGTGCCGGGGATCGGCGCCACGTCGGTGCCCTGGGCGTGCACCCAGGCGAGCGCGAGCTGCGACGCGGTCACGCCCTTGTCCTCGGCGATCGCCTGGACGGTGTCCACGATGGCCAGGTTCGTCGCGAGCTGCTCGCCCTGGAACCGGGGGTCGTGGCGGCGGAAGTCGTCGGCGGCGAGATCGTCGACCGAGCGCACGTTGCCGGCCAGGAAACCCCGGCCCAGCGGCGAGTAGGGCACGAAACCGATACCGAGCTCGCGCAGGGTCGGCAGGATCTCCTGCTCGGGCTCGCGCGCCCAGAGCGAGTACTCCGTCTGCAGCGCGCTGATCGGGTGCACGGCGTGCGCACGCCGGATCGTCGCCGGCGCCGCCTCGGACAGCCCCAGGTAGCGCACCTTGCCGGCGGCGACCAGCTCGGCCATCGCGCCGACGGTGTCCTCGATCGGCACCTCCGGGTCGACCCGGTGCTGGTAGTACAGGTCGATGTGGTCGAGGCCGAGCCGGGCGAGGGAGGCGTCCACCGCGGACCGCACGTACTCGGGCCGGCCGCTGATTCCCGCGCCGGCCACCGTCCGCGTCGCGTCGAACGCCGAACTTCGTGGCCAGCACCACGCCGTCACGGCGGCCCGCGAGCGCCCGGCCGACCAGCTCCTCGTTCGCCCCGACGCCGTACATGTCCGCGGTGTCGAGGAACGTGACGCCGAGGTCCAGCGCGCGGTGGATCGTGGCGATCGACTCCGCCTCGTCGCCCGCGCCGTAGAACTCGCTCATGCCCATGCAGCCCAGTCCCTGCGCGCTGACCGTGAGCGAACCGAGTGTGCTCTGCCGCATTCGTTGCTCCTAGCCTCTGGCCAGGCCACGTCGCCCGGCACGGCTCCAGCATCGACCTTCGAGTGCGCTCGAAGTCAAGCCGGCTCCCCGCCCGCGCCCACCTCGGTTTGGGCGACATCTTCGGTGTCATAGCACCGAAGATGTCGCCCAAAGCGCGGGGTCACGGGCGGGTCAGAGCTGGTAGGCGCGGATCACGGTCTGCTCGACGGTGTTGCCGGCGGCATCGGACGCCCGCGCCCGCAGCGAGACGAACCCGCCGGCCGGATGGCGCACGGCGGCCGACCAGCCCTGCTCCTGCGCGGTCACCGGCGCGGCGGTCCAGGTCTGGCCGTCGTCGTAGGAGACGTCCACGGTCAGCCCGGTCACCGCGGCCGTGCCGGAACCGTCCTGCCGCTCCACCCGGATCGGGATCCGGAACGCCCGCCCGCCGGGTGCCCGGTTGGCCAGATCGAGCTTCGGCTCGAACCGCACCGCCAGCAGCGGCAGCCGCACGGCCCGGCCGTCCACGGTCGCCGAACGGAACGTCCAGCTGGCGGCGACGCTGGTGGCGAGCGGCCACCACGGCTGATCGCGCCGGGACTCGGTGGCCGAGCCGGTAGTTCGCCGGCTCGGCTGGCACCGCGAACGCACCCCGGCCCGGGGTCGGCACGGTCGCCACCAGCGTGCCGTCGCGGTACAGGCTGGTCGAGCCGGTGTCGATGTCGCCGAACTCGGCCGGGCCACGGGGTGGCCGGCGGCGTCGGTGTAGAGCGGCGCGTTCACGTCGATCAGGTCGCCGGAGCGGAACGCCCAGGCCGGCCGGTCGTTCGGCTTCTCGGCCGGTGCGCCGAAGGCGGGCCCGAACACCGCCCTGTTCCACTCGATCCGGCCGCGCCGGCCCCTTGACCAGCGGGATCTGGTTGATCCGTAGCTCCTCGCTGCCGAAGTCGCCGGCCTGTGCTGACCAGCGTCCAGGTGCCCGGCGAGAAGTACTCGAGCCGCTCGCTCCCGGCCGCCACCGGGGTCGCGGAACGGCCCGTCGAGCCGCAATCCGCCGACGTCGGCGCTCGCACGTGACGGACGCTGGACCCGTTGCCGTGAGTAGCGCGCCCGGACCGCCGCCAGCTCGTCCGCGCGACGCTCCGCTCCAGGGTGGAGCGGCACGCTGCCGGCGGGCCCGAGCCGTGGACGCGAGCTCGTACCGGTACCGGCCTCCCGGCCCGCACGGTCCAGCCCGGGCGGGAGGCCACCGGCCGCGCCTGGCTCGCCGATCGGGCGGCCGTGACGCCCTGGCCGTAGACGGTAGGGCAGTCGCCAGCGACGGCTCGTCGCCACGCCGCGCGCGCCCCCCCGGCCCTGGTTCGGCAGGGGTCGAGGGGCGCCTTGCCGCCGGCCTTGGCCACGTTGCCGACCCCGCTCGGCGATCATTCCCGGGCGCCGGTCCCGGTCAGCCCGAGGACCACCAGCTTTCCGCGCGGCTTCGACCCTGGCCAGCGCCTCGGGGGTGCCGTCGCCCCCGTGCACGGCCGCGAGCCGCTGGACGCCGGCCGGCCGCGGGGAGACCGTAGTACCAGTCCACCCCGGGACCGGGAACGGCTGCGGTGTGGACCGCGGTCAGGTCCAGCGTCAGGTTCCTCGGCGCTGACCCGGTCGGCGAACGTGAACCCGGGGACGTCACGCCCGGCACGCCTCGCCGGCGTAGTACTCGGCCAGCCGACGGTCGCGCTGCCGAGTCACACCCGAGCTTGGTCACCGGCCCGACCTCGGTCGGACGATCATGCCGACCTGTTGGGTGCCGGCGTTGGCGGCCGGCTGGTCGACCGTTGGTGCGGACCCGGCTGGCGGTACGGGCGTCCAGTCTCGACCGTGGGTCCGCGGTCCAGCCGCAGCTCGGGATGGACGAGCACGGTCTGGCTCGGCTCCAGCTCCGGCGCGCGGCGTCTCCACGTTTGCCGAGGACGGCGTACCGGGCGGGGCGGGAGGCGCAGCCGCTCGCCCGCTGCTCGGGTAGAGCAGCTCGCCGGTGTCGAGGTTGAGCACCTCGATCGCCGTACTCGCGGTACGGCAACTCGGCGCCGGCCCGGTTGCGCAGCCTCGACCGTGAGGTCGTACCGCTCGGACTCCTGGTACGTGCCGACCGGCGTGCGCACGGTGACCGCGCCGCCCGGGCCGGTGGCGACCAGGACGCCGGCGAACGCGTTGGTCCGGCCGGTCCTGATGACGGTCAGGGTGACCGTGGCCGTAGCCGACCCGGCCGGCACGGTGACACTGGTTGGCGTCGAGCGTGCCCAGCCCGGCCGGCGCCGGCGCGCCGCCGCTGTCCGCCAGCCGCAGCGCGAGGTCCGAGCGTGATCGGAGCGGTGCCGTCGTTGCGGTAGGTGATCGGGCGGCGCTGCGGCGGCGTGGTCGCGTGCGGCCATGCGAAGTAGGTGTGCACGCTGGTCGGGCTGGCGGTCACCTGCTGGGTGATCGCGCGGGCCAGGTCCAGCCGGCCGGCGCCGACCTGGTTCGCGTCGTACGCCGGCAGCGGTTTGGCCGAGTTGGTGAGCGCGGCCTTGATCCGCGCGCCGGACCAGTCCGAGTGCTGCTGGGCGAGCAGGGCCGCGGCGCCCGCGACGTGCGGCGTCGCCATCGAGGTACCGGAGAGCGTCATGTAGTCGTCGTCGGCGGCGAACACCGGCCCGGGGCCTCGCTGGCCCTGGCCGCGATGATGTCGCTGCCCGGCGCGACCAGCTCGGGCTTGGGCGCGAAGTCGATCCGGCGCGGCCCCTGGCTGGAGAAGCCGCTCAGCACGTCGGACTTGTCGACGCTGCCGACCGCGAGCGCCTCGTCGGCCGCGCCCGGGGTGTCGATGGTCTGCGCGGCGCCACTGTTGCCGGCGGCGGCCACGAACAGCGTGCCGTGCGCGCGGCTGAGCTCGTTCACGGCCTCTGGCCAGCGGATCGTTGCCGTCGGTCTGCCCGTACCCGAGGCTCATGTTGACGACCTTGGCCTTCACCTCGGTGGCGGCCCAGACCATCGCGGCGAGCACCGCGTCGACCGTGCCGCTGCCGCCCCGGTCGAGCACCTTGCCGACGGCGAGCGTCGCGTCCGGCGCCACGCCCCGGTACTTGCCGCCCGACGCCGCCCCGGAGCCGAGCGCGATCGAGGCGACGTGGGTGCCGTGGCCGGCCCGGTCCTCGATGCCGTCCTCGGTGGTGAAGTTCTTGGTCGGTCCGACCCGGCCAGCGAGGTCGGCGTGGTCGGTGTCGTAGCCGCTGTCCAGCACCGCGACCGTGACGCCGCGACCGGTGTAGCCGGCCTGCCACGCCGCGGGCGCTCCGACCTGCGGGACGCTGCGGTCGAGCGTGCCGCGCACCTTGCCGTTGAGCCAGATCCGCTTGGCCCCACCGGTCAGCGCCCGCTGGGTGGACTCGCCGCTGACGGAGGACCAGAACGGGCCGGCCTTGGGCGCCGCGACCGCGGTGAGGTTCAGGGCCGGCAGCGCGCGCACGGTGCGGGCGCCCGCCGGCGTGGCGGCGGACCGGGCGTTCGTGGGCTCGATCAGCAGCGGCGTGCTGTCGGTGTGGGCGTCGTCGTAACCCTGTCGGACCAGCCCGGTGACGTTGAACAACCGCCGGTCGAGCACGCCGGCCTGCAGCAGCGGCGTGGCGTCGGCCGGGATGACGTACCAGTCGCCGTGCTCCTTGGACTGGGTGATCGGCACCGGCCGGGCGCGCCGCGCTGGCTCGACGGAGACGCCGGCGGCATCGATCCGGACCCGGTCGCCGGTGATCAGCGTGACGGTCACGGGGTTGTCGGCGTTGCCCGGGGCGGGCGTGCTGCCTGCCGGTTTCGCGGCGGCCGGCGTGGCCGGCACCGCCAACGCCAGCACCACACCGCCGACCAGAACTCGACTCATCGCCCGCATCGCTGCCTCCCCCGTCGCCTGGCCTCCAGTAATAGGTGACGGCCGCAACCAGCTGTTCAGCGCTGACGGGTCACGAGCACCGCGGCGACCACGCCGAGCAGGCCGCCCAACGCGTTGTCGAACCAGTCGACGGCCGTGCACACGCGCTGGGAGATCGTGGCCTGAAGCAGCTCGATCAGCACCGGCGAGAGGGCCATGGCCAGCACCGCGACGCCGATCCGGCGGGTCGCGAGCACGAGGAAGAAGCCCAGCGGCACGAACATCAGCACGTTCCAGAACTCCTGCGACCCGGCGAACGCGCCGGCCAGCCCGAAGTCGCCGTGCAGGCACGAGCGCGGATCCCGCAGCCGGTACCAACCGTCCGGCGTGAGCGTGACGATCCCGATGGCGGCTGCGGAAAGCAGCGCGCCCAACGTGGGCCAGCGGGGCAGCCCGAACCGCGTGACCAGCGGACGCCACAGCGCGGCGGCGAGCAGCAGCCAGAGCAGCACCGCGCTCCACACCACCGGCCTGGCCAGCAGCGACAACACGTTGGGGATGGCGGGACTCCGCTCCTGCGACGGCCGGACCGCCGAAGGATAGGTCCTGTCCTGCGGATCGGGGCCGAGCGAGGCGTGTTCCCGGTGCCGCGCTGTCAGTCGCCGGCGCCGGCGGGGAGCGTGCCTAAGAACGAGTTCCATTCCGCGTGGGTGAACGTCAGGACGGGGCCGTCGGGATCCTTCGAATCCCGGACCAGGACGGCGTGCTGCACGAACGCCACCTCGACACAGTTCCCTTCGCCGGAACGTGAGCTCTTGCGCCAACGGAGTCGGGATCGATCGGGACTGGGCACGCGGGCCTCCCCTTACGTGGAATGGCGCCGCCCCCAACCGTGGCGAGCCGGGTCATCGTCCAAGTAGAGGGGATCCGGGCCAACAGATGCCGACACGAAGTGACGGCAGATTTACGCAGAGTATAAGTACCCTTACCTAATTCGACCAGAGGCTTCTATTTCGCCTCCGCCGATCCGAGCTGCCTCAGCATCATTTCGATCGACGGCTCCGGAGATAGCCGATCAACGCGGTCAGCAACGCGACGCCGGCGGCCGACCCCGTCCACTTCGCACCGTCGAACACGAAGGCCACGAAGGCCAGCGCCGTGGCCACCGCGAGGATCAGGATCAGTAGCGTGGAATTGGCCGCGAGCACCCGCCGCAGCCAGGTGTCCGAGCTGTCGCCAGGGCACGCCAGCTGGGACATCTCGCTGAACCATTCGATCAACGTGCGCGAACGAGCCACCGATAATTCGGCGCCCTTTCCGCCCTTCTTCTTGCCGCTCTCCCCATCGAGCGGGCCAGCCGCGCCAGAGCACATGGTCAGGATCTCCCCTTGGTCATTTCCCCGATCAGGTCTGCCGACTCCCGCTCGGACAGCGCACCGATTTTTAGATTTTCGAAGTCCTCGACATACCTGGCCACCAGCGCCGGGTCCCTGGTCGATCCGTCACCCAGCGGGCTCTCGCGATACAGCAGCGGATCACCATTCGAATCCGACTGGAAGTCCAGAGGACGAACGCGCCCCGATGCGCCGCGTAGACGCCGGCCTCGAACGGGAGGACCCGGACCGAGACGTTCGACAGCCGGCGAACCTCCAAAAGATGGGCCAGCTGCTCGCGCATCACGTCGCCGCCTCCGACCTGCCGCCGCAAGACCGCCTCGTCGAGGACGAAGGACATCGCTGGCGCGCGTGGGGCGCCGAGGAGCTTCTGCCGCTCCATCCGCACCTCGATCCGGCGAGCGACATCCTCGGCGCCGACCCGGAGTACACCCGAATGACCTCCGCCGCGTAGGCCTCGGTCTGCAACAGCCCGGGCACCAGCGTTGACTCGAACGTCCGCAGCGTGCGGCGCCCCCCTCCGCCTCCAGGTACTCGGCGAACCCCGTCGCCAGCACGTCCCGGCTCTGCCGATAGACCTGGCTGCGCACGGCCTGCCCCATCGACAGGAGCGGCTGGATCTCCTGCTCGCCACGGATGCCGTAGTGACTGAGCAGCGCCTTCAGATCCGTCGTCGAGACGCTGACATCCCCGTTCTCGATCCGCCGCACCTTGGACGGGTGCCAGTCCAACGCCAGCGCCACTTGCTTCTGGGTCAGCCCCTCCTCCGCCCTGGCCGCGCGCAGCAGCCGACCGAGGCGCCATTGCAGGGTCGGATCCGGTTCAACGCTCAACGCCGCACCTCACTGTCGGTAGTGACAATCTGGAAGCTAGCGGATGTCACCTCGAAACCGAGCTGCCACGGTGTGCCGACTTCGATCCGTGGTCCCGTACTGAGCTGCAAATACCTGGCCGGATCAGGCCGGCGGTTGGGTGAACCCGTCGGCCTGGATGATTACTCTCCGCACTTGCGAAGTACGCAACTCACTGCCTCTGTGGCGCGCTGAGCGTGCGGACGGGAATTGGGTGGGTTTGCAGCGGGCCGTGTGCTGACATGGCGGCGTGACCAACGACCTTCATCCCAACGTCCGCGCCGTCCAGGAGAGCCTCGCCGCGGCCGGTGCCACCGGCCAGATCCGGTTGCTGCCGGATGCCGTCATCACCGCGCGCGGCGGCCGCAGCCGCTCCTCCATTGAAGTCGGCCAGATCGCCAACTCACTGTTGTTCGACGCGGACGGCTCTCCCCTGCTCGTGCTCACCTCCGGCGCGCACCGGGTCGACACCGGCAAGGTCGCCGCGCTGCTCGGGGTCACGGCGGTCAAGCGGGCCACGCCCGAGTTCGTCCGCACGGCCACCGGCCAGACCATCGGCGGTGTGTCGCCGGTCGGCCATCCGGCCCCGGTCCGCACGCTGGTGGACACCGCGCTCGCCCAGTTCGACGAGGTCGGGCAGCGGGCGGGATCGCGCACGCGGTGTTCCCGACGACGTTCGACGAGCTCGTTCGCATCACCGGCGGCGAACCGGCCGACGTCGCCTAGGCCGCGCCGGCCGGCGCGAACGAGCGGGCAGCGAGCGGGCGGCGGGCGAGCGGGCCAGCGCCACACCCTCGCGGCTCCCGCGAGTGCGTGGGCGCGCGCTGGCGGGAGCCGCGAGGGGGCTCGCCGGCGCCGATACGGCCCGCGCGGCGCCGGACCGCTCCGCGCCCGGCACGGCCGGTCCCACGGGACGCAGGTCACAGGCCGCCCGAGCAGTTGTACTCACGTGACCGCCGCGACCCCGGCCGTAGTGTGGCGCCATGAAACGTCACGCTCTCTAGCCTCGCCGTCGCAATTGTCCTCATCGTCCTCACGGCGATCAGCTACCTGGCGTGGCTCGGCTGGGACCAGCAGCGTGACGTGGACGCCGCCGGGGACTCCTACTGGCCCGTACGAGTCGTGGCAGGTGCTCGGCCTCGCGCTGACCATCGGCGTCCTCGCCGGGGCGGCCGGATCGGGCGGGTGTGGGCCGCGGGCGTGCTGATCCCGGTGGTACTCACGGGTTGCTTCGCCTTCGACGCGGCCACCGACACCGACACCGACGGGCTGTGGGTGGTCGGCGCCGCGCTGGTCGCCCTGGGTTCGCTGACCGCGATCACGATCGTCGCGCAGGTGGCGCGCCGTCCGTCAACAACTCGACGCGCGCCGACCGGACGGTGGCGCTCACCAAGCCGGCGTGGCCCCCGCACCGTAGGCTCCGATGCGTGCCCGCCCCTGCCGAGGCTCCCGTGTCGCCGCCGGAGCTGGTCACCCTCGATGTGTGGCGCGTGCCCGGCCGCCTGATGCCCCGTGCGCTGACCCGGGTCGCGTTCGACCGGTGGTCGCTGCGGCGCATCCAGGGCCTGCGGTTCGCCAAGTTGCTCGGCACCGGTGCCGGCAGCACGTTCGCGCCCCGCGACGGCGACCCCCGCGCTGGGCCCTGCTTGCTGCTGGGACCGACCGGGACGCGCGCCGGCGTTCGAGCGGCTCCCCGGTCGCCGCTGGCTGGCGTCGGCTGCCGTCGAGCAGTGGCGGTTCGACCTCCGACCGCTCCTTCCCGGGGCCGATGGGCCCGGCCGGCACCGTTCGGTGCGCCTAACCGGCAGCGCTGGGACGGTCCGGTGGCCGCGATCACCCGGGCCCGGCTCGCGCCGTCCCGGGCGGCGACGTTCTGGCGAGCGATCCCCGGTGGCCGCCGACTTGGCGGAGCCGCCGGCTGCGCGCGCGTTCGGCCTCGGCGAGGCCCCGATCGGTTGCAGGGCACGTTCAGCGCTGGGGACCGTCCGCGCTGCGCGCTTCGCCTACCGCAGCGGCGCACCGGCGGCCATCGCACGCGCCGAAGCGGTGGTACGCGGAGGAGCTGTTCGCCCGGTTCGCTGTCGTGGCGGCGGACGGCTCGCTCGACGAAGGGACCCGCTGGCATGACGACGTCCGTGGACGCCCGCCGAGCTGCGCCGTCGCATGGACGACGCGCTGGCGGTCTACGGCGCCGCGATGGCCTATCCGCCCGAGGCGCGGCAGCTGCGCCGCGGTTCGTGGTCGCGCACACCCAGCGGCCGGCTTCCGCGGGGTGGCCACCCTGGGCGATGCGACGGGCTCGCACCATCGCTGTCGGCTTCGGCTACGGCTACCGCGGCGCTCCCGGCCAGTGGTGGCACGACGAGGTCCGCGCCGGCTGCACCCCGCGACCTGCGAACGCTGGCTGCCCGATCCTTCGAGCTGTTCGAGCTGCATGTACAGCCAGACGCATAGGGACACGGCATCGGCCAGGCCCAGCTCCTGCAATTGCTGACGGGCTCCAGCAGCGGACCGTGATGCTCTCCACTCCGGAGGGCGAGATTCGCGGGCTTGGCGGCTCTACCGCCGGCTTGGCTTCATCGATGTGCTCCGCCACCACGCTTCCCCGGCGACGACCGACCGTTCGCGGTGCTCGGGCGGCCCTGCCGCTGGCCGCCGCCGGATGCGTGATGCCGCTGGCGACGATTGGCGTCGCGGCCTCGCGGCGGCAGCGTCCTCGCCCAGATCGCGTACCCGCTGGTCGATGGTTCGCCCGTGTCGCGCTCACCGTGCGCGACCGTGGTGATCTTCTCCTCCGGCGTCCCGGTCCACGCGCTGCGTCACCAGGGGACCCCGGGCCGGCGCTGCCGCTGTTGCGGTCACGGCCGGGGGCGGGCTGCTCGCCGAGGCGGTCGGCGGTCGCCACCGGCTTTCCGTTCGGCGACCTACACCTACGCCGGCTCGCTCGGGCCGCAGTGCTCGGTGTGCCGCTGGTGATCCCGCTGGCGTGGACGATGATGGCCTGGCCGGCACTGCGTCGCGGCCGCGGCTGACTAGCGCGTCCCGGGCGCCGGGGTGGGGTGCGCGGCGGTTGCGCTGGCGTCGCTGGGACCTCTTCCTCGACCCGCAGATGGTCGACGCCGGCCACTGGCGCTGGGCCGATCCGACGCCGGCGCTGCCCGGCGTCGCCGGCGTGCCGCTGACCAACTACGCCGGCTGGCCTCGCGGTCCTGCTGATGGCCGCTCTCGGACGTCCTCGCCGGACGCGCCCGGCCGCCGCGGACGCCGTGCCGTGTTCGCGCTCTATCTCTGGACCTACTTCTCCTCCGTGCTCGCGCTGACTGGCGTTCTTCGGCTGGCGGCGTCCGCGCTGTGGGGCGGCCTGGCGATGGGCCTGGTCGCCGTGCCCGCTCGCGTTGTCCTTCGGTAGCCACGTCCGGGCGCCCGCCCCCGAGGTCGCGGCCGCCGTGAGCGCTCGTGCGCGACCGCTGTTCTGGTGCGCGGCCGGCGCCGCCGCCGGTGCCTGCACGCCGCCCTCAACGCCGCGCCTGCCTCCGCCGTCCGCCGGCCGGCGGCCGCCCGGTCGCGGACAAGGTCTCGGTGCTGCTGCCGCTGCGGGACGAGGCCGCACCGGGTGGCGCCGTGCCTGGACGCGTGCTCGCCCAGACCGGCGTGCCCGGGCTGAGATCGTGGTCCTCGACGACGGCTCGACCGACGGCACCGGCCGAGCTGGTCCGAGCCCTGACCGCCGGCGACCCGCGGGTCGGCTGGTCAGCGGCGCCGCTCCCGCCGGGCTGGCTGGGCAAGCCGCACGCCTGCCAGCAGCTCGCCGACGCACGCCGACCCGGCCGCCGACGTCCTGGTCTTCGTCGACGCCGACGTGGTGCTCGCGCCGCACGCGGTCGCCACCGCCGTCGACCTGCTGCGGACAGCGGCTCGACCTGGTCTCCCCATACCCGCGGCAGGTCGCGGTCACGGCCGGCCGAGCGCCTGGTGCAGCCGCTGCTGCAGTGGTCGTGGCTCACCTTTCTGCCGCTGCGGCTGGCCGAGCGCTCGCCGCGGCCGTCGCTGGCCGCCGCCAACGGGCAGTTCCTGGTCGTCCGGCCGGGCGGCGTACGAGACGGGCCGGCGGCCATGCGGCGGTGCGTGACGAGGTGCTCGAGGACGTCGCACTGCTCCGCGCGGTGAAGCGGTCCGGCGGCACCGGCGGCGTGGCCGACGGCACGGCCCTGGCCGACTGCCGGATGTACGACGGCTGGGCCGAGCTGCGCGACGGCTACGCCAAGTCGCTCTGGGCCGCCTTCGGCTCCCCCGCCGGCGCGCGCCGCGGTGCCGGCGCTGCTCGGCTGCTACGTGCTGCCGCCGCTGCGGCGCTGGCCGGGTCGCCGGCTCGGGCTCGCCGGGTACGCCGCCGGCGTCGCCGGCCGGGTGGTCTCCGCCCGGCGCACCGGCGGCCGGGTCTGGCCGGACGCGCTCGCCCATCCCGCGTCGGTCACGGTGCTCGGCTGGCTGACCGCGCGCTCCTGCGCGGCACGGCACCGCGCCGGAAGGGCTGCACGCTGGAAGGGGCCGCGACCATGGCCGCCGAGACGCCGCCCGCGACCGCGGCGTCCGGCATGAGCAGCGTCGTCGTGGTCGGCGCGGGCGTCGGCGGCCTCGCGGTGGCGGCCCGGCTCGCGGCCGGCGGGCACCGGGTCACCATCTGCGAGCGAGCCGACGAGGTCGGCGGCAAGCTCGGCCGGTACGAGCGCACGACCGCCGGCCGGCGTTTCCGGTTCGACACCGGCCCCAGCCTGCTCACGCATGCCGCAGGTCTTCGCCGATCTGTTCCGGGAGACCGGCGCGCCGCTGGAGTCCGTGCTCGACCTGCGCCTGCTCGACCCGATCGCGCGATACCGCTTCCCCGACGGCACCGACGCTCGACTGCTGCGCCGAGCCGGCCGAGTTCCGCCGCCCGCCTCGACGACGCGCTCGGCGGCGGCGCCGGCAGCCAGGGACTGGCGCCTGTGGCGACGGGCCGACCCGGATCTGGGAGGCCACCCGCGCGGCCGTTTCTGGAGTCCGCGCTGGACGGCCCCGCGGACCTGGCCCGGCTGGCCGGCGGGGTCGGCGACCTGTCGCGACGATCGCCCCGTGGCGGACGCTGCGCGGGCTCGGCCGGGCGTACCTGGACGACCCGCGGCTGCGGATGTTGCTGGACCGGTACGCCACCTACACCGGCTCGGACCCCCGGCGAGCGCCGGCCGCACTGGCCGCCGTGCCGTACGCGGAGCTGTCGTTCGGCGGCTGGTACGTGCGGGGTGGCCTGCGCCGGCTCGCCGACGCGCTGCTGGACCGCTGCACCGAACTCGGCGTGACCGTGCGGACCGGCTGCGAGGTGCGCGAGTCATCGCCGACGCCAGCCGGACCAGCGGGCGTGCTGCTCGCCGACGGCGGAACGAATCGACGCCGACCTGGTGGTCGCCAACACCGACGCCGCGCACCTCTACCGGGACCTGATCCGCGTGCCGTCGGCCGTCCAGCGGCTGGACCGGGCCACCCCGTCGCTCTCGGGCTTCGTGCTGCTGCTCGGCTTCGCGGGCGCACCCCCGGGCTGGCGCACCACACGGTGCTCTTCCCGGACGACTACGACGCCGAGTTCGACGCGGTCTTCGGCACCCGGCGCGGCGGCGGGCTGGCCCGGCCGGTCGACGACCCGACCCTCTACGTCAGCGTCCCCGACGACCCGGCGCTCCGCCCGGACGGCCACGAGGCGTGGTTCGTGCTGGTCAACGCCCCCCGGCACGGCACGAGCCCGGCGCGGTCGACTGGCGCGACCCGGCCTGCGCCGACTGGTACGCCGACCACCTGCTCGGCCGGCTCGCCGCCCGCGGGCTGGACGTCCGGGACCGGATCGCGTTCACGCGAGATCCGTCACGCCGGCCGACCTGGCCGAGCGCACCAACGCGGTCGGCGGCGCGATCTACGGCACGTCCAGCAACGGTCCTCGCGCGGCCTTCCTCCGGCCGGCGAACCGCGCCCCGGTGCCGGGCCTGTTCCTGGTCGGCGGCTCCTCGCATCCCGGCGGCGGGCTGCCGTTGGTCACCCTCTCGGCCCAGATCGTCGCCGGCCTCATCGGCCCCGCCTGACCCGCTGAAACCCCGAGCTTTGGGCGACATTTTCTCGGTTATAGCCGAGAAAATGTCGCCCAAAGCGGCAGAGGGTCAGCGCAGGTGGCGGCGGGCGACGGCGAGAAGTTGCACCAGGCCGATCAGTCCAGACCGGCCCAGGCCGCCCCGCCACGGTCGCGACCGCCACGACCAGCGACGGCGCCAGCAGGCCGGCGAGCCCGGCGAAGCCGAGCGCGAACGCGGTGACCACGATCCGGGTCGGCCGCTCCCAGACGGTCACCACGCCGACCTCGGTCATGCCGGCGGCGGCCGCCCTGGCCCGCGCGTACTCCTGGAGCCACGCCAGCGCGCCGCCCGAGCACGCAGAGCCACGCCGGCGCGCCGAGCAGCCAGAGCGCCAGCAGGTAGCCCGCCTCCCCGGCCCGGTCCGCCACCCCGTCGAGCACCGCGCCGAACCGGGTGGCCCGGCCGGCGAGCACCGCGACCGCGCCGTCCACGCCGTCGACCAGCCCGGACGCCACGATCACCGGCACCGCGAGCAGCGGCCAGCCGGCGCCGGGCCAGGCGAGCAGCGGCACCGCGGCGCAGACCAGCACGCCGAGGGCGGTGAGCGCGTCGGGCGGTACCCCGCGCCGGGCGAACGGCAGCGCGGCGCGGTAGGTCAGCCGCAGCCAACCGTGCACCCAGAAGCTCGTGCGAGGGTCGTAGCCACCGTGCCCGGCCGACCAGAGCCGCAGGTAGCCGGCCAGATCCGGCAGGTCAGCCGAGCCCGTCAGCCGACGAAGTCCCACTGGACCGTGACGCCGACGCTGATCTCCAGGCTGCCAGCCTCGACCGGCATCGACCCCTTGGCCATCATCATGCCGCCGTCGAACTCGCGGCCCGGGATGTGCCCGCCGCCGACGATCTCGACGACCGCGCGCACCGCGCCCAGCTCCCGCTCGGCCAGCTCCGCGTACAGTGCGGCCTTGGCCCTGGCGTCGGCGAACGCGAGCCGGCGGGCCTCGGTGCGGGCCGCCGTGTCGTCGGCGACCTCGAACGAGAGGTTGTGCAGTCGGGCCGCGTCGCCGGCCACGGCGATCGCCCGGGAGACCAGGTCACCGGCGGTGTCGATGTCGCGCAGCTTGGCGGTGACCTGCTGGGTCGCGGTCCAGCCGCGCTGGTTGCCGTGCTGGTCGTGGGCCGCGTACACGGACGCGCCGGAGGTGCCCAGGTCCGCGGGGGCCACGCCCCACTCGTTCAGGGCCACCATCGTCGCCTTGAGCGCGGCCGAGCAACGATCCATCGCGTCCTGCACCGAGCCGGCGACCACCTCGGCGCCGAGCACCGCGACCAGCACGTCCGGCCGCACCGGCACTCGGCCCACGCCGCTGACCGTGACCCCGTTGACCTGCTCAGACACCCGCAGCCACCCCCGTCAGGTTGGTCCAGACCTCGCGCGTCGCGGTGGACCGGTTCAGCGTGATGAAGTGGATTCCCGGCGCGCCCTCGGCCAGCAGCCGCTGGCACAGCGCGGTGGCCACCTCGACGCCGATCGCCCGCACGGCGAGCGGGTCCTCGGCCACGGCGTGCAGCCGCTCGGCCAGCTCGGCGGGGAACGCTGCACCGGAGAGCTGCGCGAACTTCTCGATCTGGCGCACGTTCGTCACCGGCATGATGCCCGGCACGATCGGCACCTCGCAGCCCGCGCGCGACCACCGCATCCCGCATCCGCACCCAGTCCTGCCAGTCGAAGAAGAACTGGGTGATCGCGAACTCGGCGCCGGCCCGGCACTTGTTCACGAAGAAGTCCACGTCGCTGTCGAAGTCGGGCGAACGCGGGTGCTTCTCCGGGAACGCGGCGACGCCGACGCTGAAGTCACCGGTCTCGCGCAGCAGCCGCACCAGGTCCGCCGCGTACTCGAACCCCTCGGGGTGGGCCTGCCAGTGCGCCTGCGGATCGCCCGGCGGGTCGCCGCGCAGCGCCAGCACGTTGCGGACGCCGATGTTGGCGTAGTGGCCGATCACGTTCCGCAGCTCGGCGCACGGAGTGGTCCACCGCGGTGAGGTGCGCCATCGGCACGAGCGTCGTCTCGGTGGCGATCCGCTCGGTCACCGAGACCGTGCGGTCCCGGGTGCCGCCGCCGGCGCCGTAGGTGATCGACACGAACGACGGCCGCAGCGGTTCGAGCTCCCGGATCGCCTGCCAGAGCTGGCGTTCGCCCTCGTCGGTCTTGGGCGGGAAGAACTCGAACGAGAACGTCGGGTCGGGCGCGGAGATCAGCGCGCTCACCGACGGACGGTCGCCGGGCATAACCGAAGAGGATCCATGCGCCATGGACGACAACTCTAGTCATCCCGCGCGTCCGGAACCTGCGGACCTCGATTCTCACCGTCGCCGGCGTGCGGAGCGGCGCCGCCGATCGACTGCATGCGTGCGCGCGACCCGCCCGGCGCGAACCGGCGGTCCAGCGCGTCCGATGCGCAGCCCTCGACCGGCCGATAATAGGACACCCGTACTCTTTGCTGGACGCTCCCGGCAGGGGGTGCGGCGGACGCGATGGTTTCGCCGCGCCGCATCGCGCGGGGCGCGCTAGCGTTCCCGTGGCACATCCGCTTCGGTGGGCTGGCCCGGCTCGGACCGGGCCCGGATTGGAGATCGGGAGGCTCGGTGGCCACGTCGCCGCTTGACCATGCGGACCTGCGCAGACGCGTCTCGGCCGCGGTGGAGGCCACGCTGGACCGGCAGCGGCCGCGGCTCGCCGCGATCAGCCCGGACCTGCTGCCGTTGGCCGAGGCCCTGACCGCGTTCCTCCTCGACGGCGGCAAGCGGCTCCGGCCGGCGTTCGCCTACTGGGGTTGGCGCGGAGCGGGCGGCGCGGACTGCGACGAGATCGTCGCCGCCGTGTCGGCGCTCGAGTGGGTGCAGGCGTGCGCGCCTGATCCACGACGACGTGATGGACGGCTCGGACACCCGGCGCGGCCAGCCCGCGATGCACCGCCGGTTCGCCGCCCAGCACCGCACCGCGGCCTGGCGCGGCGACGCCGACAGCTTCGGCACCGCGATCGCCATCCTGCTCGGCGACATGTGCCTGATCTGGGCCGACGAGATGCTGAACACCGCCGGCCTGCCGCCCGAGCAGCTGCTGCGCGGCCGGCCGGTCTACGACGAGATGCGCACCGAGATCATGGCCGGCCAGTACCTCGACATCCTCGGCCAGGTGACCGGCGACCGGAGCGTCGAGGGCGCCATGAACGTGATCCGGTACAAGTCCGCCAAGTACACGGTCGAGCGGCCGCTGCACCTCGGCGCCACGCTGGCCGGCGGATCGCCCAGGCTGGTCGCGGCCTACTCGGCGTACGGGCTGCCGCTGGGCGAGGCGTTCCAGCTCCGCGACGACGTGCTGGGCGTCTTCGGCGACCCGGCTCAGACCGGCAAGCCGGCCGGCGACGACCTGCGCGAGGGCAAGCGCACCGTGCTGGTCGCGAAGACCCTGGAGCGGGCCACGCCGGCCGAGTCGGCGTACCTGGAGCAGCATCTGGGCCGACCCGACCTGGACGTCGAAGGGCGTCCGCACGCTCCGCGAGCTGATCACCACCACCGGCGCGCTGAGCGAGACCGAGAAGCTGATCGGCGAGCTGACCGAGCAGGCGATCGCCGCGCTGGACTTCGAGGAGCTGGACGCCGAATCGGCCGACGTGCTCCGCGAACTCGCGATCGCGGCGACCACCCGCAAGGTCTGACTACTCGCCGCTCCTGAGGTCGGCGACGCCCTCCGGAGCGAACCGGATCTCGTCGAAGCTGACCGTGCAGCCCTCCCCCGTCGGCGACTGCGGAGCGAAGCCGATCCGCAGCGGCGCGGTGGTGGGCAGGGCGAACTGGCGGATGAACTGCCAGAGCTGACCGTCCTCGGAGGCGTGGAACGCGTACCCGGTGCCGGTCCGGGAGATCCGCAGCCACACCTGGCCGCCGTCCACCACGAACGCGTTGGCATCGTCCGAGACGCCCCGGGTGACCACCGAGACGACCATCGCCTCACCCTGCGGCGAGTACTCGAAGCACAGCTTGGCCCAGGTGTCGTCGGCCGCGTACAGCATCAGCACGCCGGCGTCGAAGTCGGCGGCGAAGTCCACCGAGACGCGCGCACTGAGGGTGAAGTCGCCGGCCGGCGCGGCGGCCAGCAGGCGAGGCGCGGTCAGCTTCGGTGCGCTGCCGGCCGGGTCGATGAACAGGTCGGTCTGCGGACCCGCCGCGGCGACCAGCGCGGCGTCGCCGGACTTCCAGCTCGCCGGCGGCACCTCCCAGCGCAGCGCCTCCGCCAGCCCCGGGACCACGAACTCGTTCTCCACCGGTGTCTCCTCTCGGTCGGACGCTCGGGGTGCGGGGCGCCTGCGTCACCGCGGCCCCGCACCGCGCCCATCAGACCACGCAGGCCCCGTGCCGAGCGTCACAGCCTCAGAACGTGAGTTCTCGATACTGAACCGATACAGTTGTTATCGGGAGCACAGCGGAACGACAAGCACGGGGAGTGGCCGGAACGCCAAGATCGCGAACGCGTCAGCCGAATACGGCGACGGCATCGCCGCACGAAGGAAATCGAGCCCGGCGACCTGGCAATAGTGAGCCAGCACACATTAGTCGCAGCCGATATTCCCACTTTTCCGCCGACCGCAGCAGCCTGCGGTTGAATCACGCAGTCCCACTCCACAATCCCACCGCGACTGGTCAGATTCGTGCTGCCAGATTTCTCCTCGCCGTCATACGGGCGCAACGCGAGTAGCGCATCGTTGAGGGTGTGGCCGGAACGACCGGTCACCGAGAACGAGAGAACAGGAAGACCACAATGTTTCAGTCCGAACGCCCGATCAGCACCGTCGTCGCCCGTTACCGGCGGCACCTGAACGAGTGGCGGGACAACCGTCGCCCCAGCGAACTCGCGCTGCTGCTGCGGGACGCCACTCCGGCCGAGCGCGCCGACCTGGAGGCCATGATCTCCCGCCACGACGCCTGGGACCAGGTCTGATGCCCGCCGGCCCGGACAGCTGACGCACGGCACCCTGAATCGATCTCAGCAACTCCGCACCATCCTCCGAATGGAGCAATCGCTATGAGTTTCCTCGCCGGAAACATCGAATACCTCTCCCGCACGCGTTCGACCCGAAAGGCGCGCAACACCTGGGGCTACCTCGTCACCTTTCACGGTGAGCGCGAGGCATTCACTCACCTTTCCGCGCAAATCGGCGGATCCGACGCCGCCTTCCGCGTACTTCAGCGGCACGGAATCGGGACGGACCTGAGTTGATCAGCGCCCGTGTCGAGCACACCAGGTAATTGTTCTTCGCGCACGAAAGGCGCCAGGCGCCGGGTAACTCCCGACACCTGGCGCCTTTTCGTGTGTCCCGTGTCACCCCTTCTGCGGTTCAATTCCGCCCCAGACGGGCGGAATTGAACCGCAGCATGCGAACGTCGGCGACCCGAGGCCCCCTCGCGGCTCCCGCCAGTGCGCTCCCACCCCCTCGCGGGACCCCCGAGGGGGTGCCGGCCGGGCGCCCAGCCCCGAGCGGCGAGCGCGGGCAGCGGGCGCGGGCGGCGGCCGGCCGGGCGGGCGGCGGGCCCTGGCCGCGGAGGCGGGCGGGCAGCAGCGGGCGTGCGGCCGGGCAGCAGCCCGGGACGGCGGGCCCAACCCCCTGAAAGCTCCCCTCATGGCGTGATCACACGCTGAAGGGAGCTTTCATGGGGCGGTGGCGAGGGCCGGGCGGTGGCGAGGGCCGGCGGGTGGTCGGGGACCGGCCGGCGGGCGTCGGCCGGTGCTGCGCCGGCCCGGGAGCGTGCTGGCCGGTGCCGCGCCGGGCGGGGAGGCTGACCGCGATGGCGCCGGCCCCGCACCGCGCAAGCCGCCGACCGGCCGGGCGTACGCAGACTGATCTGGACCTTCAAACCAGGGCTACGCCCGCGACCCCGGCTGGCCCGGCCGACCGCATTGACCGAAGTCACCCCGGGTGCGGTTCGATTCCGCCCTCCACGGGCACAATCGAACCGCAACCGGTGTTGACCTGCGGTGACGCCGACGGTTGCGGTTGGATCGCGCCCTCCCAGGGCACGATCCAACCGCAGCAGGTCAGTGGTCGCGACGGGTCGCGAGGTGCGCCAGAGCGGCAAGTTCAGCGGCCGACCGCGGTTCCGGACCGATCGCGCGGAGCTCGTCCATCGCCTGGGCGAGCAGGGCGTCGGCCTCGGCGCGGCTCCAGGCCCGGCCGCCGGCCAGGTCGACCAGCTCGGCGGCGCGGACCAGTTCGGCCGCGGTGAGCGGGTCGGTGCGGCGGTAGAGCGTGGCCAGTTCCGCGCCGGCCGGCGTGCCGGAGGTCAGCGCGGCCACCACCGGCAGCGACTTCTTCCGGTTCTGCAGGTCGGAGTAGACCGACTTGCCGGTGACGGCCGGGTCACCCCAGATCCCGAGCAGGTCGTCGACGTGCTGGAACGCCAGGCCCAGCCGCTCGCCGAAGCGACGCATGTGGTCGACCTGGCGGGAGTTGGCGCCGCCGAACAGCGCACCGAGCGCGCCGGCGCAGCCCAGCAGCGCACCGGTCTTGCCGCCCGCCATCCGGACGCACTCGGCGACCTCCACGTCCTCCCGGGTCTCGAACGACACGTCGGCGCTCTGCCCGTCCAGCAGGTCGAGCACCGCGGCGCTCAGCATCCTGGCGCCCTCGTGCGCGGCCGGGTGGCCGCTGGTGGCCAGCACGTCGAACGCCAGCAGCAGCAGCGCGTCGCCGGCCAGCACCGCGGCGACCCAGGCCGAACACGCTCCACGCGGTGGGCCGGTGCCGGCGGGTCAGGTCGCCGTCCATCACGTCGTCGTGCAGCAGCGAGAAGTTGTGCACCAGCTCGACCGCCACGGCCGCGGGCAGCGCCGACTCGCGCTCGCCGCCCGCCGCGCCGGCTCCGAGCAGGGCCATCGCCGGCCGGATCGCCTTGCCGCCGTCCACCTCGACCGGCTCGCCGTGCTCGTCCCACCAGCCGAAGTGGTAGCCGCAGACGTGCCGCACGCCGTCGGGGAGCGTGCCGACCGCCGCGCGCAGCGCCGGGTCGACGGTGTCCCGGCTCCAGGCCAGCACCTCGGCCGCCGGCCGTCCGCCGGCGGTCACCTCAACAGTCGACATGCGTCAGTGTCCGATCTCGACGTTCTCGAGCACGCCGAGCGCGTCGGGCACCAGCACGGCCGCCGAGTAGTACGCGCTGACCAGGTACGACAGGAGCGCCTTCTCGTTCGACGCCCATGAACCGCACGGCCAGGCTGGGCTGGTACTCGTCCGGGATGCCGGTCTGGTGCAGGCCGACCACGCCCTGCTCCTCCTCGCCGGTCCGCATCACCAGGATCGACGTGGTGCCGTGCGCGCTGATCGGGATCTTGTCGCACGGCAGGATCGGCACGCCCGCGCCAGGCCTGCATCGGGCGGCCCTCCACCTCGGCGGTCGGCGGGTAGACGCCGCGGCTGTTGCACTCGCCGGCCGAACGCCGCGATCGCGCGCGGGTGGGCCAGGAAGAACCGCGACTTGCGGCGCCGGCAGAGCAGCTCGTCCAGATCGTCCGGGGTGGGCGGGCCGGTCCGGGTGTGGATGCGCTGCTTGAAGTCGGCGTTGTGCAGCAGGCCGAAGTCACGGTTGTTGATCAGCTCGTGCTCCTGGCGCTCGCGCAGCGCCTCGATGGTCAGCCGGAGCTGCTGCTCGATCTGGTCCATCGGCTGGTTGTAGAGGTCGGCGACCCGGCTGTGCACCCGCAGCACGGTCTGGGCGACGCTCAGCTCGTACTCGCGCGGCGCGGTGTCGTAGTCGACGAACGTGCCGGGCAGGTCGACTCGCCGTCGTGGCCGGAGGCCAGCTCGATCTCGGCCTCGCCGTGCTTGTTCTGCGGGAGCTGCGGGCTGGCGCGGAACTGGTCGACGTGGGCCCGGAGGGCTCCGGACTGGTCGGCGAGCTCCTCGAAGCCCTGCCGCGGCAGCGCCAGGACCGTGCAGCCGGTCACGGCCTTGCACCGTGAACGCCCAGTTCTCGCCGGGCGTGACGAGGAACTGCTCGCCGAAGTAGTCGCCGTCGGCCAGCACGCCGAGCACGATCTGGTCGCCGTACTCGCCCGCGCCGACCTTGTTGACCTTGCCGTGCGCGATCAGCACCACGTGCGTCGCCGGGCCGGCCGGCCTCCACGATCACGTCGCCGGCCTCGAACTCCCGCTGGACGAACCGGCCGGCCAGCGCGCCGAGCACCTCGTCGTCGTCGAGGCCGCGCAGAATCGGCAGCTCGCGCAGCTCCTGCGGGATGACCCGGACGTCCGCACCGGTGCTGACGAACGTCACCCGGCCGTCGCCCACCGCGTAGACTGAGCCGCCGGTTCACCCGGTACGCCCCGCCCGGCACCTGCACCCACGGCAGCATCCGCAGCAGCCAGCGCGGGGAGATCCCTGCATCTGCGGCACGGACTTGGTGGTCGACGCCAGCGTGCGCGCCGCCTCCGTGCCGAGGCTCAACCGCGGCTGGACATCCGTATCCGACACCGACTCGGTCACCGTCACAGCAAACCACCAATCTTTCTGCGTACCTACGAAAAAATATGCGGGCCGGACGCGACCGCCGCCCCGCAGCGGGCGGACTGCGGGGCGACGGAAGGGGAATTCAGCCGGGCTTGACGGACCGGCGCCGGCCGAATTCCAGGGGTTTAGCTCTCGCGGCCGATCTCGACGTTCTCCAACACGCCGAGTGCGTCCGGCACCAGCACTGCGGCCGAATAGTAGGCACTGACCAGGTAGGAGGTGATCGCCTTCTCGTTGATACCCATGAACCGCACCGAAAGGCTCGGCTGGTACTCGTCCGGAATTCCGGTCTGGTGCAAGCCGACGACGCCGCGGTTCTCCTCGCCAGTGCGCATCAGGAGCACCGAACTCGTGCGAGTTCCGGTGACCGGTATCTTGTTGCAGGGAAGAATCGGGATTCCCCGCCACGCCGGCACCAGGTTGCCAT
>CAVVAL010000025.1:0-74995 GCA_963746095.1 uncultured Actinomycetota bacterium | reverse complement strand
AGTTCAGCGGCCGACCGCGGTTCCGGACCGATCGCGCGGAGCTCGTCCATCGCCTGGGCGAGCAGGGCGTCGGCCTCGGCGCGGCTCCAGGCCCGGCCGCCGGCCAGGTCGACCAGCTCGGCGGCGCGGGCCAGTTCGGCCGTGGTGAGCGGGTCGGTGCGGCGGTAGAGCGTGGCCAGTTCCGCGCCGGCCGGCGTGCCGGAGGTCAGCGCGGCCACCACCGGCAGCGACTTCTTCCGGTTCTGCAGGTCGGAGTAGACCGACTTGCCGGTGACGGCCGGGTCACCCCAGATCCCGAGCAGGTCGTCGACGTGCTGGAACGCCAGGCCCAGCCGCTCGCCGAAGCGACGCATGTGGTCGACCTGGCGGGAGTTGGCACCGCCGAACAACGCACCGAGCGCACCGGCGCAGCCCAGCAGCGCACCGGTCTTGCCGCCCGCCATCCGGACGCACTCGGCGACCTCCACGTCCTCCCGGGTCTCGAACGACACGTCGGCGCTCTGCCCGTCCAGCAGGTCGAGCACCGCGGCGCTCAGCATCCTGGCGCCCTCGTGCGAGGCCGGGTGGCCGCTGGTGGCCAGTACGTCGAACGCCAGCAGCAGCAGCGCGTCGCCGGCCAGCACCGCGGGACCCAAGCCGAACACGCTCCACGCGGTGGGCCGGTGCCGGCGGGTCAGGTCGCCGTCCATCGCGTCGTCGTGCAGCAGCGAGAAGTTGTGCACCAGCTCCAGCGCCACGGCCGCGGGCAGCGCCGACTCCCGCTCGCCGCCCGCCGCGCCGGCTCCGAGCAGGGCCATCGCCGGCCGGATCGCCTTGCCGCCGTCCACCTCGACCGGCTCGCCGTGCTCGTCCCACCAGCCGAAGTGGTAGCCGCAGACGTGCCGCACGCCGTCGGGGAGCGTGCCGACCGCCGCGCGCAGCGCCGGGTCGACGGTGTCCCGACTCCAGGCCAGCACCTCGGCCGCCGGCCGTCCGCCGGCGGTCACCTCAACAGTCGACATGCTCAGTGTCCGATCTCGACGTTCTCGAGCACGCCGAGCGCGTCGGGCACCAGCACGGCCGCCGAGTAGTACGCGCTGACCAGGTACGACAGCAGCGCCTTCTCGTTCACGCCCATGAAGCGCACGGCCAGGCTGGGCTGGTACTCGTCCGGGATGCCGGTCTGGTGCAGGCCGACCACGCCCTGCTCCTCCTCGCCGGTCCGCAGCACCAGGATCGACGTGGTGCCGTGCGCGCTGATCGGGATCTTGTCGCACGGCAGGATCGGCACCCCGCGCCAGGCCTGCATCGGGCGGCCCTCCACCTCGGCGGTCGGCGCGTAGACGCCCCGGCTGTTGCACTGCCGGCCGAACGCCGCGATCGCGCGCGGGTGGGCCAGGAAGAACCGGGACTTGCGGCGCCGGCAGAGCAGCTCGTCCAGATCGTCCGGGGTGGGCGGGCCGGTCCGGGTGTGGATCCGCTGCTTGAAATCGGCGTTGTGCAGCAGGCCGAAGTCACGGTTGTTGATCAGCTCGTGCTCCTGGCGCTCGCGCAGCGCCTCGATCGTGAGCCGGAGCTGCTGCTCGATCTGGTCCATCGGCTGGTTGTAGAGGTCGGCGACCCGGCTGTGCACCCGCAGCACGGTCTGGGCGACGCTCAGTTCGTACTCGCGCGGCGCGGTGTCGTAGTCGACGAACGTGCCGGGCAGGTCGATCTCGCCGTCGTGACCGGAGGCCAGATCGATCTCGGCCTCGCCGTGCTTGTTCTGCGGGAGCTGCGGGCTGGCGCGGAACTGGTCGACGTGGGCCCGGAGGGCTCCGGACTGGTCGGCGAGCTCCTCGAAGCCCTGCCGCGGCAGCGCCAGGACCGTGCAGCCGGTCACGGCCTTCACCGTGAACGCCCAGGTCTCGCCGGGAGTGACGAGGAACTGCTCACCGAAGTAGTCGCCGTCGGCCAATCCGCCGAGCACGATCTGGTCGCCGTACTCGCCCGTGCCGACCTTGTTCACCTTGCCGTGCGCGATCAGCACCACGTGGTCGCCGGGCCGGCCGGCCTCCACGATCACGTCGCCGGCCTCGAACTCCCGCTGGACGAACCGGCCGGCCAGCGTGCCGAGCACCTCGTCGTCGTCGAGGCCGCGCAGAATCGGCAGCTCACGCAGCTCCTGCGGGATGACGCGGACGTCCGCACCGGTGCTGACGAACGTCACCCGGCCGTCGCCCACCGCGTAACTGAGCCGCCGGTTCACCCGGTAGGCCCCGCCGGCCACCTGCACCCAGGGCAACATCCGCAGCAGCCAGCGCGGGGAGATGCCCTGCATCTGCGGCACGGACTTGGTGGTCGACGCCAACGTGCGCGCCGCCTCCGTGCCGAGGCTCAACCGCGGCTGGACATCCGTATCCGACACCGACTCGGTCACCGTCACAGCAAACCACCAATCTTTCTGCGTACCTACGAAAAAATATGCGGGCCGGACGCGACCGCCGCCCCGCAGCGGGCGGACTGCGGGGCGACGGAAGGGGAATTCAGCCGGGCTTGACGGACCGGCGCCGGCCGAATTCCAGGGGTTTAGCTCTCGCGGCCAATCTCGACGTTCTCCAACACGCCAAGTGCGTCCGGCACCAGCACTGCGGCCGAATAGTAGGCACTGACCAGGTAGGAGGTGATCGCCTTCTCGTTGATACCCATGAACCGCACCGAAAGGCTCGGCTGGTACTCGTCCGGAATGCCGGTCTGGTGCAAGCCGACGACGCCGCGGTTCTCCTCGCCAGTGCGCATCAGGAGCACCGAACTCGTGCGAGTTCCGGTGACCGGTATCTTGTTGCAGGGAAGAATGGGGATTCCCCGCCACGCCGGCACCAGGTTGCCATTGAAGTCGATGTTCTGCGGGTAAATGCCCTTGCGCGTGCACTCTCGGCCGAATGCCGCGATCGTGCGGGGATGCGCGAGGAAGAATCCCGGGTCCTTCCACACCACGGCCAGCAACTCGTCGAAGTCGTCCGGGGTGGGCGGGCCGGTCCGGGTGTGGATCCGCTGCTTGAGATCGGCGTTGTGCAGCAGGCCGAAGTCACGGTTGTTGATCAGCTCGTGCTCCTGGCGCTCGCGCAGCGCCTCGATGGTCAGCCGGAGCTGCTGCTCCACCTGGTCCATCGGCTCGTTGTAGAGGTCGGCCACCCGGCTGTGCACCCGCAGCACGGTCTGCGCGACGCTCAGCTCGTACTCCCGCGGCGACAGCTCGTAGTCGACGAACGTGCCCGGCAGGTCCGGCTCGCCGTCGTGCCCGGAGGCCAGGTCGATCTCGGCCTCGCCGTGCGGGTTCTGCGGCAGCTTCGTGTTCGCCGCCGCGTGCTCCAGGTGGCTGCGCAGCTCGGGAGACTGGTCTGCCAGCTCCTGGAACGTCCGCCGGCTCAGCGCGAGCACCGTGCAGTTCGTGACAGCCTTGGCGGAGAACTCCCAGATCATGTCCGCGTGCACGAGCGACTGCTCGCCGAAGTAGTCCCCGTCGGCGAGCCCGCCGAGCACGGTCTGGTCGCCGTACTCGCCGACCCCGACCTTGTCCACCTTGCCGTGCGCGATCAGGAAGACCTGATCGACCTCGTGGCCGAACTCGACGATCACGTCGCCGGCCTGGTACTCGTGTTGGACGAACCGGTCCGCGAGCGCGCTCAGCACGCCGTCGTCGTCGAAGCCGCGCAGCACCGGCAGCTCGCCGAGCTCCTGCGGGATCACCCGCACCTGCGCGCCGGCGTTGGTGAACGTCACCCGACCGTCGCCGAGTGCGTAGCTGAGCCGCCGGTTCACCCGGTAAGCCCCGCCCGAGACCTGCACCCACGGCAGCATCCGCAGCAGCCAGCGGGACGAGATCCCCTGCATCTGCGGCACGGACTTGGTCGTGGACGCGAGGTTCCGCGCCGCCTCCGTACCCAGGCTCAACCTCGGCGCAACGTCCGCACCTGAGACACCCGCACCCGACACCGACTCGGTCACCGTCACAGCGAAACCACCAATCCTCATTCGTACGTCAAGAAGTGCCGTGCATTCGCCGGTCGCACCGAGGCACGGCGCAGCGCATTAGGAGTGCGTGATTGAATTCGTGCTGGCCAACGGCCAGAACCCTGGTAATCGGCGTTGTCGATGAGCGATTACTCGACTATGCGAGACAAACCGTGGTCATCCTCATACCTGCCAATCAGCCGGGCCATTTCGCGCCGCTGGTACCCAGATCTTGCCACAGGACCACCTCGTCGGGCGCTCCCCCACCGGCTCGACAAGCACCTCGCGGAATCGGTACAGCGCGAAAATCTACGCACAGCTTTGAACCCATCGCAATTCACTTCGTCGGCAATGTGCGTGTCGGCGCGATCCCCACCAGCGCGCCGAGCTGGGACGCGCCGCAACACCGGATTCACCCGGCGCCGAAATCGTTCCGACACACCTCTCCGGTCACGCCTCGACCTGCCTCTTCCCTGGTCTGACAATGCCCTTCGGCGCGGCGCGAGAGACGCGCCGGAAAGCGGCGTCACTGGACCGATCGAGCCCCGCATTCGGGTGGCACTTTGGGTAACCTCCGGCTGGTTATCTGGCGGAAATAGGAGTGGATAGTGCAGGACACCGCACAACAGATCGCCGTCGAGGATCGCGCCCCCGCGCCGGCCCCCAGGCCCCGCTGGCACCGCCGACGGTCGCGGACCCAGGACGACTCCGCCGCGATCGAATACATGAACGTCTTCGCCGGCACGGCCTACGCGGTGCTGCTGGCCCTGGCGATCGTCGTGCTCTGGCAGAACGTGGACGACCTCAGCTCGGACATTCGTGACGAGGCTGCCGGACTCAGCACGCTGGTGTGGGTCGCCGAGCAGCTGCCGCCGCAGCAACGCGACCAGCTCCAGGGCTCGATCGACGAGTACGTGGACGTGACGCTGAGCAAGGAGTGGCCGCCCAAGTCGCGCTCGGCTGGTGAGTCCCGGGCTGTGCTGGCCACCATGCGTAGCGACCTCACCTCGTTCGACACCGTCGACCCCGACGTCGGCGGCCAGCGCGACAAGGCACTCGACGTGCTCGACGACATCGACGCCTCTGCGCTGGAGCGGCTGGCGAAGTCCGGCCACGGCTTCCCGCAACCGCTGCTGGTGGCCCTGATCGTGCTGAGCATCGTCGTGGTCAGCACGCCGTTCACGATGGGCCTGCGTCGCAAGCTGCTCACCGCGCTGACCCTCGGCGTGATGACCACGCTGGTCGCCACCTCGCTGATCCTCGTGTTCGAACTGAACTCCCCGTTCCGGGGTGGCGTGCACGCGGTCGACCGGGCACCGCTCGACGCCGTCAAGGTCGAGCTGGACCGGGCCCGCTAGTGCGGATGGCAGGCCTGTACCGGGCCGGCACGGCGGCGTTTGCCCTGGCCTCGGTCCTCGTCGTACCGGCTTTCCAGGGCACCGCCACCGCCGGCCGACCCGGGGCGAATGCGCTGCGGGTCACGGTGACCACAAACGGGGTCGCCCGCCCGCTCGGCCAGCAGGAGCCGCTGCTGGCCGGCGCGCCGCTGGCCCGGCGGTACGTGATCCGCAACGACTCGGAGGCGACGCTGGTCGGGGTCACCGTCCTCGACGGGCAAGTCCCGGCGAGTGCGATCCGATGCCCCGGCGGGACCAACCGGATCGCCACCCTGCGGGCGCTCAGCGCGATCACCTGCACGGCGCTGACACCGGCGCTGGCGGGCTGGCGGTCCGCCGTGGTGCGGGTCGTGGCCGGCATCCAGCTCGGCCCGGTCGGCGTCTCGGCGAGCGTCACGGTCAGCTACTTCGGCGTGAACGGCTCGCTCCGACTTCGGGAGCTGGTCAACGGCACGCGCGCCGCCAGCGCGCCCGGCATCCGGGTCACGCCCGGCCAACCGGTCCGGCTGCGGTATCTCCTCACCAACACCGGCAACGTGCCGCTCACGGGGATCGCGGTCCGGGACAGCCTCGCCGGTGGACCGGCGATCACCTGCGGCACCACCATCGCTCGGCTCGAACCCGGCCAGCAGCACGTGTGTACGGCACGGGTGATCGCCCAGCCGGGTCGCCAGCGCGGGTTCGCCCAGGCCAGCGCCACGGTGGTACCCCGATGGCTCGACCTCGCCGGACTGCTCTGCCCACCGGGTCGGGTGACCGCCTCGGATCGGTCGTTCCTGCACGGCGTGATCACGCCACCGGTCGTCACGCCGGCGCCGACCGGGCCAGCCGTCCCGGCCGACTCCTCGGACGCCGCCCGGCGGCGGCGAGCAATGGAGCAGCCCACCGCGGTCGCGACCGTGACCGCCCCGGCGACCGCCGCGGTGGCGGTCATCGACCCGCGGGTCCTCGCCCGCAGCCGGGTCGATCGCGGCCGGGAGCCCAGCGGACCGCGCACCTGGGGGCTGATGACGCTGACGTTCGTCGTGCTGCTGGTCCCGGGCATCATCGCCACCCGCGGCCTGCGCCGCCGAGGGTGACCGCCGTTGCTGGGGTTGCGGTCCATTTGCCCCCGGCAGGGGCGCAAATGGACCGCAGGGGTGAGCCGGCGCCGGGATGCCGGGTTCCGCTGCGGCGCTTAGGGTTCTGACGTGCGCACAGTCAGCGGTTCCACGGATCGCGTCGTCATCGTCGGGGCCGGCCTCGCCGGGCTCTCCTGCGCCCTGCGGTTGCTCGGCGCCGGCCGGCAGGTGACCGTGCTGGAGCGCGAGGAGGTGCCGGGCGGGCGCGCCGGGCGGCTGGACGTGGGCGGCTACCAGTTCGACACCGGGCCGACCGTGCTGACCATGCCGGACCTCATCGCCGACGCGTTGGGCTGCGTGGGCGAGGAACTCACGGACTGGCTCGACCTGCGGCCCGTCTCCCCGCTCTACCGCGCGCACTACCCCGATGGATCCACACTGGACGTTCACGCCGACGTCGACGCGATGGCCGCCGAGGTGGAGCGGGTCTGCGGCGCACGGGAAGCGGCCGGGTACCGCCGGTTCGTGGAGTTCGTCACGCGGCTGTACCGGCTGGAGATGGGCGGCTTCATCGACCGCAACCTCGACTCGCCGCTCGACCTGCTCTCCCCCGACCTGGCCCGGCTGGCCGCGATCGGCGGATTCCGCCGGCTCCAGCCCAAGATCAAGCAGTTCTTCGGTGACCCTCGGACGCAGCGGGTGTTCAGCTTCCAGGCCGATGTACGCCGGCCTGTCGCCGTACGACGCGCTCGCGATCTACGCGGTCATCGCCTACATGGACTCCGTCGCCGGCGTGTACTTCCCGGTCGGCGGCATCCACGCGGTGCCGAAGGCGCTGGCCAGCGCGGCCGAGAAGCACGGCGCCCGGATCCAGTACGGCACCACCGTGACCAGCGTCGAGGTGTCCGACGGGCGGGCTCGCGCGGTGATCACCGCCGACGGCCAGCGGATCCAGGCCGACGTGGTCGTGCTCAACCCCGATCTGCCGGTGGCCTACCGCGAGCTGCTGCCCGCCGAGTACACGCCGCGGCGGGTCACCCGGCAGAAGTACTCGCCGTCCTGCTTCCTGCTGCACGTCGGTTCGCGGGCCGAGTACGGCAAGATCGCGCACCACAACATCCACTTCGGCCGCGCGTGGCGGCAGACCTTCGACGAGCTGATCACCCGGCGTGAGCTGATGAGCGACCCGTCGATCCTGGTCACCAATCCAAGCGCCGCCGATCCGTCGCTGGCCCCGGCTGGCCGGCAGTCGTACTACGTGCTGGCGCCGACCCCGCACCTCGGCGCCCGGCTGGACTGGGACGTGATCGGCCCCCGCTACCGGGACGAGTTGGTCGCCGTCCTGGAAGCGCGCGGCTACATCGGCTTCGGCGACGCGATCGAGGTGGAGCGCACCGTGACCCCGTCCGACTGGGGCGCCAGCGGATTGGCCATGGGCGCGCCGTTCGCCGCCGCGCACACGTTCGGCCAGACCGGCCCGTTCCGCGCCCGCAATCTGGCGCCCGGACTGGAGAACGTGGTGTTCACCGGTTCCGGCACCCAGCCCGGCGTGGGCGTGCCGATGGTGCTGATCTCCGGCCGCCTCGCCGCCCAACGCATCACCGGCTGACCGCCTGCCGAGACGACCCCGCCGCCGCCGGTTCCTGCCGCTTTGGGTGGCATTTTCTCGGCTCTGACCGAGAAGATGTCGCCCAAAGCGCGAACGTCACGGTCACTGGTGGAGGTAGATGCCGAAGTCCCGTCACCCGTCGGCGCAGCTCACGCCTGGGTAACGTCGCGTGCCGAGCGGTCCGATGCGGCGCTCCATGAGCGAGGATGGGTGCCGAGCTCCACCCGGCCGGTCCGAAGCCGGGGCCGCGACCACCACGAGAGGACGCTGAGCTGTGCGTCTGCCCGTCATGCCGCCCGTCAAGCCGATGCTCGCCAAGCCGGTCGCCGAGCATCCCCGCCGGGCAGCTCTACGAGCCGAAGTGGGACGGCTTCCGGTCGATCATCTTCCGGGACGGCGACGAGGTCGAGATCGGCAGCCGCAACGAGAAGCCGATGACCCGGTACTTCCCCGAGGTCGTCGAGGCCGTGCTGGCCAACTTCCCGCCGCGGGCGGTGATCGACGGCGAGATCATCGTCGCCGACACCGAGCGCAACACGCTCGACTTCGAGGCCCTGCAGCAGCGCATCCACCCCGCCGCCAGCCGGGTCAAGCATGCTGTCCGAGCAGACGCCGGCCAGCTTCGTCGCGTTCGACCTGCTCGCGCTCGGCGACGAGGACCTGACCGAGCTGCCGTTCGTCGAGCGCCGGGCCCGGCTCGAGCGCGCGCTGGCCGACGCCGAGCCGCCGGTCTACATCACCCCGGCGACCGACGGACCTGGACATCGCCCAGCGCTGGTTCGCCGAGTTCGAGGGCGCCGGCCTGGACGGGCTGATCGCCAAGAAGCTCGACCTGACCTACCAGCCCGACAAGCGGGTGATGGCCAAGATCAAGCACGAGCGGACGGCCGACTGCGTGGTCGCCGGCTACCGCGTGCACAAGTCCGGCGACGACGCGATCGGCTCGCTGCTGCTCGGCCTGTACGACGAGCGCGGCGTGCTCGCCTCGGTCGGCGTGATCGGCGCGTTCCCGATGGGCGGTCGCAAGGAGCTGTTCGTCGAGCTGCAGCCGCTGGTCACCACGTTCGACGGGCACCCGTGGAACTGGGCCGCGCACGAGCAGGGCGAGCGCACCCCGCGCAAGAACGAGACCAGCCGCTGGAACGACGGCAAGGACCTGTCCTTCATCCCGCTGCGCCCCGAACGCGTGGTCGAGGTCCGCTACGACTACATGGAGGGCGTGCGGTTCCGGCACACCGCCCAGTTCGTCCGCTGGCGGCCCGACCGCGAGCCGCAGTCCTGCACCTACGACCAGCTGGAGCGGCCGGTCCACTTCAACCTCGCCGACGTCCTCACCAGCGGCTAACCCGCTGCGGTCCATTTGCGACCTGGGAGGTCGCAAATGGACCGCAAGGACTCAGGCGGGGACCTCGTGGAGGATGCCGCCGTCCATGCTCCAGTACCGGGTGATGCCGATGTCGGCGAGCAGCACCGGGTCGTGGCTGGCCACGATCAGCGCGCCACGGTAGCCGGACAGCGCGTCGACGAGTTGCTTGCTGCTGCTCAGATCCAGGTTGTTCGTCGGCTCGTCGAGCAGCAGCAACTGTGGCGCCGGCTCGGCCAGCAGCAGGCACGCGAGGCAGACCCGGAACCGTTCGCCGCCCGACAGTGTCGCCGCCGGCCGATCCGCCTGCGCGCCCCGGATCAGGAACCGCGCCAGCTTCGCCCGGACCTCCTGCGGCTTGGCCTCCGGCACCGCGGCCCGCACGTTGTCGATCACGGACCGGGTGCCGTCCAGGATGTCCAGCCGTTGCGGCAGGTAACCGATCGGGACCGGTCCCAGCGCCACCGGCCAGCGCGGCTCGCTGACCTGGCCGAGCAGCGTCCTGAGCAGGGTGGTCTTGCCCGAGCCGTTCCGTCCCAGCAGGCCGATCCGCTCCGGGCCGCGCACGCTGAGGCCGGCGACCTCGAGCACGGTCCGCCCGGCCGGCAACGCGGTGCCCGGCAGGTCGATCCGGATCCGGGCGTCGTCGCGCAGGTCGGCCTCGGCCGAATCGAGCGCGCCCCGGGCGTCGGTCAGCTTGTCCGCGTGCATGATCCGGTACTTGCCGGCCGACACCTGCGCCTGGGATCGCCGGTTGTTCATCACGATCTTGGGCCGGCGCTTGTTGGCGTAGTCGTTGGCGGCGTACCGCTCACGCCGGGCCAGCGTGGTCTGGGCCTCGATGAGCTGCCGCTGCTCCCGGCGTACCTCCGCCTCGGCACCGCGCACCTTCCGCTCGGCGACCTCCTGCTCGGCAGCGACCGTCTCGGCGTACGCGGAGTAGCCCCCGGCGAACGTGCGGACGGCGCCCCCGCGCAGTTCGGTGATCCGGTCCACGTGTTCGAGCAGCTCACGGTCGTGGCTGACCACGATGAGCACGCCAGGCCACTGGTCGACCGCGTCGTAGAGGCGCTGGCGGGTGGCCGCGTCGAGGTTGTTGGTCGGCTCGTCGAGCAGGGTGATCGCGGGCGGGTCGATCAGCAGCCGAGCGAGTCCGGTGAGGACGGTCTCGCCGCCGGACAGGGTGGCCACCGTGCGGTCGAGTGAGCGCGCGTCGGCGGGTAGACCGAGCCGGTCGAGCTGGGCGAAGGCCCGGTCCTCGATGTCCCAGTCGTCGCCGATCACCTCCAGCGCGGCGGCCGTGACGTCGCCGGCTTCCACCGCGGCCAGCGCGGCCCGGCGTGCGGTGATGCCGAGCAGGTCGGCCACGGTCTCGCCGGTGTGCAGCACGAGGGTCTGCGGCAGGTAGCCGACCTCGCCCGCGGCGCTGATCGTGCCCGCGCTCGGACTCAGTTCGGCGGCGACGAGCCGGAGCAACGTGGACTTGCCGGAGCCGTTGGTGCCGATCAGGCCGGTGCGGCCGGTGTCGAAGGCGACATCGAGGTTGTCGAGGACGGGCGTGCCGTCCGGCCAGACGAAGGACAGACCCTGGCACACGACGGCAGGGCGGTTCGGGGAAATAGACATGAGCAGACCTCAGGGAAAGGGGCGTGTCTTCGAGGGCCGGCGCAGTAGGGCAGGGACTCTGAAGACATGCCGGGTCACGAAAGGGGGCAGCTGGGCCATCAGCCGATCGTGAACATGTCCCCACCGTAGCCGGGGGCCGAATCCGCCACAACGACTTTTCTGCCACCGGGGCCCCCGCCACAATCCCCCGCTTTGGGCGACATTTTCGGTGCTATAGCACCGAAAATGTCGCCCAAAGCGGGAACGGCGGGGCGTCAGTTCCAGACGCTGACCACGACGGAGATCAGCAGGAGCTTGAGCAGCCAGTCGCCGGCGTGGACAGCGGCGGTCCGGAATGGCACCTTGTCCCAGATCATGGAGCCGGTGAGCAGCACAAACGGGAAGCCGATCCAGGCCACCAGCCCGAGCACCAGGCCACCGGTCCAGCTCGTGATGTCCATCTTGTTCGCGGCCAGCGCCACCACCGTGCCGACGATCAGGCTGCGCGCCAGCTCGGCCGCGATCTGCCACGCGGGTGGTCGCTGCGCTGGCTCAGAACCGGCGGCCGGCTCGGGGCCTTGGTAACCGACCACGACGTACCAGGTCGAGCTCAGCACGAACGCCGCCACCGCGACGACCAGGATGGCCAGGTAGTTCAGGTCACTCATCGTTCTCTCCTTCTCCGGGCGGACCAGCCGCAGGCGCTTCTCGTACTGGGGTAGAAGCTGCGCGGCGGATCTCGACATCGGAGGCGGAAGTTCTATCGAACGGCGTCCCGCAGCGCGTCGAGCAGCCCGCGCACGGCCGGCTGGCCCAGCGCGTTCTCGCGCACCGCCGCGTAGACCGCCCGGACCGGTTCGGGCCGGCGCAGCCGCCGCACGACCACGCCCGGGTTGCCGGCGCCCAGACCGGTCCGCGGGATCACGCTCAGCCCCAGCCCGGCGGCGACGAACCCCTGCGCCGTGGCGTAGTCCTCGCTCTCCACCACGAAGTTCGGGCTGAACCCGGCCGCGGCACAGGCCGCCAGCACCACGTCCAGGCAGGGGCCCGGCCACTCGCTGCCGACCCACGGCTCGGTCGCGAGGTCGGCCAGGTCGAGCACCCGCTTCGCGGCGAGCGGGTGACCCTTGGGCAGGACCGCGCGGTACGGGTCGTCGAGCAGGTGGACGAGGTGCAGGCCCTCGCGCGGCCGGTCCCGCGGGCGGACCACGATGGCCAGGTCGGCCCGACCCTCCTCGACCTCCAGCAACGGGTCCTCGGGGTCGATCAGCTTGAGATCGACCTGCAGGCCGGGATGCTCGCGGCGGAGCCACGCCAGCGCGGCCGGGATCAGCGCGGAGCCGGCCGTGGCGAAGTACCGGATCGCCAACCGGCCGGTGCGACCGGCGCGCAGGTCGGCGAGGGCCGCCTCGGCCTCGGCCACGTTCTGGCTGATGATGCCGGCGTGCTCGGTGAGCAGCCGGCCGGCCGCCGTCGGCCGCACGCCCCGGCCGGCCCGTTCCAGCAGCGGCATCCCGGCCTGTTTCTCCAGCGCCGCGACCTGCTGACTGATCGCGGACGGCGTGTAGCCGAGGTTGGCCGCCGCCGCGGTCACCGACCCACTGGTGACGACCGCGCGGAGGACCTGCATACGTCGCACATCAAGCATGTAGCTCAGCTTAACGGTAGGCCAGAAACTTTCACTTGTCCTGCCAGGTCACCTGGGGCACCGTCGATCCCGAGACGACGAAACGGGAGTGCGGACATGGTCAGCGGTGGACACGGCACGGTGGTTCGGATGGGGCTGCTCGCCCTGTTGTGGGGCTCGACGTTCCTCTGGATCAAGCTGGCGCTGGAGGGGCTGACGCCGATCCAGGTGACGGTCATCCGGTGCGCGCTCGGGGCCCTGGTGCTGCTCGTGCTCTGCTACTCGGCCCGTCAGCGGCTGCCCCGCGACCGCCGGACCTGGGGTCACCTCGTGGTGGCCGCGTTCTTCTGCAACGCGTTGCCGTTCGCCCTGTTCAGCATCGGTGAGCAGACCGTCGACTCGGGGCTGGCCGGTGTGCTGAACGCGACCACGCCGCTGTGGTCGCTGCTGATCGGCCTCGCCATCGGGGCGGACCGCCGGCCGGGCCCGGTCCGGCTGGGCGGGCTGCTGCTCGGGTTCGGCGGCACGCTGCTGATCTTCGCGCCGTGGCACCAGGCCGGGCTCGCGAGCTGGGGTGCCCTGGCCATCCTGGCGGCGGCCGCGAGCTACGCCGTCGCGTTCGCGTACATGGGACGGAAGCTCGTGGGGAAGGGCGCTCCCCTGGCGCTCTCGGCCGCGCAGCTCCTCACCGCGACGGGGCTCAGCGCGCTGGCCCTGCCGGTCGGCGGCGGCGTCACCTCCGGGCACGTCAGCCCGACCGCGATCATCGCCGTCGTCATCCTCGGGATCTTCGGCACGGGCTTCACGTTCGCCCTCAACTACCGGCTGATCGCCGACGAGGGCGCGACGAGCGCCGCCACGGTCGGTTATCTGCTGCCGGTGGTCTCGGTCGGGCTGGGCGCGATCGTGCTGGACGAGGAACTCGGCGTGCGGGTGATCGCGGGCATGCTGGTCGTGCTGGTCGGCGTCGGCCTGACCCGGTGGCAGCGGCGGACGCCGGTGGCCGTTCACCGAGCGGAGTCCCTGGTCGGAGGGGACGTCGCGGCGAAGGTCTGAGCCGCGGCGGCCGTTGCGCGGCGACCCGCCGCCGAACGGAGCGCGCCACGCCGGTAGGCATGAGCACCTTGTCGGGCGGCTGGTCCGGGTCACCTCGGCCGTTCGGTTGTCATCCGCTAGTCACTGACCCGACACAGATTGTCACGACTACCGTCCAACACATGACGCGCTCGGACAAGATGTTCCTCGGCCGGATCACCGCCCTCGCCGCGATCACCGCGGTGCTCAGCTCCCTGAACGGTTACGGGATCGTGGGGTGGATCATCGGGCCGGCCGCCGTGCTGATGGCGGTGGCTCTGCTGTTCGGAGCGCGGATCCGTACCGCGCTGCTGCGCACCGTCCCGCGCGGCTGGCTGCTGCCACGCCCTACCGGGGCATGGCCGCTCCCGCACGTCTACAGCGAGCATGGTCGGGAGGTGCTCGATGCCGCCGACCGCGATCCCGCGCTGGAGGCCGACATCGCCGAGCACGCCGCGGCCCTGACCGCCGACTTCTCTGAGCGGCTCGGGCGCTGCGATCACCGCAGCCCGCTGCTCGACCAGTACCGGCTGCTCGGCTACTTGGAGAGCCAGGCCACCGGCACCCGGAACGCCGCCACCGAGCCCGGCGCCGTCATCGCCTGGACCAGCCGCTACTCCTGGCCCCGGGTCCGCTTCGCCGCGATCTGCCAGCTCGCGATCCGGGCCGGCGCCCTCCAGCCCGCCACCGGCAAGCTCCTCGTCCGCTATGCGGCATCCGCCCCCGGCTCCCCACCCAGCGCTCTGGGCGACATTTCCTCGGTTATAGCCGAGAAAATGTCGCCCAAAGCGCCTAAAGGCAGTCGCGTTGGGCGGCGTAGAGGTCGGTGACGTGCGGTCGGGCGCCGTGATCGGCGAGCAGGCTCTCCAGATCGCCGGTGAAGTCGGGAACCAGTTCGCTGACCGTGCTGGCCACGCCCTGCACGCCGACGGTCGCGCTGCGCGGCGCCACGTCGGCGACCGTGATGGCGTACGGGCTGCCGTTGGTGATCCGGATGTTCCAGTGCACGATCCGGGCGCCGAACAGCGGTCCGGACGCGGCCGAGCCGCCGACCCGACCGTTGTTGACCAGCGTGATGTTGGTCCGCACGTTCTCGAACGGGAGCCCGCGGTGGGTGTCGAACGTGCCCTCGGCCATCCGCCCGCGCCGCCACACGTTGCCGGCCGAGAGCCCCTCCAGGTTGAGCCCGTGGTGGACCGCACTGGCCGGCAGCGGCACGGTGAAGCGCTCGATCTCGAAGTCGTCCACGAGGTTGTCGTGCGACTGCATTCGGCAGGCGAAGCTGTGGTGCGCGGACCGGCCGCCGACGGCCACCCGTTCCAGCGTGGTCGATTTGGCGGACGTGAACCCGAAGCCGAGATCGCAGTTCTCCACCCGGACCTCGCTCGCCCAGCAGTCGTGCACGGCCTGGAAGCAGACGCCGTTCGAGCCGGGATGCCGGTTGTGCGCGGTCATCGCGACCAGCTCGTTCCGCACGGTGAGCCGCTCGACGCCGCTGTCGTGCACTGTAGGCCCGACCGCCCGCAGCCGCGCCGGCCAGCTCGGGCGCAGGTCGTACCGGAGCGGCTGGGCCAGCGTGACCAGCCGTGCACCGTCGATCGACTCGATCCGGACCGGCCACTGCAGCGACGCGTACTGGACGTACTGGCCGCCGGAGCCGGTGGTGAGCTGCGGCGCGCGGGTCGGCCAGTCGTACGGCGTCGCACCCGGAATGTCGCCGGTCAGGTGCTTGAGCAGGCTCGCGTCCGGCGGGTTCTCGCACTCCAGGACCACGAGGTCACCGGCGCGGAGCTTGCTCGTATCGGATACCAGCAGCGTGCGCTGGCCACGGGAGCCGGCGCTCACCGTCGCCAGGGTGTCGCCGAGCAGCCAGCCCTCGGAGGCCGCGAAGTCCTCCGCTTCGGAGCGAGCCCTGCGTTCGGGGGCGATGAACCAGATCTGCCCGCCGGTCCAGGACCAGCGGCTGTTCCCGCTCGGCTGCCGGTTCGGCCGGTAGCTGTCGTCCAGCGGGCGGGTGAAGTGCAGCACGGTGGCGTTCCGGCCGGCGCCGCGCAGCACGACGTTCGACCAGTGCATGAAGACCGGCGCGTCCAGCCGGTACGTCCCGCGCGGCACCAGCACGACGCCGCCGCCGCGTTCACCAGCCGCACGCACCGCCGCGTTGAAGGCGGGCGCGCAGTCGACCGTGCCGCCCTGGCGGGCGCCGAAGTCGGTCACCTTGGCCACCACCCGGGGCCGCGGCGGGCGCGCGCCGAGGCGGTACCCGGCCCGGGAGATGTCCGGCACGAACGGGTGCGTGCCGCCCGCCTGGGCCCACTCCGCCAGCAGCGCGGCCGACGCGTCTCGGGGCCGGCCGCTGTGTGCGGGTAGGGCGGCCGCCGCGGCCGGCGGCGCGGCGGTGATCGTGACGGCGGCGGCGGCCGCGCCACCGAGGAAGGTGCGCCGGCTGACGGTGGGACGATCCATGACGGCTCCTCGCGGGACTGCTTTCCGATGGAGAGGCGATCGAGGTCCGGTGCGGAGTCCGCGTCGTTGACGACCTTGATCGTGTTGACACCGGGCAGGAAGGTAACCGGGATCGAGGTGGTCTGTGGGGTGTTGTTGCCAATGCCGCTCACCGCCGCCTCGGCTGGCGGGCCGCCGTTGACCGAGACGAAGAGCGAGCGAAATCGCGGCGGCTGCCCCGAGGCGGCCATGATGTACGAGCGCGGACCGGTGCCCAGCGGCGGCGCGTATCGGCTGTTCCTGCTGGTTGCGGGACTCCTCGGCCTCGCGCACGAAGACCCGGTCGGCGGGCCGCGTCCGCACCCGCCGGTCCCGGCGACCGTGCCGGGCCGGCCCTAGACGGGTGAACGCGGATGCTCGCCGAGATGTCCTGGCCGGCCGGGGAGGTGAGGGTCCAGCGAGCCGCCAGGGCCTGTCCGAGCCTCAACGTGCCCGCCGCGGCGGGCTCCCCGGCGACCGTCCAACCGGCCGGGCGTCACGGTCAAGAGCGCCGCCGGTCAGCTCCCCCGGACGTGCAGCAGCTCCGCGACGACCGCGTCGAGCGCCAGCCGCGCGGCGCCCAGGGCCACCGACTCGGCGCCCAGGGTCGAGACGGCGACCTCGAGCGGGAAGAGCGTCAGGCGGTCCAGCTCACGTCGGAACGGCTCGGCGATGACGGCCCCGCCCCGGGACATGCCGCCGCCGAGCACCACGATCTCGGGGTCGAAGGCGAGCGCGAGGATCGCGGCACCCCGGGCCAGCACCTGCGCGAACTCGGTGAGCACCGCCGCGCTCTCACGGTCGCCGGCCGCCGTGGCCGCGACGACCAGCTCACCTTCGCGGCCGTTCGGGACCCCGCCGGCCAGAGCCGCGCCGCGGGCGTGCAGCCGCGCCACCGCCGCCGCCCAACCGAGCGCCGGGAGCGTGCCGATCTCGCCGGCGGCGCCGTGGCGGCCTTCGTGCACCTGCCCGCCGAGCAGCACGCCGGCGCCAGCGCGGTGCCCGGCGAACATGTAGACGACGTCCCGGTGGCGCCGGCCCGCGCCGCTCCCGTGCTCGGCCAGCGCGGCCAGCTTGACGTCGTTCGCGACGGTGACCGGCCGGCCGAGGTGACCCGCCAGCGTCCCGGCCACGTCGATCTCGGTGAAGCCGGGCAGCGAGTACGCCGCGAGCCCCGAGCCGATCTGGCCCGCGCGGACGTCGAGCACGCCGTCGGCCGCCCGCAGGGCACCCGTCACGCCGCAGGCCACGCCGGTGAGGTCGGCGGATTCAAGGCCGGCCTCGGCCCAGCAGGCCAGGGCGGTGTCGGCTGCGACTCGCAGCCGGCTCGCGGCATCCTGATCGGGGTCCAGTTCGCGCCGGCGGACCGCGAGGGGCTGGCCGCGCAGATCGGTGACGACGGCCATCGTCTTGTGCGCACCGATGTCGATCCCGCCGACATGCCCGGAGCGAGCCCGGAACCGAAAGTGGCGAGCGGGCCGCCCGGAGCCCCGGCCGACCTGCGGCGGTGCCGGCGGCGCTTCCTCGACCCGTCCGGTGCCGATCAACTCGGCGAGCAGGTTCTCCGCGGTCGGCCGGGAGACCCCCACCACCGCGCGCAGTTCCCGCAGGGTCAGGGTGGGCGAGTCGAGGAAGGCCCGGAGCGCGGCCGTGACGTTCAGCCGGCGCAGCAGCGACGGATCACCCAGCCGTCCGCCGACCTCGTTCCCCTGACTCATCAGATGACTCGCCCCCCGCTTCGGCACCGCCAATATGCCAATGTCCTTGGCATATTAGGGCCCACCAGGCACCGAGGAGCCACAGCGCCCGCCGATGCCCGGCGACCCGAGCCGCCGGGAACCCTCTCGCTTTGGGCGACATTTCGGTGCTATAGCGCCGAAATGTCGCCCAAAGCGAGAGGAGAGGCGCCGGCTACCCGAGGGGACGAAACGGACTTGCGGGACTAACGTGGCTACGCGCGCCCGTTGTAGGCACGCTAGTCCCGCAAGTCCGTTTCGCGGCGGCGCGCGGCGTGGGCCGCCGCCGGCGCGCGGCGCTGCCGCCGGGCGCTGTCTCCGGGCGCGGGGGTTAGCTCGGCGGGCACGAATTCCGCCGCGGCGCCACGGTCGACCCCGCTCAGCGCGGTCCCTAACGCAGGCAGAGCCCTCCCGTTTCACCGGCCGCCAACGACCTGGATCGCCGGTCGACGCCAGATATCGCCTGCCAGCAGAGAAATCGAGGCTCGACGGCGCACTCGGCGCCCCTCCTGGTGACGTCGTCGACGCCTCTCCCTGGCGATGGGGTGTCTTGACGTGATTAGAGGGCATCTGTACGGTCTGCCCAGCGCTTTCGGAAGCGCTTTCGGAAGCGCTCTCGACAACCCAAGCGAACAGATGGGTGGGGGCGAAATGGCAAAGCCCAGATGGTGCGTTCCGGCAATCATTGCCGTGCTCTTATCGGTGCTGGTGGCCCCACCGGCCGCCGCCGAGGACGGCCCGATCAACAACCCGATCCCCGAGGATCCGGTTGCCTCTCAGCTGGCGTTGACGCTCACGGAGTACGCCAGCTTCCCGAAGTCCGAGCCGGTCCCGCCGACCACGGACCCGCGGATCAAGCGGCACGCCAGGATCAACTATCTCGGCGAGGTGCCGGACGGGTCGGGGCGGATGTTCGTGCCGGACCTCAACGGCATGCTGTACCTGGTCAAGAACCGTTCGCCGCAGCCCTATCTCGACGTCGCCGCGGCCGCTGGCCCGAACTTCTGGTCGCACCGCGGCATCGGCAACGGCTTCGGGTTCGTGACGTTCCACCCGGACTTCAAACGCAACGGCAAGTTCTACACGGTGCACAGCGAGGGGCGCGACGCGCTGACCACGAAGACGCCGGACCTGCCGCCGCAGCCGACCCCGTCCGTGCAGGGCGTGATCACCGAGTGGACCACCGCCGATCCGGCCGCGAACACGTTCAGCGGCACGCACCGCGAGGTGCTCCGGCTGGCGTTCCGCAACCTCTGGCACGGCCTGCAGGAGATCAACTTCAACCCGACGGCCAAGCGCGGCGACCCCGACTACGGGCTGCTCTACGTGGCGGTCGGCGACGGCGGCGGCGGTCTGAGCGCCCCCTATCCGCAGGACATCGGCACGGCCTACGGCAAGATCCTGCGGATCGACCCGCTCGGCACCGACGGCGCCAACGGCCGGTACGGCATCCCGAAGCAGAACCCGTTCTACGGACGCCCCGGCGCGCTCCGCGAGGTCTATGCCTACGGCCTGCGCAACCCGCACCGCTTCAGCTGGGACCCGCAGGTCACCGTGGACGCCGAAGGCCCTGGCCGGCCCCGCCTGCGGCACCGGATGTACCTGGGCGTGATCGGCGAACACAACGCCGAGACGATCTACGAGGTCAAGGCCGGCGACAACTTCGGCTGGCCCAAGCGCGAGGGCCCGTTCGCCCTCAAGGACCCGGACCCCACTGCAGCGTCTACCCGCTGCCGGCGGACGACGCCCAGTACGGCTACACCTACCCGGTCGCCGCGTACGACCACGACCGCCCGCCGGGAGCGCCGCCGTGCGCCGACCAGGGCTACGGCGTGATCGGTGGCTTCGTCTACCGCGGCGCCGCGGTGCCGGCGATGCGCGGCAAGTACGTCTTCGGCGAGGACGTGCACGGCAACATCTTCTACACCGAGTCGAGCCAGATGAAGCGCGGCAAGAAGCGCGCCACCATCCACGAGTTCGCCCTGCTGGACAGCACCGGCAAGCGGGTCACGATGAAGGAGCTGGCCGGCGACGCTCGCGTGGACCTGCGGTTCGGCACCGACAGCCGGGGCGAGCTCTACGTGATCGCGAAGGCGAACGGGAAGATCTGGAAGATCACCGGCTCGCGCTGGCTGCCGCACCAGCCGGACGTGGCGCCGAGCCTCAAGCGTGATCTGGTCGCCTACTACGACTTCGAGCACCCGGTCCGCGGCAACCTGGCGCAGGAGCAGGACCAGGGCCGCTCCGGCACGACCATCGACCTGGTCAACGGCAAGGGCGCCATGCGGGTCACCGACGGCGCCTACCCGGCCAGCCGGGGCTCGATCCAGTTGCAGCAGGTCAATCCCGCCACGGCCGGCAACGACGACTGGAAAGCCGGCGTCTACTCGGCGACCGGCGTGCCGACCCTGCACGCCTTCAACCGGACCGAGGGCAGCACGGTGATGGGCTGGTTCAAGATGACCGGCCAGAACCCGAGCCCGAACTCCAACTCGGCGGACCCGGCCGACAGCTACGGCGCGATCGGGTTGGCCGGCGTGCTCTCCGGCGACTCGGACGGCCACGGCGTGCGCGCGCTGCTGGAGCTGATCGAGGTGGACGGGGTGATGAAGGTGGTCGCGCTCGGCCGGCGGATCGACGGCAGCAGTTCCCAGACGTTCGCCGCGAGCGAGACCTGGGAGAGCATCCTGCCGCCGAACGAGTGGGTCTTCCTGGCCGCCACGTTCGACTTCGACAAGGGCACGATGGCGCTGTTCAAGAACGGGAAGCCGCTGGCGGGCTCGTACGTGCTGCCGGGCGATCCATGGGGCGTGAGCGGCCCGGGGCGGCACTACACCTCACCGACCGACCCGCGCGGGATCAAGATCGGCGGGAGCTTCCCGCAGAACACCCGCGAGGGGAACCCGTGCAACTGCCGGATGGACAGTCTGATGTTCCTGAACCGGTCGGTCTCCGCGCACGAGGTCGGGCAGCAGTACCGCCGAGCGACGACGGCGAAGCCGTGACCGTCCGCTCCCACCGAAGCAGATGGCTGTTCGCTGGGCTGGTCGGCGGACTGGTGGCGCTGTTCACGGTGCAGGCGGCGCCGCCGTCGGTGGTCGCGTCCCGGGTCGAGCAGCCCGCGCGCGGCGACTTCGGGGTCTGCCGGGGCACGGATCCGCAGTGCTACCACCAGTGGGACACGGCGTTCCGGCGTGACCCGGTCCAGCGGATCCTGGTCTACAGCCGCACCGGCGCCTCCCGGCACGCCCACCTCGGGCCGCTGCTCGGGCCGGGGCTGAACCCGCCGCTGGCCGAGGCCAACGTGGCGCAGGCGGCGCTGGTCCGGTGGGCGGCCGAGCGGGGCATCACCGCCGACTGGACCGAGGACGTGCTGCAGCTGGACTCCCCCGGAAAGCTGCTGCGCTACGACGGCGTGGTGTTCCTGAGCACGTCCAGGGACATCCTCGACGACTCGGCGCAGACCAGCCTCATGCAGTACGTCCGGGCCGGCGGCGGCTTCGTCAGCATCCACAACACGCTGGGCGCCGAGTACAACTGGCCGTACTTCCAGGGGCTGCTCGGCGGCGCCCAGTTCTACGACCACGGCCCGCACCGCGACGGCACCGTCCGGACGGTGGACCGCCGCGACGCCTCCACCAGCGCGCTGCCCCGCGAGTGGGCGTGCCGGGACGAGTTCTACAACCTCGAACCGCTGCCCACGAAGGTGCGCGAACTGGTCGTGCTCAAGCCCGGCTCGGCCGGTACCCCGGTCGGGTTCAACGGCCATCCCGGCCACCCGCGGCACCACCCGATCAGCTGGTGCCAGTACTACGACGGCGGCCGGTCCTGGGTGACCTCGCTCGGCCACGACAGTCTCAACTACACCGAGGCCGGCTCGTTGCCCGGCAAGGCCAGCTTCAAGGAGCACGTGCTGGGCGGGATCTTGAGCGTGATCGGCGCCACCCCGTTCTGCCGCTAGTTGGCCCTGCTGCGGTTGGATCGCGCTCCCACTCCACAATCCAACCGCAGCTGCTTGTCAGCGCCCGGTCAGAGGTAGGGCTCGACCAGTTCGACGTAGCGCCGCGCGATCGTGGCCAGCACCTCGCCGGGCGGCGCGGCCCAGACGTCGGCGTTGAAGATCTCGACCTCGACGTCGCCCCGGTAGCCGGCCGAAGCGACCGCCTTGGTGAACGCGGCGAAGTCGATGTGCCCGTCCCCCATCACGCCACGGGCCAGCAACGTGTCGGCCGGCAGCGGGGTGATCCAGTCGCAGACCTGGTAGCTGAGGATGCGGTCGCCGGCCCGGATCAGCTGAGCCTCCACGCCCGGCTCCCACCACAGGTGGAAGGTGTCCACGATGACGCCGACCGCGTCGGCGGGGAACTGTTCGGCGAGGTCGAGCGCCTGACCGAGGGTCGAGATCACGCCCCGGTCGGCGGCGTAGATCGGGTTCATCGGCTCGATGCCCAACCGGACGCCGCGTTCCAGGGCGTACGGCGCCAGCGACCCGATGGCGTCGGCCACCCGGGCGCGCGCGCCGACCAGGTCCCGATCGCCCGGTGGCAGCCCGCCCGGCACCAGCACCAGCACGTTCGTGCCCAGCCCCGCGGCCTCGTCGATCGCGGCCCGGTTGTCCGCCAGCGCCGCCGTCCGCTCGTCCGGGTCGCCCGTGGTGAAGAATCCGCCCCGGCACAGCGACGAGACCCGCAGGCCGGCGTCGTCGAGCCAGGCCCGCGCCGCGGCCACGCCGACCTCGGCGACCGGCTCGCGCCAGAGCCCGATCGACCCCAGCCCGGCGGCCACCGCCCCGTCGATCGCCTCCCGGACCGACCAGCCGGCCGTCGTGCGCTGATTCAGTGACAACCGCGCCAGCCGGGGATCACCCGGTCGCGGTGTCGCCACCCGGGCCGGCGCCCCGCTCGGCACATCCACGGCGTCGCTCGGCGCGGCCGCGTCGCGAGGCGGCTCCGCCGCCGAGGTGCGGTTCAATTCCGCCCCCCGTGGGCGGAATCGAACCGCACCAGCTGTGGCCCGGCACCGCGTCGCGGTGCGGCAGCACCGCGACGCGGGCCGGATCACCGGGGTGCGGCCCGGCGTCATTGGACGGCTCCGGCCGAGGCCAGCCAGAGCGTGAGCCGGCGCGCGGCGAGCTCCGGATCCGGCAGCAGCCGCGCCTCGTTGGCCAGCGCGAACAACGTGGCGAGGTGGGTCACCGACCGGGCGGCCTGCAACCCGCCCACCATCGTGAACCCGGGCTGATGGCCGGTGAGCCAGGCCAGGAACGCGATCCCGGTCTTGTAGTAGAACGTGGGCGCGCTGAAGATGTGCCGGGACAGCGCCAACGTGGGCGCCATCTCCGCGTCGTACCGGTCGAGGTCGCCGTCGTCGAGGGCGGCCAGCGCCGCCGACGCCGCCGGCGCGACCGCCGCCAACGCTCCCAGCAGCGCGTCGGAGTGCCGGGTGCCGTCGCCGCGGATCAGCTCGGGGTAGTGGAAGTCGTCGCCGGTGTAGAGGCGGACGCCGTCGGGGAGCGCGGCCCGCAGGCCGATCTCGTGCTCCGCCGAGAGCAGCGACACCTTCACGCCGTCCACCCGGTCGGCGTGCGCGTGCACCAGGTCGAGGAACGTCTTGGTGGCCACTCCGACGTCCGTCGAACCCCAGTAGCCGCGCAGCTGCGGGTCGAACGCCTCGCCGAGCCAGTGCAGGATGACCGGCTCGCGCACCTGGCGCAGCAGCACGTCGTAGACCCGCAGGTAGTCGTCGGCGTCGGCCGCCAGCCGGGCCAGCTGACGGGAGGCCATCAGGATCACCTGGGCGCCGGTGCTTTCGACGTACGCCACCTGGTCGAGATAGGCGTCGGTCACCTCGGCCACGGTGGACAGCTCGTCGCGGTGATCGGTGCCGGCGCCGGCGGCGATCCGCGCGCCGAGATCGGCTGCCTGGGTGGCGCTGCGGCGGATGAGTTCCTGCACGGCCGGCCAGTCCAGCCCCATGTTCCGCTGTGCCGTGTCCATCGCCTCGGCCACGCCGAACCCGTACCGGAACAGGTGCCGGCGGAACGCCAGGGTGGAGTCCCAGTCGAGCACGGCGGGCGCACCCGGCACGTTCTCCGCGAACGGATCCGCGACCACGTGCGCCGCGGCGAACGCCACCCGGGATCGGTACGGCTGCGGATGCGCCGCCCAGTCCCGCGGCTCCTGGAGCTCGACGGTCCGCCAGCCCCCCGCCTCCGCCGGGATCGTCAGCGCGCTCACGCCAGCTCCCCAACCGGTTCGGCCGCCACCGGCTCCAAGGACTCCAGCTCGATCCGGCGGCCCTCCACCGACGACCGCAGCCCGGCGTCCACCAGGGCCAGCCCACGCGCGCCCGCCCGCAGGTCGTACGGGTGCGGCCGACCGGCGTCCGCGTCGAGGAGGAACTCTTCCCACTGGGCGCGGAACCCGTTGCCGAACTGCTGATTGTCCGGGATCTCCTGCCACTGCGCACGGAAGTCCTGGTCAGCGGGCTCGTCGGGGTTCCAGATCGGCTTCGGCGTGCCGACCCGGGGCTGGACCTTGCAGCCGAACAGGCCGGCGACCGCGGAGCCGTTCGTCCCGTCGACCTGGAACTCGACGAGCTCCTCGCGGTTCACCCGGACCACCCACGAGGAGTTGATCTGGGCGATGACGCCGCCCTCGAGCTCGAAGATCCCGTACGCCGCGTCGTCCGCGGTCGCCTCGTAGGCGCTGCCCTGCTCGTCCCAGCGCTCCGGGATGTGCGTGACGGCCCGCGCGGTGACCGCCTGGACCCGGCCGAACAGGTTCTCCAGCACGTAGTTCCAGTGGCAGAACATGTCCAGCACGATGCCGCCGCCGTCCTCGGCCCGGTAGTTCCAGCTCGGCCGCTGCGCCGGCTGGAGGTTGCCCTCGAAGACCCAGTAGCCGAACTCGCCGCGCACGGACAGGATCCGCCCGAAGAAGCCGGAGTCGATCAGCCGCTTCAGCTTCAGCAGACCGGGCAGGTACAGCTTGTCGTGCACCACACCGTTGACGATCCCGGCGGCGTCGGCGGCGTCCGCCAGCTCCCGGCCGTCGTCGAGGGACTCGGCGGTCGGCTTCTCGGTGTACACGTGCTTGCCTGCGTCGATCGCGGCCAGGATGGCCTTCTTGCGTTCGCTGGTCACCTGGGCGTCGAAGTACACCGTCGCGCTCTCGTCGGCCAGCGCGGCCGTGAGGTCGGTGGTGTACTCGGCCACCCCGTGCAGCTCCGCCAGCTCGGCCAGCTTGTCGCGGTTGCGGCCGACCAGGATCGGCTCGACCTGGAGGCGCCTACCGTCCGGCAGCGTGACACCGCCGTCATCCCGGATGGCGAGCACCGACCGCAGCAGGTGCTGCCGGTAACCCATCCGACCGGTGACCCCGTTCATGATGATGCGTATCTTCCGTGGCCCGGATGGGCTGGAGGGGAAATCCTGGGTTGTCATCTGTCACCTCTCCGGCGAGATCGGGCGATCGGCGGGACGTCCGCCGAGGTAGAGCTCGCTTAGTTGCGGGTCGTCGAGCAGCTCGGCGGCGGGGCCCGTCATGTGCACGGTGCCGAGATCCAGTACGCAGCCGATGTCCGCGGTCTCCAGGGCGCGTCGCGCGTTCTGCTCGACCAGCAGCACCGCCGTGCCGGCGTCCCGCATCCGCACCACCTGCTCGAACACGGTCGTCGTGGTCTTCGGATCGAGGCCCATGGACGGCTCGTCGAGGAGCACCACCTTGGGGCTGACCATCAGCGAGCGGGCGAACTCCACCTGCTTCTGCTGACCGCCGGAGAGCAGCCCGGCGAGGGACTTCCAGCGCTCGCCGACGACCGGGAAGAGCTCCTGGACGATCGCCACCCGCTCGGCGATGACGGCCTTGTCCCGCAGCGTGTACCCGCCGAGCAGGACGTTCTCGGCCACGGTCATCTCCCGGAACACGCTGTGCCCCTGCAGTACGTGCGCCAGCCCGGCGGCGAGCAGCTGCTGCGGTCGCTGGCCGGTGACGTCCTTGCCGGCGACCAGGATCCGGCCGGCGCGCGGCGCGAGCAGTCCACTCGCGACCTTCAGTACGGTGGACTTGCCGGCGCCGTTCGGCCCGACCAGGCAGACGATCTTGCCGGCGGGCACCCGCACGGTGAGCCCGCGCAACACCAGCGCCGCCCGCCCGTAGCCGGCCTCGATCCCGTTCAGCTCCAGCAGATTCTCAGACGCCAAGGTAGGCCTCGAGCACTCTCGGGTCGGCCTTGATCACCGACGGCGGTCCTTCGGCGATCGGTCGACCGCGATCGAAGACGACGACGTGGTCGCTCAGGCTCATGACCATGTCCATGTTGTGCTCGACGATGAGGAACGTCCGGCCCTCGGCGTTGAGCTCGCGCACCAGCGTGCCGATCCGGCCGATCAGCGACGGGTTCACTCCCCCGGCCGGCTCGTCGAGCAGGATCGTCTGTGGATCCGCCATCAACACCCCCGCGAGTTCGAGCAGCTTCTGCTGGCCCCAGGACAGGTTGCGTGCCTCGGCGCGTTCCAGATGGTCGATGCCGACCCGGGCCAGCCAGCCCCGGGCGCGGTCGATCTCGGCCTGGCCACGGCCGCTGGCCAGCTGTTTGCGCAGGCTGCCGGCCCGGACCGCGACCAGCAGGTTGTCCAGCACGGTCATCCGCGGGAACACCCGGCAGAGCTGGAAGCTGCGGCCGATCCCGGCGCGCGCGATCCGGTGCGGCGCCCGACCGGTGATGTCGTGGCCGTCGTACCGCACCCGGCCGGAATCGGGCTTGATCATGCCGGTCACGCAGTTGAAGAAGGTGGTCTTGCCGGAGCCGTTCGGCCCGATCAGCGCGTTCACCTTGCCAGGCAGGAAGCTCACGCTGCCCCGTCGACCGCGGTCACGCCGCCGAACGACTTGGTCAGCTCGACCGTCTCCAGGCCGCCTGTCACCGCGACACCTCCGTCGGTTCGGCTGGGTGGCACCGCGGGCGCCGGGCGCTCGCGCTGTTGGCGCAGTTCCTCGGCCGTGACCTCACGGATCGAGCTCTCCGCGGGGCCGAAGAAGCGGCGGTAGAGGCTGGTCACCGCGGGGATCACGCCGTCCGGCATGAACAGCACGACCACGCCGAGCAGCAGGCCGGTCGCCACCAGGTGCAGCGGCGTGCTGCCGTACTCCAGCTTGAAGTACTCCAGCGCGTACCCGACCACGAGCGCGCCGATCACCGGCCCGAACAGGTGCCGGACACCGCCGAGCAACGCCATCAGCACCATGTAGGAGCCGGTCAGGATCGAGAACTGGAACACCGGGTCGAGGTCGCCGAACCAGAGCGCGTACAGCCCGCCGCTGAGCGCGGTGAAGAACGCCGAGACCACGAAGACGATCAGCTTGTACGTGAACGTCGGGGTGCCGAGCGCCTGCGCCTTGTCCTCGTCCTCCCGGATCGCCTTCAGGCCCATCCCGAACCGGGAGCGGTCGATCAGCCACCAGGTGAGCAGGGCGGCCGCGAGCAGCGCGGCGAACAGGTAGAAGAACACCCGGTGGTGCTCGGGCCGGAGCAACTCGGGGAACGGCCGCGGCACGACCAGCCCGTTGGAGCCGCCGGTGAACGAGGACCAGCTCTGGAAGACCAGGAGCAGGATGAGCACCAGCGCGATCGACACGATGACGAACGACGCGCCGCGCACCCGCAGGGCCGCGAAGCCGATCGGCACCGCCAGCGCCGCCACGATCACCGCCGCGCCGAACAACGCCACGAAGCTGGGCACGCTGGCCTTCGTGATCAGCAGCCCGGTGCTGTACGCCCCGAGGCCGAACAAGGCGCCGTGCCCGAGCGAGATGTAGCCGGTGAAGCCGCCCACGAAGTTCCAGGACGTGGAGAGCACCGCGTAGTTGATGACGATGACACCGGCGGACAGGATGTACGGATTGGGCGCCAGCGACGGGAACGACAGCACCAGCGCGGCGCCGATCGCGATAGCGGCCAGCTGGATCCACCTAGAAGTGTTGCGCAAGGCGACCTCCGAAGAACCCCTGCGGCCGGAACGCCAGCGTCGCGAAGAGCGCGAGGTAGAAGATCGTCTGCGCCCACGTCGTGCCGAACGGGATCTGCAGCAGGCTCTGCGCCATCCCCAGCACCATCGCCGCGACGGCCGCGCCCGGCACGCTGCCGAGCCCGCCCACCACGATGATCGCCATCAGCGGGCCGATCCAGTGCCAGTGCAGCGACGGGTAGATCGTGGAGTCGAGCGCCAGCGCCGTGCCGCCGACCGCGGCGGTGGCCAGGCCGAGTCCGAACCCGTACCCGCCGATCCGGTCGGTGTCGATGCCGATCAGCTGGGCGGCGTCCTTGTGCTGGATCGTGGCCCGCAGTGCCAACCCGAACCGACTCCGCTTGAGCAGCAGGTACAGGCCGAGCATGGAGGCCGCGGCCAGCCCGAACGCGATCAGCTTCACGACCGCGATCCGGGCGCCGAAGAACTCCAGGCTGGCGCCGCTGTAGTCGAGCCGCAGCCGCCGCTGGGTGCCGCTGAACAGGTAGCCGAGGCCGCCCTCGATGATCAGCGCGATCGAGAACGTGAGCAGCACCGACATCATGGTCAGCGTCAGCGGGCGCAGCCGGGACAGCAGCAGCCGTTGCATGGCCACGCCGGCCGCGAAGAACAGCGGCACCGTGATCAGCAGCGACAGCAGCGCGTCGAGGCCGGTCTGCTCGTGGAAGTACCAGGCCAGGTACGCCGCGAGGATGAGGAACGCGGAGTGCGCGATCATCACCACCCGCATGATTCCGAAGTAGAGGGTCAGGCCGGCCGCCAGGAGCGCGTACAGACCCCCGAGCAGCACGCCGAGGATGAGGCTCTGGAAGAGCAGGGCTCCCGACGGCACCGGCCGCTCACCACTTCGGCTTGGGGTAGACGAACTCGGCTTCCTTGACGTCGTCGGGCAGCACGATCTTGATCTCCCCGTCGACCCACTGCTGGATCATGTGCGCGCCCTGCGGACGGCCCTTGTCGTCCCACTTGAGCGGGCCGACCACGGTCTCCACCTCGTTCTCGTGCAGCCAGTCCACGATCTTCTTCTGGCAGTCGCCCTGCTCGGCGCAGCCGGCCGCCTTCACCGCCGCGGCCACGACCTGACCGGTCGTGTACGCGTTCGCCTCGTCCTCCTCGGGCGGGCTGCCGAACTGCGCGGTGTACTTCTCGACGAACTCGACGTTGCTCGGGTACTTCGCCTGCTGGGTGTACCCGGTGGGCGAGAGGATGCCCGCGGTCTTGTTGCCGATCGCCTTGGCGAACTCCGGGCTGGTCGGCGCGGTCGAGAAGGCCGCCATCTTCGGCTGGTAGTTCAGCTGCTGGAGGGCGACGATCAGGTTGACGCCGTCCTGGTACTGCGATCCGCCCACCACGATGTCGGCCTTGGAGGCGGCGATCTTCGCGGCGATGCTGCCGAAATCCGTGGTGTTGGGCGGGTAGACCTCGTTCACCACGGTCTTGACGCCGGCCTTCTCCAGCTTGGCCTTGAGCCCGTACGCCGTGCCCTGGGCGAACGGGTCGTCCATCGCGGCGTAGGCCGCCGTCTTCGGCCGCTGGTCGGCCGGCAGCGCCAGGATGTGCTCGGCGAGGTGGTTGTAATGGTCGTTGGCGACCGCGGGCGCCGCGTAGAACAGGTTCTTGAAGCCCTGTTCGAAGACCGCCGCGGCGGCGCCGGCCGGCTCGACGAACGCCATGCCGTACTCCTCGGCCACCCGCGCCGACGGCACGACCAGCCGGGTCGAGAACGGGCCGAAGACCAGGTCGACTCCGTCCTTGCCGAGCAGCTGCTCGTAGTCCGAGACCACCCGGTCGGCGTTGGACTGGTCGTCCAGGATCTTCAGCTCGACTTTGCGGCCGAGCAGCCCGCCCGAGTCGTTCACGATCTTGGCCCAGGCGGCGTAGCCGCGCTGGACCCCTTTTCCGGGTTCGGAGAAGTCACCGGTGAGGGGTAAGGACACCCCGATCACGATCGGATCGTCGGCCGAGTCCTCGGACCCGCCGCCACCTCCGCAACCGCTCAGCACGAGCGCGCTCACCAACGCGCCCACGGCCGTGCCCAACTGAACTCGCCTCGTTGCGTTCATTACTGGACGCTCCTCGCCAAGGGGTACGCAAGCGCTTACGTAAAGCGCTTGCGTACGATAGGCTGCGGCGCGCGCAGAAGGCAAGCGCTCCGGGGCAATTGATGCGAAAAGTACGCTATGGAGGGTTGGACGAATGCCGAGGCCGCGGTCTGCGTTGAGGCTCATCGATGTCGCCGAGCGGGCCGGCGTTTCGCTGGCCACGGCCTCTCGTGCGCTGGCCGGACGGGATGGCGTCAGCGAGCAGGTGGCCGAGCACGTGCGCCAGGTGTCCCGCGAACTCGGGTACGTGGCGAACCTGCACGCGCGCACCCTCGCCGGTGGCTCCACGTCGACCGTGGGGCTGATCGTGCACCAGATCGACGACCCCTATTTCTCGGAAATCGCCAGCGGCGTGCTGCGGGTGGCCGGTGAGCAGAACCTGATCGTGCAGATCTGCCATTCCGGCCGGGACCCGCAGAACGAGCTCGGCCAGATCCGGCACCTGATCGCCCAGCGGGTCGGCGTGATCATCGTGGCCGGCTCTGGCTACATCGACCCGCAGCTCCAGGCGGAGACCAAGGCCGAGCTGACCGCGTTCCAGGACGCCGGCGGCCGAGTCGCCGTGATCGGCCGGCACTTCCTCAACGCGGACGCGATACTGCCCGACAACGAGGCCGGCGGCCGGGTGATCGGGGAGCACGTACTGTCGCTGGGCCACCGCCGGATCGCCATCGCCGCCGGCACCCAGAAGCTCACCACGGTCGCCGACCGGCTGTCCGGCGTGGGCGCGGCGCTGCGGGCGGTGGGACTGTCGCTGGCGGACCTGCCGGTCGTGCAGACCGACTTCACCCGGGACGGCGGCCGCGGCGCCACCGAGCAGATCCTGCGCGAGCATCCGGAGACGACCGCGATCATCGCGCTGAACGACGCGATGGCGATCGGCGTGCTCTCCGCGCTGCGCGCCCGCGGCATCTCCGTACCCGACCAGATCTCGGTGGCCGGTTTCGACGACGTGTCGGTCGCCGCTGACCTCGCGCCGAGCCTGACCACGGTCCGGCTGCCGATGGCCGACATGGGCCAGCTGGCCCTCGGCATGGCGCTCAAGCCGCGATCCGCCCGCCCGCGCCGCAAGTCGACCGGTCACGAGCTGGTCGTTCGCGGCTCCACCGGGCCGGCGCCGCAACGCTGAAGTTTCTTTCGCGGGGATGTAGAGAACCGCCGGCCGGCGCCGACCTTCAGGTGACACCACGCCGGAACACCATCAAGGAGCCATCGATGCGCAAGCTCAACTTCCTCGTCCACACCTCGATCGACGGCCACATCGACGGCCCCAACGGCGAGTTCGACTGGCCGCGCATGGGCCCGGAGCTGTCCGCCTACTCCCACGCACTGAACGACCAGGTCGACACGTTCCTCTACGGCCGGGTGGTGTGGGACATGATGTCGTCGTTCTGGCCGCACGCCGAGTCGATGTCGACCGACCCGCACGACCTGACGTTCGCCCCGGTGTGGCGGGAGACCCCGAAGATCGTGTTCTCGCGCACGCTGGAGAAGGCCGACTGGAACACCCGCGTGATCAGCGGCGACCTGGCCGACGAGGTGACCACGCTCAAGGCCGCACCCGGCAAGGACCTGCTGCTCACCGGCGGCTCCCAGCTCGCCGCCGCCCTCACCGCGCTCGGCCTGATCGACGAGTACCACGTGTTCGTCCACCCGGTCTCCCTCGGCGGCGGCAAGCCGCTCTTCCAGCCCACCGGGGACCGCACCAAGCTGCGTCTGGTCGAGACCGGCACCTTCGACTCCCAGGTCGTGCTCCTGCGTTACCAGCGCGCCGAGTAGCCCTCCCACGGCCGGGCCGCCAGTCAACAAGTAGCCGCTTTGGGCGACATCTTTTCGGTCATAGCCGGGAAGATGTCGCCCAGCGCGCGGGAGGCAGCGGGCGCGGGGTCGCACGACGAGCCGGGGCGCGCCCTCGCGGCTCCCGCGAGCGCGCGGGCACGCACTCGGGGGACCCGCGAGGAGGTTGTCGGGGCCGCCGCGAACCCCATGAAAGCTCCCTTCAGCGTGTGATGACCCCATGAGGGGAGCTTTCATGGGGTTACGGCGTCGGGGCGCAGCCCCGCCAGCCGAGCCCGGTTCGCGGGCGGGCCCGGTTCGCGGCTTTGGGCGACATCTTCGGTGCCATAGCCCGGAAGATGTCGCCCAAAGCGGGAGGTCTGGGGCTGGGGCGCTAGCGGGTGAGGAGGCGGACGGCGGTGTCGGCGGCTTGGATGGTCCAGCCGTCCGGATCCTCGGCCAGCACCGTGCCGGGTTCCGCATGATGCTGGCCAGGCACGATCCGGACCGCGTGCACCGTGACCTCCTCGCCGGCGATCACGGCGCGGGCGCGCGGCGCGGTGATGTTCAGCGCGGCACACCGGCGTTGGATCGTCGCGGCGGGTTCGGCGAGGTCGAGCACGTGCTCGGCGTCGGTGAACGCCGGTGCGTCGGAGGCCACGGCGGCGTCCTGCGGCAGGCCCGGCTCACCGTTGATGGCCCGCTCGGCCCCTTCGGCCAGCACCTCGGCGAGCAGCTCCTGCCAGATCGCGAACAGCGCCGGGCCGGTGAGGTCGTCGGGAAGCGGGCGTTCGCGCTGGCTCAGGATCGCGCCGGTGTCGAAGTCGCGCTCGGTGCGGTGCAAGGTAGCGCCGACCGTGGTCGCACCCTCGTAGACCAGCCGGATCGGGTTCGGCCCACGCCCGGCGGGCAGCCTCGACGGGTGCAGGTTGATCGCTCCGTGCTTCGGGATGGAGAGGATCTCGGGCGGGATCAGCCGGGGAAACGCCGCCGAGATCACCAGGTCCGGCTGGACCGAGGCGATCACCGGAGCGGCCACGGCGCGGAGCTTCCCGGTCACCAGGACGTCGGTGCTGGCCGGCAGGTCCAGCACGAACGGGTTCGCGCTCGCGTCGTACCGGCGATTGGCACCGATCGGCGGCGTCACGACCAGCACGATCTCGTGGCCCGCCCGCTCGGCCCAGTCGGCCACCAGCCGGTAGCCGGGCAGAAACGCGTTCAGCGCCACGATCCGCAGTGGGGTCCCGGTCATCGATCAGCGTCCCTCGGTCGGCAGAACCTCACTCTGCCATCCGCCCGGCCCGGGTCCGCACCAGTTTCGGAGCGCTACCTGGTCGGCGACGCGGACGGCGGCACCGCCGAGCTACCCGACCAGTTCCCGGTCAGCGCGTACTTGAGCTGCGCCGGCCCGCAGTTCCGCGCCTTGCCGGCCGCGGTCGGCGTGCCGGTGCCGGTGATGTCGCCGGTGAGCGTCGCACCGTGCCAGCGCCCGCCGACGTAGGTCGCCGAGCCGAGCCGGACCGTGACGACGCCGGTGTACTTTGCCCCGTCCTTGACCACCAGCCGAGCGCCCGTCGACTCGGCGCAATCCACGAGCGTGGACCAGGTATACGTGTAGGCGCCGCCCCCAGGGATGGCGACCAGGTTGTAGTTCTGGTCGAACACCGGCCCGTTCAGCGAGAGTGGGCAGGTCAGCGCGGCGCAGTCACCCTTGATCGACCACGTTCCCGTGCTGGCGGACCCGGCCGGCCGGTTGACGCTGAAGCCCGTCTCCTCGGTGACGGTGGTGGTCACGGCCCAGGTGCCGGTGAGGTTGGCACCGGCCACGTCGGCGACGTTGGTGGTGGTGGTCGCCGAGGGTCGGGGTGAACTCACCGCGGCCGCGTGGTCGTGACGGTCCGTCCGTGGGGTGGCCGGCTGGCCGTCGCGGGGGTGACCGTCGTCGCCGCGACGCCACTCGCCCGATGCCCCGCCGCGACGTACGCGTTCACCGGCTCGATCCAGACGAACGGTCGGCCAGGCGCCATTCGCCTGCGCTGGACCCAGCCGGACGGCACCGAGAGCCCGGAGAGCACCGTCCGGGTCGGCGACGGCCAGCGCCGGGTCGAAGCCCTACTGCGGTTCTCGGTCAGCGGGGCGGCACCGTTCCTGGGCGCGGCGCGGCGCGGCTGCACGTGCTCGCGCCCGGCACGGTCTCCTCGGCGCCCGTGGCCATCCGGTACGACTGCCCCTGACGGCCGCCACCACCCGGCTTGGGCGGAACGGTGGCGGGTGGCCGCGCCGATCGGGGAGATAGCTCCACCCCGGGTTCGGGAGGAAGGGGTAGTGCCCGCGAGCCGCCCGCTCGCAAGGCTGAGGGCCATCGCAAACGGGGACCAGAGGAGCAACCAAGATGACCAGCCACAGCGTGATCACGAAGCCCGCCAGCGTGCCGGCCGTAGTACACGGCGCGTTTCTGGCCTGGGTGGCGGCGATCGTGGCCGGCGTGGTCGAGGCCGCGGTGTACGTGGGTTCGGAACTGTCCACCGGCGCCGACGCCGGCGACCTGGCCACGGGAGTCGCGATGCGGGCGGCGATCTACGCGCTGGCGGTCTGGGTGTTCGTCCAGATGCGGAACGGGCGAAACTGGGCGCGGATCGCGCTGACCGTGGTGCTCGGCATCTTCGGCACGCTCTCCCTGGTCATCGAGCCGATCGGCTGGCTCGCCGACGGCAACTCGCTCGGCGCGGCGATCACGGAGGCGAGCGCCGCCGACCTCGTGATCTCGGCCAGCCGGATCGCCCACGTGCTGGCGGTGCCTGTCGGCGTCGCGCTGATGTACCGGCCCGCCGCCAACCGCTACTTCCGCACGGCCCGGCGGCGGGCCAGCTAGGCCATGTTCCCTCGTCCGGCTTCTGTCGTACGGGTACGCGATACTTCCTGCCATGACGTCGTCCGCGCCGCTCCCCTCCCGGCTGATCGGGGTGACCGCCCGCATCCCCGAGTCGCTCGACCAGTTGGCGGGCCCCGACCACGGAACGGTGAGCCTGCCGATCCGGCTGGCCTGGTCCGGGCCGACCGAGTTCGACGTCGCGGATCCCGGCGCCCGGCTGACGCTCTACACGACGCTGCTCGACTGCGGTCAGCGCCGGGACATCATCGAGTACGTCAACGCCGAGCTGCTGCGCGTCGACTGGCCGCGCATCCGGCGGCTGACCTCCCGGCGCCTGATCGCCATCTGGGAGCGCCGCCTGCCCGACCTGGCCGACGCGGGCTGATCGGGTTCGGCGCGATGGACCCGCTGCACCTGCGGCTGCTGCAGATCGGCTTCAACGCCGGCGACGAGCTGGGCCTCGTGCTGGCCGGCGGCTACGCGCTCACGGCCCACGAGCTGCTGGAACGTCCGTCCCGGGACGTCGACTTCGCCACCGCGACGGCGTTACCGCTGCCCGACGTGGTGGACCGGCTCGCCGACGCGTACCGCGCCGAGGGCTTCTCCGTCGAGGTCGTCGAGGCCACCCAGCGGATGGCCCGGATGGTCGTGTCCGCCGCCACGGTGGCCTGTGAGGTGGACCTGCTCAAGGAGGCGATCGGGCCGCCCGCGCTGCTCGAAATCGGGCCGGTGCTCGCCCTCGACGACGCCATCGGGCTGAAGGTGCGGGCGCTGCACGAACGAGCGGCGCACCGCGACTACATCGACATTCACGCTGCCAACGCCCTGCTCAGCTGGGCCGAGCTCGAGACGCAGGGCGCCAAGCACACGGTCGGCTTCTCCCTGGCCGAGCTGGCCGACCGGCTCGGCGCCATCAACGAGCGCGACGAGCGCGGCTTCGTCTCCTACGGTCTGGACGAGGCGGACATCAACCGGCTGCGGCAGTGGGCGGCCGAGTGGGAGTCCGACATTCGTCTCCGGCTCGCGGCCGGCGAGACCGGGCCCGCCGGCGCTCCGGACAGCGAGTGGGATGCCTACCTCGACGCCGAGTGAGCGTCGCCGGCGTGGCGGGCGGGAGGCTGACCGATGGGGCGCCGAGTGGCCGAGATACGCCGGCCTGCCGGGGGTAACGGACAAGACGCTGGAAGGCTTTTCGACCGGGGCGCCACGGTCACCGTCGCTGCGGCGGCCAAGCCGTGATGGCAGGCTGGCTGGCATGACGACCCCGTTGCAGCACGTCGCCGGGCGGGTGTGGCTGTTTCCCGCCGACCCCGAGCCCGCGCACGTCCAGGCGAGCGTGGCGATCGTCGCCGACGAACGCGGCAGCGTGATCGTCGACGCCGGCAATTCACCCCGGCTCGCTCGGGAGGTCCAGGCCGCGATGGCCGCCGCCGCCCTGCCGGCCGCGCGCTGGCTCGTCTACACGCACCACCACTGGGACCACACGTGGGGCGCGTGCGCGTGGCCGGACGTGGAGATCGTCGCCCACGAATCCGGGCGATCGCTGCTGACGACCGAGGCGGCCCGGCCGTGGAGCCGCGCGTACCTGCGCGCCGAGATGGCAGCCAATCCCCTGCTCGGCCCCAGCTTCCGGGCCCGGGCACGGGCGATGGAGTCCTGGGACGGCTTCGTCATCCTGCCGCCGCATCGCACGTTCACCGGCACCCTCACCCTTCCGACTGGCGTCGAGCTGCGGCACGTCGGCGGTCAGCACGCCGTCGACTCCACCGTCGTGGTGGTGCCGGACTCGTCGGTGCTGCTGGCGGGCGACTGCTACTTCCCGCCGCCGTTCCACCTCCGCCGGCCGAACGACGGCATCGACGAGGCGATGGTCGCCGCCCTGCTGGCCGAGGGTCACGACTGGTACATCGACAGCCACAGCCCGCCGCGCCAGCTGGGCTGAACCCGCCGATCCCGGCGGGTCCGCGTACCTGCACGGACCCGCCGGGCCAGCTCAGATCGGCAGCCAGAGCGCCAGCACGTTCGGCGGCTCCCAGCCGGGGATGGACGTGTGCGACTGGCGGCACCGGTACTGCCGACCGCCGTAGCTCACGACCTGATTCACCGAGTACGCGGTGTTCGGCGCCCAGGTGCCGCCCGCCGGCGGCTGAGTGGTCGGCGGCGTCGTGGGCGGCGTCGTCGGACCGGTCGTGGGCGGCGCGGTGGTGGGCGGGGTCGTCGGGCCGCCGGCGCCGAACGGGGTCAGGATGACTCCCGCGGCCCGGGGATCGCCGTCGTGCACCAGGGACTCCTGGGCGCCCACGTCGTCGAACGCGAAGCCGTACGCCTTACCGTCGACCATGTTCGCGTGGATGATCCGCGAGTAGTGGTTGGTGAGCGAACCCCGGTAGTAGTCCGCCGGGTTGTAGCTCGGCTGGGTGTCGATGGTGCCCAGCGTGCGAGCGGTGCAGCGCGGCGCAGAGGGTCCGGGCGATCGGGCCGACCACCAGGTCGTTCGGTGCGGCGAGGGCGCCGTCGCAGCCCCACACGTTCGCGCTGCTGGGCCGGTGAACGAGGCCACCTGCGCGCCCGAGCTGTTGGTGAAGTTCATGACCTGTCGCCGGACGTGCGTCCGAAGTACCGCGTGTTCGGCTCGTTCTGGAACGGCACCACCGTCAGCGTCTTGCTCTGGTACGCGCTCCACGCGCTGGCGATGTAGGCGTCCAGATAGGTGGCGCTGAACAGGCCGGCGTCGGACGCCTTGCCGGGCGCGAGCACCCGCAGCACGGTGCCGTCGGCGCGCGTATAGACCGTGTTGGCCCAGCCGGACTGGGCCCGGATCGCGTTGATCACGTTGTTGCGCCCGTTGTTGAGCAGCTCACCGGTCTTCTTCGTCTGCCCGCTCGCGCCGGTCACGGTGACCGCGTGCGGGACCGCGAACATGTCCACCTGCGAGCTGTTCAGCCAGAGGCCGGCGTCGTTGTAGGTGAACTCGCTCCAGTCGAACAGGATGTCCCGGTTCGAGTCGCCCGCCGGCCCAGGGCGCGGGCTGGACCAGGCCGTCCGGCGTGAGGAAGAACCGCAGCTTCTGCCCGAACGACATGTACATCCGGCCGGAGAGACCGCGTGGGATCTGGATGGTGCGGCTGGCGCCGTTGCCGGGCCCCGTGATCGCCACGTCCGGCGCGGGCGTGGGCGGTAACCCGCCGCCACTCCACGGGGTGAAGCCGCCGCCCTCGTTGACGTAGCCGAGCCGGCCGGTGCCGAGGTTGACGCCGAGGACGTACAGGAAGACCTGATCGCCACGCCCTGAGTTGTTGGTGACCGTCAGCGGGAGCAGGTTGGGTCCGATGGCCTGCGCCGACATCGTCGCCGTGGTGGCCACGACGATCGGCGCGGCGATCACCAGGGCCGCGAGCCAGCGAAGCAGTTTCTGTTTCTTACGCACGGGCATCTCCTCGGTCCGGTCCGCGCGCAGCACCGAATGGCCCCGGGAGCGCCTGACGACTGCCCAGGCTGGGCCGGAAGCGGGTGATGCGCGGCGGAGCGGGTGGTGGGCGGGTGCGCTCGTGGGGGCCGTCGCAAAACAGAGTGAGAGCGCTCTCTCAGAATTGAGTGACGTGCGTCTCATGTCAAGACCTGTGCGGACATCTGTTGGCAATGGTCTAGACATGAGATACGACACCGGAACGGCAATGAGCTGTTTATTTACCAGGTCACAAGGGTTGGCGGGTTTTGGCGAACCTGGCGACGAGGTCCGCTGCACGTTTCAGCGGTCGAGACGGGCCCAGGGCCGCATCGGGGTCTCCTCAACGGGGATCGCTCTCTGCCAGGCGGCTTGCCACGCACCCAGGCAGCCCCGTCGCCGCACGCCCTCGGGGGTCCCGCGAGGGCGCGTCGGCACCCTCGCGGGACCCCCGAGGGGGTTCACGCCAGCCCAAACGGCGCCCGATCGGGGCACCCCGCCCGCTCGCCCGCCCGCCCGCTCGGCCGCTCGGCCGCTCGGCGCGCCCCGCACGCCCGCCCGCCCTGGCGGCTCCCGCCAGCACCCTCGCGGGACCCCCGAGGGCGTTCACGCCAGCCCCAAACGGCGCCCAAACGGCGCCCGATCGGCGCGCCCCGCACGCCCGCACGCCCGCACGCTCGCCCGCTCGCCCGTCCGCCCGTCCGCCACACCCTGGCGGCTCCCGCCAGCGCGCGCCAGCACCCTCGCGGGACCCCCGAGGGCGTTCACGCCAGCCCCAGACAGCGCCTCCCCCGCCTCCCTAACGGCTTTGGGCGACATTTTCTCGGCCATAGCCGCGAAAATGTCGCCCAAAGCGCCGGGGTTGCCGGGACGGGGTTGCCGGGACGGGGGTTGCCGGGAAGGGGTTGCCGGGACGGGGTTGCCGGGAAGGGGCGGCGGGGTTGTTGGGGTTAGCGCAGGGGGCCGTCGCCGGGGCCGTCGGGATCCTCGACGAGGTGCATGGCGGCTTCCTCCGCGCTCGCGCCGCCCGCGTCGATGCCGACGTCGTGCGCGACGGCGTCGCTCTCGTCGTCCGCGCGGAAGCCCTCGTCGCCGGCGACCAGGCGGCCCGATCGCGGCTCCCGCTCGAATCCGCGCCGCACCAGCTCGTCGTCGTCATCGCTCTCGACGGCGTACGGGTCGACGTCCGGCTCCTCCTCGGCGAGCAACTGGTCCAGCGACTCGCCCTGGCGGGCCTCCGCGGCTGTCGTGCCGAAACGGTTCGCACCGGCCCAGCGGTCCGGAGCCGCGATCCCGACGTCGAGCGGGTCCGCGACGCGGTCGTCGTCGAGCGTGTCCGAGGCGTCCAGCACCCCGTCGTCCTCGACCGAGTCCCACTCGTCGGCGCTCTCCGTGCTGTCGTCCCGAGCCATCAGATTCTCCCGCTCGTCGTTGGCTGCGCCGCGAGAGCAGCAGGTCACCGCGGCTGCGATCCAGCGTTGCACATCGGCGAACCACGATGCCGCAGGCCATCAGCGCGGCGGGGCGGGAGACCACCCAACGACCCCGACCCACGCGCTTTGGGCGACATCTTCGGTGTCATAGCACCGAAGATGTCGCCCAAAGCGGAACGAGAGGTCTAGTGGAGTGCGGGGTCGAGCGTGGCGCGCTGGTCGTAGTCGGCGCGGGCGGCGGCGATCTCGCGTTGATGCGTCTCGGTCCAGGTGACCAGGGACTGGATGGTGTCGTGCAGGGTGACACCGAGGGAGGTCAGCTCGTAGTCGACCCGCGGCGGCACCACCGGATAGACCGTCCGCCGGACCAGCCCGTCCCGCTCCAGCTGGCGCAGCGTGACGGTCAGCATCCGCTGGCTGATGCCGTCGATGGTGCGCTTGAGCTCGGTGAAGCGCAGCGTGCGGCTGTCGAGCAGGGCGATCACCAGCAGGGACCACTTGTCGCCGATCCGGTCCAGGATCTGGCGGACGTCGCAATCCGACCGGGTATCCCACTGGAAGGCGTCCTCGGTGCAGCAGGAGTCACTCGGTTCCTTCAAAGTGCCTTCTTCCATAACTCCGAATGGTTCCTGAAGATGGGCTCAGTTACAAGAGGTAACTCACCTACTTTCCAGAACCTAGGAGCCGTCTCGTGACGACGCACCTGTCCCCGCCCCGCGACGCCGCACCGGAACGGATGACCGGCCGCGCCTGGGCGTTGTTGTTCGTCCTGTGCGGCGCGATCTTCCTCGAGGGCATCGACGTCTCGATGATGGGCGTCGCGCTGCCGTCGATCCGGGCCGAGCTGGGCATGTCCACCAGCGAGCTGCAGTGGGTGGTCAGCGCGTACGTGCTCAGCTACGGCGGCTTCGTGCTGCTCGGCGGCCGGGCGGCCGACCTGCTGGGCCGGCGGCGGATGTTCGTCGGCTGGCTGGCCGTCTTCCTGCTCTTCTCCGGGCTGGGCGGGTTCGCCACGGAGGGCTGGGTGCTGATCGTGGCCCGGCTCGTCACCGGGGTCGCCGCCGCGTTCATGGCCCCCGCCGGTCTGTCGATCATCACGACCACGTTCCCGCAGGGTCCGCAGCGTGACCGCGCCCTGCTCGTCTACGCCGGCACCGGCGCCGCCGGCTTCTCGCTCGGCATGGTCGTCGGCGGGCTGCTGTCCGGCATCGACTGGCGCTGGGTGTTCTTCGCGCCGGTGCTGCTGGCCGCCGTGATCCTGGCGTTCGCGATCCGGCTGATCCCGGCGGACCCCCGGCCCGAGCGCGTCGCCGGCCGCTTCGACCTGGTCGGGGCCGTCACGCTGACCGGCGCGATGCTGCTGCTGGTCTACACGGTCGTGCTGGCGCCGGACGTGAGCGTGAGCCGGTCGGTCGGCACGCTCGCGGCCAGCCTGGCGCTGCTCGGCGCGTTCGTGGCGGTCGAACGCCGGTCGCCGGCGCCGCTGGTGCGCCTGGGCATCCTCCGCTCGGCCGCGCTGGTCCGGGCGAACCTCGGGGCGATGCTGCTGGTCGGCTCGTTCGTGGGCTTCCAGTTCGTCGCGGTGCTGTACCTCCAGGAAGTCCGGGGTTGGTCGCCGATGGAGACCGGACTCGCGCTGCTGGTGGTCGGCCTCGACGCGATCGTCGCGCCCACGCTGACTCCGGTGTTGGTCCGACGGTTCGGCAACCGGCGGGTCATCTTCGGCGCGTTCGGCTTCGCGGTGCTGGCGTACGCGCTGTTCCTGCCGGTCGGCCTGGACTGGACGTACCTCGCGATGCTGCCGGCGTTCCTGGCGCTGAGCCTGGCGTTCGCCTTCGGCTACGGGCCGCTCACGATCGCGGCGACCGACGGGGTCGCCGAGCACGAGCAGGGTCTGGCCAGCGGCGTCCTGGCCACGTCGTTCCAGTTCGGTGCCGCGCTCGGCCTCGCGATCGCGGCCGCGGTCATCGTCGGCAAGACAGGCGCCGAACTCACCCCGCAGGCCCGGCTGGACGGCTTCCGGGCGGCGCTGTGGGTGCCGCTGGCCGGCGGGGTGCTCGGCCTCGCGATCAGCGCGTTCGGCCTGCGCCGGCAGCCTGCCTGAGCCTGGTGCGGAGCGCCGCCCACCCACTAACGCGCTTTGGGCGACATTTTCGGTGCTATAGCACTGAAAATGTCGCCCAAAGCGCAAGGTGCCACGGCAGATGCGCGCTACTGGGCGAGGGCGGCGGCGACGATGCCGGTGGCCTCCTGCTGCAGCTGGGCGAGGTGCTCGGCGCCGCGGAAGGACTCCGCGTAGATCTTGTAGACGTCCTCGGTGCCGGACGGTCGCGCGGCGAACCAGCCCGACTCGGTGGTGATCTTGAGGCCACCGATGGGGGCGTCGTTGCCGGGCGCGCTGGTGAGCGCGGCGGTGATCGGCTCACCGGCGAGCTCGGTGGCGGTGACCTGCTCGGGCGAGAGCCGGGCGAGGATCGCCTTCTCCTCGCGGGTCGCCGGAGCGTCCACCCGGGCGTAGGCCGGCGCGCCGAACCGTTCGGTCAGCGCGGCGTAGTGCTCGCTCGGCGACTTCTTCGTCACGGCCGTGATCTCCGAGGCGAGCAGGCAGAGCAGGATGCCGTCCTTGTCGGTCGTCCACACCCGACCGTCCTTGCGCAGGAACGAGGCGCCGGCGCTCTCCTCGCCGCCGAACGCGAGCTCGCCGCTGACCAGGCCCGGCACGAACCACTTGAAGCCGACCGGCATCTCGGTCAGCGTCCGACCCAGATCCGCGGCGACCCGGTCGATCATGGAGGAGGAGACCAGCGTCTTGCCGACGGCCGCGCCGGCAGGCCAGCCGGAGCGGTGCCGGTAGAGGTAGTCGATGGCGACGGCCAGGTAGTGGTTCGGGTCCATCAGGCCGGCGTCGGGGGTGATGATCCCGTGCCGGTCGGCGTCCGCGTCGTTGCCGGTGGCGATCTGGTACGCGCCGCTCTGGGCCGCCAGTGAGGCCATCGCGTACGGCGACGAGCAGTCCATCCGGATCTTGCCGTCCCAGTCCAGCGTCATGAACCGCCAGGTGGGATCGGCGAGCGGGTTCACCACGGTGAGGTCGAGGCCGAAGCGCTCGCCGATCTCGCCCCAGTAGCCGACGCTCGCACCGCCGAGCGGGTCGGCGCCGATCCGCACGCCGGCTTCCCGGACCGCGTCCAGTTCCAGCACGGTGGGCAGGTCGCTGACGTACGCGTCGAGGTAGTCGTAGCGGGCGGTGGTGTCGGCCGCGAGAGCGCGCGCGTAGCCGATCCGCTGGACCCCGTCGAGGCCGGCGCGCAGCAGGTCGTTGGCGCGGTTCTGGATCACCGTGGTGACGTCGGAGTCGGCCGGCCCACCGTTCGGCGGGTTGTACTTGAAGCCGCCGTCGGCGGGCGGATTGTGCGACGGCGTCACGACCACGCCGTCCGCCAGGCCCGTGCTGCGGTCGCGGTTGTAGGTCAGGATCGCGTGCGACAGCGCGGGCGTCGGGCGTGTACCCGTCACGGCTGTCGATCAGCACGGTCACGCCGTTGGCGGCGAACACCTCCAGCGCGCTGACGAACGCCGGCTCTGACAGCGCGTGGGTGTCCTTGACCAGGAACAGCGGGCCGTCGGTGCCCTGCGCCGCGCGGTACTCGCAGATGGCCTGGCTGGTCGCGACGATGTGATCCTCGTTGAAGGTGCGCCGCAGGCTCGAACCGCGGTGCCCCGAGGTGCCGAACGCGACCTGCTGCTCCGGCGACGCCGGGTCCGGATGCTCGGCGTAGTAGGCCGTGACCAGCTTCGACACGTCGACGAGATCGGCGGGCAACGCCGGCTGCCCGGCCCGGGGATGCAGCTGACGCTCGCTCACGCTCTCTCCGTCTCTCGCGCCGGGCCCGTGCCGACGCGCACCATCACTCTGCCGTCTCGATCACCCCCGGTCCACACGGCACCACGGCTCGAACGGCAACGGGCGGCGTCCCCGGCGCGAGAGCACCGGAAACGCCGCCCGTTGGACAGGCCTCAGCCGATCAGAACTGCAGGCTCCACTTGCTCAGGAAGCCCGTGTCGTCCGCGTACGTGTCCTGGACGCGCAGGCGCCAGATCCCGTTCGCGACCTCGCTGGAGGCGTTGACGGTGTAGGTGGTCACCACGTTGTCGGCGGAGTCCGAACCGCGAGGAGTTCTTCAGCCGGTACGCGGTGCCGTCCGGCGCCAGCAGGTCGATCACCAGGTCACCGCGGTAGGTGTGCTGGATGTCGACGCCGACCTTGAGCGCGGTCGGCGCGTTGCCGGCGACCCCGGAGACCGTGATCGAGCTGGTCACGGCGGCGCCGCCGTCCGGAATCTGCGAGGTCGGTGCCGTTCTCGAAGTACGTGCCGCCCGGGGCGTGGTCGGCGGCGTGGTCGGCGGCGTCGTGGTGCCCTCGCCGGTGAAGAGCAGCCGGTTGGGCGAGCCGGTGCCGGGGCTGGTGACGACGCCGGTGGTGGCGGTGTTCGACCAGGGCGTCGCGGACCTGCGCGGGCGTACGCGGTCGGGTTGGCCGACAGGTACAGCGCGGCGGCGCCGACGACGTGCGGGGTGGCCATCGAGGTGCCGCTGATCGTGTTGGTCGCGGTGTCGCTGGTGTTCCAGGCCGAGGTGATGTTCGAGCCGGGCGCGAAGATGTCCAGGCAGGTGCCGAAGTTGGAGAACGACGCCCGGGCGTCGGTGCTGGTGGTGGCGCCGACGGTGATCGCCCTCGGCGACCCGGGCCGGGCGAGGTAGTTGCACGCGTTGGCGTTGTCGTTGCCGGCGGCGATGCCGTAGGTGATGCCGGCGGCGATCGACCTGCTGACCGCGTTGTCGAGCGTCGTGCTCGCGCCGCCGCCGAGGCTCATGTTGGCCACGGCCGGCTTGACCGCGTTCGCGGTGACCCAGTCGATGCCGGCGATGACGCCGGCGTCGGTGCCGCTGCCCTCGCAGTCGAGCACCCGGACGGCGACGAGCTGCACGCCCTTGGCCACGCCGTACGTGCGTGCCGCCGACGGTGCCGGCGACGTGCGTGCCGTGGCCGTTGCAGTCGTCGGCGTTGCTGTCGTTGTCGACGGAGTCGTAGCCGGACCTGGCCCGGCCACCGAAGTCGCTGTGGGTGGTGCGGATGCCGGTGTCGATGATGTAGGCGTGCACGTTCGCTGGCCGTGTTGCGGGTAGGTGTAGGTGTTGTCAGCGGCAGCGCTCGCCTGGTCGATCCGGTCCAGGCCCCAGGTGGCGGTTGGTCTGCGTGCGCCGAGGCGCGCACCTTGCGTTCTGCTGCACGTAGGCGACGCGCCGGGTCGGCGGCGACCTCGCGGGCCTCCGACTCGGAGATCGAGGCCGCGAAGCCCCGGACCGACGAGCTGTAGGTGTGGCTGACCCGGGCGCCGTGGCGGCTGGACAGCTCACGCGCTGCCTTGCCGACCGTCGCGCTCGTGCGCAGCGACGCGGAGTCCTTGAACACGACGATGTAGCTACCGGCGATCGCGGTGTCCGCCGAGGCGGCGATCAGCGTGCCGGCGGGCGGGGCGGCCGAGGCCGTTCCGGGGACGAGCAGGGCTGCGGTCAGACCGGCCGCGGCCGTGGATCCTAAGACCCTGAGCAGTCGACGATGCGTCACTGCGTTCCTCCTGGTGCTGGTGGGCGTGGCATCAGAGGTTCGGACAACTGTGTAGGAAGGGGTATACGCCAGTAAGTATCGTCACGGGAAGTAGTGGTCATTCAGTGAATTACCACTCAGTAACATGTGCGATACAGAACGTCGCCTCTGCTGCGGGCGAGACCCGCAAGGTGGGCAAATACTGGGACGCCCGGGCACCCGCCGACCGAGTCGGCCAGCGCTAGGCGTAGGGGTCAGTGACGGCGCGTAGCCGATTGAGGGCCTGACGCAGCTGGCCCATCCGCTGCTTGCCCAGCTGCGCGGCCCACTCGGCCTCCACCTCCGCGACGGCGCGCGCCGCGATCGGGATCGCCTTCGCGCCGCGCTCGGCGATCCGGACCAGCCGGGCCCGCGCGTCGACGGGATCGGGCCCCCGCTCCACGTATCCGGCACGCTCCAACTGATCGACCAGGAAGCCGGCGGTCTGCTTGGTGACCTGCGCCTGCTCGGCGAGCGCGGTCAGCCGGGTGCCGTTCGGGCCGATCCGCTGGAAGATCCTGGACTGCGCGGGCGTGACGTCGTCGAAGCCCGCCGCGGCCAGGGCCTGGAACACCCGGGTCTCCAGCGCGCGATAGGGGATGTACAGCAACAACCCGATGTTGAGCTCCTCGGTCGATGCGTCGTCGGCCACGGCCACTCCCTTGACATTAGTCAGAGTCACTGATTAATTTAGTAAGAGAATCGTACCAATAAGGAGGGCGTGATGGACCGCGAAGCGAGCTGGCGGGTCATCGCGGCAGAACGGCTGAGCCTCGCCGACCAGCTGGCGGGCCTGACGGCCGAGCAGTGGGAGGCGCGGTCGCTCTGCACGGGCTGGCGGGTCCGTGACGTGGCGGCGCACATCGCCCTCGCGCCGCAGGCTCCGAACCTCGCCGGGATGGTCGCGGCCGGCGTGCGGGCCCGCGGCAGTTTCCACCGGCTCAACCACGACACCGCGGTGGCCCACGCGCAGCGCCCGGTCGACGCGATCGTCGGCGAACTGCGCCAGCTCGCGCACAGCCGCGACCTGCCCTTCGTCACCAACTACCGCAACATCCTCTTCGACATCCTCGTGCACGGTCAGGACATCGCGATCCCGCTCGGCCTTCCCCGCGCGATGCCGCCGGACGCCGCCCGCGCCGGCGCCGCCCGGGTCTGGACCATGGGCTGGCCGTTCTGGGCCAAGCGCCGGCTGCGCGGCTTCCGGCTCACCGCCACGGACGTCGACTGGACCGTCGGCGCCGGCGCCGAGGTGCGCGGCCCGATCGACGCCCTGCTGCTGCTCCTGGTCGGCCGGGCAGCGGCCCTTCCCCGGCTCACCGGCGACGGCGTGCCGAAGCTCCCCGTCCGCGCGTAAACGGGGCACACCCCGACCCGGTGCTCGCCGTATGCTCGGGCGTCGCCGGCGGCCGATGAAGTGGCGCGCCGGGGGGAAGGGGCGTCCCGACTTGCAGGCGCTCTCGGCCCGACCGGCGGCCTTGGTGTTCTACGCGGAGTCCACGAAATTCCGGTCCTCGGGCGTCTCCTTCAACGTCCAGCAGTAGCGCTCGGGCCGGCCGGGCCGAGGTAGCGAGCGGGTCCGTGGTGGAGGAGATCGAGGTCCGGGCCCGGCCGGCCGTCATGAGGTCCGTCGCTCCGATCGCGATCGGTTGAACTCGTGACCGACGATCGCCAGGGTGTAGAACACGGCGTCCGCGGCCAGTTTGCCGGCGACGACCCCGGCGGTGACCTGGCCGATCAGGAGCGGACCCAGGTACATCGCGCCGGGGCGGATCAGGGCCGTGTCGAGCACCTCGGCCGGGCCGAACTCCAGCAACAGACCACGCAGCGTGGGCACTACCGCATGCCGGCGCCGGAAGTCCCGCACGAACAGGACGGCGTAGAAGGCGATCCCCTCGCCCAGCGCGGCGGCGAACGCGGTGGCGGCGGGCAGGCCGAACCGGTCCACGGCACCGGCCGCGAGCACCGCGCCGACCAGGGCGGCGACCTCGGCGGGCGCGTAGCGGCGAAGCCACAGCAAGGGCCGGGGCACCGCAGCGGGCTGGTCCCCGCGCGCACGGTCGGCGGCCACCGCGCGCGACTGTGCGTTGCCGTCCATGTCGACCTCGTCGGGTCCGGGTGACCCTTCGGGGACCGAGCGGCCCAGGCGTGGTCAACGCCAGTGCAGGGTGCGCCACCGACCGCGGAGATACGTCGAGGAAATCTGGGCTTGGCTGGCCACGGCGATCACGCCGGTACCGACGCCGACCGGCGGCGGCGCTGCTGGGATGTCGCGAACCGCCTCGCCAGCGAAACCGGCCCCAGGGTCTGTTTCATAAGCCCTCCGCCGGCTGCGCCCCAGACGACGACCGGCGGCGTTGTCGGCCCGCCCGGATACAAGACCCGTATCCGAACGCACCTCCGCCTTGCCGGACCGCCCCCTGGAACACGGCTCGCTCGACCAGGACCTAGGAAACAGACCCTAGCCGTTGCTCACCAGGATGTTGATGCCGCACGCCTTCTTGGTGGACTCGACCGCCGCGGGCAGCCTGGCGAACGCCTCGCTCCCTGCCGCCGCGTCCCCCTGACCGCCGTCGGCGATCGAGCGGCTCAGCTTCGCGGTCGCCGCCCAGAATTCGCGAACGTCGGCCGGTGCGGAGCCGACGACCTGATCGACCGCGTCCGCATACCGCGCCGATGCCTCCCGATCGATGGGGCCCGACGAGGCCTGCAAAGCCTGGGCTCTCCGGACGCTGTCGCAGTAGGCCTTCGGGCCGGCGCCGGGCTGTGCGGATGCCGGCGGACTGGCAGACCCGGACACCACGCTGTCGCCTCCGTGCCCGTCGACGTCGAGTCGTTTCCACACGCAGCCAGTATCGCGAGGCCACCGGCGCACAGCAGGCCGACCAAGGGCCTGCGCCATCGACGCGGGTTCATGGACCGCCGCCTTCCGGAGTCCCTGGGACGCGAACACACTCCGCGCCGACAACCGAGCGGTGCGCGGCCTGCGGCACTAGGAGGAGCCAGGCCGATCGTTCTCGGAAACATCCCGCGGGGCAACCGGGTCGCTGAGCTGTTCGGCTTGCAGGCTGGCCACAGCGGCGTCGTAGTAGTCGTCCATCTCGTCGAGCGCGGCGTAGACCTGGTCGGTCGTCAGCCCTAGCTCCCGCCTCGCTGGCCAGTCCTGGGCGGCCACGAAGTAGCCGTCACTCCAGCTAGGCAAATCGGTCACGGCGTGCACCTCTCCGGAGGAAGACGGTGATGCTGCCATAGAACCATGCGGTGCCACGGCTGCCGTCGAGCTTCCACCAATACCCAAGTGTTGGGGGCTGACGACGGCGTCTCGGTGTCGGTGCCAGAGGTTCAAGGATCTCGCTCCTTGGCTTGTAGAACGGTACGAATGGAGAAAATGTTTGGTTCATCCGCGCTGAGTGACTTGCCCAAGACGCTTCTGATCAGCCTGATAGGAGCACAGATGCGTGTAGGCCCAGGTTCTGTGCCACGACATGTATCCCGTCACGAGCCCGTTCATCAGGGCTAGCCCGGCAAGAACCGTCCAGGAGATCTCCGTGATGCCGAGGATCGAACCGCCATTCGGCCACGGCGCGGGCGATAAGCCCGTCTTCGACTTGTAGAACATGAACAACGCGGAGGCCGCAACAGAAAGTAACGCAGTTGCCAACAATGACAGCCGCGCCGTCAAGGTTCCCTCGAACAGCCGCCGGGACGGGGCCTCAAACCCGAGCCAGGTGGCAGCAACCGCGGGAAAGGCGAGCAGGAAGGCGGGGGCATCTGATCCAGGATCATGATTCTCGGCCCCGGAAATGACAGAACCCACGACCAGGATCAACAAAAAGCACGTAGCAGCGGCGATGGCGGCACGAAAGAGCGAGCCCGGCGGAACTTCGACGAATTGAAATCGGACCCGCGCCTCCGGGGAAACCCTTGCCTGCTTGTCGAAGAAGCGCGCATAGAAGTGCCCGTACGGTTGACCAGATCTCGACCGGAAACGACTGTAGGGCGGAATACGACCGTCACCCGTGGTCGTTCTGCTACCAATTCCGATAACTTCCTGCTCGCGCAGGTAGAGGCCCTCTGGGCACTCGACGATCAGATGGTAGCTCTTGCACGTGGTCGCATTGTCGAGCTGAATGGTCAGGTCGACTGGGCGAGCTCCGAGCAGCACCCTCACCCACCCTCTGATGCGACCAAAATGGGCATTTGGCACTACCGTGCGTTCGTAGCTGACCAGGAAGCGATCTGACTCCAAAGGCACGTTTGCGACCAGGGCATATCGGTCAGACAGGCATCTTATGAAACCAGCCGCGACCTTCAGCAGCTCCGGCTTTTCGGCTGAAAGCTCGGCTAGCTGCTGCGCGGGATCCGGATCGCCGTCGTTCGACCACTCACCACGATGCAGGAGTCGGACCAGCGCTCGTCGCTCGACGTCGAGCACGGCCTGCGACAGCCGCGCCTTAGGGTCTTTGAGGTCGAAAGCGGCCATCAGAAGGATGCGGAGCACCTTGGCTGCGATCTGCAGATATTCCACATAGGCGATGGCAGGGAGTTCGCTCCCATCACGAGCAGTGAGGCGGAGCTTGTCGCTGAGCTCACCTTTTCGCGGTATGAGCAAGGGCATGAACAGCTCGCTGGGATATTTCGACCCACCCTGACCATCACTTGCCTTACGCCAGAGCCGGCGAGGTATACGGCCTTGAATCGTCACTTTTTGGTACAGGGTTCGCTGGCCGGGCTCGTAGGTCTCGGCGATCCGCTGCCTGAATTCAGAAGGTTCGATGACCGCGAGGGCAAAGGCCCGCGCCGCCGCCAGCGACAAGCTCGTGTCAGAACCTGCTAAGCGTTGGAGTTCCACTGCTTGAGACGGCGGAACGGGATCGAATTCGGTACGTCTGTGCGACCCGATCGTCGGCCGAATGTGCCACAGGTAGGTATAGATCGCGAAGATCACCAGCGAACCCACGACGCCACCGAGACGGGCCAGGAGCTCCGTTGGTGGGGATGTTCGCCCATTCCAATCCGCTGCACCGTAGACGAGACCCGAGAAACCCAGGAGCAGCAATAGCGGCTTCCAAAATGACATTCGAGTCCTTTCCCGTGCGGCGCGCCTTGGCGGTCCGAAGCTCACTGGACCAACCCGGAATTGCATGCCTCACAGTAATGGAGAAGTCACTTTAAGTCTGACCCGCCGGAGTCGGGCTGCCCGACTGGGGGAATTTCCTGCCTGAACGCCTGAGCAGCACTCCCGTCAACGACGGAGTGTCACGGGCGCCTCGCGACGGGCAGGCCGCCCGGAAGATGTCGGACGGCCTGTGCGCAACGTGCGCACAGGCCGTAAGCCGGTCGATCGACGGTCACGCTCCACCGCGGGTCGGTGGATCAGGACGCCACCGCGGGCCGAAGCCAGTAGTTCAAGGTGAACGGTCCGTGCCCGTAGGTCTGCGGACCGCCGAGTGCGTCGCCGACGCCGGTCGTGACCTTGTCGATCGTCAGCCCGGCGGCGGCGAAGATCGGCGAGCAGGTCTCCTCGGTCAGCGTCAGCGGATGCATCTCGTCGGCCTCGGCGTGCATGTCGAACGAGAGGAACGCGATGCCGTCCGGCTTCAGGTACTGCCGGATGTTCTTCACGATTTCCGGAAAGTCGAAACAGTGATCGAGGACGTTGATGCTGATGACCAAGTCGGCCTTCCCGACGAGGCTCTCCACCAACTGCTCGGCCGGTCGGGAATGGACTTCTGCGGCATCACGCAAGTCAGAAGTCTTGATCTCGGCCAGGAACCGATCAGCCAGCGGCTCGATCACCACCAGGTGCGCGCCCTCGAAGAATTTGGTGCGGAGCATGCTGCCCGCTCCGACGTCGACGACCGTCCTACCCGCGTACTCGTCCGGAGCGAATCCGAAGTGGCGGAACACCCGATCGGTCTGCGCCATGAAATCGCTGGTCTGCCGCCAACGATCGCGCTTGTGGAAGCGGAACTCGCCTTCCTGCGCATCCTTTTCCCACTCGTCGCGGGAGGTCTGGGTACGCGGCGACAGATCGCGGCCCCTGACTCGAACGTTCCTCACCGTGCGCTTCGCGCGCCTTGCGACATCACGCCAACTGGCCATGCCAGGTGACGATAGATTGCATAGACGTACGGCCGCAACGTTTTCCGAATAACTATCTCGACGTCTCTGCACGGCACCGAAATCCGGGGGCTAGAGCTGCCGTAACAGGCCCCGAACAGGTGGTTTGGATTGCTCTGCGTGATATGCCCTACGGCGTGCGACCTGGCGCTGTCGTATGGCGAGATCCGTCGAGTTCTCCCGGCTTGCCGCGCCATTTGTCGCTGACTCTGGCCCACCCGACGCATTTGGGTGATATTCCCTGCGCCAGCCCCGAAGACGTCGTACTACGCGCGTCGAGCGCACTCGGCAGCCCGGCGGTGGGCGCCCTGGTGGAGCGGGTCAATACGGTGGTGACGACCAGCGTCGACCAGGAAGGCCTCCATGGCGATCGACGACCGGCGGATTTCCCCGTTCACCGGCAGCACGCGGGCGCACTGGGCCGAGGCCGCAGACCGGATGCTGCTCGCGCTGCGGCCGTTCGCCTCCGCCGACCACGCCCGCATCGACCTGCCCGGCCCACCGAGTGCGTTCGGCCGGGACAGCGACGCGCTGGAGGGATTCGCCCGGACGTTCCTGCTGGCCGCGTTCCGGCTGCGGGGCGAGTCGGGAGTCGACCCGCACGGGTTCGCGCAGTGGTACGCGGACGGGCTTCGGTCGGGCACCGATCCCGGCTCGCCGAACGCGTGGCCGCGGCCGGACCAGCTGGATCAGGCCAAGGTGGAGGCCGCCTCGATCGCGCTGGGACTGCAGCTGACCCGGCCGTGGCTCTGGGACCGGCTGGACTCCCGCGATCAGGAGCAGGTGGTGGCCTGGCTCGGCACGGCCGTCGGGCAGGACTACTTCCCGAACAACTGGGTGTGGTTCCAGCTCGTCACCGAGACCTTCCTGCGGTCGGTGGGCGGGCCGTGGTCGGCCGAGGATATCGACGGGGCGCTGGCGCTGCACGCGTCGCTGTACCGCGACGGCGGCTGGTACGCCGACGGGCCGACCCGCTCCTACGACCACTACAACGGCTGGGCCCTGCACCTGTACCCGCTGCTCTGGGCCGAGTTCGCCGGCGAGCTCTGCACCGAGGACCTGCGCCTGCTGTGGCGGGACAGGCTCGCCCAGTTTCTCGACGACGCGGTCCTGCTGATCGGCGGCGACGGGTCGCCGCTGCTGCAGGGGCGGAGCCTCACGTACCGGTTCGCCGCCGCGGCGCCGTTCTGGATGGGCGCCCTGACGGGCGCGACGAACCTCTCCCCCGGCACGATCCGGCGGGTGTGCAGCGGCATGCTCGGCCACTTCGCCGCACACGGCGCCCCGGACGAACGCGGGCTGCTGTCGCTCGGCTGGCACCACGCGTGGCCGGCGATGGCCCAGTCGTACTCGGGCCCCGGTTCCCCGTACTGGGCCTCCAAGGGCATGCTCGGGCTCGCGCTACCGGCCGACCATCCGGTGTGGACAGCCGTGGAGGAACCGCTGCCGGTCGAGCGGGGCGACACCTCAGCCGCGCTGGCCGTACCGGGCTGGCTGGTCAGCGGCACCCAGCGGGACGGGATGGTCCGGGTCGTGAACCACGGCACCGATCGCGCCACCCCCGGTGACCCGAAGTCGGACGCGCCGCTCTACGCGCGGCTGGGCTACTCCACGGCCACGATTCCGCCGCTGACGGGACCGGCCGTCGCGAATCCGCCGGACAACTCCGTGGCGATCATCGACGACGCCGGGAATGCGAGCCACCGCAACGGTTTCACGTTGCTGAGCTGTGCGGAGTCCGACGGCATCGGCGTGGCCGTGTCCCGGGCGCACGCGCACTGGGTGGCCGTCGAGGAGGACCCCGGTCCCGATCACGCCGCAGGCCGGGCGGGCACCGTGCGGCCGGGGCCGGTGATCACGATGGGTTCGGTGATCCGAGGTGCGGTCGAGGTGCGGGCCGCCCGGGTCGATTCCGCGGTGCTGGGCGATGGCGCCGTGCTGGAGTTCAGCGGCTGGCCGGTCACCCAGGGTACGAAGCCAACCGCCAACGCCGAGCCGCCGCACGCCGAGGTGGTCGGCGACCGGCTCACCTCCAGCCTGACCGGCCTGGCCGGCTTCGCCAGCGCGTCGATCCACCGCGAGGACGGCACCTCGCCGCTGGGAGAACACACCGCGATCCCGGTACTCCGCACGGCAACGACTCCGGAACCCGGCCAGGTCTACGTCGCCGCCGTGATCCTCGCCGGCACGCCAGCCATGGACGAACTCCCCACCGTGACCATCACCGCCAACGACGTCACGATCCGTTGGCCGGACGGCACGCTGTCACAGCTGACGCTGCCGCCGTACGGATGAGTCGCGAATGACCAGCTCAGGGGCGACCAGCACGCGCTGGGAGGGACGGTGCCGACCCTCCATCAGGCGAGAGACCAGCAGCTCGACCGCGACCCGGCCGACGTGGTTCTTGGGCGGCCGCACCGAGGTCAGCGCGGGCTCGGCCAGGCGCGCGGTCTCGTCGTCGTAGGACACCAGGGCGAGCTGGTCCGGGACGGCGACCCCGCGTTCGCGGCAGAACCGCGCCACCGACAACGCGTCGTGGTCGCTGTGCACGATGAGGGCGGTCGCCCTGGCGCTCCGGCAGCGCGCCAGGATGTCCGCGATGATCTCGTCGTGGCCGGGCGCCTCCCACCGCACGGACTCGCGAAACACCAGGTCATCGGGTAGGTGCACCTCGGCGCACACCGACGTCCAGCCGCGCTCGAGGTGAGCGGACGTTGGGCTGTCCCGGCACAGCACGAGCCCGATCCGCTGGTGGCCGTGCTGCCGCAGGTGCCGCACGGCCATCTCGAGGCCGAGGAAATGGTCGCTGCGGACCCAGTCGAGTTGGCGTGGCGTCGGCGTCCAGCGCGGTGGGAGCCGCTCGACCAGGATGGCCGGGACCGGTAGGGCGCCGATCCAACCGACCGTCTCCTCGACGTCCCCGTCCTCCAGGTTCGGCGCGAGCAGCAGCCCCTGGACCTGCCCGCCGTCGATCAGCCGGGTGATCTGACGGCGGTCCTCCGCCGGGTCGTAGCTCGAGCCGCGCAGCTTGATGCTGACGCCCAGCAGGCCGGCGGCCTTCCGGGCACCCGCGACGATCTGCGGCCAGTAGTAGTCCAGGGACGGCACGACCATGCCGACGGTGAACCGGGTCGGCTCGCCGGATGGGCGCCGCGCGGCCGGGCCGAGCCGGGTCGGCAGCGTCGCTCCGCCGTGCACCTTGGTCAGCAGGTTCTGGTCAGCGAGGGCGGTGATGTCCCGGCGCACCGTGAGCTCGCTGACGCCGAGGAGCGGAGCCAGCTCGCGCACTCGCACCGCGCCGTGGCGGAGCAGCTCCTCCATCAGGCGCTCGCGGCGCTGGAGGTTGAACGGGCGGTCCGGCGGCATCCACGACCCCCGTTTCGCTGTTCGATCGTGAACGGTTCCGTTCGGATCAGACCGCGCTCTGGCCTGGCTGACCTCACCAGACTATCGATGGTTACCCCAATGTTTCGTGAGGAGGACCGTTGCCGACCAGGACAAAGCCCGAAGCGCTCATCGTGATGGACCGGAAGTCATTCCGCGCCCACTTCGACCCGGCGAGGCTCGAACGGCTCCGGCAGCTCGTCACCCTGACCGACCCGGTCTGGATCGACGAGCTGGACTCGAGGGCGGCGCGCGCCCGACTGGCCTCCGTCGAAGTCCTCATCACCTCCTGGGGCGCGCCGACGCTGACCACGGAACGGCTCGACGCCGCGCCGGACCTCAAGGTCGTCTTCCACAGCGCCGGCAGCGTCCGCGCCCTGATCACCGACGAGGTCTGGGAACGGAAGATCCAGGTGACCAGCGCCGCGGAGGCGAACGCCATCCCGGTGGCCGAGTACACGCTGGCCGCGATCCTCTTCGCCGCCAAGAAGGCACCGTTCTTCGGCGCCCGGACCGGGGCGGCGCCGTCGGGATGGGGTGACCGCGACGGGTTCGGCCACCTGTCCAACTACCGCCGCTCGGTCGGCGTCATCGGCTACTCGCGGATCGGGCGCCGGGTCGTCGACCTGCTCGCCCAGTTCGATACCACCTGCTACGTCGCCGATCCGTACGCCGAGCAGTTCGACGTCCGGGCGGCCGGGGCGATCCTGACGGACCTGTACGACCTGCTGCCGCGGAGCGAGATCCTGTCGTTGCACGCGCCCGACCTGCCCAGCACCCGGCACCTGCTCGGCGTCGGAGAGCTAGCGCTGCTTCCCGACCACGCGACGATCATCAACACCGCACGCGGCGGCATCATCGACCACAAGGCGCTCACGGCCGAGTGCCGGTCGGGCCGGCTGTTCGCCATCCTCGATGTCACCGAGCCGGAGCCGCTGCCGCCCGACCACCCGCTGCGGAGCATGCCCAACGTGGTGCTCACCCCGCACATCGCCGGCTCGCTCGGCTCCGAGGTCTTCCGCCTCACCGACCTCACCCTCGACGAGCTCACCCGGTGGATCGCCGAGGAGCCGCTCGTCGCCGAGGTGCCCCCACACGCCCTGGCCGTCCGTGCCTGAGGCTGTCCCGCCCCGCTCTCGACCACTGCCGGCGACCGGCGGCGGCCAGACCTACCCAGGGAGGTTCCCATGCGCCGTGCCCGGATCGCGCTCGCCACCGCGACTGCCCTCGCCCTCTGCCTGATCGCACCGGCCGAACCCGCCATGGCCGCCAGCCCGATCAGCCTGACCAGCGGCTTCTTCGCCGACCCCGACTCCGTGCCGGCCACCTGGGTGCGGAACAACCCGAACGACTCCAGGGCCGCCCGGATCCAGGCCTCGATCGGTAGCAAGCCGATCGCGAAGTGGTTCGGCAACGTGGCCAGCATCGGCACCGCTGTCGGTCGCCTTCGTCGGGCGGGCCGACAACGCGGACAAGGCGCCGGTCCTGGTGGCCTACAACCTGCCCGGTCGGGACGCCTGCGGCGAGCACTCGGGCGGCGGCGCCGGCAGCCCGGAGGCCTACCGCACCTGGATCGCCGCGTTCGCCTCCGCGATCGGTACCCGGCCGGCGATCGTGATCATCGAGCCCGACTCGCTGGCCGACTTCGACTGCATGGACGCGGCCGCCATCGCCACCCGCAACGCCTGCTCACGTTCGCCACCCAGCAGTTCCGCGACCGCGCGCCGAACACCTACGCCTACCTCGACGCCGGCAACTTCGGCTGGGTCGCCGCCAGCACCATGGCCGGCCGGCTGCACGCCGCCGGTGTGGCCAACCTCCGAGGCTTCGCGATCAACGTCTCGAACTTCTACACCACGTCGCAGTCGGTGAGCTACGGCAACTCCGTCAACAGTGGACTCTCCAGCCGCGGCTACACCCGGCCGTTCGTGGTCGACACCAGCCGCAACGCCAACGGCCACAACGGCCAATGGTGCAACCCGCCCGGCCGGCGGCTCGGCCTCACCGCACGGGTCGGCGGCGGACCGGAGCTGCAGCTGTGGATCAAGACGCCGGGCTCCTCCGACGGACCCTGCGGCATCGCGCCGAACACGCCCGCCGGCACGTTCAACCCCGACCTCGCCATCCGCCTCATCGACGGCACCTGACCAGCACTGACTTCATCGTCCCCACGCCCGAGGAGAATCGATGCACCGCTTACTCGCCACGGTCGCCGCGATCGCCGTGCTGGCCGCCACCGGGGCCGCCGCGGTCCCGCTGCCGGCCGCCGCCGACGATGTCGAGCAGATCGGCAACGGCACGTTCGACGGCGGCATCCCGCCGTGGACCAGCTACGGCGTGGCCGCCGGCTCGACCAGGCTGGTGGACGGGGCGCTCTGCGTCGACACCGTGGCCGGCGCGGCGAATCCGTGGAACGCCGCGATCGTGCTCGGCAACCTGCCGGGCGTGGCCGGCGAGCCGTATGCGCTGTCGTTCAAGGCCAAGGCCTCGGTGAACGTCACGGTCAAGGCAATCTTCCAGCACGGCTCGGGCGCCTTCGAGCAGGCGGTGTCCGGCTCGCCGGCCATCGGCACCGCGCTCCAGACCTACCGCTTCACCGGCACCTCGCCGGTGTCGTTCGCCGACGGTCAGGTCGCGTTCCAGGTCGGCGGGAAGGGCGCGTTCACGTTCTGCATCGACGACGTGAGCCTGCGGGGCGGGAAGGCGGCGCCACCGTACGAGCCGGACACCGGGCCGCGAGTCCGCGTGAACCAGGTCGGCTACCTACCGTACGGGCCCAAGGCGGCCACCCTGGTGACCAGCGCCACCACGCCGGTGGACTGGGAACTCGCCGCGTCGTCCGGCCGTGTCGTGCGGGCCGGCCGGACGACGCCGCGGGGCATCGACGCCAGCTCCGGGCAGAACGTGCACACGATCGACTTCAGCGGCTTCCGCACCGCCGGCACCGGCTACACGCTGCGCGCCGACGGCGAGACCAGCCACCCGTTCGACCTGTCCAAGGCGGCCTACCAGCAACTTCGGCAGGACTCGAAGACCTTCTTCTACACCAACCGCAGCGGCATCGAGATCCTCGACGCGATCGCGCCCGGCTATGGACGCGCGGCCGGCCACGTCGGGGTCGCCCCGAACCAGGGCGACACCGCGGTGCCGTGCCAGGCCCCGGTCGACTTCATGGACAACTGGACCTGCCCGGCCACCTTCAAGCGGGACGTCACGGGCGGCTGGTACGACGCCGGCGACCACGGCAAATACGTGGTCAACGGGGGTATCGCGGTGGCCCAGCTGCTCGGTGAGTACGAGCGCACGCTGCACACTCGCGACGTGGACCGCGGTGCCCTCGGGGACAGCACGCTGCGGGTGCCCGAGCGTGGCAACAGAGTGCCGGACCTCCTCGACGAGGCCCGCTGGCAGCTCGAGTTCATGCTGAAGATGCAGGTCCCGACCGGGCAGCCGTACGCGGGGCTGGCGTACCACAAGGTGCACGACAACGCCTGGACCGGACTCCCGCTCGACCCCGCCGCCGACAACAAGCTCCGGGAGCTGCACCGGCCGTCCACCGCCGCCGCCCTCAACCTCGCTGCCACGGCGGCCCAGGGCGCGCGCCTGTTCCAGCGGTACGACCGGGCCTTCGCGGCCCGGCTGCTGACGGCGGCGAAGACGTCCTACGCGGCGGCCAAGAAGCACCCCGCGCTCTACGCGCCGAACGCCGACGGCAAGTCCGGCGGCGGACCGTACGACGACGCCGACGTTCAGGACGAGTTCTACTGGGCCGCGGCCGAACTGTTCATCACGACCAGCCTGCACTGGTACGGGATCGACGTGCTCGCCTCACCGCTGCACCGGGCGGACGTGTTCGACCCGAACGGCTTCTACTGGGGCTCGGTCGCCGCGCTGGCCCGTCTCGACCTAAGCGCGGTGCCGAACCTGCTGCTGGACCGGCACCGGGTGAAGGCCTCCGTGCTGACGGCCGCCGACCGGCTGATCGCGCTCCAGAACGGCGAGAGCTACGGGCAGCCGTACGCGCCGGCCGACGGGAAATGGGCCTGGGGCTCGACCAGCAGCATCCTCAACAACCAGGTCGTCCTCGCACACGCCTACGACCTGACCGGCAACGGGAAGTACCAGCGTGCCGTGCTCACCGGCCTGGACTTCCTGTTCGGCCGGAACGCGCTGAACCTCAGCTACGTGACCGGCTACGGCGACGTGACCGCGCAGAACCAGCACAGCCGGATGTACGCCCATCAGCTCAACCCGGCCCTGCCGCACCCACCGGCGGGCACCGTGGCCGGCGGCCCGAACTCCGGCATCCAGGACCCGCTCGCCCAGCTCAAGCTCAAGGGCTGCCTGGCCCAGTTCTGCTACCTCGACGACATCAACTCCTGGTCCACCAACGAGATCACGGTGAACTGGAACTCGGCGCTCTCCTGGGTGGCCTCCTTCGTCGCCGACCAGGGCAACGGCTGACCCAACCTCCCGCTTTGGGCGACGGTGGAACGTGGCAGGCGCAGGGGGACGAGGCCCAGCCGACACCGTCGCGGGGCCCGGGAGGGGGCCCGTGGACGGCCGCTCTCCGCCGTCCCTCCCGCCTTTGGGCGACATCTTCGGTGCTATAGCACCGAAGATGTCGCCCAAAGCGCGGAGGAGGCTCGGCCGAGCGTGTCAAGAATTCTTGACATGATGTTCGCTCTGCTTTACGTTTCTCATGTCAAACTTTGTTTACATGGGAGCGGTCATGACCTCGGAAGAGAAGCGCGCGTGGATCTACGCGGTGATCGCGGCCGTCGTGCCGGTGGTGTACTTCGCGTCCGTTCTGGGCCAGCTAGGTGACACCGACGCCGCGGACATCGCGTACGTGCGACCCCTGCTGACGGCCATCATCGGCGCGATCATCCTGAACATCGTCGGGAACATCGTGCTGGCGATCCTGTCCCCCAAGGACGCCGACAGGACGGACGAGCGCGACCGGCAGATCAACCGGTTCGGCGAGTACATCGGCTACTACGTGGTCAGCGTCGTCGCGGTGATCTCGATGGGCCTGGCCATGCTGGAGGCCGACTACTTCTGGATCGCCAACTCGCTCTACCTGGCGTTCACGCTGGCCGCGCTCGTCTCGTCGGTCGTCAAGATCGTCTCCTACCGCCGGAGCTTCTGACCATGGTGAAGCCGACCAAGGTCACGAACTCGATCCGCGCGCTCCGGTTCGCCAACGGCGAGATGACGCAGGCGCAGTTGGCCGACCAGGTCGACGTCACGCGCCAGACCATCATCGCCATCGAGCAGGGCCGCTACTCCCCCTCGCTCGAGATGGCGTTCCAGATCGCCCGCGCGCTGAACGTCTCGCTCGACGAGGTCTTCCAGTACCCCGACAGCTGAAGGAACGTGACGACGATGAAGGCCATGGTTCGCGACGCCTACTGCTCACCCGACCTGCTGGAGTTCAGCGACCTGGACCAGCCGGCCGCGGGGCCCGACGAGGTGCTGGTGCGGGTGCACGCGGCCGGCGTCGACCAGGGCGTGTGGCACCTCGTCGCCGGCCTGCCGTACCCGGTCCGCGCCGCCGGCTTCGGCCTGCGCCGGCCCAAGGAGCGCCGAGTCGGGCAGGACTTCGCGGGCCGGGTCGAGGCGGTCGGCGCCAACGTGACGAAGTTCCGGCCGGGCGACGAGGTCTTCGGCACCGGCGAGGGTTCGTTCGCCGAGTACGTGACCGTCCGCGCGGAGCGGCTGGCGCCGAAGCCGGCCAACCTGACGTTCGAGCAGGCGGCGGCAGTACCCACCTCCGGCATCGCCGCGCTTCAGGCCGTGCGTGACAAGGGGAAGGTGCGGGCCGGGCAGCAGGTGCTGGTCATCGGGGCGGGCGGCGGCGTGGGGACGTTCGCGGTCCAACTGGCCATGTCGTTCGGCGCCGAGGTCACCGGGGTGTGCAGCACGGCCAAGCTCGATCTCGTGCGCTCGATCGGCGCCGACCACGTCCTCGACTACACCCGCGAGGACTTCTCCGACCGGGCCCAGCGCTACGACGTCATCCTCGACACCGCCGGCAACCGGCCGTTGCGCGAACTGCGGCGGGCGCTCACCCCGGACGGCACGTTGGTCATCGTCGGTTCCGAGGCGGCCGGGAAGTGGCTGGCCGGCACGGATCGTCAGCTCCGGGCGCGCGTGCTGGCGCCGTTCGTCGGCCAGCGACTGTCCGGGCTGATGTCGGTGGAGCGGCCGGCCGACCTGGCGTTCCTGGTCGAACTGATCGAGGCCGGCACGATCACGCCGGTCCTGGACCGGACGTTTGCGCTGAGCGCGGCGCCCGAGGCGATCCGGTACCTGCGGGAGGGCCACGCGCGCGGCAAGGTCGTCCTCACCGTGTGACCGGACGGGCCGCCGCCGGGCGAGAGGCACCGGCGGCGGCCCGCTGTCCGGCCGGCTGGCTCAGCCGGTGAGGCCCGCGTTGATCGAGGTGAACTGCCAGTTGCTCTGGCTGATGCCGGAGCAGTTGGCGACGACGCCGCCGCCGGGGCAGGGCCGGTCCCGGTTGACGGCCCAGAACGCGAGCCGGGCGATGTGCTTGGAGTTGGCGTAGTCGCGGATCTGGGTCCAGGTCTGCGGGCTGGTCAGCTCCTGCTGGTCGCTCAGGCCGTTCATGCCCGAGATGCCCATGTGGGCGTACGCCGTGGCGTCCGACCAGCCGAACGCCGACTTGAGCGCGTTCTTCAGGCCCTCGCTGGCGTTGACGTTGCTCTGGTACATGTTCGCGCCACCGCCGAAGTCGAACGGCATGATCGTGAAGTTGTCGATGTTCGCCCCGAGCGCCTTGGCCTGGTTGATCAGGCGGATGCCGTGGGACGTCGGACCGGTGGTGCTGGTGCCGAACGTGACGATCGTCTTGATGCCGGGGTTGTTCTGCTTGACGATCTTCAGCGCGCCGAGGATGCGGTCCTGGACGGTGTAGTTCTCGAACTCGTCGGTGTTCTCGATGTCGATGTCGATGTACTTGAGGTTGTAGGCGTTGATGACCTGCTGGTACGCGCCGGCCAGGGCGCTGGCGCTGGCGCAGTTCGGGCCGAGCTTGTTCCCGCTCCAGCCGCCGAAGGAGATCTGCACGTCGCCGCCGGCCGCCCGGATCGCGTTGATCGTGCTCTGGTCGACGCCGCCGGTCAGCGGACGGTTGCCGTCCCAGGCCGGCGAGCAGCCGCCGCCGGAGAGCATGAACGCCATCGTGAACTGCCGGATGCCGGTCGCGGACATCACCGAGGTCGCGCTCGGCGGGTCACCCCAGCCGAGGTACAGGTAGGGCGCCGCCATCTTCCCGCCACCGGTGGGCGGCGGCGATGTGGTAGGCGTGCTCGGGGTCGGGTTGGGACCGCCGCCACAGGTGCCCTGGTCGGCCCAGACGCCCCACTCACCGGTGGTGCCCGGCACCTCGTTCTGCGTCCACCACTTCGCCCGCCAGTTGTGGCTGGCGTGGGAGACGGTCATGTTGCCGGTGTAGACCGCCGACGAGTTCCACGGTGCCGCGCAGTCCGCGGCCGATGCCGAGTTCGTCGGGGCGAGCACCATCATCGCGCCTGCCAGCGCCAGAGCCGAGAGTGAAGCCATGATCGCGCGTCTCATGGACACGTGGACCACCTCCTCCGTGCGGCACACCGCACAGTCGAAGACCGAACCGGCCTGGAGTGCGAACCGCCACACAGGGCCAGTCACCCCGACCCGAGGCACCACCGGGGATGAGGGCACTCAACCCGATTGGTCTACACCAGTCAAGGTCTAGACCAATATTGGCCACTATTGGTCTTTACGGCACCCGACCCACGAGCGCGGCGCTGACCTGGGCGAATCGCGCCGAGCATGGCTTAGACCCAGCGTGAGCTCCGAACCGTGACGCGAAGCTGAGCAGTCCTACTCAGGTGCGCGGCTCGACGCTGGCGAGAGGATCGGCGCCATGACCCCTGATCGCTCGCTCCGGACGCTCGTCGCCACGACGCTGGCCGCCGTGGCCCTGACCGGCTGCGCGTACGGCCAGGCGGAAGCCGCCCAGTCCGCCGACGCGAGCGCCGACGCCGCTGCCGAACTGGTGGGCCAGCGGCTCGCTCGCTGGGGGTACGACGACCACACCGCGATGGAGTTCGCCCACGTCGCGCTCACCACCGAACTGCACGGCGACCGAATCGAGGTGTTGGAGGCCCGCGGCGACGCGCACGACGACAACGGCGTCCTCCTGGTCCGGCTCACCACGCCACTGCCCGACGGCTACGGCGGCGAACCGACCCAGACCGACGGCGCCATCCCCCGCTGCTACCGATACGACGTGACGATTTCCCACCGTTCAGACAAGCCGCACCGAGTCGATCCCTGTCCGGACCTCCCGGCGCTGACCGTGCCCGAGCCGCCCCCGCCACCGCAGTTGCCGACGGAGAGCTGGGACCGGGCCAAGGCCGTGCTGACCAAGCTCACCCCGGCCGAGCGGAAGGACCTGAAAGCCGTCGAAGCGGCGGTCCAACGTTCGATCGCCGGCGCTCGCGGGCCGCACTTGGACACCGCCGTCGAGGGCACCGCCATCGGCGTCGCGGTCCGGGCTGGCGACGACTGCCTGCTGGTGAGGGTGGACGGCGCTAAGGTCGCCGTCTGGTCGCCGCCGAGCGTCTACCTGTTGCCCGGCGAGGCCGGCTGCACCGCCGCGCTGGCGGCGAGCGGTCACACCCCCGATCCGCACTGACCCGGCCGGTTCCGTGACCTCACCGGTCAGGGCGGTCCAGGCTCCTGGAACCTGCCGGTTTCTGCCGGTCACCGCCCGCCGACCCGGCACTTGAAGCCACATCTTTGCAGGTCAGGACGGTGACGTGATGGCGGCGGCCGGCCGGCTCCGTGCGTACTCCGGACCGCCCGCCGCTTCGTAGCATGGCCACAACGATCAACCGGACCGGTTGTGCCCGCGCGCGATGTGTTCGTTCCTCCCGCGGCCACCGGTGGGTTGCTGTTGTCCGGTGATCAGTTCAAGGGGTCGATTCTTAGTGAGCAGGCAGACGTGGGTGGCGACCGTGGCCACGGTCGGCGTGGTGTCCGGCGGATTGCTGGGTCCGGGTGTGGCGATCGCCGCGCTGCCTGACCAGTTCGCGGCGGCGATCGCGGCGGCGAGCGCCAACGACGCGGTCGATCAGGCGGCGGCGGACAAGGCGTTCGTGCGGTTCATCGCGTTGCGGCATCCGCAGTCGACGGTGAAGGCGGCGGCCTGGTTGGCGTTGATGAGTAGCACGCCGGACGCGGCGGTGGCGCAGTTCTTGAACAAGGGTTATGACTCGGCGCGGGCGCGGGCGGCGGCGCGGGCTCAGCAGAACTTGGATTACGCGAAGCGGATTTTGGCGACGCACACGGTGGCGTATGCGCCGGAGGTGAACGCGGCGGCGAAGCGGGCGGTGAACGGGTCGGACGCGGATCGGGAGAGGTTCGCCCGGACGGGGTATGCCGAGGCGGCGGCGCGGGATCGTCAGGTGCGGGAGGCCGATGGGGCGCAGGCGGCGGCGTTGGTGCAGGCGGATCGGGATTTCGTGGCGGTGTTGCGGGATACGGATCCGGGTGCGCAGGTGCGGGTGGGTGCGGCTTATGCGTTGCGGGCGGGGGCGTCGGACGCGGATTTGGTGGAGTTCTTCGCGTTTGGTTGGACGAGTTCGGCGCGGCTGGATCTGGAGTTGCATCAGGCCGCGATCGCGGACAGTGATGTGCGCTGGCGGGCGGCGATTAATCGGCTGGTGATCGACGCGCGGGCGGCGGAGAAGGCGGCCCGGGAGGCGTCGGGTGAGGCCGCGGTGGCGGCTCGGGCGTCGGCGGCGGTGGCGTGGCGGAAGGTGGGCGACGGGTCGACTCCGGCTAAGTCGGCGTGGTCGCGGGCTGAGGAGGTGGCGTTGGCGCAGGCCGTGTCGTGGCAGGCGATCGCGTTGGCGGCGGCGGGTGCGGAGAGTGTGAACTGGGAGTCGATCGCGGCGTCGTCGGTGACGACGGAGGCGGCGTGGAACGCCGAGCGGGAGACCGCGGCGGAGCAGGCCCGGTATTGGAACGCGTTGTTGGGTCAGGCCCGCGCGGCCGAACTTGAGATGACCGACCCACCCAACTGACCCTATTTCCACCGGGATCCGGCCGGTCCCACCAGTAGCGGATGCCGGCCGCTCGCTGCCTTGACCTGGGCTATACGTTCTCTTCCGCTGTCCTGTCGGAGCCTCTCCGACGCTTTCATGGGGGTTTATCATCATTCTCAGCCGGCTGCGGGCCTTAGCCGCGGCGTCCGTTATCGCGGCGTTGGTGGTGGGTGGCGCTGATGCCGCCGCCGCCGCGCCGCTGCCCAAATCCGACCTTTCCGCCGGCCACGATGCAGGCGTTGCGTGATCTCGAAGCCGCGGAGCGGCGGCTGGCGGGGTTGCGGCAGGAGACGCCCGCCGACGCGGCGCCGTTCGAGCCGGGGACGTTCACCCCGGCCGAGCCGGTGTGGGACGGCACCTCCGGCGTGACCAACACCGGTGACCCGCGGATGCGGGCGCTGGTCGTGGACATCGCGGACCTGGCCGAGGACGTCGAGGTCCGCGACGCCGCGGAGACCGCGCTGGCGGCGGGCACGGCGAAGGCGGTCGAGGATTTCCTGGTCTCCGGCGAGGACGCCGCGAAGGCCAAGGCGAAGGCCCGCAAGGCCAAGACCGCGAAGGACAACAAGGACAAGATCACCAAGCTCGCCGGCACCGGCGGCCCGGTGTTCAACGCCGAGGTCCAGCGGGTCCTCAAGGGCAGCGACTATGACCGTGAGTCGTTCCTGATCTACGGCGCGGACTTGGCCAAGGCCCGGGACGCGAAGACCACCGCGGATGCCAAGACCCGCGCGGACCAGCTCCGCGCCCGGGTGCAGCTGCTGGCGAACCTGCCCGATTCCGAGGTTGCCCGCGCGGCCCAGACCGCGATCGCGGCGGGGGACGCGGCGATCACCGCGTTCCTGGGCGGCGGCTACGCCACCGCGGCGAAGAAGGACGCCGAGGCCAGGGAGAAGCACCTGGCCGATCAGCGGGCGAAGGACGACGCCGCGAGGCACTGTCCGAGCTGGCGCAAGAAGGCCGCCCGGGCGTCGGCCGGCCCGCCGGAACCTGGTGATCGCCCACGGCGACGGCGTTCAGGCGCTGCGCCGCTCGTCCAACGCGCTCATCTCGGCCGGGAACGAGGCCCGCAAGGCCGAGCAGATCCTCGCCGCGAACACCGCCGGCAACAACCACCCGGCGAACGCCTACGACGCGGTCAAGGCCGAGGTCCTCCGGCAGGTCGGCTACGCCGAGCAGGCCTCGGCGGCCGCGGCGCAGGCCTCCACCCGGGCGCGTGTCGAGGCGAACATTCTGGTCGAGACCGGTCTGACCTACGGGGTCGAGTGGGCCGTGATCGCCCAGGGCATGGCCGGCGCGGCGCAGGCGGCGCAGGGTGCGGCCACCACGGCCCGGCACGCGATCGACGCGACCGCCGCGACCGGCGCGGCGCGTAACGCCGAGGAGAAGGCCAAGGCGCACGCCGAGAAGGCCAAGAAGTGGCGCGAGTACGCCCAGGAACACGCCAAGGCCGCGGCCGGGCTGGCCGCCGCGGCGGCCAAGCAGGCCGACGCGGCCAAGACCGCCGCGGCGCGGACCAAGGCCGCGCGCAAGGACGCCGAGGCCGCCGAGGCTCGCGCCTGGGCCGCGGCGAAGCGCACCCGGGATCAGCGGGTCATCGCCGAGTACGAGGCAGCCAAGGCCGCCGCCGCCCGCCAGCGCGCCGAGGCCGAACGCGCCATCGCCGCGTCCGCACGGGCCCGCGCGGAGTCCCAGGCCGCGATAGCCCGCTCCGCACGCGGTCAGGCCCAATACCTCGCCGGAGTCGCCCAGAGCGCCCGCGAGAACGCCGAACGGCACGAAGGCACCGCCAGCAGCGCCCGCGGCCGCGCGGAAGGCTTCGAACGCGACGCCGCCGGCGCCCGTGACCGAGCACTCGCCGCGGAGAAGGCGCAGCGGGTCGCCGACGCCAAGGCAGCGAAGACCGAGGCCTGGGCCGCCCACGCCGGCGCCGGCGACGCCGCCGGTGAGGCGACCGCGGCCGCGTTGCAGGCCAAGCAGGAGGCCGCCACGGCGCGAGGCGCGGCGACCGGCGCCCGGTCCGCGGCGAACACCGCCACCGGCGCCGCCGCGAACGCCCGCGCCGCCGCCACCGAGGCCACCGCCGCGGCCGCACGGGCCAGGGCCGCCGCGAACGAGGCACTACGCCGCCGCCGCGCGGGCGAACGTCGCGGCGTCCAACGCCGAACGGGAAGCCGCGACCACGCACCACGAGGCGACCCTGTCCAACGCGGCCGCCGCCGAAGGCCACCGTCGCAGCAGGCCAAGGCCGCCGAAGCCAGCCGCGCCGCGGTCCGGCTCGCCGAGGACGCCGCGCAGGAAGCCGCGGCGGCGTTCCGCGCCGCCGGCCGCACCAAGGACGAAGCCGACGCGGCCAACGCCGAGGCCGTCTCCGCCGCGACCCAGGCCACGGCCGCCGTCCGTGCCGCGAGGTCGGCCCGGCAGTCCGCGGCGGGCATCGCCGACCCGGCGAACACCGCCATCACGATCGTTGCCCCGTTCACCGGCACCGACCTGGACGCCGACTTCGTCACCGAGGTCGCCGAACAGGCCAAGAAGGTCGGCGCCGAGCAGGCCAAGCCGCTCAGGCCCGTGCCGCGGAAGCGGTCACCGCCGCGAGCCGGCCGCCGCCGCGCCGCAGCCGCGGCCAACGACGAGGTCAAACCCGCCTACCAGGCAGCCGCAGCCGCGCCGAGTCCGCCGCCGACGCGGCGAATCCGCCGCCGAGGCCCAAAAGGCCGCCGCCGCGGCGGCGATCGACGGCGCCGAAGCCCGTGCCGCCGGTGCCCGCGCCAGCCAGGCCGACGCCCAAGCACGCCAGGACGCCATCCTGGCCCGCAGCGCCGCCAACAACGCGAGCAACGACGCGGCGATCGCCGGCCGCGCCGCCAGCGCCGCCGAGAACGACGCGGCCGCGGCCCGGGGCGCGGCCGCCCAGCCGAGAGCCGACGCGGCCGCGGCCCGGGGTGCCGCCAGCGCCGCCGAGGCCGACGCCGCCAAGGCCGAGACCGGCCGCGGTCAACGCCCAGAAGCACGCCGAGGCCGCATCGACCGCCGCGAAGAACGCGCTCAAGTCGGCGACCGACGCGGAGAAGGCCTACGAGCGGGCCGAGGCCAAGGCGCGCGCCGACGATTGGCCGCGCAGAAGGAGAAGGCCGGCAAGATAGGCGAACGGCGGGACGGCGCTGACAACAACGACGCGGAGTTCCTCTGCGGCGACGACGCCGACCAGCGCGTGCATCCAGGACTACATGACGACCTCGGCACGGCCGCGTCGGCCGGGATCCTCGATTTCCTCAAGGAGAACGGCGCCGACATGCTCGCCGGGCGCTTGGGCTCGACGACATCAAGGCCTGCTTCACCGAAGGTGACGTCGAGGCTTGCTTCTGGACCATCATCGGATTGATCCCGTGGACGAAGATCGGCGGGGCCATCAAGGCGATCGCGAAGGTCGTCCCGAAGGTCGGCAAATTCCTGGACATGATCAGCGACGCGCAGAAGAAGATCGACAAGCGTCAGGAATTGCTGGATGCGGTGAAGGATGCCTGCAAGATCGTGCCGGGTGGGTCCGCCAAGGTGCAGCCCAGCGGCTTGTGGACGAAGGCCAATGGTCCGGCCGCTCAGCCCGTACGCTTCGCGCAGGGACCCAAAGCCCGCTCCGGTTCTACCACGACTTCACCGGACGAATTGACCCCTTCACGTCACGAGGCGGTCAGGCGAGTTTTGAGATCCACGTCTATCACAAGGGCGTAGAGTGGGGATTCTTCGGCGCGAATGGATGGTTCTCCAAGCACGGACTGCCGATTCCGTCTGATCCGCCGGTGGAGTTGGAGTCGGTACTGAAGGGCTACTCGGTGGACTGGTTGCGCCGGGCGCAGATCATCAAGCCGGGCGATGACATCAGCGGCAACAAGTGGAAGCACCCCGAGCTGTCGACGGGTCCGTGCTGATGAAGTTCGTCAAGGTGGAGGACACCGGCACCGGTTTCTCCCTCGATCCGAACCCGTACCTCGATCACCTCGAAGCTGTGGCCGACACGTTGCCGCCGGGCGCTCGCGCCTACGCGACCGACACGGACCACTACGACTTCTACTCCGAGCGTTGTGTGAAGGACCTCAAGCTGGTCTCGTTCAACGTGACGGACTCGGCCGGCAGCGTCTCCGTCGACGCGCTGTTCGAGTTCAACGAGGTCGCGCCAGAAAGGCTGCGTATCAGGTACACGGACGTGGTCGATGTCCGGATCGGCGCGAGCCCTGGACTGGAATTCCAGTACCCGCCCGTTCTTGGCACCAGAAGGCTGGGCGACGTACAACTCGACGAGGTGCTGCCGCACGAATTCGGCTGCAGCCACGAGATACAGATGATCAGCGGCTCGATAGCCGTCGTCTGTGCGGACCTGACCGCGGGATGGGAACCCCGAACGGATTGACCCTGGTGGGGACACGAGAGTCCTCACAACTGTGGCATGCGCATTCCTGGTTGTCGCATGCCCGAAACCTCCACTGAAATGAACGAAAGGCGCACCACACCATGCAGGAAAGAAACTTAGGTCGGCAGCGCACGCTGGCGGCCTTCAGGCGAGGCGCTGTCGCGGTCGCGATGGCGACGGTCCTGGCCGGAACGCTCGCCCCGACGACGGCGTACGCCGCCTTCGACACCGCGGGCGACGTGGGCGAGGTCGTCGACGTGATCGACGACGAGGAAGAGCCGGAGCCGGAGGAGCTGCCCGAGGCGACCGCCGAGGAGAAGGTCAAGGCGGCCGCGGTGCTCGGCATCGTCGCCGGTGAGGACCTGATCATCCTCGCCGACCTCAACTTCGTGTTCGAGATCTGGAAGCGTGCGGCCGGCAAGCCGGAGGTCCAGGCCGACGCGCTCGCCGCGCACGAGGCCGGCGCGGACGCGGCCACGGCCTTCATCCGCACCGGCATCTACGCGGCCCACGCACGGGACAAGGAAAACGAGGTCCGGGACGCCGCCGAGGCCCGGCTCAAGCGTGAGGCCAAGCAGCGCGCCGCCGCCACGATCGGCCTCACGCCGACCCCCGAGATGCTCGTGATGAGCGACCGGGACTTCATCCACGCCCTCTGGCAGCAGGCCACCGGCGCCCGGGTGAAGGAGGCCGCGCTGGCCGCCTTCGGTGCCTCCGCCGAGGCGCAGAAGGAGTTCATCGACACCGGCATCCGCACCGCGCACGAGCGCGACCAGCAGGAGGCCATCGAGCGGGACACGCAGGCGACGGAGGCGCAGAAGGCCGCGCAGGCCGCTCGTGACGCCAAGTCCCGGGCCGCCGCGGTCATCGGCCTGGTGGCCGGCGAGGACGTGCTCGTGCTCTCGGACGAGAACTTCGTCCGGCTGATCTGGAACCGCACCGACTACAACCGGCACCGAGGTGAACTCGGCGGCGGAGAACGCGCTGCGCAGCTCCGACCCGGCCGTCTGGAAGCCTTCATCAACACCGAGATCTACGCCGCGAACAAGCGGGACACCGCGATCGAGATGAAGGCGAAGGCCGACGAGGACCGCGTGGAGGCTCGGAAAATCCAGGCCGCGGCGGAGAAGAGCATGATGCACCCGGCCCTCGCGGCCGCCGCCGCGACCGCGCTCGCCGGCAGTGACTCCGATGTGGACTATTTCCTCCGCACCGGGCATAAGGAACGCGATCTACCAGACGCTGCGCACCACGACCGCCGGCGCCAAGGGCTGGTTCGTCCAGTCCGCCGGTGGCAACGCCAAGATCGTGACCGCGGACCCGGTGGACAAGCCGTCCGTGACGGTGACCCACGCGACGTGGAAGGTCGACCATCGGCCTGGCCGACCCGAAATGCCACTCGCTGGAGTCGACCACCAAGCCCGGCTTCTACCTGCGGCACACCGCCAACCGGGTGCAGCTCTCGCCGAACGACGGCAGCGCCGAATTCAAGAACGCCGCCACCTGGTGCGCGAAGAAGGGGCTCACCGGCACCGGGGTCTCCCTTGAGGCCAAGAGCGCGCAGGGCCGGTACCTGCGGCACCTCAGCTCAGGGCTGTGGGCGGCCAACGACGACGCGGCCAACCGTACGACCGGGCCTGCGGTTACGCCGAGAACGCCACCTGGCTCGTCGACAAGCCCAACCCCGTGGTGACCACCCGCCCGCTCAGCGTGCGGAGCGACTGCGTCAAGACCGTCTCGTGGATGAAGGTCGAGGGCGGCAAGTTCAACGCGGACGAGTACGACGACCTGATCGCGGTCGACCCGGCGACCGGCAAGCTGCACCTCTACCCCGGCACGCTGGCCGGCGGCGTGTTCGGCAACCGGATCGAGATCGGCTCCGGCGGCTGGAACGGCATGGGCTGGGTCACCTCGGCCCGGCTCAACGGCGACGCGTTCCACGACGTGGTCGCCATCCAGACGACCACCGGCAAGCTGTACCTCTACCCGGGCTCGGCCACCGGAAAGCTGGGCGCACGGATCGAGATCGGCCCCGGCGGCTGGAACGGCATGAGCCGGCTCGCTGGCGGCGACTTCAACCGCGACGGCATCGACGACATCGTCGCGTCCCAGGACACTACGGGAAGCTCTTCCTCTACCCCGGCGTTGGCGACGGCAAGTTGAAGGCACGGATCGAGATCGGCTCCGGCGGCTGGAACGGCATGAGCGAGCTGTCCGCCGGCGACTTCAACGACGACGGTTTCGACGACCTGCTCGCGGTCGCGGACGCGACCGGGCTCCTGTAGATCTACCCGGGTCTCGCGGGCAGCAAGCTGGGCGCGCGCGTCCAGCGCGGCACCGCCGGCTTCGGCAAGCTGAACCACATCACCGCCGGCAAGTTCAACCGCGACGCCGACCCCGACGTGCTCGTGGTCGACGCGGACGGCAAGATGTGGCTCTACCCGGGTAAGGACGGGGTGCTGAGCGGCCGTTCCCGGATCGGCTACGGCGAGTGGTGATCTGCTGAACTGCGCTGAGTGCTCCGCTTTGGGCGGCATCTTCCCGGCTATGGCCGAGAAGATGTCGCCCGAAGTCGTATCGGGCCGGCGGGAGCGTGCGGCGCTGGCTAGCGGAAGATCACGTCGGTGTTGGCCTGCCCGAAGACGCCCAGCAGCATGTCCAGGTACGCCGGGTCGGCGAGGTGCGCCCGCGCCACGCCCGCGTGCTCCCAGACGAGGGTGAACGGGCCGTCGATGCCCCACCCGCCGCCGAGACAGTCCGCGAGCGCCATCGGGTTCGAGCCGAAGTACCCGCCCGGACCGTTCACGGCCTCGCCGATCGCGCAGAAGAAGCTCGCCAGATCGGTGACGTGGCGCCCGTCGAGAACGACCTGCGGCCGCCCGGACGGGTCGGTGCCGTGGACGCCACGGCGGAGCCGATCGTTCGGCCGGTAGTTGCTGACCACTTCGAGCCAGGCGTCGCGCCGGCCCACCGGCAGTTCCGCCCAGCCGTTGGCACTCGCCGGCGGCCCTGCGCGCCAGATTTCCCAGACCTGCTCGGCGTCGAGGTCGGGAACCATCCCGGGGACGCTGCCGCTGAGGGAGGCGTGCAGGATCCCGTCGGCGGTCCGCCAGCTCCGTTCCAGCTCGACGGCGAGCAGTTGGTAGAAGCCGATCATCTCGCCGTCGTCGGCCAGGATCTCCACCGACACCTCGCCGAGTTCGACGGTCGCGCCGCCGGCGGCGTCGAGCGCTGCCTGCAACGGCGGATCCGGCACCAGCCCGAGCACGTCGAACGAGACCTGCGGCATCGTCTCGTCGTCATCGTCGAACCAGGACTTGAGGTCGGTGCTGCCGATGAAGAGTCCGCGCACGTCGCCGACGAGGCCGAGCCGCACGTCCTCGACGTCGTCGAACAACCGGTAGCGGGGCCGGCGCAGCTCCGGATCCAGCATCGGATTCCTCCTTCTAGGACGGACCCAGCCTACGCAAGCCCCGCCGTCACGCCCCGGCCCCGTCACGCGCTTTGGGCGACATTTTCTCGGCTATGACCGAGAAGATGTCGCCCACAGCCGCGAGGGGGTGTAGGCGCCGTGGCTGACGTCGTTGACCGGATGCCGGGCCACGTACTGGTCCAGGGTGTCCGCCTTCATCGCCGCGAACAGCTCCCGCGCGGCCGCGGGATCCGGCCGCGCGACCCAGCCCACGCCCGGGATCGTGGCCGTGTCGCGGATCGGCAGCGTCAGGAACGTCAGGTCGGCCGGCCGCAGCCCCTTGAGCGTGAAGGCGAGGCTGCGCACCGGCATGGTGTTGTCCACGGTGAGCGCGCCGAGCGCCGTGCGGAACAGCTTGTCGAACTTCACCGGGTTGGTGATCATGTCGCCAACGGTGAGCTTGGTGAGCAGCGCCCGCAGGTACTGCTGCTGCCGCTTGACCCGGTCGAAGTCACCGCTCGGCAGCCCCTCGCGCTGGCGTACGTAGTACTCCGCGAGCTGCCCGTCGAGGTGCAGGGTCCCGGCCTTGAACGTGACGCAGCGCTGGCGCCGCCCGTGGGTGTCCCGACACGGCGTCACGGGGTAGCGGCTGTTCGCCGGCAGGAACCGGTACGGGTCGTAGCTGGTCCGGTCGACCACCACGTCGACCCCGCCGACCAGGTCGGTCAGCTGCCGGATCGCGGAGAAGTCGACGATGATCGGGTAGTCGATGCGGCCGCCGGTGTAGTTGTTCAGCGTCTGCACCAGGCGCGGCGCACCGCCCCAGGAGTACGCCGCGTTGATCTTGTTCCGGTCCGCCGGCCGGCCGTTCTTGTCGGCGATCGGCAGGTAGGTGTCCCGGGGTATCGAGATCACGTAGGCGCGGTCGGTGGACTTCGGCACGTGGATCAGCATGATCGTGTCGCTGCGCTGGCCGCCGATGGCCGCGACGTTGCCGTCCGGGGTGTTGGGGTTGGCGTTGTCGCCGGCCCGGCTGTCCGAACCGATGATGAGGAACGTCAGCGGCCCGGTCGCCCGCGGCGGATCGGCCTCGCGGGACGCCCGCACCACCGGGCCGAGCAGGTCCTGCCGCTGGACGGCGCCCTCGTAGCGGGCGTCGAGCACCCGCAGGCCGATCAGCGTCCCCACCGACATGACGACGAGCAGGCCGGCGACGAGGACGAGCCAGCGGCGGCGCTTGGGTCGAGAGTGGACCGCCTCGTACGGCCGTTTCTCCGCGCGGACCGTGGCCGGCTCGGTCATGGGGACGCTCCTGGTCCGGCGGCGGTTCACAGCGCCGCGAAGTGGTAGCCCCCGGCGAGCAGCCGGGGAAGGACGGTGCGCAGGGCGGACACGGTCTGGGATCGGTCACCGCCGCCGTCGTGGGCGAGGATGATCGAGCCGCTCCCGGTGTGGGAGAGCACCCGGTGGACGATCCGGCCCGCCCCCGGTCGAGCCCAGTCACGCGGGTCGACCGACCAGCCGAGCGGCCGCTGGCCGAGCGCCTGGCAGGCGGTCAGGACGCTGGGCGACCAGGCGCCGTACGGCGCGCGGAAGAGGCTGGGCTCCTCCCCTCCGGCGGCCGTGGTGACGGCGTCGAGGCCGCGTTCGATCTGGTTCCGGACGGCGGCCGGCGCGAGCTTGGCGAGGTTCTGGTGGGACCAGGTGTGGGTGGCGAGCTGGTGCCCGTCGGCGACGACCGCGCGGACCAGGTCGGGGTGGCCGGCGGCCTGGATGCCGAGCATGAAGAACGTGGCCTTCACCTTGTGCTGGCGCAGGAGCTGCAGGAGCTGCGGGGTCCAGCGGCCGTCGGGTCCGTCGTCGAGGGTGAGCGCGATCGTCTTCGGCCCCGGAGGGAGCTGGTACTGCGGCTGCAGTAGCGGGCCCATCGGGGTCGGCGTCGGCGACGGGGTGGGCGACGGGCGTCGGGGTGGGCGTCGGCGTCGGTGTGCTCCGGCTGCCGGCGGCGGAAGGCTGCTCCGCGCAGGCCGGGAGGAGCAGTGCGCAGCCGGCGGCCAGCAACGCCCGGCGGGTGACCGCGAAGCCGTTCCGGCCCGGGCCCGGTGTTGTCGACGATCGGCCGGCGCGGCTTGGGGATTCGTGTCATGCCCCGATTGGACGAAGAAGTTGTCGTCGTCCTGTCAGTGCATTGTCACGGTCCTGTAACCGTCGCCCAAAGCTCGACGGTGCGAAGGTTTAGGGGATCGTCAGGTCGTCCGCTGGGCCGTCGCCGCGCACGAGGACGTAGAGCAGCAGCAGACCCCCACCGCCCGGTCCTGTG